>NZ_JAPQKE010000001.1:0-1944626 GCF_026735145.1 Leptolyngbya sp. GGD
ATCATTAGAAAGAAAACGTGCTTTAAGATTTTTCTTAGAGCGCGTTTTTAACTTTAAATCCGCTAGATAGCAAAATTTTGAGAGAAGACGGGCACTATGGTTCTACAAAGTTTATTTGCTAAACACGATTTAAAGCTGGAGATTTTTCATGTCGAGTGCTGGACTCAATCAATGGATTGTTAGCGGCAATTTAGCGGCTGATGCAACCGTGAAAACAGTAACGCTTAAAGATGGTAGAGAAGCGAAAGTTGCAGAAGCAACAATCTATGTTCGGAAGTCTCGCAATCGGGAAGAATCTTTTACAGTGTCTTTGAGCATTTGGGAGAAATCGACAGCTTGGCGAGTATTGCCATATTTGAAGAAAGGGTCGTTGATTATTTGTACTGGGGCAGTTGAGCCGAATCCATTCATTTCAAGTAATGGAAATGTTCCAAGAGCAGGATTGCAGATGACTGTTATTGATATTCATCTCGATCAGGTAAAAGAAGAAGAGATGGAAGATGCAGAAGAAGCTGTTGCAGTTCCGGCTTAGAAAAAATAATTTGAAATGAAAAGCGATCGCAGAAGTGCGATCGCTTTTTGCTAGCTTAATACAGACTTACCTCTGCGATAAATCTCACGTGCGTAATCCGTCCATGCTCCTTGTCCCCAATATCGAAAGCAACTTGTTTGAAGCAACAAGTTATAGAGTAAAGCTTCTTGATAATGAGGATGACTAGTATCAATTTGATGAAACAATGCGCTCAGTTCTGTCATCGGTTCTAGAACATTCTCATAGCCTTTTACCCAGCTGAGATCATTTGTCCAAGAAGCTCCATCAATGTGAAAGCGATCGTCATTTTGTTTGAGATTCGCGATCGCTTGCTCTACAGTTTCAGCATGATGATCAACTCGTTGCCAGATTTTGTGTTGTTGGACGGCTTGAACTTTTGGATAGTCGTTGGGGCTAATGCCTGATGCTTCAAGTAGCTCTAAATATTCAGTTCCATTGATTGCAACAATGCCTGAATTGTTATTGCCGGAATCTCGGATTTCGTGGTAAATGCGAAAGAAATCACGCGGATATTCATTCATCATTACGCCGCCATTTTCACCATCAGCAATTTGGGAAACTAAAGATGGAATTTGGGTGTGATTGAGTTGTTGTTTTGCTCGTGTTTTTGCCTCAAAGTAAGGCTGCATTTGAGCCACTAATTTTGTATCTGAACCTTGAGTTTTGATTAATGCAGTAATTGAGATTGTTTCGTGATTTGAATTGCGCGCGACCAGTTGATTAGGAATGTATTTCTGGTCATGAGGTAGGGGCGAACCATCGAGACATTCTACAGAATGTTCTTGGACAAGCAGCCATTGATAACCACATTCTTTTAAGGCTTTAATGTATTGAAAGAGTGTGTCGGGGTGATTTGGGAGGTGCATTTCTGGGGGAGAGAAGCCTCTGACACGCTTGAGAGCCTCGTCGCCGAAGATAGATGCAAAATGATGTTGCCAAGCCTGGATATGGAGTTTCAGGTCAGGAATGGGCGTAGAAGGGACAACGGCATGACTCCACATCGTTCCGAGCCATTCGACGTAGGGTTGAAATTCGCGATCGCAGGTAATTCGCTTGAGATGATTCAAAATGTCGTCACGCCCCATTTGCTGAAATCCCCAGAGGAGATTACCAGAATAGTCGAGCATAATGCGAGGATTGCAGCCTTGAGAAACCAGTTCAGGAATAAATTCTCCTATACGGCTATAGCACCAAGCGAAGGGAGCTGCGTTGTGGTTATCGCCATCGTTTGGATGCTCGAACATATGCTGGAGATTGCTGATCAATTCGCCGTTTCTGCCTGCGGGGATCGTGGGCTGGTGCATGTGGAGGGCACAAGCGAAGGCGGATTGGATAGAGTCAATGCGGAGATTTGTGGTGGGAAGGAAAACGGGATCAGAGGAATAGGAGATTTCCGAACCGCAGATCGGTGGGAAACTAGAGGTCGTCAGCGTGGTTGCCATGGGGAGATCCTTGAGTCTGTAGGGTCAGATCTTAGATCAGACGTTCTCAAAAGAGGTTTAAGTTTTGAGGCGACTTGCAAAAAATCAAGGTTACGTATTGAATAAAGACATCAAAAAATGAATTTTTGTTAACTAGGGGGATAGAAATGTATATTGTGCAAATTGCCTCCGAGTGTGCGCCAGTGATTAAGGCGGGCGGTTTGGGGGACGTGGTTTATGGTCTGAGCCGGGAATTGGAGAATCAAGGGCATTGTGTAGAGTTGATTCTGCCTAAGTATGACTGCATGCGGTACGACCATATCTGGGGGCTGCACGATGCATATCGAGATTTATATGTCCCCTGGTTTGATGGGTGGGTTCATTGTTCGGTGTATTGCGGCTGGGTGCATGGTCGGGTTTGTTTCTTTATTGAGCCGCATTCGGAAGATTTTTACTTCGATCGAGGAGTCTATTACGGTTGCGATGATGACAACATGCGGTTTGCATTCTTTAGCAAAGCGGCATTAGAGTTTTTGCTTCAAAGTAATAAGCGACCCGATGTAATTCATTGTCATGATTGGCAAACGGGCTTGGTTCCGGTGATGCTATTCGAGATTTATAAGTATCACGGAATGGCAAATCAGCGAGTTTGCTATACGATTCATAACTTTAAGCATCAAGGATTTGCGGGGACGCAAGTTCTCGAAGCAGTGCAGTTGAGACGACCTGAATACTATTTCAGCTATGACAAATTGAGAGATAACTTTAATCCGTTTTCGATCAATTTTATGAAAGGTGGAATTGTTTATGCAAATGCAGTAACAACTGTCTCACCTCATCATGCCTGGGAAGCTCGACATACAGATGTGAGCTATGGATTAGGACATACTTTAGAAGTCCATCAAGATAAGTTCTCTGGAATTTTGAATGGATTGGATTATGGCTTCTGGAATCCTGAGAACGATCGATATCTGCCTTATCATTACTCGGCGGAAACATTTGATCAAAAGGCTTATAACAAAAAGGCTCTGCGAGAGCGATTGTTGTTAGAAGATTCAGATAAGCCGATCGTCTGTTTCATTGGACGATTAGATGATCAAAAAGGGGTGCATTTGGTGCATCATTCGATTTACTATGCCTTAGAAAGAGGGGCACAGTATGTTTTATTAGGATCGGCAACGGAGTCGTCGATCGACAAATGGTTCAGACATGAGAAAGAGTTTCTGAATAATAATCCCGATTGTCATATTGAGCTTGGATTCAATGAGGAGTTATCGCACTTAATCTATGCAGGCTCAGATATGATTGTTGTGCCGAGTAACTTTGAGCCTTGTGGTCTGACACAGGTGATCAGTTTGAAGTATGGAACTGTGCCGATTGTTCGAGGCGTGGGAGGGTTGATCAATACGGTATTCGATCATGATTATGATCAAAATCACCCACCTGAAGAGAGAAACGGATTTGTATTCTATGACAAGGATAACTATGCCTTAGAGTCCGCGATGGGACGAGCTTTTGATCTTTGGGGACAGAATCGGCAGGTCTTTAATCAGTTGGCGATTCAGGGAATGAAGTATGACTATTCTTGGACGGAATCAGCTAAAGAGTATGCGGAATTATATAACAATATTCGGCATAAGTAGCAGTTGACAGAGCTGGATAAATTCTGAGAAGCTCCAGTGAATTACAGTTCACTGGAGCTTCTTTGTTTAAGTCATTTACAGGCTAGCTTGCAACTGATCTAGTAGCTTCTCAACATAGGTTAAAGCTCCCCGGATTGTTGCGGGATCTTCAATGTCAACGCCAACATACTGACGCAGTGCAGTCACTTGGTCTAGGCTGCCACCTGCGGCAAGTAGCTCTAAATACCCAGGAATAAAGTCTTTCCCAACTTCGAGATACTTCTGATAACAAGCAAGACTCACAATGTTTGATGCTGTGTACTGATAGCAGTAGAAGGGCTTGAAGTAGATATGTCCGATTCTTGCCCAATCGTATTGATGTTCAGGCAGAACTTCAACTGCATCACCACAAAGAGTTTGATATAATTTCATCCATTCTTGGTTGACAAAGGAGTGATCAAAACTGCTTTGAGCGGCACGTTCATGAACAGCTAGCTCTAGACGGCTAATTGTGCTTTGTCGGAATAATAGATTTAACTGATCTTCAAGTTGTCGTGTGATCAATGATTTCGTCAAAGCCTTATCGTCTTTAGCTTGTTTCAGCAGATAGTCTAGCAACAGCAATTCATTGAATGTTGATGCGATTTCAGCTAGCACCATTGGAGGATTGCTGTTGAAGTAGGTTTGTCGATCGTCAATCCAAGCAAAGTGCAATCCATGACCCATTTCGTGTGCTAGGGTGAACAACGAATTGTAGTCATCGGTGTATGACATCAATAGATAGCTATGTTTGCCGTAGGTGTAGGAACAGAATGCACCACCACGTTTGCCAGGGCGGACTTTTGCATCGACCCAGTTTTTCACGAAGAATTCTTCTGCTCGACGGGCATAGTTCGGATCAAACTGATCTAATGCAGAAAGTAGCGTTTCGACTCCTGTTTTATAGGTGACAGGTGGGGTTGCTTCAGTTCCCCAGGGAGCATAAAGATCGGCTGTGCGGATTTTTTGTCCTAGAGCTTGACCTTTTAGAGTGTAGTAGCGCTGGAAAAGATCAAAGCGATCGCCTGTACCCTGCATAATCGCTCGAAATACAGGTTCAGAAACTTCATCTGCTAGCAGTTGCTTCTGCAAAGTAGACTCATAGCCGCGCATCTGATTTTCGATCTTGTGATCTTGTGCTACGGAATTCAAAATGTAAGCATACAGCGAATTATGCTGTTTCATGACTTTCCGAACAGATTGATAGCCTGCGGTTCGGATTTCTGCGTCGGGGTGATAGAGCAATGCACTCAGTTCTGATTCGGTGCTGACGATGCGACCATCGGGAGTTGTTATAGGTTCGTATTCTTGTTCGCCCAGGTGAACTGATCTCAGTTGGATAAATGCTTGTCGTCCCGTTAAGCTATCTTGATTGCGAGTCTGTTCAACTTCTTCAGAGAGTGTATGGGGTCGATACTTTGCAATGCGATTGAGATAATGCTGATAGGTTGCTAGGATAGGAGCTTTTTGTAGGGTTTCAAATTTGGCAGCATCTAATTTTTGCAGTTCGAGATCAAAGAAAAGAAGCTGGTTTTCAACGCCTGTGAGCGCTTCCATGACTTTATCTAGAAATTGCTTGGCTTCGGTATTGCGGGTGTCGGCGGAGAAGATGAGCGAAGGAAACGCATAGAGATAGCCGGATTTTTCAGCGATCGCTTCTAATGTTTTAAAACACTCTGCTAATTGATCGGCGCTCAAATCTTTCACCTTGCCGCGATGTGCATCCCTAAACTCGCTGGCTTGTTGCTGCAACGACTCTAAATCTTGAGAGAAATTTGGATCGCTGAAGTTTTGATATAAATCAGATAAATCCCATTCTTGTGGATTGTCCAACTGCATCCGGTCAATCGCTTGTGTCATTCCATTAGCTCCTTAAACGGACTCATTATGATTACGCTTTGATTTCGATAGTAACACAGTAATCAATTTTGAACGGGAAGGCATCCGCGTTCTGGGTTATTTCGGTTGGTGATGTTCGTGCCAGTGTCGAGCAATATCAATTCGACGACAGAGCCAAACGCGATCGTGCTGCTGCACATAGTCCAAAAATCGCATCAGTGCAGCGGCTCGTCCAGGTCGTCCAACTAAGCGACAGTGTAAGCCAATGCTCATCATTTTTGGTGCAGTTTCACCTTCTGCATAAAGCACGTCAAACGCATCACGAAGATAGGCAAAAAACTGATCGCCAGAGTTAAACCCTTGAGACGTGGCGAACCGCATATCATTGTTGTCCAACGTATACGGGATGATCAGATGCGGCTTTTGGTCGGTATTGACCCAGTACGGGAGATCATCGGCATAGCTGTCAGAACTGTAGAGAAAGCCGCCTTCCTCAATTACAAGTTTGTCGGTATGCTCGCTGCTGCGCCCGGTGTACCAACCGAGTGGGCGACTGCCTGTGACACGGGTGTGAATGTCGATCGCTAATTTGAGATGCTCTCGTTCAGCTTCTTCTGAGAAGTCTTTGTATTCAATCCAGCGGTACCCATGACTGGCAATCTCCCAATCTGCGGCTTTCATCGCAGCAACGGCTTCGGGATTTCGCTCTAATGCCATAGCGATACCATAGACGGTGACTGGAATTCTGCGTGATGTAAACATGCGATATAACCGCCAAAATCCGGCACGGCTGCCGTATTCGTAACAAGATTCCATATTCATGTGGCGCATTCCCTGGAAGGGAGCCGCGCCAACAATTTCTGACAAGAATGCTTCCGAGGCGGGATCACCGTGGAGGACGCAGTTCTCGCCGCCTTCTTCGTAGTTGATGACAAATTGAACTGCGATTCTGGCTTGATCTTTCCATTGGGGATGGGGTGGATTTTGTCCGTAACCCACGAGATTGCGCGGATATGAATCAGGCATCAGCAATTGACCGATAAAAGTTGCTGATTCAGAAATATAACAAGATCTCGGACGGTATGCAGCATACCAATATCCAAACGATCGCGAATTTCAATGCCAAAGCGATCGTGAAAGTCCTCACATAAGGTACATTCCCAATCGAACCAGCACACCAGAGGAAGTTGAAGATCCTCGGTTAAGCGATCGCTTGGGGTAATTTTTGCGAATTGCAACCCGGAATACGCTTCCATTTGCTGATAAACGAAAATTGCCAGATCTTGAGAAATTGAAAGCGGTTGCCAAAATGAGCGATACCAATCCTCGGATGTGCGAGTGGGGCGAGTTCGCATTGCCTGATTGATCTGTCGTCGAATGCTGAGGTCAGGACTCAGATCGGCGTAGGTTCTGATATTTAGAACGATATTATCTAGCTTGCGCCACATGCTCCCTATTATCCGTTTGCCATCGGTTTGTCTCAGTATTCCCACTCAGAGATCGATTCAAGCTATCGATTTTTTGAGGTTTTACAAAATCTAGGGATTGCATGAAGAATTCCACTTCAACGTGAGAGAAGAGAGAGTTGAGGTTGATGTGATGAAATCTAGATTCCACTTAATTTTAGGAGTGGCAGTCGGGCTGATTGTGCCGCTGCTGGTTTTCGCAAAGGTTGATGAATCTGTGGATCAATCTTGCCAGTTGCAACCGCATGGCAAGGCTTTTATGCGAACAGAGTTATTTTTTGGATTCGCGAAACCCGATCGCTCAGAAGTGACTCAGGTTGAATTTCAGCAATTTGTCGATCGCGTTGTGACTCCGCTATTTCCTGAAGGGCTGACAAGGGTAGCCGCGAAGGGGCAATATCGGAATTCGCAGGGTAAGGTTGTGGCAGAAAACTCTCAACTTTTGACGCTACTGTATCCGATGAATGTTGAGAGTAGCAAGAAGATTGATCAGATTCGAGCCGCTTATAAACAGGCATTTCAGCAAGAATCTGTATTGCGCGTGGATGAGCGATCGTGTGTTTCGTTTTAATGGTCAACTTGATAGTTTAATTTCTGAACGAGTCTCATCTTTATCGGGCATAGCGTTAGAGTTTTACGCGACACGATAGCTCAGAGGCAACGGTTCCGAGGAATCGCGGCTTTTTAGATCAGCGAACAATAGGACGGCTAACTAGCGATTTGGTATTCTCGTCAACAACATGGAATGTAACCGATATGTGGATCTGTGCAAAATGTGAGAGCCTTCAGAGACTACTTTAGTAAACGATTTAGATGATTGGCTCATTTTCAATCCAGTTTGAGTGGGTGAAGTGCGGCAAAGATGAGTCTAATTTTGCTTGATCGTGCTACTCTCTAGATGAGTATCGGTTCTGATGGGAATCAGCCATTAGACGCAAGGGGGAAAGTTCGGTGCAAACCCGACGCTGTCCCGCAACTGTGATAAGAACTGTGTTCTTTGAGTCAGGATGCCCGCCGATGCATAGCGCCTCTTTAAGAGGTATGTCTGTTGTGTTTCATCTGCGAGGTACGGATGATGATGGTTCTTAGTTTCTTAAAACGGATTTGCTTCCCTATTTTGCAGTTCAGGGGAAGTTGATGAGGTTTCAACATTATGATTTGCGATCGCATTTTGATCACTGGCAAGATCTGGTTATTCAGCAGAATTTTTTGCAGATAGGGTTCACTAGCTGGAATGGCTATTTGAGACTAGGGCGAGGACTAGTAACCTGCAAGATTACGAATCGGATCAATGCTTCAATGAATTTGAGTATTGATTCTGTAGTCTTTGAGCAGGAGTTCGTCGCGCAGGCACAAGTCGAGCTATATTTGCGAATGCTTGAAGTTGATAGCCAAGCTGGGGTTGCGATTCACGAGGCAATCGCGACGTATGACCCAACTCAAGCGATCGTGCTTCTGGCGAGACGGGATCGCGAAGTTCAGGTCAGTCTACTGCAAAACCTAAAAGTCTCTCCTGCTGATTGCTATAAACAAGTGCAGCACCGTTGGAGTGAGTTTCAACTAGAAGCCACAGAGCGCAATCGTGCTGAGTGATCACGCTGATTTTATCCAAACCGTTTGAGCAAAATTCATGACCGATGTCCGTTTGACTTCTCCACGTCCTCGTTGGACTGTAATTACTGTTGTTGTTTTCTTGCATTTAGGAGCCTTACTTGCACTGTCTCCCGCTTATTTTAGTTGGTCAGCCGTTGGAGTTGCTCTATTCTTGCATTGGCTGACGATCGGACTAGGAATCTCTTTAGGATTCCACCGATTAGCAACGCATCGCAGTTTCAAAACGGTCAAATGGTTAGAATACTTCTTTATCTTGTGTGGCACATTGGCAGGTCAAGGAGCCGTGAAGGGTTGGGTCGGCTATCATCGAATGCACCATTTGTTTGCCGATCGTACGGGTGATCCACATGATTCGACTCAGGGATTTTGGTGGAGTCATATCAGTTGGCTGATGCACGAGGTTCCATCTCATTCAGAACTGCATCGATTCACTCAAGATATTGCTCATGATTCGTTTTATCAGTTTTGCCACAAGCACTACATTGCTTTACAGATTGCATTAGCTGTTTTGCTTTATGGTCTCGGTGGAATGCCCTTCGTAGTCTGGGGCATTTTTGCGCGATTGTTTGTTGGCTTTCACAGTACGTGCTTTGTCAATAGTGCATGTCATACTTTTGGCTATCGGAACTATGCGGTCAATGATCGATCGACGAATTGCTGGTGGGCAGCATTGCTGACTTTCGGAGAAGGATGGCACAACAATCATCATGCTTATCAAGCTTCGGCGCAGTTTGGCAAGCGCTGGTGGGAAGTGGATCTGATATGGTTGACGATTCGACTGTTGGAGAAATTGAAACTTGCAAAAAACGTCAAGACTGCTCATCTGGTAGAGTATTGAATCTCACACAACTAATTTCCAATATTCAAATCGACAAAAGCCCATACCCGTTCCAGAACAAGCATTTACCTTGTGATGTGAATCTTCCAGCCATCGCGCTTCGATGCGATCGCTCTCGCTTGTGAATCAGGTTCAAGAGCGATCGCAGTTCTCCTAATCTTTCAGTGTTGCAACACAGTCGATCTCAACCAAAACATCTTTTGGCAAGCGAGCGACTTCCACACAAACTCTTGCGGGTGCAGTTGCTTCATCAAAATATTTGGCATAGACCGCATTCATTGCCGCAAAATCGTTCATGTCTTTCAAGCAGACCATGGTTTTGACAACATCATCGAGCGACGAACCAGCCGCTTCTAAGATGGCTTTCAAACTGGTCATGGCTCGTTCGGTTTGAGCCGCAACATCGCCAGCACCGACAATTTCACCCGTCTGCGGATCGAGTGAGATTTGACCTGCGACAAAGACTAAACCTTGAGCCACGATCGCTTGATTGTAAGGACCAACCGGAGCCGGAGCCGCATCAGTCCGAATTACTTTTTTCATAATCTTGGGCGCATTCCATAATTTCTGTACTGTAAATAATCGTGCAAAATGCGATCGTGATCAAAACATAAATTCTCAGGGATCTCCCAAATCTCGACAATCCGCACATTTTTGGCATCATCACCTGCTTTGGGTTCGCCCTTGGCAGTGGCAATGTACGCAATGCTCATCGTATGTTGGCGCGCATCTCGATCGGGATCAGAATAAACTCCCAGTAAATCAATGAGTTCAATGTGCAGTCCAGTTTCTTCTTCGGCTTCAAGATGTGCGGTTTTCTCAGCCGAATTTCCGTAATCGATGAAACCGCCGGGAATTGCCCATCCATGTGGGGGATTGAGGCGTTCGATCAGCACGATTGGGCGATGGGGGCGATCAATGAGTTCGATGATAATGTCAACGGTGGGAGCAGGATTGCGATGAGCCATAAAAAATTACGATTTCCGAATTAATCTTGATTCTTCTTGCGGTGGATTTTGTCCTCTCCGCCTCATGTTACAGTTCTCACAGCCTTTTCCTGCTAGATTACTATGCCTTTAATGCGATCAAGTGGCGTTTTGCTGCATCCTACCTGCTTTCCCGGTCGATTTGGAATCGGAGAACTAGGAGCCGAAGCTCATCGATTTATTGAGTTTCTTGTGCAGAGTGGACAGCAATATTGGCAAGTGTTGCCATTAGGTCCTACGGGATATGGAAATTCTCCCTATGCATCTTATTCATCAATGGCAGGCAATCCGTTGTTGATTAGTTTAGAGGCGTTGCGCGATCGCGGCTTGCTAGAAGAATCGGATTTTGCGAATGCTGATGGATTTTGGATCGATTGTGTGGATTTCGATCGCGTCTATGCGTTCAAGGCTCCGTTATGGCGAAAGGCTTGCGATGCCTTTAAACATCAGAGTGATGAACAGCGCGATTTTGCCGATTTTTGTACAAGAAAAGCCTTCTGGTTAGAAGACTATGCGTTGTTCATGGCACTGAAGCATGAGAACGGCGGCAAGAGTTGGTATGAGTGGGAACCCGAATTGATGCAGTCGAAACCGGATGCGATCGAAGCTGCTCGAATCCGACTGCAAGAAGAAATTTACTACCAGAAATTTCTTCAATACGAGTTTTTCAAACAGTGGGTGGCGCTGAAAGAACATGCCAACGAAAATGGTGTGCAAATTATTGGAGATATTCCCATTTATGTTGCACATGATAGTGCGGATGTTTGGGCAAACTCGGAGAACTTTCGGCTTGATCCTGAGACCGGACATCCTGAACTGATGGCAGGTGTACCACCAGATTATTTTAGTGCAACAGGACAGCTTTGGGGTAATCCTATCTATGACTGGAACTATCTGGAATCGACAGATTTCAAGTGGTGGGTGCAGCGATTTGAAGCCATGTTAGATCTGGTGGACTGGATTCGGATTGATCATTTTCGTGGGCTTGAGGCTTATTGGGCAGTTCCGCAAGGTGAAGAGACAGCGATGAATGGGAACTGGATCGAAGCGCCAGGAGATCAGTTCTTTCAGATGCTCAATACGAAGTTAGGAAAGCTACCGATCTTGGCAGAAGATTTAGGTGTGATTACACCGGAAGTAGAAGCATTACGGGATAAGTATGAGTTTCCAGGCATGAAGATTCTTCACTTTGCTTTTGGGTCTGATCCGGGCAATCCTTATCTGCCATTTAACTATCCTCGTAATTGTGTCGTGTATACAGGTACGCACGATAACGATACAACGATCGGCTGGTATGAGCAGCTTTCAGACTATGAGCGGGGCAATCTTTGGAACTATATGGGCTGTATCGGACAGCAGGGAATTCATTGGGATTTGATTCGAGTCGCCATGAGTTCGGTTGCAGTTCTGTCGATCATCCCAATGCAAGATTTAATGGGGTTGGGGGCGAATACCAGAATGAATGTTCCGGGCCAGGCAGAGGGGAATTGGGGTTGGCGCTATCGATCGGAGATGTTGAATGACGAGATTCGCGATCGATTCGCAAGTTTGACGCATCTATTTGGGCGTGCACCTCACCGGAAGCGAGATTAACTCAAAATGTAAATTGAAGAACAGTAATGATGGTTCTCTAGTTTTCTACAATTTTCTGATAGGGTCAGCAACACGCATCAAGCTCTACAAATTGTTTTTCTAGTAATCATTACTGTCTCAATGATGATACAGACTATTCTGCTGATTGAAGATCATGCTGCGCTTCGAGCGAATTTGGCAGAGATGCTTGAGTTAGAAGGCTATCGAGTGATTGAAGCAGAAGATGGAAGCTCAGGAATCAAACTGGCAACGGAGGAACGCCCAAACCTGATTGTTAGTGATTTCGAGTTGCCTATTTTTGATGGATTTGATGTGTTGAGATTGCTCCGTCAAAATCTGGAAACCATGAATATTCCAATCTTGTTTTTAACCGGAGCAGTTGAGAATAACGATCGCTTGAAAATCCTCAAAGATCGAGGAGAAAAGTATCTATCTAAACCTTGCGCTCTCAGTAAGGTACTAGCAGAGATTAGGGAATGCTTATCTTAAGTTTCAGAATTGAATTCGTGATGAACAATGACACAATGTAACATTGCGTTCAGCATGAGCGATCAGTTCTCTAGTTTTTCACACTATTTCTCTATCGTTCTTTGATGTAGCAAACTTTATCATCAGATGTCAGTATGCTGAGATGAGCATGATTCGAGTTCAATCATTGATGACCGAAGTTTAGTCTAATCGTTTGAGGAATAATATGACAGTGCAGCTTATTTTCTTAGGACTTGAGACTGCGAGTGTGAATACACAGGCAGCAATCTTATCGAAACAACTCGGGATTCCCCATATCTCGATGATCCATTTGTTTTCGCAGTTTATGCGCGATCGCTTGTGCAGCGATCTGCAAGCCATCCTCCCTTCCGATACGATCTCGCCTGATACAGAAAAGCTGGCAATGCTGGAAGTCCGTTTGCGGCAATCTGATACTCGTCAGGGTTGGATTCTCACGGACTTTCCTCAGTGCTTTACTCAAGCGCAATCTCTGCACCTTCTGCTTGAATATATGGGCTATTCACAGCCTCAAGCACTTTATCTCAGTCTTACAAAACATGATTTATTAGAGCGATTATCGGCTGATCAATTAGCGTGGAATCAACGGCTGCTTTCTCCTGTTATCGAGTACTACCAGGAACTAGACTGCTTAATGATGGTTGATGCGAATACAACTCCCTCAATTATTAATGAAAAAATTCTGGATAGATTGCAAATTACGATATTGGCTTAGCGAAACAAGCTGCTTGGATCTCAACTGGCTTGGAACTCGGAGAATGTTACAAATCTTGCTTGTGGTTTGAACCAATTTAAACAGGTTTCTAAGCGATCGAGTAAGGCTAATCCATGGTCTAAACCTTCAGCCGATGCTTTGAATTTTATTGTTTTATCTAACGGTTGCCCGTACTCTTCTGGAACATCAAACCCTTCAACATCAAAGCTCAAAAGAATTAACTTATCCATCTCTCTGCAACCGCGTTCCCGTATTATACTGACGAGCGTGATTTCCACGGTGAGATATGGCGCAAGAGCAAAAAGACCAGGAGCATCCTTTGTGGAAGAGCGATCGTGAAATTGTCGATTCTCTACTGACGGGCGAAGCAACGGATTGGAATCTCGCAGAATTAGCCCGCTTGAGAATTCGCTATAACGGTTTCCCAGGGGCACGCGATATTCAAGCAGACTTAGATACAGTTCTCAAACAGTGGAACTTAACGGAGGATGCTTTGTTTGAAAAAACTCGCCACATTCATGTAGAGACGAAGCCTTATAAGGGGCGTGGCGCGAAGCGGGATGATTGGAGCTAGAAAGAAGTGGGGAGTGGGGAAGAAACAATCTCTACTCCCTACTCCCCACTCCCCACTTAGTAGGCATTCACTGCCAACGCAGAATTCAGACGCAAATTCAAATCAGACTGATTGACTGAAATCACCTGATTGCGATTTCGTCCAAGCAATAAGCCACCTAAAGCACCTGCACCCGTACCGATTAGAACTTTGCCCAACGTGATCCGACGATTCCCGGTGATGCCAGAGATAATCGCTGCTGCACCTGAACCGATTGCAGCTCCCTTCAGAATTGCATCTGTACTCACCCCTCGACGAATTTCTTCAGTCCGAGTGACTAAATCTGTTTGACCATTCAGTGCCACCTGATTGCCATTATTCAAAATCAAGGTATTTGCGACAAAGCGAGTTCCACCATCGGCAGGCTGAAACTCTCCTTTCACTTGGCTACCTGCTGGAATCAACAGGGTTCCATTCGAGGTGCGAATATTATTGGGAACAGTTAACGTAATCGGAAGGCGTTCATTCGGGGCAACCAAAATTTTCTCAGCATCTCGGTAAGCCAAGCGCAACGTTGTGCCTGCCGGAATTCGGAATGCACCTGTCGTTTGCGTCGGTGACGAGGGAGATGAGGGGAAAAGCTGCGCGACTTTCATTGGAGCAGGAGTAGCAGCGATCGCGTCTTTCGCAAATACGATCGGAGCGGCTCCAGTCGCCGTTACACCGATCGTCAGTGCGAGCGCAGTGCTAGTTTGCAATTTCTTCAAGTTCAACATAGATTTTTGTCCTTCAAGTCCGAGTCTAACGGCGATACTTTCAATGACTTTGCCGCCAGAGATAAGGTTCCTCATCTTAAAAATTAGAATTTGCGATCGCAAAAAAGTCCTATCTCAGGTCAGAGATTCAGGCTTTTTTCATTCATACTCAAATGTAAGAAGCTGAATCTAAAATTGCCATGAGCGCTGAAATTCCCCCCGATAAGATCGAACTGCCCGATTTGTATCCTTGGGATCAAGGAAGCGATGTTATGCAACTGCAAGCCTTATTGAGAGCACATGGATTTAACCTGAGAATCGATGGAGATTTTGGGAGTCGGACTGAAACAGCAGTTCGATCGTTTCAACATCGACATGGATTGAGAATTGATGGTGTGGTGGGTAAACAGACGTGGTCTGTACTCAACACAGACCTAGAACCAGGCACACGGCTCTTAAAACTGGGCTGTATTGGGACAGATGTGGCTGAACTTCAAGGACTCTTGTTAGTTCATGGCTTCGATGTTGACCGAAATCAGGTTTACGATGCTGCGACAGAAGCTGCGGTTCGACAATTTCAGCAGCGCTCCAGATTACGAGAGACGGGCATTGTGGATGATATAACTTGGACTTTTCTGAGAGGTCGAGGACTTCCTACGATGCCTCGCAAGCAGAATCGCTGGCTTAACAATCCGCGCAAGTGGTGGTGACTTTTGACTTGCCTTTGACACAATGAACACCTAGTAGTGGATTGTTCTCAAGAGGTACTGATGGCGTTTTCACAAGCTTTTTTGGAATGGGAGCAAGCAACCCGACAGGAAGGACGACAGGAAGGACGACAGGAAGGGCGGCAAGAAGGGCAAAGAACGCTGATTCTGCGTCTCTTGACTCGACAAGTCGGAAATTTATCAGAAGAAACGCGATCGCAAATTAACACTCTATCGATCGAACAACTTGAAGCGTTAGCTGATGCTCTACTCGACTTTTCAACCGTAACTGATTTAGAAACCTGGTTGCTCAATCACGGTTGAGCAGGACATTTAGAGAGACTCCCTGAGTAGAATGGAGCGCTCGTCAAAGAATAACCGGAATCGCTATGATCAGAGGCGAAGTGAGTCGATGACGATGCTAGGGGGATTCGGTTCGATGCTGACGGCAGGACAGACGCTGTACGATCGCTATCAACTCCAAGAGAAATTAGGACAGAGTGCTGGACGACAGACTTGGCTTGCACTGGATTTGAACGCTCAGTCTGAGCCGATTGTGCTCAAACTCCTGGCATTTGGTGCAGAGATGCAGTGGGAAGATTTGAAACTGTTTGAGCGCGAATCCCAAGTCTTACGTCAGATTGATCATCCTCGGATTCCGAAATGTCGAGACTCTTTTTCGATCGACGATCGCATTCTTTGGTTTGGCTTAGTCCAGGATTATATTCCAGGCACTTCGCTCAAAGAGTTGGTGCAGGATGGAAAACGATTTACAGAAGAAGAAGTGCGAAAATTCGCGATCGCAGTTCTAGAAATTTTGCGCGATTTGCATCAATTAAATCCTCCGCTTCTGCATCGCGATATCAAACCTAGTAATTTGATTTTGGGAAAAGATGAGCAGATTTATTTAATTGATTTTGGGGCAGTTCAGGATCATGTTCCGATTGAAGGTGGAACCTTTACAGTTGTTGGAACCTACGGCTATACGCCGATCGAACAATTTGGTGGTCGGGCTGTTGCTGCTTCGGATCTCTACGCATTAGGGACAACTTTGATTCATCTGTTGACGGGAACTGCACCTGCGGATTTGCCCCAGCGATATCTGAAATTGCAATGGCGCGATCGTGTCACTTTGACCCCTGCTTTTGCAGATTGGATTGATCGCCTGTCTCATCCTGATGTCGAACAACGATTTCAAACCGCAAATGAAGCGATTCAGGCACTCCATTTAGCGGGAGAATCTGCATTTGGTGCAGTGGAGCGTCCTAAAAATACGCGAGTTCAACTTCAGCGATCGAAAAAACGCTTAGAAATTGTCATCCCACAGCAAAATCAACAAGAAGAATCAGTTTTTGAGATGTTCGGCTTACTGATGGCAGGAGTCGCACTGCCTGCTCTGATGTTCTCGCTGCCGATGTTTATGATGCTGCTCGTTTTTGGGGTAATGAGCGCATCTGTCTGGGTTTTACTATTTGCCTTGATTGTATTTTTGATTTTTATTAGTCCATCGTTTCAGCGAACTTACGTCAAGTTCGATCGCAAAGAATTTGCAGTCGAAACCCAGCGATTTCGAGCGATGAGCAATCGAATGACGGGCAAGACTCGCCATATTCGAGATGTGCGCCGGGATAATGGCAAAATTACGATTACTTCAGGACCGTATCGGGATGGATATCACTTGCATCAATTTGGAGAGGAGCTAACTGATTTTGAGCAAGCTTGGGTGTTGAAAGAAATTCGATCGTGGTTAAAGCTCAAAGCAGAGTAAAAAACATTCTGGAACTTGTAGGGATGGGATGGTATCTAGCAAACGTCAAGCACTTTGCCCAAAATCGTTTATGTCTCGATCCATTCATCCCTGGCTTCTCCTGAGTATTTTTACATTGATTGCTCCCACTTTTTTAGTCGTCACACGACATCTAGTAGCACCTCATCCAGCTTCTGCTCAGCCTGCTTCGATAACTTGTAATCCTAATGAACAATTAGAAAGCAAGCTTGCAACTTTGACCAATCAAGCGCGTGAAGCTTTGGATCGACAAGATGCCGAAACAGCAGGCACAGCCTTACAAGAAGCAATTACGATCGCGCAGCAAGTAAAAAATACTCCTTTTCAAGCCGATTTAGTTCAATCCTGGTTAATCGAGCCTTATAACGGCTTCCCAACGTTACGGATTATTCAACTCAATCAGCAGCTCAAATCTCCACAAAAATCGCGCGCGTTACTTGAGCAGTTTCTAACCCTGACGAATCGTCTTCCATCTGCAAATAGTGCGGAGAAAGCTCGTGCTTTTGTTGCGATCGCACGTCAATATGCAGCACTCAAACAACTGCGAATTGCCAATAACTTAATGGCACGATCGCGGCAACTCGAACCTCAAATCAAAGCACCAGACTTACGTGCGATCGCGCTTATCGAGATGGCAGAAGCCTATGCTGAACTATCACAGCCTCAAGTTGCACAAACTACGCTTGCTCAGGTTGAGAAAGTTGTACCTCGGCTTGCAGTTGAAGAATCGAATCGAATTGTAGAACGCGCTGCTGTAACCTATGCGCGAATCGGCAACTATCTGAAAGCACAACAGACTTTAGAGCGCTTGTCGAAAGTTCCAGAAGCTTTTGCAAACACTCAAGAAAGCATCGTGCAAGCTTATCTGAGCAATGGTAAATTGGCGGATGCCGAAAAACTAGCTCAATCAATCTCTGCAATTCCTCAAAAAGTTTCTGCTTTAGCAAAAGTTGCGATCGCTTATCGTAAAACCCCAAGTCAATCTACTTCACTCTTCCGCCAAGCTACAACGCTTGCTCAATCTGTAGAAGATCCCTATCAGAAAGATACATTGCTGCAAAAGCTTGTCGAAGCCTATGTACAAGCTGAACAGTTAGACGCAGCATTGCAGCTTGCAAAATCAGTAAAAAATCTCCGCACCGACACGTTGAAGTCAGTAGTTGTAGCTCATCAAGAAGCTGGCAAAACCGCTCAAGCTAAAGCCCTCTTGTCTCAGCAGCTTGTAGCAATTAAAGCACTCAACGATTCTTGGGAACAAAGAGGTCAAGTCTGGACTGTAATTGAAATCGCGATCGCTGCCAATCAGTTTGACTGGATTCGCGAAGACTGGGCACAAATTTCGTCGATCGACTACGGTTTAATCGATTGGCAAATTATACAAATCGCAAAGGCTTATGCCCAAACAGGTCAACATTCTCAAGCAGCAGAATGGGTACGCAAATTGCCTTTAGAGAATCGTCCTTTGGAGCAGATTAGAGCACTGTCTGCGATCGCGCTCGTCACGGCTCAAGCTGGCAACTCTACCCTCGCCAATCAAATGCTTGAGCAAGCCTTACAAACGATTGAACCGCTCGATAAAGCTTATCGCGAGAGAATCAACCGTGAAGGCGGCGATCTCTTCAGTCTTGAACGCTTTAAACCCACTGCTTTAGCTAGTATTGCTTTGGTTTATTCTCAAACGCAGCAGCCTGAAAAAGCTCGCCAACTTCTTCAGCAAGTGGTTGCTTTTAGTTCAAAGATTGATGATCCCTCGATCGCATCTTTTACAGACAATCCTTTTGCTCAATTCATTGAAGCGAAACAATATTTAGGCGCATTGCAAATTGCGGAAGGAACTGCATTCCCAGAGGTGAAAAGTGCTCACCTACAAACTAGCGCGTTGGGATTGCTCACGATCAATCGGTTTGATTTAGTCCAACCGATCGCGAATCAGACAACAGAACCTGTGAGTAAAACGCAGCTTTTACTTGCGATCGCACAACGTTATACCGAGCTAAATCAATCTCAAAAAGCCGTGTCTTACCTTGCTCAAGCTTTCCAAGTTGCCCAAACGATTCCTGGAGAGGAATCGCAATTCGATCGCCTCGGTACAGATGGCGGTACTGTGATTCCGATCGAAACGGATCGTGGCAGTATGTTAGAAGCGATCGCGATTCAATATGCTCGCGTGAATCGGATGTCTGAAGCGATGAAAGTTGCGAACACGTTGAAAGAAAAAGCGACTCGTGACGAGGCAATTCAGAAAGCCCGCTGTGCAAGAACAACTTCGATGCGCGCTTGACAATGTGCCTACCTAAAGTGGTAGAAGATAAGGGCTAAATAATCCATCAGATTGATCATGCCCAAACCATTTTCTCTCGTTGTCCTGAGTACCCTTCTGTGTGCTGCACTGCCGCAGATCGCGAATGCGGAGACAGTCATGCAGAAGGTCGCTCGATCGGGAGTTTTGGTTGCAGGAACCAGCAGTGAAGCGATTCCATTTGCTTATCAAAATCGACAAGGCAAACTAGTCGGATATTCCGTCGATATGCTGGAATTAATTCGATCTCAGATGGAAAAAGAAACAGGCAAGAAAGTTCAATTGAAATTAGTTGCGTTACCGCCTTCGGATCGCGTCAAAAAGGTCGCCGATCGACAAGTGGATATCGTCTGTGATTTCAGTAGCTTTACTTGGGCGCGCAATCGACAGGTTGATTTTTCGCTGGTGTATGCGACGACGGGCACTCAACTTGCGGTCAAAAAATCAAGCAATTTAGGTACTCCAGAAGCCTTTAATGGCAAGCGTATCGGAGTGTTGCCGGGCACGACTAATGAGCTAGCAGTACAACGAAAATTACCGAAGGCAAAACCTGTCTATTTTCAAACTTGGGAACAAGGCTATCAAGCTTTGGAGAAAGGGACGATCGATGCGTTCGCCGCAGATAGTATTTTACTAGAAGCGCGATTAGCTGGAAAAATCAACCAGTACAACATTTTGCCGGACAGTCCATTATCTCAAGAAGGGATTGCTTGTATGGTTCCTGAAGATAACTCTAGGTTTCTGGATACGGTAAATTATGCTTTGTATCGCTACATGCAAGGCTTTGTGCGCGGAGAACCCAAATCAGTACAAATCTTCGATCGCTGGTTTGGTGCAAATGGAGCATTTCCATTAACAAGAGACATGCGAGATATTGCTGTTCAAACGATGCAGCTTGTTGTTGAATCGCGGGAAGAGATTCCGGCGGATGCAAAGTAGTTTGTCGATCGTGTGAATTTTTCGGAGTGGGTAGATGGGGAGAACCCAGACTAAATTGCTTCCTATCTCCCTATCTGATTGATTGTGGTGAACGAGTAACCTTCTCGAAGATTTACCACTCATGCTCTGAAGCAAAAAGCGAGATGCAATTCGCTCACATCTCGCTCCAGTCTTAAACCAATTGAAATGAACTCCCTATCTATCCTCTCTGGTAGATAGGGAGTTCAGCTCTAAGCACTAAAGTACTTCGCGGTCGGGTGATAGACCACAAAGGCGGTCGTCGATTGTTCTGGATAAAGCTGTTCACTTTCATCTATCGACATCTCAATCTTCTCAGTTCCTAGCAGTTCTAATTGCTTGAATTGATCCGCAACGTTCGGACAAGCTGGATAGCCAAAGCTATAACGTGAGCCTTGATAACGTTGAGCTAGCATATCTCGAATGTTATCTGGCTCAAGCTCTCCATAGCCTAACTCTTTACGAATCTGAGCATGTGACCATTCAGCCAAAGCTTCCGCCATCTGGACTGCCATACCGTGGAAGTAGAGATACTCTGTATAGTTATTCGCCTTGAATAGCTCTTGAGCGACTTCAGTGGCAATATGTCCCATCGTCACCGCTTGCATGGGTAACACATCGAACTGATTGTCTAACACTGGACGGAAGAAATCTGCAATACACAAGCGGCGTAAAGATCTCTGACGTGGAAATGTCCAAGTCACTAAGGGCGTTGCAGTTGCAGGAGTGAGGCCCTGCTCGATCACACTCGGATCATAAACATGCAGCGAATTCCCCTCAGCCGCACAAGGGAAATAGCCATAGATCATCCGAGGCTCTAACAGTTTCTCAGTCTGAATCTTCTGCTTCCAGCGCTCCAAGACAGGATAAACCTTCTCAGCTAAGAACGCATCATATTCCTCTTTCGATTGGTCTTTCGGCTTGCGGAATTGCCATTGTCCAACAATCAACGCCTGCAAATCCATGTGCCAGAAGAGTTCTTCTAAGGAGATATCTTCAGGATTGAGAACTTTAGTTCCCCAGAACGGCGGAGTCGGTCGATCGATATCCAACGCAACAGCTTCCGATCGCACTAAATCGATCACTTCCGGCTCATCCGATTTCTTCTCTGGTTCGCCGTTTAGTTCGCGTTCAGCTTGTTCGATCGCTTTACGCCCCTTCTGATTGAACTGAGCAAATTCGCCTTGGAAACCTTCGGTATCACTCCATTGCCCCTCTTTTTTCGCAGGCATAAAGCGATCCATAAACGTCAAATCCGCGAACGCATCGCGTCCGTAAATCACTTGCCCCTTATAAGCATTCTGACAGTCTTCGTAAACGAATTTTGGAGTCAGTGCTGCACCGCCAAGAATCACTGGAACACTGATCCCACGTTCATTAAAGACTTCTAAGTTCTCCTTCATGAATGCAGTCGATTTTACGAGCAATCCGCTCATCGCAATACAATCTGGTTGATGTTCAACGTAAGCATCGACGATCGCATCAACTGGCTGTTTAATCCCTAAGTTAATCACCTTGTAGCCGTTATTGGTGAGAATGATATCAACTAAGTTCTTGCCGATATCATGAACATCCCCTTTCACGGTTGCAATTAAGAATTTACCCTTGCCACTGTCATCGCTTTTCTTCTCCATGAATGGTTCAAGGAATGCGACCGCAGATTTCATGGTTTCCGCAGACTGCAACACAAACGGTAATTGCATTTGCCCCGATCCGAACAATTCACCGACAACTTTCATGCCATCAAGCAAGAATGTATTGATGATGTGCAACGGCTCATAGGTTTCTAATGCGATTTTCAATGCATCTTCTAAACCAATCCGTTCGCCATCAATGATGTGCTGCTTCAAACGTTCTTCAACGGGTAAATCTGCTAAAGAACTCGTCGATCGAGCATCTTTTGCACTTACGCCTTCAAATAGTTCCGTCAGCTTCGTCAGCGGATCGTAAATGCAAATATCCCCATCAAATCGGCGACGATCGTAAATCAGATCTAAACAGACTTCTTGATGCTCAGGCTCAATTTTCGCAAGTGGAAGAATCTTTGCCGCCGACACGATCGCGCCGTCCATTCCGACCTTCGTGGCTTCATGCAAGAACATCGAATTCAAAGTAATCCGAGCCGCAGGACTCAGACCGAATGAGATATTCGACACCCCGACCATGAAGTGAACGCCAGGAAGATTTTCCCGAATCATCCGAATCGACTCAACTGTTGCTTTTGCGTTCTCCCGATCTTCTTCAATCCCGGTCGAAATCGGCAGAGCTAATGTGTCAAAGAAAATTTCGTGCGGCGGAATTCCGAATTCTAGTGCATCGCGATACGCCCGTTGAGCGATCTGGAATTTCTTCTCAGCCGTCCGCGCCATGCCTTCTTCGTCGATCGTTCCGATTACGACTCCAGCACCGTACTCTTTCGCCAATTCCAGCACTTTGAAGAACCGCTCATCGCCGTCCTCATAGTTGGTCGAGTTGAGAATGCACTTGCCGCCCGCAACTTTGAGTCCGGCTTCCATCTTTGTCCACTCGGTCGAGTCGAGCATCAGAGGCAGGGTGACATTGGTAACGAGGCGGGAAACGAGTTCTTTCATATCGGATTCGCCATTGCGTCCGACATAATCGACGTTTACATCCAATACATGCGCGCCTTCTTTGACCTGGGATTTTGCGATCGCAATTAGTCCATCCCAATCATCCGCATTGAGCAATTCTCGAACTTTCTTAGAACCGCTGGCATTCAATCGCTCGCCTACAATCAGAAAAGAATTATCCTGCTCATAAGGCTGAGATGTGTAAATCGATGCGGCTGAAGGCGTATAGCTTAAAAGTGGTCTGGGTGTTTCTGATTCAAACACTTGACCATTCATCCATTCGCGCTCCCCGATCCGAACATTGCGTTCTTTCGGCTTCATCGTCGCGGCGGCTTCTGCTAATGCCTGAATATGCGCAGGACGAGTTCCACAACATCCGCCAATCACTTGCACACCCCAATCTTCGATGAATTTGTGCAATGCCATCTGTAATTCAACTGGAGTCAGCTTGTAGTGAGCATGACCGCCAATATTTTCTGGCAAGCCTGCATTGGGAATGCAAGACACGACAAACGGTGCGTTCTCCGTCAAATATTTAATATGCTCTGCCATGCGATCGGGGCCTGTCGCACAGTTTAAGCCGAGAATATCGATCGGGTACGGCTCCAAGATTGCCAAAACGCCGCTAATATCTGTCCCGACGAGCATCGTTCCCTGGACTTCCATCGTCACAGATACCATAATCGGACGACGCTCGCCTTTTTTCTCAAAGATAGCTTCGACGGCATTCAAAGCGGCTTTGATTTGCAGTACGTCCTGACAGGTTTCAATGATGAATAAATCAACGCCACCATCAAACAACCCTTCTGCCTGAACGGTAAATGCGTCTTTTAGCTCATCGTATGTGATGTGTCCTAAGGTCGGTAATTTTGTTCCAGGTCCCATCGATCCGGCGACAAATCTAGGCTTTTCAGGAGTTGAGAATTCGGCGGCGCATTGTTTCGCGAGTTCAGCCGCTTTCTTGCTCAAGTCATACGCTAGATCTTGCAGCCCATATTCTGCCAGCACAAACGGGCTACTGCCGAATGTATCGGTTTCAATCACATCCGCGCCTGCTGCTAAGAAATCGCGGTGAACTTTCGCGATCGCTTCTGGTTTCGTATGAATGAGATATTCGTTACAGCCTTCATATTCCGCACCTCCAAAATCCTCTGCTGTTAAATTCTGGGACTGAATATTGGTTCCCATTGCGCCATCGAAGACGAGGACAGGACGATCGGGACTGTGAAGACGGGTCAGAAAAGCGCTGCTCATAGGAAAAGGTTGAGGGACTAGACGACAAGATTGAGTAATTACCCTGAGTTCTCTTTAAGTTTTAGGGTGAATGAAGTCATGGCGGAAAGCGGCAACCATGACATTTCACACTAGCTATACATTTAAACTGTGACATATTTATTTAAGTTTTAGCGATCTGGAGTTCTCTGTAAAAAAAAGAGATGCCCCGGTGGAACATCTCTCGAATTTTCAGTGAAGTAGAAACTTACATGAGTATTCAGCGCTTACGCGATCGCTGCAATCTGCACGTCGCTATTGCCTAAAAGCTCTTGCAGTTCTTCAGCATCGACGGTTTCTTTGTCCACCAGCATTTCTGCCAGTTTATCCAGCACCGGACGATTCTGAACCAGCACCGCTTTTGCACGACGGTAAGCTTGTTCAACCAGGTTGCGAACTTCATCGTCGATCGCGGCTGCGGTTTCTTCGGAAAAGTCCCGCTCAGCAGCGATGTCACGACCCAAGAACATGTTGCCTTGCTGACGACCTAATGCGACTGGTCCTAAGCGATCGCTCATGCCGAATCGAGTCACCATTTGTTTTGCAACGCGTGCTACTTGCTGAAGGTCGTTCGATGCGCCTGTGGTAACTTCCTCTTCACCAAAGACGATTTCTTCAGCGATTCGACCACCTAGAGCAACGGCCATCTGGTTTTGCAAGTAAGAGCGAGAATACAAGCCTGAATCCATCCGGTCTTCGCTTGGTGTGAACCAGGTCAAACCGCCTGCGCGACCGCGAGGAATAATGCTGATTTTTTGAACAGGGTCATAGTCAGGCATCAAAGCACCGACGAGTGCATGACCTGCTTCGTGATAAGCCACAAGTTCTTTGCGCTTCTCACTCATTACACGGTCTTTCTTCTCAGGACCTGCCAAGACGCGATCGATTGCGTCGTTGATCTCATCCATTGAAATTTCAGTCAAATTGCGACGAGCGGCAAGAATTGCGGCTTCGTTCAACAAGTTCGACAAGTCTGCTCCGGTAAATCCAGGAGTCCGACGCGCGATTTTTTCGAGGTCAACGTCTTTCGAGAGCGTTTTGCCGCGCGCATGAACGTTGAGCACTTCCAAACGACCGGAATAGTCAGGACGATCAACGACGACTTGGCGATCGAAACGACCCGGACGTAAGAGCGCTGCATCTAAGACATCAGGACGGTTGGTTGCCGCGATGATGATGATTCCCGTGTTACCTTCAAACCCGTCCATCTCGGTTAAGAGTTGGTTCAAGGTTTGTTCACGTTCATCGTTACCACCGCCTAGACCCGCACCACGCTGACGACCAACTGCATCAATTTCATCGATGAAGACGATGCAAGGTGCATTCGATTTGGCTTGCTCGAACAGGTCACGGACGCGAGACGCACCCACACCGACGAACATTTCGACAAATTCAGAACCGGAAATCGAGAAGAACGGAACGCCTGCTTCGCCTGCAACAGCTTTTGCCAACAGGGTTTTACCAGTTCCAGGAGGTCCAACGAGTAGGACACCTTTGGGAATTTTTGCACCGATTGCAGTAAAGCGATCGGCGTTTTTCAAAAAGTCTACAACTTCGTTCAATTCCAGCTTCGCTTGGTCAATCCCTGCCACATCGTTAAAGGTGACTTGGGTTTGAGGCTCCATTTGCACACGGGCTTTGGATTTGCCAAAGTTCATCGCTTGGCTACCTGGTCCGTTTTGAGCGCGGCGCAACAGGAAGAACAAGCCCACAAGCAGCAAGATTGGGAAGAAAAGACTGCTGACTGCTCTGAGCCAGAAGTCATTGCCATCGGTTGCAGGTAGAACAGAAATATCGACGTTATTGCGAGTCAGAATGCTGATGAGTTCAGGATCGGTCGGCAGATTCACTAAGACGCGATTTCCGTCTTCAGATTGCACTAGGGCGCGAGTCCGATCGGCGCTCAAACTGACTTTATTGACATTATTTTTTTCAACTTCTTGAATAAACTGGCTATAGCGCCAGGTTTCACGAGTTTGGGGTTGCTTATCGAAGACCGCCGTTGCCAAAGCAATCACGACGATCGCTAAAAGCGCATATAGCCCTGCATTTCTCCACCGCTTGTTCACCGGGGTGTATCCTCCTGAAAATAGGAATAAATCGGGTTCTCGGATTTGTATTTGTAAACTTATATTACTCTGTATTAAGACTTCTTGCATCAATACGAGAGAAATCTGAGAATTACCGATTTATCCAATGTAACGTAAGGATTTACTATCGATCACGTTATGGGGTGGAGTTTTTAGTATCCTGGTCAGGAATCAGGCAGGAACGATTTGGGGCTAGAAGTCGCTGTCCTTGAGTTCAAGCACGATAGAGATATCGACCTGATTCCGCACCAGAGTGTTAATCAGTTCAGGATCGTCCGGCAGGTTGACTAAAAAGCGCTTTCCATCTTCGGATTGTGCCAAGATTCGAGTTCGATCGGCAGTCAAACTGACTTTGTTAACATTGTCTTTTTCAACTTCTTGAATAAACTGGCTGTATTCCCAGATTTCACGAGTTTGGGGCTGTTCAGCAAAGACTGCGGTTGATAGCGCGATCGTCACGATCGCGAAAAGTCCATATAATCCTGTGTTTCTCCACCGCTGGTTCATTAAAATGTATCCTTCTGAGAATATATAGAGTCGGATTTTCAGAATCGCTGATTCGATTCGTCCAATCTAACTTAAGGATTCACGATCACCACGTTATGCAACTGAGTTTTTGTATCATTGTCAAAAATGAGGCGGAAAATCTGCCGCGCTGCTTGTCTAGCGTTCAGAATGTGGTCGATGAGATGGTGGTTCTGGACACTGGATCGAGCGATCGCACAATAGAAATTGCCAAGTCTTTTGGTGCAGAAGTTCACTCTTTTGAATGGCGGAATGATTTTTCTGCCGCCCGCAATGAATCGCTGAAGTATGTTCATGGCGATTGGATTTTGGTATTAGATGCGGATGAGGTCTTAGTTCCAGAGATTGTACCGACCTTGAAACAGGCGATCGCGCAAGATGACTATCTTGTGTTTAATTTAGTTCGGCAAGAAATTGGAGCAGCTCAGTCTCCCTATTCATTAATTTCGCGATTATTTCGACGACATCCTGAGATTTGGTTTTCTCGTCCGTATCACGCGATGATCGATGATCAAGTTGAGGCGTTGCTGAAACGAGAGGCGCATTGGAAGATTGGAGCGATTTCGGAAGTCGCGATTTTGCATGAGGGTTATCAGGCGGATGTGATTGCTGGACGGGATAAGGCGAATAAAGCGCGATCGACCATGGAAGGCTTTCTGGCAACTCATCCCAATGATCCGTATGTTTGTAGTAAGCTCGGCGCGCTCTATGTTCAGATAGGCGAAACGGCGAAAGGCATCGAACTTTTAGAGCGAGGTTTGTCTACCGTCGAGGATGCTGCGACGCAATATGAACTGCATTACCATTTAGGCAGTGTGCATGTGCAACTGAATGAAATCGAGCAAGCTGCCCATCATTACCAGCAAGCCATTCAGCAGCCAATCCTACCGAAGCTGAAATTAGGAGCCGTCAATAATTTAGCGAGTTTACTAAAAGATGCCGGGGATCTGCGAAACGCCCAAATTCTGTTTCAGCAGGCATTAAAGATTGATCCGAATTTTGCGATCGCGCATTGCAATTTAGGCGCAACCTTAAAAGCAATGGGACAATTCTCATCGGCGATCGCGCATTACAATCAAGCGATCGCGCTGAATCCAAATTACGCTGAGGCTTATCAAAATCTGGGGGTCGTGTTACTGAAATTGGGACAAGTGCCTGAGAGTGTAGCAGCGTTTCAGACTGCGATCGATCTGCACCAACAGCAGAATTCTCCCGAAGCTGAGAGGCTGCAACAAGGCTTAAGAGAAATGGGGTTACTGTGAAATATTGGTACAACGGAAGCGCCATTGCAGGGGATCAAATTCAACTCTCCATCACTGATCCAGGTTTAATCTATGGTGCTACAACTTTTACGACCCTGCGAGTTTACCAATCCTTAGATCATGAATTGACAAATTGGAAGGGGCATTGCGATCGCTTAGAAACGACGATCGCGGATTTCCACTGGCAATCTCCTAATTGGGACAACATTCGATCTGGCGCGGAATGGCTCTCAAATGACTATCCAGTTCTAAGAATTGTCGTTTTTCCAGATGGACGAGAATGGGTTGCAGGTCGATCTCTGCCAGTTGATTTAGCAGAGCGTCAGCAAAAAGGCATTACAGCTTGGGTCGCAGGATCTGAACTTTCGCGATCGCTTCCTCAACATAAAACAGGAAACTACCTTGCTCCTTGGCTCGCTCTCCAAACGGCTCAGCGGTTGAATGCTCAAGAAGCAATTCTGACAGATTTAGATGGCAACTGGCTCGAATCGAGTACAGGTACGCTTTGGGGTTGGAAAGACAATGGTTGGTGGACTCCACCTTTAGTCGATGGAATTTTGCCAGGATTATTGCGATCGCATCTTCTCAGTTCGTTGAGCCATGTGATTGAACAAACTTGGCGACCGGATTTAGTGCGGGAATTTGAAGCGATCGCGTATACGAACTGTGTGATGGAAGTGATTCCAATTCACACAGTTCTCGATCGTGAGACTCAATTCCAATATGTTGCTGACCATCCTAGTTTTCAACTTCTAAGAGAGTGCTTCACCGTTTAAGACGCGTTACTGGGTCAAGATCATCGAGGAAAGATGAGGGTGCTAATCGTCTTTGCCATTGCTGCACATCAATTCGATCTGGCTCAACTCCAGCCCACAGATTCAGCCAAAGTTGGGCGGCTTTTGTCTCTTTCTGCGCCAGTAGTAACTGCAAATACGAATTAGAGAACGTTGCAAAATCATCGATATGCCAACGTTTTCTAGAAATCATTGGCTTCAGCAGTGTGTCAGCCGCTTCAATGTTTTTATTGTGTAAATGATATTGAGCCATCGAAGCACGCGCAGGGACGTAATTTGGAAATCGATCGATGATCTCCTGGATCAGTGCAAGCATGTCTTCAGTTCGCTCTTGGATGTCATAGGATGCAGCAATATTATTCAAAACATCCGGTGAATCAGGATACAGTTCTAGAACCTGTCTCAATAACTGCTCTGCCTCTTCTGCTTCTGCTTTGTCTCCAAATCGCAACTTGTTCAAAGCTGATCGCATCAGGTCATTTGCTTTTTTCGATCGCTTATAAGGCGACTCATCATAGAACTCATAGGAAATCAACGAAATCTCTCGCCATTCTCCTTGCAACCACATCCGAACATTTTCCGTCGGCAACAATCCAGCTTCAGCCACTTGAATGGCTGCCTCATGGCGCATCGAATCTGATCCCTGCTGACTCAATGCAAAATCCTTTAACATCTCTAGAAACTCAGGCGTTGCTAGATTTGAAGCGATCACAAAAGCCAGATGTCGTCCGGCTGGATTTCCACGATCGAACAAAATTGGGATAACCGCTTTGATTTCCGGGTGGTCTTGCAGGCAAATTTGCATCGATTTCTGAAAGGCTTTCTCAGAAGATTGTCCCGATCGCATTGCTTTTTCCACCGCTTTTAAAGCGATAGGTGTGAACCAATGACTGAACGGAAAAGCCCAAGCGGGTTCACCTGTCATACGATTCAGATTATCGAGATTCGATCGTGCTAGCTCAAATCCGGGAGAGACTTCTAACGCCTTCTTCCAATGCTTTCGAGCTTCTGAGGATTGTCCTAATCTTGCAAATGCCACCCCAGCCAAATGGAAGAACATTGCAGAAGCAATTTCAGGGTCGCCTTCTTTTTCGGCTTGTTGAAACACCTCAACGACACTTTGATCGTCTCCCAAGAAGCTCAATCCTTCCATTTTTTTCGTCCAAGCATCCCAGGCAGAAGCTTGACTTGCTTTCAAGCGATCGCCGATTTGCTGAGCCTCGTCTAATTTGCCGATTAAACAGTAATAACGCACTAAATTCGACAGCGCGTGAATGTTATTCGGTTGAGTTTCCAGAACTTGAGTGCAAACTGCGATCGCGCCTTCAAGGTTGTCTTGCAAGAATTCGATCAGACTCAAATTATTACTCGCAGCGACAAAATCTGGTTTGCGCTCTAAAACTTGCTCTTCGAGTTGTCTAGCTCTTGCATAATCGCCTACTTCTAGCGCAGCCTGTCCGCGTTCATGCAAGATCGCAATTTCAAACCCTGCTTCACCGACTAAGCCAGCTTCTCCAAGTAATTCATCCACTTGCGATTCAATTTTGCTGATGATCTCGTTGATCTCTTCAGCATTGGGATAATCTGACCAACGTGCGATCGCAGACTGTAGCGTTTGTAGCGCCAGTAAAAAATGAGAATTAGTGAGATAGGTTTGCCCTAAAGCAAACGCTGCATCTGCATTATTCGGTTCAAGCTCAACCAACCGTTCACTGACGCGCTGAAATGCCAACATATCCTGCATCTCATAGCAGCAATTGCTCAACATCAGCAGGATTTCTGTGTTGTTCGGATAATCCTCACTTAAGCGTTCTAAAATATCGCGCGCTTCAGCCCATTTTTCCCGCGCAGCTAGCCCGATCGCTTTTTGTAATTCAGGGGCTAAATTTTTTGTCCCAAATCCTTTGGATGATTTTGAGGATTGAGGTTTCTGCTTCTTTGCCATAAGAAAAGTGTTGCGATCGCGTTCAGAAAAATTGTAGCGACCCTAGATTTCTCCAGAGTCGCTGCTGCAACAAGATTTATCAGGAACCTATCCCAGTAAGTTTTTCTTGGCTCGTTCTTGCCGCGATTCTGCTTCGTCCATCAGTTTCGCAAAATCTTCGATCGCTTCTCCAGGATAGTTCTCAAACACCCGTGTCGAAAGCGAAATCCGACCGCGACCTTCGTCGAGATCCACAATCATCGCCTTAATTTCTTGCCCAACTTTCAGCAGTGAAGATAGCGATTCAACATAGTTCTTGCTGATTTGATTAATGTGCAATAACCCTGTTGTGCTATCAAACTCAGCAAACGCACCAAACGGTTTCAAGCTGGTAATCGTTGCAGTCACGACTTGCCCAACTTCGAGCTGACTGAAATTCACAGTCCGGGCTGCCAGACGGTTCGATAAAACAATCTTGTTGCGATCGCGATCCAATTCTAAGAACGTTGCGGATAGCGTTTGTCCTTTCAGCGCTTCTAAATTTTCACGCTCAACCAAATGCGATCGTGGAATAAAGCCTCGCAGTCCTTGAACATCTACAGTCACGCCGCCCTTATTCATGCCCGTGACCCGAACTTGGACACTCTGATTGTTCGCCTGCAAATCGGCTAAGCGTTCCCAAACTTTCCGCACCTCAAGCTGACGCAGCGAAATGGTTACTCGTCCATCCGCATCTTGTTCGCGAACAATAATGAATTCGCGTTCTTCATCCAAGGGCAGCACAGTCGAAACATCATTCACGCGCCGCACACTCGCTTCTTCGATCGGCAGAAACGCAGGAGACTTGCCTCCAATATCAACTAATGCCCCATCGCTTTCGTAGCTAAAGGCTTTACCCGTCACGAGTTTTCCTTTCTGAAACTCATAATCGTGTTGCTCTAAGGCTTTTGCGAAATCTTCCATCGAAAAGGAAGCATCTGTCGATCGAGATGGCATTGGAGATAGGTCCTAAGAAACAAAGTATCAGCTTTCCATTTTAGTCCTTCAATCTCGAAAACAACGCGTTAACTTTCTCCCAAGCATCAGCGGCGGCAGTCGAATCATAATCAGCCCGTCGATCGCAGAAAAAACCATGCCCTACTGGATACCGAAACACTTGGTGATCAATATGGTGCGCTTTGAGCGCCGCTTCAATTTGATCAATGTGTTCAACCGGAATTAACGGATCTTGGGTTCCAAAAAAGGCGTAGAGCGTTCCTTGAATGTCTGGAGTTCGAGAAACGGTCGGCTCCCCTCCACCTGGAGTCATCGTGACAATGCCTGCACCATAAAATGAAGCGGTGGCTTGAATGTCTGGCAGGGTTGCCGCTAAATAGGCAACGTGTCCACCAAAGCAGAAGCCGATCACCCCAATTTTCTGAATGCCTTTCGCTTTTAGATAATCGATCGTCGCTTGCAAATCGCTTAACAATTCGTCCGCTTGAGTTTGATCTTTATGTGATCGCCCAAGTTTTGTCTCTTCTTGGCTATATCCGACTTCAAATCCAGGAGCCGTTCGCTGAAAAATAGCGGGCGCGATCGCGATATATCCGGCTTGCGCGAATCGTTCTGTCACATCTCGAATGTGAGGATTCACACCAAAGATTTCTTGAATGACGATGATCGCCGCTGAAGTTGGCGAACTGGGTTCAGCCAGATAAGCATCAATGTCGAGAGATTGGTTAGAAATTTTGATCCAAGAGGAATTCACGATCGTTCACACTGTAACTCTCAGTATTTTTAACCAAAACTTGCCAAAAAAATCAGCAGAAGCTTTATTTATCTTTACAGTTCAAAAAAAAAGAGGAACCTAGATAACCTACATCACGGATTTTTTCAAAAAGGCAATCGAAATTCTACGAGTTATACTGTTGCCATTGGGGTGAGTAAAGGGGTTGAAAGCGAGTTAGATTCAAGGTTTAAGCAAGTCAGAAATAATACTGATGCGCCAAAGTAAATCAAATGACAAACCGAAAAAATACCCAACTTCTTTATCCAGTGTGGCACTTAAACTAGTGGACGATAAAAGCAGATTCTGATTAACGAATAATGTAAGGATTTGCACGGTAAAAATTATTTAGAGAACGTAGCTTGAGGCACGGGCATGGTGCAGTTTCATATTCAGCCAGATAGTGATATCCCGGCATCAACTCAACTCTATAACCAGATTTTATTCGCGATCGCATCGCGGCAATTTCCACCGGGACATCGCTTGCCGAGTACGCGTCAGTTGGCAATGCAAACCGGGCTGCACCGCAATACGATTAGTAAGGTCTATCGCCAACTTGAAGATGCAGGGGTCGTAGATGCCCAAGCGGGTTCAGGAATTTATGTACGCGACCAGGGACATGATGACACCGCAGCGCATATTAAATCGCCTCTGCTTGAGCAATATCCCCAAGCGCATAAAATTATCCAAACCAGCTTAGATGAGCTTGTGAAACAAGGATGTTCGCTCGGACAAGCACGAGAATTATTTCTAGCAGAAATCGATTGGAGATTGCGGTGTAGTGCTTCGGTTCTGGTCACAGCTCCGCTGCATGATATTGCCAATGGGGAAGTGTTGATGCGAGAGTTAGAACGCGCTCTGGCAATTCCGATGCAGCTTGTTCCCATGGAAGAACTGGCGCAAGTGTTAGATCAGACGCGATCGAGTACGGTGGTCACGAGTCGATATTTCATTGCTCAAGCGGAAGCGATCGCGATGCCAAAAGCGGCACGGGTGATTCCGGTCGATATTTACGACTTTGAGCAGGAATTGAAGATGGTGAAGACGATGCCGAAAGGAACTTGTCTCGGTATTGTCAGTTTGAGTGCGGGAACGGTTGGCGTGGCTGAGGTGATTATTCACAGTTTACGCGGGGATGATTTGTTGGTCATGACGGCGCAGGTGAACGATCGCTACAAACTCAATGCGATGGTGAGAACTGCACAGACGATTTTTAGTTTTGATCACGTGAGTTGTGCGACGGTGAAGGCGACGATTTCGGCTTCGCGGGATGATATTATTCGTCCGCCGCAAGTGATTTGTTGCGAGAATTTTATTGTCAGTAAGTCGATTAGTTTGCTGAAGCGCGAGTTAGGTTTAGAGTAAATCGACTGCGATCCAGTCAATTCGTTATTTCTGCTCTATTGACAGGCTGTGGGAGCAGTTTGAAGCTTGCTGATGAATCGTTAATACCAATCTGCGATCGCCAGTCCCGAAACTCGGGAAAACTCGTTGACATTATGGGTGACAAGAGTTGCCTGAAGTGTCAGGGTTGTTCCTGCAATTAAAATATCTAGTGAACCAATGGGCAGCCCTTGTGCTTTGAAGTAGTAGATCAGGGTATTGGTATCCAAAACATACATCTAAAGGCTCTCCCGCAGGGTGTCCTGTCCTGATTCAGCACGAATTGCTTCTAGGGTAGGAAAGTCTTCTGCCCATGCTTCATCCAGAGAATAAACGAACTCTGACCAGTCCGTTGAGCTTACTGTACTCAATGATTGATTATCCTTGAGATGTTTAGCATGAATAAATTCAGCAAAAGTCAGGACTTCGTTTGCTTGGTCTTGAGGAACAGATTTCACGAGTGCATAAATCTGTTCAGCAATTATCATCATTGAGGTTCCAGATTAAAGTGCGGTTTGACAATAAGCATTCTAGTCAGCTATTTTCCAAGCTATCCCTACAGTTTATGTTACTATTGCTCGGTAAATTTCAAGCCTCAGCAGGCTCACTCTAGCCGTTCAACTCGCTCTATCAACGCGACAAACTGTTTTACTGTTTTTTGTGCCTGCTAACCACCATTGAGTTCGAGAAAAGTACCTTGAAGGGTCTGTTACTCATTCTTGTCGAGAACGGAACGTATTACGGACTGTATAGTAAACAACCTAAATAACGCGAACTAACGATCCCGCTCACCCGCCGCTAGTAAATTTTCGTTCTCAACCAACCAACTCGATACGGTCGGTGTGCAACGGGATTATGTTATGCAGCAACACTTCTCAGTGACTTGCGAAAGACAATTTTATCGACACCGTCTGTGTAGAAATCGCGAATTCTCGCTTCCTCCACGTAATCATTGTTGCGGTAAAATGCGCGGACGTATTCAAAGTCGTCCGTTCCAGATGTTTCCACTAGTAGCACACGCTCGCCGCGCTCAGCGAGCATTTGCTCGACATATCGCAACAACACGGCTCCGCGTCCCTGTTTTTGGTGGTTGGGATGAATAGCAATCAGATAGAGATTCCATGTCCCGTTTGTCATACGTTCTGGCGCAACGTAGGCAACCCCCACTGGCTCATTATCGTAGTCGGTTAGCCATACACCTTGGCTATCTGTTTCGTTACTGAAATGCTGATTTAGCATTTGAGCGAGTTCTTCAATTTGATTTGACTCGAAAAGCCCTGTTGCCTCTGCCAAAGCAAGTAATGCACTTGTGTCATGGGGTATGGTCAATCGAATCATAGAAATTTTTAGTTAAGGCTTGTACATTTTACTCCATGGTTCAAGCACTAACGTTAAGATTTCCCATCGCCTTCATAATAAATTCCTGAGGCATTTGTGGCTAACCGATAACCTTTCAACTATTACCCCAACCGATAGATTGGTCTGCATAACAACACGATCGAACAATTAGGTTGGTTTTAGTTCTCCAAATTTTGGACTCCACCAACCTTTTTCTGTTTGGAAGTAAACCACATCTTTGTGCTTAGGATCTGTTCTGGCTTTGGGATTTGAACAACGGAGTAACGTTTTCGTCTGTCCTTCTTTTTGATAGTCATAGCGTTCTAAAGCTTTTCGGCAAACTGGACAGGAAAAATCGGTGAGTTGTGGTTTTGCTAACTCAGATCGATCGCTTTTGGCTTGTGGAGCTTCCCAACGTTTCGATCGCTCAGACCAAAACAAAACAACATTCTCACAACCTTCCACACATTTGAGAAAGTATTTCTTTTTGACTTTGCTACTTGGAACTTTAGCAAGCGGCTTTTCACAGCTTGGGCAGCGAGTTCTAGAGAGTTGAAGTTGCTTTGTCGATCGTGGAATGGGCGAATTCGTTAAATGTTGCGGAAGAATTCGCTCTGCTTTTAATAACGCGGGTTCAAAGTACGTCTCATTCCAAGCTGTGAGATACTTTTGCCAATTTTGCTGACCTGCTGCAATGTGATCGAGCGATCGCTCCATCTCAGCGGTGAATGCAGATTGAAGTAAATCCGGCAAAGCATCAGCTAAAAAGCGATCGACATCTAAACCTAGAGTAGTCGGTTGCAATACTCCTTTCACCACATCTACGTAAGCTCGTTCTTTCAAAGTAAGAATTGTCGGAGCATAGGTGCTCGGTCGTCCAATTCCTTGCCGTTCCATGACTTGAACTAATTTGGGTTCGCTGTAACGAGGCGGAGGTTGGGTTTGCTTTTGTTCGTGTGCTGCTTGCGCTAATGTTAAAGCCTGATTGGCTTGCAACAAGGGCAATTCAACATCAGCACTTAAGTTATTCCAGTACTTGCTGTAGCCTGCAAATTCAATCACTTGTCCTTTGGCTTGCCAAGAAATGTTGCCCGATCGGGTCAAAATTCGAGTCTGGCGCACCCGAGCAGGCTGACATTGAGATGAGATCGCACGTTTCCAAATCAACACATACAGGGCAAATTCATCACTTGAAAGTTCGAGTTTCAGTTGAGCCGACGCTCGATTGATATCAGTTGGACGGATTGCTTCGTGGGCTTCTTGTGAGCCTTTTACTTTGCGGTGACTGGTTACTTTCTTAGGAACATTGTCTGGATCATGGTCTGTGAGCCATTGCCGAGCTGCCTGGCAATACTCTGGGCTGAGTTCAATGCTATCCGTGCGCATATAGGTGATATGTCCCGCTTCATAGAGCGACTGCGCGACCTGCATCGTTTTTTCAGGACTAAACTTAAGGCGCGAGCCAGCCGCTTGCTGCAAGCTAGAAGTCACAAAGGGCGGTGGCGGGGTACGGTTTACGATTTTGCCCTCGATCGACAAAATGTGATGCGGATAAGCTTGGGCTTGTTGAACTAAGCGATCGGCTTCAGCTTGGCTGAGCACGCGAGTTGATTCGGGAGTGCTGCGTTCATTAGCGGGAGTTGCATCATCTGGTGTAGCTTCAGCTTCAGGCGTGTCTGAGCCGTGGTAGAAAGCGCGAAAGCCTTCTGCATATTCGACAAAGACATTCCAATAATCTTGTGGGACAAAAGCTTCGATTTGACGTTCGCGATCGCACAGAATGTGAAGCGTGGCGCTTTGGACTCGTCCCATTGATTTTGCTCCATTCTGCAATTTCCAGAGCAAGGGGGAGCCTTTGTAGCCGACGAGTTTGTCGAGGACGGTGCGGCAGAGTCCAGCATCGACGAGGTTTTGATTGAGAGGGCGGGGATGAGCGATCGCTCTTTTAACTGCAGGTGCCGTAATTTCGCTGTAAACAACGCGCTGCGGTTGTTTGAGGTGGAGCGCTTGTTGTAGATGCCATGCGATCGTTTCGCCTTCTCGATCGTCGTCGGTAGCAAGGTAGACGGTGTTGACTTTTTGGACGGCGGATTTGAGTTGCGCGATCGTCTCTTTGCCACGGGTTCCTCTGGGGACAAATCGGCACTTGACTTTGCCCGGTTCTAGCTCGAATCCGAGGGAGTCAATGCCATCGCTCGCGAGTTCCCGAACGTGTCCCATGCTGGCTTTCACCAGCCAATCTGAGCCGAGAATTTGGCTGAGCTTTTTCACTTTGCCGGGGCTTTCGACGATCAGGAGCTTGGTGGGCATGGGGAGAGTGAAACGAGATAGAACATAGGAACTATATTTTATTTCGTTTTGTGGGGTTTGGCGATTCCTTTCAGTGATTCAGGAGTGAATTCGGTATCAACGCTACTCATCGGTTACTTTTCCGCGCATCGATTTAATTTGACTGCGGCGAGTTTTGGAATCTAACCGTTTCCTCTGAGAACTGCGGGTCGGCTGACTGGGCTTACGAGGCTTGGGCACAATCATTGCACTCTGAATCAGTGCTCGAAGTCGCTGCAATGCTTCTTCCCGATTCTGCTCTTGGCTGCGATGCTCTTGCGATTTAATGACAATGACTCCTTCTTTTGTGATCCGATGATCACTGAGCTTCAGCAGTTTTTCTTTATAGCGATCGGGCAATGTAGAAGCCTGAATATCAAATCGAAGATGAATCGCTGTGGAAACTTTATTCACATTTTGTCCGCCTGCTCCCTGAGAACGAACTGCCCTCATCTCAATCTCATCATCGGGAATACTCACGGTTCTAGAAATTTGTAGCATTGTTCGCTTTTAGCTCTGATTCGCGACGATTTGTCCAAATCGCCGTCCAGAATGACAGGATTGTCTGAATGATAGCTTGTTCAAGTAGGCTTCGACGAGGCAGAAAAGGGATAACTTTCAAGCCTGTTGTGACTCTCTGAAACGAAGAACACAGAAAAAGCCCTATGTAGATACATAAGGCTTCTGATCAAAAGTATGTAGAGTAGATTTGCGAAGAAAACCTACGCAGAAGCGGCGATCGAGACGGGCATTTTCACAGCTTTGATCACCACTTGCTGATCATCATCGACATCGGCGATCGCGGTGTCTCCCCTCTGAATTTGACCTGCTAAGAAGGCTTCAGCCAAACTATCTTCGAGTAACCGAGCAATCGCGCGACGCAATGGACGTGCTCCATAACTGGGGTTGTAACCGTCTACAACGACTCGTTCTTTGAAGCGATCGCTGACTTCGAGGGAAATGCCTTGCTCCGCAATCCGAGTTGCCGCTTCTTGAATCATCAAGTCAGCAATCTCAATGATTTCGGGGCGAGTCAATTGACGGAATACAATAATCTCGTCCACACGGTTGAGAAATTCTGGGCGGAAATATTGCTTCAACTCGTCATTCACGAGAGTCCGGATGCGATTGTACTGGACGCTATCTGAGGAACCCGTTTCAGTCGCAAATCCTAAACTTGCGCCACCTTTCTCGATCACTTTTGACCCTAAGTTTGAAGTCATGATCAACAAGGTATTCTTGAAGCTGACCGTGCGCCCTTTTGCATCGGTCAAACGACCATCATCGAGTAATTGCAGCATCAGATTAAAGACATCTGGGTGCGCCTTCTCGACTTCATCAAACAGAATGACGGTATAGGGGTTGCGGCGAACCGCTTCGGTCAACTGTCCGCCTTCGTCATAGCCGATATAGCCAGGAGGCGAGCCAATCAATTTCGAGACGGTGTGAGATTCCATATATTCGGACATATCTAACCGAATCATGGCATTCTCTGAGCCAAACACCGCAACTGCCAAAGCTTTTGCGAGTTCAGTCTTACCGACCCCTGTCGGCCCTGAGAAAATGAAGGATGCGATCGGGCGATCGGCGCTTTGCAGTCCAACGCGAGCGCGCTTAATTGCTCGTGCGACTGCGCTCACTGCTTCATTTTGTCCAATGACTCGCTGATGCAGAACGTCGTCTAAATGCAGCAGCATCGCTGATTCAGATTCCGTCAGTTTGCTAACCGGAACACCTGTCCAAGATGCGACAACTTGCGCGATATCTTCTTCGGTCACAGTCGGCATTGCAGCCTCTGGAACTCCAGCAGACAATTCGCGTTCAAGTTCTAATTCTCGATCGCGGAGTGTGCCAGCTTTGTCAAAATCTTGCGCTGCGACGGTCGCTTGTTTTTCTTTCTGTACTTGCCGGAGTTCTTTCTTCAGAGCTTTTAAGGCGGGATTGGTATGCCGTAATCGCACTAAAGAGCCTGCTTCGTCGATTAAGTCGATCGCTTTATCCGGCAAGAATCGGTCGGTAATATAACGATCGGCTAATTTTGCCGCTGCTTCTACTGCTGCATCGTCAATGAGTAATTGGTGGTGTTGCTCATAGCGATCGCGCAATCCTCGAAGAATGTCGATCGTTTCTTCAACACTGGGTTCGCCCACCATGACGGGTTGGAATCGCCTTTCTAAGGCGGCATCTTGCTCAATATGTTGACGATACTCATCCAAAGTCGTCGCGCCAATGCACTGCAACAGACCGCGTGCCAAAGCAGGTTTCATCAAATTCGCGGCATCCATTCCGCCCCCGATCGAACCTGCGCCAACGAGGGTATGAATTTCGTCAATGAATAAAATGACGTTACCGGACTGCTGAACTTCATCGAGAATCTGCTTCATGCGTTCCTCGAATTCACCTCTAAAGCGAGTTCCTGCCAGCAACCCGCCCATATCGAGCATAAAGACTTGCCGATCTTGCAAAATCTCAGGCACGGCTTGGTCGTAAATTCGCTGGGCGAGTCCTTCTGCGATCGCAGTTTTACCCACACCCGGTTCGCCGACTAAAACTGGATTATTTTTGGAGCGGCGACCGAGAATTTGGATGACGCGATCGAGTTCCTTCTGCCGTCCAATCATGGGATCGAGCTTTCCTTCTGCTGCCATCTGGGTCAAATTTGTCCCAAACTCGTTCAGAGCGACTAATTTATTCGAGCCAGCCGCTTTTCGAGGTGCAGTCGGTTGTCCTACTGCCATCGGTTCCGCTTGAGCGCGGGTGATGTGGGCACGGATTTCAGCTGGATTTAGACCCAATTGGCTCAAGACTTTGATGGCAACGCCTTGGTTGTCATCGACTAAGGCTAATAAAATGTGTTCTGCACGAACGTAGCGCATTCCCATCATCTGGGCTTGTTGTAGCGCTCGTTCCAGGATTTGGCGCGTTTTGGGCGTAAAGGGAAGTTCTCCAAACGACGCACCATTTCCATAACCGACAATTTTTTCGACCTCTGAGCGCACTTTGCTTAGGTCTGCGCCCAATTCATGCAAGACCGATACGGCGATCGTATCATCCTGTCTGAGTAAGCCCAGCAAAACTGCTTCTGTGCCCACAGAGTTCTGCCGCAGTCGGCGGGCTTCTTCTTGGGCAAACATGATGGTCTCGATCGCCTGATCGGTGAAGTATTCAAACATCGGGCTTTCTCCACTATGCGAGGTCTGCGTTGACAAATGCGCCAACAGCAGAGGAGCGTGAACTACTTACAGTTGTAAACTTTCCTGTAGTTCTACACCCCACTCTACCGAGGGAATTTGCAAACCAACGAGGGAGGATAACCGTCTAATTTTCTAGGACGACCGTACTTAAGGATTTAGCGATCGTCGCCAGGTTCAATCTCGTCTGGCTCATCCGCTTGAGTCATACCTTCTTTAAAGTTCCGCAGCGTTTTGCCAAAAGTTCCCCCCAGTTCAGGAATCTTTTTCGGCCCAAAGATGAGCAGCGCAACGAGGCAAATGACTCCAATTTCAACCCAGCCTAAATTAAACATCGCGTTTCTCCAATGCCATGTCTTTAAATGTAGCGGTTTCGGGGCTTGTTTCACCGATTGATGCAGTTGACGGCTCGCTCAATCAACTTGTGAAGTGATATCAGAAGACACACTACAAGTTGCGAATAGGGTTGCGCGGTTAGGTCGAGCTGCGATTAGTTCGATGCGACCCGTCTGAGGACTGCGATGCCAGGTGGTTGCTTCGATTAAGGGTTCAGCGGGCAGTGTTGACGCTGAACGGGTAACGGATGTGTGACTGAGAGAGCGAAGATCAGTCCAAGGACGATCGCGCAAGATGTGTTCAGTAGGATTTTTAGGAATTCCCCCACGCCCGGTGATGATAAAACTGCCATTTTTCGCAGATGAACACCCTTCTGCAACCTGCTGACTCGTATCGATAAGCTTTTCCGATAACGTCATTAGCCCAGAATTCGGATCAACTCCGACATTTCTGACTTGAACAGAACCATTCACCCCAAATTCGGAACTCGCGGTAATGTCGTTGTCAGGGGTACGTTGCGGACGATACTGGAGTCCAACAATCCCCTGAGTCGTAATCTGAATATTGCCGCCCCGACCGCGAACTGCATTGGCAATGATGTCGCTATTTTCAAAGCCCGCAATGATTGGGGCATTGATCATAATATTGCCACCATTTCCTCGTTCACCGGCTCTTGCACTGATCAAACTCTGCTGCCGCATAATCAGTGAATCGCGTGCTGTGAGTTCTAGATTTCCCCCTTGACCTACAGTGGTTGAGGTTCTAATCTGACCCTGTCGCTCTAGTAAAATCGAGTCGGCTTTAATCTTGAGATCGCCAGCATTGCCACTGCCAACATTCTCAGCTGCAATAAATCCTTGATTTCGGATAGTGATATTCGGCGAATTGACCACTAAGTTCCCACCATTTCCTGTGGGTAGAGCCGGGAGTCCAAAGATCTGCCGAAATCGGGCGGAGAGCTGCTGCCCGGATGCTGAGATTCGGCTGGGTAAAGCTAAAGCCACATTCGAGCCGTCAATCTCGATCGATTCGCGAGCATTCACCGTTAAACTTCCTGCATTCCCAGTGCCAGACGTACTTGCAGAAATCGCCCCAGATGCTCCGAGGACAATCCGCCCCGTATCAATCACGATCGCGCCTGCATCTCCACCGAGAAAGGTTGAAGAAACAATGCTGCTATTACCAGCAATAACTGGATTTTCGCCGATTAGGGAAATGCTATCTGAGCGCAGCTGAATCGTCCCAGTGCCTCGTCCCCCCAGAACACGAGAAATGATGCCTGCTCCATTCCTAGCAATAAAATCTCCAGTCGTAATCGAGATGTTACCACCTCGACCTCCCCCTAAATTGGACGGTGCGCCAATGCCGCTAAAGCGAGTGCCATCAAAGGGTGAAACCCCAAAGAGTTGGATTGAGTCACGCGCATTGACTGAAATATCGCCGCCCATTCCTCCATTGCGGAATGTTGTAGAAAGAATTTCACCTCCATCGCGTGCCACGATCTGTCGGGCTGAAATATCGATGTGAGCACCGGGACTGCTGCCTAGATTCTCACTCAGAATTAAACTTTGATCCCGATTGCGGAGTGCACCGCTTAGTTCTAGTAAGTCTGCTTTGACTTGAATACGACCTGCTGCTTGTGTTCCGTAATGTTGAACAAACAGCATAGAACTGTTCTGAATCTGAATGTCTTTTCCCTGTAGATGAATTGACCCCCCAGGATTGCCACTCGTATCAAGGAGCGAAGCTTGCGTAAGCTGAATATTTGCTAATTTTGCAGTGGTGTCCACTTTGAAGTTCCATTGAGGCAGGGTGGAATCAAACTGAACTGTTCCTATGCTCAAGCTTGCTAGATTCACCTGCCCACTTTCTGCAATGAGCACACCGCCGTTAAGTTGAATTCCGTTGCCAATGAGCGCTAAAGTTCTTCCGGGTTGCACTTTTAAGCCGACCTGCTGAGGGTTACGAGTGGCAGGTTCTAAAAAGATAGGAAGATGCAGAATCTGATGACCTTGACCTTGAACCTGAATGCTACTCGAACTTTGTCCCATTTGCAGCCCGCTGGGGACGCTCATTGTTAACAGGGGGGCGGGATTGGGATCGGTTGCAACGAATTGAGAGCCATCTGCAAATTGAATGCGATCGGCGGTTGTCCCCACAAATGATCCGCCAATATTTAAGCGAGCATTTGTCCCAAATAAAATCCCTGCCGGATTAAGCAGAAATAGGTTGGCAGTTCCATTCGCCTGAAGGAGTCCATCAATGTTGGAGGCGGCTCCTCCACTCACCCGACTGAAGATATTAACGACATCAAGCGCATTATCAAACGTGGCAGAGCCACCTGTAGGAATAGAAAACTGGCTGAAGCTGTGAAATAGGTTGGAACCATTGTTTGGACGAGTGCCACCTGTAATTATAGAATTGGCACTGCCTGTAACAATTGTGCCGAGTGAACTATCAGCAACGACATTTTGAGCGTGAGCCTGTTCTAAGATTGAAATTGTGCCTAAGCTGACTAGCCCGATACAGAGCAATCCACGCATCATCTTTCTCAACTCTCTAAAGCATCGATCATTAGCTGTAGAGTGCCCTGCTGATTCTGCGATCGCGACGATGCTCTACGTCATCTATATTCAGGAGCAGTCTGAGCAGGAATCTATGAGCATTATTGTTGGCAGAGATTCCGGCGATCGTGAACTTCTGGATTTGTCCGCAGATAGTCTTTCACCCAATCACAAGCGTAGGCGAAAGGGTTGAGGACACGAATTGCGTGCAAATCCCAGAGAATGACCTGTCCATCATCATCACCCGAGATCAAATGACGACTATCTGCACTAAAAGCAAGGCTGATGACGATGCCACGATGACCGGGTAATGTTCTGAGCAACTCTCCAGTGATACTCCAGAGTTTTACGGTATTGTCTACTCCAGCCGTTGCGATCATTTGATGATCAGGACTAAAAGCAACTCGTGTTAATCCTCGGCTCTGCCCAGGAATGCTTTTAATTAAGCTGCCATCTGGTCGCCATAGCCTCAGCATATCGTCACGGCTGACCGAAGCAATCATATCCCCTTGAGCACGAATGGCAGCTCCCCAGATAGCTCCTTGTCCGGGTAGAGTTGCGATCTGCTGACCTTTTGTTGTCCAGAGTTTAGCGGTTCCATCTTCGCTGGCTGAAACAAGCATGTTCCCCTGCGGATTAAAAGTAAGCTTCCAAATTCTTTCTTGGTGAGCAATGAAGCGATGCAGCGGTTTGCCCTCGATCGTCCAAAGTCTGATCGTTTTGTCATCTCCGGCAGATGCAATTGTTTGACCATCGGGACTCATTGCGACTGCATAGACACTCGCTTCGTGCCCAGTTAGCGTTCGCAATCGTTGAAGCGAAAATTGTTTAGAGTCGTTCACCTTCCAGAGTTGAACCGTGCGATTCATATCCCCTGTGACCAGAATTCGACTGTCCTGGCTAAAAGCAACACTGCGGAAGCCCGCTTCTCTGCCTTGAATCGTTTGGATCAAAGTTCCGTTCATGTTCCATAGTTTGAGTGTGCCATCTCCACTCACGGTTGCAATCAGTTTTCCATTCGGACTCGTTGCAACTTCCCAAATGACGTCCTGATGACCATTCAGGGGTCTCAAGAGAGATTGATTTCGCTGCCAAAGTTTGACAGTCCCATCGTCACTCGCAGAAGCTGCCATCAGTCCATCAGCACTTAATGCCACACTGCGAATCACGGCATTATGCTGCTTTAGATGTCGAACTAAAGTTCCATCTGGCTTCCAAAGACTGACAAAGTTATCCGTCCCACTTGTGGCAATAAATTGACCATTTGCACTACAAGCAACGCCAATCATGGGACGTTCGCCTTGGAGAGTTCTGACAAGCTTGCCATCTCGGCTCCAAAGTTTTGCTGTGCGATCGCCACTCACCGAAACAATCAAATTCGTCTGTGGGCAAAATGTGACTTCCCAAACGGCTGCTCGATGCCCTTTGAGTGTTTTGAGCTCCTGCCCCTTCAGATTCCACAATTTGATGACACGATCGACCCCTGCTGAAGCAATTGTTTGTCCATCCGGACTAAAAGCAACGCCCCAAACGGCTTTTGCATGACCAGTTAAGGTCGATCGTAGCTTGCCATCTACTGTCCAAACTTTTACTGTTTTATCTGCACTAGCTGACGCGATCGTTTGTCCATCTGCACTAAAAGCAACTCCCCAAGCTGGAGACTGGTGTGCCTGAATTGTCTTTAACGGAGTACCATTGATGTTCCAGAGATTGACTGTGCCATCTAAGCCTCCGGTTACAACGCGAGAACTGTCAGGGCTGAACGCAACGCGATGCACTGTCGCAGTGTGCTTTAACGTTTTGAGTAAGGTTCCATCTTGCGACCAGAGCTTGACTGTTTTATCATTACTACCAGTAGCAATAACTTGGCTGTCTGGACTGATCGCAACTGTCAGAACTGAGCCTTGATGCCCAATTAAACGGTTAGTTTCATTAGTTGCATAGACTGCTTGCCGTAAGGCAGCTTCTACTTTCGTAAGAGTTTGAGGATCGACTTGCTGGAGTTTGCGCAAATGACGTTCGGCTTCGATCGCATTAATCATGGCATCTAGCTGTCGATTTGAGGCGAATAAGCCTTCTGAAGAAGAAGCTAAAGCTCGAATTTGGCTTAACTTTGACTCTTGATATTGATGCAACGCAAATCCGCTAATCCCAATCGCGATCGTAGACAGCACTGCTAAACTTCCAAGTAATGTCTGCTGCAACTTGACAACTTTGCGTTCTTGCAGCAATCGGGATTGGATTTCCCTGGCTTGGGTTGCTTCCAAAGCCTGTTGCATTTCTCGGCGATCGCATTGTTCACTACTTGACAAAAACCAATAATCTAAGTCGCTTAAATGTTTGCCTTGACTCCACTGCTGAGCATCTGCTAGCGCTTGCCCTCGTAACAAGCGAGAATCATCGGTTTGCTGAGAAACCATCCACGCATTGAAGGCTTCCGCATAAGGGCGCAATCGGCTCAAGTGTTGATTGACCCACTCTAAGGTGAAAACTTCTCGATAAATTCGATTTTTGACTTGTAGCGTCCCTTGTTGCTTCTTGACTAAACCAGAGAGCAATAATTCGGTCTGTTCCAAACTATCATCACAGGCAATCCCACGGTTTTGTAGCACTTGTTGATAGAGTCCGAGCAACCGTCCTGCCCATTCTTCTCGAAGCAATAAGCGATCGCGAATCGTTCTGAGATGTTCAGGTTCATCCTGACTTTCCCAATGTTGAAGTAAATGGGTCTGAACCAGTTGATCAATCCAGGCTGGCGAAGCTTCTTCAGGATGTTCAAGCAGGGTGTTTTGAACGAGGTTGCAGAGCTTTTGGGTCAGAAATGGCTGTCCGTCTGTCCAATCGAGAATGTGACGCAAAATCATTTCTGGATCGGGAAAGTTGAGCAAGCCACAGAGCAGTGGAGTCGATTCTGTTAATTGAAAGCCCTGTAGCGTGATCGCTTGTCCGATATTGAAGGGCGTACGAGCGCGATCAGCGATCAGATCACTGGGAGTCGTCACGCCGATCAAGCAAAAGGTTAACCGCTGATAGGCAGGATTATCTGTGCGTTTATTGAAGCAAGTCCGAATGAGAGCAAAGAAGTCATCTGACGGAAAATTCAGACCGAGAACACTATCGACTTCATCAATAAAAATTACAATCGGATCTTGAACTTGAGTCAGTAAAACGATTTCGATGAATTCACCCAAACGATTGACTCGTGAGAGATGAGCATGTGACTCCCACCACTGGGATAGATGAATATCGAGTTGAAATCGTCTGACAAGAAAAGCAGCGATCGTAGCGTACCATTGCTCGATCGTGATTTGTTGGGTACCGATTTCGGTCAGATCGATCGTGACGCAACTGACTCCTTCTGCTTGCAGTCGTAACGCAGTTTGCACCCGCAAGCTAGATTTGCCCATCTGCCGCGCATTAAGCACATAGCAGAACTCCTGATTGCGCAAGGCTTGAAATAAATCTTGATCGGCTTGCCGATAGACATAGCTGGTAGATCGAGGCGGTAGACTGCCCCCAACCTGATAGACAGGTTTAGGATGTTCAGAAGTAATCACGAGCGTTCGATAAGCTTGGGTAGATTTAGCACTCTATCAAACCTTGAGACACTCGATTTCAAATTTGCTCGCATTCTAAATCTTCTGTGGGAACAAGAAGATTTAATACTGAATCGAGCAGGTTTGCGAATGAGAGATTTCTCTCAATTTGTCGCATTTTAACTGGGCTGAGCGCTTAAACTCTGGCGTTTCCCCGGATTGAACACTGTTGCAACCAACTTTTGGCGGAAAATAGAGAATGACTTTCCGCACAATCTACCCGACAAAAGTTGGAGTTCTCTAAAAACTCCAACTTTTGATAGTTCGAGAAGCTAAGCTTTGCCGTTCTCATCCACGATCGACAGCATTCCCTGTAAGGTTGCTGGAATGCTGCGAGGATCCATAAACATTACCTTGCTGCTTCCGCTCTGACCCACAGTTTTGCCCATATCCAGATAGCCGAGTGCCAAGAGGACTTTACCTGCTTCAGCCGCACGTACATCATCTTTCAGGGCTTGAGTCACAATCTGAATTGCTTCAGCAGTTGCTTGAGCTTTCAACACGGCTTGCTGACGTTCTGCTTGAGCTTTCAGAACAATACTTTTCTGCTCAGCTTCAGCAGCCAAAATCACTGCTTTCTGACGCGCTTCTGCATCGAGAACTTGCGCTTCTGCTTTACCCCGAGCTGAGTTGACCGCAGCTTCTCGCTCACCCTCAGAAGTCAGAATTGCTGCCCGCTTGCGACGTTCTGCCGACATTTGCAATTCCATTGATTCTTGGACGGCTTTCGACGGCACAATATCTCGCAACTCAACCCGCGTAACTTTGACTCCCCAAGGATCAGTGGCAGTGTCGAGTTCTCGAAGTAAGATTTCGTTGATTTGCGATCGCGCCGTGAACGTCTCATCTAATTCCAACTGCCCCATCTCGGCTCGAATCTGCGTCAACACGAGATTCACCATTGCCGATTGTAGATTTTGCACTTTGTAATAGGCTTTCTCCATATCGACGATGCGCCAATAGACGACAGCATCCACCGTGATCGAAACGTTATCCCGCGTAATACAGCCTTGTGGTGGAATGTCGAGCACTTTCTCTCGAATCGTTTCTTGGAATGCCACGCGATCGAGTCCCGGCAAGACAAAATTTAACCCTGGCGAAAGTTTACGATCGTAGCTTCCTAACCGTTCAATCAGGGCTTCATTTCCTTGCTGAATAATTTTGACGCTTGAAACTGCACCGCCGCCCACGACTAACGCAATCAACCAACCCCACATAAATTTTTCTCCTTAAATATCTTCGGGCATGACAATTAAAGTTGTTCCCTTGCGTCCGACGACATAAACGCGGACACCTGCGGGAATATCGAGATGAGAACTTTCACAGCGCGCCGCCCAAGAGTTGCCTTCATAGCAAACTCGCCCCAGTTGTCCTGACCGGATTTCAGTGAGGGTTTCAGCTTCACTGGCATCGAGTTTTAAATTGGCACGGCGATTGACGAACCGACGGGAAAACAGCACCATCGCGATCGACAAGATCACCCAAACAATGGCTTGGAGATTCACAGGCAACCAGTGCGCCACCATTGCAACACAAAACGCACTAATCCCCGTGACAAAGGCGACAAATGCGGTTGGCAGAATGAATTCGACTAGACACAATCCCGCCCCAAGCAATAGCCATAGAACAGTAGGATTCATAGAGACATTGAGTTTCCAGTTTGAGGAATTAAAATGTAGCGTTCCCCCGATGAGAAGTCATGCTTTAATACAGACTTCAAACCGCAAATGCAACATTCCGGCAATGACTGTAGCTTTTCCACTCAGTCGGCGCTAAGATGCACTGCGATTCGCTTCTTCATCCTAGCTTCTCCCTTATGAATTCCACGTCTAATCTTCCCAACTATACGTCGGCGCTGGCGATCGATCGGTCTCAAGCGCAAGGGTTTCACTATCTCTGGGCAGTAGGAGCGACCGCCCAAAATCAGAAGCCTGGCACAACAATCGCGGCTCGTTATCAGGTGAAGGCAGCCCAAATCTGGCTAGATACCCAACCCGAAGTCGATCCTCAAGTGCCGCTTGCCGTCTCGGAAATCGCACAGACTTATATGCTGTTGTATCCGTATCGGCTGCATGTGCCAGAAGTGTATGGAGTTTGCCGAGAGGGCGGCGACGAGATTCTACTGTTGGAAAACGTGCCGCTCACTGAGAACGGGGAATTGCAGCCGTCGATCGCGCAAGTGTGGCATCAAGGCACTGCGACTCGGCAGGTCTATTGGCTCTGGCAAATGCTGGAATTGTGGACTCCTCTGTCTGAATTAGGCGTGGCATCGAGCTTGTTATCGCCGGAGCAGGTGCGGATTGAAGGCTGGCGGATTCGATTACAAGAGTTGATTTTTGACGAAGGACAGACGAGCGAATCCTTTAATCGACCGACGCTCGCAAATTTGGCGCAGAGTTGGCTCGTGCTATTGCCGGATGCCAAGCCGATTATTGCCGATAAGCTACAAGCGCTGTGTACGTTGATGCAGGCAGCAAATGTCAGCTATCGCGATATTTCAACGCAGTTGAATGCGTTATTGCTCGAACAGGCGGCGGCGTTGCCGTTGCGATCGCAAGTCATCGGGGCCACTGAAGTTGGAAAACGGCGATCGCATAACGAAGACACTTGTTACCCGTTACACACGAAGACGCAATCGTTTGATGAATTATCGGCGCGATTAACGATCGTCTGTGATGGAATTGGCGGACACGATGGCGGAGAAGTGGCAAGTCAACTCGCTGTGCAATCGATTCAACTGCAAGTCAAAGCGTTATTGTCGGAAATCGCGCATCAACCCGAACTTTTGCCGCCGGATTTGATTTGTGATCAACTCGCCGCGATCGTGCGAGTCGTGAATAATCTCATCGCCGCTAAAAATGATGCTCAGAATCGCATGGCGCGGCGACGCATGGGCACGACCTTAGTGATGGCGTTGCAGATTCCCCAATGCGTTACGCTCACGAGTGGGTCTGTTTCTAATAACGGTCACGAACTGTATATCGTCAATGTCGGTGACAGTCGCGCCTATTGGATTACGCCAGAATATTGTCACCAATTGACCGTCGATGATGATGTTGCGGTGCGAGAAGTGCGAATGGGTCGATCGCTGTATCGAGAAGCGCTGAAACGCCCTGATTCGGGCGCATTGACGCAAGCGATGGGAACTCGTGAAGGGCATCATCTCCATCCGAGTGTCAGACGCTTCATCATCGAAGAAGACGGATTATTAGTGCTGTGTTCAGACGGCATGAGCGATAACGGCTTTATCGAGCAATCTTGGGCAGATTATGCAGAACTGATCTTGCAGGATAAATTTTCGCTAGAGTCGGCAGTAAAATCTTGGCTCGACTTTGCCAATCAGCGCAATGGGCATGACAATGCTTCGATCGTGCTGACGCACTGTCAAGTTTCATCCTCGCTGCCGGAATTGCGATTGCCGATGTCATTTGTGACTGGGGAAGACGATCAGGATTTACCCGCTCCAGTCGTGATCCCGCCGACTGAAGTTGTCCCACGGAAACGCAAGAGCCGGATTTGGCTCAAAACTTTGCTGGTTCTGCTGTTGGGCGGTGGTACTGCACTGGGAGCTTGGTATTATCGAGATCCGGTGGGAATGGAGCAGCAAATTAAAGGGATGGAGCAGCAGATCAAGTCGAAAGTCGAATCATTGCATCAATTCGTGCCTAACGATTTGCTGAAGCGATAGAGCGATTGACACGCATTATGCAAAGATAAAAAGGTTATCTATCGTTCATACAGGGCAAGCGACTGTGGTGAATCTTGCGGAAAGAGGGACACTCAAGGTTATGAATATTGGCGATCGCGTTCGAGTTAAAGAATCAGTGGTGGTGTATCACCATCCAGAACACCGCAACGAGGCATTTGATATCAAAGGTCAAGAAGGTGAAATTATAGCGATCGTCAAAGAATGGCAGGGTCGTCCGGTGAGCGCAAATTTTCCTTATCTCGTCAAGTTTGCTGGCAAGTTTCGTGCTCACCTGCAAGAATTTGAACTTGAGGCGATCTAGCTAACTGGATCTGCGTCGAAACCATCTGAATACATTGACATCGCCGCGCATTGTTTCCAGTTCGCGGCGATGTTGCATTGAAACGGTTGCGTACCATTCACAATAGCGATCGTGCTCATCTCGCGATTGAACTTCATAGTAAAACTGATGTGTCGTTCGATATATCTGAAAGATTTCTGGTTCGACGGGCAATGTTGGCACGAACCAGCGATGATCTCGGATCGGCATAGATGAAGAGAGATTGGGTTGGCTTGTGAACAATCTAGCGTACTTTCTCAGAATCCTGCTCTCTTGATAGAGTTGTCTATCTTAAAAATTTGCAAAAATAGTCACAGAAATTTTTATATCTTTATTCATTTCGTATTTTCAGGGCGATCGGACATTATGAGCCATGAATCAGACAATCTTCGCGATCGTCAAAAAATTGCTGATCAATTAGATACGATCGATGAGCGATTTAATCAAATCCATGAAGCGGTCAATCAATCTGATTCTTCTGATACATTTTCAGATTATCTCAACGCGCTTTCAGAAGCATTATCAGAATTAAAAGTCCTTGAACAAGAAGTGTGCCGTCAAAATCAGCAGCTTTTTGAAACTCGACACGCGCTTGAAATTGAAAGACAGCGCTATCAAGAATTATTTGAATTTGCTCCGGATGGATATTTAATCACCAATAAACATGGCAAGATTCAAGAAGCAAATCGCGCCGCTGCTGAGCTATTTAACATAGAAAGAAAGTATATTATCGGCAAACTTCTGATGAATTTTGTCTCAGAGGAGCAGCGAAATATTTTTCGATCGCTCTTGGTTCAACTGCAATCGGTTGATCAAGTTCGAGAATGGGAGATGGGATTTATCACTCAAGATAGACAGAGATTTGAAGCAGCATTAACGATCGCGGCTGTCAAAAACAATCGGGGAGAAACGGCTGCTTTGAGATGGATTTTACGCGATATTTCGGCTCGAAAAGAAATCGAATCTCAACTGAGAGCCATTCAAAAACAGAATTTAGAATTAATTGAATCGGTACAGTTAAAGGAGCAGTTTATTTCAACGATGTCGCATGAATTGCGAACTCCTTTAACTGCCATTATTGGATTTTCCAATTTACTTTTAAGGCAGTTTCATCAGCAAGTTCCGCCGCATCATCTTCGATTAATCGAACGAATTTTTCAAAACGGGAAGCACTTATTGGGCTTGATTGAAGATATTTTAGATTTTTCTAATTTACGAGCCAATCGCTTTGAGTTGAGGCTAGAAACCTTTGATCTGATTGAGTTGATTCAAGCAACCGTTCAAGAAATGCGATCGCTCTCTGAGCAAAAGAGTTTAGACCTGGATGTCCAGTTTGAAAGTCACTCCCTTCTCGTGACGAATGATCGCATTCGGCTGAAGCAAATTATCGTCAATCTGCTCTCAAACGCGATCAAATTTACTCATTCAGGTTCAGTTTCTGTGAAAGTGGAAGTCAGGAAAACTGGGCGAATTGCGATCGTGGTTCAAGATACGGGAATTGGCATTGATGATAGTCAATTAGACGCGATTTTTCAGGAATTTCGACAAGTAGATCAATCTTCCACTCGACTACAGAATGGCACAGGCTTGGGGTTAGCAATTACAAAATCTCTCACGCAACTGATGGGAGGAACGATCTCCGTTCAAAGTCAGGTTGGGCTTGGCTCAATGTTTACAGTGGAACTGCCGACTCACGTTGCCTCCCTCTAGGCATAGGTCTAGCTCTATCAGTGTGCAGATTTAGAGCCGAGATGAGATGTTCTAGAGTAGCGCTGAATGATGGCACAGGAGAGGGACATGCCCGATTTAGGTGAACAGGCAGTCAGTAAAGTTGCAGAGCTAGGAATTAAAAGCCAACTGGATGAGGTGGAAACCTTAGACGTTGAAATTGAAACGGATCCGCTCAAAATCATGACAGGCGCAGTCGATTCAGTTGCGATCGAAGGCGAAGGCATGGTGATGAAGCAAGACTTGCGGATTGAGAAAATGGAACTCAATACGGGAGCGGTTGCAATTAATCCTTTGAGCGTGGCATTTGGAAAGATTGAGCTTGCTCATCCGACTGAAGCAGAAGCGATCGTGACTTTGACTGAAGCAGATATCAATCGTGCATTTAACTCTGATTTTGTCCGAGAAAAAATGCAGAACTTAAATGTGCATGTAAATGGTGAACCTGCCACCGTAGACATGCAGAAAATTGAATTTGGATTACCTGGAGAAGGAAAAGTTTCTTTAGCAACTGATGTACTTTTGCAAGCCAGCCAAGAAAGAAAACACGTTGCATTTACAGCAGTCCCAAAGATTAGCGAATCTGGACAGCAAGTCGTACTTGAAAATGTTGAACCGACTGATAATCAAGAACTTTCTCCAGAGCTAACTGAAGCGTTACTCAATCAATCCAAAGAGCTATTGAATCTAAGCAATTTTGAGCTTGAGGGAATGTCTTTGCAGTTAAAGCGGTTAGACGTTCAGACCGGAAGAATGATTCTGGAATCTGAAGCAATTGTTCATCAATTTCCAAGTTAATTAGGAGAACACTATGACGAAAACGACACCGGATATTCCTTTATTGATCGAATCAGATGAAGCAGAATTGCGCGATAGTGGCGTGCCTAGCACCGTTCATATTGCTAAGCATCCGCTGCATCCACTGATTGTGACTTTTCCGATCGCATTTCTCACAGGTACATTGGTAACAGATGCAGCGTATTGGTTTACTAGCGATCCATTCTGGGCAAGAGCTTCATTTTGGCTACTGGTTGGAGGACTGGTCACAGGTCTCGTTGCAGCAGCAACTGGAATGAGCGATTTTCTCAGAATTGGGCGCGTTCGGGAGCACAGTGCAGGCTGGGCGCATATGGTAGGAAATATTGCAGCTTTAACTTTATCTGCGATCAACTTATGGTTGAGATGGGGCAACGAAACGGGCGCAATTTTGCCGACTGGAATGATTATTTCGCTATTTGTGTCTGCAATTCTAGGAATTACGGGATGGTATGGAGCAGAGCTAATTTATCGCCATAAAGTTGCGGTCATAGGAGTAGGTCCGAATCGTCGTCCTTAGCTTTTATCTCACCTTTGAAAGATACGTTAACTCACACGTTTGAAAGAGGTAGAAATTGCCTCTTTTTTTTATGTTGGTACTAGGAAGAATTCAATTTTTTATTATGAATAAAGATTCAGCAGCAGAAACTCAACCTGGAATTAATCAACCGATGACCGCAGCAGAAGTTGATCCCCAGCAAAAATTAGAACAGCAAAAAGAGCTTGCTAAGGAATATTTAGCATCGAATCCGGGCGATCGCATTGATCCGTCGAAATCTCTCGAAGAAAAAGCACAGCAAGTTGCAGTCGATGCCCCTGACATCACTGGTGATCACATTACAGTCCCAACCTATTTTGTGTTTGAGACTCCAGATGGCGAAAAGAAAGCGTTACACCATGTCAAAGATGCGGAAGAAATTTCCGACATGATCCGCTTAGCAAGACTAGATGAAGATGGCAATCGAGTTTGGCGGTAGAGTCCCGGTTTTGGGCGAGTTCGTTTTGTTTCACATCCATTTCGCCCAATCCTCTACAGAACATCGAAAATAACAGGAGCAAGTCAATGGTACAAGCATCGCCAGAAAAGCAGAAGTCGCAGCCTCCACAGCAGCAAGACCAGCAGCCCGGACATGAGTCACAAATGACTCCTGCACCACAAAGCTATGGAGAGAGATATCAAGCAGCAGGGAAACTTTCCGGTAAAGTTGCACTCATAACTGGAGGCGATAGCGGAATTGGTCGTGCGGTGGCGATCTTGTTTGCGAAAGAAGGTGCAGACGTTGCGATCGCGTATTTGAATGAACATGACGACGCAAAAGAAACGGCTCGACTTGTCGAACAAGAAGGGCGCAGATGTCTTGCCCTTCCGGGCGATATTGGGGATGAATCGCTCTGCCAATCGATTGTCAAAAAGACGATCGATGAATTCGGTCATCTCGATATTTTGGTCAATAATGCCGCTGAGCAGCATCCTCAAGAATCGATCGAGAATATTACTTCAGAACAGTTAGAGCGAACTTTCCGCACGAACATTTTTAGTATGTTCTTTTTGACGAAGGCAGCATTGCCGCATCTCAAAGAGGGAAGTTCGATCATCAATACAACTTCTGTAACTGCTTACCAAGGTAGTCCACAGTTACTCGATTACTCTTCGACGAAGGGTGCGATTGTTGCATTTACGCGATCGCTCTCCCAATCTTTGATTGAAAAAAGAATTCGAGTGAATGGGGTTGCGCCAGGTCCTATCTGGACTCCCTTGATTCCGTCTACATTTCCTGAAGAGAAAGTAGAATCATTCGGTAAGCAAGTTCCGATGCAGCGAGTTGGACAACCTGATGAAGTTGCACCAAGCTATGTTTTCTTAGCATCCAGTGATTCGAGCTACATGAGTGGGCAAATCTTGCATCCCAATGGCGGCAATGTTGTCAACGGTTAAGTAAACTCGCCCGAATTTTAAGCACTCCAAAGTTTGAAACTTTGGAGTGCTTCTGCTATGCAAAACCAGCAGCTTCGGTTCAGCCTGAAATGCTTGCTTCAGTGCCTCAGGTAATTCCAGCATCCAATCCAAAAAACAGAATAAGTTCAGTATATGTTGTCGCTCATAACCCTGCTCATACAGCCGTCGCGTGAGCCGAAACTTCCACTCTTTCCGAGCTTGGGCATCGTTGCGTGTCTCCTTTGTTTTCAGATGTGCCATTACTGAGGAAATCATAGCCTTACCTCCAATCAATATCTGTAATTGCTCAACCTAGTAGCCAATCGGTCTGCAGTGAGGTAAGGATACGGGAAATAGCATCAAAATTAGATAAACCTGGTTGAGCAATTACCTTCAGTCACACGAACACATCTCTCACCCAAACAAATCAATCAACAAAGAACATTCCTTTGGCATAGTTGTAATGTGAGTAAAACTCTTGTACTATAAAACAGGCTTAATAGTTGCGATCTCTCATCCTGATCATGCAGTGCAAGAGAGGCTTTATGGAACAAACGATTTCGGCTGTGTTCCCGTTCATGGGGCATTTCCTAAACATCCAAGGTGATCAAATTCACTGTTAGTCCCTATCCCGATCTATAAGGCGTTGAGGTCTAAGTGATGGATGAACATTCGATCGAACAAGCTCGCCAGACGGTAGACCATTTCTATCGCACTGAGTCCCGTCGGGTTTTCGCAACTCTGATCCGACTGTTGGGGGACTTCGACCTTGCAGAAGAGGCGCTGCACGAAGCATTTGCAGCAGCAATAGAACAGTGGACACGGGACGGGGTGCCACACAATCCCATATCCTGGTTAGTTTCGACCGGACGATTTAAAGCGATCGATACCCTGCGTCGTCGATTTCGCTTTGATGCTTCACTGGGAGAACTGGGAGCGCGACTTGAACACGCAGAAAATTCCCTCGTGTTAGAAGACAATGAGGTTGAAGATGATCGGTTGCGGCTGATTTTTACGTGCTGCCATCCCGCCCTTTCGCTCAATACCCAAGTTGCCCTGACCCTGCGGGAGATCTGTGGTCTGAAAACGGAAGAAATTGCCAGTGCCTTTTTGTCCACACCCTCCACCATTGCCCAACGGATTGTGCGGGGCAAAGCAAAAATTCGAGATGCTCGCATTCCTTACGTCGTACCTGCGATCGCAGATCTTCCCGAACGGTTCGATGCGGTATTATCAGTCATCTATCTCGTCTTCAATGAAGGGTATTCCGCTTCATCCGGTGAGTTTGTGACGCGACCGGATTTGTCAACCGAAGCGATTCGCTTAGGGCGTCTCCTGGTTGAACTCCTGCCCGATGCAGAAGGCATGGGACTTCTCGCACTCATGCTATTTCAGGAGTCACGCCGGACTGCCCGCTCCTCACCGAAAGGAGATTTAATTTTGTTAGAGGATCAAGATCGTTCTCTTTGGAACCGAGAGCAAATTGCAGAAGGTCAGCGATGGGTGGAACAGGCGTTAGCTGCTCCACAGATTGGGGTGTATACGCTGCAAGCCGCGATCGCGGCTGTCCATGCTGAAGCACCCAGTGCAGAGGCAACCGACTGGGGACAAATCGTGGCATTGTATAACCTTCTCGCGCAGGTGGTACCTTCCCCGATCGTGCGGTTGAACCGAGCCGTTGCCGTGGCGATGCGAGAGGGTGCAGGGGCAGGACTGCAACTGGTTGATGGCATTTTAGAGCAAGGTGAATTGTCCGACTATCACCTCGCTCATGCGGCACGGGCGGATTTGTGCCGACGCTTGGGTAAGCTTGCCGATGCCAAAGAATCCTATCACCGCGCCCTTGCCTTAGTGCGACAGGAACCCGAACGCCGATTCTTGGAAAAACGCCTGCGCGAATTAGGTGAAAAAAATTTTTAACGGGATGTCGATTTATGGGAATCCCGAACGACTACTGAATGAAAGCGCCCATTCTCTAATTTGGAGGAGCGGATGAAATTTATTTGCCTTGGCTATATGGAAGAACGCAAGTGGGACGAGATGCCAGAGCGCGATCGTACTACTCTGATGGAAAAATGTTTTGCCTACGATGACGAATTGCGTCAGGGTGGACACTTCATGGGTGGAGAAGCCCTACAAAGTGTTCGCAATGCGGCAACCCTGCAATACCACAATGGTCAGGTTGCTGTTACCGATGGACCCTACGCAGAAACCAAAGAACAACTCGGCGGATTTTTGGTGCTGGAAGCCAGAGATCTGAACCACGCGATCCAGTTGATGTCAAAGCATCCGGGTGCCCGTTTTGGTTCCTTTGAGCTTCGCCCAGTGGATGAAAATCAATGCGTCAGTGACAAAGTTTGAGTTCGCTACTTGACTCATTAACTACGGAGAAAACCAATGCAAGCAACATTACAAAAGCAACACCAATGGTTAGACAAACTGATTGGGGAATGGAATTATGAATCGGAATGCCAAATGGAACCCGATCAACCACCCTCAAAATTTAAGGGAACTGAAATTGTAAAATCGCTAGGTGGACTCTGGATTATCGCTGAAGGTCAAGGCGAAACGCCAAATGGAGAAATGGGAACAACAATCGTAACCCTAGGGTATGACCCGCAAAACGATCGCTACATCGGAACCTTTGTTTGTTCGATGATGTCCCATCTTTGGCTTTACAACGGTTCCCTGAACGAAACCGAAACCGTGCTCACACTAGATACCGAAGGACCCATTTGCACTGAAACCGCGTTAGCAAAATACCAAGATATTATTACGTTTGTTAGCAACGACCACCGGATTTTGACCTCCCAAATTTTAGGAGAAGACGGCAACTGGCATCAGTTTATGACGGGTCACTACTGGCGCAAATCCTAGTTCAACGATCAGGTTCAAACCCATGAAATACATGTTGTTGATTTACAGTGACGAAACTGCATGGAGCGAGAGTGAACGGGAGCACTGCTATGCTGAGTCGATTCAACTGACGCAAGAACTCCAAGCAAAGGGACAATATTTGGGTGCGTCACCGTTGCACCCTGTTTCAACCGCAACAAGCGTTCGGGTTCGGGACGGCAAACGGATGATCACCGATGGTCCATTTGCTGAAACTCGCGAACAACTCGGCGGTTACTTCCTGATCGATGCAAAGGATCTCGATGAAGCGATCGCGATCGCTGGACGCATCCCTGGTGCCCGTGTCGGCACCGTCGAAATCCGCCCTGTGCTGGAGCTATCAGCCTTGCTGTCAGATTAGTCTTGCGATTTTAGCTCATTCAGAGAAACACCATGCCAACCATTCAGACAATAACTCCCTGCTTGTGGTTCGACAATCAAGCAGAAGAAGCTGCTCAGTTTTATACAGCGATTTTTAGCAATTCCAAAATCGTCACCATTACTCACTATGGAGAAGCTGGGCAGGAGATCCACAAAAAACCAGCCGGAACAGTCATGACTGTAGCCTTTGAGCTAGATGGGCAACCATTTACGGCGCTCAACGGGGGACCAACCTTCAAATTCAACGAAGCCATTTCCTTCCAAATCCATTGCGAGACCCAGGAAGAAGTGGACTACTACTGGCAGAAGCTATCTGCGGGTGGCGATGAAACAGCACAGCAATGTGGCTGGCTCAAGGATCGATACGGCGTTTCATGGCAAGTTGTTCCGCGTATTTTGGTTGAAATGCTCAATGATGCCTATACAGAAAAATCCCAAAGAGTCATGACAGCAATGCTGCAAATGAAGAAGATCGAAATTGATGAACTGAAACGCATCTCTGTTGAATAACAGTGAATATCTCTACACAATCTCACTCAACAACAATCAAACATCAAACATCAACAACGGGAGATTCAACAATGAAGGTTATGGTGATAGTAAAAGCGACTCAAGACTCGGAAGCTGGTGTGATGCCCAGTGAACAACTGCTAACCGAAATGGGAAAGTATAACGAAGAATTGGTCAAGGCTGGCATTATGCTAGCAGGCGAGGGACTGCATCCTAGCTCGAAAGGGGCACGGGTTCAATTTTCTGGAACGAATCGAACGGTTATTGATGGTCCTTTTACGGAAACCAAAGAACTGATTGCTGGGTATTGGCTGTGGCAAGTGCAATCGATCGAAGAAGCGATCGATTGGGTGAAGCGTTGCCCCAACCCCATGCCGGGAGACTCCGAGATTGAGATTCGTCCAGTGTTCGAGGCAGATGACTTTGGTGAAGCATTGACACCTGAACTCAGAGAACAGGAAGAACGCATTCGCGAAAAGACTGAGAAGCTAACGCAAAGATAGGGAACAAAAGTTCGCCTTGTGTAATCCCCATCCAACCTACCTGTCACAGCTTATGGACTACTAGCATTAAGTCCATAAGCTGTGACGCTGGTTAACTGACAAAACTGGAGGCGAGGAGCAAAATCCCGTCATCTAGGGATTACCACACCACTTCAATTACTGTTATGGAAAATGCTCCTCGCCTTTATTGTCAGTCAATCAGCTTCGCCATCTCAAAGTTTGCTCTTTGACAGGATTAATGAAGGCTCGATTTTCAGATTGCGATCGCGCAAATTCTGCTTTCAATTGGTAGTACCATCTCGCCTGAGTATCTGCATCTTTAATCAACATCAAGCCTGGATTGTGCCGTAATCCAATCTTCTGTTTTACTACCATGTCTCGATCTTGATTCAAGAATGTTCGAGTGAGCGGAAGTAAAAAGGGCTTCAACAGATTGAACCAAGGGATTGTTGAATAAAAGAGCGTAGTAACTTCTGTCTCGGTATCATTCAGCGGAGTCATCGTCGTTAGATTGCAGACTCGATGTCGCTTTGTAATCACTTGCTCAAATCGTACTCCTGGGAGTTGGAATGAGATTTCGACTTCTGGATCACCGCCTACTAGATCGTAAAGAAAGGTCGATCGCTCTAATTTATGCCGCCGCATCGTAAATCCGAGCGGAGACGGATCAAACGTTTTTACTTCTTCTGCCAGGGTCGGATCAGCCCGCCACCACCACGCTCGATGCACAAAAGGCACATGCGCTGGATCCATTAACCCGACTACCGCATGATCTAAGTACGTTGGAAAGTTCATCACAACAGCGGCTTGATACGTCGTGTCAAAGCCAGGAACTTGAGGCGGCTCATCTTGGGGAGACTGCTCTCCGATGTAAATCCAAATATTGCCTTGTGCTTCTCGAATTGGATACGATCGCACTCGAAATTTAGAAAAATCTAGCGCTTGATCCTCAGTCAACGCTGGAATCGCAGTACATTGTCCGGCTGCGTCAAACTTCCAGCCGTGGTAAGCACATTCCACCTCAGTACCGTCAAATCGCCCGCAACTCAGCGGAACTGCTCGATGCGGACAGATATCTCTCAGAGCGAAGACTTTTCCCGCCTGGGTTCTGCCTAGTAAAATCGGTTCATTGAGCAGGGTTTTCGCGATCGTTTGTCCCGGCTTCAAACTTCCACCCGGCAGCGCATAGTACCAAAGGTCGCGCAAAAACAAAGGCTTGTCCATCATTTTGCTGCCCGTACTAATAGCCAACTCACTGCCCCCAGTCCCAACACAGTCGGCAACCAAGCTGCCAAGATCGGCGTGAAAATCTCCAACCGCCCAAACGCATCACAAACAAACGACAGCAGGTAGTAAGTAAAAATGATCAAAATACTAATCGCAAAACTTGCACCTCTGCCGCCTCGTCGGGGTTTCGTGCCCAACGTCGAACCTGCTAATCCAAAAACCAAGCACACAAATGGAAAGGCAATTTTCTGCTGAATTCTCATTCTCAATTGATTGGCGCGCTTCTCATCGCCACTTTGGTTGACCAACTGGAGATAATCCTGAACTTCGGCAATATTCATCTCTGCCGAATCAGTTTTGTGAGTCGCCAAATCCAGCGGGGTTCGGGGCAATTGAATCTGCTGCCGCTCGAATTTGAGAATATTGCGGTAAGACGCATTCGGATCAACTAGGTAAATTGTGCCACTGAAAAAGTCCCAGGTTTGATCCTCATAGTTCCAGCGAGCAGAATCTGCACTAATGATCTGATTCACCCCGTTTTGAGAGAAATCCAGCACCGTTAAGCCCTTCATTTGCTGCCCGTCGAATCGTTGAGCATAAAAAATCCGATCGAGCATTTGTACACTCTTTCCATCGGGCTGCTTCTCATCGCGATACTGCTGAAAGACAATATTCTTCTCATCAAACTTCGGCTTATCTTGCTTTAATGCTTGTGATAACGTTTGAGTCGCTTGATATTTTGCTGCCGGAACAATTGCTTCATTAAAGCCAAAAGTCATCACAGAAACGAGAAAGCTCAACACGATCGCAGGTGCAACCAGTCGATAGATGCTAATCCCGACACTTCGCAGCGCAATCAACTCACTGTCAGTCGAAAGCCGACTATAGACCATTAACGTCGAAAGCAAGGTTGCCATTGGAAAAGAAAGGCTAGCAAACTCTGGCAGTCGCAAGAGAAAAACGCGAGTTGCGATCGACAACGGCAAGCCCATTTCTGTCATCTGGCGAATCAGATCAAACACCGCTCCTACCGACACCAGAATCGATGTAAACGCTGCCACGCCAAAGATAAATGGACCCGTCAATTGTCCAGCAATATAGCGATCGAGAACCGAAATCGGCGCGCGGGTAGGAGCTAAAGACATAATCTAGGGTTGAAAATTGTCACCGAGATAATACTGGCGGACTAAGGGATTGTTGTAAAGTTCCTCAGCACTGCCCGAGGCAAGAATCTGACCATCTCGCATGATGTAAGCGCGATCGATAATGGCTAACGTCTCGCGCACATTATGATCGGTGATCAGAATCCCCATATGGCGATCGCGCAATTGCGCCACGATCGTTTGGATTTCAGCAACGGCGATCGGGTCAACGCCTGCAAACGGTTCGTCTAATAATAAAAATTTGGGTCCGTCTACCCCTGTTGCCAAAGCCCGCGCGAGTTCTGTCCGACGACGTTCTCCACCCGACACTTGAATTCCGAGCGAAGAGGCAACTTTTTCTAATCGAAATTCTTTCAGCAAACTGTTTAAGCGATCGTTCCACTGCCAGCGCGGAACCTTGGTTTGCTCCAGCACGAGTAGAATATTTTCTCGTACGGTTAAATAGCGAAAAATGCTCGCTTCTTGAGCAAGATAGCCAACTCCGAGATGAGCGCGTTTGTCGATCGAGAGATCCGTCACTTCTTTATCATTCAACCAAACCTTACCGCTGTCTGGCTTTTCTAGCCCAGTTGCAATATAAAACGTCGTCGTCTTTCCGGCTCCGTTGGGACCAAGCAGCCCGACAATCTCACCCTGACCCACAGACAAACTGACGCGATTCACCACTGGGCGATCGCCAAACGATTTGTGAATATTTTCTAGAACGATTCTCAAAACCCGCTCCTAAAACCTGAAAAAGAGGGGACGTAACTCGTTAACGACTCGACCGAAACTGAGATTGTGGGCTAAAAGGAGCAGGAGCCGCAGGTGCAGGCGAAGCAGGAGCCGCAGGTGCTTCAATCAAATAGACCGCTTCTACTTGTTTATTCGGTTGAGGGAGTGCCACAAACCGCCCTTCATCGACTAAATACGTAATCGTTTCTCCCCGCAAACTATTGCCCTGTTGCAAGACGTAGACATCCCCTTGCAGAACAATCCGGCGTTCGTTGCTGTAATAAATAGCTTGAGCAGAAGTGGCTTGAATCTGACGAGCAGGATAGTTAATCTGGACGTTACCTTTTGCAACGACAACCCCTGTTTTCGCGTTTGCCTCAGTACTATTGGCGCGCAAGGTAAGCGGAGTCGAGCCTGCGGGTGCTTGAGCGATAGAAACACGTCCATTCGCAAGCACAGCAGCGGCGATGATCGGCAGAACTAGGAGAGAACGAACGGAGAAGCGAGACATGAGTGGAGACTGGGGATGAGGGTGAACAGGACGAATCGAATATATCACTATCAGAAAGTTAAGCGTATGCGATCAATGAATTCTTTGACATCGGGCGATCGTGCGAATAAAGTTCAAGACGAGCGATCACGAAGACAAGTTTCTATATACATGACTCTTCAACGATTTGCTGTGATTTTCTGGATGATTGGTGGACGGAGAAAAATTTTATCGACAGATTCAAGTGGTGGATCGTCAGTCAAAACGATTTGATCAACGCGATCTTGTCCTGCGGCTTGAATTTCACTGAGTAAGGCTGATACATCTTCTACGAGTTGCTCAACCTCAATCCCACCATATTCAGGTTGATAGTCGCTTAATCGATTTAATCCCTCCCCTATCAGAATGACGGCTCCGCGCCAGTTGTAATTGCCTAAATGGTAGAGTCCCACCGCAATCTGTAAAATGCCCTGATAGAATTTTTTATCGACGACAGGAGCTTCGATCCAAATCGCTTCTAAGGTGTCATGGCAGGCGTAGAATTCGCCCTGATTAAATTGCTCGATTCCCTGCCAAAATTCTTCTGGGATGTCTGTGTCCATGCTGTGATTTTATCGCTAAACACTATCTTGCAACTGCGCCTGCAGCGATCGCTCTTGTTCCACCCGAATTCCCAAGTTCGCTGTCGTCTGTCCCTGTCCCCACAAGACCCAGCGACTTCCACTCGGAAGTGTATTCAAACTGCTCGAATTCTGCGTCAGCCAAACGATGGTTCCTTCAGGCAACCGATCTGATGTCACCTCTTGATGCGGCTGAACCTCTGCTAAGGTTTCCAAAACCAGTTGCCGTCCCCGGATTGCCCCAGATTCTGCTGTCCACACTCGAATGCTCAAGGTCTGTCGCTCTCCGTAAAAATACAGCGATGCCGCAGTCGTGACTGCCTGCTCAAATGCTTCACGATCCCAAGTTGCCGCACTATCTAAGGCAATCACAATCTCTTGCCCACTGGTTAAAATCTCTAACTCTCGCACGCGCAACTCGCCATACCGAGCACTACTGCGCCAATGAATCATCCGCATCGGATCGCCCCAACGATAGGGACGCAGCGATCGAGTGATGCCCTGCGTCGAATTCTGCGCCCGCTGCGACTGCATTTGCAAGCTCATCTCTTGCCCAATCTGATCAATCAACGGGCAGCGGCTCAACGGCAAAACCTGTGGGTAAATCACCGCGATCGCATCGGCTCGAAACGTCTTGCGATACCAAAACAAACCCAAAGGAGCTGCCGTTCGCAGTTGCACTTCATACCAGCGGTAAATTCCCCGCTGCTCGGCTCGATGCTGGTAAACCCAGTAATAAGGAGTGGCTGGATGAATCAATTCCACAACCTTTTCAACAGGCTTGCCGAAGACAGACGGAATGAAATCGGTCGCTTGAATCAAAGTTTTTCTTTGTCGAGTCGGATTTTGAATAAACAACTCGATCGTTAAATTCTCACCGACACTCACGGGCTGAATTGGACGGCGGGTGATCGATAATCGGGACAGCGTTCGTCGGGAGAGAATAGCCGCGATCGCCAACAGCGCCAACACAACGCCGCTCATGACATATAGCCAACCGGACATCGAATTCGTCGCCGCGAGAAAGAAGAAAATGCCCATCCCCGCCAACAACCCACCGCTATAAGCCGGATTGATCCAATGAGATTCGAGCCAGTCTGTAAGGCGAGAAATACGCATGAGAGTTCTGTAAAGGCTTTGCAAAGGGACGTGATTTCAGAATGCACCAGACCGTGAACCGAGAGAACCTTTTCGATGAAGAGTTTCCCGGAATTTTTCGCTCAGCTGATCACAGCCTCAGTGCTTTATCCGTACAAAAACTTTCTGCAAACTTTTTCTCTCCGTATTTCTACGATGCCATGACATCAGGTACAGTCTGGGGAATCAGAGTATTTCTCTAGCCGCCCCCTCGTCAACTTGCCCATTCCCCTCGATCCCGGCGAAATACGGAAGCCTGAGTATATGACACAAGTAAATCCTTTTGACGAGTCGGTTAAATCTAGCTCGCGTTCTCGATCGCTGACTGAACCTGTTGCGGTTCCTCCTCCTTCCATTCCTCTCGGAGCCAAACGCAATCCAGTTCCCGCTACGCCGCGATCGATGCCACCGAGTTCAGTGCCGACGATTCGACAACTCGTTCAAGATGCGTATGCGAAACAGGCATCTGATATTCACCTGCGCGTGGGTGAACCCGTTCGCTATCGGATTCGAGGGCAAATGATCCGGCAAAATCAAGCCGCAGTCACCCCCGAAATGTTCGATCGCTTTTTAGCCGAGATGCTCACTCCCGAACAGTGCGAACGGTTTCGGCAAGAGAAAGAACTTGATACCGCCATCTTCTATCCTGGTTTCGTCCGCTGCCGGGTGAACTGCTTTGAGAGTTTGACGGGCGGCGCGATCGTACTTCGTCTGATTAGTCTAGAGGTTCCCACGATCGATCGACTGGGCTTACCTTCAGTGCTCAAACATCTAGTCAGCTATCAGCAAGGCTTGATTCTCCTCACAGGACCCACTGGCTCCGGAAAATCGACCTCGATCGCGGCAATGATTCGCCACTTGAACGAGACCGATCAGCGCCATATTGTCACGATCGAAGATCCGATTGAGTATGTTCACACCTCGCAGAATTGCCTGATTAGCCAACGAGAGGTCGGACTGCATACGCATGAGTTTGAACACGCACTCAGAGCGGTTTTGCGCGAAGATCCAGACGTAATTTTGATCGGGGAAATGCGCGATCGCGTCACGGTCGATACAGCCTTAAAAGCGGCTCAAACTGGGCATTTAGTCCTTGGAACCCTACACACAAAAAGCGCGATCGCAACTGTGAATCGTCTGCTGAATATCTATACGCCGGATGAGCAGGACGCGATGAGAGTTCAGATTTTAGAATCTCTGATTTCGGTTGTGGCTCAGCAATTGTTACCGACGACAGACGGACATCGAACTGCGGTGCATGAAATCTTGCTCAATACACCTGCAATGCAAGATTACCTGCTCAAAGGCAATGATATCGAAGCATTCCAATTGATGGAGACTGGCACCAATGAAGGAATGCAAGTGATGAACCAAGCGTTGTGTGAGTTGATCTTACTCGGCAAAATTACGCCTGAAGATGCCGTGAAAGCGTCTCCAGATTTGGGAGATCTCCGCCGTCGCGTCCGTAATGAAGGCTACGATCCAGGACGGTCTTCAAATCGGGAATTTGATCCGTCTGCGCGAGATTATCATCCGGCTTAAATCCGATTTTGAAAATTGTTGAGTCTTTGCGATCGTATTTCGTGTGAAATAGCATCGTTGACGATCGCAAAATTTATGTCTTTTGACCAACCCGCTCAATTTCTCCAAATCGATCACTTCCTCGCCGATGAGGATCGTCTGAATCTGTTGAAATACGTGCTCGATCGCGAAGCTGATTTTGTCCCAACCAGCACTGCAACTGGCGACCTCGACTATCGCAAATCCTGGATTCTCTATCACTTTGAAGCGTATGAAAACTGGATGATTCAGAAAATCACACCGCTCCTGCCGCGTCTGTTCCATGCCTGGAATATCGAACCCTTTGCCATCTCACAAATTGAGATTCAACTCACCGCTCACAACGACGGTCACTATTACAAAATCCATAACGATAACGGTAGCCCAGATGCAGCAACTCGAACCATGTCGTATGTCTATTATTTCAACCGAGAACCGACAAACTTCTCAGGCGGAGCATTACGGCTTTACGACATGCGAATCGAAAATGGACACTACGTTCAAGCAGAGACTTACCGAGACATCCAGCCCGTGAATAATCGGATTGTGTTCTTTCCTAGCCATTGCCTACATGAAGTCTTACCGATTTCTTGTCGATCGCGCAATTTTGCCGACAGCCGTTTTACACTAAATGGCTGGGTTCGTCGCGAAGCGACCGAGTATGTCTAAAATTAACAAATGTTGCTAATGCTAGGAAATTTGTATGACTCCTCACGTTGAAATCTACACCTGGAGTGCCTGTCCCTTCTGTATTCGGGCAAAAGCGTTACTCGATCGCAAAGGTGTGCAGTACACCGAATATTGTCTCGATGGCGACGAACCCGGACGGGCAAAAATGGCAGAACGCTCAAACGGTCGCCGCTCTGTCCCACAGATTTTTATCAACGATCAGCACATCGGAGGGTGTGACGACATTCACGCCTTGGATCGATCCGGCAAACTCGATCCGCTGCTTGCTGCCTAGATCAATGTCTCGATCAATTTGGGAGTTGGTGACTCCAATTCCCACTCTACCCACTTTTCTCTAACGGACTGAGCTGCTGTGAAAATTGCATTTATCATCGATCCGATCGATCGCCTCGACCCGACTCACGACACCAGCGTGGCATTTATGGAAGCTGCCCAGCAACTTGGGCACGAAGTCTGGATCACACAGGCGAATCGGCTCAGTGTCGTTCAAGGCAAAGCGCATGCGACTTTAGAGCGAGTCACACTTGTCCCAGTCACCCTCGGCGAAAATCGGTGGATTGCAGTTGACCAGTGGTTTCAAACTGAAGCACCTGTGTTTCTTCCTCTCGAAACCATGGATGCAGTCTTCATGCGCACTGATCCTCCGGTCAATACAGCGTATCTCTACGCAACGTATATTCTCGACTACGTTGATCCTGCCAAAACGAAAGTGATCAACTCACCCTCAGGCATCCGGGCTGCGAATGAAAAAATGTATGCGCTGCAATTCACTGAGGCGATTCCTGAAACGATCGTCACGCAAGAAAAGCGCGTCATCCTGCAATTTTTAGAACAGCAAGGAACCGCCGTTTTAAAACCGTTAGGCGGAAAAGCGGGCGAAGGAATTTTGTTCTTGCAAGCGGGCGATCGCAATCTCAACTCGATGATTGAAATCAGCACTCAGCAAGGCACATTACCGATCATGGTGCAAACCTATCTGCCCGAAGCCAAAGACGGCGACAAGCGGATTATTCTGCTCAATGGCGAACCGATCGGAGCCGTCAATCGCATCCCGACGGGCAACGAATTTCGAGGCAATATGGCAGTTGGGGGCAGAAGTGCCCAAACTGATATTACCGATCGCGAAAAAGGCATCTGCAAAATGCTGGCTCCCACACTGCAAAGAGATGGGCTTTTCTTTGTCGGCATTGATGTGATTGGGGGCTACTTGACCGAAGTGAATGTCACCAGCCCAACCGGAATCCGCGAAGTCGATCGACTCAATCACACCCAGTTAGCGGTACAAGTGATCGAGTCCATTCAGAACGTCGGGTCGAAATGATAAAATTCTTCCAGCAATTTCTACTGGCGATTCATTAAAGAAGGTAGCCAGCCACAAGCCCCCTTGTACTGACTACCCGCTCGCAAGGGCGACTTACCCGACCCTTGCTCGACTAAGCTAACTTAACGCTGAGGTCGGCTAGGCAAAGGCAGAATAAAGAAATTGCAGATAAATGATGAAGTTCTCAGCGCTCGTACGTACCGTCAGGCTAGTTTGTGAACTGCAATGATCAAAGAATTTGCGCCGTGGCAAGAAATTTGGAACAGAGTCAAGACAACGCTGCGCCAAACTGCCAGAGTCTGGATTCCAGCTTCTGCAATCGCAGGCAGTGTGATTGGGCTGCGAACCACTGGAATCATACAGCCTTGGGAATTAAGCTATGTTGATAGTTTCTTTCAGGCACGTCCGGCAGAGCCAGTCGACGATCGCATCGTGATTGTCGGTATTCGAGAAGCAGAATTACAACAGCATGGATGGCCGCTCAACGATCGCACCTTAGCCGCATTACTCACCCAAGTTGAGCGTGCCAAGCCGCGCGCGATCGGGCTGGATATTTACCGCGATCACGCCGTCAGAGAAGGCAATGCTGAACTCGAAAGAGCCTTTCAAACCATGCCGAATCTGATCGGCATTCAGAAAATGCCCGATCCTGAAAGTCCGGGTGTTGCAGCTTCTCCAACGCTCAAGAAGCTGGGACAAGTTGGATTTAACAATGTGATCTTCGATCCTGATCGCAAGATTCGACGGGCAGTCCTATATTGGTTTGAAAATCGTCAGAAATTTCGGAGTTTCTCGATGATGTTAGCGCTGCGCTATCTCGAAAACCAAGGCATTCGCGAAGAGGGAGCGCCTCATGATGCCAAAATTCTAAAGCTTGGAAAAGCGATATTTCCCCGATTTCAACAGAATGATGGGGTTTATGTGAATGCAGATGATGGGGGATATCAGATCATCGCCAATTTTCGAGGTGGGGCAGGACATTTCCGAACGGTGATGATGCAAGATGTCTTGGATGGAAAAGTGCCAGCCGAGCAGTTGCGCGATCGCATTGTTTTGATTGGCTCGCTCGCACCGAGCTTAAAAGATTTTTCAGCCACACCCTTTAGTGGAGGTTTCACTCGTACGCCTATCGAAGTGGCAGGGGTGGAAATTCAGGCAAATTTTATTAGCGAAATTTTGAACGTGGCACTCGGGCAGCGCAGGCTTTTGAAAAGTTGGAGTGAGCCTGTCGAATACATCTGGATTTGGACATGGGCGCTAATTGGCACTAGTGTTTGTTGGCGACTGCGTTCTCCTCAGCGCAGTTTTCTGGCAGTCGTTTTGCTAGGTGGGGGACTTACCGGAATTTGCTACGGATTATTTCTGGCAGGGTGGATTGTGCCCTTTGTGCCCGCAGCGATTACTTTAGTCACTTCAGCCACGGTTGTGATTGCTGCGATCGCGCATTCCCAAGAAGAGTTAAAGCGATCGAAAGAGTTTCTTTCGCGTGTGATTAATTCCATTCCTGATCCGGTATTTGTCAAAGATGCTGAGCATCGGTGGGTAGTTCTGAATGAAGCGTATTCTAAATTACTTGGAAAACCGCTCGAAGAATTAATCGAGAAATCGGATTACGAAATTTTTCCAGAACATGAAGCAGATGTGTTTCACCAGCAGGATGAATTAGTGTTCAGATACAAGAATGAATTAGAACACGAAGAAGAATTTACAAGCACGAATGGTGTGACTTACCACATTGCAACAAAGCGATCTCTACACAAAGATGCGGCTGGAAATCTATTTTTAGTCGGTGTCATTCGCGACATCACACAACGGAAAACGATTGAAGAAGAATTGAGACGAACAACCGAAGAGTTATATCAGTCAAATGTGGAACTACGCTTATCGCAAGACAGATTGAACTATATTGCCAATCATGATGCGTTAACTGGATTACCGAATCGGATCTTGTTGTACGAACGGATCAAACAAGCGATCGAGATGACGAAGGCAAGTAATCAAATTACCGCTTTACTGTTTCTCGATTTAGACGGATTTAAACAGATTAATGACACATTAGGACATGCAATTGGTGATTTGCTGTTACAGGCAGTTGCCAGACGGCTCAGCGGTTGTTTAAGAACGAGTGATACAGTCGCGCGTTTAGGCGGGGATGAATTTGTTGTGCTGCTACCCGCAATTCCAGACATTCTGACCGTGACGCAGATCGCTAGAAAGATTTTAAGCCGTTTATCACAAGCATTTGCCATTTCGGGACAGACCTTATTGGTGACGACGAGCATCGGGATTGCGATCTTTCCAGAACATGCAGATGATTTGGAACTACTTATCGAGAAGGCAGATGAAGCCATGTATCACGCTAAACGATCGGGTAAAAATCAATTTTCGATCGCCGATCGTATTCCCGTCGAAAACCATGACTAATTGGCAAAATCCGTCGATAGAGAGTGTTTGCCATCTCTGAAAACGCTCACACTGGGAGGCGCACTCCTCAGAAACCTAAAAGATGCAGTTTCCAGAGACGTTTCGCGCGCTCGAATCCCGAAACTACCGCCTGTTTTTCATAGGGCAAGGGCTTTCTTTGATTGGAACTTGGATGAGCCAAACTGCCTTAATTTGGCTGGTTTATCATTTAACGAATTCTGCATTACTTCTGGGAGTGGTCGGCTTCGCGCAGCAATTTCCGAATTTCCTCTTGAGTCCGTTTGCAGGCGTTTTAGTTGATCGTTGGAACCGTCAACATACTTTGATTGCGACTCAGGCTCTGTCCATGCTGCAATCTTTGCTGTTAGCTGTTTTAGCGTTTAGCAACGCGATCGATCTCTGGTATATCATTGCGCTCAGTGTGTTTCAAGGCTGCGTCAATGCGGTCGATATTCCTGCGCGCCAGTCGTTTGTCGTGCATTTAGTTGATCGACCAGAAAATTTAGGAAATGCGATCGCGCTCAATTCTTCGATTTTTCGTGGAGCACGATTGATGGGTTCTGCGAGCGCAGGATTATTAATCGCAGCAGTGGGCATTCCCGCCTGTTTTGCGATTGATACGGTTAGCTATGCCGCTGTGATTGCAGGGCTGTTTGCCATGCGGTTGCGAAAGCGCGAGATGCCAATCCCTTCACAAGATGAAACCGTGCCTCGGCCTATACAATCAACCTCATCCCTATCAACCTCATCCCTAATCATTGGAGGATTGCGTGTCTATTACTGCTAGCGATCGAGATCAGGTTTCATTGAAAACGTGGATCGGGGTGTTTGGCACGGTCTTGGGTGCATTTATGGCAGTGTTGGATATTCAAATTACGAATTCCTCGTTAAGAGATATCCAAGCCGCTCTCGGAGCGACTCTAGAAGAAGGATCTTGGATTTCGACGTCTTACTTAGTTGCGGAAATTGTGGTGATTCCGCTGACAGGTTGGCTGTCGCAGATCTTCTCAGTTCGTCGCTATCTCCTCGTCAATGCTTCTCTGTTCATTCTCTTCTCGATCCTGTGTGCATTTGCTTGGAATTTACCCTCGATGATTGTGTTTCGAGCACTTCAGGGGTTCACGGGTGGTGTGCTGATTCCAATGGCATTTACCGTGCTGCTGACGACTTTACCACCGTCGAAACAACCGACTGGGATGGCATTGTTTGGTATTACAGCAACCTTTGCACCATCGATCGGGCCAACCTTCGGAGGTTGGTTAACTGAAAACTTTAGCTGGCACTATGTTTTTTATATCAATCTGATTCCAGGCGTGTTATTGCTCACAGCCGTTTGGTATGCGATCGATTCCCGCCCGATGCAGCTCGATCGCTTAAGGGATGGCGATTGGGGTGGCGTGATTGCGATGGCGATCGGGCTTGGATCTTTTCAAGTCGTGCTTGAAGAAGGCAGTCGAAAAGATTGGTTTAGCTCTGATTTGATCGTTCGATTAGCCGTGATTGCTGTAATCTTCTTGAGTATTTTCTTCTGGATTGAACTGACTCGGAGGCAACCTTTTATCGATCTCAGATTGATCAAAGAACGCAATTTTGGACTAGCCAGTGTCATTAACGTTGCACTTGGGTTAGGACTGTACGGCTCAGTTTATATTTTGCCGCTTTACTTAGGACAGATTCAGGGATACAACGCGCTACAAATCGGTGAAGTGCTGATGTGGGTTGGATTTCCTCAATTACTGGTGATTCCGTTTGTTCCCCGGTTGATGAAAATCGTGGATGTGCGGCTCTTGATTGGAGTTGGGGTGAGTCTGTTTGCTGTCAGTTGTTTTATGAATTCGACTTTTACGAATTTGACCGGGATGGATCAATTGCGAACTGCTTTACTGGTTCGGGCGGCAGGGCAGCCTTTGATTATGGTTCCACTTTCGACGGTCGCGACAGCGGGCTTAGCGCCTAATCAAGCGGGATCAGCGTCTGGATTGTTTAATATGATGCGAAATTTGGGTGGGTCGATTGGTATTGCCGCGATCGCGACGCTCCTCACTCAGCGCCAGCAATTCCACTCGAATCGGTTAGGAGAAAATATTTCTAATTTCAATCCTGCCACTCAAGAGCGCTTGAATCAGCTGACACAATATTTTGTCAGTCGAGGTTCGGATTTAGCCTCCGCTCAAAATCAGGCATTAGCCGCGATCGATAACGTTGTGCGCCGTGAAGCTTATATTCAAGCGTTCAATGATTGCTTTTACTTCATCGGATTCGCATTGCTCGTCAGCGGTATTGCAGTGCTATTTTTCAAGAAGGTTAAAGCCTCAGGCGTGAGTGCTGGACATTAGCAGAGTCAAGCTTGTTCGTGCATTGAGCAACCGGAGCGTCATAAAACGCTGGTTTCTGATGTTGCAACGGAAACATCTTTTCTGTTCTTTAACCAATAGGTCATCATTTCTCCGCGCCCTTTTACCTCAATCACTCCTCGTGGCTCAAAATGATGTGTCGCTACTAGCCGCAGATAAGTTGCTTCTGTGACTTGAATCCCACCTGCAACTCCGTGAGACTCCATACGACTTGCAATATTCACGGTATCGCCCCACAGGTCATAAATAAATTTCCGCAACCCAATCACGCCCGCAACGACTGCACCCGTATTCATTCCAATCCGAATGCTAAAGGCTTCGCCCGTCTCTAAATTGAATTGATTAATCGCCTTTTGCATGTCAATTGCCATGTCCGCGACTGCGATCGCATGATCGTCACTCGGATGTGGTAATCCGCCCACGACCATATACGCATCACCGATCGTTTTAATTTTCTCTAATCCATGCTGTTCTGCTAAGCGATCGAAGCGCGAAAAAATTTGATTCAATAACCCCACCAACTCCTGGGGCGAGGTTCGAGCCGACAAACTGGTAAAGCCAACAATATCCGCAAATAGAACTGTTACATCTCCAAAGCCATCGGCAATATGCGGCTGAATCTCATCGGGCGTTTCTTTGAGCCGTTGCGCGATCGGGCTTGGCAAAATATTCAACAGGAGACGTTCGGACTGGGCTTGTTCTGCTGCCAGCTGTTGAGCAGTCTCTTGCGTCATCGACAGGGAAGCTTCCAGATCATTGAGTGCCTTCTGCAACTGATCAACCGCAGGACGAAACACCAAAATTCCTTCTAATAGCAAGATCAGCATCAGCAATCCGAACAGACTCAGTTCTACCGCTCGGAGTTGTGCAATTCCTTCTTGTGCCTGCTGGTTGTAAGACAACAGCAACTGATTAATCCGCTCAGAAAATTCTTTCCCACTTTCTCGAATTTCCTTCAGATAGTATAAAGTTTGAGCAGGTCGCTTCCGACCCGATTCCAGTTGCATCAACGCTTCAACTGCTTGCCGAATCCGACGATGCGAGGGGACAAGGGCATCCGCTTGATTGCGAATCTCATTGCCAGACCTGCTAAAACTCATGGCTTCCCGAATTGCACTTTGAACTTTTTGATCGGCAACCTCCCACTCTTGGAGAATGTTTTCAATCTCTTGAATCTGTGTCGCATTACTTTGAGTCGAATCAATTTGTAGTGCCAAAGTCGCTTCTCGTAACTGCCAACTTAGCATTCTCTGTCGGCTTGCAATCTCGACGACTGTTGCATTTTGCTTTTGTTGAGACAGCATCGATTGGACGATCGCTTGACCTAAAAGCGCTAGGAATGCCACTGTACCGAGAGAAACGATATAAAGTAAAGTCAAGCGATGGGTCGAAGATCGGGGAGTTGACATGTTCAACACTTAGGAACGCAGCTAAACGCTATATTTCCCGATTGTGAAAGAGAAGTGACGATTAAACTGTCAGGATGAATGGTGTGATCGAGGAGTAAACGTGATGTTGAGTTGGGATCAAAGTTCGAGTATTGCTCTGATGCAGCGAGAGCGAGCTTGGGTTGAGATTGACCTCGCGGCACTGTCCCATAATGTGCAGCAGATTCTCAGCCTGATGTCTCCCCAGACTGAATTAATGGCAGTGGTCAAAGCAGATGCGTATGGTCATGGATCTGTGACTGTGGCGCAGACCGTTCTACAAGCAGGGGCAAGCTGGCTTGGTGTAGCGACGATCCCAGAAGGCATTGAATTGCGAGAAGCGGGGATTGAAGCGCCGATCTTGGTTTTAGGCGCGACTCATACCGCTGATCAAATTCGAGCGATCGAGCATTGGCGGCTGCAACCCACGCTCTGCACTCCCAAACAGGCTTTGGTCTACTCAGAATCGGTTCGAGGCAGCGTTCTGCCCGTTCATATCAAACTTGATACAGGCATGTCTCGATTGGGGACATCGTGGGAGCAGGCGGTTGAGTTTGTGCAGTTGGTAAAGGGTTTGCCGAATTTGTCGATCGATAGCATTTATTCCCACTTGGCAACGGCTGAAGATCTCGATCCCACGATCCGAAAACAACAGCAAAAACGTTATGAAGCAGCGATTCGAGCCTGTGGATATGACGTAGCGGGCAAGCATCCCCGCTTTCATTTGGCCAATTCAGCCGGAACGATGGTTGATCCGAGTTTGCACTATGACATGGTACGGACGGGGCTGATTTTATATGGATTGTATCCAGCAGAGCATTTGCGATCGGGTTCGCACTTACCGCCAGCGTCGCGGTTAGATCTCCGCCCCGTGATGCAAGTCAAAGCGCGAGTGACCCAGGTTAAAAGGATTCAGCCGGGGACTGGGGTAAGTTATGGGCATCGATTTGTTGCCGATCGAGACACGACGATCGCGGTGGTTGGGATTGGCTATGCCGACGGAGTGCCGCGTAATCTCTCGAACAAGATGAAGGTTTTAGTCCGAGGACAACAGGCAGCGCAAATTGGCTCGATCACGATGGATCAATTAATGCTGGATGTGAGTCATATTCCAGCGTTGCAAGAAGGAGAAGTGGTGACGCTACTCGGACAAGATGGTAACGAAAAAATCTTGGCAGATGATTGGGCAAATTTGTTAGGAACAATTTCCTGGGAGATTCTGTGTGGATTTAAGCATCGCTTGCCACGAGTTTCGGTAGGTCAGCCCTATGTGGCGAAACGAGCAGTCTTTGATCCAATCAAGAGAACTTTAGGTTAGTGCAAAATCTGTTTCGGCTCCGCTCAACGATCGAATTTTTTCGATCATTCACAAATCCTGCCTAGTGCGCAGGTTGGGCGGAGTCGAAACCCAAATTTCACAAATTCATCAAGGTTGCTTCTACAGCAAGTTAAATCGATGCAGTTGAGACTCAATCGCTTTTGGCAATAATTTCCGCAATTGGGTCTTATCTTTAAACGTCAATCGATTCTGACTCGGCAAATCAAATGGAAAATATCCCGGCATGTCCGATCGCTCCATTTGCACCAGCAGGACTTGCTCGTTGCGTTTACTGCTCAGGGCATACCCCGTCTCGATACAAACTTTTGGACTGGGAATGAGTAGCGGAGGCGTATCGGAAATTTCAGCGATCGAAGTCGCATCGCCAATAAATAATAAAGACTGCCGAATCGATCGCATCAGAGAACTATTGAGCCGAATTGCGCCTTCGCTCAGTCGATGGGATTCGCGTAGCGTTAGAGGTAAGCGCGATCGACGATTCAAACTCTCTACGACAGAAATCAGTTCTTCGCGGATCAGATCGCTTGATTCATCAAACTCATTTTGATAAGAAAAGAAGATTTCAGGCTCCAAATTCGCCATGACTTCTTGTTTTGAGAAATAGATTTCGTGGCTCGACAGATCAATATTAGAAATTGCGTAACCACCGCTTCCTTCGATATAGAATTCAACAATTTCACCGAGGAGATAGCGTTGGAACCACGATGATTTTTTCACCTCATCGCTATCTTCTAAAAAATCAGCCCGCAAGCCCGACTTCAGCAAACTATTCTTGCTCAACCTCAAATCGTGGGGACGTTTTTCTAGTTCCCGAATGGGTTCATACTGTTCCAAATACCAGGCTTTGAGAGCAATAATCGCCATGCTGAAATCTGCCTTCTCTTTAAAATTACAACAACACCCAAGTCTTACTCTCTGAGTGACTTCCTCACATTAATCCATTCTAGATAGAGTTGAACAAATTGGATACTTAATTTTAAGCGCCGACTTGTTAAAGACTCTCAGCTATGCCAGAAGAGGAAATATCAAATTTCGGTCTTGGGTGTTGTTGGACGAGACAGATATAAAGTGAAACAGCAGTTGTACCTCTCTTTATTTAACTAGATTTGGCTGTTTGATCTGCCAGGGAAGTTATTCACTAACCTCAATTTCAAAGATACCACTTTGTCCCCAAAGATCTAGGGCATGAAACCAAAGTTTAGAGTCTTAGAAGCACCCAATTCAATCTATATTTCTACTTGTAAATGACTAAATTTAGAAATATAAATTGCAGCGTGTAAAGCCCTGAAATTAATTGCAATAAAAAAGCGGCTCCGGGAGAAGCCGCTGTACAAGACAAGAATTGGAAGCTTTAACAATATTGGTTGATATCTTCGCCGCATTCATCAGCGAGATAGCACAATGCGCGGAACCGTAATCCAACGACTTCTTCGTATAACGGATTCAGTTTGCACAGAGGCGGAATGTGAAAGAGAGTCTTGCCAAAGAGCGAAACCGTTCGCTCGAATGGACACTGGGCTGGAATCGATTTTGCGATGAAGTGAGCAAATTCTGGATTTGTAACTTGGAGGTTGTCTAACTTGCGGCGCAGGGGGGCAAGGAGATCAAAGGACTTACGACTTGGTTGAGAGTAAGGTGTAGAGGCGGTTAGGGGGTGATAAACCCATCCTGAAACTGCGATAGTGTTGTGACTGTGACGATCGCGCTCTGGCGCGGAGCCACCAGGTTTCCGAAAGCTCATGCTGAAACGTTCCTTGGACTGGTGAGAGATGTGTAGAGGTAAAGGATTCCGTCCGTGAAGTGACGACTATAGGAAATGAAGCCATTCCGGGCGAAGCTTACAATTCAGAATCCGGTTGACAGACCAGTTTCTATAGTTATGTATCAAAATAGCTTCACTGATTGTAACAATTTTTACGAGATTACTACTTTCTTTGCAAATTTCCTGCAATTCGGTAGAACTTTGTTGCCACGTTTTTATGAAGTAAATTTGACACTTTTTATTCTAGTCTTTCTTTCTAAAGATAGAAGGTCATTCTCGCCACATTTACAGGATTTATATTTAATTTCTGAATGGAATTGATGCGTTTCACGAATCGCTAAAATTCACTATTCAAAAGTTAAAAATTACAGGCAGAATTCTGTAACAGAGATAACGGAATAATTTAATGTCTCGAAGCTTAATCTGCTGTCTCTCCCCTCTTTACCTGATAGTTCTTTGTACACTCCGCCCATACTGAGTCTGTCCTGCGATGCAAAAGACGATCGCTCAATTGAGAGGAAACTCAGATGCCTAGAACGCCTAGCGAATTTTCCGTGCATATTATGATGGAGGGAGGACACCGGGAAGAGGTGCGTTTCCCAACGATTCAAGAGTTTCAGAAGTGGTACAGCGGCGAACTGATGCCGAAAGCTGCCTCTGAGGATTTTATTAGCGTTCCGATTAAAAATATCCAAGGCGAATACATGGTCGTTCGTCCGGCACGCGTTATTAGCTTGAGAGTTGAGCCGCTGTTTGCAGGCAGTGTGGATCGCTATTAACTTGCTGCTGTGGAACTTGTAGGGGTAATCTATTGTCGGTTTTGATTACCCCATGTTCAGTTTTCCCCATGAAACGATCGCTGATTCTTGCAAGTCTACTTTTTCTCGGTGTGCCTGCGATCCCCTTACTTGCACAGCCCAAACCTACGACCCAACCTGCTGCCAAACCCGCTCAAGTTCCGCTTAAACCAATCGCACCCTCTACCGTTGCGGTAGATGATCAGATTTTGCGCGATCGCCGCTCTGTGCTCGGCGCAATTGATCAGAGTTTGAGATATCTTCAGACCTCGAAAGCGATTCAGGCGTATCAGAACTATCCGGTTAAAGAAATTACGCGCGATCGTGTGATCCGAAGTCTGAGACGATTTCGCCAATTACTCCTGACTGCAAAATCTGAGGCGGCACTTTCAGCGGCGATCGCAAAAGAATTCACGCTTTATCAATCGACTGGGAAAGACAATCAGGGCACGGTTGCGTTTACGGGGTATTTCGAGCCTGTTCACACGGCAAGTCGAAAAAGAACAGCGGAATATCGATATCCGCTTTATGCGCTACCTGCGGGATTTTCGCAGTGGAAAAAGCCGCATCCGACTCGTTTGGAATTAGAAGGCGCGGATGGATTACAAGGCAAGCAGGGGAAATTACGGGGTGCAGAATTGGTGTGGATGCGCGATCGCTTGGAGGCATTCCTGATTCAAGTGCAAGGATCGGCGCGATTGAATCTCACGGATGGAACGACGATGACGATCGGCGTTGCAGCAATTACTGATCAGCCTTACAGCGGAATCGGGCGGGAACTGATTAAAGATAACAAGCTGAAATTAGAGGATTTGAATCTGCCGAATGTTCTGAAATATTTTCAAGAAAATCCGAAAGATTTAGATATCTATCTGCCTCGAAATCGACGGTTTGTATTTTTCAGAAATACGTTTGGTGCGCCTGCGTTAGGGAGTTTGGGCGTTCCGTTGACGGGCGATCGCTCGATTGCCACAGATAAGTCTTTGATGCCACCAGGAGCGCTGGCGTTGATTCAGACGCAATTACCGATCGCGAATTCACAGAAGCAGCTTGAACAGCGATCGGTGAGTCGGTTTGTGTTAGATCAAGATACCGGAGGCGCAATTATTGGAGCAGGTCGAGTTGATATCTTTACAGGAACAGGTGTACAAGCTGGCAATGAAGCTGGCTTGATTAATGCCACTGGGCAACTCTATTACTTGCTCCTAAAGTAGGACGAAAATGCTTAGCGAATAGAATTTGTCAGGCATCACTCAAAAGCTGTTGATTCTGAATTCCAATAAAAAACTCCACTGATTTCTATCAGTGGAGGCAGTTGCAACTTCAAAAACGCAGCTTTACAGTTTGCCGTAACCGCGCCAAACACCGACTAAAACGCCTTGAACTTCAACTTCCGAAGCTGGAACTTCAGTAATCGGATAAAGTTCACGATTGGGATTACCAGGCTTCAGAATGACTTTGCTGCCTTTGCGCTCAAAATATTTCAAAGTGGCTTTACCCTGGTGATGAGCCGCAACGATCGTGTCATTTTTAATCGTTCTTGCATCATTCACAGGCTGCAAAATCACAATATCGCCATCATCGATCAGCGCATCGATCATGCTATGACCACGCACTTTTAAGGCAAAATGGCTTGGTTTTAGCAGCAAGTTCGATAAGTCGAGATATTCAACTTCCACATCGGGAAAAGTTTCTACCAGACTCGTTGCTGCGATCGCGCCACGGATCGGAATTCCTTGCGGATGTGAATTGAGAATCCGAATCGTGCGGGCTTGTCCTTCCGTCCAGCCGATGTAACCCTTGTTCCGAAGGTGCTCCAGTCGGCTCTGGACAGGAGCCGGAGACTTCAAATTCATTGCGGTCATCATCTGCCGAATTGACGGAGCATGTTGGTGGTCACGGATATAGTCAACCAGCCAATCGTAAAGTTGTTGTTGGGCTTCGGTAAGGGGTTCCATAAACTTCCTAGGTGGACATACAAACAATTAAGGGATTTTAGAACACTTGTATCACGAATTTGAGCGTTCGTCTAGTAAATTTGTTTATCATTCTTAGAACGTTTGTATCTTAACGAGTCAAAAAATACGCAAGTGAGTTGTTCTCCTGTTTTTTCAGGTTTCCAGCGGGTTCTGAGACGAATGATTACCATGCGGTTTCGCGATCTGGTTAAGATGATGTAGTTATCAAAAGAGGCGGTAATGAATCGCCTCTTTTTTCAGCGACTCCGATTTTTCTGACGGAGTAAGGAGAGAACTTTGATCACTGGCAATTTAAAAACCACCAAATCAGATGAGATTTTTTCTGCCGCTCAAAAGCTGATGCCCGGTGGCGTTAGCTCTCCGGTACGAGCATTCAAATCGGTAGGTGGTCAACCGATCGTCTTCGATCGCGTCAAAGGTGCTTATGCTTGGGATGTCGATGGCAATCAATACATCGATTACGTTGGCACATGGGGGCCGGCAATCTGCGGTCATGCTCATCCTGAAGTCATTCGTGCGATTCAAGAGGCTGCCGAAAAAGGAACAAGTTTCGGTGCGCCTTCCGCTCTCGAGAACGTGCTGGCAGAAATGGTCATCGATGCGGTTCCCAGCATTGAAATGGTGCGCTTCGTGAATTCTGGTACAGAAGCTTGTATGTCCGTATTGCGCCTAATGCGGGCATTCACCGGACGCGAGAAAATCATCAAGTTTGAAGGTTGCTATCACGGACATGCGGACATGTTCTTGGTGAAAGCAGGTTCTGGTGTGGCAACGTTGGGATTGCCCGATTCTCCAGGTGTGCCCAAATCAACCGCAGCGAGTACCCTCACTGCGCCTTACAACGATTTGGAAGCGGTGAAGAAGTTATTTGAAGAAAATCCAGGTGAAGTTGCTGGTGTGATGCTAGAACCGATCGTTGGAAATTCTGGCTTCATTGTGCCTGAGCCTGGTTTTCTAGCAGGTCTGCGCGAGTTGACTCGCGAATATGGCGCGCTGTTGGTCTTCGACGAAGTGATGACGGGCTTCCGGATTGCTTACGGTGGAGTACAGGAGAAATTTGGCATTACTCCTGATTTGACGACCTTGGGTAAAGTCATCGGTGGTGGCTTGCCGGTCGGCGCTTACGGCGGTCGTCGGGACATTATGGAGATGGTTGCTCCTGCAGGCCCGATGTATCAAGCTGGAACGCTTTCAGGAAATCCTCTGGCGATGACGGCGGGTATTAAGACCTTGGAATTGCTACGGCAGCCGGGAACTTATGAAACGCTCGATCGCATTACGTCTCGTCTGATCGCCGGATTGCTGAATGCGGCGAAAGAAACAGGTCATGCAGCATGTGGTGGTTCGATCAGTGGAATGTTTGGATTCTTCTTTACCGAAGGGCCTGTCCATAACTACGAGGATGCGAAAAAATCGGATCTCAGCAAATTCAGCAAGTTCCATCGCGGCATGTTAGAGCAAGGTGTCTATCTGGCTCCGTCGCAGTTTGAGGCTGGATTTACCTCTCTAGCTCATACCGATGAGGATATCGATCAAACGATCGCAGCTGCGAAATCGGTGATGTCAAACCTTTAATCGAGATATTTCATCACGATCGCTCGATCCTACAGAAAATGAATCGTGAAAAAACCGCAGAAATACTTTCTGCGGTTTTTTCAATTAGCAGGTACAGCCTTGATGACCGCAATCGCCATGTCCGTCTGGATGTCCTTCTGCACAAGCCTCGCTGCAATAGAAATGGTCATTTTTCTTGACTGCATTCTCGATCGACACGATGCACAGGCAAGCTTCACACGCACATTTCATCTGAGTTACGGTTGCCATGGTTGATTCTCCAATCTTTTCCTTATTAACCTAACATATGAACAGTTATTCAGATATTAAGAAAAATAGAAGGAGCATCGATTCGAGTAACATTCCCGATTCATGCTCCAACCCAAGAAACTTTAGACGATGAACTTACCGATAGTTGGTAAACTGCAATGCCACCGGAAAATCTTCTTGTTTCATCCGCTGCATCACGGCTTGCAAATCATCCTTTGATTTTGCAGTCACTCGAACGGCATCGCCTTGAATTGAGCCTTGAACTTTCTTGTATTCATCGCGAATAATCTTAGTGATCTGCTTGGCGATATCTTGGCTGATGCCTTTTTTCAACTTAATTTCTTGTCGAACGCGACTTCCGCTCGCGGATTCAACCTTGCCATAATCGAAAATCTTCAAGGACAGATTCCGTTTTGCAGCTCGCTGTTGCATCAGCGTATGCACTGCATCTAGGGTAAATTCGCTATCGGTGTTAATTACGATCGCGTCAGCATTCAACTCGATCTCCGTTTTCGTGTCTTTGAGATCGTAGCGGCTGAGAACATCGCGCTTCGTTGTGTCGATCGCATTGACGAGTTCCTGACGATCGAAGTCGCTCACAATATCAAACGAAAAAGTAGAAGCCATAAAACAAAAAAGTCTTTTAGAGCGTGCTGATCAAGCTTAGTCCGATTAACGTAAAGCTGCAAACTGAGCCAATTCCGAACATCAACGATCGCAAAATGGAGAGATTCAGAATGTAAAAAACGGGATACAGAAATCGTGCCACGATCCAAGCGATCGCTGCCCATCCTGCCCATGCGGAAGTTTGATGAGTTACATACGCCATCAATGCTGCCGCAGCAAAAATCGGAAAGGCTTCGAGCGCATTCTGATGTGCCCAAGTTGCTCGCTTTCCATAGTCCGGCAGTTGATCAAAGGTGGCGCGAGGGGCTGCCATCATTTCTTTGTTCGTGAGATACCCAATCTGAGCGCGGGCGTACGCAACAACTAAAAACGGCACATAAATCCACACGACTGCGACCGCGATCGCAATCAGCAGCAAGCTCGGGACGGACAATCCAAACAACATAAAAATTTAGTCGAAATAGAACAATGTCACAACTTTGCGCTGATCTTCAGCATCGCGGCAGGTTTGTAGCAGCGTGTGACTATCATGGAACGCAAACGAAATGAGCTGTTGACAGCGAGAAATGATTTCCTGGTTACAGAGCGCACTCGCTTCGCCAAGAGAAAGGCTATTATTCTCTGGACACTCGACTAAATGCATGACGGTTTCAAGCTGCTCACGAGACTCACGGGGTTGTCGATCGAGTCCTTGCGGCAAAATCACCGTTAACATCGACGGATCAGCCCGTAATGCTCCTCGAATTGCAGCAAAATTTGTCCCGGTCGAACCCGACGTAATAATCCGGTTCCCTTCTAAAACCAACGCATACGTCATCAGTTCAATCAGAGTTTGGTGCGTAATCGGCACGTGGCGTGAACCGAGAATCGCAATCCGTTTCGACCCTGTTTGCTGAATCGTGGCGAGTTCTTGTAGAAAATCATCTACTTTAGGTAGATCGTCGATCGATTGACTCAAAGGATGTACATCTAATTGACAACGCCGTTCATTGTATCAGACACCCTTGCCTTCCGCTTGATTTGCGAATAGTTTGAGAACTTCATCACACCATTCGATATAGTCTGTTTCATAGCGAATGCCGCGCCGCAACACAAGGTAACGGTATTTTTGGGCAATTGGCAGATGATCGGAATCTGGATAAAATTTGCGCTCGATTTGGTGATACGTCGCGAGTCGCTGCTGATGCAGTTCTCGATGTCGCTGGAATTCTTCGATTAGTTTGGCAACGGAAGCGGACTGTTCGATCGCATGAGCAACGGGGATCAATTGCGCTGCCCAAAGTTTCACGAGCAAGTCTTCTTTGATCGGCATGACTTCACAAGGTTGGAGCAGCCATTCGATTAAGAATGTTTCGCCCGCTTTGGTGATGTGATAGAGCTTTTTGTCGGGTCGTCCTGCTTGCGCGATCGTGCTGACTTCAACCAATGCCTGCTCTTCGAGCTTGCTGAGTTCGCGATAAATTTGCTGGTGCGTTGCCTTCCAGAAAAAATTCACCGACTGATCAAAATCTTTTGCCAGATCGTAGCCGCTGTAAGGGCTGTCGATTAAAAGAGCCAAAATTGCGTGACTCAATGCCATAAATTTGAACCTCAAACCATTTGAATCTTCAATGCAATTTTTTGCATACAAAACTGTTGACATATTCAATTAGTTGCATATATTCTAGCAAGTGTTATGCAACTAAGTGCATAGTAATTAGGAGTTAAAACTATGCAGCAGATTCAACCACGATCGATTGGAATTGCGGTTATTTTGACAGCGTTTGGGGCGATCGCGCTCTATCAATTTCGTCCGAAAACGGTGGCAGTTGCGATTTCTGATGCTCCTGCCATTCAAGCGATAACGGCATTGGGGAGATTAGAACCGAAAGGAGAAGTGATCCAACTGGCAGCCAATCCGCCTGGAAGTCGAATTGCTGAATTGCGGGTGAAATTGGGAGATCGAGTCCGCAAAGGTCAAATCATTGCCGTGTTGGATACGCACGATCGCGCTTTAGCAGCTTTAACTCAAGCCCAGAAGCGAGTCGGAATTGCTCAAGCAAAATTGGCGCAGGTCGAGGCAGGAGCGAAGCGAGGCGAGATTTCAGCGCAGCAGGCAACGATTGCTCGAACTGAAGTGCAATTGCGTGAGGATGTGGCAGCGAAAGATGCGGCGATCGCGAAATTAGAAGCAGAAGTAAAAAATGCCGAATTGGAATTTCAGCGATACGAATTCTTAGAAAAACAGGGTGCGATTTCCACTTCTCTCAAAGATGGGAAGCGATTAACCTTAGATGTTTCGCGTCAGCAATTAGCAGAAGCAAAAGCCAATCGAAGACAGGCAGCCGAAACGATTGCGAAACAAGTCAAAGAAGCCGAAGCCACGTTAGATCGGATTGCTGAGGTGCGTCCGGTGGATATCGAGGCAGCACAGGCAGAGGTGCAAAGTGCGATCGCTGCGGTTCAACAGGCTCAAGCAGAGTTGGATTTAACGGTCGTTAGCGCGCCGAGAGATGGACAGATTCTCAAAGTTCATACCTGGGAAGGTGAGCTGATCGATAGCAAAAATGGAATTGTCTCAATCGGGCAAACGGATGTGATGTATGCCGTTGCAGAAGTGTATGAGACGGATTTGCCAAAGATTCGAGTCGGGCAGGCAGCAACGATGACGAGCGTATCGGGTGGAAAACTCGCACGATCGCTCAAAGGCAAAGTAGACGAAATTGGCTTAGAAGTTGCCAAGAAAGATGTTTTGAACACCGATCCAGCGGCATCGATCGATGCGCGAGTGGTTGAAGTCAAAGTTCGACTCGATCCAGAGGACAGTCAGAGCGTTGCAGGCTTAACGAATATGAAACTGCAAATCGCGATCGGCCTTCAATAATTACTGATCTTCACTAATTTTAGGAGTAAAACAATGCCCTTAATTTCTGTCACGCGCTTACGAGTGCGCTCTGTTCGATTTCTTCCAGCATTTCTCTGGTATTCCTTCAAAAGCAACCAACAAGCAAAACAAGCTCAAGGCAACTTGGCTTCAACCATTCGAGCAGCGGGCAAAAATGTGTTTTGGACAAAGACGGTTTGGGAAGATGAAGCATCGATGCGATCGTTTATGAGATCGGGTTCTCATCGAGAAGTCATGCCAAAACTGCAAAATTGGTGTGATGAAGCTTCGGTCGTTCATTGGCAATCAGAAAGGGCAACCTCAACAACTTGGGAAGAGGCTGAAACGGCAATGTTTACGAGCGGTCGATTTAGCTCATTGACGCATCCCTCGATCGCGCACCAAAACCATCGATTTAATTGAGGCTTTTATGCTGAAACGCAGAATTCCGTTAGCTTGGAAGCAACTGACCAAAGAACGGGGACGAATGATTGTTGCGATCGCGGGAATTGCTTTTGCCGATGTCTTGATGTTCTTGCAAATGGGATTTCGCAGTGCGTTATTTGAAGGAGCCGTTCAGCTTCATCAGGTTTTGGATGGCGAGATTTTTCTAGTCAGCGATCGCTATAAAGCCGTAATTTCTCTCGATCGATTTACAGAACGGCGATTGTATCAAGCATTAGGCTATTCAGGAGTTGAATCAGTCACGCCCGTTTATCTCAGCCCAGTTCAGTGGAAGAATCCAGAAAATCGGCAGATTTGGAATCTTTATGCAATTGGCATTAATCCAGATGATCAAACAATTCTGTTACCAGAAGTGAAATCAAATACTGAATTGCTAAAACGCCCTGATACTGTACTGTTTGATGCAGGAGCGCGGCAAGAATTTGGGAGGATTCCGCAATTATTTCAAGCTTCGGGAAATGTGACGACTGAAGTTGAGCATCGACGAGTGGATGTCGTTGGATTGTTTAAGCTCGGAACTTCGTTTGGAATTAACGGGCACATGATTACGAGCGATTTGAACTTTTTGCGGATGTTTCGAGAGCGGCGGCAGAAAGGCTTGATTGATGTGGGAGTTGTGAAACTGAGATCGGATGCGAATTTGGATCAAGTGCTGCAAAATCTGCGATCTGGCTTGCCAAATGATGTCCGAATCATGTCAAAAGCGGAATTTATGGAGCAAGAAAAGAGTTTTTGGAACACGAGCACACCCGTTGGTTATGTGTTTGATTTGGGCGCAGTGATTGGCTTTATTGTGGGTGCAGTTGTGGTTTATCAGATTCTCTACAGTGACGTATCTGATCACTTACCGGAATATGCAACGTTGAAAGCAATTGGATTTCGAGATACTTATTTGCTTTCAGTTGTCTTCCAAGAAGCACTGATTCTGGCATTTATTGGATTTCTGCCTGGGTTTGCGATTTCTCTAGGCTTCTATCAGGTCACAAGACAAGCAACACTTTTACCCATGGTGATGACCATAGGACGAGCAACATTTGTGTTAATGCTAACTGCAATGATGTGTACAATCTCAGCCGCAATTTCGGTCAGAAAACTGCAATCGGCTGACCCCGCAGATATTTTCTAATCATGAACACCGCAATTTCCATTCAGAACCTCGATCATTACTACGGTCAAGGTCAACTCAAAAAACAAGTTCTGTCTGGCATCAATCTCAACATTCAAAGCGGCGAAATTGTAATCATGACAGGGCCTTCCGGCTCAGGTAAAACAACGCTTTTGAGCTTAATCGGATGTCTACGATCGACGCAATCCGGCACGCTCAATGTTCTCGGACAAAACCTCTCAAATGCCAGCAAACTTCAGCTTGTTCAAGCAAGACAGCAGTTAGGCTACATCTTTCAAGCACACAACCTTCTCGAATGTCTCACTGTACGAGAGAACGTCATGATGCCGCTAGAATTAAGCGAAACCCCTTATAAAACTGCTTCGACAATGGCAGAAGAAATTCTCACTGCGGTCGGATTAGAACATCGGATGGATTACTATCCCGCAGACTTATCGGGTGGACAAAAACAAAGAGTCGCGATCGCTCGTGCGCTCGTGAGTCATCCAAAAATTGTTCTTGCCGATGAGCCAACTGCTGCACTCGATAAAAAATCCGGTCGAGATGTCGTTGAACTGATGCAACAACTTGCTCAAGAACAAGGCTGCACGATTTTACTCGTCACTCACGACAATCGGATTTTAGATATCGCCGATCGAATTATCGAACTCGAAGACGGCAAGCTACTTCACTAAGAAAAATACTTCGCTAAGAAAAAACATGGTCACTACTGTAAGAACACAACCTTGGACGAAATCTGTCCTCCATACTGCCAAAGGTTTCCCAGCCACAGATCTGTCAATTTTATCTGGCAAAATTCCCGAAGGCTTGAGAGGCTCACTGTATCGTAACGGGCCTGGTCGCCTAGAACGCGGAAATACACGAGTTGGACATTGGTTTGATGGCGATGGTGCAATTTTAGCCGTACATTTCAAAGAGGCGGGCGCAACGGGCGTTTATCGCTATGTGGAAACGCCAGAATTTCTAGATGAAGAACGGGCTGGACGATTGATGTACAGCGGTTATGGCATGTTGCCACCCGGAGGATTGATCAATCGCTTTACGAAAGGCTTGAAAAATGCGGCAAATACCTCAGTATTGGCATTGAGCGATCGCTTACTCGCTCTCTGGGAAGGCGCACATCCGTACACGCTCAATCTAGAAACCTTAGAGACTGGAGAACCTGACCCTTTAGGAGGCTTACCCGAGTCAATTCCTTTTTCTGCTCATCCAAAACGTGACCCCAAAACCGGAGATATCTACAATTTCGGTGTGACCGTTGGGAAAGACCCGGTTCTGAATTTGTATTGTGTCGATGCAAATGGCAAACTCAAGCAGCGAAATAGCTACACCCTAGACGGCTTTCCGCTCATTCACGATTTTGTGATGGCAGGTCAGTATTTACTCTTTTTTGTTTCGCCTGTACGGTTGAATCCGTTTTTGCTGTTAGCAAGAATTAAGAGTTTTAGCGAGTCGTTCGACTGGAAGCCAGAACTCGGAACTCAAGTGTTGGTCTTCGATCGAGAAACGCTACAACTGGTGAGCAAAGGCGAAACTGATCCTTGGTATCAATGGCATTTTGGCAATGCTTGTGTGGATGAGGATGGCAATGCGATCGTCGATATTATCCGCCTTCCCGACTTCAACACCAATGAATACCTCAGACAGGTTGCGACTGGCGAGACTCATACATTCGCAAAATCGACTCTGTGGCAAGTTCGAGTCAATCCGAAAACAGGGAAAGTATTCGAGCAGCAAGAATTCATCGATCGACACTTAGAATTTCCGGTGGTAAACCCAGTCGATGTGGGGCAAGACTGGCGCTATACCTATTTCGCAATGCATCGTAAGGGCAGTGATTCGACGAAAGATTTCTTTGGCGCGATCGGGAGATTCGATCAGAAAACTGAAACGTTGATCGAAGCTGACTGTGGTGAACATCGCTATCCAATGGAACCGATTTACGCACCTGATGCGATCGATGCTGATCAAGGTTGGATTATCACCGTTGTTTACGATGCGCGTACAGATAGTAGTGAAGTTTGGGTGTTCGATAGTGAGCATTTAGATGATCAGCCCGTATGTCGATTAGCATTGCCGGAAGTCATCCCTCTCGGATTTCATGGGACATGGAAACCTGCTCAATAAAAAACGCTACGGAGGTGAGAACTTCCGTAGCGCCCTATATTCATCAAAATTATTTCAACTTCTGCTTCACAAACGCTAAAAGCTGACCCATTTGCTTCTTCATTCCATCAATTTCAGCCTGCATCTTCACGATCTTCTGATTCAGTGCTGCAATTTCAGCCGCGTCTGCGCCACTTGTGGTCTCAGCAACCGGAGCAACTGGAGCAACTGGAGCCGGACGACGCTTCGCTTTTGCCATTGCCGTTTTAATGGCATCAATTAGACCCTTCTGGTCAAATGGCTTCTGCACAAACTCAAAATACTCAAACGGCTCTTGCAGCTTTTCCTCAACCTCTTCCTTACGTCCCGACATCAGTACTAAAGGAATTGTTTGTAGTTCAGGCTGGCTCTGAATTTGCTGGTACACTTCCCAACCGCTCATTCGCGGCAGCAGGAAATCTAACATAATCAGAGTTGGACGCTCCTGACGAATCAGGGTAATCCCTTGCACTCCGTCTTTTGCTTCCAAAACCTCAAAATTGCCTTTCGGCAACATGTCACGCACCATGTTCCGAATCACGGCGCTATCATCGATAACAATAACTTTGTGACTAGCCACAACTGAACTCCTCTACGGGTGATCTGGGAAACAACATCGGTCAGGATGGTCGGGAAAACGATGCGACCCGTGAATACTGCACCCCTGACCGAGAAACTCAGCAGTAGAAATGATAGCCGCGATCGTGCTAAATGATACTGACTTTTCGTGAAGGAACACTACAGCGTCGAGCCGATGAGTTTCTCACTTTATAATTGACATAGGCAACAAAACTTTATCTTCTAAGCTGTTGGCTTTTGCCAAGTTTTTATTCATCTGACCCCTAGCATTCCCCCGTTTATGTCTTCCCAAACGAATCCTTCGACAATTTCTGAACGTCGTGCCTTGGTTGCTGCGATGCCAGACTGGTTACGCCGCTCGATCGGGAATGCCAGTGATATCTCAACGGTGCAGCAGATTATCAAACAGCGCCAAATTCACACGATTTGTGAGGAAGGACGCTGTCCAAATCGGGGAGAATGCTATGCCCAGAAGACAGCAACTTTTCTGTTAATGGGGCCAACTTGTACGCGATCGTGTGCGTTCTGTCAGGTGGATAAAGGGCACGCGCCCATGCCGCTGGATGCCGAAGAGCCTCAGAAAGTGGCGGAATCGGTTCAGTTACTCGGCTTGAGATACGTCGTGCTAACTTCGGTGGCACGAGATGACATCCCGGATCAAGGAGCAGGTTGGTTTGCAGCAACGATGCAGCAAATTCGCAAATTGAATCCGGAGACTCAGATTGAAGTGCTGACCCCTGATTTTTGGGGCGGAAAACAAGAAGGGTTTTCCGCAGAAGAATTGCAGCGGCAGCGAATTGAGACGATCGTGAAAGCGCAACCCGCTTGCTATAACCACAATATTGAAACCGTCAAGCGGTTACAGGCTCCCGTGCGCCGAGGTGCGAAATACGATCGCACGCTTCGAGTTTTAGAAATCGTCAAAGAACTCGATTCGACGATTCCCACCAAATCAGGCTTGATGTTAGGACATGGTGAAACTGAAGAAGAAGTGATTGAGACACTTCAGGATTTGAGAGCCGTCCAGTGCGATCGCGTAACGATCGGTCAATATATGCGTCCTTCTTTAGACCATTTGCCCGTTCAGAAATATTGGCATCCGGATGAGTTCGAGCGTTTGGGCAAGATTGCCAAAGACATGGGATTTTCTCATGTGCGATCGGCTCCCCTCGTCCGCAGTTCGTATCATGCAGGCGAAGAGGAATGATTCGGGTCTTTGTGTACGGCACGCTCAAACCGGGTGAAAGTCAGTATGTGCTCTGTGCTGATCGCGTTATTTCCAGCCGAAGCGCGATCGCTCACGCCTCTCTCTATCATTTACAGCTAGGTTATCCGGCAATTGTTCCTGGAAATGGAAGGACTTACGGTTATCTGTTAACTTTCCAGAATGCTGAGATATTAGAAATCCTAGATGACTACGAACAACATGATTCAACCGAGATCGAGCCGTTTGGATCAGGGAACGATTATCAGCGCCAGGAAATTGAAGTCTTTGATCTCAATCAAATCTCACTAGGAAAAGCTTGGGCGTATGTGATGACGCAAGAGCAAGTCGATCGCTTAAAGGGCGTTCTGACTCCCAGCGGAATTTGGCAGAAAAATCGCCCGCAGTGAAATAACCACGGGCGATTGAAATCTTCAGCAAACCTGAGATTAGTTGCGTTGACGTGAAGGCGGTTGAGAATTTGCCATCTTAATTGACACAACTGGGCGATCGAGCGCCACCATCATGTCAGAGTCAGAGGGCTGCTGCTGAGCTTCAAGAGTCGGTTGAGTTTTGGGTTGAACTTGTGCCATTTGGGGCTGACGAACACTAAAGAGCGTCACGGCACCCATAAAGGCAGCAGCAATCGCAGCCCCTCCCCAGACCAAGCGGAGTTTTGGACGGCGATCGACTTTTGCCATGACTTGTTCAACTGTTTGCTCAACAGATTGAACGGGAGCGGGGGCAGGAATCGAGCGAAATGCCTGACGAAGTTTGAGCAAGCGAGCGTGAAGCTGTTGGATCGAAGCATCGGTTGCTAACCATTCTTCGACCTGTTTGCGCTCACTGGCTGTCACTTCTCCGTCGAGATAGGCACTGAGTAACTCGAAGCGATCGCGGGCTTGTGCGTTTAACTGTGAATTGAGCGGAGATTGCATATCGTTATTCAGCGAATCAAAATTGGAGTTCATCGAGAGTCACTTCACTTATGAATGCCCAGAGATCAAACGATTTTCAGTGTACTTAACCACTCCTCGTAATCACTCACTCCTCAGAATATTAAAGCTCTTGCGGAGATACATCTGAGAGCATATTAACAAAGCCAATCTGAAGTCTTAGCAATATCACGGAGAATTTAAAATTATTGTCCATCAAGGTACTGTTGAAGTTGCGATTGGAGGCGATGGCGCGCTCTCGCAATCCGCGATTTCACAGTTCCGAGTGACACTCCAGTGAGTTCAGCAATTTCTTCATATGCCATGCCCTCAATCTCACGTAACACAATCGTGGTACGGAAGACTTCGGGGAGGTCAGCGATCGCTTCGTTGAGCTGATCGTAGAATTCCCGAGTGGTGAGATCTTCATCAGGTCCGGGTGTTGCTGCGGCGATTTCCCAATCTACCTCTCCATCATCCACGGATAAAGGTGCATCCAAAGACAGGGGTGCGGTATTGCGTTTGCGTTTGCGAAGCTCGTCGTAAAACAAATTGGTCGCAATCCGACTCAACCAACCTCGGAACTTGACAGGTTCATTCAGTCGGGTGATGTTGCGATAGACCCGAATCCAGACTTCTTGAGCCAGATCGGCACGATCTTGCCAATCCGGCGCTAAATGATAGAGAACTTTATCGACATGAGACTGATACCGCCGCATGAGTTCCGCAAACACGGCTTTCTCCGGGCGATGTCCGGTCTGACATTGCAACACTAAATCGTAATTGGAGAGTTTTTCTGCTTGCACTGGACTCTGATGAACCTTTGGCTCGATCGATGACCAGGATACAGGAAGGGACTGACTCATGGGCGGATGACGGTATTTTCTACGTTCCACCTTTGATGACCCCAACGGGTTTGAGAAAGTTCCTCACAGTTGCCTAGTTTTTGATCGAGTGATCCTATCCAGGATAGATCGGAGATGTTCTCGTTGGAGAACTCTAGCAACAGAAATACGCTTTAGGGTAGAGTTTCGAGCTGTAAACGAGCGATGTGGTCGGCGATCGCTTCAGTTTGGGTAGTATTTCGGACGCGAATTGGACTAGACCAATCATATAGACAGAGAATTGCGCTTGTGATGGCGATCGCTAGAAATAGCTTTTCTTTCATGACTCACTCCTCACTCCTCACTCAGACCGAAACGAACAGGTTGCCAGCATTGTAAATTTGGGATCACCCTTTGGATCAAGATTTACTCAATCTTTTATCTAACCTAGGTAAGATTGCGGCAGATTCGCCAATTTTCCGGGTTAGGTCAAAGGATTCCCGTATGAATTACGTTACGATCGCGACAATGGTATCCGTGTAAAAGAAAAATCTGCTTGCGTCTTAAGATTCACAATCGGGCAGATGAGTTCCGGGCAGAATGAAAAAAGTAGCAGTTTGAGAAGGAAATGGCGGCAAAGATTCAGGAGTCTCCTCTTTCTAAAGCGTTCATGATGATCTGCGTTGTCCCAGGAATCGCGATCGCGCTTTTCCAGGTGCGTCGGTTGCCTGCGTTGCCAAAATTTGACCTGCCGAATTTTCAGGCGATGGTTGCTCCCAAAGCTTCTCCTGCTCCGTCGCCTGTGATTGAGACAAACTTAGTGGTCGATTTAAGCGATCGCAAGGTGCGACTGTTTGAGAAAAAGAAATTAAAGGCAACTTATCCGATCGCAATTGGGCAAGAAGGATGGGAAACGCCCATTGGATCGTTTAAAGTGTCTCAAATGGTTGAGAATCCAACTTGGCAACATCCGATTACGGGTGAGCATATCCCGGCAGGTGACCAGGACAATCCCTTGGGCAAACGGTGGATTGGCTTTACTTCGCAGGGAAAACTTTTGATTGGATTTCATGGAACAAAGGATTACTCGTTGCTAGGGCAAGCCGTTTCTCATGGATGTTTGAGAATGAGAAATGCGGATGTAGTGGCGCTGTATCAAGCGGTGAAAGTGGGTACGCCTGTTGAGGTGAAGAAATAATTCCACCTATCAATTTCGGGTTGATTTGTTGATCGCGTGCTCCCGCACAGGGTTTAAAACCCCGTGCTAACTGTGCGAAGTCCACTGAAGGGACTGCATCGCTGTATTCTGGTAGTCCCTTTAGGGACTTCGCACGGTTAGACCGCGATTTTCAATCACGGGCGGGAAAGTGCAATCAACGATCAACCGAAAATTTGGAGGTGGAAATCCTTTAAATTGGCTAGTTGCTGATCGCATTCATTCCCCCACTCCCCACTCCCTACTCCAAATTGATTGTGGTGAACGACGTAAAATAAGCAAAACGATGCATTTCGATACGTTTCGTGGATTGAGCGAAGTCGCAGCCCGCCCCCAACCTGATCATGAACATTGAGGAACTCGAAGGCAGCATTGAATCGATCGTATTTACCTCGGCTGAAACTGGATTTACGGTGGCTCGGTTGCAGACGGTTGCCGAGGTTGTAACGATCGTGGGCAATTTTGCCAGCCTCAATTTAGGACAGTCTTTAATTCTCAGTGGAACTTGGCGCACTCATTCTCGGTACGGGTTGCAATTTCAGGTTGAAAATTATCGCGAAGCACTGCCGAATACGATCGCGAGTCTCGAAGCTTATTTAAGTAGTGGTGCAATTCGGGGCATCGGCTCAGCGATGGCGAAAAGAATTGTCGATCGCTTTGGGTTAGAAACTCTGACCATTCTTGAGACTGATATCGATCGACTAATTGAAGTCAAAGGCATCGCTCAATCGAAAATAGCGATGATTCAGTCTTCTTGGCTGGAACAGAAACAGACTCATAGCATCATGATGTTTCTACAGACTTACGGCATTGGTCGAAGTCAAGCGGTGAAAGTTTTTAAGCGCTATGGAGAAGACGCGATCGCGATTGTTTCCCAAAATCCTTACCAGCTTGCGGCGGATATTCGAGGCATTGGATTTCACTCAGCCGATGGCATTGCCACGCAACTCGGAATAAAACCGGATTCTGAAGCGCGTTATCGCAGTGCAATTTTGCATTGTTTACGAGAAGCTGGACGAGATGGACATTGTTTTTTGCCGCAATCTACTCTGGTAGAGCGAACCGCTCGATTGCTGGCTCGTCCAGATTATGCAGCGCAAACTGAACAAATCGAGGATCAAATTGTCTATCTGGTTGCGACTCAAGAACTGGTTGTCGAAGAAAGTCGTCGGTATCCGGGACGGTTGGGGTACTACTTGCCTGCGTTTTATTACGCGGAAATGTCGATCGCGACTCGGCTGAAATTATTGCTTCTTGAGCCATTAGAAATTGATCATCATTTTGTCGAAACTTGGATGCAGGAGTACTGCGAATCCTCGGATTTGCTGCTTTCTCAAGAACAAAGGCAAGCCGTGATTTTAGCCGCAACGCAGCGAGTGGTAATTTTGACGGGCGGGCCAGGGGTTGGAAAATCGCATACAACTCACGCGATCGTTGAACTGTGGGAAGTAATGGGCAAACAAGTTGCTTTAGCTTCTCCCACTGGGCGAGCCGCGCGCAGACTTTCGGAATTAACGCAAAGAGACGCGTCTACTCTGCATCGGCTCTTGGAATATGACCGCAGTAGTGGCTACTTTCAGCGCGATCACACTCGACCGCTCAAAGCAGACTGCATTGTTGTGGATGAGTTTTCCATGACCGATGTGTTTCTTGCGAACGCATTGATCAAAGCGGTTTCGCTTCAATCTCAACTCTTGATCGTTGGCGATGTTGATCAGTTGCCGAGTGTTGGAGCGGGTGCAGTGTTGCGAGATTTAATTGAGTCTGAACAAGTGCCTGTAATCCGGTTAACTCAAGTTTGGCGGCAAGCTCAAAGCTCGGCGATTATCTGTCATGCTCACGCGCTGAATCGAGGTGAAGTGCCAGAGATTGAGCGCTTTTCGACGACTCCTCGATCGGATTGCTTATGGATGCCCTCACATTCTCCTCAACATGGCATTCAATGTATTCAGCAATTGATTACTGAGACGATTCCTCGGCTTGGATTTAACGCATTTAATGATGTGCAGATTCTTTGTCCGATGATCAAAGGAGACATTGGCACGAAAGCGATTAATGCCGTTGTACAAGCGTTGCTCAATCCACCGCAGGCTGATGGCTTCGAGGTTCAGGCTGAGGAGCGCAAATTTAGAATCGGCGATCGCGTGATTCAGTTGGAAAATGATTACGATCGCGAAGTCATGAACGGCGAATTAGGCATTATTGAAACCTACGATGCTCGGAGACAAATTTTAGGCGTTCAGTTCGAGGAACATTGGGTCGAATATCAGCGCACAGAATGGGATCAGATGACTCTGGCGTACAGCATTACCGGACATAAGGCGCAAGGGTCTGAATTTCCAGTCACGATCGTGCCTTTATTTATGCAAAACACTGTAATGCTCAGCCGCCCTTGGCTTTACACAACGCTGACCCGTGCGAAGCAGTTAGCGATCTTAGTCGGACAACCGCAAGCTTTACGTCAGGCAATTTCCCAGTGTCGAGACAAGCGCCGATATACCTTGCTCAGCCAGCGGTTACAAGAAGAGCAAATTGTCCCCTCTTTCTCATCTAATCCTCAAAATTCTCATCAAAATTCTCATAATTGACCGAGTTCGGTTATCACACCTGACGGGTAGATTGCCTTTTCTGAATAATCTCTGTTACATTAGTTTACATAAAGAAACAGAACTTCACAGGAGGTTGCGATGGTAATCTTGATTAGCCTATTTGTTGTCGGTTGGGTCGCAGTTGCTCTATTGGGTTCGATGACTTATTTCTTGGGTGAGCAATCGAAGCCGATTCATGAGCGCAACTGGCGATCGGTTTCTTTTGAAAAGCTGGCACGCTCTTTGACTGGAAATGAAATCGATTACTCTACACGTGTTCCCGCTTTTGTCGTAGCTGATGCCTACGCCAGTGCAAGGTTGCCCGAAGCATAGTGAATAGTTTGGTTGATGAAGACGAGGGTTTAGTTGCGAAACTAGACCCTCGTTTTTTAGTGAATTGATTTGGCGAACCCAGAAAGCTTTTGCAAGTCTTGTAGCTAGGTTGACTTTAGGCAATTTATTCGGTGAAAGGACTGCCTCTGATGATGGGTCGCGTTTCAGAATCAACTATCATCTAGAATTAGTCCAATCCAGATCCGACAAAGAACCTGCTATGACCGAGACACCTCAAGACCTCCCAAATGCTGACGAACTCCTGCTCTCACTCCGCCGCAAACAGGGATCTTGGGTCGAGTGGGGACATACTTGTCAAACCTTGCAGAAAGCAGGATATACGCCACAAGCGATCTTTGAAGCCTCTGGATTCGAGCCAATTCAGCAAAACCAGATCATTGTTGCTGCACAAGTCTATGACACCATGCTGAAAGTCGGAGTTTCGGATGCGGTCAAAAACCATTTTGGACAAAGAGCTAGCGATATTCTGTACGAATTGCGAGTTCTCAAGCAGGAAGAACGTGCCGCTGCCGCTGAATTAGTCTTTGCAAAGAACTTAGACACGGACGAAGTGCACGAAGTTGTACGATCGCTCAAAGAATTTTCTCGTCTTAGCAAAATTCCAGAAAACTTTACGGCTCATCCAGGTGACATTGTTGCGTTCTACGCCTGGAAGACTGCGAAAGAAAAATCCGATTTCCAAGAGCGATCGCGCTACATTGCCAGAGGTCTAAAATTCGCGCACACCGAAACAGCTCGAAAAACGATCGAAGCACTCTTAACCGATTTCACTGTTACCCCCAAGCGTCCTGCCCCTCGCCTTCCGCTCTATCGCGTTGACAGTGATGAGCAACTGCCGCGCATTTTACCCGTTGCAGGCAAACTGCCGCTCAAAGTTGCTGATCTTCATGCTGTCCCGATGTTAGAAGAAACGGGAATCTTTGCGATCGTGCAATTTTCCGGCATCGGCGCAGTGATGACGGTTCCGGGTTGGCAAGTGATCCGCAGTGCAGAAGATCCAGTCGCGATTTTAGGACAAAGCGATCGCTTACCTGTTCCATTAGAAGGTGATGCGGAAGAAGTGATCATTGTCATTGATCGAGCGCAACGAGACTGGGACGCAGACAGTTACTTTGCGATCGCTGAAGGAGAACAATTAGAACTGCAATGGTTTGAAGAAGAACCGACGATCAACTTATTAGGGCGAGTCATTCTCGTCATGCGCCCCAAGAAAGTCCTAGACGAAGCTTATACAACCGAGCTTTGGCAGTTAGATGAGTAGAACTGCCTTTTGCAGGTTTGAACCGTGAAAAAAAATCCCCTTACCTTGTTCGATCGGGGAAGGGGGAAATGCACTAAACTCTACCTTCTCAAAACTTCTACTCAGCGCACTTTTGCATGAAATCAATGACCTCGTGCATAAATCCGGGTTTAGTAACCATTAAAACGGTCGAACCCGGCTCCAAAATCGTGCTGCCATTCGGAATCGCCAGATCCATATGTGCATGAGGCTGATAGCCAATGATCAATGATCCCTTTGGAAATCGAGAATCTTGTGCAACTTCAGCCACACTGCGTCCGACTACATTACAATTCGCAGGAATTGCCAGCTTAAAGACTTCAATCTGACCTTGCTCGAAGTGCATCATCGATTCTACTTCGGGGTATTCGATGACATTCACCATCGTCGAAACCGCAAGCTCGATCGCATTAACCACATGCGTTGCTCCGGCAAGGCGATAAGGCTCAGCAAAATCCTTGTGCCGCATTCTCACCAAAATATTTGGCACACCATAATGCTTTGCCAAAGTCGCCATTGCCAGATTTAAAGCATCACTTCTCAGAACTGCTGCAATCGCATCTGCCTTGCGAATGCCTGCTTCGAGCAAAACTTCTGTGCTCACCGCACTGCCTTCAAAAGCAATCACTCCCAACTGCTCACGAGCATATCGACAAGCCGCAGGATTCACATCAATCACTGCAACCGTGTGCCCTAGATCGATCAGACGTTGAGCCAAACTCACTCCAATCAGACCCGCGCCCCCGATTAACACATACATAGACTTCTCTCCTGCAAGCTCCGCTTATAGCTTAGAGCAAGATGAAAGAATTGGCAGCTAATCGAGCTTCAACGAATTGACAGGAACTTCGTCCCAAGAATTGACTTCTCGCATCCGAGCAATCCAACCGTCTGCTTTTTGATCTGCGGTGAGGTTCTCTTCAAAGGATTGATGGCATTCATTTGCTTGCGTTTCATCGCAGCAGGCAATGCAGGCATACATCAGTCCAGATGGATCAACTTGTTCATTTACCCAAATTGTCATGGTCGTATCCTCTAGAATCCTACAGAAAATTTTGACATATTTATTTCGGTTAGAAAGCTGACATTTGTAACAAAGCCTCGCCTGTAACGCGACAAATTCGCCAGTCTGGAAGCACTGTTGCACCCATCCGTTCATAGAACCCGATCGCACTCTCATTCCAGTCTAAAACGCTCCATTCTAAGCGCCCACAGTCTTGCTCTAAGGCAATTTGAGCCAATTGAGTCAGGAGTGCTTTTCCAATCCCTTGACCCCGATATTCTGGTAAAACAAACAGGTCTTCCAGATAGATTCCTGGCTTTGTAAGGAAAGTGGAATAGTTATAAAAATATAATGCAAACCCGATCGCTTGTTCATGGACGGTTGCCACGATCGCTTCAACTACAGGCTTTTCGCCGAAGAGATGTGTGTGAAGCTGCTCGATCGAGCCTGTAACCTGATGCGAGAGTTTTTCGTACTCTGCTAATGCCTGAATCAGCGAGAAAATTGCTGGAACATCAGCCGGGAGTGCAGCACGAATTTGAAACATAAGTACAGCCAGGGTGAGAAACAACAGCACTCACCCTACCGCATCTTTAGGTCAGATGTTGCTGAACAGTCGCAACTAAGCGCTCTGTCCAATGTTCTACCAGATCAGAACTTTCCGCCTCAACCATGACTCGGATTACTGGCTCTGTTCCGGATGCACGAACTAAGATGCGTCCACGATCGCCCATTGCCGCTTCAGCTTCAGAAATTGCGTCTTGAACGGCTGCGTTGTGATGCCAGTTCAAGCGCTGAGTCCGATCTTCGACCCGCACATTGCGAAGCAGTTGAGGATAGGTCTTGAAACTGCGATCGACTAATTCTGCCAAGTTTCCACCCGATTGCTGAATCAAGCTTGCTAAGTGCAACGCCGTTAACAATCCGTCTCCACTGACGCTGTGTTGTGGACACAAAATATGTCCAGACTGTTCACCGCCCAAAGCAGCCCCATGCTTGATCATGTCGGCATGAACATACTGATCGCCAACCGAAGCTCGGATTAACTGACCGCCTAATTTTTCCCAAGCCCGCTCAAAGCCAAGATTCGACATCACCGTTGCAACGATTGTTGCACCTGGAAGCTGCCCTGCTGATAACAGGTGCTTGCCCCAAAGGTAGAGAATGTAGTCTCCATCGACTGTCCGACCTTGGCTATCGACCGCTAAGACGCGATCTGCATCGCCATCAAACGCAAATCCAACATCGGCTCCCTGCTCTTTCACCGCAGCTTTCAGCAAATTCAAATGCGTCGAACCACAATTGACATTAATGCGATCGCCATCGGGCTGACCATGCAACACAGTCACATCTGCACCCAAAGACCGGAAAACATCTGCAGCAGAGCGCGTTGCAGCACCCCATGCCAAATCTAAAACGACTTTCAATCCAGCAAAGGGTTCAGCCGATTCAGCCATCAACGGTTGCTGAATTGCTTGAATATATTGCTCAATCAATTCCGAGCGATGGAAATGCTGTCCCCATTGCGAGGAAATGGACGCAATTTTTCTTTCTCCTCGCAGACAAGCTTCAATTTGCTTTTGAAGTTCTGACGCGAGTTTCGAGCCATCTGAATTAAAAAACTTGATGCCATTATCTTCAGGCGGGTTGTGACTGGCAGAAATCATCACGCCGCCGATCGCCTCACTGTAGTGCGTTAAATGCGCTACTACTGGAGTCGGACACAATCCTAAATCCCACACTTCTAAGCCTGCTGCGGTCAATCCTGCAGAAAGTGCCATTGCCAGCATATTGCTTGAATTGCGCGAATCTTGACCAATGACGATCGGGGCGCGATTTCCGGAGCCTAAAACCTGTCCAGCCCAATATCCGATCTGCATCGCCAAGGGAGCCGTCAGCAAGTCTCCAGCCTTCCCTCGAATCCCATCCGTTCCAAACAAAGCAGACTCTGGCAAAGGTAACGCTTCCCAGTGTTGGGAACGGGAAGAAAAGCGGCTGAGCGATTCAGCCTTTGATGGCAATGACACCATAGATAACTCACATCCTCACACAAAATAACTGTGGTTAAACCGTTGCACCCTTGCAGTCTATCTCACACTAAGGTGTATCTCTAGGTATTTAGACTACACCCCAGCCGCATCTAACAGCCGTTGGAACTCCAGCCAACTCAATCCCTGCTCGACAAATCGTGGATGATTGGGATTATAAGGACTCTCCAAGCGATCGACAGATTGCACGATCGCATCATCCGGCAGCACAGGCATATCCGGATCGAATGAGGTTGGATTCATCAGCGAACTGGAGAATCCCTTAAAAATCGCAATTTGATCAGGCTGTCCTTCTGCCTCGATCGACACCAATAAGACTTCATTGGGGCACTTAATGGTGTACTGCTCTAAACGCTGTCCAATTGAATGACTCATGGGAAAACTGATGAATAGATAAACACAAGGACTAATTTTCCATCGCAGAGCGTTTCCGCTTCCCGAGACGGAAAAAGACGAAGTAGCCTAAATAGAGAACGTAGATGACCAGTCCGACAATGCCAAAAAATCCCAGAACAAAGGGTCTGACTCCAGAGTGAAGATATTCTCTGAACAAGAACGGTGGATCTAGCCAAACTCGGCAAGCTGCATCTCCTAAAATCTGCTGACTCGCCAAGGTTGCACAGCGTAAGACTGGGATTTGTCCAATCACCCCGATCGCACAATAGACTGAAACTGCCCAGCGCCAAGACACCAGCGCCAATTTCAGCGAACTCGGCGGCGAATCGCGAATTTCTTCATTCAAATCTGCCCAATACCAAAGCCCGATCGGAATCAGAATTCTCGCAAGCCAACCAGAGAAAAACCCGATCGGCAATACACCAATCAGTAAATAGAGGGTAATCGCCAACAAGCTAGAAACGCGCCAATAAATCAAGAGCAATCTTTGCAGGGCTTCAACCTGTTGTACGGTCGCCCAAATCAGGAGAGCGAGTGGCAAGATGACAGTGAACAAGACTGCCAAACGGTAATCTGTCCAAACGATTGAAGATAACCAGGCGGGAACGTCTTGCATAACTCAAAAATATAAACGGGTAGCTCAGCCTAACCAGTATATAAAGGAAACCTAGAATTTCAGCGTTTTTGGCTGTACCTTGCAACAGTTTGCGCTAAAGCATTGAGATCAATCGGCTTTGAGACGTAATCAACAGCTCCGGCTTCGAGACATTTTTCACGATCGCCTTTCATTGCCATTGCGGTTTGGACGATCACCGGAATGGAGCGATAGCGTTTTCTCGATCGTAACTGCTGCGTCAGCGTTAAACCATTCACTTCAGGTAGATGAATGTCCATCAAAATCACGGCAGGAATCGATTGCTTGAGAGATTGCCACATTTCTTTACTATCTTTTGACCAGGTGACTTCATAGCCGAGTTTGCAGAGATAAGTGATGATCAAGCGGGCGTTGTGGGCGTTGTCTTCGACGAGGAGGATGTGGTTGGAGCGGGTGGGGTTAAGGGGAGTGGGGGAGTGGGGGAGTGGGGGAGTGGGGAGATGGGGAGTGGGGGAGAGGCAGAGTTGGTTGGGGGGGGAGGTGGGATCGGTATTGATGGGCATGGTGAGTGGGAGCGCGATCGTGAAGCGAGAACCAACACCGAGTTCTGAGTCGAGGCGTACCCATCCACCGTGTAGTTCGGCAAGTTTTTGGGTGAGTGTTAGACCTAAACCTGTGCCTTCACCGGGGGTCGCGTTTTTCAGTTGGGTGTAGGGGCGAAAGAGGAGTTGCTGTTGTTCGGGCGAGATGCCTGTGCCTGTATCCCAGACGATGAAGTGCATGAAATCATCGATCGCTTTAACTTCTAAGCCGACCGACCCACGCTCGGTAAATTTCAGGGCATTGGAGAGCAAGTTGAATAGCATTTGCTTCAGCCGGAGTGGATCGGCTGCAATGGTCGTGATTTCGGGTGCGACGACGAGTTTGAGGGGTAGCCCTTTATCGTTTGCTTTTTCCTGGACGAGTTTGAGTGCAAGTTTGCAGACTTCGATGACATCGATCGTTTCTTGCTGGAGAGTAAGCTGATTGGCTTCGATTTTGGACAGATCGAGAATGTCATTAATCAGAGCGAGAAGATGCTGACCACTGCTGAGAATGATTTTTAGGTATTCTTGGTGGCGTAAGTTCGAGGGATTGTAGCCTTGCTCTCTGAGCAGGTGAGTGAAACCGAGAATTGAACTGAGCGGAGTACGGATCTCGTGGCTGGTGTTGGCGAGAAATTCGCTTTTGAGTTTGCTAATTTGGCTGAGTTCTTGGTTTTGTGCTTTCAGGGCTTGGCATTGCTCGATTAATGCTTCGGTCTTTTTGCCGTGGCGAATCACTTGCACCGTTTGGGAAATCGCGCGACTGACGCATTGATCGCGCAGTTGAATCAATATCGGATCGATCGCTGTTGAAGAAATCGGAGAAGAAACGGTTACGAGCCAGCCGTAAGTCGTTTTGCGATCGCACAATTCCCAAGCGTTTTGCCATTCTAATTGCCGGAGGTTCTGTAGAGCAGCGAGTTCAAAGGTGCGACCGAGTTCGAGTTCGATCGCATGACGGGCGATGCAAATCGAAGGGCTAAGTTGCACCATTGATCCGGCTAAATGCTGAATCTCAAATTGGTCAGCTTGATCAGCTTGGTCAGCTTCCATCGGCAGGGCAATTGCTACGATTTCACCCGATAAGGCGTGACCGAGTTCGTCCGCGAGCATTTGCCAGAGTTTCGCTTCCGTCGGCTCCGAATTTAAACTGTCTTGGAGACGAGCATTTAAATGATTTAAGAAGCGCTCAATCCAAAGTTCGGCTGCAAGTTGATTGGTCGCGCAGGAATCAGATTGCGTGAAAACTTGGCGCAGTGAGGCGCTGATCGCATTGCCTCGAATCGTTTGATGTAGATGCAGTTGCGTAGTCATGCCGCAGTCTCAATCATTGAACGGGTGAAGGTCTGAAACGGCAATCTGATAACTCTGGGGGTGAGATGAGATTGTGAATTAGGTTCACCAACTATCGTACCGAGATCTACGGATGACTTAGAACGGGCAGGGTGGGCACTTAACTAAAGCCTTAAGATTGGGTACGGAAGTATGAAGCTTAGAATTCCCGCCGTGAAAAAATTAGCGACGCGATCGTCAGAACAAACGCAATATAAAGAAATGCATAGAGTGCGTTGCCTAATAAAATCTGTGGCGCCGGAATCAGGTTATAGACCGCTTGATTCTTCAAATCCAACCGTGTCAGGTCAGGCAAGACTAAGTACAGTCCTTGAGTAACGGTTTCGATCACAGGATTTTTAGTCAGTTTGCCAAACTTCACAATGTCTGGGCTGAGTTGTCCCATCAGGTATATCCCGAAGCTCAACATCATCGCCAGCAGTGAACTTGTAAAAACACCGAAGAGAATGGCGATCGCACTAATCAACGACAATTGCAGCAGCAGAAACCCCGATGAGATCAGCAAATTGGGCAGAGAAAACGGAATTTTTTCCACCAATAAAATGCCGACTGCAATCAGACTCATAGCGGCAATCAAAACAGCCAAGACTGCAGACAGTCCCAAATGTTTACCAATGATGAACTCGGCGCGGCTCACAGGTTTCGCAATCAGCACGAAGACGGTGCGTTTCTCAATTTCTTTATTCACTAAGCCTGTGCCGATGAAAATTGCCACGATCAGTCCAATCACTGGCATCGTGGCAAGGGCGAGATCGAGCAGAATTTTTTTCTCAGTCGTAGCCGCGATTTCGGGCAGGAGATAATTGGCGAGGATGAGTGCGCCTGCATAAAACATGACGAGATAAAGAATGCGATCGCGCATCACTTCTCGAAACACATTCGATGCGATCGCACCAATCCGATTGAAGGTGCTACCAATCGTCAAGACTGCCTCACTCATTGCTTTCTCCTTGCTCCATGGGAAAATCAGATTCCTCATTTTGCCCGAAGAATCACAGTTTGGCTTGTTCGATTTGTTTCGGTTGGGTGATGGCTCCACACTGAACCGTCCCAACCAGTTTTGGCGTCGTCGGAGCGGTTGCAGGCGGAGAAGCATTATCGAAATTGAACTGGGTCGCGGGTCCTTGTCTTCGAGCTTGGGCAATGCGGCAGATTCGGCTCAACTCATATCCGCCGCGACGAGAGGTCGGTCCTGTCCAAGTCGCTCTGAGTTGCAAATCATACGCATCTGAAATCACATTAGCATTGAGATTCCATAACTCTGCTTCGGCGACTTTGGGCAGTTGCGATTTGACCTGCTGCTGCAATTCTGGAACTTGTCGATCGAGTTGTTCTAGCCAGCGTTCTACTTCTGACCAAGGTTTTCCTTCAAGGTCGGAACGAACTCTTTGAGCGGCAAGGTTCAAGATATCTGCACCTCTCGATAACGCTGCCGCCTTGTCAAATTCCTGGGGTCGCCAGACAAAAGCGCTCCGGCTGAGGTTATCGGCTCGGAGTGAAGGATATTGCGTCATCCAAGTATTGATTTGGAAGTAAAACTGAAACCAACAGCTGAGGACTAAATTCGAGAGCATCAGCAGAATGATGTCTTGGCGGTGTCCTTTGTTGGGATTCGTGTAGATGGGGCTTTTGGTTTTGGGATCGGATTTGACAAATTTTGGGGCTGCCCAAACAATCGACGAAATCGGAGGCCAACTGATGAATGCGGCTTGAGTCGGAATCGTTCTGCCTTCGATCGTGCCGAAAAACCAAATACAAATCAGCGCGCCGACAATCCAAGGTCCGAGAAATAAGTTAAAAAACGTGAGTTTCTTTTTGACATTCGGTTCGTAGACAAACCACCAAACGCCTAAAACCAGGAACAGCCAGCCAAAGGATGAAATGATCCGTTGGGCAATTTGTGGCGCTGGGGACGTGGTGAGCGCAGCCACGACTGCGCTAAAGATACTCAAAAATATTAGCGTTTGCCAGGATGCCCACTGAGGGGGCTGCAAGAGTTTACGAATTTCTTTAACAATATCGGTGATGAATGCCATACGTGGATGCGATTAAAAATTACTAGGCGGTTCAGAAAATGTCCGAATCGCGATGATCAAGGTGATGGCGCTAAAACTGGCGGCATTTGCCCAAAGCACCGCTAGGGCACGATTTGGGATTTCTGAGAATGCCTGACGCTGAGCTTTTCTGCCTTGAAATTTGGTACGATCGCGGACTTCGATTTCGACTGGCTTTTTATTTTCCAAGATTAAGTCGAGCCAATCGAGGCTTTGGAGTTTTACAACAAATGTGCCTAAAAAGGTCAAGAACGCTAAGCCAATCAGCACAGGCGGAGTGCTGGTCAGATCAAAGAAAATATAGTTAATTAATTGCTGTCGCCAAGTGGGAGGAAGCCAAGGCTCAATGACGAAAAACAAAAACCAGCCCGCGACTGTCGAAAGCAAGTTTGCAGTTGCGGCATACTGAATGCTGGACTTTTTCCCAATTCCAAGATATTTCTGCAGCACGAGGGCTTCGACTGCGATCGCTAAGACGATAAAGAGCAGTTGATATAAGATCGCGCGCAGGGGCAACACATCCCACATAATCTGTTTTGCACAAATTTACAAGAAGATTGTAAGTGCAGTTGTTTGGGTTTGCATTAAAAAAATCAGGAAAATTAGGGGGTTCGCCACTATTTTGCGTTATTTCTGCGGGTTGAGCGATCGCATAGTCTGAGTAAAAATTTCGGCACAAGTTATATGTCTCAAGTCAAAATCGGCATTCTCGGCGGCAGTGGTCTTTACAAAATGGAGGCACTCAAAGATATCGAAGAAATCCAGATCGAAACGCCATTCGGCTCTCCGTCGGATGCGCTCATTGTGGGAACTTTAGAAGGAACCCGCGTGGCTTTTCTAGCGCGGCATGGACGTAATCATCATTTATTGCCATCTGAATTACCGTTTCGCGCCAATATTTATGCGATGAAGAGTCTGGGCGTTGAGTATCTGATTTCAGCTTCAGCGGTTGGGTCGTTGCAAGCAGAAATGAAGCCGTTGGATATGGTCATTCCGGATCAGTTTATCGATCGTACCTTTGGGCGAATGGGGACATTCTTTGGAGATGGCATTGTCGCTCACGTTGCTTTTGGCGATCCAGTCTGTCTTCAGTTGGCAAAAGTGTTAGGCGATGCAGTTGAGAGTTTGCAGCTTGAAGGCGTAACGCTGCATCGAGGGGGAACTTATGTGTGCATGGAAGGACCAGCCTTTTCAACAAAAGCAGAATCGAATTTACATCGGAGTTGGGGTGCTTCGGTGATTGGCATGACGAATTTACCCGAAGCAAAATTAGCACGCGAAGCGGAGATTGCTTATGCGACGCTGGCTTTAGTCACCGATTACGATTGTTGGCATCCCGATCATGATAGTGTCACCGTCGAAATGGTGATTGGAAATTTGCAACGCAATGCAGTGAATGCTCAAAAAGTGATTTTAGAAACGGTGCGGCGATTGAGCAAAAATCCGCCTGTGTCTGACGCACATTCGGCATTGAAGTATGCAATTTTAACGCCAAAAGATCAGGTTTCAGCAGAGGCGAAAACACGCTTGGAATTCCTGTTACAGAAGTACTTTACTGAGGAATAGACGGCTCAGGATCGGTTGCAGGAACGGGTTGCAGATAGTAGAGCCGAGCTGCTGCTGCTAAGCCAATAAAGCCCCAAAGCACTAATCCGAATGGAGCAAGCATGACGGTATTCAAGCTAATTTGCGAAACGGTCGCGAGTACGATCGCTCGGCAAGCTCCCACAAACGGATCGATCGCGGCTTCCCGTCCTTGCATCATGCTAAAAATCAGTAATACTAATCCAGCAACATAAGGAATCGTGCCAAACCAACCGAGATTCAAAAGCAAGGTGAGAATTCCACTGTCATTCCCCCCAATATTTGCGTCTCGAATCACATAGCCAATACCGCGCCCTTCTACTTCAACCAGCGCATCATTGAGCAAATTCGTATAGCCAATACTACGATCGACAAAGCTGCCGTCTTGCTGTCCTTGAAACAAGGTTTGTACCCGTGAACTGATCACAGTGGAAAAGGGTTCGATCGCCGTTAAGGGCAGAATGACCAGCGACATCACCATTAAGGTGACGATCAATCGCATCTGCAATCGCGGTTTCAAGGATGGAATAAACACAACTAAGCCGATAAACCAACTTAACCAAGCTGTTCTTGCCAAGGTTAAAAGTAAGGTCAGATAGCCTACAGCGGATGCCGCAATTTTGAGCGGATTTTTGATTGCAAACAGTAACAGCACGCAGGCAACGAGTATACAGGCAAAGGGTTGGGGCGAATGCATTGTGCTCCAAACTCGAATGCGTAACGGATCGGGAGTTCCAAACGAGTAGATCTTCATGATTGCAATCAGATTTTGCAGCCAAAACTGATCCCACAGAGGCGCAAACAAAAACTGAATAATTCCATAGCTCCCCATCACGATCGTTCCCCAGAGAAAGGTACGCTCAGTCACTCGCTTGAGTTCTGGAAATTGTCGCCACTTTGAAAAGAGGTGGTATCCAAAAACAATTGGGGTGAGCCAATTTAACAGCGCGATAATCACCGTTTGCGGTTGAAAACTGAGCAAGCCGATAAACGCTCCGTACAGAACTGCGATCGCTGAAAGTACAAACGGTAAACCATTCCCACGAATTGCTTTTGGCAATTGAGTGAGCAAGGTCAAACTCGCGAGAAATGACACGAGAAAGGGTGCCAGTAACACTGGATTGGGGTCAAGCCAGCCCGCTTGCCAATCGATCATCCGCCGCACCAAGGGTGTGAGGAACCACAACCACCAGGTAAACCCAACATAAAAGAGCGGGTATCGAAAGAACAGTAATGCTCCGACAACTAAGCTGCCAGTAGGAAAAATAAAACGAAGGACTGAACCAACATTGGCAGCGAGACATAGTACAGTCAAGGCAACAAGGGCACCAATCATCAGCCAAGGCTCTGAGACTTGCGGAGTTTTAGGTTGGGGTTGAGCGGTGTACATTAGCTAAGCCCTCATGCGTTGCGCCATTTCATAGAAGTTTAGATTATCCTGAGCAATGTTTTGCCAACTGTATCGCTGTGCCGATCGATAAGCGTTGTGTCGTAAGCAATCGAGGAAAGCCCGATCGAGAATCAAGGTTTCAATCGCTTGCTCAAAGGCTTCACGATCGCGACAGGGTACAATCATTCCGGTTTCTCTATCGCGCACGATTTCTAATGGACCTGGAGCCGTGGTTGTGACGGGTGCGAGTCCACATGCCATCGCTTCGACGAGCGCAACGCCAAAGCCTTCGGAAATCGTTGGGAGAACTTTAATGTGATGTCCTTTGAGCAGTTCTGGCAGTTTGTGATTTTCGTAGTAGGGAATGACCGTGACGCGATCGCGCACCTTTGGATCAAAGTCGGCATAAACTTGATCGGCTGAGCATTCTGTTCCAAATAAGCTAACTTCTATTTTGGGATAGCGCTTGAGAATTGCATTCAGTGCAGGGGTTCCGTATTGAATGCCTTTCCGCACGATGTAGCTACTGACTTGGGCAATTCGGATCGGTTCATGCTCGGCTGGAGTCGGTTCAAACGGTAGATTGAGCATCGTTTCGGGAATGCCATTGGCGACGATATGCGCTCGATCGGGATGAACGCCTAACTGTTCGACGACGAAATCGCGATCGCGTTGATTGAGCAATAAAACGAGGTCAGACTGTCGCATGGAAGTTGCGACTTCCCAAAGGCGAATACTGCCTCGATATAAAGGATATTTCCACTCAAGTTTGAGATGTCCTCGCTGCGATTCTTCGAGATATTCTAAGTGTTCTATGTGTTCTAACCCGTGGCAGCGTGCCACTAAAAGGGGGCGCTGTTTTTGCAGTTTTTGTAAGCCGAGTCCCCAGATCCAAGCATCTGCTGTGGACGCATCAATCACATCGATCGCAGCATGGCGATGAGAGTGGAGAATTTTTGCAGCAGTGAATTCTGGAAATAAAATAAATCGCGCTAAAGGTGGTAATTTTTTGGGTAAATCGTCGAGCGAGTAAAACTCGACTTCATGCCCTAATTTTTCATATTCTCGCCCCAATCGCCAAGTAACTCCTGGGCCTCCCGCGTTTGGATCAGCGGGATAGTGAAATGTGAATAATGTTCTCATGGGTTTGTTAGATCAGCTTGTTAGATCAAATAGGTTTTTTTCGATACCTTTCACCATGTTTTCATGCGTAAAATACTGTGAGATATGTTGCCGACATCTACTTCCTAAAGACGGATCTTCGGTTCGCCAATCTAAAATGCGATCGAGCTTTTCTGCTAAATCTTGCTCGTTCCCTGGCTCAAATAATAAGTCTGCAAATTCATGAGTGAGAATTTCTGGATTTCCGCCAATTCGACTGGCAACTTTTGGAACGCCACAGGCTAAGGATTCAAACAATCCTAAGCTACAGGGTTCGTTCCAAATGCTCGGTAAAACATTCACATCGCTGGCTTGATAAAGCGATACAGGATCGGTGAGATGTCCCAGGAATTTCACGCGATCGCGGATTCCGAATGTTTCGGCTAACTCGATCAGGGATCTGAGGTAATTCATCCCTTCATCCTCACACTCGTGCCCTTTGGAAAAACTGTAGTGGGTTACAGGTTTTCCTGCAATCAATGTCTGAATTCTTTTTCCTTTCTTGATTAAAGCTGCTGTTGCTTTGATCAGAGTTTCTAGCCCTTTTTCACGGTCAATTCTACCGATATAAGAGATGATTTTAGTGTTGTCGGTGATACCTAGTTTTTGTTGGATAGAAATATAATTTTCAGCAGGTTGAAATCGATTCAGATCGACACCATTGTAGACCACATGAATTAGATCGCTTTTGATGCCAAACTTGACCCAATCTTGCTTGGTTTGTTCTGAAACTGCAATAAAACGATCGACGCCTCGCAATCCAAATTTTCGCTGATGATTGAGATTAAGCGGCGGTAGTTGTAAATAGCACACATAAGGAATGTGCCGAAAAGAAGAAAGAGCATAAGCAAATAACGAAAAATGATAGTCATTGCAAAAAATCAATGAATTTTTAGCCTTCGGAATTTGCCAAAGTTGGATCAGGCTAGGAAGAAATTTCAGAATACTCTTCAAGCTTCGCCAATCGAAACCATAAGCAGAGATGGGAATGGTGCGATCGCAAAATGAAGCATACTGCGGAAGTAGATCACCCGGTTTGAGATACAGCAAAGTAATCCGATGCCCGCGTTGGAATAGCCCTCGACAGATTTCGAGTAGATTTAATTCCTGCCCGCCGCGTTGAGTCGTTGTGTGATTTTCAAGAACAATCAAATGCATCCGTTTTGCAACCTAATGATGTTTTCTCTCCACTCCCTACGCCTTTTCACTCGATCGCATTTCATGCTGAATTTGGTGATAGTGCCAAAGCCGCCCTTGTCGCTCTAGCAACTCTTGATATCGACCTTGCTCGACTAACCGCCCCTGCTCCATCACCACTACTTGATCCGCGCGCATAATCGTCGATAACCGATGCGCGATCGTAATTACGGTTCTGCCTTTCGACAATTGCTCTAGAGACTGTTGAATCAATTGCTCTGATTCAGAATCTAATGCACTGGTTGCTTCATCTAAGATCAAAATTTCTGGATCACGGAGCAATGCCCGCGCGATCGCTAATCTTTGCCGCTGTCCTCCAGATAATCGCACGCCGCGATCGCCCAAAATCGTCTCAAACTTCTCCGGCATTTCTAAGATAAATGCCAGTGCATTCGCCTGCACCGCAGCCTGCCAAATCTGTTCGTCAGTCATGTTGGTTAACCCATAAGCAATGTTCTCCCGAACGGTCGTATTGAAAATAAAGGTATCTTGACTGACGATCGCAATCTTCTGCCGCAACGATTTCACAGTAAACGATCGCGCATCTTTGCCATCAAACAAGACATAGCCAGCACTCGGATCGTAAAACCTGGGAATCAAATCGACGAGCGTTGTTTTTCCGGCTCCCGATCCACCTACGATCGCCGTCACTTTTCCCTTCGGAATCGAGAGGGAGACATCTCGAAGGACGATATGATTTGCGTCATATCCGAAATCAACCGTGAAGAACTCGATCGACTGATGCAACCCTGTAAAAATGCGATCGCCCTCTTGCAAATACGGTTTATCTTCTCGCGCTAACAGTTCCCGCACATTCCGAATCGCGCCCGTCGCTGACAATAGTTGCACTCGGCTCGTATTCATCTCATATATGGCTGGAACGAGCCGAAACAAGATAAACAAAAAAGTCAGTAAAGAGGCAGTTTGTAAACTCCCCTGCTTCACAAAAATCGTGATTGCTAAAACAATCATGCTGATCAAAACGGTCGTTGCTAATCCTTCAGCGAGGGGACGCACAATCGCAAATTGGCGAATCGCTTTCATGCCCGCTTTGACAATGTTGGAGCTAGCTTTATAGAAGCGATCGCGCTCATACTCTTGGGTCGCGAACGCTTGTACGGTGCGAATACCTGTGATAAATTCCAGTGCCGTTGCAGTAAATTGGGCATTCGCGCGCGAAACATCAACACTACTGTTGCGGACACGCTCATTCACATTCGACAGACAGATGGCAACGAGTGTGAATAAAACGAGTGATGTCAGCGTCAACTGCCATGAGATCGTAAAAAGCAACACAGCGTAGACGGTTAAAGTTAATCCTTTTGTGATAATAAAAGCGATGAGCGTAAATGCAAAATTGAGTCTGCCAATCTCATTCGTTAATGTATTGACCAAATCACCAGACGAAACACGATTGAAATAGCTCAGACTCAACGACTGCAGCTGCTCGAAAATTTGCGTGCGTAAGCGATCGACTAAAGTTTGCTGCGTTAGCTCTGTGTAAATCTGAGTCAGATAATTAAATCCAGCCCGTACCCAAGCGGAACATAAAATCAGACCCGAAACCCGCAGCAGCCGTTCGGTCGCATCGCGATCGATGCCCAAAACCCAAACATCGAACCAATGCACCCCCGTTTGAAACGGTTCGAGCGTTGGACTAACTAGGCTTTGCAAAAATGCGAGGAGAAACCCAAATCCAAATCCCTCAAACGCGGCTGAACCAAGTGCAAACAAAATAGCAGCAATCGCGATGTTGGGAAAGTGACGAAATTCTCGGATAAAAAACTCATTTTCTTGCCAAAACCGAGTCGCCCCAAACCATTGTCTTGCGCCTCGTCTGAGATAATGCGGAACCCAAGGCATTCAGGATAAGCCTCATAAAAGATCTAACATGGGTCAGAAAACTTGCGATACAGTGCAAACAGCCTCTAAAAAGCTCCGAATCCAGACAATACCTTCGGAAGTGTCCGCAATAAGATTTGAATATCACCGCGAAATGACCAATTGTGCAGATAGTCTAAGTCCTGTTGGCTCACGGTTTCTAGATCTAATTGAGTCGATCGCCCACTCACTTGCCAAGCTCCAGTCATTCCAGGGAGAGCATTCAAACGCAATTGCATATCAGCACTGAGCCGCACTGCATCATAAAGCGCCCAAGGTCTTGGTCCAACTAAACTCATCTCACCCCGGAGTACATTGATCAACTGAGGTAACTCATCAAGGCTATAGCGTCTCAGCCATTTCCCGATCGCGGTAATTCTCGGATCGTCTTCTCGCTTGTGCAGACAGTGAATCGATTGATCTGCCATGACTCGATGGTGCTGCTGATCTGCATTCATCGTCATGGTACGGAATTTCAGCACTCGAAATAACTTGCCTCGCTTTCCGACTCGCCACTGGCTAAAGAAAATCGAGCCGGGAGAGGTCAGCGCGATCGCGAGTGCAATGACAAGCAAGATCGGACTGAGCACTATCAGACCCACTCCTGCTAATATCCAATCTGCAACGCGCTTACAACCCCAACGCCAGCCTCTGTGTTTGTGGGGAAGATACGCAGCACTCGGAAGTCGCAAATACAGGGCTTTGCCAGAAGATTCACAGGCTTCTGCCCAAGATTTAAGAGCAGGCTCTCCCAGGTCGAGATCAGCTCGCACAAGTTGTACGGTTGATCGCTTGAGGCATTCTGAAAGCCAGTTTGGATCACGAAGTGGGCGAATTGAGGAAGCGCGCTGAGTGCGATCGCTGCTCTGTCCAGCTTTTGATACAGGAGGCTGCAAGACTAAAAGTTGCTGTTGCCGCCAGTACAGAGAACACCGCAGGGTTTCTAGCTCTGACTTTTCCCAAGTCGAGCTTTGCGTTTCTTGCAAAAATAGCGGATCAAAAGTTGTCATGAGCCATCCGGTAAACTCGCGATATGCAGATCAAATCTTTGAAAGCCAATCTAGTATCAATTCGATTAATCTCTCAGAAACGTTCAGAATTTCTCTGCCATTTCCTCTACTACTCAGATAATTAATCACATTATATCTTAGTAGGTTTTGGGAGAGTTTTATCTACTTTAGGGATGATTCATTATGTTTTCTGATTCCTAAAAATTACCAGTCTAAATTCATCTTATTTATGCAGATTTCTCTCAGCAACTTTTGAATTTGCTCTATCAGCTTATTAGTGATTTTCTATACCTGAATTGACTAAAATGCTTTTTCCGATTGGCTTCTCAGAGATGAATTGATGCATTAATTACATTTTTATCTCTGTATTTATTGATTGTTCTGAATGCCATTTATTCAGAACAAATTAACTGATTTCGGGCTATGACCAAAGGCATATTCCAATTGGACTGTCACAAAATCAAGATTAAAAAAAGAACATTGAGCACTTCAAAAAATACTCAATGTTCTTAGTTTTTTACGTCTCATTAGACTGAAGCTGTGCTCGATCGATAATAGTAACTATTGCCACTTTCTGCACAATTTGCGACGACCCCTACAAGATTGAGACGATTTAACATTCCGACAGCTTGTGCAATTTCAGATTTCTGAACATGCCCCATGCGCCCGACCAGCAGTACTCCGTCACTACAAGAAGAGGCAAGGAGTGCATCGACAATGCCGAGAACAGGCGGCGCATCTAAGATCACTAAATCGTAATGTTGCTCAAACAGAGTCATTAAGTCACGCATCCGCTTAGAACTCAGTAACTTGACGGAATCTGAAGGCGATGATCCCGCCGTGAGCACTGAAATCGGCAAATCACTATAAGTACTTGCAGGCTGAATCGCACCTTGAGTGATTGCGCGATCGCTTGTCAATAAAGTGGATAATCCATGATCGTTCGGCAACTGCAACTGTTTATGCAATCCGGGGCGACGCAAATCTGCATCGATCAGCAATACTCGCTGATGCAAACGTGCTGCACTAATCGCTAAACCCAATGCCACCGTTGACTTTCCTTCACCCGCTAACGCTGAAGTAACCACCAAAGACTTGAGCGGATCGCCATCAGTCATCAATTGCAGATTCTTGTAAATTAAATCTAATGATTCTCTAAACGGTGCCCAATGCAGAACTTGCAGCATTGAAGAATTCTCTTCAAACGCATTGCGACTAAAGGCAAAATTGGGGGTCGTCGGCATCAGTTCAGACATAGGTAGCTCTGGAACCATGCCAATTAATGGAATCGAAGCTTCTTTGGTGAGATCCTCAGAAGTCCGAATCGACTTATCAGCTGACTCGCGTAAGAAGGCTGCGACACAGCCGAGCATCAAGCCCCCCGCCGCGCCAATCAGTAGATTTCTCATCCAGCTTGGACCGACTTGCCTGCCCAACTTCGGTTGTTCGACCATTTGCCAATCAAAACCACCTCGCGCGATCTCCAAGCTCAAGTCCTGGCGCGCTTTTTGTAATTCATCCAAGGTGTCGCGATTCAAGGTCACAAGCGGCTGCAAGCGATTGTATTCAGCAAGCAAGGATGGGAATCGCTGAAGCTGTCCTCGAAGCTGCTGCTCGGTTCGCGCCAGTTCTTGATCGCGCGCTCGGGCGCCAAAAAATTCAACCTGAGCATCGGTTAAGTCACTGGCGAACTTCAAATCGTTCTCGCCTAACTGCCCGGTTGCAAACAGGCTTTCACTCGATGCTGCGCCTGCTTCTGAACCTAAAATTCGTTGGGCTTCTTGTTGCAGCAAAGACACTTGTCGCTGTCGCTGTTCGGCAAGTTGCTGTACTTGTGGAGTATTGCTAGTAAACTTGGTTTGCATCTGAGCTAATTCCACTTCAGTCTTCTGAATCTCAGCCAGAAGTGCTTGATACTGCTTCGATTGACTCAGTCGGGCAGCAACGGTTGCTTGTCCGGGCGATCGCTGTAACTGCTGCTGTAATGCAATAAATTTCGCCCGTGAACTCGCAAGCAGACCTCGATTTTCTTGCTGATTTTGCTGGAGTTCTTTCAACGAATCAACGAGCGACTTTGCTTGCACTTCGGGATCAACTAAATTCGAGGTGCTGCGGAATCGTTCGAGATTTGACTCTGCTTGGTTGACTTTGGCTTGAACCTCTGGAATCTGGCGATCGATGAAAGACAACCCCTTGGTCAATCGATTGCGCTGCTGTTCAAGGTTGTAGTCTTGATAAACCTTCTCTAAAGCTTTGAGAACTTCGCGCGTCTTAATGCGATCGTGGTCGATGTAAGTGACTTCAACCAAATTTGTCGTCACACGCTCATTTCCGCGTAGTTCCTGAACTTGGGCAATGTTGAGACGTTTTCGTAACCGATCGACATCAATATCGCTGTACCGAGGTTTCAACTGATCGACTGCGCGCTGTAAAAGTTGACCGCTCCGCATCAAGTTCACTTGAGTTGCGGCATCGGTTTCCACGTTGGGATCTGCAAAAGAAGGACGAGTATCATTAGGCGATCGCCGCTCGCGATAGTTCGACTCCACCATCAATTGCATCGTGCTGCGGTACGTCGGCGGTAAGACGGCAGTCACGCCTGCTGCCAATGCTAAAGTTCCAGCTAATGCACCGAGAAACCAAAGTTTTCGCCGGAGCAGTACGCCAAACAGCTGTCCATACCCCGGATCAGGTTCTTGAGCGTGCGGAGAAGCATTGAAGAGGGTGATATTGCTTTGCGCCACGATTACGGTACTCCATTAAATTCAAAAACTCAGGAAACTCCAAACTCTAGAAAAACCGCTCAGATCCGACTTACCCAGTGCCACAGACGTCTAAGATGAGTTGATCGACCGATTGAAAGAAAACATCTTCTGAGAACCGACTCACAGCATGGTCTCGGATCGTTTGATAGTTCCATTCCATCGATCGAGCTTGCAAAAGCGCTCGATGCAACGCGTGAGGAGTCTGTGAATTGAAAAAGACTCCGGTGATCCCAGGGATTTGGGTATCGAGCACACCGCCCTCCCCGTAAGCAATGACGGGAGTTCCACTCGCATTGGCTTCGACGGGAACGAGTCCGTAGTCTTCCAATGCCATGACAATCACCGATCGAGATTTAGATAAAAGCCGCCTGCGTTCTGCATCACTGACATGCCCCAAAAATTGAACATTCTGCATTGCACGTGCTTCTAGCGTATCGCGTTCAGGTCCATCTCCCGTAATCAATAAATTCCACCCCAACCAGTTAAAAGCTTCAACGACAACATCTAGGCGTTTGTAGCTGACTAATCGTGCCGAAGCGAGGTAAAAGTCTTCTTTCTGACTAGAAAACGCAAACTTTTGTGTATCGATCGGGCAATTGATCACTTGCGCTGGCTTCTGATAGATTTGCTCGATGCGCTGTGCCACAGTTCGAGAGTTGGCAATGTAAACATCCGGCTCTTGTGCATAGGTCAAGTCGGTCTTGCGCATTGCCCGAAAGATTTGTTCAATGACGGGCATAAAGCGGCGATAAGCGGTGTATTCGCGGAGATAGGTCTTCGTGTCCCAGAGAAATCGCGTGATGTTATGACAAAAACAAATGTGCTTTGCATCGGGGCGCTTTCTGACACCTTTTGCAAAGCTGGTTGTGCTGCTGATAATTAAGTCATATTCGCGCAGATCGAGTGCTCGAAATGCAGAGTAATAAAGGGGGGCAAGCAGTTTGAAGTAGCGAGAGGCTTGGGGGATTTTTTGCAAATAGGTGGTGAAAACTTCGCGATCGCCAAAGTCGATCGACGCTTCCGGCTCATATAGCGATGTAAAGATATCTGCATCCGGATAGCGCTTGCACAGCATCTCAAAGACCCGCTCTGCACCACCTTTTTGCGTTAGATAGTCATGAACTAGGGCTACTTTCATTACACGCCAGATAAGACAACAAGCAATCTGAGGAGCCAGCGCATTCAGAAGTTCAAAGTGTTGATCGTGGAACAATATTGCCAAGCGGAGACGAGCGAACATCTCTACTTAGCATGAATGCGCGATCGTCACGAAATGAACTAGCACGGCAAAGTTACGGGCTGAAGCCAACTGTAAATTTATCATGAAGCTTGATTCATCCTTCCTGTGATAGAGATCACTTTTCGTCAAAACCTAGGTCTAAAGTCATGGTTGCGTTAATCTTCTTCCAGCAAATCATCTCTAAGATCGCCGGGTTCATTCAACATTTCCGGCGTGACAGCGGGGTTTTCAACGAGTTCTCTGGGATCGGCATCTGTGCCACCTCGGTAAACGAGATCATCGGGATTGACAATCTTCTGTTTCTTTGGAGGGGTGTCGTTCGTTGGACTGGGCAGACGTTCAGTGGGTTCGGTCATGTTCGATGACGGGGATGAAGAACCTCCGCATCGTATAAAGTTCGAGTCGGTTTCATCCCCTATCAAAAGAGCGACTTATTCCTTGATTCCACTCGGTTCTAACCATCCGGGGACATAGTGACTCGAGCGTCGGAGTTCTTGGTCGATCGCTTTATAGGTGGGATCTTTTTCCTGTACAAGTGCCCAGAATCGCGGCGAGTGATTGAGATGGATGGTGTGACATAGCTCATGCACAAAGACATATCGCACAAGTGCCGGGGGCAAAAATAATAGTTTGTAGTTCAAGCTGATGTTGTATTGTTGCGAGCAGCTTGCCCAAAGAGTTTTTTGTCCGCGAATCGAGGCTTTGTGAAACGGAAGTTCTAGCTCTTGGCTGACTGACCAGAGCCAGGGCACGAGCCGCTGATACGCTTTATGAGCGAGCCACTGTTGGAGTAGTGCTTTGCAGAGGTCTTCGTTGTGAGTACTGCCGCGCAAGATCAGGCGGGATTTGCCCTTTTCAGTCAGAGTGACCCGCGAGAAGCCAGTTGGCTGATAGTCAATCTCCCAAGTTTGGTCGATCGCTCTGAGGATCATTTGCTCTGGCAAAGGCGGGCAGGGGTCGATCGACAATTGCTGCCGTTGGGCTTCGAGCCGTCCAATCGTGCGCTCGATCCAACTTTGTTTGGTATGCAAAATTTCCGGGATACGGCTTTGGTCAAATCCGCGAGGAATGATGACTTCTAAGCCGCCCTGCACCGTCATTTTTAGGCTGACGTGTTTTGCTTTAATGCTTTCTCGAACTCGATACTTGGGGAGTTCCACAAGCTGACCAGTAATCAGTCTTGACTCAACCATTGGTAGGCGTGATAGCGATTCCGAATCTGTCACTTATCTTACTGGATTCTCACGGATTTGAATCAGTAAGTTGGCGGGTTTTATTCGTAGGTCGATCGATTCGAGACCGCAAGATTCAAGAACTTAGTAAATTGTGGCTCAAAGAGCAGTTTGATCGTTCCAGTGGGTCCGTTGCGATGTTTAGTAATCAGCACTTCTGCAATGCCGCGATCGGGGGTGTCTGGGTTGTAATATTCGTCGCGGTAAAGCATCATCACAAGGTCGGCATCTTGCTCGATCGAACCACTTTCGCGCAGATCTGACATCATTGGGCGTTTATCAGCGCGAGCTTCTACACTTCTACTTAATTGCGAGAGCGCAATGACGGGCACGTTCAACTCACGAGCAAGACCTTTTAAGGCGCGTGTAATTCGAGACAGTTCTTGAACGCGATTTTCACTGCCATTCCCTTCCATCAGTTGCAGGTAGTCAATGAGAATCATTCCGAGTGCGCCGCCTTGCTCAGCTTGCAGTTTACGAGCGCGCGATCGCATTTCGACAACGCTGATATTTGGGGTATCGTCAATGAAAATTCTTAAATTGGAAAGTTGCCCGATCGCATTGCTCAAAGGCTCCCAATCGTGTTGAGCAATTCTTCCCGATCTCAATCTTCCACTCTCAATTCTTGCCTCACTTGCGAGTAAGCGCTGCACGATCTGCTCTTTCGACATTTCTAAGCTAAAGACAGCGACAGGAAGCTTGTATTGAGCCGCAATATTCCGCCCTAAACCGAGACAAAAGGCAGTGTTATGCACACAGATGTCATTTGCGACAAAGTTATGGGTTGTTGGAATCGTCAAATCGTAGACTTGCTTTTCGCCAACTGATTCAATTGAGACAATCTCATCCCAATAAACATCACTGTCGGCAAGTTCTTGAAGTTGAGGATGCTGAAGCGCAGTCGCTAAAGTCATGAGGCGATCGCGCGTCGGGGCGCGTTTTCCAACATGAATATTGGAAGATCCTGCGATTCCTGCCCGTTGTGCAAGCTGGCTCCAAGGTTCGCCCTGCCGCGCGACTTCAAGCTGTTGCCAAACTTCGATCGGAATTAAGTCACGATTTGTTTGGTATTTCCGAACCGCGATCGCAGCTTCAACCTGAAGTAATGCCGCTTCTTTGCCAAAAATGCCGATCTCTGTGATGAATGTTTGAATCGATCGAGCATCGGTAATATCAAGTTGCCAAGCTAACCGCCGCTCGCCCTGATATTTCACCCTTCTCAATTTCAGTCTTGCAATAATGCCAAATCGCAGCAGTAAGTGTTGAATCTGGCGAGCTAATTTCTCGCTGACTGTTGCGTAGCCGAGTTGAGACTGCCCGCTCGCTAAAACACTTGCCCAACCGTCTGTTGCAAAAAGCCGATTCAGGAAAAGTGCAATGTGCGATCGCGTTAATTGGAAAATTGGCTCTGGGATCGTTTTTTCGTGTGCTGATTTGCCGTAAAGATTCAGTGTTCTCAGCCAGCTCGTGAGGGCATTACTTCCATGACCGCCACCTGATGCTGAAGCAATTCGGAAAGACGGGGTTCGTGTGCCATTAGAATCGGTTTGCTGAACGCGTAGATCACCAAATTCAGATACCGCTTCAACGAAATCAGCTTGAATCAATGGATTGATGTTGGTAAACTCTGGCGAACCTTTCGTCAGACACCCATCTCCAATTAAGTAGCCCAACAGCTTAATTTCACAAGCTCGAAGGGTTTGTGTCCCAAAAACGTCAATGATGCGTGGAACTGCTATGCGATCGCCCACTTTCACATGAGCTAAAGGCAACCATCCATCTAAAGTCAAATAGGGGTGACTTAGCGTTGTTTCGACGGTTCTACCTAAGCGAGTTGTGACTCGGAAAACAGGCTTAATTCCGTCATCGACAAAGGCAGAAGGTTCAGTGATCGAAAACTTCCAATTGTCATTGAGGGTGAGTAATTGGGCTTGGCGATTTTGATAGATTTCTGCGATCGTTGAGATAGAGCCATCTGCTAACACTAATTCTGCGTCGTGAGCAAGGCATTTTCCCATTGACGGGCGACCTGCAACGATGATCAAATCCGATCGCTGAAATCCTTGGGTTTTGCCATCGAGATCATAGAAACCAGAAGCGAGTCCTGGTAACGCCATGCCTGCCGATCGTTCTTCAATTTCTGAGAATGTCTTTGTCAAAATATCCGAAGTCGGAACTAACCCTTGATTCGGTCTGACTTGGGTAATGCTAAACACCTTTTGTTCAGCTTCATCGAGAATTTTTTCTAACTCTTTCGAGGTTTCATGCCCTAAATGTGAAATCTGATGTCCAGCACTGATCAGCCGCCGCCGCAAATATTTATCAATCACTAACTGTGCATATTGATCGATATTGACGGCACTCACGGTGCGATCGACGAGTTGCACCAGTTTTGACTGCCCGCCCACTTTGTCTAAAAATTCTCGATCGATTAGCCAAGTCGTCACACTCATCAAATCGGTCGGCGATCCCTGCTGATGCAGTGCGACACATGCTCGATAAATCTCCTGATGCGCACTACTGTAAAACATCTCGGTTTTCAGAATATCCAGCACGCGCGTAATCGCTTCAGGATCAAGCAAAATTCCGCCTAAAATTGACTCTTCAGCTTCTAAATTTTGGGGCGGAATCCGATCGTTTGCAGGTTGAAAACTAAACTCTTGAACCATGATGCGGGGGCGGGTAGAAGGAGCGCGAATGTATTGAGGGGTTGAATCCAATCAAAAACTGCGGATTCAACCCCCCAATATACAGGCATTTCTAATCTTAGCAAGTTTTTAGTATTTAAGTACTAGCTTGCAACAACTCGAATCACGACTGCAGAAGTCACGTCGGGGTGCAATTTCACGTGAGCGGTGTATTCTCCAATCTTGTGAATTTCCGGCAGTGTAATCGTGCGGCGATCGACCTCTTGATTGGTCTTTGCTTGGATTGCATCTGCGACATCTTGGTTCGTTACGGTTCCGAAGATCGCATCGTTTTCACCGACTTGTTTCGCAATATCAAATCCGCCAGCAGCTTCGATCGCTGCCGAGATTTTGAGCGCTTGCTGTTTCAATTCAGCCAAACGTTGTTCTTCCAACTCACGACGACGTGCGACCTGCTTGAGAATTCCAGGGTTGACGTTCGTTGCTTTTCCTTGGGGTACGAGATAGTTTCTTGCATATCCCGGCGCGACTTCGACTAAGTCTCCCATCCGTCCTAATTTGCTTACGTCCTGCGTCAGGACGAGCTGAATCCGCTTCGCCATAATAATTTGTTCTCAGTTTTCAACTGTTTCCGCACAAATATTCCATTGTACCGGAGAGCAGGCAAATTGGATCATACAGCTTTTGGGGGCGGCAGCAGATGAGCAATTTTTTTGACGAGTTGCGCGATCGCAGATCTGTCGATGCAGGTGACATGATCTCCCGGCAAAATATGTACCGTTAATTTGTCTTCTGCCAGCATTCGCCAACTGACCCAACGATCGGGCGGATCAAGCTCATCTTCCGACAGAAATAATTGCACGGGAAATGCACTGGGGCGGGGACGGTAGCGCTGAGCGATGCGATCATACTGGGGATAGCGCGGGTCAATGCTTTGTGTCACCGTTTCCAGTATCCCAAACAGAATTCTTCTCAAGACTAATTTGATGCTCCAACTCGCTTTTTTGAAGAAAAGCCAAGCTCGATCGACAAAATTTAGCGATCGTATCTCTATCCCATAAGCATTCCAGCGTGTCAGGAGTTCAAGCAGCAACTGCAATTGGGGAAAGTTGTGGAGCACAGACAACCACTTGGGCAGCGTCACTAAATTGCCAGGTCCAATCAAGCCGAGTAGGGCAACTGATTGCCCTTGAGCATGAAGTTGTTGAGCAATTTCATAGGCGACGATCGCGCCCATCGAGTAGCCCAAAAGGTAATAGGGACCTTCGGGTTGTAATGTCTGCATTTCTCGAATCGCATGGCTTGCCATCTGTTCGAGTGTTGTTTTTCGAGTCATGGCTATTTCTTGAATGCCATAAATGGGCACGCGCGGATCGAGATGTGCCCGTAAGCCCTCACATACTCGAAAGGTTCCCAGTGCTCCTGGAATGCAAAATAATGGCGATCGCTCGGGTTCTCCTGCCTGAAATCGAATCAAATCGGTTGACAAATCAGGAGGTTCACCTGCGATCGCGGTTGCTAATTGTCGAATCGTCGGTGCTTGATAGAGCAGTGACATTGATACGGATTTGCCTACAACCTGCTCGATTTTTGCTGCCAACCGCAGCATCAAGAGCGAATGTCCGCCTAGATCAAAGAAGTCATCATCTAATCCAATCGGTTCAACCTGCAACGCCTCTTGCCAAATTTGAGCCAGTTGACGCTCTAGTTTCGTTTCTGGTAGAGCAATCTCTCTGGTCGGCACTGACGGTGCAATTTTTAGCAGTGCTTTGCGATCGACTTTCCCGTTTGGGGTCATTGGAAAAGTTTCTAATTCCACAAACGCACTCGGAATCATGTAGCTCGGAAGTCTTTGCTTTAAAAACTGCTGCAATTGCGTAGGTTCAACACAGGCTTGAGGAATCACATAAGCGATGAGTTGCTGATTTTGGGCAAGCACGATCGCAGTGGTGATTGCAGGATGTTGCGTGAGTTGAAATTCGACTTCTCCTAGCTCAATCCGAAATCCTCGAATCTTGATCTGATCATCATTTCTGCCTAAATATTCAAGCTTGCCGTCTTCGCGGTATCGAACTAAGTCGCCTGTTCGATACAGTCGAGTTTTTGGAAGTCCGGGAAACTGATGTTCGATGAATCTTTCTCTGGTCTGTTCAGGACGACGCAGATAGCCACGCCCAACGCCCAATCCTCCAATCCACAGTTCTCCAGTGACTCCGATGGGAACGGGCTGCATCTGCGCATCTAAAACATAAGTTTGAGTATTCGCGATCGCACTGCCGATCGAGAGTTCCGCTTGATCAAATCCGGATCGAATCGGATCGTAAAGCGTCGCAATCACCGTTGCTTCAGTCGGACCATAGGTATTGATCCAGCGGGGATGCTGCCCAACTTTTTCTAGCCAAGTCAGATACGTCGATCGTGAGGCTTTCTCTCCACCGACAACGACTAATCGAACGGTAGACGTTAAGTGCAAATTCAGTTCTGCCAGCGCATAGACAATTTGATGCCACAGTGCGGTCGGTAGATTGAGGACTGTAATTTGATAGGTTTCAATGAATTGTAGAAACTGCTGAGTGGAGAGCAGACAATCAGGAGACCTTAGAACTAACCTTGCACCGCACATTAAGGTGGGAAAGATTTCTTCGATCGCAATATCAAAACTCAACGCAGAAGCTTGTAAAACGCGATCGCTTGCTTGCAATTCATATTCCTGGATCACCGCAAAATGATGATTCACCATACTCTGATGCTCAATCATGACGCCTTTCGGTCTTCCGGTTGAGCCTGATGTGTAAATGACATACGCTAAATCGCTAGGCTTAACGTTGCTATAAATTGCTGCTGAACTGAACGATCGAATTTCGTCCTGTGCAATCTCGACATCAATGACAGGCGAATCGATTTCAGTCATTGAATTTTGCTGCGTTAAGAGCAGTGTCACCTGAGCATCTGAAATCAGTAAGGCTAAACGCTCTTTCGGATAGGTTGGATCAAGCGGAACAAACGCCCCGCCTGCTTTGAGAATGGCGAGAATTCCCACAATAAAGTCAATCGATCGCGGCATACAAATGCCAACTAAACTTTCAGACTGAACCCCTTTTGCTTGTAAGTAACGGGCAAGCTGATTCGATCGCTGTTCGAGTTCCTGATAAGTTATCTGTTCTTGATCAAACTCGATCGCGATCGCATTCGGTGTCTTTGCAGCCTGAACTGAGATGAATTCATGCACACAACCTGATGGAAAAGACTGTGCGGTTGCATTCCACTCTACAAGCAGCCGATGCCGTTCCTGAACGGGCAAGATTGCAAGGTGAGAAATCCGTTCTTGGGGATTGTGAATGATGCTTTCGAGCAATGTCTCAAACTGCTGAGCCATGCGCGCGATCGTGCTGTCCTCAAACCGATTGGCATTGTATTGCCAAACAACATTAAAGCGATCGCCTGCCTCGACCACTTGCAAATCGAGATCAAAGGTTGCTCCACCTTGATGCTCTAGTAAATACGGTTCGAGATTCAACCCCTCACCGAGTTGATTCAACCAACGATGCTTCTGCCAAGTAAACGTCACCGAGAACAACTCTTCCCGCTGCTGTTTGACGAGCTCTTGAAACGGCATATCCTGATGAGCTTGTACCTCGGTGACACGTTGATGAACCTGCTGCAAAAGCCTGTCAAATGATAGTTCTCCTTGTATGGGCACTCTCAAAGGAAGCATATTTGAGAAGTACCCGATCATCTCGCGAAATTGCTCCTCGCCCCAACGTCCTGCCATCGCAGTCCCGATCGTTAAATCAGTTAGCTCTGTATAGCGATAAAGCAGCACTAGAAAAGCAGTCAATACAACTCGATAGAGGCTATACCCTTGAGCCTGAGCCAGAGATTTCAGGGCTTGAACGAGTTGCTGAGGCATCGGAAACGACTGAATGCCGCTTTGCTCAGTCTGTAGAATACGGGGCTTACTCGGCAGATCAAGTTGAGGTCGATCGCCTGCAAGTTGATGTTGCCAGAAGTCAAGTAAGTCTTTTGCGTGATCGCTTCTCAGCAGTTCCGTCTGCCACTGAACATAGTCAGCATAATCAAACTGTTGCTTCTGCAAAGGTTGCGCATGATAAAGTTGCTGCCATTCCTGAATCAACAGATCAAATGTCCACATGTCTCCTGCAATGTGGTGCATCGTGATCACTTGAATCTGTTCTTGCGGGCTGCATTCAAACAGGCTGACTCGAATCGCGGGTTCTGTTTCGAGTCGAAAGGGTTTTGTAGTTTCAGCTAAGATCTGGCGCTTTAAGGTGGACGCTCTCCAGTCAGAAGCCTGGATGTACCGTAGAGGAATTCTGCCTGGAGCAATGATACGTAGGGGTTGCCCTTTAAGGTCGAGGTAGCGCGATCGCAAAATTGCATGTGCCTCAAAAAGCTGCTGCCAAGCCTGTTGCCAAGCATTGAAATCAAACTCGCCTCGAATGCGAACGGTTTGATAAATGTTGTAAGCACTGCTTTCAGGAGCGAGTTGGTACAGAAACCAGAGTCCTTGTTGCTGCTGCGAGAGCGGATACCCAGATGAAACTTGGGTCGATGAATCGGCTACAGTCAAACTTTGCATATCTTATGTGGGCAGGTCAATTCAAGGATGATTTCCAGGCTGCACTGCACACTGCACTCCCACAAATCTATAAAAATGCACAAACTAAACTGCCCCTCATCCAAAAGATTGAGAGCCTTCTTTCTGAATGTGAATTGTTCAAAGACTTATGTATGCCTTAGCTGCGAATGCTTGCCCCTGGTAGATTGGCATACCCTAGTGATGTGAAACCTCAATCTGTTGATAGCGAAACACAAGAGGTGAGGAATTGAGTTACCAAAATCTTAACAAAATTGTTATTTCTTCGTCCATAGTATTATGAAAGTATCGGTTTCTACTAGATTCAGTCTTCGTGCGGTTGAGTTTTTGACTCAGTGAAACCGATTAAGCCCATCAGGTTACCATCTGGGCGAATCCCTCAACCTCTTTGATGGAAAGGGGAATCGCCAGTGGCGTCTTAATCCATTACGAATTGCTTATAGGGTTGCAAGTCTAGACTCAATGCGTTGCAATATACTGCTGGGTGAGAAATGTGATTCGTTGAGCAAGAAATTTCAGAAGTTTGAAAAGATTGTTGTTGAAATCGCTAAGAAAGATGTTATTGTAATTGAGCGCTGAAACGCGCGGGCATAGTTTAGTGGTAAAACACCTGCCTTCCAAGCAGGATATCCGGGTTCGATTCCCGGTGCCCGCTTTTGAAAATTAGGGGTTCCTTAGTGACTAAGGAATCTCTTTTGCGTTTAAATTATTTCTCGTCACGTTTTGTAATGATAATCATTCTAATTTTCTGTGTTAGAATCGCCTAGCTCTTAGCGAAAGGAGAAAATAGATGTCGCTAGATGTGAGTGCAGAATTGGTGCGGCAGGCAGAAATGGATACGATCAACGAATCTGCCTTTGTTGAAACCATCCGTCAATCATTGCCCTATGCCTGGGGAATCGTTGAAAAACTGGTCAATGAGATCGAAGTAGAAAACTTAGGCTGGTCAAATCATGCGATCGCGCCGCCCAACGAGCAGGCGCGAGGACAATTGTTACGCATGGTCGGAGGGGATGCAATTCGGGGCGCAGTCGAATCGCATTTCAATATCAAGCTTGCCTTTCAAAACTGTCACAACTTGGCTGTGTTTCGCCGCGATCGCGATACAGCGACTGCCTATGCAGAATTCACCTCAATTCGCAGTCAGATTTTGAATCAAACTCCTGAACTGAAGGATTGCTAAACCACATGCTAAACCTGAAAAAGCAAGGAATGCCCGTCACGATGATTACGGAATTCCTAGGCAGCAGTAAAACAACTTTGCTAAATCAAAATTTCAGGCATTCCTAGACGAGCAGCAAATTCAGCAAAACCTGACACAATGCTGCTATGAATTGCAGATTGCAACGTGACTAATTGCGCTGATTGTCTTCCATTACGAATCCTGCACCACTGCCTGGAACGCGCCAGTCTTCATTCTCTCCACCGACAATCACTCGATCGAGGGTGACGAAATCCTTGCCCAGTTGGCGGAGGGAATTGAGCAAAATGTCTATCGCGATCGCATCACTAGTTCCGAGATCAAACCAGCAGCGTCCCCAATTGCCCTCATATTCAAAATCGCTCATATTGTGCATGACTGCCATCATGCTGTTATCTGCAATACTTTCGTCGTAGGGCATATAGCTGACTTCTAGCCCGACATCTTGGACTTGCAGATTTTCCGCATTAAAACCGCCCAGTTTTCCGAGGAAAAACCAGGAACTAAACGTCTCTTCTACATACTGCTTCTCCATTTCAGAAGGCACAGTATTAAACTCAATCCAGATCCAGACGTTAAACGGATCAAATTCTCGAAACTCAACACGCATAAAAGATTCAGAATTCAGGCAGGGTAAAAGTTGAACTGCCTGAATGCCAAAATTCATTCTAGCGTCCGCTCAGGCGTTGTTGAACTCGGTTGAATTCTCGCTGAATCTGGTTTGCCGTGGCTGGCGGAAGCTGAGCCTTTTTATTCAAGGCTTTCTGGAATAAAGGCACGCTTTCATTTAAGCGCTCCTGCCGCACAAAAATTTGCGCTTTCAGATAGCTCAATTCAGGATTATCCGGAGCCGCTGCGATCGCACGATCGATCGCCTGCATTGCCTTATCAAACTGCTTGAGATCTCGATATCCCACTGCTAAACCGCGATCGGCAACATAACGCGGTTGGGCAGTTTGTTCGAGTCGAGCGATCGCATCTTTTGGACTGGATAACGGCAAACTCAAATTCGTTGCTAGTGCCAAATCGATCATGCCTTTGACCAGATTTAACTCAGGATCTTTGGCATCAATGCGTTCTGCTGCGTCTAAATACCCAAATGCCTGCTGAAGACTACCCAAAATTCTCGGAACACCGTTGACTGTGCCTTCTGTTGCAGCAATATAACCGCCATCTAGAATTGTGCCTGCTGCCATGTAGAGATTGCCTCGCAGCGGGTCAGATTTCAGTAATGCCTGTGCAACGGTGCGAGTTTGATCTGCATTTGCCTTAAATTCACTGAGCAAAGCTTGTTTACGTCCCGCATTCGATTCGCCTTGAAAATTCATGTACGCAATCATCGCTTTCATTGCGAAAGCAAGCGGCTCATTTGCATCTGCCTGACTGAGAATTTTCTGTGCTTCGGTGTAATTGCCTTTCTCAAACATTGCCCGAAACGCCGATTCTGTTTGCGTGCTAATGGCGCGGGGATTGGTTGTTCTAAACGGATCTTTCGCGAGCGACGGACTCGCTAACATTCCCATCATTAATGCTGCTGCACTTAGACTTTGAGCCAGCCGACTCGATACCCACTTCACCATAACCATATGTTTGATTTCTCGATGCAATCAGAGCTTTAACTGACGATCTTATGCGATCGCAAGTTCCACAGGTAGCATTCCACAACTGCGTAGTTTAGGCGCTTGTCCTTTCACTGATTTGCCACAATAGAGACAGCCATCCGGAAAACCCTGAACTTGGGTAAACTATGCGGAGAGCCTTGCCCCTTAACTGTCTGAATTCATGCTTTATCTGCGCGACTTGTCTTATCATCCGACGGCTACTCCCGAACCGATTTTGAAATCGATCAATCTAGAAGTTGCGCCTCAGCAATGCAGTTTGATTGTTGGTCCAAGCGGTTCTGGAAAAAGTACGCTGCTAGAGATTTTGGCAGGATTGGCAGAGCATACGAGCGGAGAAATTGTCTGGCGAGAACAAGAATTAAATTTTTTGAATATGCAACAACTCTGTGGACTGGTGTTTCAGTTTCCAGAGCGCCATTTTTGCGGCGGCACGATTTTAGAAGAATTGCGGTTGGGACATCCGGAATTGAGTTCCGATCGCATTCACGAAGCTCTGCAAGAAGTCAGTTTAGATCATCTTCCCCTTTCGACGGCTCCTCATGCGTTGAGCGGTGGACAACAGCGCAGGCTTGCCTTGGCGGTACAACTGATTCGTCAGCCGAGTATTTTGTTACTCGACGAACCGACTGCGGGACTCGATTGGTCGATTCGGCGACAGTTGGTGCGATTATTAGCAAAGCTCAAAACGCATTGGAGTTTGCTTGTGGTTTCGCATGATGCTGGCGATATGTTAGAAATTGCCGATCGCTGTTGGACGTTGAAGCACGGGGAACTGAAAGAAGTTTCGCCGCAGGATCTCGTTGATCAGAAATTGGAGCGGGTGGGATGTTAGTTGCAACGCTGCCCGAGTTTGATGAACTGTGGCAATCGACTCTGAATTGGTGTCCGAGTGAGCAGGAGCGATCGCAGTTCCAAGCCTTTTATGAATTAATTCTTCAGGGCAATCAACAACAGAACCTGACTCGAATCACAGAGCCGTCTGACTTTTGGGAAAAGCATCTTTGGGATTCGCTAAGAGGTGTTTTTCCGAAAGTGACTCAATCGCGGTTAAGCGCGATCGATATTGGTACAGGAGCCGGATTTCCAGGCATTCCGATGGCGATCGCTCGTCCGAGTTGGAATGTTACCTTGCTTGATTCCACCCGCAAAAAGATCAATTTTCTCCAGGATGCGACTCGATCCTTGGGATTAACCAATGTGCGATTGCTCAGCGATCGCGTTGAACAAATTGGACAATCTGCTGGACATCGGGAAGCTTACCAACTCGCAACCATTCGCGCAGTGGCAGCCGCTCCTGTCTGTGCAGAATATGCGTTGCCTCTGTTAAAAGTCGGTGGCTTGGCAGTGCTTTATCGAGGTCAATGGACAGAAGAAGAAGCGATCGCGCTCGATCAGGCGGTGCAGCAATTGGGTGGAGCAGTGGAAGAGTGTGATCGCTTTGAAACACCTTTGACTCAAGGCGTTCGACATTGTCTATATATTCGCAAAACCGAGCCAACTCCGAGAGAATTTCCAAGAGCGATCGGGATTCCGACTCAAACACCGCTCTAACGCAAGACCTGAAGAATATGATCAAGCGTTATCTCCGAAGCCTCCTGTGATAACGCTTGAATTGCAGCAGCTTTGGCGATGGCTTGAATCTCTCCGCCCGTCAAACGATGCTGCTTTGCTAAAGTTTGCCAATCGAATTCTGACAGCGGCGTTTCTGCCGGAAATGCTTGTTTCCACAATTGCACACGAGCCATCGCATCAGGTTTCGGCAATTCGATCGTGAATTGAAAGCGCGATCGCAATGCAATTGGCACCGCGATCCGATGCCTGACACTAAAGCAGGTAAAAGTTCGACGAGAATTGATTAATTCAATTACTTTCTCGATTGGAGCAGAGCGCTTCAGCCAACGCTCAGCCGATTTAATTAATAACACCATCGGTGGTTCAGCGATTAAATCCTCAATCAGCGCAGCAGGGTGATCCACGATCGCTAAATCAATTTCAGTGAGTGGCATTTCTAATTGCTGAGCGATCCACTGTACCGAGAGCGTTTTACCCGTTCCAGGTGCACCAATGAATAAAGCATTGACACCCGGCAATTGTCGAAATCCCCAAGCCTTTAACTGCGGCGTGAACTGAATTTGATTACAGATTTGCTGCAACTGTTCTAAAACTGGATCGGGAAGCACTAAATCGATCGGCGTGCGAGGCACGGATCGCGCAAAGACATCAGAGACTTGAGGCTCTAATAACTCTTCTAATTCCATAAAATCTGCTGCGTCTGACAGCAAGTAATTGACGCACGCTTCTGAGAGCTTCAGCGATCGCATTAAAAAAAGTTGATCGGGTTCTTCGACCGTCATCAATCCTGATTGCATCAGCCGACTGGAACTGAGAAAGCTCGATCGCGCAATTCGCCACTCGGCATCCGTTCGACAGAGCAGACGCAACACTAAATCGATCGTTGGTCGTTCGGGAGTATCTTCTCCTGTCTGCAAATACCCATACATTTGCGCGTATCGACGATGCACTTCCGGCGCGAGCGCGATCAAAATCGCATTCTTTTCAAACACATTGAGTTCTAAGCGATCGCATAATATCGGTAAAGCTAACCCGATTCCTTTTTGCCAACTCGCTTGAATTCTCGCGTCTAATTGTTGTTGATAGCTTGCAGTGGGTGCAGATTTGCGTCGGTCTGCTGGAGAGTCAGAAGCAATCACTTCCTCAAAATTTACAACTCCTTTCCACCAATGACTCGTGACGCGATCTGCTTTTGTCTGCGAGATGCGCTCAATCGTTTTTGTGTCTTTGCGTTGTCGTGCGACTGCGGTTAAAAGCAATCGTTCTAGCCAATTTAATTCAACTTTGAGATACGCCCAATTATCAAGAAAAGGTTCAGCACGCATGAAACATCACAGCCATCGAGTGCCGTGATCGTACTCTACTTCACTTGAGGCGATGCAAAAATTCGATCGCGAGTCCATCCGCATCAGAAATAAATGCCACTTCGTAAACGCGATCACCAATCATTTGCTGAGTCGGCTCCAAGAGCACATTCAATGCTTGATCTTGCGCGGCTAACTTTTCTGTTAACGCCTCAATCCACTGCGGCAGATCATCTGCCAGTTCAGTCACTTCAAATGACAGATGATAATATCCCGTGTAATGCTCGTCATGAAACGCATCAGGCGCAGGTTTCGGCTCTGGAATTTGCAGTAGCTCAATCCGTCCACCCAAACCTTCCATCCAACACGCCAACGTGAAGCCGGTCTGGAACCGTTCAGCAACAGTGAATCCAAGCTGCTCATAAAACGCGATCGCGCGAAAAATGTCAGCCGTTCTAATCGAAACGTGATGCATGAGACAAAGTGTTACTCATGATGTTACTCATGAGACAAAGTGTTATTCAAACAGGCGGAAATAAGGATACCGGACAGGTGCGCCAGGTTCTTTTTCCAAATCAAAGTTAATCACGTCCCAACAGGGATCATCTTTTGGATCAGGACTAAATTCGACTGGAAGCCCATAGAGTCGAGGTTTTGGCGAATCAGCTTGTCCCCGCCAAGGTGTACTGCGTTCTAGATAGGTGCTAATCAATTCTTTGTATCGCTGAGCAATAATCACGCGAGTCGCGCGATAGCCCTGCGTATAGAGTCGATCGAGCGCTTCGTGAATCTCAAACCGGATGCCATCGGGATGCGTATGCTGGCGATACCATTCTTCGTTCCAAAGTCGCCAATGCCGCCCGGACTGCAAATGGATTAACTCACCCGTCTTCGGATTTGCTTCAAATGCGCCATGTCGCGGACACAGGTAGGTATCAGTCAGTGTCAGAGCCGGAATCGTTTGGCGGCAGTGGGGACACTGAATTTCAGGGCCGAAAATTGGATATTGAAAACTGGGATTAATCATGAAGTACGGGCACTCAAATCATTTCGTATTTGCGAGGCGCGATCGTGAAATTATTATAACTGGCGTTGATTGCACGTTGTTTGCACGTTTATAGAATCATTATCACCGTGAATTCGCTGGAAATGTCATTTCTTTTTACCCCAAATTTCTGGAATCCCCCCGATCTGTCGCTTGCTGCGTTTGTGGCTCCCAATGCGACGGTGTTGGGCAATGTCGAAATCGCTACAGGCGTAAGCATTTGGTATAACGCAGTTGTGCGTGCGGATATCGAACGGATCAGCCTGGGCGAAAGTACAAATATTCAAGATGGCGCGATTTTGCATGGTGATCCCGGTCAGATCACGCTTTTAGAAGAGTTTGTCACTGTTGGACATCGGGCAGTGATTCACAGTGCCCACATTGAGCGAGGCTGTTTGATCGGCATTGGCGCGATCGTACTTGATGGCGTTCGAGTTGGAGCAGGAAGCATTATCGGAGCGGGATCAGTTGTAACCAAGGATATTCCACCGCGATCGCTTGTAGTAGGCGTGCCCGGAAAACCGATTCGGGAACTGAGCGATCAAGAAGTCGAACACCTAATCGAACATGCTCAGAAGTACGAAAAACTCGCCTATGTTCACGCAAATCGGGGCACAGATCTCGGTTTTTATGAACAAATGTAAATTACCTGAGAGAACTGCTTTGAAAGCTGGACTAAATGCGCTAAAAATTTACATATAACAATATTGAAACATTTGATTACGCGAGAGCAATACTATGGACCTTCGCATCCTGATCGTGTTATTTCCGATTATCTTGGCTGGCGGTTGGGCAGTAACGCGGATTCTTCCGTATGCTTTACAACAAGTGAAAGGTTTCTTGGCTAAGTAGACTGAATTTTTGCCCACAGTTTGCAGCCGACCCTTCTTTTACTAGGAGGGTCGGTTTTGTTATGCGTTCCTTGCTAAGCTTATCGATCGATGAAATCAACGGTGATTGAATGCTCGACGAACAAGCGAAGAAAGCAATGCTCCTGAAAATTCCACATGGACTCTATGTCTGTGGCGTGAAAGATGGAGACGAAGTGAATGGGTTTACCGCAAGTTGGGTGATGCAAGGTTCGTTCAAGCCCCCTTTAGTGGTGAATTGCGTCAAAAGTGATTCTGGCTCAAATCAAATGATCCGCAATAGCGGTGTGTTTGCGTTGAGCTTCCTAGAAGCCGGGCAGAAAGATCTCGCGCAGAAGTTTTTCAAGCCACAGCGCCGAGTGGGCAACAAATTTGAAGATGTGGAATTTTATCTCGGCGAAACGGGGTGCCCGATTATTTCTGACTCTCTCGGCTATGTGGAATGCCGGGTTGTCGGAACCGTTGATCATGGAGATCACACCGTTTTTGTGGGCGAAGTGATCGCAGCAGGGGTGCATCGAGAGGGAGCGGCTTTGAATTTGGCGGATACGGGTTGGCAATATGGCGGTTGATTGAGGTGGGGAGTGGGGAGTAGGGAGTAAAGAGAGTTGTATTGCTTTTTTGGGCACTTGCAGAAGAACTTCCCCACTCTCCACCTAGATCGGACTTCCGTACCTCTCAGAATCGTCGCAAACTGAAACACTTAAGTAGATAATGAAGTGTCTACTTTGCCAATTTGGCACGAAATTCTCGACATGATAGACCTGAACTTTCCGGATCAACTTAGCCCGCAAACATTTCTGGTGCTGCTCGTTTTAGTAGCTTTGGAATGTGTGCTTTCGGCTGATAATGCGATCGCACTTGCAGCCTTGACTCAGGGATTGCAAAATCTCAAGTTGGAGCGTCAAGCTTTAAACATTGGCTTGGTCTTTGCCTATGTTTTGCGGATGTCGCTGATTTTGGCTGCGTCTTGGGTGATTGGCTACTGGCAGTTTGAGTTGGCGGGAGCGCTCTATCTGTTGTGGTTGGTATTTCAGTATTTCACGTCTCAAGAAGATGAGGAACACGCGCATCATGGGCCGCGGTTTACTTCACTTTGGCAGGCGATTCCGTTGATTGCGTTGACGGATTTAGCCTTTTCGCTTGACAGTGTGACTACTGCGATCGCGGTTTCTCAAGAGACTTGGCTGATTCTGCTCGGTGGCACGATCGGGATTGTGGCACTGCGATTTATGGCAGGCTTGTTTATTGGTTGGCTGGAAGAATTCACGCATTTGGAAGATGCAGGCTATATCACAGTTTCGTTTGTGGGCATTCGCTTGCTTCTGCGGGTGGTGAACGATCAGCTTGTCCCACCGGAATGGTTGATGATTACACTCGTCGCGCTCGTCTTTGCTTGGGGATTTTCCAAACGGAATCCGGATGTTGTTGAATCGCTACCTGAACCTGAAAAAGTAGAAGCGAAAGTAGAAGCCATTTCGGAAACTGAATAGCCTGCACGAGTCCGCACGAGTTGAAACCCCGTGATCGTCGGACAAAGTCTCTGAAGAGACTGTCTTTCTGAGCCATTGGCTAGGTTCGGGAGTCCCTTGAGGGAGTTCGCACAGTTAGTACCGGGTTTTGAATCCGGTGCGGGACAGAAACGCAGTCAAGATGATATTCAAGCGTTTTGTCTGTTAACCAGATCTCACAACTCCGGGCTTGGCCAAGCCCGGAGTTTTTGATTTAGGGAATGTAGCTTTGAATCACTCTGGCTGCACCTCGATACTGAGCGAAGTAAGTCTGGCTCACTCGATCGCCCTCTGCCGAAAGCACATCAATTCCAATTCCATTACGCCCCTGATCTTTACCAGAACTGTGAATATAGCGCTGCTCACCCAAGTAAAGCCCAACATGCGTCGCTTTCTCAGGCGTTCCAAAGAAGACTAAATCTCCTGGAATTAAATCTGTAACCGGGTGCAGAAATGCTTCTTGTTGATAGGCATCTCTGGGTAAGCGAATGCCAACCGAAGCAAAAGCAGCTTGCATTAATCCTGAACAATCGTAATTTGGAGCAACAGTTCCACCCCAAAGATACTCATTGGGTACAGCCATTGCTGCTTGAGTAAAGGCAATCACTTCAGGAATACAATCTCGGATTTCCTCTTCTGTCCAAACGGGGGCGTGATAAGGCGTTGCAACGGCTTCTAAAAATTGTAAATCATTCGGATCGAGCCACCCTGGATACTCATCCTCACAGGTCATGACTTTGAGCGGTGATTCCGACAAAATTTGCAGGTAACGACCTTGAGCCGATTGGGTTGCCAGACGCGTTAAATCTGGTGAATCGTAGAGATTGAGATTCGCGATCGTGCGATATTGCATAAGACGAAAATTTCACTGACTATGACTTTCTTCCACAAAGACGAACGGTTAGAAACATTGGGCGATCGCGTATTGCAAGCGACTTGGGCAGCATTTCCGACGCTTGCTCCCAACCAGATCGCAATCACCTGGATTGTGTATGACTCGCCTGTGTTCGTCAATACTGGCGGTGCAATTCGTCCTGAAGAATTTTGGCAGCGCTCTCCTAGAGGATTTGCCTATCGGGGCGTTGAGAATATTTATCCGGCAAGCGTCGTCAAATTATTCTACTTAGTCGCAGCCCATGAATGGTTAGAACGAGGCATGATCCCATCGTCTGCGGAACTCGATCGAGCCATGCGCGATATGATCGTCGATTCCAGCAATGATGCGACCGGATTAGTCGTCGATGTGCTGAGTGGGACGACAGGCGGTCCTGAATTACCTGCTGCACCCTTTGAAACCTGGAAATATCAGCGCAATATTGTTAATCGCTATTTGCAATCGCTGAATTGGTCGGAGTTCACGACGATTAATGTGAATCAGAAGACGTGGTGTGATGGTCCTTATGGACGAGAAAGAGCCTTTTACGGCGAGAATTTTGAGAATCGGAATATGTTAACGACGATCGCGTCTGCACGGTTGTTGCATAGTATTGTGGGCGGTGTTGCTGTCACAGCAGAACGATCGCAACAAATGATGGAGTTGATGAAGCGATCGCTCAATCCTGCTGATCTCGAAGCTGATCCGGAAAATCAAGTCGTTGGATTTATTGGTGGCGGTGTGCCTCAAAATGCTGGAGTGTGGTCAAAAGCAGGCTTGATGAGCCGAGTGCGTCATGATGCTGCTTATGTAGAAGTTCCAAGCTTGCAGCCTTATTTATTGGTCGTCTTTACCGAAGGCACAGCCCATAGCAATAATGAAGAGATTGTGCCGTTTGTGGCTCGCCAAGTGACAGAAGCCATGCAAGAGATTTAGAGACAGTCTTGCCCGTAAAAGGTCGCTTTACCGTCGTCTGTGGATCGTTCGCAAGATACGCCTTGATTGCGCCAGAGTTGGAACTGATGCCACAGTTGAGGCGTAGTTTGCATCCCGAAAATCAGACAGCCAACGGCGACGGAAACCCCCATCATCATTTGATTGAGTCGAATCATGCGCAGGATTAAGAAAACACTCAGAACATCGTAACTGAGCGATCGAGCATCCTGACATCGTTAATTTCACGTGTTACTTAGTAGGCTGTCGGGCAGACAGGTCTAATTTGGCTCGGAGTTCATCTTTAATTCGATTCAGAATCGAATCTTCGTCTAATGAGGAGAGGATTTTCGTCACGACCGCTTTCGGACTTTCTGCCCCCCATGAGGCATCATTCGCGAGGTAAACCTTGGCAATTTGACCGATCGCATAAGTCGAAACGCCTGCAACTGCTCCTTGCGTCACTGCAACCGAGAGATAAGGCGCGAGAGATAATCCGCCTGTTGCGGGAGCCGATAAGCCTAGTAGACTTTTCAGCGAACTGAGTCCTAGATTGGCTAAAAGCTCGCTTGCTGTAATGCCACCCATCGCGATCGCAATTCGTTGCAGCAGTTTAATCGCGCCTTGCTGCGTCATGCTAATCCCATAGAGTTTTGACAAACTCATAATCATCGCCACATCGATCGCGGCACTGCTAATTAAATCGAGAACCATGACTGGATTAACTGCCGTGGCGATCGCTTTCGTCATGACGCCATTCCAGATCGTGCGATTTGCCGTCTGCTCACGAATGTCGAGTTTTCGTTGGAGTAAGCGATCGTTGATCTGATCGGCAAATAACATCGAATTTAAGGCAACCAGAGATTTCCCCTCTCGATGCAAGACTTCTAGAATTTTGAGTTTGAGATCTTGAACCTGCGGATCAAGTCGGATCATCTGTGCCGACATCCGACCATCAGGACGTTTCACCGCACGAGCGACCATGGGAGAAGCCGCAGCCATGACAATCTCATCCGGTGAAAGCAATTCTTTGACGCGCTCATCTCGGATTTTTTGATAAATACTCATACGATCGGCATCGGGATACTGATCGATCTTGTTAAACACCAAAATCATGGGCTTCCCGAAATTTCGTAGTTCAGAAAGCGCCTGAAATTCAACCTTCGTAATATCGCCTGACACAATAAACAGCAAAAGATCGGCTTGCTGAGCCGCCTGACGCGCTAGCGCCTCTCTCGCTTCACCCTGCACTTCATCGATGCCGGGTGTGTCAATCAGTTCGATCTGAGAGCGATTTACGCTTGGAAGCGTCACGCGCAGAATCTCTTGATCACTGCCCGCGATCGCTTCACTTTCAATACTCCAATTCGCGGACTGCTGCGATCGAGTCACACCATGAATCGCGCCCGTTTCAAAAATCTGTTGCCCCAGTAGAGCATTCAGGAGCGAGGACTTGCCACGCCCGACCATACCAAAAGCTGCGATTTGAACGACGAGTCGATCAAGCTTTTCGAGCATCGTCTCTAGTCCGTGAATTTCTGACTCCAAACCCGATCGCTCTTGGGCGGTTAAATCTAGATTCTCAACTAACTCGCGTAGCGTTGCTTGAGCCTGTCGATAATTTAACTCGGTCTGGATCTGATCAAAGCCTGAAATCGCTTCGTCTAGTTCCTGATCCAAAGATTTGCCCGTATCGGAAATGGAGTCAGTCATAAATTCACAGAGAAGTATCCTCACTTCTCTCCATCCTAGCAACGCCGTTTAGAAACGAACTTTGCCCATTAAAAATCGATTCTCAAAAACAAGAATCGACCCCGGTCTTTAGCGGTAACGGCGATTACGGCGAGCCACGATCGCTTTGCGCTTGCGCTTTTCGAGCGGAGTTTCAAAATGACGGTGAGATCTGAGATCTGCTAAGATCCCTGCCTTTGAGACTTGGCGCTTAAAGCGGCGCAACGCTGAATCAATGCCTTCGTTTTCTCCTAAAACCACTTGGGTCATGCTGTTCCTCCAGTAGAATAATTCTTGAAAGTGATGGTTCTTTTTTGAACGGACTCAGACGAAAAATGACTGTCCACACCAGAGTATGCACAGCATCCGACAGAATGAGTTACCTACCATTGAGCAGGTTAACACAAATTCTCGTCTTCAGCGCACGAGTTGATGAACAAGACATAAATTTAAATCGCTGAAGTTCGTACTCAGTGCCAATTGTAAGTTTTCCATTGCCGCGACCAGCCATTGAACGCGATCGCGGCTGTAGCCTTCATAGTGATGGAATAACACTGAAAATCGCTTTTCTAGATAAGGTTTGACGCGCTGACAGAGTAAAACAATTTGCAGCAGCAGACGAGTTGTTGCAGTTGCGCCCAGATTGGAGAGCAGATCGATGAAGACAAAATGCTGCGGTTGCTGAAGACTGTCAATGACGAGGAAATTCAGCAATTGGCTACAAGTCCGCGTCATCAGAAAATCGCTCAGCGGCTGGTTTTCACTTTCTGAATAGGTCTGTTTGAGAAACTGCCCAAGTTGTTGATTGAAGTGACGATTTCCATAAGCTGGATTGACTGCATCAGTCAGATAGTGGTAAAGGTCAGCTTTGAAATGCTTGTAGGATTTGGCTTGCTGACAGTGCACGGAAAACCGCTTCGCAACGTCTTTACAGGTATAGTTTCCGTCAATTTTCCCCGTGAATTGATGTAACGCTGAACTGAGCGATCGATCATCTAATAAAGTCGGATTTTCGACGGGATGAATCACGCGGTTGCTCGATGCTCGACGCACTTGGTACGTGACATATTTGGATAAATCTAGTTCAAACTGCTTCTGGCGTTCGGCTTGAAGCTGGCGAATCGAGGCTTTTTGGACGTTTGGGGTTCCTTCAGTGACAAGACAATGCTCGTAGAGATATGGGTAACGGCGAATTAGGGTTCCGAAAGGTTGCGATTCAGCAGGAGTCAGTTCGGGGAGAAGAACGCTCGATAGCCGTTTCAGGGTCAGGTATTGCTCGGTATGCTGGAAAGCCTGAGTGATTTGTCGTTGTCGATTGATTAAGCGCGATCGCGAAAAATCTCCTGCAATCGGGCGGCTCGGTTTAGACTCGAACAAGCTGATCAGTTCCGCCACTTTTTCGTACTGATGCGGGCGAGATTGCCACCGATTGATCAAAATGTGACAGCAGCGATTGAGAACGAAGCGGAAATTTTGCGCTGCGCTTGGAGATTGGATTAAGAGATCGACGGTTTTTTGAAGTTCTGGATCAGGATATCCGGTGCCTTCGATAAATAAGAGCCGAAATCTTTCAATCAGGCGATGCGGCGGCTCAGTTTGAACAAGGTGTAAAAGATGATGATAAAGTCGTTCTTCTTCTTGCGAAATGCTGCGACCGTGATAGATTGACCCAGTATTCATAACTTCCGTAGCCCTCAACCCCAGTTTTCAGGAACAAAATGCGTCATGTGATTTTTCAGTAAACTCGACCGGGGCAAGGTCAAAGTATGGTTTATGGTAACGAAATCCGTGAAAGCTCAGTGTAATTTGAGTCACTTCACACGGATTTCATACAGAAATACGGTGTGTGCTTCACATATTTTTTACTACCAGACTTATTGGTTTCTTTCCGGGTTTCTAGATTGTGATCCGGATCAACCTGGTTAATTTATACAGGCTTAAAAAAGAGTGGATGAGATTGTTCAAGAGATGAATTTGTTCTGTGACAGATTTTGTTCTGCTACAACGCATTCAATCGATCCGCCCAATCGAATGCGTTGTGCCATCACACCTAAACTATGACCGGATGGAAGTAGAATGCTAATCCCAGCACTAAATACGCTGCCAGTAATAACGTGCCTTCGAGCCAATTTGATCGTCCATCCGAACTAATCGAGTTCGTAATTAGAACCGCAACGGCAACGGCAACTAATTCAAAAGGATTAAAGTCCAAATCCATCGGCTGACCCATAAACCAGCCTGCAATCACTAGCACTGGAGCCACAAATAGCGCAATCTGCAAACTTGAACCCACGGCAACTGAAACCGACAGATCCATTTTGTCTTTCATTGCGACTGTAACTGCTGTGGCATGTTCTGCGGCATTTCCCACGATCGGGAGCAAGATGACCCCAGTAAAGAGCGCGGTTAATCCCAATTTTGCGGTGGCTTCTTCCAAGCTATCGACCAGCAGTTCAGACTCGATCGCAACTAAGACGGTACAGACCAAAAGCACGATCGACCACAACACAAGATTGGGCTTTTCGTGCGGTTCTTTATGAGTGAGATTTGACTCAGCGGATTCTTCGTTCTCTGCAACGCCGACATCATAGAGATAAGTATGAGTCTTCATGGAAAAGAGCAAGGTCAGAGCATAGACCGTGATCAGCACGATCGCGACTGCGATCGACAGTTTTTGTAAAACATCTCCTGAAATCCCGGCAGACGTAATATTCATCGCAGTAGGAAGCAGCATCGCGATCACAGCCAAATTCATCGAAGACGCATTCACGCGAGCGACAATCGGTTGAAACTCTTGCTCTTTGTAACGGAGTCCGCCGAGCAACATCGATAAACCCATGACCAGCAGCAGATTCCCGATAATTGAGCCTGTGAGGCTGGCTTTGACCACATCGATCAGCCCTGCATTCAGGGCAACGAGCGCAATAATCAATTCGGTAGCATTGCCAAATGTGGCATTCATCAAGCCACCTAACGTGGGACCGACCACAACAGCGATTTCTTCTGTTGCTGTCCCCATCCAGGCTGCGAGTGGCAAAATTGCAGCAGCAGCAGTGGCGAAAACGATCAGCGATCCCCATTCGAGGTAGTGGGCTGCGATCGAAACCGGGATCATCACCAGTAGCACTGTAAAAATGATGTTTTTGACTGACATTCGGGTTCCAGAATGAGAAATTTCTCTCAATAGGATACTCACGATTCTTCTTCTTTGATCGAGGAATTGAGGGTGGGGAGTGGGGAGATGGGGAGTAGGGAGATGGGGAGAGGTAACGAAGCGTTGAGATTCGTCGCGAAGATGTTAACTCCCGTGCGGGGATCTTAAAAAATTGTGAAATGGAGTGCAAAATGCGGTTGAATCGATACAGATGATTGCAGAATGATGGGTCGCAGCCATTCGATTTGTCGTTCCGCTGTCACATCAGCGTTATCACAATCTAGCTCTGAGCACCCATTTTGGTCAGAATAGACGTTGGTGATGAGTTAGATTGTGTTTTTTTTAGGCTTGTTATTGTTGAAGCAGGGAAATTTGCGATCGAGCGCATTCCTGAATCTCTATGCAAGGCTGCCTCCACCTCACTAAGTTTTCTAAGTTTGACCCGTTCTGTTTACGCCCTTGTTCGGATGCAGCGTAAACGCACTTTTAATGTGGAAATTGATTCAATGACTTCATTTGATGTTTCAACTCGTTTGTCTGATGGATCGACGGATCCCCTAGAAACTGCAATTGGGGTTTACGTCACGGTTCACGGTCACTTTTACCAGCCCCCCCGCGAGAATCCTTATCTTGATGCGATCGAGCGGCAACCCAGTGCTGCACCGTTTCACGATTGGAATGAGCGGATTCACTACGAATGCTATCGCCCCAATGCATTTGCCAGAGTGCTAAACGAGTCTGGTGAGTTACTGGGGATCGTCAATAATTTTGAGTATTTGAGCTTTAACATTGGCGCGACGCTGATGAGTTGGATTGAGCGGCATGACGTTGAGGTGTATCAACGGATTGTCGAAGCCGATCGCAAAAGCTGTGAGCGATTGAACGGGCATGGAAATGCGATCGCTCAAGTCTATAACCACATTATTTTGCCCTTGGCAAATGAGCGCGATAAGCGAACTCAGATTCGCTGGGGGAAAGCAGATTTTCGATCGCACTTTGGACGCGATCCCGAAGGCATGTGGTTGGCAGAAACCGCGATCGATTACCCCACCGTCAAAGCCTTAATTGAAGAGGGAATTAAGTTTACGATTCTCGCTCCCTCTCAGGCAGAACGATGTCGAGCGTTCTCCGATGCAGATTGGCAAGAAGTTGGGGGTGGACAGATTGATCCGACCCGTCCTTATCGCTGTTTTCTCAATCCTGGGGATCACAGTTCTCCTTATTTAGATATCTTCTTTTATGACGGTCCCATTTCTCGCGATATGGGATTTGATACCGCGCTGAGTAGTTCGCATCATCTTGCAGGACGCTTAGGACAGGCTGTGCGTGGGGATCATCGTCCGACTCAGTTGATCTCAGTGGCGACCGATGGCGAAACATTTGGACATCACAAAGGCGGAACTGAGAAATGTTTAGCGTATGCGTTTATTGAGGAATTTCCGCGTCGAGATTGGACGGTGACGAATTTCGCACATTATCTCAGTCTCAATCCACCGACTTGGGAAGTGGAATTGAAGCCTGTGACCGCTTGGAGCTGCGCGCATGGCGTCGATCGTTGGCAAGAGAATTGTGGCTGTGGTGGGGGTGGGGAATGGCATCAACACTGGAGACGACCGCTACGAGATTCACTCGATTGGTTGCGGGATCAGTTGATTCGAGTTTACGAAGAAGAAGGCAAAAAGCTGTTTAATGATCCTTGGGCAGCGCGGGATGAATATATTCAAGTGATCCGCGATCGCGGCAACTTATCTAAATTTCTTGCCAAGCATCAGGTTCAGAAATTGGGCAATGGTGAGCGATTAGATGCTGTCCGCTTACTCGAAATGCAGCGACATGCGCTGTTGATGTATACCAGTTGTGGTTGGTTTTTTGAGGAGCTTTCTCGACCAGAAGGAACGCAGATTTTACGTTATGCGGCGCGCGCGTTAGAACTTGCTGGAGATGTGTCTGGAATTCAGCTTGAGAAAGGATTTACCAAGCGGTTGATTTCGGCTCCGAGTAATGTCGATTGTTTCAAAAATGGAGCGGAAGTTTATCGACAGTTAGTGATTCCAGCCCAGATTTCGTTTGAACAAGTGGCGGCACACTATGCGATCAGTTCACTGTTTACGTCTTATGCACGTGAGGAGCGGGTTTACTGCTATACGGCGAATCAGTTAGATTATCAGGCTCAACGGATGGGATCTGTGACTTTAGCGATCGGGCAGTTGCAATTAACTTCAGAAATTACTCGCGAAAGTCGGCATTTCATTTTTGCGGTGCTGCATCTTTGCGGATGGGATTTTTATTGCTGTATTCAGCCGTTTACTGGACGACGAAGCTATACGCAGGTGAAAGAGCAGGTATTTGAAACGCTGGCTCAAGGCAGTGCGGCTCAGACGATTCTGAAGATGAATCAGACATTTGGAGAAGCTGCCTATAGTCTGCAAGATCTTTTTGCAGAGGAGCGGCATCGGATGATGCAGTTGCTCAGCCAGGAGACTCTGACGCGGTTGGATCAGCTTTACACGCAGGTATATCGCGATAACTATGGAGTGCTCATGGCGTTTCATCGCGATGAATTACCTGTGCCACGAGAGTTGCAGGTTGCAGCAGAAATTGCGATCGGGCATCGCTTGTTGCTAACCCTGCGATCGCTCGAACAAGATATGGATGAGTGGAATGCCAGTCTGATGCATTTGGGGCAGTTGGAAGCGATCGCAACTGAGGCGGCGCATTTACGGTGTCAGATGCAGCAACCGGAAGCCCGCGAGATTTTGCAGCGCTTGATTGAGCGATCGTTGTGGATGGTGCTGAATGAGGCTGATCTGAAAACGGTAGAGCCTCAGATTCGGCGGTTAGAACGGTTGGTAGTGCTGAATGGGCAACTCGGCTTAGGGGTGTCGATCGCGAAGAGCCAAGAAGCGTTTTACCAGTGGTTAAATCACAAGCCTGTACTAAGTTCGGCAATGCGGGAATTAGCAGCAAGGTTTGCGATCGTGGTTTAAGTCTCGCGTACTCGTTCACCACAATGAATCTGATAGGGAGATAGGGAGAAATCTAAGTTTGGGTTCTTCCTACTCCCTACTCCCCACTCTTGGTTAAGCAAACCTTACAATTTGCCGATGCGATATCGTTTGAAAAAAGCCCCGCACATCAGTCAGGGACTCGTTTAGCAGAAAGTCGAAGCCAGTTTCTTACAGCAGACAGAGCTTTCTCGATCTCGTGATCTCAAGGTATGATCCTTTTTGAACTTCTCGAATTGTCACAGATGGCTTCGCTTCCAGACTATCGCCCGAAACAACTCTCGCTCGGTCCTTTAGAAGCTGAGATTCTTCGCATCGTTTGGGAACTTGAAACGGTGACTGTGAAGGATGTTCACGATCGCATTTTGACCGATCCTGATCGCGAACTTGCCTACACTTCAGTGACAACCGTTCTCAATCGATTAGTGAAGAAAGGCTGGCTTGCCTGCAATAAACAGAATCGCTCGTTCACTTGGACGGCGATCGTGTCTCAATCTGAGGCAAAAGCGCTGCAAGCGATGGAGCAATTAAATCAGTTTCTAGCCGTAACGAATCCAGATATTGTGGCAGCGTTTGCGGATAGTTTGGATCAAGCGAGTTGCGATCAGCTAGACGCGATCGCACAACGGCTGAAAGCGGCTCGTCAAAAACGGGAGGAACGATAATGCATTTGATGTTGCTACTCGTTGCGCTCAGTTTGGCGATCGCGGTTCGATGGGCTTGGCGCGCTCGAACGGAAAGCTGGAATACCCGCTGGCAGACGACACTAGGTGCATTTCTGTTTCCGCCTTTGTTGTTGATTACAAGTGCGATCGCGATTCTGTGTATGGGACCGCGCGGTCAGATGATGCGCTGGCACGAAGGATGGGGAAGTTATGGAATTGCGATCGGGTTTCTCATGGTAGCCGTTTTTCTCTTTGCTCAGTTAGCTTGGCAAGCTCGGAAATCGTTTCAGCAAGTGAAGCAAATGCCAGAAGAAACGGTTTTAGAAATACCCGTTCGATTACTAGAGCATTCGACACCGTACATTGCTCAGATCGGATTCTGGAATCCTGAGTTAGTTGTGAGTGATAGCTTATTAGAAACGCTAGACGAATCGCATTTGCAAGTCACGCTGACTCATGAACAGGCGCATCGACATTATCGGGATACATTTTGGTTCTTTTGGTTGGGCGGATTGCGTCGGTTAACCGCATGGCTCCCGAATACGGAAGCGCTGTGGCAAGAATTGATTTTGCTGCGAGAGCTACGGGCAGATCGTTGGGCAGCTCGGCAGACGGATGGTTTGTTACTCGCTGAAGCATTGTTCTCTATCGTTTCTGCTTCTCAAATGCAGACTGAACCTTGGATTGCAGCGTTGAGCGGAACACGTCTGGATGAGCGAATCGATGCTTTGCTAGATGAGACAGAGAGTGAGGAACCGCAGAGCTATTTTGTGTGGATGGGATTATCGATCGTGCTTCTGCCGTTGTTTATGATTCCATTCCATTTCTAAGTCATCCTGTTTATTGAGACGTTCAGGCCTTTCTGTAACACTTCGTTGTAGGGGAACAAAATGTCTTGAATGGTTTGGTTTTACGTGGAAGCTGTTACCTTTTTTTGCACAGCAATCCAGTCATCATATCGCTGGGTTGCTGTGGGCGAAGAACCAATCGCATAGTCTGAATATTGAGGCAGGGTTGGTTAACCTGCGCCGCGAGAGCCGCCCTACCTCAACACAAACTCGAAGAGCATCGAAGTGCTCATTTTTAATTTCACGGATCACGCAACAGGTCTATTGAATTCAGTACTTTTTCGATCGTATCGGGTGCAACTTGATCTGTGACAATAACCGTCCCGATTTGGCGCGGCAAGACGAATCGAACTTTTCCGTCTTTTACTTTCTTATCTGCCTGTAAAGTCGGCACAATTTCTGAACGATCGAATCCTCCTGGAATCTGAGTGGGCAATCCTGCTTTTTCGATTAAAGCTTTCTGACGATCGCATTCTGCTCGATCCCACAATCCCATTTCTACCGCAATCAATCCGGCTGCCATCATTCCGATCGCAACTCCTTCACCGTGATTGATCACTTTGTAATTCGTCAGACTTTCGATCGCATGTCCAATTGTATGCCCATAGTTAAGAATTTCTCGTAATCCTGATTCTTTCTCATCTTTGCTAACGACATGTGCTTTTGCTTTCGCCGATCGCACTAACATTTCTCGAACCAGTTCATCTCCAACGGCACGGATTTGATCTAATCGTTTTGCCTGTTCCAGCATTTCAAACAATTCTGCATCCCAGATGATGCCGTATTTGATGACTTCCGCGATCGCCGCTCGAAATTCCCGGGCAGGCAGTGTTTTCAGCACTTCTGGATCGATTAACACCAATCTTGGCTGATGAAATGCGCCAATTAGATTCTTTCCTCTAGGATGATTCACACCCGTTTTGCCGCCAATTGCCGCATCTACCATTGCGAGTAACGATGTAGGCACTTGTACGACATTAATTCCTCTTAGCCAAGTCGCTGCTGCAAATCCAGTCATATCTCCGATCACGCCACCGCCGAGGGCAATCATCACCGATGATCGCTCTAATCGATTTTCCAGAGCTGCGTCATAAATCTTTTGCAAGGTGGCGGGTGTTTTATACCGTTCTCCTGCGGGCAATAAGCAAGAACTGACGGTAAAACCTGCTTGTGTCAGGGAATCTGTCACCGTTTGCCCGTACTGCTTAAAAATTGCTGCATTCGAGACAATCAGCGCTTTTTTACCCAGTTTGGAAAGCGGCTGGATACGATCTCCGAGTTCAGCAATCGATGCGATCGCGATGTCATAAGAATTTTGCGGCAGCGAGACAGGAATCACAGAAGACATAAAACCCTTCTTAAAAAATGGCAGTTTGCTGATCTTACCAAGCGATCGAGGTCTGTAGATTAAGATCAACAGAAGTGATCTTCTTTTGCCCTACTTCAGCCAAGACGCTAGGAAGCGTTCAGTGTGATAAAGCGCTAATTGATTGCTAATACCATTGAAAACTGCATCAAAAGCATGTTCTGCCCAGGGTATTTCAATGAATACGGCAATGTTGCCATTTTGGTTTAACTTTTCATACATCGCACGTCCGAATTTTGATTGCACGATGTGATCGCGTCCACCGTAAATGAGTAGAGTCGGGGGGAGATGCGATCGCACAGTTTGATAAGGCGATGCCTGACGATAGAGATCCGAGAATTCTTGGGGTGTACCACCGAGAAAATTTCGTAAAACAGTTCGGCTGTCAATTGGATCAGGAAATGGAGGATTGTTGTAACCATCGGTCAGATCGACGGGACTATAGTAATTGACAACGGCGCGGAACGGAAAAGCATCGAGTGCAAAAGCCGTTAACATTGCTAAATGTCCGCCTGCAGAACGTCCCATGATTGCCATACGATCGAGATTCACTTCGTATTCGTCGGCATGCTGTTGAATGAATTTTAATGCAGTTTTAATATCTTCAATTTGAGTGGGAAATTTATATTCTGGAGCGTGACGATAATCGATTGCTAAAACTGTATATCCTTGTGCTGCAATATATTGACTGAACTGTTCATTAGAATTTGGACTTCCTGATCGCCAGGCTCCTCCGTAAATCACGACGATCGCCGGATTCTCTCCGGTTCTATTCGGACGATAAACATTCATCGTCAGTTGCACATTGTCGGGATTCGCAACTGGAATATCGAGTGTGCGACGGACTTGAGATCGAGGAATTCCTTGAAATGCATCTAAAACATTGAACGGTGACGATCGAAAATTGGGTAAAGATGGAATCTTGCTTAGCTTTGATTGCATTGCAATTTCGGCGCGTTCTGCTGTGGTGGGAAATTGCAATGCAGGCAGCAAGCTTAAGCCCAAAGCGAACAGCATTCCGATAAAAATGGGCAGAGATTTGAGGCGGACAAATGCCAGGAAAGCTGCGATCGCATTCGTCACAATTAACCAGTGACTAATCTCTGGTGCGCCAACACTTAATGGTAATAGCGAAAAAATTGGAGCAGGAATGACAACCCAAATCGAAATAAAAAAACTAAGAAAACTAAACAGAATAATCAATACTTGGGCAATCATTATCGATAACTATCCTCGTAACGCTTCAAATATCACTTGAGCAAATTTACTCCAGGTCGGCGTGATTTGGAGTTCTGCGGCTCGCTTGGCAAAATTTGCTAAATTGCGATGATCGGCAAACCAGAACGGAGTCGGAAAAATTCGGAACGGTGCATATAAGACAGATTTTTGGGGCTGATCAAGAAAATAACCATTATGAACAAAGCCTTGACCCGATTGAATATCATCTGAAGTATTGCCGGGATACGCACCCCAAGCAAAATCAGGCAATGCATAGACCACACCTGTCCAAACATTGACTCCGATCGCACCATAGTTCAACTCTGCGATCGCGGAATCGACCTTTGTTTTCGTCAAAATCACACAAGACAAGTTGCCCCAGACTTGTTCATTCACAAATGGAACGGCTCGATCGAGAAATTCGGTTGCAGTTGTCGCGTCTAAACTTACTTCTGCTAGCACTCCACAAAAGGCTTCTGTCTTCAAAGCATAGTTATCTTGGACATTCGGAATCAATGTCCAAGGGACAATTTCCTCGGTTCGAGTGCCGAAAATTTCAGCTTGAGGATAGCGATCGAGAAATGCTTGATATCGTTGCTGTGCGCCTGGATAGTAAGCTTTCCGGCTCGGAATTTTCGCAAATTCTTGGCGGAGCAGTGTGAGGAAGCGATCGCGCAATTTCCATCCCTTCGCGGTTACTAACAATTTCGCAGCTACACAATTGAAACTGGCATTATGAGCCACCATGCTCGCAACATGACGCGCTTGAAATTTGAGATCTGATTCAGACCACTCTCCTGGAACAATTAGCACAGGCGTGACACAGCCTAGCTCAGAGGTGATTGGTTTGGGTTGAGGGAGAGATTGCACGATCGCGTAGTACGTATGATGCGATCCAGTGATATGAATGGAATCAATTTTGGGATGCTGACAGAGATAGTTTCCAATATCGGAACCACCATAGACAATTTGTAGAAATCCATCTGAAATGAATGGCTCAAACGCTTGCTCTAAAAATTTCCCGACATACTCATTGACAGGATTCATTTTGAGCAGAACGACTTGATTCTCTGCAAATAGCTTATAGAGTAAATCCATTGGAGGAGTCGAGCCAACATTTCCGGCTCCTAAGACCAGAGAAATGCCTGGTTCAAAGTTCCTCACTTGCGGGGAATTTAGAGAACTGCTTTCCGTCCAAACTTCTCCCCGAAATCCTAGCCAAAGTAATCGATCGAGCAAATTATCCGGAAAGACTTTGGCAATTCCCTGCCCAATCTTCGCCTTTCGTCCTTCCAACGTTCTGATCAACGCCCGCAACGTCATTAACGTTGTCACCGATCCCGTCAGCCATTCTTCTCCGACTGAATCTGTCCCCTTCGCCTCGCAAGCTGAGATCGTCCAATCCTCTGCGACTGCCATCACGCCTGTCATACAGCGCTTCAAATAATCGATTCGGGCTTGAGTTCCGACGTTTAGCCAAGCGGATTTCTGGGATTCGAGTCTCGCAATTGCAGCGTCAATTTCAGAGGAAAACATATCGCAGGTCAAAATCGTAATGACTATGATATAGTTGTAACTGTTTCGTAATCTTTACTACGAATTGCTACTCTTGCAAGGAGAAAAAATCCCATGACCCAAGAAGGATGCTTGCGCGTTGGTCAAACGGCTCCTGATTTTGCAGCGACTGCTGTGATCGACCAGGAATTCAAAGACATCAAATTGTCCGACTATCGCGGCAAATATGTGGTGCTGTTTTTCTACCCGCTCGATTTTACCTTTGTTTGCCCGACTGAAATTACTGCATTCAGCGATCGCTACGAAGAATTCAAATCGATCAACACTGAAATCCTTGGCGTATCGGTCGATAGCCCCTTCTCACACTTGGCTTGGATTCAAACCGATCGTAAATCAGGCGGAGTTGGCGATTTGACCTATCCGTTGGTTTCGGACATCAAGAAAGAAATCAGCACTGCTTACAACGTGCTCGATCCGAATGAAGGAATTGCACTGCGCGGCTTGTTCATCATCGACAAAGATGGTGTAATCCAGCACTCCACGATTAACAACCTTTCGTTCGGTCGCAGCGTGGATGAAACTCTCCGGACTCTGCAAGCGATTCAATACGTTCAATCGCATCCGGATGAAGTGTGCCCCGCAGGTTGGAAGCCTGGTGATCAAACCATGAATCCTGATCCTGTGAAGTCGAAAGAGTACTTCGCAGCAATCTAAGGATTGATTAATCCGTTCATAATAGAGGGTGAAATTCACCCTCTTTTTTACTGCACTTTTTACTGCACAATTCTAAACAATGTTGACATCTACTGATTTCAGTGGTCTAATCAATCCGCGATTTTTCCAGAATTTCATGCCGATTCCGGCGACAAATTCGCTTGCTTTGGGACAGGCGGCTCCAGAGTTTGATCTGCCAGATATTAAAAATGCTCGTCGCGTGAAATTGTCGGATTATCGCAACGATCGACCTGTGCTTTTAGCTTTCACAAGGATTTTTACAGAGAAGCAATATTGTCCGTTTTGCTTTCCGCATATTAAGGCGTTGAATGAGCAGTATCAGGAGTTTAGCGATCGGCAAGTCGAAATTCTCATGATCACCAGTACCGACGAGCAGCAAAGTAAAAAAGTCGTTGAAGACTTGGGATTACAGTTCCCTTTGCTCAGCGATTCTAGTTGTAAAACGTTTCGTCGATACCAGACTGGACAAGCCTTGGGTGCGCCTTTACCTGCTCAATTTTTAATCGATCGTCAAGGCATTCTCAGATACAAACATCTCTTTTCGTTTCTCGATCACAATGCCAGCGTTGAGACGTTGTTAAGCGCGATCGATCAATTGAGTTGAGTTCATCGTTGAGAATTGGGTTTCGACTGCACTCAGAATTCGGAATCTCTGTAGGCAGTCGAAACCGCCACTCTTAAAGCTTCACGGCTTTGATGGCGCTACGGGGATCATAGCTGCGATTATCCCGAATCTTTTCGTATGCCTCACGCTCGATCGCGCTTAATTCTTTCGGAGGTGCGATCGTAATTTTCACCATTTGATCGCCACGATCGCCTTTTTGATTCTTCCAGCCTTTGCCGCGTAAGCGTAAGGATTGCCCCGATCGCACGCCTGCTGGAACGTTCACCACAACATTTCCATCTGGAGTCGGAACATCGATCTGTGCGCCCAAAACTGCTTCGTCAGGCGAGATCGGCACTTCGCAAACGAGATTGCCATCGGCATCGAATTGGAAAAACGAATGCGGCAACATTTCCACGGTGAGATAGAGATCGCCGCGCTGACTTGTATAGAATCGGCTGAAACGTCCTTTACCACGGACTCTTACTTTACTGCCTGCTTTTGCTCCGGCTGGAATTCGGACGTTAATCTCTTCATTGTTCACGCTGAGCCGCTTTTCAGTTCCGTTAAACGCTTCTGCAAAGGTCAGCTTAATCGAAGCTTCGATATCCAGATTTTCGCCAGTTGAGGCGCGTTCGTCGGTACTAAAACCGCCTGGAGCACGATATCCTGCATTGCGGAAAGGATCGCCCGTCCGTCCGTAGGGCGATTTTCCTAGCAAATCGTTGATAAATTCCTCGAAATTGTCATATCGTCCGAATTCGACATCATCGAAACCGCCTGTATTGAACGGCGATCGCGAGGTGGAAGTCGATCGAGATGCACCCGCTTGATCCGCTTGCCGCCAGTATTGTCCAAACTGGTCGTATTTTTTGCGCTTATCGGGATCAGAGAGAACTTCGTTCGCTTCGTTGACTTCTTTAAATTTTGCCTCGGCTGCTTTATCGCCGGGGTTTACGTCAGGGTGATATTGGCGCGCGAGTTTACGAAACGCTTTCTTAATGTCATCAGCGCTTGCGGATTTGCTCACCCCTAAAATTTGGTAATAATCTTTGAAGTTTGTTGCAGCCACTCGCTCATCCCCTCGTAAAAAATAGCGTCGATATTCTATTTGGCATCTTAAGAATGCCCGATTTCCTGTATCTATAGGCTAACAAACTTGCTCCTCTCACTCAGAAAAATTTGATGCGAATTTCCGAACGAATTGAGTAGGGGTGTTTCGCTATCGTCTTTTCCAGAGTGAGGGAGAGCCTGATCAAACTTCAACTATCTTTGTTTTACACCTGTGATCATTCGCGCAAATTTGCTTTCGCGTTTCGTCTCAACATGCCAATTTTAATGCGTCGCAATGCTGATCCGGTAAATCGTCGATCGTATTCTGCTTCAGAAATCTCAGCTAATTCTTTCAAAGTCGGAGCAATATTCCACGATCGCGGTTGAAAGTCTTGTACATCTGTCTCCTGAGCAAACCGCTGATTCCAAGGACAAACATCCTGACAGATATCGCAACCTGCGACCCATCCTTTGAGATCTATTTCTGGCAAATTCTCAGCCCGATTCTCGATCGTATGGTACGCAATGCAGCGATTTGCATCAATTACGAATGGTTCTGTGATTGCATCGGTAGGGCAAGCGTCAATGCAACGAGTACAGGTTCCACAATGTTGAGTATGAGGTTGATCGATCGCTAAATCTAAATTGGTGACAACACCACCGAGAAACACCCAAGACCCATAATCGCGAGTAATCAGATTGCCATTTTTCGCAATCCAGCCGAGTCCTGCTTGCTGTGCCCAAAATTTATCTTGAACGGGAGCAGTATCGGCGAAATAACGAGTTTGCGCTCCATTTTGTTCGAGCCAGATCGAGAAGGCTTTCAGTTTTTTGTGCAAAATTCGGTGATAGTCTCGTCCCCAACCATAGCGAGAAATTTTTGCATATTCCTTGCCTGCGGGTCGTTGCTGCGCAGTGTGATAGTTCAAAGCAACACAGATCATCGATCGCGCATCTGGAACGAGTTCGCGAATATTCTGACGTTTCGGATTTGCCATCCACGCCATGTCCGCTTGAAATCCGCGATCGAGCCAATTCTGCAAAGCCTGAATCGCAGAACTTTGAGCCGGATCAGTCACCGATGCAATTCCAACTTTGTGAAATCCTAGCTCGATCGCTTTTTGCTTAATTTCTTCCGTAAGCGTCATGACATCTCTTGCGCAGCTTCTCTATTCTAGTTTGACTGAAACGAGGGAAATTCTATGGAGATTGAAGGCATTTCACACCCCACGATCTTGCGATACTTTGCAACGCTAAATGCAGGCGAATTCAAGGCAACAAGCGAATTATTTGATCCAGAAGGAGCGATGCAAGCGCCGTTTGAATCGCCGATCGTGGGAAGAAGTGCGATCGCGGATTATCTGCAACGAGAAGCCGTAGGATTACAAGCCTTTCCACGGGAAGGAATCGCGGTTCCTGAAACAACCGACTATCAAATTACTGGAAAAGTTCAAATGCCAATGTTTTCAGTTAATGTCACGTGGTTTTTCACGCTCAATGACAATCAAGAGATTACGTTTACTCGCATCAAACTGAATGCGACTCCTCAAGAGCTGATGAAATTGCGCGGTTAGAATGAAGACTGTGCGTTTAATCTGACTCAATGAAGCTAACCACACGCGGACATTACAGCGTGAAAGCCCTTTTAGATCTCTGTTTTCAGCCGGAGTATGGCCCTGCTTCGGTGAAAGCAATTAGCGATCGACAAGATCTCCCTGCTCCCTATTTAGAAAAGCTCTTGATTGAGATGCGACGTGCAGAATTAGTCGTTTCAATTCGCGGCGCACATGGAGGCTATCAACTGGCGCGGCATCCTTCCCAGATTTCGCTGGGAGAGATTCTAGCAGCAGTGGGTGAAAGCATTGATCCTTTGCCGCATCACACACCCGATGAGGGTCAGGCGGAAGATTGGGTGGCATTTAGTGTGTGGAATCGCTTGCATCAGAAATTGCAGCAGGCTTTGCATAGCATTTCGCTAGAGGATCTCTATTACGATGCGCGCAGTTGGCAGGCTTCACAAGGAGAAGGGGCGAGTTTTGTAGTGTGAAGGATTCACTGCGATGAGAGACAGAAGCATCGAAGACCGCCAAGAAAGAGACAGTACAACCGAAACGTTTCTAGCTGTTGTTTCGATCTTAATTGTCGTCTCGAGCTTCGTTGTCATTCATATGTCCTAATACAACTAGGTAGGGCTATATCGGTCTGCCACCTTCTCTCAACACACAAGGAAGTCTATTGATAGCGCGCCCATTGATTCTTACTTGGACTGATTCCGTTCAACTGGATGCTTGGATAGGTCTAGAGTGACGCGGGAAATAGGTGCAGCTGTCGTCATAATGCGGGTGCGGCTCTGGGACTTCCAGTGTTGATATCGAAGCAGCGGGAAAGATGCAACCTGTTTTGCCAACGCCCAGAAGAAGACATAGCTTGCCAACAATCGCTCAAATGCTCCAAAGCGAGCTTCCCGTAGTTGCTCTAGCGTCAATTGTCGATCAACAGTGCTATCGTCTGTTTCCCTCAAAGGCAGCGGGTCACTGGACAGAACAATGGCATCCTGAAAGCCTTGATGTGCGATCGCGCTGTTGTGCCCCAATGCAATGATTTCCGCGCCAGTATTTAGATGTTGGACTCCAGTAGCTTGCTTCCCTGTCATGAGCACTGCATTTTCATCCTCTTTTTGCAGCAAGCTCCGCCGACCATCAGGCACTCCTAAGAAAATTAGGGTTCCTCTGACGACTCGATGACCGAAATGATGCAGCATGTGATCCTGGGGATTGGCACCATGCACATCTAAAGATGCAATACCGTAACTGAGCGAAAAGAGCTTACTCACATAGACTTTCAGGAGTTGATGAATCCAGGGCACATCTCCAATTACTAGGGTGCGTTTTCCAGTGCGTGCTAAGAGAGGTCTGTGCTGAATGTAGCGTAGTCCCAAACTCCAAAGCCAAGGACCAAAGATGTAGATTAGGATGTCTGCTAAGGTAAGTAACGGGAGCAATACCGCAGGCAATGGAAGATTGGCAAGACTAAACAGAACGCGAAATAGAGTTTGTACTAGCGGCGCGTTTAATCCTACAGTAATGAGAATATAGAGCGCATGAATTCCCCAAGCGAATGGCGTTTCGAGAATATGCCACGCCCATTTTCGGCTACTGTGAATGAGTTGCTGATAGTCGGAAGATCGGTTTAGGTCACCCTTTGTCGTGATTCCAACGATGGATTCGGCGCGATGGATAAACTCATCTTTGGTTTGCTCCAGCATCAATAGCTCAGTAGTCGTCAGCGTCATCCCAAAGCAGCCCTGATGTGCTGGAAAACGCTCTCGAAGCCGTTTTGCTAGATACAACAAGAGTTCCGTTAAGGTAGCTTGAGCCGCAGCGACAGCAACCGTCGTCGGTTCTGCGGTGCGTCGTCCACTCCCATTGATCAAAATCCGTCGAGTGAAACTAGATTCTTGATAGTAATACTGGGAAATTGCAGTTCCCATCAAGCTACACATTTCTCCCGTCAGGATGAAGAGTTCACCAATATGACCTTGGCGACGCAGTTCTTCTAGGGCATTCGTGGCTTGTAGAGTGGGGAAGGTCTGCCCGGACTGACTAATTGCAAGCACGATCGTAGTTTTGCCCAGATGCAGTCCTTTCCAACCATACTGCAAGCGCTGGAGTAACTGATTGGCAGAAATAGTTTTAACGGTCAATGCTGGAAATAGCGAGATTAAATCTTCAGCAAAGCGCTCTCCCAGCCAAAGACTACTTTCAACGCCTGTAATCATTAAATTAAGGCAGGGCAGATCGGTGACTGGTTCTAGTTTGAAATTCACGGTTGCCCGTTGTCTATGATCCCAGTTTTTCGCCTGCTCAATTAGGAGTTCAGCAAAATAGTCTGCTGTTTGACGATTGAATGAAGTTGGATCACGCCAGGATAGCTCGATCGATTTTAGAACCTTGGGAATCTCCTGAATGTCTCGCTGAACCGGATCTGTTGCTTGTTCTTCGGGCGGCAGAATGTAGGAGTTACCTTGCAGAGGAATCCAGCGTTCTTCGAGTTCTGAACTTCGCAGTTCACGGTCTTCGAGCATGGAGTACACCGTAATGTGATCCACGCCAACCCAGGCAATTTCTCCAGCTTTTTGGTCGAGATCCAAGCGGTAGGATCGGGGAATATGAGACAGGACTGCATCAACCGCCGCAGGTTCTGAGGCATAGACCATATAGTTGTCTTGGACATTGAATCCGGTTGCGATCGGTTGTCCCCAAGCACTGACGACGAGCGTTGCTTCACTCAGTGTCGATGCCGTGACGAGACCAAAGCTGCCCTTAGCTCTCGATAGAAAGAGTTTCGTGGCTTGATACAGGTTGTTGTGGAAGAAAACGTGAACTGCGGTTTTGATCCAGGCAGATTGCTTCGCTGTAGACCATTGGCGGATCGAACTATGCTGGCTTAGGGTTTGTAGCAGTTCTTGTTCAAGCTGATTGACATGTTTTCTGGATAGCTCAACTATTGAGTTGGCATAGGGAAGCAGCAGTTTGTCCTTGTGTTTGAGAAAGACCTGTTCCGCGATCGCGCTCCAATCGCTAATCTGTTCCTCTGTTGGGGCTGTATTTGGAGCGGATGCCGAGGGCTGTTTCCCGCCAAATGCGTCTTCAAGCGATTCAGCAACTGCAAGCTGGTACGCGAGGCGAAGCGAAGCATCCCACATGCCTTGCGTGATGAGTAAATCCATCATTCCAGCGATTTTAGGAGAGTCTCCCCGCGTGGCATTCGGTGTATGGAGTACCCGTTGGAGCCAGAGTCCCAGGTGAGCATTTTCAATCGATTCATCAAAGATCGTCCAAGCGTCGAAGTCGCCATTGTGGGTGATGCGATGGTTCACGAGTTGACGATCGCAGATCCATTGTCCATTCTCAACGCGCCACACGTTCGCAAATCGCGCTGGCATCCACTCATGCCAATGGGTTTCCAAGATAGCTGGAGGGCTGCTAGTCGCATAACGATAGTGCCAGATGCCGACAATGGCTTCGTCTAATGGCTTCGCGCCTTTCTTGGTCGCTTGGCAGCGTGTTGTGGCAAAGGTATGTTCCAGAGACTGCGTCAGATTGCGTCGCTTGAGATTGACGACTTTTTTGCCCACAAAGATCACTCGACCGTCACGATCGCGGGCGAAGACAACGCCTCCCCCGGCTTGTTCGCCCCGAATCTCAGTTTCTCGCCCCATGGTCTGACAGATTTCGACCACTCGTTCAGGAAGCAAATCGGAGCCATCTTGCGGCAATCGCTTGCCTAAAAAACCAAAATTTCCACACATGATTTGCTATTTAGAGGTTGAGCTTTTGAGGCAGTCTTCAATTTTGCTGAGCAGGCGGGGCAACTCAATCGGTTTCGTATCATAGTCATCGCAACCGGAGGCTAAGGCTTTTTCGCGATCGCCTGTCATGGCATGGGCAGTCAAGGCAATGATCGGAATGTGGCGAGTTTCAGCATTTGCTTTCAGATGTTGCGTCGCTTCCCATCCGTCCATTACTGGTAAACTGATGTCCATTAAAATCACCTGCGGCTGTTCGGAGAGCGCTTTCGAGACTCCTTCTGCGCCATCGGTGGCAATCACAACTTCATAGCCATGTCGCTGTAAACGGCGACAGAGCATATCGCAGTTTAAGTCGTTGTCTTCTACGAGGAGAACTTTTAGAGGTTTCAATTCAATGGGTTCAGCATTGGACGAGATCTGTCGAAAATAGTCGGTCTGAACAATTTCTGTGGCTTGATGCGATCGCTTGATTTGCTCTAGCTCAACCTGTAATGCTTCGAGTTGCTGATTTAGATCTGCTTCGAGTCGCTTATATTCTCTGAACTCTTCCACAATGCCTTCGTAGTGAGCTAACTGATGCCGCATTTGAGTTTGTTCTAAACAAGCTGCAACTTTCGCACGGAGGAGGGCAGTCGGGAAGGGTTTCGTCAAGTAGTCGGTTGCTCCTAGGGCGATCGCTTGGGAAATCTGCGCCATCTCATCGGGAGCTGCAATCATTAAGACGGGAGTGTGTTGCCACGCTTCATGCGATTTAAGCTGTTCCAACACGTTCAAGTTTGTCTGGCTATCCAGTACGATCAAGTCAAACGAGCTTGCCAAACCTAGCTCTACGGTTGTCGCAATTTTGACGGAGTAGCCTTGACGTTCGAGTTGTCGATATACTGGACTGCCCGCATGAGCAATCACTAACACTCGGCTATTTTCAATCGATGGATCAATTGCTTTACGCTGTTTCCGTGGGAAATTGAGTGGATCAAAACGATCGCGCTCCTCGCTAGATTCGAGATAACGAGCCATCAAACTATCTAGATTGTTCACGAGACTGAGCAGATCCTGAGCTGAAGTGTGAATTTGCTCCAGGTCTGGCAGTAAATCAGAAAGCGACTCTTCTAAAAGCAACTCACAGTAGCCCATGATAGTACTCAAGGGGGTGAGCAATTCTCGGCGCAACGCTGGAGCTAGAAGATCGGCTGTCCAATCTTGCTGCTGAACTTCTAAGAGTGCTGGATTTAGGATCGCTTGGATCAGTTTTAGTAACTGTAAACCTGAGAGATGGATTTTCTGGAGATCGCTCGCGAACGCTGAATTCTGCTGATCGACGAGTGCATCGAGGAGCATATCACTGTAGCCAACGATGGTATAGATCGGTTGCTCTAGATCATACCGCAAGCGAGTCCATGCGATCGCTTGTCCAGGCACATCAGGAACCGGATCTAGTGGTTTTGGTAACGGTACTTCTGAAGGCTGAAGCAGCGTATCAATCTTTCCGAGCAGTCGCGTAAAATCAACGGGTTTTGTATCATACTCATCGCAACCCGCAGCTAAGGCTTTTTCACGATCTCCAACGATCGCATTTGCGGTTAACGCAATTACTGGAGTCTTTTGAGTTTGGGGATTTGCTTTAATTTGTCGAGTTGCTTCCCATCCATCGAGCACGGGCAAATTTAGATCCATTAACACGATGTCTGGTCGTTCAGTTTGAGCCTTCGCAACGCCTTCCGCGCCATCGATTGCAACAACTACATCAAATCCTTTTCGTTCTAGCCGCCGACGCAGCATATCCCGATTGGTCTCGTTGTCTTCAACTAAAAGAATTCTGGTCATAATGCGTTCCTAAAATGATTTACCTTATAAATTGCTGACCAATCTGATCAATGACTTGTGTAAATGGATGATCGGGATAGCAGACTGAGAAAATTTCACTACTCGATAGATGCATTAACTCTTCGCAAAAGGGCAGGATTCCGGCGACTGGCACTTCGTAAGACGCTTCTAACTGTTGCCGATAGGATTCAACATCAAAGCCCGGAAGCGCCCGATTCACAATCAGCGAGATTGCCTCGACCGATAACATGCGGGCGAGTTCTACAATCACTGCTGTGCCTTGATAGTCCTGGTAATCGGGACGGAGAACGAGAAGCAGCAAACCGGACGCCGCGATCGCTTGTAGCGTTCCAGGATCGATTCCAGGATGACTATCAATCAGCAGAACATCTAACTTAAGATCCCGACTAATCTCCGAGAAACCATCCAGCAACTTCTCGTCGTGGTAGCCTTCCCGCAGAATACGAGTAATGTCGCTCGCTTTCACACTTGCTGGAATCAGATAGATGGCTCCACTCGGCGAGGGTAAGGCGTGGCTAACATCATAGGCAGCTTCATACAGAGCACAACGACCCGATAAATAGTCATTCAACGTGAGCGTCACCGTTTCTTCGTCCAATCCAAACAGCAGATGAATGCCAGGGGATTGTAAGTCTGAATCGATGATCCCCACTCGCTTGCCCTGTTTTGCCAAACTGACTGCAAGATTACTGGTGAGATTCGACTTACCTGTGCCGCCCCGAAAAGAGTGGACAATGATAGTCTGGGTCGTGCGATCGCTCTGGGTTTCAATTGCTGCGAGATCAACGCGGTGAATTCGATCGGTCACACTCGTTCGATCGTCAACACTCGATTGATCGCCATTCGTAGCAAAGCGAGATAGCGAAGGATAAAGCGACCCGCGATATAGGTTCTCTGTATCTCGACTGCCTTTTCCGCGTTTTTGGATTTGGCGAAAATGATTCGTCGCCGCGAGTTCATCGGCGATCTCAGATCGCTGCTCTTTGTGAATCGCTGCTTGTAAGAAATTCACCTGTTGCTCTAGCGATCGCTCCCGTGACTGCACTTCCTGAGCCATGCGCTGGAAGACTCGCACCAGTTGACCAAACTCGTCACTGCGTTGATTGAGGTCATCAAGGCTCTTCGGATTAAAGGTTTTTGCTTCGATTTCTGCGGCGGCTGTGGTTAAGCGATCGACCTGCTGTAAGTAGAGAATTTCTTGATCCCGCAGGCGCTTCTTCTCTAAACACGCGCCAATTCTCGCCTTCAGCAAGGTAGGGTCAAACGGCTTCTGCAAGTAGTCCTCTGCACCTAGTTCAATACACTTTACAGCGCCATCGATCTCGTCTAACGCAGAGATCATAATCACAGGAATATGTCGCCAGCTTTCATGTTGCTTCAGTTTCTCTAGCAGTTCCAGCCCGTTCATTCCAGGCATGATCACATCCAGCAAAATCAGATCGCAAGGCATTGCTTTCAGTAGCCGGAGTGCTTGTTGAGCAGAGGTCGCAGTCGTGACGGTATAGCCATGCCGCTTCAGTTGTCGCGCGAGTAGTTCAGGATTGGAGTCATCGATCGCTAAAATTGTTCCGCTTTGCACTTGCTTCTCAGGCGACTCCTGACTCAGTGTTTCAAGAGTTGTTGTGGCACTCCGTATGAAAGTAACTGCTGCTGGACTTTCCAGTAACAGAGGTTGTGCCTCCTGCGTGTTGAGAATTTGCAACTGCTGCTGTGCCAAGCTCACAATGTCATTGACTAGCGTGAGTAACTGTTGGGCAGAGGTGTTGAGACTATCTAAATCCGGAATCAACGAGGCTGGGGCATCCTCTAGCAACATCTCGCAGTAGCCGACAATAGCACTCAACGGGGTGAGCAGTTCTACCCGAAGCGTTGCTCCAAAGCTATCTAACCCGCCCTCAATCTGGCTCATTTCCAACTTGGCGGGATCTAGAATCGTACTGACTAAGGTCAACAACTGCTGACTACAGGCATGAATCTTTTGTAAATCGCTTATTAAGTTAGTCTGCTGCTGAATTTGGATTTCTTCTAGCAGGAGTTCACTGTACCCAATCATGGCGTTGATCGGTGTACAGAGTTCGTGACGGAGGTAAACGAGAAGCCGATGCTGAATTTGGCGATTGCCCATGACGAATGCCCGGAATTTAGATGTTTTTAACTTGAAGTAAGCTGCGAATCTCGTCGAGCAGAACTTGTCGGTTATTCTCGCCTTTTGAATAAATCTGCTGCGTCTGTTCGCCCAACCATTGCCGCTCCTCTAGGGTCAAGTCCTTAGCCGTGAGCACAATTACGGGTAGAGATCGCCATTGAGGATGCTGTCGAAGTTCCCGAATAAACGTAAACCCATCCATTTCCGGCATCATTAGATCAAGTAGGATCACGCCCGGTTGCTCGGTCTGCATCACTTCTAGCGCCTTCCGCCCATTCTCAGCTTCCAAAACGCGCCAGCCTGCTTTGGTGACTTGACGGGTAATCATCTCCCGATTCTCGGTGTTGTCTTCCACCACTAAAACCGAACAAGAAGAGGACTGCGTGCGGTAGGGCTGCAAGAGCGTGAGTAAGCGATCGTAATCTACAGGTTTCAACAAATAATCGACTGCACCCAATGCTGATCCCAATGCTTGATCATCCTCGATCGTCACGATCATCACAGGAATTCTTGACAATTCGGGATCAGACTTGAGCAGGCTCAGAACTTCCCAGCCATTCATGTGTGGCATCCGAATATCCAGCAGAATCACATCGGGCATTTGTTGCTTGGCAAGACGCACACCTTCTTGTCCTCCCAGAGCTGCCATGACGTGATAGCCTTCTCGACCGAGAAAGCGTTGCATCAGATCGTGAACGGCGGGATCATCATCAATCACGAGAATCGTGCTTCCAGTACCGTTGACCTCACGCTTGACATTCATAGTAGAGGAGGTCTGTAGCGTGGGTCGGTCTGATTCAGGACTTTGTAATTGTTCTGGCAATCGCATTGTAAAGGTGGTGCCTCTACCCGTTTCACTCTCAGCCTGAATCTCTCCTCCTAGCAGTTTGCAGAATTGCTGAGTAATCACAAGTCCCAATCCTGTGCCCCCATACTTGCGTGTAGTGGATGCGTCCGCTTGAGTAAATGCCTGAAATAGGTTTGCCTGCTGTTCTGGGGTCATGCCAATGCCTGTATCACTTACCGAGAAGGTGATCCAGTCTGGTTCTCTACGTTCTACCGTAAGTGTCACTGTGCCATTTTCAGTAAACTTGCTCGCATTACTAAGCAGGTTAAATAAACTCTGCCGTAGTTTGGTGACATCCGATCGCATCGAACCAATGTCGTCTGGACAATTCACCACCAGCGTATTGTGATTCTTAGTCAGTAGTGGATGTAAGGTATCGGTGATCTCTTGCATCAGAGGCGCGATTGCAAACGTTTCCAAGAAAAGCTCGACTTTACCCGCTTCTACTTTTGAGAGATCGAGAATGTTGTTAATCAATCCCAAAAGATGCTTCCCTGCGCCATGAATCTTCTGCACATCAGGGATCAGACTTGGCACCTTGAGATCGGTGATTTCTTCCACCAAAATCTCGCTGTAGCCAATGATGGCGTTCAATGGTGTTCGCAGTTCATGGCTCATATTCGCCAGAAACTTGCTCTTCGTAGCATTGGCTTCCTCTGCCTGCGCTTTCGCCTGTTGAGCCATTTTCATGCTCTCTGCTAGTTGTGCGGTTCGTTGCTCCACCGCCTGGCTCAAGGTTTGCTCACGGGTTGCGACTTCCCGTGCCATGTGCTGAAACGCCCGTGCTAGTTGTCCCGGTTCATCGGCTCGACGCGCCACCTTGACAATCCTAGGAGAGTTAAATTCGCTGACCTGCTCAGCGGTCATGGTGTCTGTCGTAAGACTGTGAGCGATCGTCGTGAGTTGATCAAGGGGATGGATTACTCTGCGCTTCAGCAGTCGATTAATGACCAGCACAACAACCGCAAAAATCGAGGCAAAAATGCCCATGGTCAACCCTAGATACTGTTGCCCTCGCTGAAACACCTGATCTGAGGGGACATAAATCGTCTGAGCCGCAACAATCTCATTGAGTTGCCAGCCAAAACCTCCTTGATCCCCAAAGCTAGCAAGCTGACTCTTAGGTGCTTTGTCCGGCGTCGAATGGCACTGCAAACAACTTTCCTTTTTGACCGATAGGGGACGTGCCGTGAAGAATAGGTTAACGCCATCCATAGTGCGATAGCCAGACAGTTTTTTCATATCCGGCTGCTGGCGGAACTGCTCTACGAGCTTGGCTTCAAACTCATCAGCTTTGTCTCTGGGATTGGTGGGATTGAGTGTTGCTTCTCGGTAGATGTAATCTCGATGCTCCGGCTGACTGCGGAAATTCTCAAATACTGTCAGCGCGGAGTAAGCAGGTACCGTTTCGCTGATAAACTTCGGCGAGATCTCTAACTGTTTTTGCAGCAGGGGTGCAACGTTCTCGCTAGTATAAGTTCTGACAGCATTCATCGTTTGCGTCAGTAGTTCAGCTTTGGTAGAGACTTCATCCTCAGCTTTGCGTTGCATTGCCTGTGACAATGTAACTCCACTCAGAATGATTCCACCTAGAAAAATGAGCGTAAGCAGCAGCGTAAACTGAGTCCCCAACCGAAGCTTTCTAAGCATTTCCACTCCTTGAGTCAGATCTTGCTAGAGCACCATTGCGACTAAGCGTAAACTATTTCGTTCTATGGACAGTAACGGGCTAACTTGCTGCGGAAAATGGGTTTCAGATGAAGGTAGAAAGATGTATCAAGATCCCTACGAATATAGGAAATGCTTAAGTGATTGTCAAATTTACTATTAACGGAATGTTAAACAAGAAGATTAATGGTTACAACGATTACAATTTCGACCACAATTTCGACAACATTCTAAAATTACGTACCCTAATACATTTGATATAAAGTATTGGCTGCTTTTTGGCGCAATTTTAATCGACGATGCTGCTAAATCCAATTGAAGTAGCTCACGACTAACCGAGTTGTCACCTTTGTCTGTTCCCAAACCTTGCCAAACTTATTCTGCCGTCGATGCCAGCGTCCGGTCTGTTGTCGAACAATCCCATTCGTGCGCTCTACTAGTTGTGTTTTGTCTTTGCCGACGTGATGCGGAACTTCAGGTGGCAAGACCCGCTCATATCCGCCCCGTCATTGCTATGAAATTGTTTGCACTCTGTTTTCCCTTCAGTGTGGAACACTCACTGCTCAATCATTGCATCGGTGCGTTTGCCCACTCGTGCTGTGAGAATCAGACCGCTGCTGTTGGCTAAGCTCAGCCCAATCCAGCAATCTCCTGCTTCTTGCTCCTGGGTCAAGCACTGCTTTTGTTTTTTGAGGCAATCGAAGCTACATTACCTTTGCCCTATAATCAAACTCGCCAATCATCAGAGCATTGAGAAGCGCGATCGTACAAGAATATTGATCGTTGTTCTCGCCATAATTCACATATCGCCATTGTGGAAGAAATGACGATGCAAGCTTCTACTGAGCAACTTTTAGACGCGATCGCGCAACTGCCCGCACAAGAACTAGAGGCATTTGTTGTTCAGGTCTTGAAGCTTCGCGCCCAACGGCAAGCGCCTCATCTATCTTCTTCAGAATCCGAGTTACTTTCAAAAATCAACCATAGCCTTTCCAGCGATCGACAAGCTCGATTTGATCAGCTTGTTGCTAAACGGCAAGACCTCACGATCACTGAATCAGAACTTGCTGAACTCATCGAGATCACAGAGCAAGCCGAGCTTTTGAACACTGAACGTATGGCAGCACTCGCAGAATTAGCAACTGTAAGAAATCAATCGCGCACTCAAGTCATGCGAAATTTAGGAATTCACCCACCTGCCTGTATGTCGCGCTCTTCATAGCTCAGCCATCGATCGTGATCTCAAAAAATCGGCGATGTTAAACTAAAAGCAAACATCGATCGCGCAATGGATATCACCCTCACTCCAGAACAAGCCCAAATCATTCAGCAAAAGCTTCAAAGCGGACGTTACAAAACGCTTGATGATCTGCTTGCTCAAGCCTTTCAACTCCTAGACGACTGGGAAGAACACAGCCTTATAGAAGATCCTGCTTGGATTGACTCCGCCCGTCAGAAAGTAGATGCCGCCATTCAATCATTAGAGCAAAACGGCGGTACAGATGGAGAAACCGTCGTGAACCGACTCCTTGAGAAATTCCAGCAGGCGCGACAGAACCAACAATGAGTCGATACATTATTTCTGACGAAGCCATTCAGGATCTTGATGATATCTCTGACTATTTCTTACAAACCAATCTAGAAGCAGGTGAGCAGTTTCTCAGAGCATTCAACGCAAAATGTCAGCAGCTAGCCAGCTTCCCAAAAATGGGTCGCAGTTATGGACATATTCGCCCTGACCTCCGTGGACTAGCATTACGGGGTTTTGTGATCCTTTATCGAGTCAACGAAATAGAAGATCAGCTCGAAATTCTAAGAGTCATCAGCGGGCGACGAGATCTAGAAGCTTTATTCTGAACGCTTCAGCTTTGAGAATAATGTCGATTCGATCACTGAATCTCAATTGAGGAAGCAATCGTGAATCTATAAAACACGATCGCATCTCCTCAACCGCGGCTAAAAATCAACGCCACGCTTCAAGTCAACGCCTTTCTCTGCATAATGCTTGTGACAGACCATCTCAGAGTGAACCGTTGCTAAATCGAAATAAGCAGGTGGATTCTTACACCGTCCGGTGATCACGATTTCCGTATCGCGAGGTTTCCGCAGCAATGCCTGCACGATCGGTTCTTCCGGCAAAAGCTCTAAATCGACCGTCGGATTCAATTCATCCAAAATAATCGTTTTGTACAAGCCCGAAGCAATTGCAGCTCTCGCAATTTCCCAAGCCCGCTCCGCTTCAACATAATCTAGCTCTTGCTGCTGACCCCGCCAAACGATCGCATCTCTTCCCGATCGCTGATGATCGACCAAGTTCGGATAGCTCTGACGCAATGCGTTAATCGCTGCATCTTCGGTGTAGCCAGTGCCACCCTTCAGCCATTGCATGATCAAAACCCGATGGGATTTATCCTGACTGATCCCTTTTCCGATCGCTTGCAGAGCTTTACCTAATGCACTCGTCGATTTCCCTTTTCCTGCCCCGGTGTAAATCTCAATGCCTGCAATTCCCTCTTCTTTTGCAGAGTGATAATGCGGCTTCATTTCAGAATGTAAGTTCGCAATATCAACTAATGCTTGTGGAGCCGCACGTCCCGTGACAATCACTTCCATGTGATCCGGTTTTAACGTCAGTGTTCTCACCACTTCATCCACGGGTAAAAGCCCCAGATCGAGAACCGGATTGAGTTCGTCCATCACCACGACAGAATAAAGCCCAGATGCGATCGCACCTTTCGCCACATCCCATCCTCGCTGAGCTTCTTGGCGATCGAACTTCGTAATCTCATCTGCCCCAAAAAATTCGCCCCGCCCCGTCCGAACTTGGTCAATCAAATGCGGAAAAGCACGTTGCAGCGCTGCGATCGAAGCATCTTCGTCATACGTTCGCCCCGGCCCTTTGAGAAATCGCAGCAATAAGACCCGCGTCGGTGAGAGATTTTGAATTCCGAGTCCAATCGATCGCAAAACCACACCCAAGGCTGCTTGAGACTTGCCTTTTCCTGCGCCGTCGTACACATGAATTTGCCCAGTCATGCGTTCCGATCGTGTTTGGGCTGTGCGAATTCCAACACCCGCTCTAGTCATATCTTAAATCGCCGCTTCTAAATGCAGATTTACTTTAGCAGGTTTCTTCCAAACGGATCCGCGATCGCAGATTTGATTGATTCTATAAATTAAACCAATGCAAGTTAGCTTGAAATATAAGCTTATCTCAAGTTTAATCAAGTTCATGACTCATTCTTAAGGAGCCACCGCTATGCAGGATTCGATCAAGCCATCGTACTCATCGTTGACTGAGACCGAAGAACGGTGGTCAATCAATTCAAGCCGCGCTTACTTGGTTAAAACGTTAGAAACGGTTCAAGATTTGATTGTTGTTTCGCTCTGTATTGGATTGTTCTGTGTAATGGTGATCCAATTGCGGGCAATGTTCTTCTCACTCTTGCCGCCCTTAAATTTTCATGGTGTCACCGCAGACATCTTGTTTTTGCTGATTCTGGTTGAATTGTTCCGGTTGTTGATCATTTACTTGCAGGAACAGCGTGTCTCGATCGGCGTTGCGGTCGAAGTTGCGATCGTTTCAGTGCTCAGAGAATTTATTGTCCGAGGTGTATTAGAGGTGCAGTGGACGCAGATCCTAGCAGGCTGCGCATTTCTAGTCGTCATGGCACTGCTGTTAGTCGTTCGGGTTTGGCTGCCCCCCACCTTTGAAGGGATTGACCCTGAAAAACAGCTTTCGATGCGCAAGCGGAAAGAAGCGCATTAATCCTTGCCGGATTTCGATTGGTCGCCCAAAGTAAAACCTCCGAGATTTTTACAACCTCGGAGGTTTTTGTCAAAGTCAGAATTTATTTACCGCCGGAGATCTGTGCCGCGACTTCTGCCGCAAAGTCAGACTCTTCCTTCTCAATGCCTTCGCCGAGGACAAAGCGCACAAAGCGACGAATCTGGATGTTCTCACCCAATTGAGCAACGTTCTGCTTCACCAATTCCTCAACCGTGATGTTCGGATCTTTGATGTAAGGAGTCGGCAATAAGCACATTTCATTCAAGCGCTTATCAATCCGACCTTGAACGATCTTCTCTTTAATATTGTCAGGCTTACCCGCGAGGTCGTCTTTGCCCATTTCGATCGACTTTTCACGCGCCACGATATCCGCTGGAATATCCTCGACACGGACATACTCAACGTTCGTACTCGCGGCGATCTGCATCGCAATGCTGCGAACTAAGTCTTGGAATGCTTCGTTTCTAGCCACGAAGTCGGTTTGGCAGTTCACTTCTACCAACACCCCGATCCGACCGCCGATATGGATATAGCTTCCGACCAAGCCTTCAGCCGCAGTTTTGCCAGCCTTCTTATCTGCCGAAGCAATCCCTTTCTTCCGCAGCCATTCGATCGACTTTTCCATATCGCCGCCATTTTCGGTCAGCGCTTTTTTACAATCCATCATCCCTGCGCCAGTCTTTTCGCGCAGTTCTTTCACCGCTTTTGCTGAAATGTCTGCCATTTGCCTGAGTTCCCAATTTCTTCTCTGATATTGTCCGACGAATTGGGGGAGTGGGGAGTAGGGAGAAAATCCCTCCCCCATTCCCCGATTCCCCTACTATTCTGCGGCAGCTTCCTCTTCAGTAGCTTCCGTTTCATCGTAGTCGTACTCTTCTTCTGCGCCTTCGTAGTCGTACTCTTCTTCGGCTTCGAGTTGACCATGACGACCTTCGTAAATGGCATCAGCCAAACGTCCTACAATCAACTTGATCGATCGAATTGCGTCATCGTTAGCAGGAATGGGCACGTCAACGGTGTCAGGATCGCAGTTGGTATCGAGCAACGCGACGATCGGAATATTCAACTTGACGCATTCTTGAATCGCGTTGTATTCCCGACGCTGATCCACCATGATGATCACATCTGGCAGTTTGCGCATCAGTTTGATACCGCCGAGGTATTTCTGAAGCCGTTCGAGTTCACGACGCAGCACAGAAGCTTCTTTCTTCGGCAACAGATCCAATCCGCCTGTTTCTTCGCGACGTTCGAGTTCTTTTAAGCGCTCGACACGAGTTTTGATCGTTGACCAGTTGGTGAGCATTCCGCCCAACCAACGTTGGTTCACATAGTAAGCGCCACAACGCGAAGCTTCTTGAGCAATAATTCCAGCAGCTTGGCGCTTGGTGCCAATGAACAAGAATTTTTTGCCCTGTTCAGAAGCAGTCCGCACGTAGTTGTAAGCACTATCCATCAACTGAGCGGTTTGCACCAAGTCGATGATATGTACACCGTTACGAGCGGTGTAAATGTAGGGACTCATTTTGGGGTTCCATCTGCGGGTCTGATGCCCAAAGTGAACGCCCGACTCAAGTAATTGAGCCAATGAAACAACTGGCATGAATTGATCTCCTAATTCGGGTTCATCGTCCATTCAGGAGTAGCTTTCGCCACCCGAAATCCTGAATGTGTGAGTTTAAACAGCTTATCTAGGGTAACACAAGACCTTGCCCTTGCTACGCTGAGATAGAGTTGAGGCTTCTGAGAAATGAGCGTACCGACAGAATTAGATGCAGCGATCGCCGTAGTCGGCGGAATCCTGACGGCAATTGCTATTTTTTGTATTCCTAGACAAAATCTCGATCGAGTCCCGATGTCTGGATTGTTCTTGCTGTTGATCATTCATGCGATCGTGGGTTGGGTTTTGGCGATCTCAGACGTTCAAATCGGATTATGGCTGGTCGCTGCTGGCGCAGTGTTGATTGTGGCAATGATTCGGTCTTTGCAATTAGGGCAGGCGGGTGCAATTTCGTTGGGCGGGGCAGCGATCGGTGCGATCGTCTGGGCTGTACGTCAAGATGCAAATGCACAAATCAGTGCTCTTGCATTTTTATTCCTCGGCATTTGGCTGTGGGCATTTGGGGGTGCGCGATATCGGATGGAAGGTGCGGGATTTGGAAAATCGATTCGATGGGTTTTAGCGATCGTCGGTTGGGAAGGATTATGGATTGGCTGGCTGATTGATACCTTTGTCGCACCCCAGGTCGGAATTTGGCTACGTTAGCGTTTCTTCGTTCCATCTCTTATGCTAGAAATAGCTGCTTTAGGAATTGATTCATGCAATCTGGTTGGCGAATTGGGTCATTGTTTGGCATTCCTTTGCTGATTGACCCGTCTTGGTTTTTTATCCTCGTGATCGTCACCCTGAGTAATGCGCTGCGGTGGCAATATCGCTATCCGGATTGGGGCACACCTGTGGCGTGGGGCACAGGATTCGCGATGGCAATGTTGCTGTTTGCCTCGGTGCTGCTGCATGAATTGGGTCATAGCCTCGTCGCGAAAGTCCAAGGGATTCAAGTGCAGTCGATTACGCTGTTCTTCTTTGGAGGGATTGCCGCGATCGCACAAGAGCCGAAAACTCCTGGAAAAGCGTTTCAAGTCGCGATCGCAGGGCCAGCCGTCAGCTTTATGCTGTTTGTGATTCTGACGCTGCTGACGCTGGTTTTGCCGAATAATGAAATGCCTTTGAGCATTCTGTTTCGAGATTTGGCAGCGATTAATCTTGTCTTGACCTTATTTAACATGATTCCGGGCTTGCCTTTAGATGGGGGGCAGGTTCTCAAAGCGATCGTCTGGAAATTGACTGGAAGTCAGATTAAAGGAATTCGGACGGCGGCGAAAGTTGGGCGATTCCTGGGGCTGTTTGCGATCGCTTGGGGGTTGGCAGATGTTCTGGGTGTCACTCGCAATCTAGGATTACCCACTGCGGGTGGATTATGGGCAGCGTTGATTGGATGGTTTGTGGTGCAGAATGCGAGTGCATACGATCGCATTACTGAATTGCAAGAAGCGATGCTGAAGGTGAAAGCCGAAGATGCAATGACCCGGGATTTTCGGGTTGTCGATGCATCGATGTCGGTGCGGAAATTTGCAGACGATTATTTAATTACGGAATCGCGTGCGGCTGTGTATTATGCTGCCTCGAATGGGCGCTATCGCGGCGTGATTAATACGGAAGATTTGCAACGGATTGAGCGCAGCGAGTGGGAGAGCAAGACACTTTTAGACATTGTGCATCCGTTGAATGAAGTACCGACCGTGCAAGAATCCACTCCGATTGTGGAAGTGATTCAGCTTTTGGAAAATCAAAGTTTGCCGCGAATTACGGTCTTGTCTCCGGCTGAGGCGGTGTCTGGGATCATTGATCGCGGAGATATTGTCAAAGCGATCGCACTGAAGATGAATTTGAGAATTTCTGATGCGGCGATCAAGCAGATTAAAGAAGAGGGAGTTTATCCGCCAGGATTGCAGTTAGGCGCGATCGCGCAAGCGGCATCGGAATTAAGATAGGCACGGTTTGCAGCTTAGACTGTCTATTTTCTGGCAGCATCCATTTAGCAAAGGAGCGATCGGCGCATGAGCATCGCAAGCAATCGAACTGTACAACATCGCCCCCTGAGCTTTGATGAGTTTTTAGCTCAATACGGTAGTGACAATCGCTATGAGCTAATTGATGGAGAGGTATTTGATTTGGAACCGACTGGTGTGCATGAACAGGTCGCAGGATTCATCACTCAAAAAGCTTGTGTGCAAATCGACTTAGCAAATTTGCCTTGGCTGGTTCTGCAACGTCCCCTTTTCCGTCCGCCCAACATTGAGATGACAGCATTTCGACCGGATGTAGCTGTGATCGATGAAATGGCGTTAGAGAATGAATTGCTCTGGCGAGAACAGTCAATTTTGACACAGGGCACTTCGATAAAACTTGTGGCTGAAGTGGTCAGTAGTAATTGGCAAAATGACTATTCTCGCAAGTTGGAAGACTATGAAACTTTGGGAATTCCAGAGTATTGGATTGTAGACTATGCAGGCTTAGGTGGCACTCGTCATATCGGTAGCCCAAAGCGTCCCACACTTTCCATTTGCAGATTAATAGAAGGTCAATATCAGATTCAGCAATTTCGGGGAGAGCAGTTGATCAGTTCACCCACATTTCCGGGTCTGAATCTGACGGCTGACCAAGTTTTAAGAATTAGACCGTAAACCACTTCTCCTATTTTGTTTGTTGCCAGCGTTTCGCCAAGTTCCAGCCTTCAAACACATCAACTATTTCATATTTTAAGCCAGGTATCTTAGCAAGATTGGGATCAATCCAAGCGTAATCGGTGTTGGGTAAAATCTTAGGATTCTCGATTTCTTGTCCAATTTTGGGAGTGTAGAAATTGAGTAAGAGTTGCGTTTTGCGATCGTCACGACTCAGTGCTTTTTCATCGACGATAAAGCTCACAGGCTGCGATCGCAAGACTTCCTGTACATTGGCTTGGAGTAGAAATTGCTTCAGTTGCGGATCGTAATCTCCCCACAATCCAGTTAAATGTAAAGCTGCGATCGCGAACCAAGACGTGACGAGCCAACTAGCTGCCCAGTAGTTTGCAGAGTGAGCCATGCGATCGCGCAAAATCCAAATGAGCGGCAAACTCAACCAACCTAACCCAACAGCTAAAACAACCAGGGCAATCTTATCTAATTCACTGCTTCGCAAACTGCTAGAGTGCAGCAGTTGGGCAATGATCATGCGTTTATTCACAAGAACTAAAAAGAGAATCGCGATCGCACCCATGAATAGATTCAGCCCGATAAACGCTCCTGTGTATTTCTTCTCGGTATAGAGATGGACGAGATGAGAAAGTGCGATCGCGGCAAATAGCCCAACGAACGGCATTAATTGCAACGGATAGTAATGTGTTTTCGTTCCAAACAATGTTAATTCAATAAACAGAGTAACAGGATAGCCAATGAGTAAAAATCGAGTTTGATGTGATTTGAGCAATGCTCTAATGTCTGGATGTCGAAATGCTAACCACAATCCGCCTAATGCAAAAAACACCCAGGGAAAACCATTTGCAGGAACATTCCAGAAATAATAAAACTGATTTGCTCCTTGATACGTTTGTCCACCTAAATGAAATAGTTTGCCAAATAATTCTTGAATTGGTGCGGTTCCATATTTCTGAATTGCTGCTCCTAACCAGAAAATCACAGGCATAAGCCCAATTCCGAATCCTAGATACAACCAAGGATCGAGTAAATGCCGATGCCGACGATGCTGAGCAATCAAATAGGGAAATAGCGCGATCGCCGCTGGAATGATCATGAAGCCTTTGATCATGAAGCCCCATCCGAACATTGCTCCAGCCACAAATCGCCAAGAACGACCCGAAGTCTCGGCAAGCAGTAATGTCCAAATTGCAATGAGTTCGATGCAGACTAGAACCATGTCTTGAGTTCCGAGCCGAGCATATTGTGAGACTAAGGGAATGACGCTAAAAATTGCGGCTCCGAGCCAAGCCATTCGAGGAGTCGTCAGACGTTTGCCGATCGCATAAGTAAGCAATACACTCAAAATAAATGCGATCGCGCTAGGAAGTCGAGCAGTTCCTTCACTAATCCCGAATCCCAGGTATGAGCTAGCAATCAGCCATTGAATCCCAATGGTACGATCGAAACTATAGCCTCCTCCCCATTGTGGTGTGATCCAATCTGCAGTTTGCAGAATTGCGCGAGCTTGAGTGGCGTAAATCCCTTCGTCGTGAGCCATGAGGCTTTGTTGAGAGCTTCGTAGTACAACAATAGGGAGTACCCAGAGAAAAAGAGTGAGATAGGGAAGGAGCCGTTTGAGATTCACAACGCACCAGAAAACGCTTTCGGTGCGAATTCTACCTTAGATTCTTCGCGATCGACATTGGATCACGTTTGCGGAAAGTCTCAGGTGTAATTTGAATCTGATGGCAGAATGGTGCTGGATATCGCGCTTTTCGGAGTTGCTTATGCGATCGCTGATTGAAACGATTGATCAAACGCTGTTGCCTGATTTAAATATCGAGAGTTGTGACCCGCATGATCCGATCGTCATTCATCGTGTGCCTGCACCTTGGCAAGTGCTAGGAGCCGGAAATTATGCGGCCGTGTTTACGCATCCAGATTTTCCGGATGAAGTGGTGAAAGTTTACGCACCAGGACGACCAGGTTTTGAAGAAGAAGTTGAAGTGTACGATCGCTTGGGTGCTCATCCAGCTTTTTCGCAGTGTGTCTATGCGCGAGATGGAATGCTGGTTTTGAAGCGACTGCATGGAGTCACGCTTTATGACTGTATGCACCGAGGGATTCGGATTCCGGTGCAAGTGATTCAAGATATCGATCGCGCTTTGGACTATGCTCGCGATCGCGGGTTGCATCCGCATGATGTTCACGGGCGCAATGTCAACATGTATCAGGGACGCGGCTATGTGGTGGATGTGTCGGACTTTTTGCATGAAGAAGCGTGTTCTGCTTGGACAGATTTGAAGAAGGCTTACTATTGGGTGTATCGTCCGATTCTTCGTCCGTTACGGATTCGGATTCCTTATGCGCTGCTCAATGCACTTCGGAAAACTTATCGCTGGTTACGATCGCTTAGAGGTTAAATTCTAGTCGTCTATGAGATTTGTTCGACAATGGATTTATAGTTGCTGAGCTTTAAGATGCAACTTTGTTCATGGATTGGGTTGTTTCTAACTGAATATCTGCAGGAGCTAAGGTTAGAAGCGCGATTGTATGTCCTTTTGCATTGATGAATTCAATTTCAAAAGCTTGCCCGTCGCTATAACAATGCACAACAGCTCCACGATCGCCAGCTCTTAGACCATTTTCTTGAATATCGCGAGTCAGAATCACTGTGTCTAATTCTTGAATCATTTCAGCCTCTTGTATGTTCAAAGTGGATGTGCAGTTACAAAGCGTGGGGTTTCTTGTCCCATATCAATGATCCAATCCCATATCAATGATCCAAACGGTTCTTAGCGAAATCAAGTATCCATTGGGGGCTTCTATTTCTCCTTCGATGATGTATTTTGTGCCGTGTGGAGAAGTAACAACTTCCTTGACAGATTGCAATCGCGCAATCTCCAGAAGTCTTTGCTCTAGGATATCTACATTTTCTTCATTAAAGCCAGCACCACGAAGTAATTTTGCTTTTGAGCCTCCAACGGAGTGAGTTTCTGAGAGCAAGTATCCAAGCAACTTTTGGGGTTGAATAAATGCGGTTTCTCGGTTCGGTAAGTTCATACGGTGCGATCGCGAATCCTGTCATATCATCTCAAATTTTCTAGGTGCGATCGCTTTCTCCTATTATCCGCGATCGCACATTTTCCGCAGATTCGCGATCGTAGGATTTTACTCTAGACCTAGCTGCTGTTTTAGAGCGAGCTGCGATGAACTATTTACTGGTGAACTGTGATCTCATTACGACTCAGTTCCAGATAAGAGTGTTGTTCAAACAACTCAACAATTCGTGATAGATTTTGCGTAAATACTGTCTCAAGATCTGAGTTTTTGATATTGCCAGTTGTGACTAACAGCAATTTGTATGGTTGTTGAATGGTTAGAAAAGAATTGAGAAAGTCTGCGTCTTTTGTAATGACAATTCTTTGTTCTGCGATCGAGAGCGTATTGATGTCAGCATCGGAAGTTGCATTCTGTTGTGGAAGATCGCGCGTATGTAGCGTGTCGTATCCTGCTTCTGATAATAGTCGTGCAAGACGAGTGGGCAATTGAGCATCGACTAGAAATTTCATGAAGCAATTTTGTGAATACTTTTAATTTGGCTGAGACGAGCGGCAAATAAAAGCGCTGCGAGGATATCTTCGCGTTCTAAATCTTCATAGTCTGCCAAGATTTCTTCGATCGTCATGCCTGCACTCAGAAGTTCTAAAAGGAAATCCACTGGGTAACGTAAGCCACGAATGCAAGGTTTACCGTGGCAAATGTTGATATCGTGGGTGATTCGTTGAAGTAGATTCGTTTCCATAATAAATGTGCGATCGCTTTCTCCTATTATCCGCGATCGCACATTTTCCGCAGATTCGCGATCGCATGTAACTTAGATGATGTCGTTGTCTGAATCTTCTTCTGCGGGGTTAATGGCATCAAGAACTTGTCTAACGATTTTAGGATGCAGAATTTTACCTGAATGGAAAGGTACAACTACTCGAATGCCATTCTTGAAATAGATTCGATGACTACCGTTTGTTCTGATGAGTGTAAAGTCAGCATCTAATAAAAGTTTTTCTGCTTCTTGAGCAGTTAGACGTGGCGCTTTAGGCAACTTGCACCTCTAATGTCATGGTCAAGATTTCCTGCTTTTGAAGAATGCTTTTCTCCTCGTCTGAAAGAGTTTCAAGATATAGCTCGATCGCTTCTTTAATATTGGCTTGAACTTCTTCTAAGGTGTCTCCCTGAGTTTGACAGCCTTTGAGCGCTGGACAGTAAGCATAATAACCGTCTTCGTCTTTTTCAATTACGACATCAATTTTGTACGACATGATATCTGTCCTCGATCGCTTTCTCCTATTATCCGCGATCGCACATTTTCCGCAGATTCGCGATCGCAGGATTCTACTCTAGACCGATAAGATTTGTTCGACGATCGAGATCGATTTGCGCTTGCATTTCTATCTGCAAATACTCCTGCTTGGCTCAACAAGACAGAACGTTGATCAGGATTTTGGGATTTTGATTAGCGATCGCTTAGAGTTGTGAGATATAGCTCGATCGCTTCTTTAATGTTGGCTTGAACTTCTTCTAAGGTGTCTCCCTGAGTTTGACAGCCTTTGAGCGCTGGACAGTAAGCATAATAACCGTCTTCGTCTTTTTCAATTACGACATCAATTTTGTACGACATGATATCTGTCCTCGATCGCTTTCTCCTATTATCCGCGATCGCACATTTTCCGCAGATTCGCGATCGCAGGATTTTACTCTAGACCGAGCTGCTGTTTTAGAGCGATCGGAACATTCCTTGCTGTCTCTAACCCTCTTACTCCCTCCCAGTTTGTGTCAACACTCCAAGCAATTCCTCTTAAATTCGCAGAGCTAAAATCTGCATTCTGGAGGTGAGCACCCATCATACTCACCTTGAATAGATCAGCGCCTGTGAAATTAGCATTCTGGAGACGAGCTTCATTCAGGAAAGTTCCATACATGACCGCTCCACTGAAATTTGCTCGACTGAGATTAGATTCAGAAAGATAAGCCCCTCGAAGGAATGTGTTACTCAAATCTGCATCTCTAAGATCTGCGCCTCGAAGAAAGATACCGCGCAAATTAGCTCCTCCAAAATTTGCATACCCAAGAAAATTCTTCAAGGCACGACAGAAGGTATCTGGATGTATACAGTGACTATACCCAATCACTTTAAGTAGTCGATATGCATCAAAATCAGAAGAATCCCGTTGACTACATGGATAGAACTTAATGCAATCTTTCAGGTCATGTCTGCTTTGTGCGTATTGATTTAATTGAAACAGCAGAATTAGAACATTCAGTCCTACCACTACGTCTATACATCGTATATCTACTACCTCTTCAGTCAAAAGTTCTGGAATCTGTTCTCTTATGCTTCGTACTTTGCGTTGAAATAAGTTTTCGTTTGGTACATCAAGAAACTCACCATTGCACCATCGTAAATAGAACTCATTTAGACGCTTAAAGAGAGTAAAAGGCTCAAAACCCTCACTTTTCCCTAACAGTGCCATGAGATAGTCAACAATTTCAGGCGATAGCGCACAAGTTCCAAATAAGTCATAAATCTCCCAATTGAATTGGTCAGGTGAAACATAAAATTCTTGCCGCCTTTTTCCGGGTTCTGTCCAAGACTCAATTGCAATTTTCAAGCGTTCTGCACAAAGGAACTCTCCGAAACTTTTGTGAATAAATTCTACTGAGCCGCCTCTTTGACTTCCAGGTTGAAGATAAAAAGCTGCCAAGGAATTCCTAAGAGGATTGTCCTTTAGCCTTTGGCGGGCTTCCTCTAGAAGGCATTGGACACTAGAATTACCTTTTAGGCGTGATTCGATCATAGCGATTCGAGCATATCCATCTCCAGATTGAACACAATATCCTGCTTCAGCCAAAATCAGTCGCAGATCTTCAGTCTCTAATTCAGTCAACTCTCGATTTAGCATATCTGGGCGCTGCTTTGTAAGTACCCAATCGATCGTCTTTTCATAGATCAAAATTTTCGCCTGAACCCCTTCTGCCCCTTCAAAGGCACTTAACGTAAGCTCACCGTCTCGGTGCATTGCTGCTAGTAAATAGAGTAAAAGTGGCTCTCGTGATAGTTCTCGAACTCGCTTCGGACATTGTTCGCTATGCAAAAATTGCTGGAACGCACTCGTTTTCTCACTTCCAGCTAGCTGCACCCACTTCGCAAACCATTGTCCTTGCAGTTCATCACTCATCTCGATAATTTCGAGCCGTTCCAAGTTCGTTGGCATCTTGCGTTCTATACTCTGAAGCGACAAAGTACGACCTGTAATCAGGACTCGATGCCCTTTTTCAAAATTCTCCTGACATCGCCGCTGAAACTTTTCGGCTTGTTCTAAAAACTCTTCTAACCCGTTACTTGTCCGCCCTTGCATTAGCAACTCATCAAAGCCGTCTAGTAAAAATAAAAATCGAGTATTACGATCGCTCAACCACCCCTGATCACTCGCCGCAAAATTTCTATTGACTGCTTTGCGTAACGTTTCCTCAAAATCTTTCTCTAAACTCTGAATGTCCCGCAGTCGAATCAAAATTGGAGTCCAATTCGGATGCTCATTTACCCGCACCCATTCCGCAAACATCCGACAAAATACACTTTTTCCCCGTCCCGGATGCCCTTGGATGAATAGCACCCTACTTTGTTCGGGTTGATTCAGCCAAGCTTTCGCCCATTGCTCCAAAACAACTGGATCGCGCTCCTCATCTTGCTCTCCATCTTTGTTGATAAACCTCGCTTCCGTTGGCACATAAATCTCTTTCAGCGTAAACGGCTCATTAAACACTCTCCAACGATCGCGCAACACCTGAATCGTTGAATCCGGTGAAATCACATCCCGCAAATACTCTTCAATGCTGAGATACTGTTCAAACTTCTCCTGTCCCCCAGTCGAAAACCATTTCACGACCGGATTGACCTTCTCACCCATTCCAGCCAAGGCAGTCTGAATGTAGTAATTTGTATTTCGAGCAACTATCTCAGCACTTCTGCGCACATCAGAACATCCGACCTCTGTTAATCGCGCTTCTAGTACTGCACTAAAAGCTTTCGCAATCTCTGATTCATGAAAAAACAAAATTGCAGTTCGAGCATCTCGATCGCTCATCTCCACTTCTGCTAACGATCGAATCTGCCGACTCACAGACTGCGAAGCTTCATTCTGCGCCACATCAATCTCTGAAAGAAACGCCCTCACACTATCCAAATAAGCCAACTGCACCACCAACGCCATACATTCCTCCAGCGTTAGTTCCTGCTTCGTCGCTTCATGAACTAAGTTCAGCAACGTTACCGCAATCGGTGCAAATGGAATAGCATCTTTGACAATTTGCGCGATCGGCGAATTGAGCAATTCTAGTAACGAAGTCATTTGCCCAGCATAAGGCTTCAACGTTGCAACATCCGGCGATTTCTCCTTCAGTGTCTTCGCAAACTCTAAAGCAGCTTTCGCTGATTCCGCTCCAGTTTTCGTGATCTCGACAACTGATTTATTCGCGATTTTTTCAAGAAATGATCCAATCTTGGTTGCCATTGCCATTTGCTCGATCGTCATCGAATTTAAGGTAACGCGAAAAAAAGCGATCGCCCAATCTCTTAAACATTTGAACGACAACGATCTGGCAATGATCTAGATACTAGCTTGCAAGTGCTGAAAAAGCTTCGAGATACAGTAACCTCAAACGTCGAACTTTCATCGCCTTCGCTTCTTCTTTTTCGCCTTCGGATCTTCAACTGGAACAGGTTCTAAACGATCTAACTCCGGCAACTTTAGCGCAATCCCCGCAAAAAACCAGTAATACACCGCCACCGGATCAACATCCAACGGATAGTAATACGTGTTGTAACTAATCACCAACACAAACGTCCAAAGAACCGCTCCATATCCCCGAATATTCTTATCTTTGACTGATCGAAACGCTCGAAAACAAGCGATCGTCAAACTCGTCACCAACACCACAAACAACACGGTCCCAATCGGCCCAATCTCATACATCACCTTGGGATAGTACGTCTCAATCAACTGCGTATCCCCCATTGCCCGCGCCGAATTCGTTGCGCGTCCCAACCCTTTCCCAAGGAGACTCGCCCCCCGCACTACCGTTTCAAATTGCTCTCGAATAAACGCATCAGGCGGTGATGCATTCCAGCGACCCACTGCACTATCCAGCCGTTCCTGTACCACCGCTGGATTCGATGCCATCGCCACCATAATCGCTCCCGCCAGTCCAATTCCGATCGGCACAAATCGCTTCAAATTTGCAATCTGCCCCGTCGTAAACAACTGAATCACAATCATCACAGGCACAAGCATCAGCGCAATTCGCTGTCCACAAATCACTGCCATAATGATCGTCATCAGCATTCCAATCCCACCGATGATCTTCCAGACCAAATTGCGATCGAAAAACGTCACTGCAAACGTTGTAAACGCACTCGAAATCAAATACCATCCCCACTGCCACGGAGCTACAAACGTCCCCGGCAATCGAATCACCCCTTGCTCTGGCGTATACAGTAGCGCCCCTCCCACAAAACACCGTGCATCCAGCGACGCCTTAAATAATTCCGCCCCTGTCCCTTCAGTCCCCTTGCACCGTCCTGTCTTCAGCATCATGTACTGCACAAATGCCAATCCACAGCAAATGATCACGACCACCACTGTGATTCGCATAAAGTTATAGACATCCTGCTTCTTCTTCATCAAGTAATAAGCGCAGGGAATCAGCGGCACATAGCCTAGTAAAACTTTTAAGCCCAAGATGCCCATGAAAAAAGGTCGTTCAAGCGGCTTCTGAGTCGTCATTGCCACCTCAGCCGCAGACAACTGCTGCGAACCATTTACGAACAGCAGCACCAACATACAATAAACGAGCAGCAGCATCAGAGGCGTTTTCATCAACTTCGGGATCATCATCGACAAATCCCGCTGCTTACAGTACTGATAAATACTGATCAAAGCAGGAATATACATCCCATCTTTCGCCAACTGCATCAGCGGATTATTCCCCACCGTGGCATACGTAATCGTTCCGCCAAACGGCATGTAAATCATAAAGGCATGAAGCGCTTGCCAGGGAAATTTGAACGATAGCATCAGCGTCAGCACGCCCGCAAAACCACCGCCTGCGCCTTTAATTCCTCCAACCGCAAATAATGCTAATCCCACCACGATCGAGATCATCGTGGACATAGAAATAAAATTAACAGCCGCTTTACGGGCTAACATCACCCGACGTTTTTCTGCCAAACGCTCTTTCAGGGACAATCCTGGCTCTGCTTCTGAGACCTTGCTTTTGCGCTTCTTAGCCATATCCGTGTCAAAATAAGCACCTGGATCATAGCCGAGAAAGTCAGAACGGGAAGACTACTTGTAGCCCCTAACCCATGAGAATTATGCTCAATCGCAATTTTCTCCTCTATTGCCGAAAAAGCTTAACGTTAGAAATTTTGCTCGGTTGCACGATCGCATTCGGAATTTTCCTCCGCATTCTCAATCTCGGTACGCGCGAATTCTGGTACGACGAAGTTCTCTCGCTGCTGCTTTCGACCGGACAACGATCTGCATATTCTCTTCCCGCTGAGGGCACGATCGCACTTGCTCAACTCACCTCCCTGCTTGATCTGCCCCAAGAATCTTTTGCTAAAACGATACAGGGCTTACTGCGCGGACTCTATGCAGGCGAACCTCATCCGCCCCTGTTCTTCTTTGCACACCATTTCTGGCTGCGCCTGTTTGGCAATCGCGAAATTGCGATGCGCAGCTTGCCGATGCTGTGGAGTTTCGGCGCGATCGCTGCTGCTTATGGTTTGGGGCGCAAACTGCTAGATCATCGCAGCGGACTTTTATTTGCCGCATTGATTGCAACGAATCCCTTTTATCTCTTTCACTCGCTCAATGTCCGAATGTACACACCGCTTGTATTTTGGGCAATTTTGAGCGTTTGGGCATTGCTCGAAATCATGTCTCAGCCTCGCTGGACATGGCAAATTATATTCGTGATGTCGATCGTTGGCGGTCTGCTCACGTTCTATTTATTTGCATATTGGATTGTTGTCGTTTCGGTGCTGATTTTGGTGCTCGATCGACGGCATTGGTTCCAGCATGGCATTCGGCTGATCATTGCAGGGCTGCTGACCTTGCCTTGGGCAATTTGGGGCACGTTGAAGCAATTGCGAAATGCTGACCTTGGACGGTTTGGCAACCCAGAGGGCAACCCTGCCCTTTTACACCTTCAGGATCTCTTTCAAACGATCGGGATTCATCTGATTGTGGGAGACTGGACAACGAGTTTACCACCTGGAATCACCATCATTGCTGGATTGTTGGCAACCTGCGGATTGGTTCTATCGATCATCTGCCTTAAGAGATCTGGTCAAAAAATAAGTTTGACAGTAGGGTTAGGAATGGCGATCCTACCTTTGTTGCTTGCACTCTGCGTCGATATTGTGACGCGAAAGTATACATTGGGATTTGGAGAAGGGCGCGCGCTGATCTTTGTTTTGCCTGGGTGTTTGTTGCTTATGACGATCGCAATTCGCCAAGTTAAAGCGTACCAAAGCATCATCGCTCTGACTCTGTTGCTGTTCTATCTCACGATCGATGTGGGTGATTTGACTTTAAGAACCCGTTCGGTGTTTCATCAAGTATCAGAGCTGATCCAACTCGATGCGGCTCCAACGCTGATCGCAATGGACACACAAGCGTGGGGACATGTGAATCGCTTAGCGTATTACATCCCGCCCCAGAGTCGAGTCGATCTGCTGGCTCAACCTGCGGCGAAATTAGGTACAGCTTTGAAGACGGTTTTAACCAATGCTCCATATCGACGGGTGCTCTGGCTAGAAAGCGCTGCACCCATTTGGTCGCCCGCTGCTACCGAGCAAGACCGCCAAAAAATTCAGCAAACATTAGCGGAACGTTTTACGATCGCCAAGACTCAATCTCTATCGGGAACTATGAGCTTAGACGAATTTCAAATCAAGCTGTATCAAGTGAGTCCGTAGTTTCGTCCTTGTTGTCCTACCTAACCGCAAATTCATGATTGTGCCTCCCTCTCTCGTCCCGCCACCTGCGGGTGAATTAAAAATCCCACACGCAAACCCGGCGATCGAGCGACAATCTCAGTCGATCTACTTTTCGCTGATCGTTCCCACCTACAACGAAGCGCGAAATGTAGAACAAATCGTTCGCGTCCTGACGGGATTGTTGGATCATGCATTGCCAAATGATTACGAGCTGATTATCGTCGATGATGACAGTCCCGATCGCACGTGGGAAATTGCTCAGCAGATGACGGTGGATTTCCCAAATCTGCGAGTGATGCGGCGGCAGGCGGAGCGCGGCTTATCGACTGCCGTGATTCGCGGTTGGCAAGCCGCACGAGGCGAAGTTTTAGGCGTAATCGATGGTGATTTGCAGCACCCGCCTGAAGTATTGTTGAAACTTCTGCAAGCGATTAAGAATGGCGCGGATCTGGCAGTTGCGAGTCGGCATATTGAAGGGGGCGGAACCAGCGATTGGGGCTTGATTCGGCGTGTCCTATCGCGAGGCGCACAACTGCTCGGATTAGTGATCTTGCCAAGCGTGGTCGGACGCGTGTCTGATCCGATGAGCGGCTATTTTATGGTGCGACGTAGTGCGATCGCAGACTGTCTGTTGAGTCCACTCGGCTACAAAATTCTCTTAGAAGTAATTGGTCGGGGTCAGGTTGACCGAGTTACCGAGGTCGGCTATGTCTTCCAAGAACGACAAGAAGGCGAGAGTAAAGTCACTTGGCGGCAGTATGTTGAGTATCTCATGCACTTAGGCAAACTGCGATCGCGCGGCAGAATTAGCCGATTGCGGGAAAAATTCCAGTTGGGACGCTTTTTACGCTTTGGACTCGTCGGCTTCAGTGGCGTCTTTGTCGATATGGCAGCCTTTTATTTCCTGCGCACCTCGCTCGGCTTGAATTTGGCGCGCAGTACGATGCTCTCCGCAGAATTGGCGGTGATCAATAATTTTCTCTGGAATGACCTTTGGACATTTGGCGATATCGCGCGCGGTCAACCCGGCAAGCGGCAACGATTTAAGCGTTTTCTGAAGTTCAATACGATCTGTTTGATGGGGATCATTCTCCAAGCTTTAATCGTCAGTCTCTTTCATGATGTGTTTCACGTCAGCGAATTCATCGCCAAACCGATCGCGATCGTGCTGGTTACTTTCTGGAATTTCTGGATCAATCTGAAATTAAGCTGGCGGGTCACTGACGTGCGACGAAAATAGACCTCAGATGTCGAGCTTTGTGGATTTCAAGGAACTATAAAACAGGACTGAAGCCGCACCTCTCAGGCTCAGCACCCCTCAAACTCGTTCCTTGAAATCACAGGTAACCCATGAGCTTCCAGATCGATCGCGGGCTATTTCTCTCAGACTTTTCCGACTCTCACGCCATTTTAGGTGTCTCGATCGAAGCCGATGTCAAAGAGATCCGAAAAAACTATCTAAAAATCGCCCGTCGCTTACACCCCGATAGCTGCATTTCTGAAAGTGAGGGAGATAGACAACTTGCTGAACAACTCTTATCCAAGCTGGTGAATCCAGCCTGGGAAAAACTTTCCCAAGAAAAAGCCCGGACTGATCATTTGATTGTTTTGAAAATGAAAGGGCAGGGAGCCGCCCGCAATTTTCACACCATTGGGGTGCTCAGCAGTCTAGCTCAGCAGCTTTTGAGCGCAAGCAATCCCGATCACTTTTACCGCACAGCACTGCAAGATTTATCCAATCGGCAGTATGAGCAGCTCGATCAGGCTTGCGAACTGATTGCCCAAATCAGCGAACTGAATCTTGCCTATCTGATTCGTCGAGAAGCCGCCAGCGATTCTGTTGGAGTTCCGAAAAACAAGACTTTCATCCCCGCAACTAACAACGCTCAAGCCAAGCCTCAAGAGGTTCAAGCCAAAGCTGAATCGTTGAGTGATCAGTATTATCGTCGCGCCGAAGGATTTGCGGCAAAGGGAAATTTTGCCCAAGCAACGATAGAATTGCGAGATGCCTTAAAAATTGACCCAAACAGTAGCCGCTGTCACAGTTTAATGGGCATGGTTTATTTGCGGCAAAACCAACCGACGATGGCGAAGATTCATTTTACGAAAGCGCTGTCGATCGATCCGCAAGACGAGCGCGCCTTGATTGGCAAGCAGAGACTCGATCCCCCTGCGATCCCTTCGTCTTCAGAGAAGCCGAGTGCAAAATCGAATGCGACGAAGCAACCCTCATCTAAATCTGGCAGCGGTCTGTTTGGCGGTCTTTTCGGTAAGAAAAAGTAACGCTAAATTTCTCTCAAAATGGTTTACCAGCCTCCTGCAGGGGCACGCGACCTCCTGCCTCTCGATGTCGCCCAAAAACGTTGGATTGAAGATCGGCTTCAGCAAGTGTTTCATGCTTGGGGCTATCACCGGATTATTACCTCGACGCTCGAACGCTTAGACACGCTGATGGCAGGGGGCGCGATCGAGCGTTCTACGGTCATTCAACTGCATCAACTCGAAGAAGATCCGCTCGGATTACGTCCAGAACTGACGGCTTCGATCGCACGAACCGTGGCGACTCGATTAGCGAATAGTACATTTCCGCAGCGACTTTACTACAACGCCAACGTCTTCCGGCGCGCCCAAGAAGGCAGCCATACTCGCCAACAAGAGTTTTATCAGGCGGGAGTCGAATTGCTTGGCGGGGATGGGGTTTGCTCAGATGCAGAAATTCTGTTGCTCGTCATGGATTGTCTGCACGCGGTGGAGTTGCCCGGACAGTTGATCTTAGGGGAAGCGGGATTAACGCGATCGCTCTTATCGGGATTTCCAGAACCGATTCGCGCGAAAGTTCGACACGCGATCGCCACGCTTGATCGCTTAAGTTTAGAAGCTTTACCCCTCTCAGACGAATTAAAAGCGCGTGCCTTACTGCTTCTAGATTTGCGCGGCAAGCCGAGTGATGTACTCCAGCGAGTCAGCGCCTTGGATTTAGACGACTCAGAACGAGCGATCGTCAATAATCTCAAATCGTTAGTTGAACTCCTGCAAGCGAGTTTGACCGTGCCGATCGTGTTAGATCTCAGCTTGATCCAGACCTTCGACTATTACACCGGAATCGTGTTTGAAGTCGTAACCCAATCCGGGCAAGTCGTTTTAGGACAAGGCGGAAGATACGACCAACTTTTGGGGCAATTTCACTCGCAAGGACAATCAATCCCAGGGATCGGATTTTCACTGCACTTGGAAAATCTGCATCAAATCCTATTGGCAACCGGGCAACTTCCTAAACAAACGCGATCGAGCGATTGGCTAGTCGTGTCAGACTCGCCTCAACTGGCATTTGCACAGGCGCAAAAATTGCGCGAATCGGGAGCCGTGGTCGAGGTGAATTTGACGGCTGGAACCCGTGAGCAGATTCAAACCTATGCCCGACAGCGACGAATTGCCCGAATTGCCTGGGTTCAAGAAGATGGGCAAATCCTTGTTGAAGATCCATTTGACACAGAACGCACCTCGTGAGGATAATGGGAGTTTGTTGAAAACTTTAGACTCCTGAAAACCCTTGGCTAACGTAGTTGTTATTGGCGCCCAGTGGGGCGATGAAGGTAAAGGCAAAATCACCGATTTATTAAGTAAATCGGCAGATGTCGTTGTGCGCTATCAAGGTGGTGTCAATGCAGGGCATACGGTCGTTGTCAAGGATCAGACCTTTAAGCTTCATTTGATTCCGTCTGGAATTTTGTACCCGGATACGGAGTGTATTATCGGCTGTGGAACGGTTATCGATCCCAAGGTGCTGATTCAAGAGTTGGATCAGCTTGAGGCGCTCGGCATTACGACTCAGAACTTACTGATTTCTGAGACGGCACATGTGACGATGCCTTATCACCGTTTGATCGATAAAGCCGCCGAAGAACAGCGCGGAAATCACAAAATTGGCACAACCGGACGCGGCATTGGACCGACCTATGCCGATAAATCTGAGCGCGTCGGCGTTCGGATCGTCGATTTGATGAATCCAGAAGGATTCCGTGAGCAGTTGGCTTGGACGATCGCCCAAAAGAACACCATTCTCGAAAAGCTCTATGATCTGCCCCCGCTGAGTGCAGACGAAGTGTTTGAAGAGTATATGGGCTATGCCGATCGCTTGCGTCCGCATGTTGTGGATAGCTCGCTAAAGATTTACGATGCGATTCGCCGCAAACGCAATGTCTTGTTTGAAGGCGCACAAGGCACGCTGCTCGATTTGGATCATGGAACCTATCCTTATGTCACGTCCTCGAATCCGGTATCCGGCGGGGCTTGTGTGGGGACAGGGATTGGGCCGACGGTGATCGATCGTGTGATTGGTGTCGCGAAAGCGTATACCACTCGGGTGGGCGAAGGGCCGTTCCCAACCGAGTTGCATGAAGAAATGGGCGCATTGTTGTGCGATCGTGGTGCTGAGTTTGGTACGACGACGGGGCGACAAAGACGCTGTGGCTGGTTTGATGCAGTGATTGGACGGTATGCCGTTCGCATCAATGGTCTGGACTGTCTAGCGATCACGAAGCTAGACGTTTTAGACGAAATGGATGAAATCAAAGTGTGTGTTGCCTACGAAATTGATGGGCAACGCTGCGAAGATTTTCCCAGTAATTCGCGCTTGTTTGCTCAATGCAAGCCGATTTACGAAACGATGCCAGGATGGAAACGATCGACCGAAGCGTGTCGATCGCTCGATGATTTGCCGAAAGAAGCGCTGGATTATCTCAAGTTCCTGGCAGAATTAATGGATGTGCCGATCGCGATTGTTTCGTTAGGTGCAAAACGCGATCAAACGATCATTGTTGAAGATCCCATTCATGGACCGAAACGGGCGTTGTTGTATACCAACGGAACGCCCCAACCCGCAAACGTTTAGTAGATTTTAGGTTTGAATTATGCCGTTCTCGATCGAAGCTCAAAAACGTCCTGAAGGAACTAAGCCGAATGCGCTGCGTCGCGATGGCAAAATTCCTGCTACTTTGTATGGCCACAATGGTGCTGAGTCGATTCACTTAGTCGTCGATGCTAAGGCTGCGGGCTTCCTAGTTCGGGATGCTGCGCCGAATAAATCTGTTGTAGAAGTGAATATTCCAGAATTGTCCTGGAATGGCAAGACCGTGATGCGTGAAGTTCAAACCCATCCTTGGAAGGGTTCGTTGTATCACATCAGCTTTTTTGCTCAAAAGTAAGCCTTAGCTTACGGAGATTTGAAAAGCCAGGGATTTCTCCCTGGCTTTTTTAGTCAGATGTAACCAGAGTCAGTTCTCGCTTATATGCAGGCTGTAGTCCGAGCACAATGTCTTCGCGATCGATTCCTCCATCTGATAAAGCTTGCACCAAGTCTGTGTCAGTTGTATTCTGCTGAATCCACACTTTGCCATCTTTGATATCAAGATGGATCACAACGTGATAGATGCGTTGCGAGCCTTTCCAGCCTACCCGCATCCATTGATAATGATCTCGCTGTGTGTCGATCAATAGCTGGCTTTCCACTTCCGCTTTTGTTGGAAGTTCAGCAATATAGCGCGTCAGCAGGTCTTGAATAGACTGCCGATAGTGTTCTAGTTTCTCCATTCGAGAATCTCCTCCAGAACTGGCTCATAAATCAACAGATTCAACGGATAGCGCTCCAAAACAATCTGAGCAAATCGAGTCTGAAAGAAGGTTTGATACGTATCTGCTGGAACAGCTAGATACAAGATTCGATCAGACTCGTTTTCTTCTAGCATAATCTGATAGTCCAAACACTGTCCGAGTGCAGTATGAAACTCGCTAATCGCTGAATCTCCTGCAAAGCTTTTAATTTCTACTGCGATCTTTTCTCCATCCCGTTCTGCCCCAATCAGACGTTCTGCCGCCAAATCAATTTTGACTAAAATTTCCTCAATTTCTAGAATCAGCGGATCATCTGTGATTGACCAGCCTTGTTTCTGTAAGGCTCGTTTGACTGCAAAGTGAAACAGATCGCGATTAGACATCGATCGCATGAAAAAATGGACACTGAAATCATCATATCTAGATGCTTTGAAGATTCTGGGATTTATGACTGCTTGCTGACCGATCTAATGTATATAAAGCTAGGGAGAGATCCCTGGCTTTTTTCATGCCTCTTGAATTCCCGTCCTTCTGTGTAGATGTAATTTATGACGACTACGACTCTTCCTCCGATCGTTGAAGCGCTGCTCAATCCCGAAATTTATGATCATCCGGTTCAAGGCGAGATCGAGTTAATTCAGACTCACGTTTCCTATGTTTTTCTCACCGGAGACTATGTTTATAAGCTGAAAAAACCTGTGAATTTTGGTTTTTTAGACTATTCCACTTTGGAAAAGCGCAAACATTTCTGTGAGGAAGAGTTGCGGCTGAACAAACGCGGTGCAGCAGAATTATATTTGGGCATTGTGCCGATTACGCAAGATGGTAACAAGTTTGTGCTGGATGGTTCAGGCGAAGTCGTGGATTATGTGGTGAAAATGCAGCAATTTCCTCAAGAGACATTGCTGAGTGCCATGTACGATCGTGGAGAACTCACCGAGCAGCATTTACTCGATTTAGCAAAGGTTTTAGCAGCATTCCACAAATCTGCACCGACGAATGATTACATTCTCAGCTTTGGGGAAGTGTCTCAGATTCGCCAAGCGATCGACGAAAACTACGATCAAACGGTTGGTTATATTGGAGTGGCTCAAACTCAAGAACAATTTGATCAGACGAAAGCTTACACCGATCAGCTCTTTGCGGAGAGTGCAGCCCTCTTTAAGAGCCGAGTCGAACATAAATTTATCCGCGAATGTCATGGCGATGTTCATTTGAGAAACATCTGCTTCTGGAACAATAAGATTCTTTTGTTTGATTGCATTGAGTTTAATGAGCCGTTCCGATTCGTCGATACGATGTTCGACGTTGCTTACATCATCATGGATTTTGATGCTCGGAATCGTCGGGATCTAAGCAATCTGTTTTTGAATGCTTATCTGGAACAATCGGGCGACTGGGAAGGCTTACAAGTTTTGCCACTTTACAATAGCCGTCAGTCTTATGTTCGAGCGAAAGTTACTTCATTCTTGCTGAGTGATCCGAGTGTTCCAGAATCCGTGAAGGCAGAATCGAAAGAAACTGCTAGCCGTTACTATCGTTTGTCTTGGGAGTATACGCAACCGAGACAAGGCAAGATTGTTCTGATGTCGGGACTCTCTGGATCTGGGAAAAGTACGATCGCATCTAAACTAGCCCGTGAAACTGGAGCCATTCAAATTCGCTCTGATGCAGTTCGTAAGCATTTAGGTGGCGTGGCGTTGGATGAGAAAGGCGATGCTTCACTTTACAGTCCTGAGATGACTCAGAAGACTTACGATCGCTTACTAGAACTCGGCACAACTTTAGCATCGCAAGGCTATACCGTGATTTTGGATGCGAAGTACGATCGTCAAGCTTTACGCACTCCCGTGATTGAGAAAGCACAAGCACAGGGAATTGAGATTGAGATTCTCTACTGTAATGTTCCGGCGGAAGTTTTACGCGATCGCGTTGCGCAGCGACAGGGGGACATTTCCGATGCTGATCTCGATGTTTTAGCAAACCAAACGTTTGAAACGTTTAGCGAGACGGAAAAGCCATTGGTTAAAACCCTCAGCTAGTACAAGTTAGAGGCAGACTTCCTTACCTCTGCCTCTCTATACAGAATTTGCAAGTGTTTGAACCGTCGAGCCGCGCGATCGCGATTTGATCATAAGTTGTCCTAAAAAATTCGCATAATGAGGACACAAAGCGATCGACATTGTGCATTCGCCTGTATCCTCATAGAGAAACTTAGGAATGAACGATCGTGGCTGAGAAAGGAGAACCAGTATCTAAAGGCTTTGCCGTTGGGCTGCAGATTTGGCTGTTATTTCTAATTAGCCTCTATGCTCTCGGCTATCCAGCGCTGTTTAGTATTGCACTCGGCGCGATCGGGGGAACGGCAAGCGGATTTATCGTCGATTGGTGGCTATCGAAAGAAGAGAACATCGAACCGACCCGAAGACGGGTGAGTGACGAGGGTGTGGAAAGTGTTGCGAGATCGCGGCAACGTCGCCGAGGCACAACTGCGCTACAACATCGCAAACGCCGCAAAGAGCAGGAACCAGTCACGTTAAAGACGCTGACTAGAACATTTTTTCAGCGCGAGCAACCCAATAATCAAACTAATAACAGTGAAGAATAGCTGTGGATTGCACTTGAATTCAAACGAGAAGCGCGACTTTTTCTAGTTTTTGACTGATTTTTCAGGAAAGAGGTTTTCTGAATGCGCTTGTTTTGGATTTCTGCGCTAGAAAGAAATAGAGCCTCTCATCGAAAGTTTTATGCCTGAAGAACCCTCGAAACAAGCTTCTATTCCAGAACAGCTTGCGGAAATTCTTATAAAAGTGCTTAAGCCGGGCGGGATTGGGATTGGCGGAGGATATGGGCTGTGGCTCTTGCTGATCGAAGACAACGTTGGTAAAGCAATCGCTTCAACTTTGATTGGATTTTGTTTCTCTTATGCTGGGAAGTTGCTAGAGCCGATTCATAAAGGCAATCAACAGCGGTTAGAAAAAGCTGGAGAAGTCGTTAACAAAAAGCTGGATCAATTCGGAGAACAAGCGATCGCAAAACTGACTTCAGCCGAGGAGCGATATTTTGAGGCGCAGGCGGCAGAGTGTGAAACTTGTAGCACAGAAGGAATGGCGAAGATTAGCGGCATTTTTACACCGATGCTAGAGGAAGTCTTTGTGCCACTAGAATTCGATGGGCGTGTGGCATCTCCAGGATTTTCTCGATCGCTTGAAGATTTGGAACGGTTGCAGGCTTCGGGTGTGAGTATTTGGGATTTGCTGGCACGGGCAAAGCGGGATGCGATTTATAGCGAGATTGCAATCTTGGCTTGGGGTGGCTATGGCAAAACGACGTTACTGCGACACATTGCCTTTAGCTTAGGCAAAAATAAGCAGCCTAAAGAGGTTACGCGATATATTCCAGTTTTGTTGCTGCTGCGGAAGTACCGAGAGATTTTGAGCCAGGAGACTCCGCCGAGTTTGCCAGAGTTGATCATGCAGCATCACATTCCTAGCTTGCCGATCGCGGATCTGAAAATGCCGACCGATTGGGCAAAGGCGATGCTAGAGCAGGGCAAAATGCTGGTGATGTTGGATGGCTTTGATGAAGTTCCGAAGGCAAAACGTCCGCTCGTGGCACGTTGGTTGAATGCTCAGCGCAAAAAATATCGTAAATCGCTGTTTATTCTCACAGCGCGACCGAAGGCTTACAACGAGCAAACGAGTAGCGATCGCATCGATTTTAATTCGCTGCTGTATGTCAGAAACTTTAATGAACCGCAGCGCAAAGCTTTTGTAGAGAAATGGTACTGGTGTCAGGAATATTATCACCACGGTAAAGAAGATATTCCAGCCGTGCGAAAGGCGGCTCAAGATGCGGCGGATGATTTACTCAAACAAATTAACCAGCGGCAGGAGTTGGCGGATCTGTCACAAAATCCACTGCTGCTGAATATGATCGCCATGTTTCATCGACGCTATCCCAGTAGCAAGCTGCCAAAACGTCGAGTAGAACTTTATCAAGAAATCTGCGTGCTGCAATTGAGGGATCGTCCTGGTGCAAGAGATATTGAAACTTGGCTCACAGGGGACAATGATGAATATGCGACAGCGCAAGTCATCTTGCAAATGCTGGCACTGGAAATGATGCAGCAAAAAGAAGAACGAGTCGAGCAAGCGGTTTTGCTGAAGCGGCTGGAGGGATATTTAAAAGCTCAAGAGGAATCGATCGCGCCTGCGGACTTTTTGAGGCAGATTGAGCAGATTAGTGAACTGTTGGTGCAGCGAGAACCGGAAGAGTTTGAGTTTCCGCATCTCAGTTTTCAAGAGTTTTTAGCAGCAAAGGAAGTGGTGCGCCGAGGTGAGGAGCATTTGCTGTATGAACGGTTTGGTGAAGACTGGTGGAAGTCTGTAATTTTGCTATATGCGGCACAGGTGAAGAAACCGAGTACTCTGATTCGCACAGCGTTGTCTCAAGGTTTTAAGGATCTTGCCGATGCTTGCTGTCAGGAAACGAGCAAGCGAATTGATACCGACCTTCAGCAGGATTTGGCAGAACTGAATGCACTGCAAGAAGCGGTAACTGAGGTAAAAACCTCGCGCTATCAAACGCTTGAGGAATTATTGAGGACTCAGCAATGGAAAGCGGCGGATTATGAAACCTATCGGCTGATGATTACAACAGTGGGCAAGGAAGAAGGGCAATGGTTCGATCGCGCTGATCTCGAAAACTTCCCTTGTGAAGATTTGCGGATACTAAACCAACTGTGGGTGAAATACAGTAATAGCAAATGGGGATTTAGCGTCCAGAAGCGAATCTGGCAAGAATGCGGTAGTCCAATGGAATACAATGACGCTTGGGAAGAATTTGGCGATCTCATTGGTTGGCGCAAGGGAGGAGACTGGTTGAGATCCGAGAAACTCACATACGATCTAAAAAAATCTTTAACGGGCGAACTTCCACGACTTTCGCGGTCGGGTTGGATGGTTGACGTATTAGGTTGGGGTGCGTCGAGCCGAGTGGGTTCCCTTTTCTCGCGCAGAGACTTGTGAACTATAGCACAAGCCAGTTCTAGAGATCTTTAAAGGTTTGTAAATGCTTAGCTATTCCATGATTTACCGACCTTTCAGAAATTCGATACCTGGCACTGCGTATTTTTCCTCCTTCCAAATACTTTTAGAGATTTCCCTCACTCAAACCTCAAGCTGACAACATTAGGGTCGTAGCAGTTTGCTAGCACAAACTTTTTTGCAACTTTCCGAATCTCTTCATCTGGTGCGTCCCACTCATCCCATTTTGAGACGCAGGGAAAAATTCTCCACTTCTGCTACACAATGTCTTGGACGAGATCGTGCCTATGAACTGATTCAATGCCAGCTACAGGATTTGCGAGTAGATAGCATCCCCTCGCTACGATTCTGCCTCGCCCCGGAATGGAATTCGGGGCTAACCCTGCGAAGTCCGTTGAAACGGGCTAAAAGACTCAATCTAGTTCTTCAGTCCCTTCAGTGGACTTTGTCCTACTAGCCCCGAATTCATTCCGGGGTGGGTGAGCAACGGAGCAGCAAAGCTCTGTCTAGAGTTTCATCAGCAAGCACGTCTCTAACTGAATCGAAGCATCAGGACGAATCAAGGGGCAGATTGCTCGATCGATGTCCGGTTCGCAATCCAGATGGCGTTGTACCTATTCCAGATTGATAAATTTCTGCACAGTCTCTACTGAAACTCCAGTATCTTCAGCAATTTCCTCAACAGTCCAGCCTTTCTGAAGAAGTTTTGGAACCATCCGAGTTAGATACTCCTTCCGCGCTTCTTCACGTCCCTCTTCACGCCCTTCTTCACGTCCTTCTTCACGTCCTTCTTCACGTCCCTCTTGAAGCGCTTCCTGATATGCCCGTGTTTGCTTTAAATCGCCAAGTCCTAACATTTCACCGACCTCGCTAAACGATAGTTTTGGAAATTTGTAAACGAAGACCGTCTCCACTAATTCTATAAAATCTCGCTGGACGGTCAAATCTGTGAGTTCTTGCCGAGTTCGGTCAATGAGCGATCGACCTTTTGCTGGAGCCTCTTTCGGTTTCGTTCCCAACAGCTTTAACAAGGACAACCCGAGACTACGATCGCTTACATCCGACGGCAATTCATCCAAGTAAATGCGCTGCAACCTTGGATTATTGTCATACTCCGAATAGTGATGCGGCAAAGCTTGATCAAAACGTCGCTCTGTGAAAATCACCACTGCCTGCCAAGCATTTACAGGCTCGTAATCGTTGAGATAGAGATGAATTTGACTGAAGAAGCGATAGTAGAAGTTCCGTTTCTCTTTGTATGCCTGCGCTTCTACGAAATAGATGGGAAATTGGCGCAATCGAGGCGGAGGCATAAAGATGCCATCGAGCCGGAATGAGGTTTGCTTCACTTCTTGCGAGGTGAAGGCATAAGTCACAGTCCGTGGATCATCCTCGCCAATTAGCTCGAAGAAGGCACTGGGAAAGAGTTGGAAAATTTTGTAAAAGATTGAATCGGTTTTCAAGGATTACACACTTTTGAGTAATTGAGCAGTCAGGGCAATCTTTATCCGAAAGTCAGGCAAATCTATTCTGAATAATTTTCCGCTATGCAGCAATAAAACAGAAGACAAAGCTCAAGAACCTGGAACTGCCTCAGAACAAAGAATTCCGCTCTCAGATGTGAGAGCAGGAATTGACGCTGGATACAACTTGAAATTGGAAAAGCAAGCTTGATTCAATCCGGCGGATCGAAAATCACTTCATACACGGCTTGCCGATTCAATCGTTTCAATGCCTGCATCTGAGCTTGAGCATGATTGCGATTTCGACAGCGACAAACAACGATGCGTTGCATTTTCGGCAATAAGCGAATGATGCACCAAGGAAAAAGAGAATCGCGATACGTCATCGTCCACCTCCACGCCAAAATGCAGAAGTGTCAACGCATGACAAAACTATTGGTATCATGTCTGTACCTCATTTGTAGGTGCGATCGCTTCAAGTTTTCCAGGCTAAGAGCGATCGCTTTGTTTAATTAAGGACTCAGTTGAGTCTTTCTACCCTTATTAAAGGACTCAGTTGAGTCTTTGTCAATCGCATCGATGGGATTAATTCGGCTAAAGATTCGAGAGCTTGCAGATGAGCGCGGATGGACATTGAAAGAAGTCTCTGAGCGTTCTGGGTTGAACTATAGCACCGTCAAGAACTATGTTCAGCGTGAAGCAATGACAATGACTGACTACACAGCGCTTCTGAAATTAGCACGAGCATTTGATGTCTCGATCGAAGAACTCGTCGAAGTTTTAGAAGAATAGCGCTACTTTTTACGAGAAGCGAAGACAATCAACAACCCGCCGGATTCGGTTCGCGCTCTGGTTGGTTCAAACGATAGCCTCTACTGTGAACCGTTTCGATCAGTTCTTCAGATGCTCCCGCCGCTTTGAGTTTTTGGCGTAGTCCGCGAATATGAACCTTGACCGTCGGTTCTTCGGGAGAAGACTCAGAAGACCACGCATGATCAATCATCACACTGCGACTTAAAACTCGACGACCATTGCGTAACAGCAATTCTAAGATTGCATATTCCTTCGGCGTTAAATGAATTGGAGTATCTCGATAACTGACCTCACAGGTACTCGGATTCAGACTGAGATCGCCCCAAGTCAGAATCGGGCTGGTATTGATGCTACCTCGACGCAGCAAAGCTCGAATTCGCGCAAAGAGTTTTTGTAAATCGACAGGCTTCACTAAATAGTCATCCGCACCGACATCCAGCCCATTGATCTCATCGTTGAGTGTGTCACAGGCAGTCAGCATGAGAATGGGCAAATCATAGCGATGCGATCGTAATCTTTGACAAAGGCTAAATCCATCTAACTCTGGCAGCATCACATCTAGCACGATCAAATCGTACTCGACCACTCTGGCTTGATGCCAACCCGACTCTCCATCAGTTGCAATATCCACCACGTAAAGCTGATCGCTGAGCGCTTCCGCCAACGTTTCTGCAAGCCGCACATCATCTTCAACCAGGAGAATCCTCATACCGTGAGGGTGACTTCATAGAGATTTATACTCATTCATACCAATTTTACGAGAAGTGAACTTCAAAAAAGATCAGGAAATCTCAAGATTTGTTACCCACGCTGATTCTTTCCGTTTTCTTTACCGTTTCATCACCCATTTCCTTACGGCTCGTATGAGATCCTTCAGCTTGAAGGGTCGCGCTAGAGTGCGATCGCTAGAAAAAACCCGTTTGGAAAACGCTTATGTCCATGTCTCTCTTAACCTATCCCCCCGTTTCTCAAAATCATCGAGTCGAAGGATTTGAGATTCCAGGTGATGAACAGCCTCGGATCTACACAACCGATAATCTACTGTCTAGAACTGACTTTGATACATTGATCACAGCAGCTTATCGTCAGATTTTTAATGAGCAACAAATGCTCAGTTACTATCGCCAACAGTTTTTAGAATCACAGTTGAGATCGGGACAAATCACCGTCAAAGGATTCATCGCTGGCTTGCTGCTGTCTGATTCCTTCCGGCGACTCAACTATGAAAGCAACAACAATTATCGATTTGTTGAGCTTTGCATTCAGCGCGTTTTGGGACGAAATGTATATGGCGATCGCGAAAAAATTGCTTGGTCGATCGTGCTTGCAACCAAAGGATTGCAGGGATTTGTCGAGCAGTTGCTCAACAGTGAAGAATACTTGACCACTTTTGGCGAAAATACTGTGCCGTATCAACGTCGCCGCATTTTGCCTCAACGATCGCAAGGTGAAGTGACGTTTGCTCACACCGCACGCTATGGCGAAGATTACCGAGATAAACTGCCTCAACCGACCCTGAGAGGAAACCGCAGAGATTCGGCTCGCTTGGATTACCTGCGTTGGGCTTGGCAAAAGAATCCACCCGCAAGCTTAGAAAAAGCCTGGATCGGTTTATTCTATGGAGGCGCGGCGTTTATTGTGTTGCTGTTTTTGGTAACGTTGTTTGGTTTCTAAAACACGGTGAATCACTTTGTCCTCGGTAGTTTAGCACTCTTCTTTCTTATCGCTCTTTCTCGGTATTTTACGCAGGCAAGAATCCTGCGGCAGCAAACCGATCGAGAGCGATTAGTCAATCAGATTGCTCAGCATATCCGTGAATCTCTGAATCTCGATGAGGTGCTAAGTCGAACAGTTGAGGAAGTTCAACGCTTTTTGAACGTCGATCGAGTCCTCATCTATCGGCTTTGGGACGATGGAACGGGTTGTACGATTCACGAAACCGTCTTACCGCCTTATCCCAAGATTCTAGGACAAGGGTTTCCAGAAGAGGTGTTTCCCCAAGAGTACCATCAGGCTTACTCTTGGGGGAAAATTCGGGCGATTACGAATGTTGAGCAAGCAGATGTAGAACCTTGTTTAGCAGAATTTGTGCGGCAGTTTGGGGTGCAGGCAAAGTTAGTTGTCCCCATTCTGCAAAAGCATCGTGAGCCTCTCGAACAACCCTATCTTTGGGGACTGTTGATTGCTCATCACTGTCGGAGTCCTCGCCAATGGAAAAATTGGGAAGTGGAATTGATGAAGCAACTTGCGACTCAAGTTGCGATCGCGATTCAACAATCCGAACTCTATAACCAACTTCAGCAGCTAAATTCTGATCTAGAACAACGAGTTCAGCAACGCACCGCAGAACTAGCAGCAGCGAATGTTTCTTTAAGAGCAGAAATCATCGAGCGACAACGCACCGAACTCGCTTTACGTCATACGAACGATACCTTACAAGCTTTAGTTACTGCTTCGCCCCGTGCCATTTTGATGCTCGATCGAGTCGGGCATGTGCAGATTTGGAATCCAGCCGCCGAGCAGATGTTTGGTTGGACTGAAGCAGAAGTACTCGGTCATCCGAGTCCCATTCGTCTCGATGATCCGTTAGAAGGAGAGACGAGCTTACAAAAGAGTGTACTAGCAGGTAAAACGCATCCACGAGTCGAACTCTGTCGGCATTGCAAAGATGGAACCGCGATCGACATTATTTTTTCGGCTGCACCGCTGCAAGATAGTCATGGACAGATCAGCGGGATGGTTGCTGTGATTGCTGATATTACTGAGCAAAAGCAACGAGCAGAACAATTACGACTCTTACAATCAGTCGTTGTGCATACGAACGATGCAGTGATCATTACTGAAGCTCAACCGATTGATGACCCAGGCCCTCGCATTCTCTATGTGAACGAAGCTTTTACGCGCATTACAGGCTACGAGGCAGCAGAAGTTTTAGGAAAAACGCCTCGAATTCTGCAAGGAGCAAAGACCGATCGCGCTGAACTGCAAAAAATCCGCAATGCACTCGATCGATGGGAATCTGTCACCGTAGAAGTGATTAACTATCGGAAAGATGGCTCAGAATTTTGGAATGAATTTAGCTTAGTCCCTGTTGCCGATGCTCAGGGTTGGTATACCCATTGGATTGCAGTTCAGCGCGATACGACTGCTCGAAAACGAGCCGATGAGATTCGATTAGCACTAGAGCGTGAGAAAGAACTAAATCTCCTAAAAACTCGCTTTTTCTCAATGGCATCTCATGAGTTTCGCACTCCATTGAGTACTGCTTTAGCCGCTGCTCAAGTGTTAGAAACCTCTCAGGTTGAATGGAATCAGACTGAAAAACGATTACGCAATCTGCATCGAATTCAAGATTCCGTCAAGAATATGGTGCAATTGCTAGATGACATTCTCACCATTAACCGCGCTGAAGCCGGAAACTTAGTGTTTCATCCCAAAGCACTCTGTTTAGACCAGTATTGTCATCAGTTTGTTGAGGAGATGCAGCTCAGTGCAGGAAATCAGCATCGTCTGACGTTTACTTGTCAGGGAACACCTTGCTCGATCGAGCTAGATGAGAAGTTAATGCATTCTGTCTTGTCCAATCTGCTATCAAATGCAATCAAGTACTCTCCAAAAGGCGGAACTGTCAGGCTAGCATTAGAATTTCAATCGGATGCAGTACTTCTCAGCGTTGAAGATGAAGGCATTGGCATTGCTCCAGAAGATCAGCGGCGACTCGTTGAACCCTTTTATCGCGGTAAGAATGTAGGCTCGATTCCAGGCACGGGTTTAGGTTTAGTCGTTGTTCAAAAATGTGTGGACTTACATCAAGGAACAATGCAGATTACTAGTACCCCTGGAAAAGGCACGACTTGCGTAGTGAAGCTACCATTACAGCGCTGACTAGGAATACTTAATTAGTCTAAGTAGGAAGGTGCAATGAATTGCAGCATAGTCGCTTCGTTGCTCACCCGCCCTGAACTGGAAGTTCGGGCTAACGGTGCGAAGTGGGTTGAAACCCACTGAAGAAGAGATTGTCATTAGCTTTCAGTCCCTTTAGTGGACTTCGCACAGTTAGTCCCGAATTCATTCCGGGACGGGTGAGCAACGAAGCGAGAAAACTCGCCAAACTGATACTGATGTTGAATTCCGCTCATCTACTTATTGGCTCATCACAATCAATCTAGCAGGGAGATAGGGAAATGGAGGGATCTGAATCTGGGTTCTCCCTACTCCCCACTCCCCACTCTGCAAAATTCATGCAGTTAACGACTCCATCACCCTAGCCACATTGCCCGCGCTGTCTCAGCAAGTGATCACACAGCACCAATGCAACCATCGCTTCCACCATCGGAACCGCACGCGGCAAGACACAAGGATCATGTCTTCCCTTCGCTGCTAACGTCACAGCTTCACCCGTATTCGTCACGGTTTTCTGTTCTTTGCGAATCGTTGCCGTCGGCTTAAATGCAACTCGAATGACGATATTTTCACCATTGGAGATGCCACCTTGCACGCCGCCCGATCGATTGGTCACTGTCCGCAGTCGTCCCGACTCATCGGTATAAAATTCGTCATTATGTTCGCTTCCGGTCATTCTCGTTCCCGCAAAGCCTGAACCGATCTCAAAGCCTTTCGTCGCTGGAAGTGACATCACGGCTTTTGCCAAATCCGCCTCTAGCTTGTCAAACACAGGCTCCCCTAATCCCATCGGAACTTGCCGCGCCACACATTCGACGACTCCACCGATCGAGTCTCCTTGCCCGCCCGTTTTCTGAATCAAATCGATCATTGCTTCTGCACAATCGGGATCAGGACAGCGAACAATATTGCTTTCAACTTGGTCTAAGGTGACGGTATTCGGATCAATAGCTGCTTCAAGGTCTTTAATTTGTTTGACATAAGCTACGATTTCAACGCCGGATTGCTGCAAGATTTTTTTCGCGATCGCACCCGCTGCGACTCGTCCAATTGTTTCTCTCGCAGAAGATCTTCCCCCGCCTGCGACGGCTCGAATCCCATATTTTGCGTCGTAGGTTGCATCGGCATGTGACGGGCGATACTTGACTGCCATTTCGGTATAGTCCTGCGATCGCTGATCTTTATTCCGCACCATAATCGCGATCGGCGTTCCCAAGGTTTTGCCATCGACGATGCCGGATAGAATCTCACAGTGATCCGCTTCATTTCGAGGCGTTGTAATCTTGCTCTGACCAGGACGGCGGCGATCAAGCTCGACTTGAATCTCTTCAGCAGAAATCTCAATTAGTGGCGGACAGCCATCAATCACAACCCCGACTCCCCCACCATGCGATTCGCCAAACGTACTAATCCGAAATAAATGCCCAAACGTGCTGCCCATGTGATCTCTATTGATTGCGTAGGATGTCGATCGTAGCGGAAAAAAGTACTCTAAGGAACACTTCAGAATCCTTGGGATTCTAAAAATTGGAGCTATCTATAATGATTTCCACAATGTCGAAAATCCTACAATCCTGTCTCACCCTTGGAGCCGTGCTACTGCTGAGCAAAGATGCGATCGCAGCAGAGCGAGTTATTTTCAGATACAAAATTTTGCAAGAATCCGTTTCTGTGCCAGAACTCGCCACCTTCGCAGAGACGGGACAAGCTTCACCCGATTTACAAACTTATTTCCGTCTCTCAGGTCAAAAGCCAGAAACGGTGCGTCAGACCCTCACTCGCCCGATTAAGGTGAATCCAATTGTGCTCGATCGCGTTCTGAATAGCCCAGTTGGCAATACGGTACTCGACCAATTAGGTAAAGCGATTCAAACTCCAAAAGGTGGAGCAGAACGGCAAGCACTTCGGGGTGCTTTGGCAGTTTCAGCCAGTGATGGAAGATTAACCGTTTTGGAAATTTTGCAGAATTATCCGACGCAGGAAGTCGTTGTCGATGGCGATCGCATTGAAGAGGCGTATCGTCAATTGAATCAATTTGTCGATCGTGTACGCAATCCGCTCGATCGATTGCTGCGCTAAATAAAATAGCCGAACTAACCTTAGCTCGGCTTTCAATGAACACCATTGAAAATTAATAAGCTAACGTTTCAAGCGTTTCACGCAAATACTGATGAACTAGCGCATCTAGATCTTGACTTTGGGACGTCCGATCCAGTTGCCAGCTTTGAAACCCTGAACTTTCAGAGATCGCAAGCTTCAAGCTTTCCCACATTTGGGAATCGCTCAATTCGGCTGCATCAGCGGGATAGGAGGAGTTAGCCATAAAATACCTTTGTGTGAGAGAGCAAGACTGATTAGCATAACTATTCCAGAATAACGTACTCACCAAAAACGTCTGTGCTGTTGAAGACATTTTCGGGATCAAGTCGATTTCGGAACGTCCAGCGGCGGCACGATTTGATTCACCGGAATTCCAAATACGAGAAATCGTTTGGCAACTTGATCGACTGGAATCGGTTCAAGCTGCATGACATCTGCATCACTCGATGCCATGACGAGAAAAACACTGAAGGGAACCTGCACAAACAAATTGCTGGCAAGAAAGCCGATCGCGGCAACAATTAAGCCCAATCCATGAGACGAAATCGGGGTGATCGCTTCTGCAATGGGCGCGATCGCATAAATCCATCTCAGAATCAGCACCAACACTAACGCGACTAAGCCAATCCCGATCGGACTTCGCCGCACCAGAAACAGCGCTAATAGTTTTCGTTGCAATTCACTCAACCGCTCCGGCCGCAATGCCACGAAGAGCAGACTAAAAATACAGAAGGGTTTTTGAGACTGCATCCATGCGATCGGCGCAATTCCCGCGATCGCAACGAGTCCAATTTCTAACCAAGGCGGCAAAATCGGATCACCGGCGGCAAATCCCAAGAGGCAAATCAGCAACGACAGCGGCAGTGCCGCAATTCCTGCAAGGTGAATCCACAAATACGGATCAGACCAGAACGATCGCATAAGCCAATGTCGGAGGCAATAACTGAATTAGTATATCGTTCCGAGGAAACTGCAAAAAACAAAGGATAGAAATCGAAAAGCTAGACTTCGCTTTTGTTTCCTATCCTTTATTTTTCGACTGAACTACGAGCTTATGAAATGGTCACGACAGCCTGATCGGTACGTTGTTGCTTGAGTGCTTGAAGCTGTTTGAGGAGGGAATCAGCCTCAGCTTGCAAATCTTGCAGCTTTTCTTGTTGGTCGGCTCCATAGAGAAGTTTTAGTTTCTCTAGGGAAGGATTCGATGCACCTGTCTGAGGTTCACAGACTGCTGTGTTACTAAACTGTCCGTTTGAAGCGTTAGATTTCATATCGTTAGTGATTTGTACTTACTCACACCACCAGAATATCTTAACCTGAACTTTACAGAAGTTTGTATTCTGGTATTCATTTCTATGACGATATCAGATTTTTCCAGTTCCGGCGAAATTGTCAAGAGGTTTAATAGATTTGAAGATGATATACCGCTGTATTGTACGCTACGGATGACGATCGTTTTTCTCAATTTCGGACATTTACATAGACTAAAGAGTTGTAAAAGGTAGTGAGAATTACCCCTGGGATCAGAGATAGTGTTCATAATTAGGCATTGAAAATTGAAGCCACCAAACTGTGATATTCACAACTCGTCTTCATTTCTCTCGCGAATATCTAATATGTTCGGTACGCCCTGCGGATCACCATCTCGCTATTCGGATCAGACAAGCTCAGCGATCGACGATCTCCCGTCTGTCTCAGCGTCAGGAATGGGTTTAAAAATAAGGAACCGCCTAAACCGAAGTTCAGGCGGAGTGTGGTGTGAGGAGTGAACGGAAACATGCGTCTCCGCTACCCTCATTGTAGACGACAGAATCTGTTTTACCAGGCAATCTTGCAACTCCTGGTAAAACTCTTAAAGAATTGATCAAAAGATTATCGAAGCGTTCGCAATCCTTAAATAAAACTCAGGAATCATACCGCTTTTCGACTGCTTCTATTTGCCCATGCCTAACTGTTGAGCTTTCTGATAGACCTTGCCTTCAGTTAACAACGAAGGCGCAATCACCACCTCAACTTGCTGCATTTCCTTGATATCTTTCGCGCCTAACGTACCCATACTGGTTTGCAGTGCGCCCAGTAAATTGTGCGTCCCATCATCTAATTGAGCAGGTCCACGCAGAATTTGTTCCAAGGTTCCCGTCGTTCCGACTCGAATCCGAGTTCCTCTCGGCAAGACTGGACTCGGTGTTGCCATACCCCAGTGGAATCCTCGACCTGGCGCTTCTTGAGCACGCGCAAACGGCGAGCCAATCATCACTGCATCCGCACCGCACGCAATACATTTACAGATATCACCGCCAGTAATTAAACCTCCGTCCGCAATCACAGGCACATACTTACCCGTTTCACGCTGGAAATCATCGCGGGCAGCCGCACAGTCTGCAACCGCAGTTGCTTGCGGTACACCGACTCCCAACACGCCTCTCGACGTACAGGCTGCACCCGGTCCAATTCCAACTAGAACCGCTGCGGCTCCAGCTTTCATCAAATTCAGGGTCACTTCATAGGTCACACAGTTTCCGAGAATGACCGGGATCGGCATTTCTTCACAGAATTTCGCCAGATCTAAAGGTGCGATCGATTCAGGAGACAAATGCGCAGTCGAAACCACCGTTGCCTGAATGAAGAACAAATCCGCACCCGCTTTCGCTGCGATCATGCCAAATTGACTTGCGCCTGCTGGAGTCGCGCTGACTGCTGCAATGCCACCTTGCGACTTAATTTCTTGAATGCGCTTTTCGATCAGTTCGGGCTTGATCGGTTGAGAGTAGAGTTCTTGCATTAAAGGCACAAACTCAGTCGGTCCTACTGATGCAATGCGATCGAGAATTGGGTTCGGGTCTTCGTAACGCGTTTGAACCCCTTCTAAATTGATGACACCTAACGCTCCAAGCTGAGAGAGTTTGACCGCCATGCCCACATCGACAACGCCATCCATTGCAGAGGCGATGATGGGAATCTCGCGCTCAATGCCGCCGATCGTCCAACGAGTATCGGCTAGTTTCGGATCTAGTGTCCGGTTCCCCGGAGAAAGGGCAATTTCATCGAACCCGTAAGCTCTGCGAGCCGTTTTACCTCTACCGATTTGAATATCCACGCCAATGTTCCCCAAGAACTAATTGGATAAGAGTATCAAATTTCAATCCGAATTGTGTGAGAAAAGCCAACGGAAAAATGATCAGGTAGCTGACAATACTGTTTCTTCTTTCCATTAATGTTGTGGCGCTTTCTTGATCAATTCGATTTTCTCGTTCCAAGTCTCTGAAGCGACACGGTTGGAAACGCTCGTATTTGAGGTGAGAGACGGTAAGATTGGCTCTAGTACTTCCCGCATATCCTTTTGCCTTTTTGATCCATGTTTGACACTGCTCAGTTAATTCAAAATGCTCAGTACCTCGGAATTGCCACGATCGCATTCGGCGTTTTAGCGATCGTCGCTTTTCTCTTCAAATGGGGAATTCGATTCCGCTTAGTTGGAGTCACCGGATTTATGGCAGTGCTCACCGGAGGCATTTTTGCACTCAGCTTGGGATTGTATACTCGTCCGCAAATTCCAGACTCGATCCATTATTCACGCGTATTTGATGCAGGAGCGGCGCAAGTCGTGATCACTGTACCGCCAACTGTGACCGAATCTCAAATTGAAGCGACGTTGAAACAAGCTGCAATCGACATTTTCTCTCCGGGTCGCTTATCTCAAGGTTCTGATCAAATGACGATTCGCTTGCGGACAGTTTTGCATCCAGAGCCGGGGGTTTCGCAACCTTTATATTTAGGTGAAGTTCGGCGATCCCTTGCCATCCGCGAAGATGAAAACGCTACGATCAAGTTGTATCGTGAAAGCTTGGCACAACTGCCCAAGCCAGCCGCTTAACGTTTGTTTCTCATCTCTGAACATGCCTAAATTGAATCCGATTGTTTCGTTGTCGATCGCACCTGCTCAAGTTGTTCGCGGGTTTAATGCGATCGAACAAGTTGGGGATCTGATTGCGCGCCTCGGTTCTCGTCCTTTGCTGATTGGAGGAGATCGATCGCTGGATGTCGTCAAATCTCGGTTCAAGTCTGTTTTAAAATCTCACTCGCTCAGTGCTGAGAAAGCTTCTTATGGCAAAGATTGTAGCGAGACGACTTTGGCGAATTTGAAAGCAGCCGTTGCAAATCATCAAGCTGATTTGATTATTGGAGTGGGCGGCGGAAAAGCGCTGGATACTGCGAAATTAGTCGCGTATCAGTGCAATTTACCGATCGTGACGATTCCTACGTCTGCTGCAACTTGTGCGGCTTGGACTGCTCTCTCCAATGTTTATTCCGACCAACATGCGTTTCTCTACGACGTTGCGTTAGCGCGTTGTCCGGATCTGCTGGTGCTCGATTACGATTTGGTCGCGACTGCACCGCAAAGAACTTTGGTCGCAGGCATTGGAGATGCGATCGCGAAATGGTATGAAGCTTCGGTTAGTAGCGGTCATTCTGACAAGACGTTGCTGATTGCCGCAGTTCAACAAGCGCGAGTGTTGAGAGACATCTTGTTCCAGAAGTCTCAAGCTGCATTGCTGAATCCTTTGGGATCAGATTGGCAAGAAGTGGTGGATGCGTCGGTATTAATGGCAGGTGTGATTGGCGGAATCGGTGGAGCACAATGCCGAACCGTTGCGGCTCATGCGGTTCATAACGGACTGACTCATTTACTAGAAAGCCATCATGCACTGCATGGCGAGAAAGTTGCTTTTGGTATTTTGGTACAGCTTCGACTCGAAGAGATGCTGCAAGGAAATGTACTAGCAGCATCTTCCCGACAGCAATTGTTGAAGTTTTACGATGAGATTGGTTTGCCGAAGACTTTGGCAGATTTGGGATTAGCTGAAGTAACGATCGCGCAACTTCACCAGGCAGCGGAAGTGGCTTGTTCAGAGAACTCTGACATTCATCGACTGCCGTTTAGTGTCGCGCCGAGCCAGCTCATGGCGGCAATGGTTTCGACGACGGCTCCTGATTCGACGATGCGAACTGAGATTGAAGAGATTCAGCGATCGTGCGACAGAGGCGAGATTGTGCAGTAAGAACGATCTCACGTTGAAATGAGGTTGATTAAGTTGCTATCAAGTACAGTCGAATCAACCTCTGTATGGAAAAGAAAACTTCTGCCGCACCCCGCATAAGTTCAATGTAGAGCATATCGAGAGTAACTAACGACCAAGCTCACCGGACGCAGATAACCTTTGCGACTCAATCAACTATGTTGTGGTGTTCCGGTGCAGCGACTTGTTAGCCTGTGCTTTCCGGCGATCGCCCCCAGATACCTTTGGGGTCTCTAAACACTCGCCGTTACCGTTGTTAGGCTTCACTTCTCACTTGTGTCAACAATACTCTGAGACTTGTCGCTTTGGATGTCACTTTTGATGTGCTTAACCTTTCACTCTGGGGGGCGATCTCACTGCGGTCTAACGTGAAGACAATCGGCCCTGCGCGGCCTTGTGCGAAAGGTTCGTGTTGACCGTAGGGTTAGCCTTCGTCATCTCAGTTGCTCCAAGAGTTCGATTAGAGCTTTACCTGGTTCATCCCCTGCAGCAGAGATCATCTGTATGTTCCACTGAGCAAGTGCGGCCTCCTGTACTGGATTTGGCTTCGAGGAAAAGATGAACGATATTGGTTGCGGGGCACCCCTGGCGGATTTTTTCCATAAATTTGCTAGCCGATAGAAGAGATACCGGATGTTGATGTCGTTAAGGCTATAGCCAATGAACAGTACGGATCGACCAAGAACGTCGGAACGTAGCTTGATGTCCAAGGGAGACTCGAATTCCAGTCGCTCAAAGTAACTTGTCTCGTCTAGGACAATAGATGTGTCATCGTCGAAGTCGCCATGAAATTTGACTATCTGAGTCTTGTCCTTTGCTATCAACGAAAGATCGCTAACGTTAGCAATCTTTGAATAGGGCTTTTTGTGGTGATCAAAGGCACGTTCGATCCAACGGTCGTAGTTCGTGGTATAGATAAGGTCGAAATCAGAAGTCGCTATTAACTCATGGATACGCGACTTCGATATATCCGTTGATGGCGCATGCCATTCCCGATCCATCCAACTTCTAAGCGGGCCGATTTGTCCTTTACTGATACGGTAAAACTCAGCGAGAGTCAAATCGCTTCCGAACGTTCGATATACGTCGGGATCAAATCCAAGTTCCTTGGCCATATGGTCTACCAATTGACGCCAAGAGGGTAGACCAAGACCCATGGAAACACCAGCGCCAACAAAGAGAATTAGGCGTTTGGCGCGATAGGCTTGAATTAGCTGATCCATTACTTCCCCCCATGAAGAAACGCAGCAAATTGGTCAAGCGCTTTGCGACGCATAGATATGTCGTTCTTCTTGTCTCCGAGTTCTGCGAATGTCTGCGAGAACCCATTAGGCACAAAAACACAATCCCACTGGAAATCTCGCGGGCCAGCGGGGGCATCTGGCACAGTGCCAGAAACTTCTCCCTCGAAATAGTGGATAGTCCGCGAATCACAGTAACCGATGACGGTCTTTGCCGTCACGAGGCAGCTACCCAGGTTTTTCACAAGTGAGACGAACGAATCGGCTTGCAATCGATCCCAAAAGATCTGCGTCAGGCCACCAGGCAGCCCATTTAGCCCGGGTAAGTGAAGACCTGTATGTTCAACGAAGACTGGCCGCCCAATTCGCTCAAATGCCTTCAAGACTTTATCTCGCACCAAACGCTGAACATCCTCCGTTTGGATTTCCTCGATCTTAATTGGAGCCGGGACGATATGTACCCCGACCGGACCTAGGATCGCTTCTACTTCACGAATCTTGTGTACGTTGCTTGATAAGAATCGAATATCCATGGCGCGAATGCCGAGGTACAAGGCTAACTATTATTTGGACTGAATTTTTCTGCCTAAGATCCCAATTTGGGCTACTTAGCCAGAATCTTTCCGCCTAAGTCCGAATCAAGCTACTTAGCCCGACACGATTTCCGCATAATACCCCTCGACAGGGATCTTAGGCAGAAACTTTCCGTATTTCTTCCAAAAGAGAATCTGTGGCTGTCTGCCTAAGATCCTGAATAACAGAATTATGGAGTTAGGATTTGCCCTGATGGAGCCACGACCCAGAAAACTGCTCGAACAAGTCTCTGACCTGTTGCGGGTGAAGCATTATTCCTATCGCACTGAACAAACTTATATTCAATGGATTCGGCGCTGTATCCTGTTCCACAACAAGACCCATCCCAAAGATATGGGAAGTCCAGACTTTGTAGGATTTTTGTATGTGGTGTAAGGAGCGATCGAGTACACTCTTTGCGATCGCTCCTCGAATAACTTCTCACGCTAGAACAAAGATTCGACGATAATAGAGTATCGAGTTTAGTCGCTGCCCGTAACTCAGCAATTGATCAATACAGATGAAATCGTCACCGAGCTAGACATTAGCCATTTGGCGTTGCCTTCGGCACACGAGTACGTGTCCGAGGATGATACGCCCGTGGACAATCTGCAATCTGAGAAACAACAACGGTTATTGGTGGAACCGCTTTACAGTGCCAAACCGATTCCGTCACCATTTCTCGCCGCAGCAAATGTCGGACTGTTCTAAATTCTCAAGGGCGATCCGATTGTGCCAGACATGATGTTAAGTCTGGGAGTGCAGTGTGCAGACGATTTTTCGCAAAGGGAAAATCGCGCTTATTTTGTCTGGGAATTCGGCAAACTCCCAGAAGTCTGTATTGAAATTGTCTCGAATAAAGAGGGCGACGAACTGACGTTGAGTTCTAAGTCGAAGCAGAAGGGAAAAACGACTGCCAAAAAAGACTTGTATGCCCAAATTCGCATTCCTTACTATGTCGTGTTTGATCCCTTGCGCCAGATTCAGACAAAAACTGACATGAATACAGCCCTGTTGCGGGTGTGGTCGAATTCAGCAGGTCGTTATACAGAGTTAACTCCTGCCCAAGGAATTAGCGATGTCGGGCAGATGGTGTGGCTAGAAGAAGTGGGATTAGGACTGACGCTCTGGTCAGGACAATTTGAAGAAGACATCACGCGAGTCTGGTTGCGCTGGTGCTCTCGCGATGGACAAGTCATTCCGACAGGTGCAGAACGAGCGGAGACGGAACGATTACGAGCGGAGACGGAACGGCAGCGAGCAGAACGACTCGCAGAAAAATTGCGATCGCTAGGAGTTGATCTGGATCAACTCTAAGTAAGCCTCGTAAATCCGCATATGTTGGAGGGGTTGAATCTGCGGTAGAATAGCCAACTCAGCCATACAAAATGTCGTCCTGACTCCGTTTCAATCCCATGAATTTGCCCTGGATTTCTCCTGCCGATCGCTTAACCAAGCTTCCTCAGTATGTGTTTGCACGTCTCGATGAGCTAAAAGCCAATGCCAGAGCGCAAGGCGTTGATTTAATCGATTTAGGGATGGGAAATCCAGATGGGGCGACTCCAGCCCCGATCGTCGAATCCGCGATCGCAGCCATTCAAGACCGCAAACATCACGGTTATCCTCCCTTTGAAGGCACGGCAAATTTTCGTAAAGCGATTACCAATTGGTATCAACGCCGATATGGAGTCATGCTTGACTCTGAGGGAGAAGCGTTGCCCTTGTTAGGCTCAAAAGAAGGCTTGACTCATTTAGCGCTCGCCTATCTTGATCCGGGAGATGTCGTCCTTGTTCCTAGTCCTTCTTATCCGCCCCATTTCCGTGGACCCTTGATTGCAGGTGCGACGCTCTATCCGTTGATGCTCAAAGCAGAGCAGGATTGGTTGATTGATCTGGGCGCAATTCCGGATGAAGTCGCTCAGAAAGCGAAAATTCTGTATTTTAACTATCCAAGTAATCCAACCACGGCAACAGCTCCACGCGAATTCTTTGAAGAGATTGTGGCATTTGCCAAGAAGCATGAGATTTTGCTTGTCCACGATCAAGCTTATGCAGAATTGGCATTTGATGGCTATCAGCCCACGAGCTTGCTGGAAATTCCAGGTGCAAAAGAGATTGGAGTCGAGTTTCACACGCTGTCTAAAACCTACAATATGGCAGGTTGGCGAGTTGGGTTTGTCGTCGGGAATCGTCAGGTGATTCAAGGCTTGCGGACTTTGAAGACGAATCTGGACTATGGAATTTTTTCGGCGATTCAGACTGCGGCAGAAACTGCGCTGAATTTACCCGATCATTATTTGGTCGAAGTTCAAGAACGCTATCGCACCCGCCGAGATTTTCTGATTGCAGGCTTAGCAGAACTAGGCTGGTCTGTTCCGAAACCGAGTGCAACGATGTATCTCTGGATTCCTTGCCCACCCGGTATGGGATCAACAGATTTTGCGCTGTCTGTTCTGCAAAAAACTGGGGTTGTTGTTACTCCGGGAAATGCATTTGGTGCGGGTGGAGAAGGCTACGTGCGGGTTAGTTTAATTGCAGAATGCGATCGCTTAGGAGAAGCCTTGAACCGATTAAAACAAGCCAATATCCGATTCGCTTAAGAGAAGTCAAATTTTCCTAGTCGAACCGCGATCTGACGGTATCATATTCGACGAATTGATACAGGCAAAGGGACATTCTCATGGGTCATCATCTACTCACGATCGAGCAATTTGCAGACGAAGGAATTCGGTTTCCAGGATATATCGTGAGTAGTACTGCACCGATTAATGTCGAAGACAAAGAAGAAATTACAGTTGCAAGAGATCCCAACGAAGTCTTAAAAGAAATTGCAGATTATCTCAAACAGCATGAAGGCAATGCTGAGATTTTAATCGCCATTCACGGTTATAACTCTAGCCCATCTGGTTCAAGATGGTGGTACGAAGAAACGCGAAAATACATTGGCAGAAATTTTGACGCGCAAGTTTCTCCGGGGTTTGTTGTGATTGGATATCGCTGGCCTTCTGAGCAGGTTTTGCCAAATACAGGCAGTTGGATTAAGAATGTTCAAAAATTGACGAAATTTCTTCGTATCGCTTTTAGGGCACTGCCGAAACCTTTAGCGTTGGCTGGAATTTTTGGGATGTCGATCTGGGCAATTGGCGCAGTTTTGAACACGGCGATCGCAATTTTTAAAGTCATCAACGATTTAACCATTCTGATTGCTTCCTCCGTTGTCCTCACAATTTCACTGTTGATCCTTGTCGTTATTCTGACTGTTTTTGTACTGCGCGTCTCTGGTTATTTTCGAGACACGTATCGCGCAGCAAATTATGGAGTTGCTGATTTAGTTGAATTTATTCGTCAGTTAGATAAGCAGATTGTTTCTCAATCTCCGACGGACAATCTGAGGCAAAACTATGAGTTTTGGGAACAGGAAGAAAATAACGATCGCCGAATTCGGTTGCATTTTATCGGTCACAGCATGGGCGCGTATGTTGTGACGAATACGGTGAAAGTATTGTCAGATGTTTTCGATCGTAGATCGATCGGAAATTTAGAAGTCACAGACAAAGAGAAGTGCCCTTCTTCTAATATTGGCAATGTTTTTCGCTTAGGACGATTAGTCTTAGTCGCGCCTGACATCTCATCAGAATCGATTATCTCAGGACGAGGCAATCCTTTACGATCGTCGCTGCGCCGCTTTGATGAAGCCTATCTCTTTAGCAATGAAGGCGATATGGTTCTGAAGATTGCTTCAACCGCAGCAAATTATTTTAGTTTCCCGGCAAATACGCGCGATGGTGGCTATCGATTGGGCAATGTTTTAGTCAAATCTCCAAATGCCACCGTCGAAAAAATGGGAATTGTCAATTTAGATGATCAAGGAATTCTGATTCCGTTCAAGAGTGAAGAGTTTCTCAATTGTCTTTATTTGCACGAAGGTGTTCCACTTTCAGCCCGTCAAAAAGAAGTTGGAGTAGAAAACGAGCGGTTTATTGCTGAGCTTTTCACATACTTTGATTGCACCGACTACAAAGAAAATGGCAAAGGAATCGTGAGCAAGGCGTTAGGAAAATCGTTTTTAAGCTTTTGGGATTATGTGACTCTCATTTTCTCAGGAATTGATGGACATGGTGGCTTTTTGTACAATTCTGATGCGCATTTTTGTCGTCAAATTATCTATGGGTTGAGCAGTCTTGGATTTGAGAAATTTCTCGCCACGATCGATCCCAATCAAGGAGATCGCCGATATCTACTCAAGCTTTTTTCTCAACACTGCCAAGCAAAAGGCATACAGGTTTTACTAGCAAATGAGCGATACGATGTCAGCATTTTGAAATTTTGGGAAAAGGGGAATCGTCAGGGATATTAAAGAACCTATATTTTCGATGCGAGCTTACTAGCTAATGCCCCGCTTGAGCGGCAGCAGATCGACTTAAACGATAAACGAAAAGACTTCCAACTGCCCGCTCCAACGATTTTTAGCCTGCTTCTTCGCGTTTAGCGAATCAACTCGCCACACCGCGACTCAAGCCGCAACCAAATACGGATAATCTGTATATCCTTGCGCTCCAGATGAATAGAACTTGCTCGGATCTGGAGGATTCAGCGGCGCATTTTGAGCAAAGCGATTCGGCAGATCAGGATTAGCTAAAAACGAGGTTCCAAAGGCGATCGCATCTAATTGACCATTGGCGATCGCAGATTCCGCTTCTTCTGCCGTATATCCTGTATTGCCAATTAAGACGCTGTTGTAAGCGGCACGAATCGGAGTCATTACGTCACCTTGTTGCTCACCCAGAAAATCAGCCCGCATCACATGCAGATAGGCAAGGTTGTAATCATTGAGACGAGTCGCTAACCAAGTAAACGTGCCGATCGGGTCACTATCTTTCATGCTGTTGTAGCTATTGAGCGGCGAGAGTCTTAACCCAACGCGATCGCTGCCCCAAACGTCGATCGTCGCCTCTAGCACTTCGAGCATCAAACGGGCACGATTCTCGACCGAACCGCCATAAGCACCACTTCGTTGATTACTTCCATCGCGCAGGAATTCATCCAGTAAGTAACCATTTGCGCCGTGAATTTCGACTCCATCGAATCCAGCAGTTTTCGCATTTTCAGCAGCAGACCGAAACCCTGCAATAATCGTCGGAATTTCGTCATCCTCTAGCGCCCGAGGAGTGGCATAAGGAACTTTACCCTGCGGCGCATGAAATTCGTCGTTTGTAATCGGAATTGCACTGGGAGCCACTGGAATTGCACCGTTATTTAACAACGGGTGACAAGCTCGCCCCCCATGCCAGAGCTGAAGAACAATCCGACCTCCTTTGGCGTGAACGGCATCAGTGACTTGTTTCCATCCCGCAACCTGAGCATCATTGTGAATTCCTGGGTCAGCGCCAAATGCAGAACAACCGGGCATGACAGCGGTCGCTTCTGCAATGATCAATCCAGCACTGGCACGTTGACTGTAATATTCTGCCATCAATGGAGTGGGAACATGATCTTGATCTGCGCGGCAGCGGGTTAGAGGAGCCATGAGGATTCGGTTTGGCAGCTTTAAAGCACCGACTTGCAGAGCGGAAAAAAGGTGAGATAGTGACATGAAACAACAATCAAAGTTGAGGATGCGATTAGTCTAGCTCATTGGATTAGTGAGCAAAAGTAGCTAATGTCTGATTGAGAGCAGGCTAAGAATATGACTTGGAAACGATACGAAACAGAATCGCTTTAGTCTTATTGCTGCCCCAGAATGAAGTTTCGGGGCTAATGTGCGCAACCATCAGATGTAGCTAGCTTCTGCTCAAAATAGCCTCCTTCAAAGTTCCAGTGCATTGCGATCTATCCCTAAACCGCAGATTGGTCAAAAGGGTCTATAGGTGTACCTTGATGAAACACCATTTGCCAACCTGATGAATCTAACCGCCAAGAAGAGACTGTGCCATTTCTACACTAGATACATCTGAATACATAATGCTAAGTCCATGACAAATTAGCAAAGGAGTGATAGATGATGAGTCTCACAGTTGCGTAAGATATTCTTAACTCAACGGATAAGCATTTATTCCTATTATGATCGAACAATTCCCGTGGCTGACCGTGATCGTCCTACTGCCGTTGGTAGCCGCGTTGCTCATTCCTTTGATCCCTAATAAAAGCGGCAAGACTGTCCGCTGGTATGCCTTGGGGGTTGGCATGGCTGATTTTGTCCTGATGTCCTATGCCTTTTGGCAGCATTACGACGCGAGCCAAGCGACATTTCAACTGGCAGAAAAGGTGGTTTGGTTACCGCAGTTGGGCTTGAGTTGGGCGCTGTCGGTGGATGGTATTTCAGCTCCGCTCGTGCTGTTAGCGGGCTTTGTGACGACGCTGTCGATGTTTTCCGCCTGGCAGGTGGATCGGCGATCGCGCCTGTTCTATGCACTGATGTTGGTTCTATATGCTGCCCAAGTGGGGGTGTTCGTGGCCCAAGATCTGATGCTGTTCTTCATCATGTGGGAAGTGGAACTGGTTCCGGTCTATTTGCTGGTGTGCATTTGGGGCGGACAAAATCGGGGCTATGCAGCGACGAAGTTCTTGATGTATACGGCGCTGGCTTCGATTTTCATTTTGGTGGCAGCCCTGGGGATGGGATTCTATGGTGATACGCTCACCTTTGATATTGCTGAACTCGGGTTAAGGGAGTTTCCCTTAGGGCTGGAATTGTTTTTGTATGCTGGACTGCTAGTGGCTTTTGGGGTCAAATTGGCGATTTTCCCCTTTCATACTTGGCTGGCGGACACCCACGGCGAAGCTTCTTCTCCAGTCTCGATGATTTTGGCAGGAGTATTACTGAAAATGGGGGGGTATGGGCTGATCCGGTTGAACATGGAACTGTTGCCGCATGCCCATGTGTATTTTGCGCCAGTGTTGGTGATTTTAGGAGTGGTTAATATCGTCTATGGGGCGCTAAACTCCTTTGCACAGACCAATATGAAACGGCGGTTAGCCTATTCTTCAATTTCTCATATGGGGTTTGTGCTGCTGGGGATTGCTTCCTATAGTGATTTGGGTGTAAGTGGGGCGATGCTGCAAATGCTCTCCCACGGGTTGATTGCGTCAGTGTTATTTTTCTTGGCAGGCGTGACCTACGATCGCACTCGCACGATGATGATGAATCAGTTGGGTGGGTTGGGGGAAGCGATGCCCGCAGTGTTTGCTCTGTTCACGATTGGGACAATGGCATCCTTGGCTTTGCCTGGGATGAGTGGGTTTGCCGGAGAGCTGGAGGTCTTTGTCGGCTTGGCTACAACGGACATCTATAGTTCGACCTTTCGCTGGGTGACTGTTTTCCTGGCAGCAGTGGGGTTGATTCTGACGCCGATCTATCTGCTGTCGATGGTGCGGCAGGTGTTTCATGGAGCCAGTGCTGATCAAATGTGTGACTTGGTGCCTGCTTGTGATCTGAATGATCTAGATTTGAAGGCTCAAGGCAACCAAGAAGCGAACTGTTTTGGGACAGACTGTGTGTTGCCAGAGCAGGCAGAGTTTAAGGATGCGAATCTCCGGGAGATTTTTATTGCGGTTTGTTTTCTGGGGTTGATTATTACGATCGGGTGTTATCCCAAGGTGGCGACCCAGATGTATGACGTGAAAACGGTGGCGGTTAATGCCCAGGTGCGGACAGCCTATCATGAGGTCTTTCCAGATGCGTTGCAGCCCTTGGCGCAAGGGCAATTGAACCCTACGATCGCAGAAGCTCAATCTGCGGATGTCTGGGGTGTTGTCAAATAAGGATCTTTGCATCCTACCCAAGCTGCGCGATCGTTATTTTGTCCGCATTCGGATGTGGTTATGCGATCGCGCTTCGCGGGTAACGAAAGCATCGCTGATATACTTCCCAATGCTCCCATAGAGCTTGATTAACTTCTGGGTTTGCGATCGCACGGACTTTCCGTTGAGCAGCCTGAATCAGGGTAAGAACTTCAGTAAGTTGAACGGCGACAAATAGACTAGAAACGAAGTGAGAAGACTCTGTTCGCCGTTCCAACGACTGGTAGACTGTGCCACAGCGGAGAGAATTTCAATTACGTCATGGCTTCAATCTTCACGATGCCGCCCTCAACTGCTTCAATTTGAAGCTTAGATCCATACAGTAGACTCATGCCTACAAGTGGTTCTGCTTCTGATGCTGCCACATCCACAACTTGATACTGTCCATGCCAAATGACAGAAGCACGATACATATCAAAAAGCACTTCACTACCATCGCCTAACGTTGCGAAATCACGAAATATCCAGGGCAATTCCAGTGATTCAATCAGAGATAATGGAAGCGACAAGAATCCAGTAAACCCTGTATCAATCACCGCCTGAATCATTTGCTGACGGGCTTTGGTATGACCTACGACTACTGGAATGATCGCTTCACAACTTTGATTCACGAAGCCTTGCATCATACCGACTTCTTCAGGCTCCGCGAACCAAACCGATAAACGGTACGATGTCCAATCCGAATCACCCAAGGTTGGGCATCGGGTACACGTTCATAAAGACGATCGGTAGCTTCGATCGTCGTATTAGCCACTTCAAACGCTCCGGTTTCGATATCGATCGCTACGATTCTGCCGTAATTGCCTTCTTCGACTTGCGATCGCACCTGAGTCTCGTAAATCTCATTGCCAAGACGAGCATATTCTTCTTTAGGATAGCGGGGTTGTCGAACTGTCATCGTCTTGACCTCGTTTCAACTTAATGCCTGCATTTTAACTTAACCCCCGCTCCCAAAGCAGCAAAACTGGTTTATCGCCTTGGAGTTAAAAGTTAAACGCCTCTCCTACTGCTAATGATTTGTTGAGAGAGGTTGTCGCATTCCTCAATGTGGTTATAAGATCGCGCTTCGCGGGTGCCGAAGACATCGCTGATATATTTCCCAATGCTCCAATAGAGCTTGATCAACTCCTGGTTTGCGATCGCAAGGACTTTCCGTCGAGCAACTTGAATCAGGATAAGAACTTCCGATCCAGCATTGCGAACTAGCCGTCTTTCAACGTTCTGGTACAGCGTAATTAATGGGTAGACAAAGGCAATCCTCTAATACAGCTCGTACTCGCCATACTCCTCTTTGATTGCCGATATATCACGAGACTCTTCAGTGACAAAATTATCTACAACCTTGAGTATTCCTGCTTCTTGGAAGTCGTCTACGTACCACGGACTTTCACCATTCAACGTATACCCCCACGGTTTGGTAAAAGTCTCAATCAAATAGACTAACCACTCTTTCCCATAATAGAACTTCTCACATTTATCCCATTCTAATCCGCCCAAATCTTCTGTTGGAATCCATTGACAATAGTACGTTGGGGGCTTGCCATTACCGCCAGGCTCTCCCGATTCATCCTCATGCTCAATTTCACTAAACTCAACCAAAGCATCTGCATGTTCTGGGGTAAGCGGTTTATCAAACTTGAAGGGGCGGAGATAAATCGTTGAGAAACCCATATTTGCCGTTCTAAAAGGAATTTTCTTGACCCGACTGCTCAACAGCAGCATTCACCAGCTACTAATAGCCTCTTGATTTTAGCCGATCTCGCCCAACAGTCCGGTGCACTAAAGGGCTAACCCATCTGGAGAAAATGTACGATAATCACCAACAAGAGATTTCCAATGCTCTCAGTCCCCAAGTCTTCTATTCCAGCTTCGATCTAGATAAGATCTAAAATCTTCTGGCTTGCTTACGGAAAGCCAATAGAGGTAAGCCTCTGCTCTCTTTTGGGATAGTTCATCTACTGGCTCAGCCAAAACCAATTTGACCTCTTCACGCACTTTCTCAATCCCAATAACTTCGGCAAAATACCATGGAAGTTCTTCTATACTTACATCCCAATGCTGTAAAGAACGTCTAATATCTTCCCGTAAGTTCCTTGTGTATGCGGGTTTCAACTTCCATAGAAGCCCGCCAGCCGCAGTTTGGGCGCTAAAATAGTTATCTCTACTATCAACAAAAACACCCAGAAGAGCATCAAGCACCTTGCCAGGATCTTCCTTCTTCAATTTCAACATTAAATGTTGTAGGATTTGCCAGCAATTTGGTTTATCAATAGCCTTAAACAACTCAGATTGAATCTGTTCTAGTTCCATCTTCAGAGAGATAACGTTTGCAATCATCGGACACCAGTAACTCCTGCAACTAACCGACCGAACTGAAATGTTCCGGTGCATTGCGATTGTTATACGGCGGACTACAATAAATTCTAAAAACCTGTGATCCTAAAGATATCGGAATTATGCTTTCGCCAAATTTCACGCTCAATGCCCTCTTGGGCTTTACATGAGTACTCATTATGTTCACCAACTTTGAACCACTCTTCAACTGTATCTAACATGGACGTAAAAGAGTCATAGTAGGGTTCGAGAACACCTTTACCTGTGCAAATGATAGGCAAGGCTAGCGTGGGGCACATTCTCTGACCTGGATAGCTCAAATACAAGTTAAATCCAGTAAACCCAGCAAATGGGAACATCTTTTCCGGCTCTAAACCAATCTCTTCATTGTCGCCTTCACTCCAAAATGCTTCCATCATCAACTCATACTCGGAAATGGCATTCTCAAGGCTTAACCAAGCCATATCTCGAAACATCAAGAAGTCTTCGTCATTAGTTCCGTTATGCCACTCATATAGCTCTATCAACGCTTCTGGAAAATAGAATGGATACTGCGAAGTTTTTTCCTGGATGTACTCACGGCTCAAACCAGGCAAAAAATGTTGATCAATAGACTGTCCAATCTCTCTACGAAAATCTATAAGACGTTGAATTCGAGCTATTAAATTGTCCATAAAAATCATTCTGTGGAATATCCATCTACCTTGTTTACCAGATCTTTTAGACTTTGCAATTATTTTCTTGTGCTAGCTTCACCAACTGAACCAAGCCGTATCACTATTGTTTAGACTGACTCTTTCCGTCTAATCATCCAGAGTGAGACATGAGTCCGACAGTAGTCGGCAACCTTCTTCTGGAGCGATTTAGGCTGCTGAGAGCCGGTATAGCACCCTAAATTGGAGAATTAGATCGACTGTTTCTACCTAACTCCGGAGTTTGGAACATTAGATCAACCAATGTTCCGCCTAATATCTCCCGGCAGGAAATTAGACGGAAATTTAAGTATTTCTTCTCCAAGAAAGCCAGTTCTCGTCCGCCTAAGATCCAACTTCATCCGATTAGACCGAATAGTAATGACAAAGAAAACAGCAAAAAGGGCGATCGACAAAACTTCGATCGCCCTTCGCTAAATTGGTCATACCTACGCCATGCTATTTTCGATCGCCCAACGTGCTAACTCAGTACGATTATGCAATCCGGTCTTACCGAGCATATTACTGACGTGACTCTCGATCGTTCTCTGGCTCACATTCAACTCTTCGGCGATCTCACGATTCGCCATCCCACGCGCCACAAACTGAACCACCCTTAACTCAGTCGGCGTTAATTCCACATCAAACGGAACTTGAATCTTCGGCGCATTCTCGCCGCCCTTCGCATCCTTATGTTGAATCAATCGCGATGCTTGCTTGAGAGAAGACTCCACCTGCGCCACAAGTTCTTCTGGCTCAAATGGCTTCACCATATACACATCTGCGCCAATATTCAGACCCTTCACCCGATCCTGGCTTTGGCCCTTCGCGGACAAGAACAATACTGGAATCCAGCTTGTTTTGGGATCTTGACGAATATTGCTCACGAGTTGATAGCCGTCCATTTCCGGCATCATCACATCGCAAATGATCATATCTGGCACATCTTGTTCCAGGACTTCCAGCGCTTCCCGCCCATTTTCTGCGGTGACGACTTCATATCCCCGGAACTCCAGATAATCTTTAACCAACAGAATTAGGTTAGGGTCATCATCAATCAGCAGTAATCGTCTGTGATTCCCTGAACTGGTTTCCTTCATGCTGTGCTACTCGCTCTGCCTGAATCTAAATCAACGTTTACACAAATCAACTTCATGACTAAGCTTTTCCACGGAATCTGAGAGTTCAGCTTCACGCATCAGGCTCAAATGTACTTGTAATGTACTCGTGGTGTACTTACGTTCCTGGACTACCCATTCATGAGTTAAACTCACAAACTGGAAGAATCCAGATTTTTATCTATAGGTCACGTGCCATTATATCCGACTCGTCAAGAAGTTAAACTTTTTTCAGTTCGAGTTTCAAGATCCTCGAACACCGAGAATTTACCTATCCTCATCTATTAGCTTCAAACGTGTTTTTGTAATGTTTAAACAAAGACAAAAGTTACGAGGGAGTCATAGGTTTTGAGGATCGCAAAGCTTAAATTTGCTTGGGGTTCATTGATTTCACTCGATTAGAGAATGATTTGCATTTTAGTTAGAAACAATACGATCGACTTCTTTTTCTAAATCGTTTTTCACACTCGGAAGCGGATGCGTCAAAAATGCAAACTCCTCGACAATTTGATTGCCAATCAGATGTTCTTGAATAATCCGTTCGATGACTTCAGGAGTGGCGGAATGATACCAAACCCCATCGGGATACACAACAAGAATGGGCCCGCGATCGCAGACTCTCAGACAGTTGGCTTTCGTGCGAAAGATACAGCCCGCATCCTGAGTCGGCTTGTCGAGCTTGAGTTCTTGGAGTCTTTTCTTGAGATAGTTCCATGATTCAATGCTCGCAGCTTTGTCACAGCACAGCGGTTTTGTCTGGTCGGCACAAATGAAGACATGACGCTCAATGCGATCGAGTCCCAACGTCTGCACACAAGTTGAAAATGTCATACACAAGGCGATCTAGGGAGTTGTTTTCATTCTAGAGGGTGGAACGGGCAAAACGGCTTTTCACAATTTCCAACGGTCTCCAGGACGAAAACCAGTACAGGGTGTGAATTACTTCTAAACTGGAGTCGTCTCGGGTAAAGCTGACGAGCGCAAGATTATTCACACCAACGATTTCTCGTCCGTCCTGAATCCATTTCCACGTCCAGAATTTGAACAGATTGAAATGGAATAAGCGCGCTCTGACCGGAAAGCGATCGAGACTCAAGTCCGTATGTTCGGCTGCCCGTCTCGGAATCCATTCCAGTTCACACTTCCAATCGGGCGAATCGATCGGTTTGGAGCGCTCGATCATATGCGGAGGATGATCCCATCCGAACCATTTTCGCTTAGGTTCTGGAAGCAGCCAGTGTTTTAACCGCGTGTGAATGATGCGCGTAATCAGTTCCTCGTTTTTCATCGCACTGCTGGTCAGTTGCATCAGCACACCCGGCGCGGAATCTGCCCGTTGATAAGACAGGCGGATCGTTGAACTGTAATGAATATCACCAGAGAGCACCACGATCGAGTCTCTCAGCTTAAACAAATGGGTGAGCAATTGAGCCAGGGCATCGGTATTGACGTTCCAGGCATCTCCGACATCAGTTGAAAACACTTTCTTTTTCCGCAGTTGCCAATGATGAATCCAATCGATCACTTGCAACCCGAAAAGATTAGTTGGCGCAACGAGAAAGGTCGTCAGGTGCTTGGAGTCTTGGAGCAGAGAGAGTTGCTGAACTAAGGCTGCCGGAGCAATCAACCGGGGCGGCGCGATTTTCTGAGAGACTTGCTCGTGATCTAAGGGATAGCCTCGCCAAGTTCGAGTATCGAGAACTAGGATTTCATGACATTGACTGCGAATGATGAAATTCCAGGTGAGCGCATCTGGATGTCGATCGAGAATATTGACATCTCCGTCTTGAATGAATTTCGGCAATCCAGTTTTCGGATCTTGAGGCGGCATCCCAACCAGTTTGGCAATTTCTTGCAGCGCAGCGCGATCGCTGCCTTGAGAAGCCGACCATGTTTGCGCCGCATCGAGAAGCCTTGCACCAGATTGCTCCACTTCAAACCGTTCTGGCGTATTTCCCCAGCCTTGAAAGACTGCATAGGCGAGGAGCGCATTCTGCACCACTCTGCGACCCAGAGATCGACCCAGAACTCTCAAACACCAGGCTTGATTTAAATTCCAGTCGTCTGTGACATCATGATCGTCAAAAATCATGTAAGTCGGAATGTTTGCGAGGGCGCGGCGAACTTGCCAGAGCGTATGCACGAACCGCTCTAGATGAGGTTCTGTAGGCTTGAGGATTGCCCAACCAATCTGTGACCAACTGAGTAAATATGTTGCATAGTATTCGCCCAAGCTGAACAGGTGATTTTCGACTTTTTGACGTTTATCTCCGAGTCCACCTGTAAATCCTGCTTGACGAGTCGCAATCTCTCCGCGTTCTTGAGGCTTCAGTTCTGAGGCAGTCATGAACGTGGATTTGAGCGGCAATTTTTCTTGCCATCCTAATAGACTGTCACCGAGTAACGTTGCCGTTTCTAAAAGTCGCGCAGAAACATCGTCTCCGTAGATCTGATCGCCCGTTAAAAATAACTGATGAGGACGATCGCGAATTTCTGCCGCAGTGGTTTCCAACAAGCTGTCTAAAATGGGCAGTGCATCAATTCCATGTCCGTGAGGTTTTCGGCAAGAGCCATGCAAAATCTTGAGATCTTCAATCTGAGTCGGCGGAAGTAAGAACGTTGGTTTTCCGTGATCGAAATAGCTGAGATTGACATCAGGAAAGCGATCGCTGGTTAGTCCTTCTTGTAGTGAACATTCACCTTGCTCAAATTTGAAGCATAAGTCATAGGCATAAAGTTGGTCAGGCTGAAGCGTAGTCTGGGCTGTTACAGCCACAACATGCAAAGATTCACCGAGGGCAACTGTGGCGCGCTTGCCCGTGAAGAGGCAGTCGTCGATTGCTTGAGTATGATAAATCCTAAGTTCAACCGTACAAGCTTTTTGTAACGCAACCCAAACCGTCACAACTTCTGGAGCAGTGTGACGTAAGATTGGGCCTGCTAAAACTAGGGGCAATTCAGGATAAGTCATGTCTAAATTCTTGAGTTATCACTCCCAACGTTTGACGCGATCGACGGCTTTCTGCCAAGTTTTGAACTCAGCTTGAATGCGGTCTGATCCACTCGGCTCGAACACTCTATCAATGATCCGCCTATCGACGAGTTGATCATAACTTTCCCAAATTCCGGCACTGAGTCCTGCTGCAAAAGCCGCCCCTTGAACGGTTGTATCTCGAATCGCGGGTCGCTCGATCGCAATTCCTAAAACGTCAGCTTGGAACTGCATCAAGAAATCATTTTCACAAGCACCCCCATCGACGGCGAGTTTCTGAATCGGCGTTGGGCTGTACTTCTCAATTTCATCAATGACCTCTTTGACTTGGAACGCGATCGCTTCTAAAACCGATCTCACCAAATGTTCACGATTTGCCCCTCTTGTGATGCCCAGAAATGCTCCACGTGCGCTCATATCCCAATGAGGTGTTCCAAGTCCGCTGAGTGCGGGGACAAAGTAAACACCCCCATTATCAGAAACACTTGCCGCGATCGCTGCTGTCTCCTGTGCCGTTGAAATCATTTTCAACTCATCTCGGAGCCATTGAACACAGGCTCCGCTGGTAAACATGCTGCCTTCGATCGCATATCCAACTTGATCGGAGTGTGTCCAAGCGATCGTTGAGATGAGTTGCTGATCAGTTCTCACGATTTCGGAACCTGTGTGAGCAACCAGAAAGGTTCCTGTCCCATAGGTGCATTTCATTAATCCAGGTCGATTGCAGCCTTGCCCAAACAATGCCGCTTGTTGGTCACCTAAGATCGCAGTAATGGGAATTCCAGCATAGTCTCCAAAATGACTCAGGCTCGGCTGAATCGAGGGCAGAATGTGCAGCGGAATTCCAAAGATATCGAGTAATGTCTGATCCCATTGACCCGTTTTTAAGTTCATCAGTAAAGTGCGACTGGCATTGCTGTGATCCGTTGCATGAACTTTGCCACCTGTGAGATTCCATAAAATCCAACTATCGATCGTGCCTGCTAAAACATTGTTTAGATCAACGCCTTTAACTTGATCGAGTAACCATCGAAGCTTTGTCGCAGAGAAGTATGCGTCGAGCACTAATCCAGTGCGATCGTAAATTTCTCCTTCTAAACCGCGATCGCGCAATTTATTACAAAACGGTGCGGTTCGTCGATCTTGCCAAACAATGGCGCGGTGGAGCGGCTTACCTGTAGTTTTGTCCCAGAGTAAACAGGTTTCGCGTTGAACCGTTAAGCCAATCGCTTTGACTTGATCATTGCCGACGGATTCAATCAGCGATCGTGTTGCATTCCAAATCTCTTCAGCATCATGTTCGACCCATCCTGGCTGCGGATAGTATTGGGTTAATTCTTGATAAGCCTGTCCTGCAATGTTGCCTGCTTGATCAAAGAGAAACGCTCGATTTCCAGTTGTGCCTAAATCGAGTGCCAGAATGTACGACATACCTGAGTACTATGGATTACAAAATGCACAATACATTGGATCTGCAACTTGTGACTCAGTTGGCAACAGTTGTTCAAATCCGCAGGTCTGACATCGATAAATTTCCGCCAAAATCAAATCAGTCGGTGCATTACACCAGCCACAGGGTAATCCTCGTTTGATGTCTACGACTGAGAATCCCGGTTTTGAGCAGTTAGGACAACTCGATTTCAGTTTTTTGACGAGATCCTGTGTGGCTTGTGCGATCGCGCTCATTCGCGTTGGATTATTCATAGCTCGCATATCTGTCTCGATATGCACTGGCTTCGATGCAGCATTGATCAATTGTTCAAGCTGCTGAAAATCGCAAATGCCTTTGGTGATTTGATCTTGATCAATAACAACAAGCTTGTGGTCTGGAAATCCAACTTTTATGGCAAATTCGCGAGCTTGCTCAAAGTTAGAAACGCTGCGATGAGCAAAATTTGTTTCAAGTGAGATCACTTCACCAATGATTTCTAAATTGTGAACCGTATCGATTAAGAGCACAATTTCGCGATCGCTAGGCAGCATGGGCATGGCGGGATGTGGTGCAAAGCTCCCTTCTGAAGCGATCGCGAAATCGAGTCCGGTTTGCTCGATCGCAGACAACGCTTTTCTGCGTGCAGCTTCGATCTGATCGCCAGTCCGAGCAATTTCTCTGGTAAATGTTCCAAACTGATCGGTGTTGAAATCAGGTGGAACGATGATTTTGAGATCGAATTCAGATTCTAAGATGGGCGCGATCGCTTGTTCTTTGCAGTGCATTGTGGCAAGGACAGCCGTTCGACCTTTGAATAAATCCATAGCTCATTCATCTGCTTTTAGCGTTCATATGGTTGTTCGGTTACAAGCCCCGGAACAACTCGGTAATCTTAACTCTCTGCCTACTGCTCTCGCGTTTCAGCTTCAGCCCGCAGCTTTCGGACGTAAGTTTGGCTATCAATGATATCAGGTCGCGAATTAATGACTCCTTCACGCTGCCAGTAAGCAACTAATTCTGCACCTGTTTTAGGTAGGTTTTCTGGTACTTGCCTTGTTGTAAGAATACGCAGAACATACTCAGTTAGGGGCAAGTTTAACCGCGAAGCTTCCGTACAGAGTTCGTGCTCTAGTTCTAGTGGTAGGTAAGGTTGAGAGGCATTTTTGCGCTCCTGAGTGGGCTTTGCTTCTACATTGATAGTAGCTTGAGCAGAAGACGGAAATCTTTACAAAATCAGCCAGTCGCGATCACACAAGCAGCTATCGGAGACAAAATCGCAGGTTTTTGAATTGGGCTTTGCCTTAGAAGGTTCCTATAATTGAGGCAAGACTTTTCTGGATGGAGCGGCTCATGCCTAGCCTAGTGGTCAAATCGGAACAGATGCCATTACCGATCGATCTTTCTTCGCTCACATCAATGCCAAAGCTGAGTGATCAGCAGTTCTATAATTTTTGCCGAACCAATCCAGACCTAAGAATTGAGCGCAATGCGAATGGAGAGATTATTGTAATGCCGCCAGCTTTTTCCGATACAGGAAACCGCAACGGTAGAGTTTTTGGACAGCTTTTTGTTTGGTCTGAAGCAGATGGAACTGGCGAAGCCTTTGATTCTAGTGCTGGCTTTACTTTACCGAATGGTGCAGTGCGATCGCCTGATGCATCCTGGATTTTGTCTGAACGTTGGAATGCGTTACTTCCAGAAAAACAGGCATCTTTTGCAGAGATTGTGCCTGAACTTTGTTGTGGAATTGCGATCGAGCAGCGCTACGTTGGCGAGTCTGCAAGAAAAGCTGGAGGAATATATTGCCAATAGGGTGCGGTTGGGGTTGTTAATCGATCGTAAGAATCGTCAAGTTCATGTTTATCGATCGAATCGAGAACCAGAAATTTTAGATCATCCCGATTCTGTTAGCTGTGAACCCGAAATGCCAGGATTTGCGCTGAAAATGGCAAAGATTTGGTAAGAGTAGGTTCAATTTGTTCAGTTTAGGTTATTCAAGCTAGTTTTCAAGTGTAGACAATTTTCTTTCCTGCTAGCTCTAATTTCATTGCATCAGCTACCTCCACAATTAACAATACAACATCCATAAGAATGCGTACAAAAAGATATTCAATTAGAATAAACAATGCTCCAAGCTCTTTCCATTTTAGATAAACAGCACGTTTCTCCTCGTTGGTATGTGCAATATCTCCATAGACGAAGGTATCAAAAATATTTCGGTTGGTTAGTTCTTTGCCATCCCAAACGCCTTGTATTTCTCCAAAACTATCTAGATAAACATTTAGCTCTTTACGTCTCTCGTTAAAAAAGGCTATGAATGTCTGCGATAGACTGGGATCACTCAATAAACTAGCAATCTTTCTGAATGAGATGCGATCGTTATCTTGATAAAACATTCGCACTGTCACAACCACAGATTCTATAAATTCGCGATCAGAGATGTTATGCTTGATTTGGCGAGGCGAACCAAATTGAATATTAAGATTCAAGCCGTTTGCAATACTATTTTTCACAAACGTTTTCTCTTCAAGTAGGTTGGCTTTTTCTATAAATAATTCAAAGGTTTCACGAGTTTTATCTTTCATAATCAGTCATCCTGAATAAATATCCTAGCTATTACGTCTTCTACTTGGTTAATCGAATAAGTTTATTGTTCGGTTTATTCTTGAGCAATCGTCTCAAAATTGCCATAGCTATAAATTCAGAATCTTGAGTAAGTTGACTGTGTCCTGCAAGAGCGGGGAAATTTTTCTTACAGCGGGAACGTACCAATTTCTGTAGTGCAAGATTAAGCAATCCTTGTCGAGGAGAAAGGTTAGTCAATTAAAAATCTTGAATTAGAGCGTCATCTGGGTTCAGCGTAATTTGCATAGCGACTCAAAAAGTAGCCTTGAAATTTGTCCTCATTATAGCGATTACCCAAAATTAATCGTCAAAAATCGCTTGCCTCAGCGATCTCTAACCGTACTAAGTCATTTTTGAATCTTAAGTTCATCCATTACTAACTTGCCTTGTCGCTTGCCGACTGTGGCATCGATTCAATGAGCGCTCTCAATACTTTATTCACTGATTCTGGCGTTGTAAAAACTTGAGCCACATCTTCATCCAAAACAACAACCGTTCGCCTTTGATTTGCAGCAAATCGGTTGGGTTTCGCCTGCTTGTAATCAAATTCATATTCAGGCAGAAGCTCGTCTTCAGAATCTTGTGGATGGTCAGAGGGCATTTTGCTCATAATCCTCACGCTCCTTGCGAGTAGCTAGGCGGGCACTGATGATACGAATATTACTTGATCGTTCAGTAAAAGCGATTAACAGCAATCGATTTCGCTGAGAATGACCAATGATGATTTCTCTCTGCTCATCAATAGAATGAATCTCATCATCAAAGATCACTGCCAAAGGATTATCGAATACGGTCTTGGCTTCTTCAAAACTAACACCGTGTTTCTTGAAATTGGCAGATGCTTTTGACGAATCCCATTCAAATTCCATATTTAAATCATAAGCCCAAAATTAATCGTCAAAAATCGCTCTAGGCGGATTAGCATAGAGGAGTGATAGATTTTAACTTGCCTCAACGATCGCTAAATCAAGGGCACTGGTTCAAACTTATCTGTGGAGCCAGTTTCCAACATCTGCCCGCCATTCGCACCTTGTCACTGGTCTATGCGCTTGCGGGGGCGGATTGTGTCGATGTCGCTGCCGACCCAGCCATTGTTTCAACAGCAAGAGAAGCATTTGCAATTGCTCATCAACTCGCACCAGAAGCCATCCAGCGCGGATTCACCCCCTCAAATCCCTGGCTCATGGTTAGCCTCAACGATGGCGAAGATCCGCATTTTCGCAAAGCAGAATTTAACCCAGAACTTTGTCCTCCAGACTGTTCAAGACCTTGTGAATTGATTTGTCCAGCCGATGCGATCGATCAGACAGGCGTAATCGACGAGCGCTGTTATGGCTGTGGGCGATGCGTGCCCATTTGTCCCATCAACCAGATTGTGACTCGATCGTATGTCTATACTCCCGAAGTGATCGCGCCAATGTTGTTGCGATCGGGCATCGATGCGATCGAAATCCATACTCAGGTTGGTCGATACGATGACTTTAAACGAGTGTGGAATGCCATCCAACCAGGACTCGATCGCTTGAAATTAATCGCGATTAGTTGTCCAGAAGGCGAAGACTTAATTGATTACTTATGGGCACTCTATGAATTAATTCATCCCCTACCCTGTGCCTTAATCTGGCAAACTGATGGTCGTCCGATGAGTGGGGATATTGGCGATGGCGCAACCCGCGCCTGTGTGAAATTGGGTGAAAAAGTTCTCGCTACAGACATACCCGGATATATTCAGCTCGCAGGAGGAACAAATCGGCACACTGTACCAAAGTTAGAAGCATCAGGGATGTTGCACAATAGAGATAGTACACCCGCTTCAAGGTGGGTTTCTGGAATCGCATATGGCAGCTATGCCCGCAGTTTACTTTCACCCGTTCTCACTCAACTAGAAGCAAAGGAGATGATGCCCCTGAGCGATTGCTCGAACCTTTCCCCAGGCGCGATAGAAACCTTTCCTGATTTACTCTGGCAAGCCGTTGAACTTGCATCTGAACTTGTCCACCAAATCAAATCCCCAAATCGAGTTCTGCAAGTGATTTAGCATACACAGAGATAGATCAAGATCCCGTACTCTAAACACCAGATAGGTCTTTTTTCCTATCGTTTTCTCCCATTCTTAGAACACATGGTAGAACAAAGTTTCGTCCCTTTCGAGTCCAATGCCAGTCAGTCTTCTGACCCCGTGACCATGACCGCTTCAGAACATAATCGGATGCAAACAACTGACGACTTAACCAAACTTTTAGACATTCTGCCGACTCACTTGCGCGATCGTTTAATCGAACATCCTGAACTCGATCGCTTAGTAGAAGTGGTGATGGATTTAGGACGATTCCCCGAAGCCCGTTTTCCAGGTAAAGCGGAATACCTCTCGGATACACCGATTACCAAAGAAGACCTTGCAGAAAGTACGCAAAAAGTCGGTGATTTTGGTGGGGACAACCGGGCAGGAATCGAGAAAACCTTGCACCGAATTAGCGCAATTCGCAATCGGCGCGGTGAAGTGATTGGCTTGACTTGCCGAGTTGGACGAGCCATCTTTGGCACGATCGGGATGATTCGCGATTTGGTCGAAAGTGGTCGATCGATTCTCATGTTGGGTCGTCCTGGGGTGGGTAAAACGACAGCACTGCGAGAAATTGCACGTGTGCTAGCCGATGAACTCGATAAGCGTGTCGTGATCATCGATACGTCGAATGAGATTGCGGGCGACGGAGATGTGCCGCATCCTGCAATTGGTCGAGCAAGACGCATGCAAGTTGCACGCCCTGAATTGCAGCACCAAGTTATGATCGAAGCAGTGGAAAACCACATGCCAGAAGTGATTGTGATCGATGAGATTGGAACTGAGCTAGAAGCTTTAGCCGCTCGAACGATCGCGGAACGCGGTGTGCAATTAGTCGGCACAGCACACGGGAACAAGCTGGAAAACTTGATTAAAAACCCGACGCTTTCGGATCTCGTCGGTGGGATTCAATCCGTAACCTTAGGGGATGAAGAAGCTCGCAGACGAGGGTCGCAAAAGAGTGTTCTAGAACGCAAAGCACCGCCGACATTTGATATTGCAGTCGAAATGGCTGAGCGGCAAAAGTGGGTTGTGCATGAAGAAGTTTCAGACACGATCGATTTGTTACTCCGAGGCAGACAGCCTAGTCCTCAGACTCGTGCAACCGATGATGAAGGCAACATCACCATCACGCATGAGGCTCCGCAACCAGAGCCGGGAAAGACCCGCTTAAAAGCGCTTCCTGATAGTGGTGGCTATTCTGACTCAATGCAGGCGCGCGGTTGGCGATCGACGGGTCGAATGAAAGCAGTTGCCAGTTCGACGAATGTTCGCACCTTAACGCCCGAACAGCAATCGTTTGAACGGATGCTGGATGAATCGTTAGGACGCACTTTTGATTCGATGGAATCGGAATCTTTTCCGGGTCCGAATGGAGAAGAATTGCCCCTGCATGTTTATCCGTATGGCGTGAGTCGGCAACAGCTCGATCAAGTGATTCGGACGTTGAATTTGCCGATTCATTTGACGAAGGATATGGAGGGAGCAGATGCGGTTTTAGCCCTGCGATCGCATGTGAAAAACCATGCAAAACTGCGTCATTTGGCGAAGACTCGTCAGATTCCGATTCATACTGTCAAATCGAACAATGTGCCTCAAATTGCGATCGCGCTGAGACGATTGTTGAACATGGAGGAGCCAGGTTTGCCGAGCGAAGCAGAATTGAGCCTGATTGTGCGCGGGGACAATGAGGACGAGATGGAAGCTTTAGAAGAAGCACGGCTAGCAGTCGAGCAGATTGTGATTCCGAAAGGGCAGCCTGTCGAGCTACTTCCGCGATCGTCTACGGTGCGGAAGATGCAGCATGAGTTGGTCGAGCATTATCGCTTGACTTCTAGAAGTTTTGGCGAGGAGCCAAATCGCAGGTTGCGGATTTATCCTGCATAGACTGTTTGATTGACGAAACGATCCGAACTCTGAGAAGTGACAGGCTCAGAGTTCGGATCGTTTTACTATGCACCTTCTCGAAGTTTCTCCAACACACTGCGATCTTCTAGCGTCGAAGTATCGCCTGAAATCTCAACGCCTGCCGCGAGATCTCGGAGCAATCGGCGCATGATTTTGCCCGATCGTGTTTTCGGCAAGGCATCTGCAAAGCGGATTTCACCGGGACGAGCGATCGCACCAATCTCACCGACGACATGCTTCTTCAACTCTTTCGCTAGGTCTTCGCTCGGCTGATAGGTTCCTTCTAGCGTCACAAAGGCGACAATGTCTTGTCCTTTAATTTCGTCAGGCTTGCCGACGACTGCGGCTTCTGCAACAGCCGGGTGAGAAACCAATGCAGATTCGACTTCCATTGTGCCTAAACGATGTCCGGCAACGTTGATCACATCATCAACGCGACCCATGACCCAGAAATAGCCATCTTCGTCTCGACGTGCGCCATCTCCAGCAAAGTAAATGTACTGGCCATCTTGGGGTGGAATGTGTTCCCAGTAGGTTTTGCGGAAGCGATCGGGGTCTTTATAAACCGTCCGCATCATGCCCGGCCAAGGATAACGAACGGCAAGATAGCCTCCTTCATTGACTCCAGCAGAATTGCCATCCAGATCGACGATATCTGCCAAAATTCCAGGGAAAGGCAAGGTGGCTGATCCGGGCTTGGTTGGAATTGCACCCGGTAGAGCCGTAATCATAATGCCGCCCGTTTCGGTTTGCCACCAGGTATCCACGATCGGGCATTTTTCCTTACCAATAATCGTGTGATACCACATCCAAGCTTCAGGATTGATCGGTTCTCCAACTGTTCCCAGTAAGCGCAGAGAAGAGAGGTCGCGCGAGTTGGGATGCTCATCGCCCATTTTGATAAAGGCACGAATCGCAGTCGGAGCGGTATAGAAAATAGAAACTTTATGCTTCTCGATCACATCCCAGAAGCAGCCCGGATTGGAGGCACGCGGCGCACCTTCATACATTACAGTCGTCGCACCGTTGGACAGAGGCCCATAAACAACATAGCTATGTCCTGTAATCCAACCTACGTCAGCCGTACACCAGTAGACATCATTCTCTTGCAGATCAAAGATCCACTGAGCCGTCATGTGAGCGTAGAGGTTATAACCGCCAGTGGTGTGAACCACGCCTTTTGGCTTGCCTGTACTGCCAGAGGTGTAGAGAATGAACAGCATATCTTCACTGTCCATCGGTTCAGCTGGGCAATCAGCGGAAGCGTCTTGGATCAAATCGTGCCACCAGAGATCGCGATCGCTCATGGCGATGTCTTGAGCGGTTCGCTTGACGACGACGACTTTCTCAACTGAAGTCGTGCCTTCTGCCAACGCTTTATCGACTTGGGGTTTGAGGGGCACGATCGCATCTTTGCGCCATCCGCCGTCAGCAGTGACGACAACTTTGACTTCGGCATCGACTAAGCGATCGCGTAAAGCCTCTGCACTAAATCCTCCAAATACAACCGAGTGAGGCGCACCGATGCGGGCACAAGCGAGCATCGCGATCGCGGCTTCGGGAACCATCGGCATGTAGATGCCAACCCCATCGCCTTTTTTCACGCCTAAACTTTTTAGAACATTGGCAAATTTACAAACTTCTTGATGGAGTTCTGCATAGGTTAACGTTTTAGAATCGCCCGGTTCTCCTTCCCAAACAATTGCGGGTTTGTTGCGGCGATCGCTGTCTAAATGACGATCGAGGCAATTGTAAGAAAGGTTAATTTTTCCATTAACAAACCACTTGGCGAAGGGTGGATTGCTCCAGTCGAGCACGGTGTCCCACTTTTGGAACCAGTGCAGTTCTTGTTCTGCCAATTCTGACCAAAATTTTAGAGGGTCAGCTTTAGCGCGATCGTAAAGCGATTTATACTCTTCCAGACTCTTGATGCGAGCTTGCGCGGAAAACTCCGCAGTCGGGGGAAAGAGGCGTTCTTCTTGTAGGATAGATTCGATCGTCGGTTGTGACATCGCAGTATTTCAAAGTAGCTGAGACAAATTGAGAGATTGATCCCTCATACAAAACGATACTGGCTTCTCGCAATGGATCGGTAAATTTGTGAATTTATTAAACTCTTTTTAGATTTTCTACGTCGATTTAATGGTGTTCTTCTAATTTTGCTATGGCTGTCGATATTTTGATTTTGTCGAATGCACCCGGAGAGTTGGCAACTTGGGTAAAGCCAGTTGTGCGAGAATTACGCGCTCAGCTTGGTGATGAACCGAGAATTTCTGTGATGCTCTCGCCTTGCCCGAATGCGAGTGGACAAGAAGCAGAGATCGCGCTGAGTTATCCGGAGGTCGATCGCGTTCAAGCCGCAGAACATTTTTTCTCGTTTCTCTTGTGGGGCAAGACGGCAGACGATTGGGATTGGCACGATCGAGGAGTTGTGATTTTTCTCGGTGGCGATCAGTTTTTCCCCGTTGTGATTGGCAAACGATTGGGATATCGAACCGTTATTTATGCGGAATGGGAAGCGCGCTGGCATCGCTGGATCGATCGCTTTGGGGTGATGAAATCAGAAATTCTCGATCGCGCTCCGGCTCAGTTCGCGCACAAAATCACGGTTGTCGGAGATTTGATGGCAGAAGTTCAAACCCAACAGGTTGCCAGTGCAACTGAAGAATTGATTGGCATTTTGCCTGGGTCGAAGCCTGCAAAATTAATGCAAGGTGTACCGTTGATGATCGCGATCGCAGATCAGATCAAACTCCATCGTCCTCAGACTCGATTTGTCATTCCCGTTGCACCGACTTTAGATTTACCGGATTTAGCCAAGTATGCTGATCCAAAACAGAATTCGCTTGTGCCCTTGCTAGGGAATGTTTCAGCTCAGTTAGTGGGCGATCGCTTAGAAACACCAAATGGTTTGTCAGTCGAGCTTTGGCAATCCAAAACTGAGCGAGTTCCGATGTATGAAGTACTCTCACAATGTTGCTTCTGTTTGACAACCGTGGGTGCAAATACTGCTGAACTCGGTTCTTTAGGGATTCCGATGGTGGTTATCGTTCCGACTCAGCAAATGGATGCAATGCGGGCTTGGGATGGCATTCCAGGATTGCTTGCCAATCTTCCTGGAGTGGGGGGATGGTTTGCGAAACAGATTAACTCCGCGATGTTAAAGCGGTTAGGATTACTCGCTTGGCCGAACATCTGGGCAAAAGAAATGATTGTTCCAGAGTTAGTCGGTGAGCTAGACCCCAAAGAAGTTGCTAAGTTTATGATTGATTATCTGGATCATCCAGAAAAATTAGCAGCAATGCGCGATCGCTTACGTCAAGTGCGCGGAGAACCTGGAGCCGCAAAGAAATTAGTTGAGATCGTGGCAGAGGAACTCAACCTAATTTCCGGGTAAAAGGCTCCACAGCGATCGCACAATTTGCTCGACTTCAGCAAGAATTTTGTCGGAGCCGATTCCAAAAAATTGTAGAGCAAACACGATCGCAGCAATCAAAAGTGCAGTTTTTAGCGTTGCTTTGAGAACCCGTACTAGCCAGAGAAAGACTAAAACGGTGATGACGATTGAGCCGATTAGCAGAAAGAGATTCATGATGCTGAGCGGAAATTGAGCAAATCTTACTTTAGCGCACTGGCTCCAATGGATTTAGAAAAATCAGTATTTCGTAAATCCGCGTATGCAAAGCGCGCATGTGTTAATTCTGCACCTCGGAATGATGTGCCGATCGCATGTTGTAATTCATACACAATCCAATTGAGTGATACAAACGTCAATCCTAAATACATCAATGTAATGATACTAAAGACAATGCCAAGCGAAAAGTTTGAATTACCAAAATAAGCATTTGCGATCGTACTCCAGAAAAATGTCGCAACATGGCTTGCGATCGCGCCTAACAGACTCACACCCACTTTGAAGCTCGTTCGATACTGAAAGCGCGACAAAAATAACATCATTACACTGGTCAGGACAGTCAGCCCTACTGCAATCTGGATATGATGTTCATCCAAAGACAACAACAGTTGATGCAGCCATTCTGAAGTACTTGGGATGAATACATTCGGTGGAAAGATCAGAGTTTGAATCAGACCCGGATAAAAGAATCCCACTCCAAATCCCACGATCGCGCTAACCAGTACCGCTGTTACGCTCGTTAAAAAATCTCCTAGCTCTGATTTTCGATTGACAGCCGCGATCGCAGAACTGACTCCCGCTAAACTTGTAGCAGCATAGAAAATCGGAACATAAATCGTCCGCGAATCCAGAGGAGATTGTCCGATCGTATTAAAGAGCAATCGCACCATCACATCGCCTACAAATAGCGAAACGAAGATGACGAAGCCACCTAGATAAAATCTTTGCCGCAGCGATAGCCCTGCTTTTGTATCTGAGAAATCTGCTCCACTCAAGATCGCGCCTGTGAAATCGCACCCCCGAATATCTGCGCCTCGGAAATTCATGAATGCCAAATTCTTCCTGCGAAATGAGCGATTCCGGAGATCGTGATTAATATAGTGAGTCATAGGGCGTGAAGAATGACGCACATCTAATTTAATCGGTATGACACAGCGCGATCGCTATAATTTCGGAAAAATTCTTAGCGTTTTTATTCTTTTACTCCTGACGATTCCAATTTTGATCTATGGAGTGCGGCAAAATTCTCGCCCACCGCGGATCGATGAAACGCGATCGCTCTTTCCTGGAATTGCCTACGAACGGCAAGCGCTGTCCAGTCCGCGCCCGATCATGGTGCACAAAATCTCGATCGATCTGACGACTCCAGGCATTCGTCCTTTTGTTAATCCAGGCATTACTTCTAATGATGCAAAAAATTCTCCTAGAAATCGCGAAACAATCGCACGAACCGTAACAGAATTCGTTGACGAATTTGATCTTCAACTTGGGATCAATGCAAATTTCTTCCATCCATTTCGCGAAGAAACTCCTTGGGATTTTTATCCTCATGCAGGGGATGTGGTGAATGCTTTAGGACAAGTGACCTCTAACGGAAAAACCTATTCGGCTGCTGAAGAAGGTTGGTCTGCAATCTGCTTCTTGGCTAAAAATCGAGTTGTAATCGATGAGAAAGGAATTTGTCCAGCAGGCACAGAACAAGCGGTTGCGGGCAATGATCTGCTAGTCAAGAAGGGTCAGCCTTTAGCACCCCCAGATTACGAAGCTGTGAAAGATAAGCCTTATCCTCGGACAGTCATTGCGATCGACAAAACTGGAAAAAAACTCTGGCTTGTCCTGATCGATGGCAAACAGTTCCAATACAGCGAAGGAATGACCCTAGCCGAGACATCCGCTTATCTACAAAAACTAGGTGCAGAAACCGCACTGAATTTAGACGGCGGCGGCTCTGTCACGATCGCAGCCCAAACTCCCAAAGGTGCAAAAGTTCTCAACGCCCCCATTCAAACGCGCATTCCCCGACGCGAACGCCCTGTTGCAGTTCAGCTCGGCTTTTTTGCCCAAAGATCCTGAACTCCCCACTCCCCACATGCCAAAAATTGCTGCTAAATTGGGATCTCAATCGCCATCATTCTCCAGATTGAACTTAAATTTTTGCCCAAAGCCCTACCTTCACTGTGATTCACAAGCCCACGAAAGCAGAAATCGCTGCTGCATATCGTCAAACTCTTCCTGATGTCATCGCGCCCGATTTGAACATTCTCTTTAGCGGAATCAATCCCAGTCTTTACAGTGCAGCTGTTGGACATCATTTTGCCCGCCCTGGAAATCGATTCTGGAAGGCAATTCATTTAGCTGGGTTTACAGAGCGATTGTTGTCCCCGTTTGAAGATCGGACGTTACTCGATCGCGGATTCGGTCTAACGAATTTGGCGGAACCTGCCACCGCAAGAGCCGATGAACTGACTTCTGAAGATTTCATTGCAGGTCATGAGAAACTTGCCCAAAAGCTCCAGCAATACAAACCAAAGTATTTAGCGGTTTTAGGTGTGAGTGCATATCGGATCGCATTTAATCAGCCAAAAGCTCAGATGGGACGACAACCAGAGCCTTTGTTTGACACCACAATTTGGGTCTTGCCGAATCCCAGTGGACTCAACGCGCACTATCAAGTCGATGGGCTGGCGCAGATGTACAAACTTTTACATATGGCAGCCCTAAATCAATTGTGATCTGGGGTGTGAGATGGTGTTGCCTGACTAGCCCCCACTCTCCACTCTTTTTAGCCTCTGAAACTCAAACAGATTGCTACCTTTTCGTAACACAATCTTAATATCTGTCATCTAAGCTTTATGAAGTTTTATGATGAAGGTGGCAGCTATGGCATTAGCCCAATCGTTCAAGCCTAGATTGAATAACGCTTTCAAGCAGTTGATGTCTGTTCACTGGTGGATGAGTGGTGCGTATCTTGTCTTGTTTGTGACGGGCACATTTATGTCACAACTCGATCGTTCTGTGGCTTATCGAGGTTCACTTTACGATTTTCATAAATCGATCGGTGTTATATCGATGGCATTGCTGACTTGGCGAATCTTTCTACTGCTGCAAGTTTGGTGGAAGAAATACACCAAGCGATCGCCCAAATTTACAACTGCTTGGTTTAAGACAGTTGCACTCCATAGCAGTTTATATCTGTTGATGTGGGCAGTTCCGATCGCTGGATTTTTGCTGTCAAATTCATTTCGCCCGAACAACGTAAAATTCTTTGGGATTGTTCTTCCTGATCTCTTTCCGCAGAATGAAGCGATGGTAGAGATTGGTCGAAGTGCGCATTTCTGGCTGGCTTACACGTTCTTAGCGTTGATTGTTCTGCATCTGGTTGCACAATGGAAAGTCGTGCGTGCAAATTGGCGACGATTGAGCAACTTACTAAAACCCAGAACCGCATGAAGAAACTGATTGGGAGTACGGCATTATTTTTACTTGTGGGCTGTACTCCGGTTTCGCAAGTCGATGGCGCGCAGTCAGGCATTCGCATCATGCCGCTGGGAGATTCGATTACTCAAGGCGATCGCAATCACAATAGCTATCGGCGATCGCTCTGGCTGAAACTGCGGCAAGCTGGATATGACATCAATTTTGTCGGTTCAACGCGATCTCACTATCTGGGCAATCCGCCAAATTCTGATTTTGACCTTGATCATGAGGGACATTGGGGTTGGCAAGCCGATGAGGTTTTAGCGCAAATTGATGGCTGGACAGAACAAGCTAATCCTGACATTGTGCTGATTCATTTAGGCACGAATGACATTCTGAGAGGACAGAGTTTTGCAAGTACGATCGCGGAATTACGATCGCTGATTCAAACAATGCGAAAACGCAATCCTAATCTGAAAATTCTGCTGGCTCAATTGATTCCTTCTCAAGGAGGAGAAACACTGACGCAGCAATTTAATCAGCAGATTTTTGTGCTAGCTCGATCGCTAAATTCCAACACTAGCCCGGTCATTTTGGTCGATCAATTTAGTGGATTTAATGTCAGTCAAGATACTTACGATGGCTTGCATCCAAACGAATCAGGCGAACAGAAAATGGCAAGTCGTTGGTTTCAAGCCTTACAGACTGTAATCTCGAAAAAGCCCTAGCGATTCCAGGCATCTCTGAAGAGAACATGTCCTAAAACGAACAATGTAATGCCTACACCTAGAAATAGAAATTGTAGAAAACTTCCGACTCGAAAGCTTAAGCCAACGGGAATAAAAGCCGAGCCGAGCATCCATAATACGTAGGTAAAACTGCGGCGTGTTCGCGATTCATAATCCATAGGTTTATACCCCAATTTAGTGATTCGATTGTGAACATTTCGCTGATTTTCTGCCTCTCCCTTCTGTTAGAAATGCAAGCTTGATTTTTTGTTCCTCGTCCATAAGAATGATCAACAGAATGCTGAATTGTGGAGAAATGGCATGGCTTCTGAACCACTCGTTTCCGTTGTAATTGCCGCTTACAACGCAGAAGCATTCATCTCAGACACAATCAAATCTCTGCAAGCACAGACCTATCGAAACTTTGAAGCCATCATTGTCGATGATGGTTCACAGGATCGCACCGCAGAAATTGTGCGATCGTTTGCTCGAAATGACGATCGCATTAAACTGATTCAGCAACCTAATGCTGGAGTTCCAACGGCTCGCAATCTTGCCATTCAGCATTCTTCTGGCGAATATATTGCTCCAATTGATGCTGATGACATTTGGTATCCAGAACGCTTAGCAAAGCATGTTCACTGCTTAGAAACGGCTGATGCGACTGTGGGACTGGTTTACTCTTGGTCGGTTTATCTCAACGAAAAAGGCGAAATCAAAGGCTATTCTCCGTTTGGACAGCTTGGAGCCGTTGAAGGGAATGTGCTTCCGATGCTGGTGTTTTATAACTTTCTCGATAATGCGTGTTCGACGACCTTTCGGCGAGAATGTCTCGATCGAGTCGGTTACTATAATTGTGAATTTGAAACCTGTGAAGATTGGGATCTCTATCTGCGGATTGCAGAATCCTATCAGTTTCGGATTGTGCCAGAGTATCTGATTGGCTATCGGCAATACAGTGGCAGCATGTCTACAAAATGCGTCACGATGTCGAAATTTTATGAATTGATCATGTCTCGCGTTTATCAACGCCACCCAGAATTGCCTCAATATGTGCGGCATTGGGCAAATACAGCGTTCTATAACAATCTGTTGAGTAAGAGCTATTTAGCAGGGGATTATCGATTGATGTTTCGCTGGATGTTTTGCAGCTTGAGAAATGATTATGCGCTGTTGCTGCGTCCAGGAATTTATAAAGTGACTTTGATCGCGATCGTGAAAACGCTGCTCAAACCCTTCTTGATGTCATCAAAATCGACTGCGATCGGGTCTCGAAGTGCCATTGATCAGAATCAGCCCGATTCATCTCCTGAACCGAATTTTTGGAAACCTTATGATCTCGTAATCCAACGCCGCTGGCAGCACGTACTCAAAACGACTCAGATTTAACATCAAACTTTAGGGACGGAGAGGGGGGGATTCGAACCCCCGTTGAGTTGCCCCAAAACGCATTTCGAGTGCGCCGCATTCAACCACTCTGCCACCTCTCCCGATGACATGCCTACCTAATATACTACAGGAACGAACCGTCTGACTCATCAACTTCTAAACTTGTTTGAAACCCTTGATTTTTCGTCCATTGCAGCGCTCCATCTGCCTCGGTTTGATAAATCTGGACACGATTTTGCTGCAACTGCGTCAGGGTTTCGGGATGAATGGTTTTAGAATAAGCGATCGCGGTTTTCGGCTGCAATTTCTCAATCAGCTTAGGGTGCAATTGCCGCCCAGACCACCAAAGAATTTCATTTCCGACTAATGCACTTCCCAATGCCTGGGACTGCGAAACGTTCGGCGCATCTCTGAGCCATAACCATCGCTGCTGCGCGATCGCAATCTGCACGATCGTTGGTTCAACGCTTAAGAATTGCATCTTGATCGTCCCAGATTCAATCTTCTGCCCAGGCGTAATGGAGACATACTTGCCACTGCGCTGCGCTAATTGCTCGACCACGTTCAACGAAATCACCTGCTGCTTTTTCCCAGAAAAATCATAGAGTGCGCGAATCGGCATCGCTTCTAAAAGCGCCTTCCAACCGTCTGACATCGAGGGAGAAGCCGCGATCGCCCAATCGATGTGATTGATGCCTTCTTTGCGCAAAAACGGCAAAACTGTGAATTTTACGGCTTCGGCTTGACCGCTATTGATGAGTCCCACTCGTCCGTGATCTTGCACTACGATTACAGGCTTTGCACCCGCAGAAAGCGCCGTAATTTGAAGTAAGTTCGATCGCGTATACCAAGCTGGAATAAACACTAAATTCATTCCAACTAGCAAAAAAGCCCACCATTGCCGCCGAAACTTAGGAAACAACCAAGGCGTACAAATCAGCGCATATAAAGTAATCAGCAACCCGGTCGAGATGGTTCCAACGGCAATCGAGTTTCCGGGCAGTTGGCAGAAAAACTTGACTAGCTCAATCAACCAGTGAGTTGGATAGTAGAGAATTGGAGACGCGAACTTCGTGATCGCTGGAAGCACAAAGCTCACCCCCGCGCTGACAATCCCACCCAAACTAATAAACGAGATCAATACAGTGGTGAGCAGATTCGCCAGAATGCAGTACGGCGAAACGATTCCGAATGAAAAAAGCTGAAGTGGCAGCGTCCAAAGTAAAGCCGAAATTGGAACTGCGATCGCGGGAACAATCACTGTCGGCAACCAATCTAATCGTTTTGACAAGGCTGGAACTGTAATCAATAAACCTAACGTGGCGAGAAAGCTAAATTGAAAACTTAAACTCCAGATCCATAATGGATTCCAGATTAATAAAATGATTGCAACGATTAATAGCGATTGTAATGGCTTAACTTTTCTCTCAAACGCTAAACTAATCAAGATTGCAAATCCCATCAAAACTGCTCGCATCACTGAAGGTTGCAGTCCTGTTAATCCCGCAAAACAGATCAAACCTGCTCCGCAACAGCTAATTTGTATCACTTTCGGCAATCGTCGCGTCAAAGCGAGTAACACACCTAAAATTAGCGTCACTTGAAATCCAGATGCAGCAAGCGCGTGAGAAAGCCCAATTTTAGAAAAAGCTTCTTTGACATCAAAAGGAATATCGACAACTTGTCCGCCAATCACCATTGCAGCAACAATCGCACCTTCTGCTTGTCCAAGTTGTTCAGTTTGCGATCGCACAATCTGTTTCTGCACCATCCACCAACCCCATTCTGGTTTCTGATTCAGATCAAGTAATCGAATCGATTTGCCACTCAATCCTGCAAAACTACCTTCTTGTGCCAAGTACTTCTGAAAATCAAATCCACCCGGATTCATCTTGGGCTTTGGTTTGTAGAGATTGCCCGTAATGGCGATCGCTTGTCCTGGAAATAAGTCTTTTCCTTCGATTTCCGGCAATGTGACATAAAGCTTCCCCTCTGCTTTCTGCTCCCCGACTGCTGCTACATCGAACCAGACTTGTAACTTCCCACTCTGCGTCAGTTTCGGCAATGCTGCTACTTTTCCAGAGACAGTAACTTCCTGCTTTTCTTTGGGAATAAAGCGACTAACATCAATCTGATTCGGCTGAGGTGTCCGAAACTGGAGATAAATCCCTGCAAGTAAGCCGACGCATCCAGCGATCGCAAAAATTCGCGCATACTTTCGGCTCTTTTTCAGCGCAACGATCGCACTGATGACTCCGCAGCCCAATACGATCGCTCCTCCCATCGGAATTGCTGTAAGCAACAATCCCACAATGTAAGCCAAGCCCCAAACCACCACAGGCTGCATATTTCCTCTCTATCCGTTACCATGCTCCCTAGAATTCCCAACTCCCCTACGCACAAACTGATCTGCCCTCTCTTCCAAGCAGATGCACGCTTCTCAATCTTTTCCAACAGATTTGTACGCCACTGCATAATCGTGAAAACCGCAACGTGTCATTGATTAGCGCGATGAGCTACTCAACTCAAACTCGCCATCATCCAACTTCATCATTCAGGAAAATGACACCATGCCTCAAATCACGACCACCATCTCAGAAGAAACGGTCAAAGAGCTTAATGCTCGACTCAGTGCTAAAAATAGCCCCTATCAAATTTTGGTTCAGCAATATCCAGGTATCGAATATAGCACTGACATGCAAGTTGAAACCCCAATTCAACAGCCTCAGCCCTTTATCGTTGGCGAAGTGATTCATACGAACGATTCTGCAATCAATCAAAGCTTTACCGATGTGGTCAGCCAATCGTATGAAGTGGCTCAAACCTTCTCAATTACCGCAGGCTTGAAGTCTAGCTTTTCTATCAAAGGAAAGACTGATTTTTTGATATTAGGCGCAGAAACAACAGCCTCAGTTGAACTGTCCCTCACGGCTGGATTCACTCACAGTACAAAAGAGACTATCACTCTCCAAAAAAGCATTCCGCTAATCGCTCCGCCCCATAGCAAAGTGACGATGCAAGTGATTGGACAAATCTCGAAGGTTAGTAATGTCCCCTTCACGATTGATGTCACAGTTGGCAATGGCAATTGGAAGATTTACACCACTGACATGTTGCCCGTCTATCGAAAATTTGCCAGAGGGAATCATTTCTATACGACGACTCCGCAAGAAGGAGAAGTGCATGGCTATGTGAATGAAGGAATTTTGGGCTTCGTTTATGTGACTCAGCAACCAGGAACAGTTCCGGTCTATCGCAAATTTGGCGGTGGCGATCACTTCTACACGACTAATCTACAAGAAGGTAAGGATCAAGGCTATCAAGATGAGGGCATTTTAGGCTACGTTTACCCCAAACAAGTAGATAAAACGATTCCGGTCTATCGCAAATACAATGGGAAAGACCATTTCTACACGACTAATCTACAAGAAGGTAAGGATCAAGGCTATCAAGATGAGGGCATTTTAGGCTACATCTATCCGCAGACTGGACTCAATCAATCCCTAGATAGCATCTTGTCTGAAAGCGATCGTACTTTTCGTTCAACGGGCATCTTCAATGGAACGCTGATCAATCAGAAAACTGAAATTGCTATCAAGCAAGAAGAGCGCCCCCCTGTAAAAATTCCAGCCCATGCGGCAATCTCATCTCAAGGCAATTCTCTGGTTTCGACGGAAAGGACACCAGCTGCTTTGCTATCTACCTCAAACATCATTGAGGTGAGTCGAGTCAGGTAATTCTGAAAATCTAGTTGTTAACCGCATGAATTTTGCGAAGTGGGGATTTGCGAAGTGGGGAGATGGGGAGAAGCCAGATTTAGATTGATCTCTATCTCCCTATTCGATTGATTGTGGGCAATGACTAGCGATGTCAAGCATGTGCGATTTGAGCTAAAAAAGCGGGATAGAATCACCCCGCTTTTTCTCATGATTTGGGCGTGAGTTAAATGGACAGACCCAACTTCAGTCCAAACACTCCATGCAGAATCAAAATTCCTGCGATCGCAGTTCCTAAATAAGCATGGAACAAGCGTAATCCAGGTTTGTTGCCTGCAAAATTGAACAACGAAATTGCGCCATTCAAATACAGCAGCGCTAACACCGCATTCGCCGTCCAAAAATGCGGACTCTCCAAAATGGGCTTGTGCTGCATCACCAGCGATAGCACGCCGCCTGTGTATCCCATTGTCAAAAACACCACGACCCAAGGCATAATCTTGCGATGATCTGCCCGACTCTTCTCGGCGACTTCCTTATCTTGCGCGATTCGGCTCTGCCAGCCCGCCCAAGCACCATAGCCTCCCATCACCAACACCACAATACTCATCATGGCTGGATGACCCCAATGCACGATCGGTTCCGGCACATTCAGCGATCGAAAAAACGCAGCGATCGGCTCTAGCATCTCCGTCAAGCTCATTTCTCGCTCTCCCGTAAAGAAATATGAACATATTGTACGGAAAGTAACGACACGAAATGAATAAATTCTTCAGCAAAGTGTCAGGGTAAGCAGATTAAAGAATCAATCCGCCTCGCACCCTTGTACCTGAAACAAAGTGCCCATTCTACGAGATACTTTTGTGAGGGCAAACGCGATTTATCCCGCCGAGTCCGCAATTCGTTTAATAAAGAGAGAGATAGAGAGAGTCCAATGGACGAAGACAGCATGGAAAACATGGATGCTCCCACCGTAACCCTGACGGATGACGCAGGCTTAACGCTGACCTGCTATGTCGAGCATTCTTTAGACGTGGAAGACCAAGAATACGTGCTGCTGCTTCCCGTTGACTCGCCGATCGAGATTTTCGCTTGGCAAGAAAATGGCGAAGAAGATGAAGCCGTATTAGTCGAAGATCAGGAAACTATAAACCTCGTTTTTCCGATCGCCAAAGCTGTTCTAGAAGAACAGAATCTAGCGCTCAAGCAAACCGCAGTTGTTTTAACGGTTGAAGGCGACTTGCCAGATCTCGACGACGAAGAAAGCTGGGAAGGCGTGGAATCTGACGGTGAGGATGACCAAGAAGAACTGCAACTCCTCGCGAGCTTCTGGCATGAAGAACAAGAATATGCCATTTATACCCCGCTCGATCCCTACTTCATCTTGGCGCGGCTGGATGACAACGGAAATCCGCATCTCCTTTCCCAAGAAGAACTGAAAAAAATCGAGCCAATGCTACCCATGATCGAAGATCAGCTATTCGATGAAATGGAGTAATTACCCGGACAGTTGGGAACGGGGGATTGATTTGATCCGAATCATCCCCGCCCACTTTCTGAAGTTAAGAAAAAAGTTTTTCCTGATCTGAAATAAAGGCTAAAATTACTGATTGGGTTTGATCCCCCGGCATCAAATTTGTTAAAAATCTTGCTATAAAACTTTATTCAAAGCGGTTGACAGGTTGACAAACTGAATTAATATTTGTTCTGAACGAAGGCATCAGCTGCAGTTCTCCGCATCTCACATTCATTTACTGATGAAAATCGCTAAAAGCTTTGCAAGATTTTCGTTTTTCCTAGCTCTCGTCGGGGTTGCACTTGGACTCTCTGCATGGCGCGCTCAAGCCTGGTGGAGTTTTGCGAGTTCGCCTATGACCCCGCAAGCGACAGCAGACCAAGGAAAACGAATCCTGATCCAAATTCCCCAAGGAACTTCGGCTCAACAAATTGGACAAGAACTCGAAGCTGCTGGGCTGATTCGTTCAGCGAAGGCTTGGGATGTTCTGGCACGCTGGATGATGTGGCAAGACCCAGATGGCGGATTCCAGGCTGGAAATTACGAACTCTCGACCGGAGATTCTCTGCAATCGATCGCGAACACGATCTGGAACGGGCAAGTTGCACAGCGCAGCTTCACCATTCCTGAGGGTTGGTCGATGAAGCAGATGGCAAATTATTTTGAGAAACAAGGCTATTTCAAAGCGAAAGACTTTCTAGCAGCCGCGAGCGAAATCCCGAATTCTGATTATCCTTGGCTGCCTGCGAATCTGCCATTTCTGGAAGGATTTTTGTATCCAGATACCTATCAGATCGAAGCGGGGAGCGCGATTACCCCAAAACAAGTGATTCGCCAAATGCTGAATCGCTTTGAGCAAGTGGCGCTACCGCTCTACAACAAAAACCGAGCCAATACTAATTTGTCTCTGCTGCAATGGGTCACGCTCGCTAGCATTGTTGAGAAAGAAGCCGTGATTCCGTCTGAGCGGGGAATTATTTCTGGAGTCTTTCACAATCGGTTGAAGAAGAATATGACCTTAGGCTCAGACCCCACGGTAGAGTATGCGCTTGGTGTTCAACAAACGCCTGAAAATCCGCTGACCTACGCTCAAGTTGCGACTCCTTCTCCGTATAATACTTACGTCACGCCAGGCTTGCCTCCGACCCCGATCGCGGCTCCTGGGGTTGCAAGTTTAAAGGCAACCTTAAATCCTGAAGCGACCGACTATCTCTATTTCGTGGCGCGATACGATGGATCACATGTGTTTAGTCGAACGTTAGCAGAGCATGAATCTGCGCAGGGTAAGATCCGCGATCGCGTCGATGCCCAAGCGCAGAAAGAACAGCAAAAAACTCCGCAAAAAACGGGAAATTAACGCAGCTTCACAATTCGATCCGTGGTCTTCAGGTATGAGATTATAGCTGCAACGTTCTAGACTAGAACCTAGAGCGTTGTTTAATAAACTGACAAAATGCGCAAGAATGTAATTGATTCTACGAATTGCAGCACTTACGCGAGTCGTCAGTATTTTTTCACTTTGTTCTGTCCAATCTCACCCGATAACCTGCTATGACTTGGGGCAAACTCCTTCAACCCGATCTTCTTCTCGATACCACGATTTTAGGTTTGACACCTGAAATGCTATCTGAGCGCAATTTGCGTGGTCTTGTGTTAGATGTCGATGAGACGCTGGTTCCAATTACGACCGCGCAGATTTCAACCGAGTTATTGCCTTGGGTTGAGCAGGTGCGCCAAGTGACAGAGATTTGGCTTGCAAGTAACAATATTAGCGAGAATCGCATTAAGCGCATTGCGGATATTTTGGGCGTTCCTTATATTATCGGAGCAGGCAAGCCTTCTCGACGTAAGCTGAGACGAGCTGTAGAAGCGATGAATTTGCCACCGGAGCAGGTGGGCATGGTAGGCGATCGCTTATTTACAGATGTGTTAGCAGGCAATCGGTTGGGAATGTGTACGATCTTGGTACAGCCGATGGTCGATCCGGCGGCTGAAGTGGCGCGAAAATATCCAGTTCATGCGCTCGAAGTTTGGCTCTCTCAAGCCTTAGGTGCGACTTTGACTCCTTACAAGCCGTAAATCTGTAGAAAAGATTATGAAACTCGAGGGTCAAGAAAATTGCTGGCATTCTAGATAAAGATCAAATGGAGCCAGCCAATTTAAAGGCTCTAAAGTATAAATCTCAGTGAATACTAGCGAAGTGCCGTTCCGAAAGGAGTCGGCACTTCGTTTATGTGAGGCTTTTCAATTGACAGAATTTGCTAGCAGGATGCAAGGGCTGAGCTAAGCCCAATTTGTTTGGAGATTGCTAATCTAGATTTCGCCCGGTCAACTCTACAAAAATATCTTCTAGATTCGATGGGCGCACCATCATGCCTGTTTTATCGGGCTGTTGATCCAAAAAATGATTCGCATCTTCGACGGTTGGAAAAAACTTGTAATCCCAAGAATCGCTTGCCTGCTTCATCACAATGCCTTTGCCATGCTGCTGCCGCAATTCTTCTAACGTGCCGAGTGAAATCAGTTTGCCGCTGTCCATGATGCCAATGCGATCGCACAAATATTCCACTTCATCCATGTAGTGCGTGGTCAGGAGGATGGTCATTCCTTGCTTGTTCAAATCGCGAATAATTTCCCACAAGCGGCGACGCGTTTGTGGATCAAGTCCAACGGTCGGTTCATCCAGGAAAAGAATTTCAGGTCGATGTAATAAGGCGCGTGCAATTTGGAGACGGCGCTTCATCCCGCCAGAAAGCGTCTTCGCAGGGTCATTTCTGCGATCGTTGAGTTCCACATATTCCAATGCCTGATCAATCTCTTGCTGGCGGACTGGATTGGGAATGTGATGTAAGCGCCCGTGGTATTCCATGTTTTCCCAGACAGTCAGATCGCTGTCGATGCTGATTTGCTGAAGGACGACTCCAATGCGGGACTTTACAAGCGATCGCTGACGAGCCACATCATATCCAGCAACTTGAATCTGGCCATCTGAAGGCTTGGTCAACGTGGTTAACATCCGAATTGTGGTTGATTTTCCTGCACCGTTCGGTCCGAGCAATCCAAACATCTCTCCTGCTTGAATTTCAAACGAAAGCCCATTCACGACTGGAACTTTGTTGTAAAGCTTATGCACATTTTGAAGCGAGACAGCAGCAATCATTGATCTTAGCGTTTTAGAAATATTAGTTAACAATATCGTATGGAGTCGGAAGGTGGGGAGTGGGGAGTAGAGAGGGGTTTTCTGATGAATGGTTGTGAACTACCTGTAAATCTGGAAACTTGCCGTCAAATTCGACTCGTAATCTTACGAAAGGTATCGAATTGTGACTAGAAGGGGATGCCTGCTCATTTCCTCATCAATTCCTCAATTTTGAGGCATAGTGTTGAACTTAATACCTCTGCTGACCCTATTTCTCATTCCGACAGAATTCCGATTCTATACCCGAGATAAAAAATGTCTAATTGTCCTTGCTGCTCAGATCGACTTCTCCGCCATATTCGACGCGGATCTTTGTATTGGTTCTGTCGCTCCTGCTGGGCAGAAATGCCTAACCTTGAGATGGATGATCCTGTGACCACAGTCTCTTCTCCTATACTAGAACCTGCTGGATTAAAACCTTTTGTGATTCACTCTGGGCGAAGTGCAGCGCTTCAGCCGATCTCTCATTTTGCAAAAGTCATTCAACATCATCGTTCTGACAAGCCGAATCATCTTCTAGTGAGTTGATCTTCTGATGGTTGATCGCTTTTTTTGACAGCACAAACGAGGAAAATAGAAGATGGAGAACCTGTCTCTCGTTTAGAAACTTCAAGCACATGAGAAAACGCATCTTAGTCGTGGATAACGAAGAGTACATTCAAGAAGTGACAAAGATCTGCCTTGAAACTGTTGCAGGTTGGGATGTGCTGACCGCAAGTTCTGGCTTAGAAGGGATTCAAACCGCGGAACTTGAGCAGCCGGATGCGATTTTGCTCGATGTGATGATGCCAGATATGGATGGTATTGCAACATTTAATCGGCTGCGGGAAAATCCTGCTACTCAGCACATTCCAGTTATGTTCTTCACAGCTAAAGCTCAAGTGAGCGACTATCAGTACTACGAAGAACTCGGAATTAAAGCTGCGATCGCAAAACCATTCGAGCCGATGGTACTTGCGAAGCAAGTCGCTCAGGCTTTGGGCTGGAACTTTGTCCCTTGCTAGACTGCGCTTAGGTATGGATCAGATAGTTCAATTCGGTGGTTAACCATTCATTGAACATACGATCGAGGATTTCTTGCTGACGCTCAGGAGTAAACTCGGCTGGAATGAACTCTTCGACGAGCAGTAAATGACTGGCTTGATCCATCTCGATCGGACCAATCACCTGTCCTGGAGTCGCACTAAAGACGCGTGCAGAAAGTTCGGGTTTGAGGTTCCACCGATAGAGCTTGCCTTCATACCCACATTGAAATCGACGCTGATCATCTGAATCATACAGATGGGCAGCTTCATAAAAGCTGATTTCGTCTTCTTGGATTTGATAGGCAATCTCTTGAGCAAGTTGCTGATACGGAACCACAATCCGGTAAAGCAGCACTTGATCGAATTCGCGCTGATTTTCTGTGAAAAAGCGATCGGCTTCTTTTGCAAATAAAGTTTGAGCGAGTTTTTTAGTCAGCAAGCGATCGCGAATGCCTGCTTCCCATTCTTCAGGCGTCACGAGTTGATCATTGAGCCACGCGAAGGTATCAGCCGAGCGGAAGAGCCGATTTTCATAGCGAATGTGGTCTGCTTCCGCTTGGATTTCTTCAGGAGTGACGGTGATCTCACGCGACTCGATCGCTTGATCAATGATTTTCTGGTAAGAGATGTTGCGGCAAATTTCTTTCAGTTGCAAAGTTTTTTTTAGCGTTGCAATGATGGTTTCTGAGTGAATCGTTTCCCCCTTAAAGCTAGTCATTTTCTTAGTCCTTTGCGCGTATTACCAAAAAATTTGTCCGTCCCCAAATTGGTTGATCACAATGAAGATAGGCATCGAAATATTGGTTGAAATTGCAGTATTGCCGATGGAATTGCCACCGAGATTGGCAATGGTAGCTGAGGCTGCAGGATTGATATTTAGGGATTGTAGAAGGGGTTGAAATAACGAGAAGAGAGAGAGATTACTTTGTCGTTTTTTGCGACGGCGACCTCCTTGAATCGTGGTGGAATGTTCTGCGATCGCGTCTTCTGTATAGTCGATATCTGCAATGATCATAAAATCGCTCCTTGGCTAGAGATAGAGGGAGTTAGAACTCCGATCTCTTCAAAGAAATCGGAGTTCGAGAGTTTGGGAGCATAGAGTTTCACAAGTTCACATCAGGCAAGGGTGTGAACTTATTGGGCAGTCAATTAAAGACCTAGAACAATCCCGCCAAAGCCGGACGTATCAATTTGCAAGCTACCACCGGTTGCAAAGGAAGTACTTCCGCCAGGACCAGATGTGGAACCTGTTTGCATCAAAGTTGTGTGTTGTTGAAATTGAGTGTAGTTCAGAGAGAAGTCAACTCCGCCTTCGAGTTCGTTAGCTTCGGTTGCGATTTCTTGATAGGTCAATTCGTTGATAATCATGATGGTCTCCGTTGTGGTTGAATGTTTTTTTTGAGAGTAGCAACTGCTGTTTGAGTTGCTATGTATATAAGGTATCTGCTGAATTTCTGGGATGGGGGAATTCTTGCTGTATATGTAGCCAATTTGGCGGACTTATTTTTGGGTTGAAAAAGGCCCCCGAAGTTGTCAAAATTTCGGGGGCCTCAGAACACGATTAAAAGCGGAGAATTTCTCGATCGTAGCCTTCACTCAGCGGCTCAGTCTCCCAGACAATGCCTTCTCCGGGGTCTAGCGCGACCTTGATCGAGAGCGATTCAACGCTTGTTTGCGCGATCGCTTCATTGCCTTCAAAGCTCTGCAAATCTTCTGTGAGTAAACGCAGCTTAAAGCCACCTGGAACCATTCCACCGGGTGAAAGATTGTGCAGTTCAAATCGCCAAGTCTGATCTGCTTGTGGAATGACCTGCAACTCATATTGCTGTCCTGCAATCTCTAGCACACGAGACAGAACATTCGTTGGTGCTGTCAGATCTGCACTTCGGGCTGCTGCATAGCCGGGTTGGAGTTCGAGCCGTTCCCAGTTGAAGAGTTGAGAAACCCCCGACTGTAACCATTCGAGAATCGAGGGTTGAGTGATTCCTTGGCGCGATTGATATAAGCGTTGTCGCCAGCCACCATGCTCGATCAATGCTCCCCACGTCTGAAAGGGAAGTGCTAAGCGTGGAGAAAGTAACTCAGGATTGCTCAGCCGAGTAATGAGATTGTTCGCTTGTTCGATCGACAATGCAGGTAGTGCTGCAAGCTCGGCTCGAAGTTGGGGCTGACAAAGTTCTGAAGTTAGCCAAATCAGTTCAGGATTGGCAAGTTGATCTGAGGTGAGGCAATAAGTACGATCGTTGAAATCTAAGTGTCCTTGCGTTTTAACAGTATGGTGAGTCGCATAGCCCCAAACGCTGACGCGCCCTTCGTCTGGTTCAACTTGTGCTGCTAAATAGTAATCGCCTGCCCAAGTGGGTAGATCAATCCATTCTTGAGGAATGCGAAGTTCATCATGGTCGATCGATTCAGTGGGAATCACAACGAATCGCAATCCGTTGACGGTGAAAGCTGTTCCATTTACGAATTCCCAAAAGCTAGAAAGTGCGTTGGTGTTGACCCAGGTTCTAGCACTGGGCGTTTCGGATTGAAACCAGGGAAGTAGAGCACTCAAACAAAGTTGATTGAGATAGGCTGTCCAATTGGGTTGCCAGAGTTGGGTCGGATCAGTTTCGAGAAAAAGGTCGAGAGACATGGCTAGTTCTCCAGGTTTTTGTAGTGGGTTTGTAGCCAGTCTTCAAGGACGGCACTCATGCTTTGAAGTAGGGCAGGGGTGAGGGAAATATGCAGTGTTTCTTGACTCCAGGTAGCAAGGCTCTTGAGGAGGAGTTCTTTGGCTTTGGTGAGGCGACGAGAAATCGTGTATTGCTTGATGTTCAGACGAGTTGCCATTTGCTGCTGAGTACAATTTTCGGCATAGTACAAGCGCAAAATTGAGCGCAGTTCTTCGTCTAGCTGTGCGATCGCGGTTTCTAAGACTTGGTTGAGGTTCGATCGTTGGGCTTGACGTTCTTGTATTTCCTCTTCTGCAATCAAATCTGCGATCAGAGATTCTCTTGGACTTTCAGGCACATCGTCGAGGAGTTCCCCGGAGTCATATCCAGGTTTCGGTGTATTGATAGAAACTAAAGTGGGATTCAGATAATTTCGGGCAGCATTCGCACAAGTGATGAGCCATTTCTCGATCAGAGTGGGAGTTGCTTCGAGTAGAGCTTCGCGATTTTTGTTGTACTGGTGTGCGATCGTTGTCCAGGTCTGATCATCGGGTCGAGGTAATTTTCGCGTACCTGTGGCTTGAGTCGGAACATACAAGGTTTTGAAACAGTTCCACGCAAGGACATAAGATGCGATCGTTTCTGCGCTCAATCCAGCATTTTCCAGCGATTCGACTAAACGCTTTTGGCTGACTTTCCGAAGCAGTGCCCAGTTCGTGCAGATATCAACTTCTTGCCGCTGACGTAAGGTATCGCGAATCGTACTGGAAAAAATTGCACTGGCGTAGTTTTGTAAGTTGAAGCCTTGTTGGGCGTTGAAGTTTTGGAGAATTTTCTCAACTTTGACGATCGCGACTTGGAAGCAATCTGGCAATGTATATTGCACTGCTGCGAAATTCAGCAGCATCTTATGAGCCGACCAATAGCAGGTTTCTTGCAAATAAGCGGTCAAATGATCAACTGCACCGCGATCGCTCTTTTCCTGCCAAATTTTCAACCAATAGAGCGACCAAAAATTGAGGGAGCCAGAGGCAGATTCTAAGCATTTCTGCATTCTGCGGCGCAATCGGGCATCGGTTGCCCAGGTGGAAGCGCGATCGCCTTCAAATTGCAGGAAAGTGGAAAAGGTTTCTAATGGGTCTTGGCGCGATCGCATAAATCAAAGAAGTGATTCCTATTGAATCAGTGTGATGACTTCTCAATTTTTTAACTCAGATTGAGGCTTCTGATTCAGTTCTCAAAAGGAAATCGACATGAAACGTAAACTAATTGCTTTGATAATCGGTGCTGTTGCCTTGATTCCCGGTACGGTGAAAGCTCAAGAGTATGGCATTCCGCACAGTATGCTTGACTCTTTTTCAGATGATGCAGATAGCCAAATTGTGATTCGAGTCAGGAAACCGGGCGATCGTTCAAATCTTTGTGGCAGAAGAATGGGAATGATTGACGATGGCTATACTTTCCCGCGTCCGGGAAGTGCTGCTAATAATTACGATTATCCGCGTCCAGGCGGCTCGAACTATTTTCAATTGCCGACAGGGGCGCGTAATCCTGACATTATTGGCTGTGTCGATCTGTCGCGAAATATCTTGTTTATCAATATTTTTAAGGTTGTCGAACAGGTGCAACCGACATCTGAACCTACGCCTTATAATCCGAATCAGATGCCCATTTATGCACCGAAACGTTAATAGTTATGCAACTCACCCAATTTTTACATGCTGCGATCGTGGTTTCTGACTTGGAGAAATCAAAGCAGTTTTATGGAACCGTGTTGGGGTTGAAAAAGATCGATCGAGTGTTGAAGTTTCCGGGGGCTTGGTACGAGATTGGAGCGTTTCAAATTCATTTGATTGCAGATTCGGCTCCTGTTTCGGAAACTCTCGCTGAAAAGTGGGGTAGGAATCGGCATTTGGCGTTTTCGGTCGAGAACATTGAAACTGCTAAAGCAACATTGATTCAGGCAGGATGTGAGATTCAAATGAGTGCTTCGGGGCGACCTGCTTTATTCGTTAAAGATCCGGATGGAAATATGATTGAATTAGGAGAAGCATAACCGCATGGTGATTGCTTATCTCTACTCTGATCCATTGCTAGAAGAATCGTCAGAGTTAGTATTTTCGGAATACAACGTTGATCGCATTTATCAAGATTTCACAACGCGAAGAACTCAATTACAGCAACTCATCGACGATCATCAAAATGAACCCGTTCAATTACTAATTCGACAAGTCGAGGATCTCGGAGAATCGATCGCTGAAATCCAAACCCGACTTGCTCAACTCGAAACTCTGAATATCGAACTGATTACGCTTGAATCTGAAACACTCTCTGCGACGACACTCGAACAATTACAGAACTTACAGTACAACCAACGCAGCCGCAAAATTCGGCAAGGTCACGCCCAAAATCGAGTCAAAACCCTCGCTCCACCCGGAAAAGCCCCTTACGGCTATCGGCGCAGTCGAAATCGCTATATTCTCGATCGCACAACTGCCCCAGTCGTGAAAGAATTCTTCGATCGCTTTCTCCTCTACGGTTCTCTACGCGATGCTGTCCGATTTTTAGAAAAGAAATACGGCAAAAAAATTTCAGTCTCGACCGGACAACGCTGGCTCACTAGCCCTGTTTACCGAGGGGATTTGGAGTATCAAACTGGCGAAACGATTCCCGACACTCATCCTGCTATTTTGTCGCGTGATGAAGCCGCACAAATCGATCGCTTACTGCGCCGCAATCGTCGCTTACCTGCTCGGACTGCTAGCGCACCCCGATCGCTTGCAGGTCTCGTCACTTGTCATGAGTGTCAATCGGGAATGACGGTGACACGCGTGACATCTCGAAAGAAAGGACAAAAAGAGTACTTATATCTTCGTCCGATGCAATGTCCGAAACAATGCAAAGCGATCGCATATGATGACATTCTTCAATCCACGATCGAGAGAATTTGCGAAGATCTTCCGCGTGCTGTTTCAGAAGCGGGAATTCCTGATCTTGATGCCATCAAGCAAAGAATTAACGGTGCGATCGCCCAAAAGCAATCAATTCTTGAACAAATTCCACCTTTGATTGAAACTGGAATTTTAGACTCAGAAACAGCAGATTTGCGATCGTACAAATTGCGAAGTGAAATCGCTCAATTACAAGCGCAACTGTCTCAACTGCCTCCGGTGAATTTGAAAGCGATCGCTCAAACGGTTTCGATTCCTCAATTCTGGTTGGATCTTTCAGAAGCAGAACGCCGATTTTATTTTCGAGAATTCATTCGACAAATTGAACTGATTCGCACAGAAACAGGCTGGCAGTTAAAACTGAACTTTATTTTCTGAACCGATTATCAATCTGTAACGCGATCGTGATCATCTGAAAAAACTGCATCTAAGATACTGACATCTCTTGTGTTAGGAGCAGTTTACTGTGTCGCGTCCTCGTCAGTTTGTCCAACCCCCACTTGAATTTATCCCGCCCGACCTGAACATGAGCATCCTGCGCGGAATGCGATCGATTCTCCCGTTCTGGATGCGACACAGAACTGCGATTTCCCGAATCGAAGCGATCCAGGTCGAAAAACTTGTTGATCTGTACGAACAATTTCAATCCGGCAAAATCCGCTTACTCATGGCTTTTCGGCATCCGAGTTCGGATGATCCGTTTTGCCTAATGTATTTGATGCACTATCTGCTGCCTCGGACTGCTCGTCGCCAAGGCATTCGGCTCAGATTACCGACTCACTCTCACTTCATGTACGATCGCGGCATTCCGTTATGGGCAGGGTCTAGAGTTGGCTGGATTTACTCGAAACTGGGCGGAACTCCGATTCATCGCGGCAAGCTCGATCGCGTTGGATTGCGCTCAGCCCGCGACCTTTTAGCCAATGGACAATTCCCGCTGATGGCTGCCCCTGAAGGCGCAACCAATGGACATAACGAAATTGTCAGCCCGCTGGAACCCGGAATCGCACAGATGGGTTTTTGGTGCGTCGAAGACTTACAAAAAGCAAATCGCAATGAAGAAGTGATCATTGTTCCGATCGGAATTCAATATCACTATGTCAAACGCGATTGGACTCCGGTTGATCAACTGTTAGGTGAATTAGAAACCGATACAGGAATCACACCGAAAAATCCTGATCGCTATGCAAGACTGTATACGATCGCAGAACATATGCTAACGGTGATGGAATCGTTTTACAAGAAGTTTTATCATCAAGATCTACCCTCAGTCGAACATGCTGAACCGAATGCGAGACTGGCACTGCGGCTGCAAGTCCTAATGGATTCAGCTTTGACTGTTGCAGAACAGTATTTTGATATTCAACCGAAAGGAAGCGTCATCGATCGCTGTCGCCGCTTAGAGCAAGCAGCCTGGGATTTAATTTTCCGAGAAGATCTGAAATTAGGCGAACTCTCTCCGGTCGATCGAGGACTTGCCGATCGCGTTGCTGAAGAAGCCAGTCTGAGAATTTGGCATATGCGACTCGTCGAGAGTTTTGTTGCGGTCACCGGAAGATATGTGATCGAAAAACCTTCGCTCGATCGCTTTGCGGAAACGACTTTACTCTTATGGGATATGATTACCCGCATCAAAGGCGGTGATGCATTCAAACGTCCCAAACTCGGGAAACAATCGGTCTTAATCACCGTGGGCGATCCGATTTCAGTCAGCGATCGTGCGGCGGCTACCAAAGGCGATCGACGTGCTACAAAACAAGCCGTTGCAGATCTCACTCAGGACTTGCAGACTGCAATGGAGAAAATGATCTTGTAGTGCTGAATGATCGGGTAGGTGCTTAAATAAGTGAAGCCAATTTTGCCGTATTTAATGTGACTGAAACACAACCCAAACCGAAACGCTCTCTTGCAGGAATCGCAGGAATCGTTGCGATCGCAACTCTTATCAGCAAAGTCGTTGGACTGGTCAGACAACTCGCGATCGCCTTTGCATTTGGAGTCGGTACGGCAAAAGCCGCTTATGATATTTCTGCCATTATTCCGAGCTTTTTCCTCATTCTGCTTGGCGGAATTAATGGGCCTTTCCATAGTGGTATGGTGAGCGCTCTAGCCAAGCGGAAAAAAGAAGACTCTGCTCCTTTAGTAGAAGCAATTTCAACCTTAATTGGCAGTATTTTTCTCGTTGTTGCGATCGTCGTTTTTATCTTTGCACCGTTCTTTATTGATCTACTTGCCAGTGGATTGCAGCAAACGGCACAGGGACTTGAGACGAGAGCGATCGCCATTCAACAATTGCGAATCATGGCTCCGATCGCTTGGTTCGCTGGAATGATTGGCATCGGATTTGGCACATTAAATGCTGCTGATCAGTACTGGCTGCCGTCGATTAGTCCTTTGCTGTCAAGCCTGACGCTAATTGCGGGCATTGGAATTTTTATCCTAACTGCGGGATCTGCAAGTACCAATCCGAATTATGCATTGATTGGAGGAATAGTACTGGCACTCGGAACGCTGATTGGAACAGTTCTGCAATGGTTAGCTCAGTTCTGGGCACAGCGCCAATCGGGATTAGGACGATTCCGAATGCGATTTGTCTGGAATGATCCGGGCGTTCAAGAAGTGCTGCGAGTGATGGGTCCCGCTTTATTCTCGTCTGGAATGCTGCAAATTAATGTGATTACAGACTTAACGTTTGCGGCATTTTTACCGAATGCTGTTGCCGCGATCGCGAGTTTGGATTATGCCAATCTGCTCGTTCAAACGCCGTTGGGGATTCTCTCGAATATGATCCTCGTCCCGCTGTTACCGACATTTTCTAGATTGGCTGATCCGAGTCAGGCTGACCAATTAAAACAGCGGATTCGCCAAGGGATACTTGGAACTGCGGTTGTGATGCTGCCGCTAAGTGCATTGATGATTTCACTCGCAACTCCGATCGTGCGAGTGGTTTACGAAAGAGGTGCATTCAAACCTGAAGCATCTCAGCTTGTTGCGTCTGTCTTAATGGCATATGCGGTTGGGATGTTTGTATATCTCAGTCGGGATGTTCTTGTGCGGGTGTTCTATGGCTTGGGAGATGGCGACACCCCGTTCAAAATTAGTATGGTCAATATCTTTCTCAATGCCTTGTTCGATTTTCTGTTTTACAAACCGTTTGGCATTGTTGGGATCGTACTAGCAACCGTGAGCGTGAATATTCTCTCAGTTTTCGTACTGCTCTATTTTCTAAACCGTAGATTGGGAGGCTTACCGTTGTTCCAATGGGGGTATTCGATCCTAGGCTTAGCGAGTAGTAGCATTCTTGCTGGAACTGCAAGCTGGTTTATTTCTAACGCGATCGCCAATTTATCCGGGTTTAAGGGATTCTTCTTAGCGCTGGCTCAAACGACGATCGCGGGCAGTATCGGTCTTGTCGTCTTCGCGCTCTTAGCGACTCAGCTAAAATTAGAGGAAGTCGATCAATTTGTCGATCGTATTCGCCAACGTTTTAGCCGATGAAACCTTACACCGTCATTTACGATGGGCAATGTAATCTTTGCTCGAATCTCGTTCAAGTTCTTGAACAAATTGATCAAGGCAAGCTCTTTCAATATCTCCCCATGCAAGACGAAGCTGGATTAGCTCAGTTCAATGTCACGGCTAAAGATTGCGAAATGGGAATGATTGTGATCGATAACAACCAGCCCGATCAACGCTGGCAAGGCAGTGATGCCGCAGAAGAGATTGGCAGACTCTTACCGACAGGTAATGTATTTGTAACGGCGTATCGAAATTTGCCGGGAATGAAATGGGTTGGCGATCGCGTCTATGCCCAAGTTCGAGATAATCGATATGCGCTGTTTGGTCGGCGATCCGAGACGTATCAAACCGCTTATCCTGCTTGCGACTGTAACTTTCCCCAATGATTTCTCGAATTCAACAGGCTCAACGCTTGATTACAAGCTTTCAGCATTGGACAGGTAAACCGTTAATCGAAACGCCTGAAGCATTGTTTGAAGCGCCCTTTGTCGTGGTTTCGCATGGAACCGAATCTGATCCCATTTTTAACTATGCGAATCGGCAAGCGTTAGACCTCTGGGAAATGGACTGGGACACCTTTACACAATTGCCATCGAGATATTCCGCAGAACCGATCAGCCAAGAAGAGCGATCGCGTCTGCTCGCGCAAGCAAAAGCCCAAGGCTATATCAGTGACTATCGGGGCGTTCGGATTTCTAGCACCGGGAAACGATTCTGGATTGAAAACGTCATCCTCTGGACGGTTTTGGATGAACTCGATCAACCTTGTGGACAGGCTGCAACCTTCTCAAGTTGGAAATTTATTTGACGATCCCTAATTCTGTGGTTAGTGTGGGTTATTGTTTTTGCCCCGTTAACCGAGACTAAGGAGCGGATCGACATGCGGAATGTTACTCTTCACGCTTTCAATTGGCGGTATACCGAGATTATTGAAAACCTCGATGCGATTCGTGCGGCAGGTTATGGAGCAATATTAATCCCGCCCCCTCTTTACTCTGATCCCAAAGGCGATCAATGGTGGCAACGCTATCAGCCAAAAGATTATCGGGTCTTGTTGTCTCATCTGGGAGGCAAGCGAGATCTAGAAAATCTGCTTGAAGCTTGTCATAGTGGAAGTTCTAGAATTCAGGTCTATGCAGATTTAGTCATCAATCACATGGCAAATGAAGCGCGCGCGGATCATCTTAACTTTCCAGGAGAAGCCGAGCTTGAGCGCTACAAAGCGGAACCTGCTTTATTCGCAGAAAATCGATTGTATGGGGATTTGAATGAGGGCTTGTTTTCGCCGTGGGATTTTAACCAGGCTGGAGAAATTGAGGGGCACGAATGGGGCGATCGCGGAACTGTTCAGTCTCAAAATCTGTCCGGGTTGCCGGATCTCAAAGATTCTGATTGGGTCTTAAAACAGCAGTATTTAATGGTCGAAGCGCTGGTCGAGATGGGATTTGATGGGTTTCGAGTTGATGCAATCAAGCATATTACAGAACATATGATTGATAATCTTGCAGATGCTCCAGCGTTTCACGATCGCTTCTGGTTTGGTGAGGTGTTAACCGGGAGTGAGAACGACGAAAAGGTGTTTCTCGAACCCTTTCTGCGAGAAACCTGGATGTCTGCCTATGATTTCCCGCTGTTTCAAACGATCCGCGAAGCCTTTGGATTTGGTGGTTCATTGCGGGCTTTAGCCAATCCTCAAGATCAAGGCAATGCTTTACCTTGGAATCGAGCTGTTACCTTTGTCGTGAACCATGATATTCCTCACAATGATGGCTTTCGCTTCTGGCTGCTCGATCCGCAAGATGAACATTTAGCTCATGCTTATATTTTGGGTCGAGATGGCGGTGTGCCGCTGATTTACTCGGATCATAATGAGTCAAAACATGATGTCGATCGCGATCGCTGGCTCGACTTCTACAAGCGTCCCGATATTGTTGCGATGATTGCTTTCCACAATGCAGTTCAGGGAGAATTGATGCACATTCTCTACGAAAGCGATGTTTTGCTCGTCTTCCGAAGAGGAGAACAGGGAATGGTTGCGATTAACAAGAGTGGTACAGAGCAACGAGTAGATTTGAGCACTTGGGGCTTAAAGAATCCGGGTCAGTATCGCGAGCTGATTCAGGGGCAAACGATGACACTTTCAGGCAATCAGTTCTCCCTGAGTGTGCCAGCTCGATCGGCTCAAATGTGGTTGCTAGGCTGAATCGCGTTCAATAGTTTACTGAGTCTGTTGAGACGGAATTGAGGTAGCGGGGAGATTTTCGAGTCCCCATTTGATCATCGATCGTAGAACAGGCTGCAAACTTTTCCCTTTTTCGGTCAGTTGATAGTCCATTCGACGGGAATGACTACTGTAAGGTTGCTTTTCAATTAATTCGGCTTCTTCAAGTTTGCGAAGTCGATCGCTCAAAATATTGGTAGAAATTCCTTCCGGCGATTCGAGAAATTCATCGAATCGTCGTTTTTTCATATAAAGCATGTCGCGAATGATGAGAAGTGTCCAACGATCGCCAATGAGATCTAACGTTGAGGCGATCGGACAATGCGATCGAGCAGTCATAATTGATTTCCTCCGATTACTTGCATTTTACAAGTCAATTTGTTACTTTTAACTTGCAATTTACAAGTAATGAGTCATGCTCGAACCCAAAACCGGAGAAAACTTTGCAGTAGTTGATTTAGGTAACTTAGAGAATTTAGATCAATTCAAATTTGAAGCGCCCAAACTCCAAGTAGACGGAAAAATCTTTTTAAAAGATCTCCTTCAGCTGACGGGAGCAGAACTCTCATTCAATAAGTTGCCGGTAGGGAAATCCGTGCCCTTTTATCACAAGCATCAGCAGAATGAAGAAATTTATATTTTTATCAAGGGGAAAGGCGAATTTCAGATCGATGGTGAGATTTTCCCGGTTCAAGAAGGTTCGATCGTGCGAGTTGATCCAGCAGGAGAACGGTGTTGGCGCAATTGCGGAGATACTGACCTCTATTGCGTTGTGATTCAGACTCGATCAGGTTCTTATCAAGGCGCAACAATTCAAGACGGAGTTGGGGTGAAGAAGCAGGTTACATGGAGTCAGGATTGAGAAAACTCTATCATCGGCTAGGTGTAATTTCGCGATCGAAGTTCTATAACGAAATTAAGTAGTTGTGGCTTGATGGCGTTGGGTTGGAATTCTTTTAGTGGTTTTTAGATAGTCCATCGAGTCGCGAGTCAGAATCGATCGAACTCTAGGTACTCGATGGATAGTTCTATGCAACAGTTAATTGAAGCAGTTTTACATCATGCTGATGAGCAAGCAGTTTTACAGCAGTTGATTCAAACCCTGAGTCGCTCTAATCAACGGTATTTCCTGAAAAATGAGATCATTCATGCGTTTGCTGATTACTGTCATGAAGCCCGCAAACCGGCTCATTTTTTCCACTCTTCACACCTCGGAACGTTGATTCAATACAGCCATGAGTTGCTGTTAGAAGAAGATTGTATTTGGTTGCTGCTACGCCCTTGGATTGGAGGACAGCAAATTTGGTGTCTCGATTCAGAACTAACTAAAGCTCAGGTCATGCCACCGAAAGCTTTACTCGAAGCGCGCGATCGCTTTGTGGGCCGGGCGCAAGATCAACTGTTTGAAATCGATGTCACACCGTTTTATGAGCATACGCCGAAGGTTGACGATCCCCGCAATATTGGTCAAGGCTTAGCGTTTCTCAATCGATATCTATCCAGCCAGGTTCTCAACGATCGCTCCTATTGGCTCGAAACCTTATTTGATGTGCTGCATCGGCATCACTATGACGGAATTCCGCTGCTGATTAATGATCAAATTGAATCGGGAGAACAGTTAGCCGAGCAGATTCGGCAAGCCATTCAAATTCTGAAATCGAAAGCTTCAGACGAATCATATCAAAGCGTACATGCAGAATTACAGCCTTTAGGATTCGAGCCAGGATGGGGAAATACGGTTGAGCGCGTTCGCGGAATGATGGAACTCGTCGATCAAATGGTGAACATGCCGCAGCCTGCGATCTTAGAGGCATTTGTTGCGAGATTTCCATCTGTGTTTCGAGTTGCGCTCTGTTCCATTCATGGCTGGGTGGGACAAGACTACTTAGGGCGATCGGAAACGTTGGGACAGGTTGCCTATGTGTTAGATCAAGCCCGAAGTCTCGATCGCAAACTCCAAGAAGAGATTCATCTAGCTGGATTAGACATGCTGAATATCCAGCCGCAAGTGGTGATTTTGACACGACTCATTCCCAATTGCGAAGGTACGCAATGCGATTTACCGCTTGAAAAAGTAGATGATACGAACAATACTTGGATTCTGCGAGTTCCGTTTCGAGAATTTAATTCTAAAATTACCGATAACTGGATTTCTAAATTTGAGATTTGGGGATATTTAGAAACTTTCGCGATCGATGCTCAGTCTCGTCTCTTAGAACAATTAAACGGAAAACCAGACTTAATTATTGGCAATTACAGCGATGGCAATTTAGTTGCTTCATTGATCGCACGTCAGCTTAACGTGACGCATTGTAACATCGCCCATTCGCTCGAAAAGCCGAAACATTTATTTAGTAATTTATATTGGCAAGAGTTAGAGCCGCAGTATCATTTTTCCGCGCAATTTACCGCAGATTTAATCAGCATGAATGCGGCAGATTTTATTGTCACTTCATCGTATCAAGAGATTGTTGGTTCCCCAGATACGTTCGGACAGTATGAATCATACAAATGCTTTACGATGCCGCAGCTTTACCATGTGATCAATGGAATTGAGCTTTTTAGCCCCAAATTTAATCGCATTCCACCTGGAGTCGATGAACGGGTATTTTTCCCGTATTCGGAAGCACGATCGTCAGAACACCGCGATCGCTTGACTTATCTCTTATTCGAGCAAGAAGCGTCTCATATTCTCGGCAAACTCGCAGATCCAAGCCTCACGCCTATTCTGGCGATCTCGCCCTTAACAGCCGTGAAAAATCTTTCTGGGCTAGTTGAATGTTTTGGGCGGAGTCCAGAATTGCAGCAGCGTTGTAATTTAATTCTCGTCACTAGCAAACTCAGTGTTGATGCTGCAATTAACGCGGATGAAGCCGAAGAGATTGAAAAAATCCATCGCCTGATTGATTATTATCAACTGCATGAGCATGTGCGCTGGATTGGTGAACGCCTGTCTAATCCTGCTCTCGGAGAAATGTATCGTAGCATTGCCGATCGCAGAGGTATTTTTGTACATTTTGCTCGCTTTGAAGCATTTGGACGAGTATTACTCGAAGCAATGGTTTCTGGATTACCCTCTTTTGCCACCGAATTCGGCGGAACGACCGAAATCATTGAAGACGACAAACACGGATTCTTGATCAATCCGACGGATCTCGACGGTTCAACGCGCAAGATTTTAGATTTTCTCGATCGCGCTTACGCTGATCCCAACTATTGGGAGCAAATCTCTGCGAAAAGTATTCAGCGCATTCATGATGAATACAACTGGCAACATCACACCCGACAGCTTTTACTGCTCACCAAACTATATAGTTTCTGGAACTATGTTCACCGAGAAAGTCGCGAGTCTTTGTTACACTATCTCGACGCTCTATTTCACCTGCTGTATAAGCCTAGAGCTGAATCAATTTTAGAAGAACACCAGAAAATTTGATCTTCCCGATTTCCCGGAGTACCTGCATCATGACTCAAATCGACCGCTCGCCTTTGGTCTACACAGATTGGACAGTCATCGAAACGGAATTTGTCCCCGAATTGCTCAATTCGCGCGAAACCGTTTTTACGATCGGCAATGGCTATCTTGGAACCCGTGGCAGTTTTGAAGAGGGCTATGCTCAATCTCAGCCTGCTACGTTAATTCATGGGGTGTATGATGACGTTCCGATTGTCTATACCGAACTGGTCAATTGTCCGGATTGGCTGCCACTGCTGATTATTGTCGATGGCGATCGCTTTCGTTTAGATCAAGGCGAAGTTCTGAGTTACGAGCGTCAATTAGATGTGCGCCGAGCCGTTTTGAGTCGAACGATTCACTGGCGCAGTCCGAGTGGCAGAACCATCCGGCTGCATTTTGAGCGATTTGCTAGTCTTGCCGATGAGCATGTGGTCGGGTTGCGCTGCCAAATCACTGCGTTAGAAGCAGATGCGATCGTGGAAGTGCAAGCGAGTATCAATGGCTATCCAGAAAACCAAGGCTTCAACCATTGGGAACAGCTAGGACAGGGGAAAACCGAGCATGGCGTTTGGTTGCAAGTCCGCACGCGAACGTCTCATATTGAACTAGCAATGGCATCGAGTTTGTCATTGAGTGGCGCACAGGGAAATGTGCAAGTCACGAATGTTCCGGGCTATCCCACGTTGACGACGACCTTTACGGCTCCGGCTGAGCAAACGATTACGATCGAGAATTTGATCACAATCTACACTTCTCGCGAGGTGGAAGCTCCGGTTCAATCGGCTCAAAGTAAGCTCGCCGCTTTGACCAACTATCAAGACTTGTTTGATGCTCACGAACAAAGCTGGGCAGAAGCGTGGCAGCAAAGCGACATTGTGATTGAAGGCGATCTCCGCGCTCAGTTGGCGGTGCGATATAACCTATTTCAGTTGTTGATTGCCGCTGCGCGCCATGACGATCGAGTGAGCATCCCCGCGAAAACCCTTTCAGGCTTTGGCTATCGCGGTCACGTTTTCTGGGACACCGAGATTTTTATTCTGCCGTTCTTTACCTTCACTCAGCCGCATCTTGCTCGCAATCTATTGACCTACCGCTATCGAACCATTCAAGGGGCGCGTCGGAAAGCGACTTACTACGGCTACAAAGGCGCAATGTACTCTTGGGAAAGCGCGGATACAGGTGATGAAGTCACCCCACGTTGGGCATTGCCAAAAGATCCTTATGGCGAAGATATTCGGATTTGGTGTCGCGATCGCGAAATTCATATCAGCGCAGACATTGCCTATGCGTCCTGGTACTACTGGCAAGCGACTCAAGATGATGAATGGATGCGCGACTATGGCGCAGAAATCATTCTCGATACTGCTGTGTTTTGGATGAGCCGTGTTGAGTGGAGTACTCGCTATGAACGCTATGAAATTCGGGAAGTAATTGGTGCAGATGAGTACCATGAGCACGTGAATAACAATACATTCACGAATCGCATGGCGCAATGGCATCTGGAAAAAGCGATTTATATTTATGATTGGCTGAAACAGACGCAACCTGAGAAATTAGGCGAATTGTGCGATCGCTTAAAAATTACCTCCGAACGGCGATCGCGCTGGCAAGACATTGCAACGAATATGTTTATTCACAGCCATCCCTCGGGCTTGATCGAGCAATGCGATGGCTTTTTTGATCTCGAAGATATTAATCTGGAGGACTACGAGCCGCGCACGAAATCGATGCAGGAAATTTTAACGATCGCGGGAGCCGACAAAGCTCAAGTGCTCAAACAACCGGATGTCTTGATGCTGCTGTACTTAATGCGGCAATCTCAAGAGTCTCCTTATTCTCTCGAAGCGCTAGAGAAAAATTGGAACTACTATGCGCCTCGCACCGATATTACTTACGGCTCATCTTTGGGTCCTGCGATTCATGCCATCCTTGCGTCGGATTTGAATAATACGGTTGAAGCCTACGATCGATTTATGCAAGCTGTGATGGTCGATCTTGAAGATACTCGCGGCAATGCGGACGATGGCATTCACGGCGCGTCGGCAGGCGGAATCTGGCAAGCTGTTGTTCTCGGTTTTGGAGGCGTGCAATTTGGCGAAGAACCCTTTGCTCATCCTCACTTACCTCCGGGCTGGACACGGTTGAAATTCCGCATTCACTGGCGCGATCAATGGCATGAATTTGATTTGAGAGCAGATCCTACAACCCCCAAAAGAACTATGACTTCTTCTGACATTCAAGGCGTGATTTTTGATCTCGATGGTGTTTTGACCGATACGGCTGAGTATCACTATCGAGCTTGGCAACGATTAGCGGATGAAGAGGGCTTGCCTTTCGATCGCGAAGCCAATGAGGCGTTGCGAGGCATTTCACGCCGGGCTTCTTTGATGAAGATTATCGGCGATCGTGTTTACAGTGAAGCTCAGATCGAAGACATGATGGAGCGCAAAAACCAGTACTATGTTGACTCGATCGACGCAATCTCACCGACTGATTTACTCCCCGGGGTTTTAGATTTCTTGAAAGAGATCAAACAAGCTGGAGTCAAAACTGCGTTAGGCTCTGCGAGTAAAAATGCGCGTCCGGTGATTGAGAAGCTCGGAATTGCAGAATACATTGATGTGATTGGCGATGGACATAGTGTAGAGCGTCCCAAACCTGCACCGGATTTATTTTTATTTGGGGCAAACGAGTTAGGAGTTGATCCTGCGGCTTGCGTTGTGTTTGAAGATGCGGCAGCAGGCATCGAAGCAGCGCTGGCAGCAGGCATGTGGGCAGTCGGACTCGGACCCGTTGAGCGGGTCGGTGAGGCTCATGTTGTTTTATCGAGTTTGGAAAATGTGCATTGGGCGGATCTGCGGGGAAAGTTGCAGCAGCTTGCAAAGGCGGAGCGGACGGCTGAATTGATTCGATAGCACACCCGAAATATGAGTGTTCAATTTGCCTAGAGAACTAAAAAAGCGCGATCGACACATCTGTCGATCGCGCTTTTTAACTCAATTTCTCAAATCTACTTGTTCGCGTAAGACTTGAACGATTGATAAGCCTCTTCAGGATGATACAGATGACATTGATCTGTGATCTCCTTCATCAATCCCCAAGAGAACTGATATCGTCTCAACTTCGATCCCCAAATCTTCATCAAACTGCTGTCTGCCAATCGCAAATTGTAAGAAGGAATCGCAGTGGAAAGATGATGCGGGATATGCACATTGATGTCGTGGCAGAGAAACTCAACCCACTTCGGATAATCACAATGCACGGTTCCAAATAGTTGCGCCTGAGCTGCATCCCATTCTTCTGGCTCTTTGAATTGGATATCTGGCAAAGTATGGTGAACCAGTGTGAACGTACTCATCCAGAAGTGATAGACCAACCAAGGCATCAACCAGAATTTCACAAAGCCCCAAACGCCAACCGTGAGGAATAAAGTTGGGAACACGATCGCTGCAAATGCAACCACAACCGCGATCGACAATTTCACTTTGCCGTGGTCGCGAGTTTTATAGTTCGACAGCTTAAAGTGAACCAAAGCCCAATGCAGAATCGAAGCGAGCCACCATAAGCGTCCGCGCGTCGTGGTGTAGGCGGTCTTCGTAATCGGATCAAGGTTGTCATAAACCTCTGTCCGCCAAGGCTGCCACGCATTATCCACATCCATTTTGTTGGTGTGATTGTGATGCTGGTTGTGCCCAATCCGCCAGCAGTGGAAGGGATAGATCAACGGAGCCATAAAAATGTGACCGACGAGATCATTGACCCATTTGCGCTGTGCAAACGATCGATGTCCACAGTCATGCCCAATCACAAAAAATCCGGTCAACGCAGTTCCTGTAAAAATCCACGCGATCGGCAAAAGAAACCAAGGGGAAGCAGCAATACTCCAATACCCCAGACCAACCATCAAAACATTGACCACAACGGCAGTCCAAGCTTTCCGCATATCTTTCTGAAAGCATTCGCGGGGCAAAGTTTTGATAATGTCTTTTAGGCGAAGTTTCGTGTCGGGACTGGTGAGGGTCGTGTAATCGGGCGTGAGCGATACCGTCATGAGCGATTCTTCTCTCCGGGAGGACTGTAATAACCACAATAAGTAGGGCAAGTTTCGACCGAAATTTGCCACTAAAAATCAGGCTGAAATCCCCAGCCCGACTTACTCTGTGAGTCAGTGTTGTTTTCTGTAAAGAAACCTTAATTGTTATATCACGATTCTGGGATCGAGGAGGAGTGATCTCAAGCCGCGATCACTAGGATTCGGGAGGAAATTTGTGCGCTCGTACCTCTTCCCCAAACTCTTGCACCGCTTGCGTAATCAACGCATTCAGATCCAAATAGGTCTTGGCAAACTTCGGTTTCCAAGTTCCTAATCCCAAAACATCTGAGGTCACTAGCACTTGTCCATCGCAATGAATGCCTGCGCCGATTCCAATCGTAGGAATCGTTAGACTCTCCGTAATCGTTTTGGCTAAATCCGCTGGAACATGCTCGATCACAACCGCAAAAGCCCCTGCCTGCTCCAGCGCGATCGCTTCGGCTACGATCTTTTCTCCCGCCTCGTGCGATTTACCTTGCTGACGAAATCCCGTCTGTCTGACTGATTGCGGTGTTAATCCTACATGTCCCATGACAGGAATGCCCGCTTGAACTAATCGAGCGACAGTTTCCGCGATCGCGGGATAGCCGCCTTCTAATTTGACTGCACCTGCATTCGTCTCTTTCAGAATTCGCCCTGCTGAATGCATCGCCTGCTGCCAGCTTTCCTGATACGTCAGAAACGGTAAATCGACGACTAACAAGGCTTCCTTCACGCCGCGCCGCACTGCTTTTGCATGATGAATCACTTCATCCAGCGTTAACGGCAAAGTTGTCTCATGCCCAAGTGCCACCATGGAGAGCGAATCCCCGACCAGAATCACTTCGATTCCAGCGCGATCGAGAATTGAAGCGATCGCATAATCCCAAGCTGTGAGAACTGCGATCGCTCTATTTTGCTGTTTCCACTGAATCAAATGCTGCGGCGTAATGAGCATCAGAACTCCGAAAGAATGAAGAGAGTTGAAGATCTATCTTAATTCTAGGAGTTCCTCTTCAACGCTGCGACTGGACATTATTCTGAGGGGTTCTCTTCAACACTGCGACTGAACATCAAATGCGGCTTTGTTTGATAAGTGGTCATACTGACCCAAGCCAAACCCTCGGTTGTTCCGACCCACAATTTATTGCCCGTGTCAGGCGCGAGAGACATGACTTGATTCGAGGGAAGATGAGGAACTTGACCGATAATTGCGCCATTGTAAGGATTGACCCGAAAGAGTCCAGCGCTTGTGCCGACCCAAATGCTTCCAACCCCGTCAAATCCTGCTGAGACAATATCGCGTCCTCTGAGTTGAGTTACTGATCGTAAGCGGCGGCGCTGCAACGGATCGATTTTTACCAGTCCGCTGGTGGTTCCTGCCCACAGTGAACCATGTCGATCGAGTGCTAAAGACTGTGCTGTTCCTTCCTCTAAACTCATCCGGTGCAAAATTTTCGCACTTGCTGTATCGACCTGAACCAAGCCGTCCAACGTCCCGACCCAGAGCTGACCTTCAGGATCAAGACTTAAAGCATTAGCGCTAATCCCAGGCAGATTTTGTAGCGTCGTCATTTTTAAGCCTTGATCCGGACTAATCAGGGCAAGTCCAGAATCGGTGCCGACCCAGAGAAAGCCACGACGATCAACTAATAAGGACAACACCCGGTTCGAGGGCAGCGTCAGAGTTTGTGCTGTGACCGTATTGGTTTTTGGATCGATGCGAAACAGCCCTTCTGCTGTACCCACCCAAATGCGTCCGACTTTATCTTGCGCCAATGCCGAGATCGACAGATTCGGCAATTTCGTCTGAGAGATTACCCGTCCTGTGTTGGGATTAATCCGGCTCACGCCCTGCGGAGTCGCTAACCAGAGATTGCCTTGAAAATCGCGTTGTAGCGCAGAAATCCGGAAATCAGGTTGAACGAAATTCTCTTTCAGCGGGGGAGCAACGGGAGGTGGAGCCGTTGGCACAAATGTAGAGGGTGTAGAAGAAACTGGGTTTGCGATCGATTTTGGCATCGATACCAATAACCCCAATATCAGCGAAGCAAACCCCAGATGGCGGAACACGGAAGACATAGCCAATCTCACTAAAATCTGGCTTATTGTGCCTCAGAAAATTGCGATCGCAACGCGAGGAAACTCGGAAATGCCATCTCCGACCGAGGGCAAAACTTGCTAGAGTGATGAATTGAGCAAATCACATGCCACTTTGTCAATGCAAACTGATCCGATCGTGCAATGCCCGAATTACTTTTGTCAGGCGCTCAACCCCGTCACTCAGGAGTTTTGCCATCACTGCCAAACTCGGATTCCCAAACGCTATCTCTGGGTCATGGGGGTAAAAGCAGGTCAGCCTGGTGAACGGCTCGACGATCGCTATTTGCTCAAATCATCCCAAATTGTTCTAGATACCAAACCCGGAATTCCACCGAATCCAGTCGAGGTTCCTCCCCAACTCGAACCCTATTTGCATTTGATGGCAGAGCGCCCTACGATTCCTCAGCCTTATGCTGTTTTGTCTGATCTGATTCTGCTCGAATCGGCTCCGATTACCACAGATGGGCAACTCATGCCTGCTTTAACTCAAGTGTGGAATGCAAGTTCTGGATTTCGCCAATTACATTTTCTTGAGCAAATTGCGCGACTCTGGCAACGATTGAGTGTTGAAAACGTTGCTTCAACTTTGCTTGATCCGAATCAACTGTTTGCCGACGGCGACACCCTGAGACTGTTGGAATTGCGATTTGATCGGCAATCTCCCGCTCTGACGCAGTTAGGAGAATTGTGGACAACTTGGCAGCCGCACTCTGCGATCGCGGATTTCTTTCAGCAAATCTGCCAGAACTTAGTTGACGGAGAGATTTCGAGTATTGAGTCGTTAATTTCAGTCTTGGATCAAGCGATCGCCCATCAAGCCCAATATCAAACTCGCCAGATTCACATTGCAACGGCGACCGATCAAGGACCGAGCCGTCAAAGTAACGAAGATGCGTGCTATCCACCGAGTGCAACGAAGGCAAAGACGAATCTCGTGATCGTCTGTGATGGGATTGGTGGGCATGAGGGTGGAGAGGTTGCCTCACATTTAGCGATCGAGACGATCGCGCGCCAAGTTCAAGCGATTCAATCGGATGAGATTGAGCAGGAATTAGAAGCCGCAGTGTGCGAGGCGAATGATGCGATCTCCGAACAGAACGATGCGGAACGGCGGCAAGAACGGCAGCGCATGGGCACGACTGTGGTCATGGGATTAGTTCGAGGGCATGAATTCTATCTCACGCATGTGGGGGATAGTCGCGCCTATCGCATTACTCGCAAGGGCTGCTATCAAGTCACTTTAGATGATGATGTCGCGTCGCGTGAGGCTCGCTTGGGATATTCCTTATACCGAGATGCGTTACAGCGTTCTTCTGCGGGATCATTAGTGCAAGCTTTGGGGATGGGGAGTTCGAGCTATTTGCGCCCCACCGTACAGCGATTGATTCTCGATGAGGATTGTGTCTATCTGTTGTGTTCAGACGGATTGAGTGACAACGATCGGGTCGAAGAAGTTTGGCAAACCGAAATTGCTCCGATTCTAGACGGGAAGATTGATGTGGCTGTAGCCGCACAGCAATTAATCAATATCGCAAACACGCGCAACGGGCACGATAATGTCACGGTTGGCTTGATTCATTGTCAAACGAAAGAATCGCGGCGATCGCAGAATGCTCAAACGATTTCGCCTGCTTTAGCTCAGCCCACTCAGATGCTGGCTGCTCGCGAAGTGTCTCAATTGAGAACTCAGATTGCAGAACCCCGTCGGATCAATTGGTTCAAAGTTTTGTTCATCGTATTGGCATTATTGGGCATTGCAGGTGCGATCGCGACCCTGCTTGCTCCAGAATTGATTGCCCGTTTTACTAATCGAATGCCTGTGCCTTCTGCGACAGTACCGCCAGTTCCCGCTTCTCCGACTGTGACTCCGCTGACTTCCGGTTCATTTATCCAAATTCAGACCGCAGATCAAACAGCAGGTCTGCCGCTGTTCAAAAATGCTGCGCAATCGACTGAGACGGCAAATGAGATTCTGGGTCGCATGTCTTCTGGAACCGTTCTGCAAGTTGTCGGACAACAGCGATCGACTTCAGATCAATCGAATTGGTTGAGATTGAAAGTGTGTACTCTGCCGACTGAGGGGAAACTGGTGAACTCAGTTAGGCTAGGAAATATGGGGTGGCAAAGAGAAAGTGCGATCGCGAATTTCACCCGCATCTCCCCCAAACCTGACCAGATTGGAGCTTGTGCTGAGTCTGCTGCTGAGTCTGCAAAAGAGAACCCATCGGCTACGCCATAGATTAATTACCGGATAGCCTTTAAGATTAAAGTTCCGGAGTGTTAACCCAGCCTTTGCCGATTCATGTCACCGTCTGACCTTCCTTGCCTAAGTTTAGCGATCGCACGATTACGCGCCTCTCAAGCTGAACATTTTGCAATTCATGTGATCGAAGCCCCTTACCGAGGCGGCTATCTCTTACGCGATTGTCTGTGGACGGCTGAACTGAAACAACATTGGCGATCGTGGCAAGAAATGTTTTCGACGCGCGGGGTTCCGGATGTGCCGCATATCTCCCAGGTGAGTACTCCTCCCATCGAGGTAGCCGAAACACCTGTGGGACAGCCAATTTCGCGAGGTGCGCGGTTGATGCAGAATCTGGGCATCAATTTGTGGCAATGGCTGTTTGATGGCGTGATTGAAAGTAGCCTTAACCGCAGTCAAGGGATCGCTCAAGGGCAAGGAAAAGCGCTGAGATTGCGTTTAGAAGTGCGCGATCCGGATCTGATTTCACTGCCGTGGGAGATTATGCAGCCTGATGCCGGAAAGCAGGCAATTTCGTTGAGTCAGCAGCTTTTATTTAGCCGCACGACGAGCGATGTGGATGCTTTGCCCGTGTTGCGATCGGAGTCGAGTCTCAATGTTTTACTGGTTTTAGGACAAGATGCGGCTCCCGACCTGTCTCAAAGCGGCGACGAATTAAAACGACTCAAACTTGAGCAAGAAGCACAAGCGCTGACCCGAATTCTCAAGGAGCGACAGGGAATCAATCGCCTAGCTGCGCCTTGTTTTGTCGATACGTTGTTACAGCCAACTTCGGGGGAATTAATCGATCGCTTGGAAAGCGGTCAATATAATGTGCTGTTTTATGCAGGTCACGGGGTTCCGGCTCCAGATGGCGGCTTGTTATTCCTTCGTCCGAATCTGCCGATGAATGGGACAGAATTGGCGCAGGTTCTGACTCGTTGTCATGTGAAACTGGCAGTTTTTAATGCCTGCTGGGGCGCACAACCCGAGCAGCAAGGGGCAGAAACGATTCCCCGGAGCAGTTTGGCGGAAGTTTTGCTGCATCATGGGGTTCCAGCAGTTTTGGCGATGCGGGATTCGATTACGGATCAAGAGGCGCTAAGTTTTATCGCGACTTTTGCTCAGGCGTTGTCAGAACGGATGCCGATCGATCAAGCTGTCGCTGTTGCACGTCAACATTTGCTGACTTTATTTCGGTTTAATCATCAAGCTTGGACGCTGCCTGTTTTGTACATGCACCCTGAATTTGATGGCGAATTAATTAAGCCGATCGCAGAAGGACTCACGCAAATTCCGCATACGCCGAGCCAGTTAGGAATGCAGAATCCGGTCGCCTCGATTCGATCGCTAGAAAATGCCAAAGTTTGGACGATTCGGGGCGGCTTAATGCGCGTCGGAATGAGTGCTGAGAATGATTTAGTCTTGGCGAATGAACCTGGAGTGTCCCGGAAACATGCGGAAATTTTCTACCGCAGTGCCAACCCAGACACGCTGCAACCCAGTTATTTTCTGCGCGATTTTTCCCGGTATGGAACCTGGGTTTCTACCTCAAAAGGGTGGCAGAAAGTCCATAATTATGAAGTGCCACTACAATCTGGGGCACAAATTAAGTTTGGTGGCTCGCAGAATTCGGTTTTAGAATTTTTGGTTTCGCCTGCGGACGGACGGAATTAGGGAGGTCTCCCTACTCCCCACCCCCCACTCTTCTCTCCTAAGAACTTTGAAATTTTAGGAGAATTCGCGTAAATTGTGAGGTCAGTTACGGAACTGGTAACGATCGGCTTGAAGTCATAGCCATCAAACATACCCACCCTTAGTTCACTCGATGCGGAATATTGTCATGGCACACGAAGCAAGTCCCTCTAACTCTCTCGAACTCCAACTTCGGCAGGCACTCGCAGCAGCGTTGCTTGACTCGGAAGCCGTGACAGTGCGGTGGAATGAGCCAGGCAATGTTGAGACGGTCGAAGTTGAAATTGCGGAAGTCTCTCAAAGTAAGATTGCCTATCCGTGGAATCCAGCCGATGCGGAGGCGGAATCTTTCTTTAATGCTTTAGATCAAAAGTTCTCGCTCGATGCGCTGCCAGAATCCGAACTCAACGATCGTGCCGATGCGTTCTTCTCTCATTTAGATACCTTGTTCGCAGCTCCAACTCTGGAAGCTTCTTTGGCTCAGAAGTTTGCAACTGTGCCGCAGGCGATTCTGAATACGATCGCGCGTCAGGCTGAGAAGTTGGCAAACTCTTCAGCAAGTCTGGCGGATCAGTTGGTGCTTTGTGTACAAGAAGCATTGCCGCAGTGGGCAGAAGATGATTTACACGTGCTGGCGCGTCCTTTGGCTTATTCGATGCGCGGCGAAGAACAGAGCGTAAAATCGACCGATTGGGCGAAATTGTCAGAAACCGAGCAGGCGCGGTTAACTTTGGCGATCGCGCAATATGCCTTGAAAGAAATTCAAGACTAATCGTTCCCCACTCCTAAATTGAACTGAACGAAAAAGCCGCGATCGTATTTGAAAGCGATCGCGGCTTTTTGCTGGAAATCAATCCAAAATCACCTGAATAGGATAAGATAATACACGTCCCTTGGAGAGGTGGCAGAGTGGTCGAATGCGTTCGACTTGAAATCGAATGAACCGAAAGGTTCCGTGGGTTCGAATCCCACCCTCTCCGTTCCTACAGACGAGCCTCAATCAGAGGTTGTCCCGTCAGACTGAACGATCTTACTTCGGTAATTCTCACTTTGACGGTTTGACCTCTGAGTTCGTCGATAGAGCCTGCAAAGAACGTCAACCGATTTCCGCGCGTCCGCCCCATCACCTGCGTTGGATCTTTCGGATTCTGAGCTTCTACCAGTACTTCTTCAATTCGTCCTGCATATCGCTGCGATCGCTCTGAGGCGCTTTGCGACACCAAATGATTCAATCGTTGTAAGCGATCGGCTTTGACTTCTTCAGATAACTGATTCTCCCAAACTGCCGCAGGAGTTCCGGGACGTGGAGAATATGCCGCTGTATTGATCAAATCAAATCCGATATCGCGCACCAAACTTAAGGTGTTCTCAAATTGGGCTTCAGTCTCACCTGGGAATCCAACGATCGCATCGGCACTGATCGACGCATCTGGCATATATTCGCGAATCGTGTCAATGATTCGACGATATCGTTCGTGCGTATACCCGCGTGACATTGCCTTCAAGACATCGTTATCGCCGGATTGGAAGGGGATATGGAAATGCTCACACACTTTCGGCAATTCCGCACAAGCTCGAATCAAACGCTCTGTGAAATAGCGTGGATGACTGGTTGCGAATCGAATGCGATCGATACCCGGTACATCATGCACAAAGTACAACAAATCTGTGAACGTATGCAGATGTCGCCCTTCTGGAGTGGCTCCCGGCAAATCTCGCCCATACGCATCAATGTTCTGACCCAATAAGGTGATTTCTTTGTACCCTTGGGCTGCAAGCTGTTCAATTTCCGCTCGAATCGCTTCCGGTGTCCGAGATTGTTCGACTCCACGAACGCCTGGAACGACACAATACGTACAGCGCTCATTACAGCCATAAATCACATTTACCCAAGCCGTGACATCGCTATTGCGTCGCGGTTTTGTAATGTCTTCGACAATATGAATGGGATCAGTCGCAACGACTTGCTGACCACTAAAAACCTGTTCCAACAAATCTTCGAGCTGGTTGGCATATTGCGGTCCCATGACTAAATCGAGTTCGGGCACTCGTCGCAGTAAGGCTTCACCTTCTTGCTGTGCGACGCATCCAGCCATGACGATCGTCAAATTCGGATTTTCTTGTTTCCGCTGTGCCTGCCGTCCGAGATAGGAATAAACTTTTTGCTCTGCATTATCCCGAATCGTGCAGGTGTTGTAGAGAATCAGATCGGCTTCGTTGGCTTCTTCTGACCATTCAAAGCCCATTGTTTCTAGAATTCCAGCCATACGCTCGGAATCTGCCTTGTTCATCTGGCAGCCAAACGTCGTGATGTGATAGCGGCGAGCAGCAGTCATGGGCGTTCTCGAAATCTTTGACAGATACCCATTCTAGCTGAATACGACAGAAGCCTCGCATCCCGAAGCTTCTGCCTCATCTAAACTTCTTCACTATCTAATTGCGCGAATACAATTGCACATCCCACAAATGCGATTAATAAAGGCATCGGAGACGCGATCGCAAATCCTAAAGCTGCGGCAAGACCCGTTCCCACCAATGCACTTAAGCTCCAGAATCGTTCGTCCTGGCTCAAGCCTTTTTCAGCTTTAATGGCGTGTAAAACTGAGCTGGGGATCGGAACAGGCATGACAGAATTGGGCGGAAATGCCCAATAGCTGGAGCGTTCTCTAAACCAGTCTGTCCAGCCATTTGTTTGACACCAATCGGCAATCCATTGTTCGCAGTAAGGGTTCATCTCTAAAAATCGGGTGGGGTTCAAAAGTCAAAAATAGAGCTGTCGATCGTTCAAGATCAGCAACTTCTTCAAATCGCGGTCATGAATCAGATTTTGTGAGAGAGCCGCACGTGGCTCGCTAACACTCACGAAAACGGAATAGTTAAAAAGGGTCAGAAAACTTCGATGCCTTAGATCTTTAGGAACTGTGAGAGTAACAACTCCTTGATCTGTATCGTGAGAATAACAAACTCATGCTTGCCTTTCTAGCGTAAGAAATTAAAGTTTACTTTGGAACTAAGCAGCAATTATCTGTAACATTCACAACAGAAATTAAGTTTTTTGATGAGTCTAATTACTCATTTTGGGTGGCGAGAATTCTAGGCGATATCGATACAATGCGACGGGTGTATTTCCTGCATTGAAATAGTCAGGATCTTGCGGCGAAAGATAGATGGCAGTAATTTGATCTGCTCCAATTTTTCCATCGACAAACTGATAGGCAGTCGTGGTTTCAACCTGGTTTAAGTAGGGTTGAGATGTACTTCTAAAGACTTGTTGAAAAATCTCGCTCGTAATGAATTGTTTGGGATCAGGAGTCTCGATCGCTCGACCTGTAATCGTTGAAGTCAGAATGCGATCGTCTCTCAAAACGGTAATTTGTTTATTCGGAGAATTCGGATCAACTTTGACGGAAAGCACAGCGCGATCGCCCAAATATGCCCGCGCAATATTCAATCCGTTAAAAGCGCGATCGGCAATGATTTGAGTTGGATTGGGCTTGAATCGCACATCAAATTCGATCGGCTGATTCACATATTGCCGATTACTCTCGAATCCTGGCGTGACAATTTTAGGAGCGAGGGGAGCAACGAGATCGATTAAGGTGCTTTTCACATGCCAAGTTCCAGCGATCCAATCGGGGTAGATCAGATCGCCTGTTGCTTGAGAAACGGGCGGTTTATTGTGCCAATCCGGGTAAGCAGAAACGCGATCGGACAATGCACCTGCCCATACTGGAGTCGTGTAAAAGCAGGTGAAAAGCCAAATCAAGCTACACAGCAGAATTTTATAAAGATTTAGGAAGCTGCATCGAACCGATTTCATGCTGGAACAGCCGCTTTCAATTCAAAAATTCGCTCAATAATGTCTGCAACAACTTTATCGGGAGTCGAAGCGCCAGAAGTAATACCTACAACGATTTCGCCTTCAGGTAGCCAATGCTCAGCGATTTCCAAATCTTTGTGCAGTGGCTTATGCTCAATGCGATCGCGGGACACAATCCGTTCCACGCTATCGATGTGATAAGACGGGATCTTGTAGTCGATCGCAATTTCCTGCAAATGTGTTGTATTCGAGGAATTGTAACCTCCGATCACAATCATCATATCCAGCTTCTCTTTGACGAGATCGAACATGGCATCTTGCCGCTCTTGAGTCGCATCGCAGATCGTATTAAAACTCAAGAAATGCTGATTCAATTCATTCGGCGGATACTTCTTCAGCATCGTGTGTTCAAACAATTTGCCGATTTGCTCAGTTTCGCCTTTGAGCATCGTGGTTTGATTCGCGATGCCGATTTGAACTAAATCACGATCGGGATCAAATCCGGCAGAAGTTGCTTTCTTGAATTTGGTCAGAAATTCTTCGCGATCGCCCCCGTTCAAAATGTAATCAGCAACGTATTGCGCCTCAGCGAGGTTCAATACAATCAAATACTTTCCAGCAAACGAACTGGTTGCAACCGTCTCTTCGTGATTGTATTTGCCGTGAATGATCGAGGTGTAATCACCTTTTTTGTGCTTCTCAACGGTGTTCCAAACTTTAGAAACCCAAGGACAAGTGGTATCGACGATCGTACAACCGCGATCGTTTAATAACTGCATTTCCTGCACGCTTGCCCCAAATGCAGGCAAGATTACGACATCCCCTTTTGCAACCTCTGAGAAATCTTTCTGCCCAGCCACAACAGGCGTAAACAAGACGTTCATTTCTCTCAATCGCTGATTCACCGAGGGATTGTGAATAATCTCATTGGTAATCCAGATCCGTTCGGTTGGGAAATGCTGGCGGGTTTCATAAGCCATTGCGACAGCGCGTTCAACGCCCCAGCAGAAGCCAAACGCTTGCGCCAGTCGAATCGTCACATCGCCTCGTTTGAGCGTATAAGCTTGCTCACGAATTTCCTGAATCAAGTTGCTCTGATATTCGGACTGCATTGTATCTGCAACTTCCGCATCATGTCCGAATCCTTTGCGGTGATAATTTTCAGAACTATTGAGCGATCGCTTAAACGCCTTGGTATCCATTTCACAACTTCCTCGCGCCTACGATCCGATCATAAAACACTAACGCAGCGCCAATTGATTGAAAGTTTGAATTGCTGATCGCCAAACTAAATATCCTTGGGTGCTGAGATGCAAGCCATCGGTGGTTAAGTCCGATCGCAAGAACCCTTCTTTGTCTGCAAAAAGCGGCTGCAAATCTAGAAATTCAACTTTAGTTTGATCAGCTAATGCGGCTAAACGGCGATTAAATTGGTAAATTCGAGCATTTGACAGGGCTTCAACCTGAGTTGCATTGGCAGTGGTAATTTCTTCTTTTGCACGAGGCAGCAACGACTGAAGAACAATTTTTGATTTGGGATGAGATTTCTGCAATTGAGCAATGATGTCGGCTTGGGCATCGAGAATCTCTTGCTCAGAATTGCCTTTGAGCAAATCATTAATTCCGACCATGACGAAGATAGCTTCGGGTTGCGTTTGATCAAACAATTTCAAGCGTTTTGCTAAGCCCGACGCGGTTTCACCAGAAATGCCTTGATTGAGCCAAGTGCGATCGCTTGGTAGCAGATCTTGAGGAAACCAAAGCGTCAGCGAATCTCCTGCCATCACGATTAAGCGATCGGGTTTTCGTTTGATCATGGCTTTCGCTTCTTTTTCAAGCAGATCGACCCAATCCTGATACGTCAAAGATCGACCCAACGGCATCGAAGCAGCTTGCGCGACAATCTCTGGGGTTTCAACTGCTTTTGCAACGGTTGCAGTCCGAGCGGCGGGGGGATAGAGCAACGTTTCAGTGAAATAGCGATCGCCTAAGAACCACAATCCCAACGTTGTGCCGAATACGACATTGGTGACAACAGATAGATAAACCCAACCTGGAACGGTTTTAGAAATCGGAGACACTGCCACGATGATTCGCTTTGTATAAAAAACACTGTCGGATCTTATAGCCCAAAATCCGCCTGTTAATAAAGAAATTTAGAAGATACTAAAATGGAAGAAATTTTGTAGGCAAGCGACCTATGCGCTATCAAGACATTATTACCATCGAGCCTGGGAAGCGCGGTGGCAAGCCTTGTATCCGGGGAATGCGAATCACCGTTTATGATGTTTTGTCCTACTTGGCTTCAGGGATGACTTATGAAGAAATCCTAGACGATTTCCCATATTTGACCCATGAAGATATTCTGGCTTGCTTAAGTTATGCCGCTGAGCGTGAACGTCAAACGCTGGCAATTCAAGCATGAAATTGTTGTTTGATCAAAATCTCTCGCCTCGATTAGTTCAACGGCTTGCTGATTTGTATCCTGACTCTCAGCACGTTTCATTCCTGGGACTGGATCAAGCAGACGATCGCATCCTCTGGCAATATGCGGAGCAGAATCATTTCACAGTTGTCACTAGAGACTCAGATTTCAGTGAGTTGATTACCTTGCAAGGATTTCCACCTAAGGTAATTTGGATTCGACGAGGAAATTGCCCAACTCACCAAATTGAAGAGATTTTGCGATCGCACTACGAAGACATGATTCAGTTCAGCGCAGATCCCAATCTTGGAATACTAACGCTGTACTAAGTTCACTCGCTTCAACCCTACCGCCAACGCAGTTCTAAATATCCCCGTTCCGGTTGGCTCAATTCTTGCTCTGTTAACCAATCGACGAGTTTATAAGTTCCAAATACATGATCCCACCAATCGACAGCTAAGCCAAAGTTGTGATGCCACATGCCATATTTGTGATGCACATAATGCACAGGCATCTTCATCCAAAAACATTTCGTCGGATTCTCATGCTGGAGTTGATGCGCGTAAGAAGAAAACGCAGCGTAAACTAATCCGCCTAAGAACCAGCCGATGCCAGCCTCGATCGACACAAAAAACAACAATCCCATAATCAGAATCGTGCCTTTGAGATAATCAAAAAACTCCCAAATCACGCCTTGCCCTTCATTGCGGCGATGATGATCGCGATGCCGTTCGCCCAATTTGTAAGGCTTGTGCATGAGTCGGTGCACCCAGTACTCGACCAGACTCGCGAGAACAAACGCGATCGCAAAACACGCAACGCCAATAGCAATTTTCCCGATCACGACAAGCTCCTGATTTCCTCACAACATTTGCTATTGTGCCGAAGAAATCCGGAGTATGTCAAAATCCAGAAAACTGATTTGCAACCTTAATGCTGAAATTCATTGCCATTCTCTTAAGTGCTGTTTTACTTTTTTCCTCGCCAGCTTGGGCAGACAATTCACCTGCACAGTTATTTGAGCTTCAATGTGCAGGCTGTCATGTAAATGGCGGCAACATTATTCGACGCGGAAAAACGTTGAAGCTCAAAGCCTTAGAAAAGAATGGATACGGGACAGTCGAAACGATCGTAGCAATTATCACCAATGGAAAAGGAAATATGTCTGCCTACAAAGATCGCTTGAGCGAATCGGAAATTCAATCCGTCGCCGAATATGTTCTCGATCGCGCCCATCAAAACTGGAACTGAAACTGAAATCTTGATGTATCGTGTTGAACACAGGATTACATAAGGATACAGAGATGTCGCAACAAGTTGTTGGCTGGCTGCAAGAAATTAAAGACCTACAGCAACAAGTCAAGGCAGCCCAAGCGTCAGAGCAGGCTGCTCATGCGAGTGCTGATAATTGGCGCAGACGCTATGAGATTGAAGCAGAACAACGCCGTTCTGAGGTATTAGCACTACAAGATGCGATCGCTCAATTGTACGCAGAACTCGATCGCGTCAAAACTGCCTCGTACGCATCCGAAACTGAAGTAGAATCCGAAATTTTTGAGATGCAGACGGTTTCAGAACTTCAGGCAAAACTAATTGAAGTGTGGAGCGATCGCAATCAACTCGCCCAAGATCTGCAAGCTGAACAACTCAGCCACAGCGAAACTCGCAAAAGCCTAACCACTGCATTAGGAGATGCAGTCGAAATGCTCTCAAATTTGAAAGCAGGACAAGGTTAGGACGGATCGCCGCATTCGGTGAAGCCGAAACTCAACACTTGCGATGGATTCGGCTTTGCACTCTACTGCTGCGGCTTCCGTTGTTCTGGATTGCCCTTCGGCGGCATCGGTTTGGGTGGAGCAACTTGTTGTGGTTGCGGCTGATTGATTTGCAACTGTGCCCGACCATTGCGGACAATTCTTAGCATCTCTGTCATCTGCGATTCCATGTCGCGCAGCACCTTATCAGCGTACTCATCCGCCCCATTCTGCACGTCTTCGCTTTCCTCGATCGCCATCCGTCGCATCTCTTCTAAATCTTGCTGAGCTTGGCGACGCATCTGCTCAATTTGAGCGATCGTTTGCTGCTGTACTGCTTCACACTCTTGCTGTACCGAGAGGCGAATCTGCTGCGCTTCTTGCTCTGCCCGTTGAATAATGCCGGACTCATTCATCAATTGAGCCGCTCGCCGTTCTGCTTCTTCGACAATCTCTTGAGCGTACTGTTCTGCCTGATCGAGAATCTCATCTCGATGACGGGCAATTTCGACCGCTTCATGAAATGCTTCGGGCAAGCTCAACCGGACGAGATCTAACTGATCGAGAAACTGCTCTTCATCAATCAGCGTGCGACGCGATAACGGAATTCTGGGGCTGTCGAGAATCATCTCCTCCAGCCGATTCAACTCTCTTTGAATATCGAGACTTCCTACTCTTTGCACGTCTCTTGCACCATTGTTGCGGCGTTCGGGAGCGGTGAATCCGTCAGGGCTGATACTGGGTGATTCTTGGCGTAGCATCGGTAAATATCTTCGGCGACATGGGTAGGAACAAGATGGTCGATCGAACCACCAAATCTGGCGATTTCTCGAACAACACTACTGCTCAGAAAACTGTGCTCGTTCGAGGTGGCAAGAAATACCGTCTCGATTTGAGTCGATAATGTTTTATTGGTGTGTGCCATTTGTAACTCCATCTCAAAGTCGGAAACGGCTCGTAATCCTCGTAAGAGGGCAGATGCGCCTCGCAGTTGAGCGTAAGTTACAGTCAAGCCCTCAAAACTATCGGCTTCCACATTGGGAATGTGCTGGACTGCGATCCGGATCTGCTCTAAACGCTGTTGAACAGTAAAGAGCGGAGTTTTGTTAGGGTTTCGCAGAACGGCGACGATCACTCGATCGAACAACAGCGCACCTCGCTTAATTAAGTCGAGATGTCCGTATGTAATCGGGTCAAAACTGCCAGGATAGATCGCAATCACAGAAAAAATTCAGTGCCTGCACTGAGGGCAATAAAACAGAATCTCCTTACTTTACCCTGTCCGAAAAAGTTTGCACGTTTAAATTTGCAGAAATTTCTAATTTCGTTTCGATGTTTACGGATGGATGAGGAGCGTCGATCGAGAAATTCTTCTATTGTTGCGATAGACGTTTCACGGTTTCGCCTCCCAGCAGTTGATCAGCCTCACGCAGAACGTCGAGAATGCGATCGCGAAACGGACTTTTTTCTAGAACAGATCGCAATGCTTCTAGATCAATTTCACTGACGCGCGCGCCCGGAAACCAATGGCTGGCTTGACCTAACAGGTTGTAGCGCATCTTCGCATAATCGACTAAATCGTAAGCGATCGCTAAATTTCTCAACCAGATCACTGTATGAAGATTTAAGCGTCCAGGAGTTTCATCGACCGAGGGTAAGCCAACGTGCCACCGCTTAAACCAATCTTCTCCCAATCGCTCGATCGCGGCTTGCTCTAGACGGTGAATGATTGGAGGCAGAATTTCATCTGCGCGATCTATCCACGCCAATGTTTTCAAATGCTCATCGAAATCAGTCGGTTTCGCGGCTCCAATACTCAAGGTATGAACCTGAGAATGACTGAGGCAGAACAAATCATTAAACACAACTGGAGAAAGCGGCGCACAAAGTTCTCTTAGCCTAGCTGGAGGCTCGTGCAGATTGCCGCCTTTGTTTGTCGGACTGATGATAAAAACGCCCATATCGTGAGCGGTTGCGGCTGCGATCGCGCTCCAATTCAGTTGATTGATGTAGTACCAATGCAGATTGACGTAATCGAATTGATTCGTCTCGATCGCTTTGATAATAATTTCTGTGGAACCATGTGTCGAAAATCCGACATGGCGAACTTTGCCTTGTTCTTGCAGCGATCTCACTACATCTAAACAGCGAAGCGCATCTTCAAATGTTTCCGTGTCATTAATGCCGTGCAGTCCGAGCAGGTCAACATAGTCGAGTTTTAAATAGCTCAGCGAAGTCTCAAACGTTTTTCTAAATTCGTTTGGGTCTGCCACAGGTGCAACTTTGGTTTGAGCAATCAGTTTCTCGCGGGGCAATTTTGGCAGAATTTTGCCCAATTGCATTTCAGAAGAACCATAGCCGCGAGCCGTTTCGATGTGATACATCCCTAATTCAAATGATCGTCGAATTGTCGCTTCTAAGTTTGCCTGCTGATCGTTGGGGACTTCATCCGGCGCAACATCTTGCCATTTGAACTGATATCGCATTCCTCCGCAGGAAAAAACGGGCATTTGCAGTTCGGTGCGTCCAAAACGTCGATATAGCATTCGTCGATCGCCTAAAAGTTCAGACCCTATGTTAACGGATACCGCTTGTGTAGAAAGGCTTCAGCTTGTGAACGATCGCTAATCTCTCCGTCAAGCGTTGCTGCTAGCAAGTCGTCTAACATTTGCTTAAACTGCTTTCCAGGTTTGTATCCCAAGGCTTTGAGATCTGTTCCATCAATTGGTGCTTTGACCAATGACCAGCGCGAGAAATACGTCCAGATCAATCGCCGGATGGTTCTTGAACTTCTGACGGCAACTAATATCAGTGTTTCCGAGCTAAACAGTTTGAGCAATTGCACCATCTGGCTGGTCTTTTCACAGTGCGGCAATTGCTCTAACTGGCGTTCAATTTCTGCTAAATTTGCCAGCCGCTCGATCGCATCTGCGGGAAGCTGTAAGGCTTGAGCAACGTTTGCTCGATCGTCAATTTTCGCAATCAACACTTCGAGCAAAATTTGCCAATGCGGAATGGTCATGTCACATCGCTGTAACCAATCTGCAAGTCTCATTTGTCGCCAGAGGGCTGCATCTAGCTTGAGCGTGGGGTGAATACAAGTCAGCGCATCCAGATCAGCGAGTTTGCGAATGGCTGCCCTCCAGTACGGGGCTTGCAAAATGTATTTCAATTCTGCTTTTAGTCGAGTTTGCAATGCTGGAACAATGCGATCGCGCTGTTCATACACACCACTGTCGATCGCATGTCGAATATAGCCCTCGGTCTGGGGTTCAAGGACAAATCCCAATCGCACAGCAAACCGAACGGCGCGATAGATTCGAGTTGGATCTTCAATGAAACTATTCGCATGTAGCACTCGGATTTGCCGCGCTCGCAAATCCAACACTCCCCCAAAGAAATCAAGCAACTCACTCGATCGCGGATTGGTCAATCTCAAAGCCAAAGCATTGACGGTAAAATCGCGTCGATACAAATCCTGCCGAATCGAACTAGCTTCAACTTCCGGATTCGCCGCTGGATAAGGATAAAACTCAGTTCGTGCCGTTGCAATATCAATCCATAGTGAATCGAGTTCTGCATCGTTATGCCAAAGGAGTGCCGCCGTTTGAAACTTGCCGTGGATTTCTAATCGAGCTTGAGGATAGAGAGCTTGTAGCGATCGAGCAAGTTCGACTCCTGCTCCAACTGTTGCCGCTTGATGAAAACCATCCACGACTAAATCAATATCACTGAGCGCGACGGGTTCAGACGGATCAGCCAGTAACAGATCTCGTACAGCTCCGCCGACTAAATAAAGATGCCAACCCCGTTCTGCTGCCGCTTCAGCCGCGATCGTCAAAAGCTTCTGAAACGGTTCTGCAAATCGCTCCAATCTCAAGAGATACCGGAGTGGAAACAAATCTTTTTCAGGCTCTTTTTTACCCTGATGCAATTGCCGCAACACATCCGTGCGCGTGACAATGCCAACTAAGTTTCCCTGTTCTAAAACTGGAAGCCTGCCAATGTCATACGTCACCATCAACGCTTCGATCTCTGGGAGTGAAGTCTCTGGTGTAATTGTCTTCAAATTTGAAGCCATATAGCCCTTCACTGGCGCATGGCTAAACCCATGATGCAGCGCGATGTCTAAATCTCGACGGGAAATCACGCCAACGAGTTGATCCTCTTGATTCACGATCGACAATCCCGAATGCCCATACCGCAACAAAATCCGCTGTGCATCCTCGATCGTCGTTTCAGGTCGGATCGTCCGCACAGGTGAAGACATCAATTCGCGCGCACTCAAAGGCTTGGGAATCTGCGCCTTGAATTGTTCAATTAAGTGATCGAGAAATGCCTCCGCATCGACATCTCGCACACTCAGCGAAGCGGCTTTTGCATGTCCCCCGCCTTGGGGTTGAAAGAGGTCATTCAGATTCGTCCCGTCAATATTAGATCTTCCAATTACGGTTAAGGCTTCTCCTGTCCCTCTGGAATAGCGATGCCCAAGTAAAAGCGCATCGCTTTCGGTCAACTCCATCAAGCTCGAAGCTAAGCTCGACAATCCAGGCACAAATTCCTCTGTTTCGAGCATTACCCAGGCGAGCGTATTCCCTTCAATCTCCTGAGTGTGTAAATGCTCCATGGCTGTGCTCAAAAGTGCCTGCAACTGTGGAGATAACCCTGGATCGACATATTGCGCGATCGCTTTTAAGCTTGCACCTTGCTGCATCAACCAACCGAGCGCGAGCGCATCTCTCGCCGTCGCATGATCAAATGTCAACGACCCCGTATCGACATGAATTCCCAATGCCATAACGGTTGCTTCGATCGGTGTAATTGAAATTTCTTCCGCTTGCAACTGTTCGACCACGATCGTAGTAGTCGCGCCAACCGCATCAAAAAATGTTTGCTCAGCCGAAATATCCCGATCGACTTCAACGTGATGGTCGTATAGAGTAATTTCCACCTGCGGCAAATCGAGCCATGCAGCCGTACTCCCTAAGCGATCGCGCATTTGAGCATCCACGACCGTAATCGATCGAATCGATTCGGGTTTGACCGACCGCCGTTCAATCATCGGATACTCATCTCGATGCAGCGCCAAAAAATCTCGAACTGGAGGATGCGCTCCTCCCGACAAAACGATGCGAGACTGCGGACGTAACCGACTCACCCCAACAGCTGCGCCGAGGGTATCAAAATCCGCTGTTGTATGGCATAGAATCACGTCCATGTTTTCTGATAACGTACTAATCAGGACTTTTCGATCGCGTCTCGGTTATTTATAAAAAGAAATTGAGACACTCACAAACGCTGTTTTAGGGAGAGAAAAATGACATTCATTTTCCAACTCGCATTGTTGGCACTCGTTTTATTTTCGTTCATCATGGTCGTTGGCGTACCTGTCGCTTACGCTTCCCCCCAAAACTGGGACACCTCCAAGCGCTTACTCTATCTTGGCTCCGGAATCTGGTTTGCTTTGGTGATTGTGGTCGGGCTTTTAAACTATCTCGTGATCTAAATTCATGCGTATACTGGGGAGGAACTTGGGGTTCGTCCCCAGTTTTTTGAGTTTACTTGAAGATCTCTCAGTGTTAGTACGGAGAAGAAACTCTAAAATCTGTGGACTCAAATGTAAAATCTAAATAAATAGAGCGATCAGCACTATTCAAAGCCTAAGTTCCCAAGTTAAATTTAAGTGAATCCTCGGAGAAACTCTCTTTGGGGAAAACTGGTAGCTATTGAAGTGTTGATACTCAGATTCAAACGATGACAATTTTTGAAGGAACGTTCTCTCAGACCGAATCTCTGCGGTTTGCGATCGTGGTTGGGCGATTTAACGACCTCGTGACCACCCGCTTGTTAGAAGCTTGTCAAGATTGCCTAAAGCGCCACGGAATCAATGTTGATCCGCATGGCACACAGGTTGATTACGCCTGGGTTCCAGGTGCATTTGAACTCCCTCTAGTGGCACGCCAATTTGCGCTGTCAGGGCGATATGATGCCGTCATTTGTTTGGGGGCTGTGATCAAGGGACAAACTCCTCACTTTGATCATGTGTCTTCAGAAGTCTCGAAAGGGATTGCTGCGGCAGGTTTTCAGACTGGCGTACCTGTCATTTTTGGAGTCTTGACGACTGATACGATGCAGCAAGCTTTAGAGCGCGCTGGCATCAAGAGCAATCTAGGCTGGGAATATGGTATGAGCGCGCTGGAGATGGCAAGTCTTATGCGACAAGTCAAGGGCAGTGTGAACAATCAGCAGTTCAATCCTTCTCTCTCTTCGTCTCTCCCGCATACGCTGCCTGTGTCTCATTCCGAATCCACGGGCAACAATGTCCATTAAGTTTTAGGTTTGTGGTTGAATGTTTTCAAGACATCTCTTTCGGGGATGTCTTTTTTTTTGCGATTCCTTTAACCAATCGATCGCGGGATTATGTTATAAAACTACAGTAATCTTATCAAGAAAGTGGGAATTCCCTTTCGAGGTCAATGCCGTGGGTATCGTAGTACAGGACGTTTCTAAGCGATTTGGCAGTTTCCAGGCCGTAGATCAGGTCAGTTTGGAAATCAAAAGTGGCTCGTTGGTGGCACTTCTAGGGCCATCAGGTTCAGGTAAATCGACGCTGCTGCGGCTGATCTCAGGATTGGAAAGCCCAGATTCAGGACGAATTTTTCTCACGGGCGAAGATGCGACCGATCGCAGTGTTCAGGATCGCAATATCGGCTTTGTGTTTCAGCACTATGCTTTATTTAAGCATCTCACCGTGCGGCGCAATATTGCATTCGGCATGGACATTCGCAAAATGAGTGCTGAAAAGGTCAAACGTCGTGTGGACGAGCTTTTAGAACTAGTGCAGTTGACGGGGTTGGGCGATCGCTATCCGTCTCAACTCTCCGGAGGACAGCGGCAGCGGGTCGCATTGGCGCGAGCATTAGCAGTAGAGCCGAAAGTTTTGTTATTAGATGAGCCATTTGGAGCTTTAGATGCGAAAGTGCGCAAAGATCTGCGGGCTTGGCTGCGGCGACTCCATGATGAGGTACATGTGACGACCGTGTTTGTGACGCACGACCAGGAAGAGGCGATGGAAGTCTCGGACGAAATCGTAGTGATGAATAAGGGCAAAGTCGAACAAATCGGTACGCCTGCCGATGTGTATGATCATCCGGCGAGCGCATTTGTGATGAGTTTTATTGGCCCAGTGAACGTGCTGCCCAGTTCGTCTAGAATTTTTCAAAATAATGGCTTTGATTCGGCGCATCCGGAGATGTTCTTGCGACCACATGATGTATTAGTCGAAACCTCTCCAAATGGTTCGACGGTTGCTGCGCGAGTGACGCGATTGATTCACTTAGGTTGGGAAATTCAGGCGGAACTGACGCTGGATGATGGACAAGTCGTGTCGGCACATCTGACCCGCGATCGCTTTGATGAGTTGAATCTTGTTCCTGATCAACGGGTGTATGTCAGACCCAAAGACGCAAAATCTTTCCCGCTCTATTATTCGATTTAATCAAGATTTGATTCAATCGATATTTAACTCTATCAATATCGATTGAATCAATCATTCAATGAGTAAAAGTCAATCAGCAAAAGTGGAGCTGACGGGAGTCGAACCCGTGTCCAAACTGGGTATTAGCTCTATCAATCATTCACAGGTTTAGCTTCTCTAATCCTCGAAGCGGGAACTGTCCTTTATCCCGGACAATAGGATGCTTTGGTATTGTCTTAGCTAGAATGCCGACCAAAGGCGAAATTCTAGAGCAACCGTTGGGGTTGTGCTTACTATCTTTAACGGTGTCAGACGGTAAGCGCTCGAACCTGAATTAGAGGTGTTTTATGCTGCAACAGGTGCAGTTTTACGAGCGAAAGGTACGATGTTGTTTGCATCTATTTTTTTGAGCCTAGATTTACGAGAGTGGACTCCCTCTCGACCTGCATCTCGATGGAACGTTCGCCAACCTGTCGAAACCGTTACAGCCCCGTGATGTTTTCCTAGTATAGCGCGCATTTTTTGGAATGCGATCGCTCACCTTCAAGAACACCCCATTCAAGAACATCCTATTGTCCGACTTCCCGCCAATTGACAGCCTGTCTTCATCAGTGAGTTGAGATCAAGGTTCCAAATCTTCAAGCCATACTGGTTGCCGACACTGGACAAGGATTGGTCATTGGCGGTGAATGTTAGTTGCTCGATTGGATCTTTAGCGCCGAGGAGGGTTTTGAGGAAAGTTCCATCCTGCATATTCCAGAGACGAATCGTGCGATCGCGTCCGCCGGATGCCAAAATTTGTCCACTAGCATTAAAGCTTAAACTGGTGACTTCCTCTTCATGCCCGGTCAGCGTTTGCGTGGGAATGGCTTCGCGTTCGGTCGTTGCTGAGCCAACATTCCAAAGTCGAATTGTTTTATCAACTCCAGCGGATGCGATCGTTTTGCCGTCCGGTGTGAAAGCCAAATCGTTGATGCCTTGCCCGACTGCTGTGCGGTCGTGACTGCCGAGGAGAACCGGATTTTGACTATCGGGATACCAGAGATGGATGGTGTTCGTTGTGGTTCCAGCCGCGAGGATGCGACCATCAGGACTGAATCGAATCACACTCGCGACTGCATTATGTCCTTTAAAGGTGTCGAGGATGCGGCCATTTGAGATGCCCCAGAGTTTGATCGTCTGATCGGCACTGCCCGATGCGAGAACTTCACCGTCGGAGCGGAAGCTGAGGGCTGTGACAGCTTGAGTATGGGCAGCTAAAGTTTGAATCAGAATGCCTTTTTCGACATCCCAAATTTTGATCGTCTTATCTGCACTTGATGAAGCAAGGCGTTTTCCATCTGGACTGAAGATGAGTTTGGCGATCGCAGCTTTGTGTCCACTCAATTCTGTTTCACGTTGTTGAAGTTGAGCGTCGTTCTGTCGCCAAATCTGAATCGTGTTCTTGCGCGTTGAAACGGCAAAAGTTTTTTGATCAGGACTGAGAGTGGCATTGGCAAATCCAGCACCGATTGGTGTTGAGCTACCTTCAGCCATCGAGACAGCTTGTTGAAGCGTGGCGATCGCGCTCAATTTCAAACTCTCTGGCACAAAATTCCAGGGACGATCGACGCTTTGCAACATTTGCCCCGCTTTGAGGGCGGTTGCTAAGGCTTGGCTGTCTTGATTCGACTGCATTTGCGTTGTTGCAGTGCTGGAGAGGGTTTGAACCTGATGAATCCGATCGTTTCGGTACATATAGGCTCCAATGCCTGCCATGCTAAGCGTAACGACTCCTAGCGTTTTGAGCGCCGTTGTTGCCAGTTGGCGAGTTTCAGGGGCTTGTGTACGCTCAGCCGCTTTGCTCCAGGCAGTATTCGCAGTTTGATGGAGGTTGCGGGTGGAGCGATCGAGATTTTGAACCGCATCAGTGGCGATGTGATTCGCTTCAGCCACACTTTGACGATAAAGAGTTTGACCAGAATTTGCGGCTTGGCGGGTCGCCTGGCTCAGCGAACCGATCTTTTTCGAGAGTGAGTTGCGAAGGAGGGACACTTGCTGTTTCGCCTGCGTTTGTTGGGATGTTGCAAAGTTCCCGACCGATTGGGTGGCTCCGCGAACTGTTCCATTAAACGCGATCGCTGCCGAATTCCAGCGTTTTTTTATCACGCGCTGGAAGCGCTGAACCTGCCGTTGAGTGTCAGGGCGTGTTCGAGGGGGTTTAACAGGCGCGATCGAGTCTGCAACTTCAGGCAAAGCGTGTTGAGATTCAACTGAGTGAGAGCCGAGTGCGATCGAGTCTGCGAGGTCGGAAGCGGCGGCTTCGTGTTCTGGTTCGATCTCGTTTGGTGGACTTGGTTCTTGCGTCAGTGGAGCCGACTCTACCCATTCGAGGGAAACTTCCGAAACGGCAGGGGCGATTGCGATTGGCTCGACCACTTCTAACCGTGGTTCTTCGATAGGACTCGGTGCGAAGGAAATCGGAGAATCTGCAACGGGTTGTTGAATCGAGCTAAGGTCTGAGCTAGGTTCCGGTGCAGCGGAAACGTTGGCTTCTGGTTGTGTTTCCTGAAGTGAAATTGGTTCTGGGATTTCTGGTCGCGCCAGCTCGATCTCATCAATTGCTGGCTCAATGGGTGGAGTCGGTTCGACCGGAATCTCTTCGACTTCTGGAGCTTCAATTAATGGGGTTGGCAGGTTTGCGTCGAGAACAGAAGGCTCAACGAATTCCGAAACAGGCTCTTGCGCTTTTGGCAGGACTGGCTCGATCGAGATTACTTCTGGGATTGGTTCAGGAGCAGGTTGTTCAGGAACAATCTTTTGGAAGGGTGGAATCGTTGGCTCGATCGTGGTTGGTTTCTCGATCGGGGGTGGAATGAGGTTTTGCGCATCAAGCGTTGGCTTGCGTCTCGAGGCAGATCGAGCAAGCGGTGGTTCAATATCAGGTGCTTTGATCTCTGGAAATAGATACTCTAATGGATCTTTGGGGCGAATGCCGATTGGGAGTTGCAGTTGGGCATTACCGAATCGAGCAGGTTTTTGCACGATGGCTTTGGAAGAACGATTTTCTCCATCTCGGTGCAGCCATTCCAACTGCTGATTCGTGCGATCGATGTATTGAATCATGCGATCGTGAACGTAATTTCCCAAAACAGAAGCTGTGACGATGCCTTGAGGATTTGCGGCTCCTCCGCGCAATCCTTCAATCAAGAAATGGCTAAAAATGCTGTGACCCAATTCGGGAAATTTCCAGGACTGTTGCTTGTGATCGCAAGACAGTAACGCTTGAAATCCGGGATTCTGAGATGCGCGTTGCCGAAACATCTCGCTCAATTGCCAGGTTGGATTATCTAAAATTTCAGGTGTATCAGTTTGCAGCGTCATTCCATTTGCATGACATGCATCGATCCAGAGGATTTGCTGTTTTGCCGCGCAGTTTCCAAGTGATCCCAAGAGACTAATCGCGCTTAATCCCGTTTGCAGCATGGCATCTTTCTGCGTGTCAGCTAAGCAGAATACGACTTGCTGCATTCGCGAGTCGAGTGCCCCATGTCCAGCAAAATAGAACAGAACCGTATCGTCTGGCTTGGCATGTTCCACAATGTCTTGCAGGCTCGATCGCACTTCGCTCAGGGTCGGGGGTAGCGCGTTATCGTGATGCAGTTTCAGGCTGGTATCAGGAAATTCCTGAATGACTTCTGTGAAGGCATCTGCCAGCCGCTGAGTATCGACTGTGGAGTATTGCAGGATCGGAAATCGCTGATCGTGGTACTGGCTAACTCCCACAAGGAGAATCCAGAGTTTCGCTTGACCAGTTTTGAGCGCGAGTTGGGCGTGACTCATGGCAAAGGAATTATTGACGCTAATTCAGAATTCGCAACAAGAAACGACGCACCCGGTAAGTTCTGCTAGTTGAAATAGTCCGAATTATGTCCGATTGTGGCGTATCAGCTTCGGGTGAGTCAAATTCTAGGTTAAGAACTTCCGACGGAAAAAAGCGGCAAAAGTTCGGATCAGGCGAAAAAATTTATGGAATTGGGGGTTGCGTGAAGTGATCGTAAATTTACGGAGAGGGGGGGAGTAGGGAGAAAAAACATGCCCCACTCCCTACTCCCTACTTCGTCGGTGTAATCCGCCCCTCTTTCACCAGTGCTTGATAGATCAGCGCTGCCGCATCTGCTCGCGTTGCAGTGCGAGTTGGAGTGAGTTCTTGAGGACTGGGATATCCTGTGATGAGTCCTGAGTCGATCGCGGCTGCAACTTTCTCTTGTGACCATTTTGGCAACTGGGCTGCATCTTTAAAGTTTGTCAACGTTTGCGCTACAGGCGTTTGAGGTTGAAGTTTTAACCCTGCGGCAAGTGCGACTTGAAGCTGATATAACGGGATTTGCTGATCGGGACGGAAATCGCCTTCCGAATATCCACTCATAAATCCAGTCTGAATCGCATCATCGATCGCGGATTTTGCCCAATAATTTGCAGGCACATCTTGAAATTCAACGCTTTGTCGCTGTTTCGGTTTCCCAAATGCTTTGCCTAATAAGGAAGCAAATTGTGCGCGGGTGAGCGATTCATTTGGCTTAAAGACTCCACCGTCAAATCCGCTAATAATTCCACGACGTGACAATTCCCCAATATAAGCTCCTGCCCAAAAATCGCTGGGCACATCTGAAAATCCAGTGACTGGCTTCGCAACTCCTGGCGATGCAGGAGTATTCGGCGACGGAACCAGATTCGGCAACGCAGGATTGGGAGCCGGAACAGTTGCGATCGGCGTTTGAATACTGGGAACCATCGTTTGCACATTAGGCTGTGGTGCATCTGTCGCCTCAATTTGCGGAACAGCTAATGTCGCTTGCGGTAGAGGTGATGCGGGTGCTGTTCCGACGATCGCATTCGGTGCAGCCGTTCCACTCGGTAAAGGCGGAGAAGAAGCCGTAGGTTTTGGTGAACCTATCAGGGAGCCGAGATCAAAGCCGGAGTCTTGCTGACCCAGTGCCCAGAAGAAGATGCCCCCAATGCTAAGGAACGCCACAAACATCGCGATGAGCTCATCGGACGTGAGACGATGACGAGGATCTGGAGAAGAAGTCATTTCAGTAGGAATATTACTTTACGGAGCTTTATTCACACCCAAATCCTAAAGCAATTTTCCAACCAGCGATAGAGGGAAACGCAAAGATTGGTGAACCTTAGTTAGGATGGGCTTAAGTCGTGAGAGATTTTGCAATATTTCTGGGTCGGTCAACATCTATCCCGCGTAGGGTTGCTAAGTGGTAAGCCAACAGTTGCAAAGCCACAACTGCAAGGAATGGACTGAACAATTCGGGGACTGATTTTGCGGTTATCTCGATCACATGATTTCCATGAGCACGAATCCGATCGATTGTTTTTTGTATACGAGAATCATCTTCTGTCACGATCGCTAATGTCGGAATTTCTGCATCGAGCAATGCGATCGGACCATGAAGAAATTCTCCGGCAGCATACCCTTCTGCATGTGTGTAAGTTGCTTCTTTGAGTTTCAATGCGCCTTCTAATGCAATCGCAGTATTAATTCCCGAGCCTAAAATGATCAGATCGCGCGTTTCTTTTAGAGTTTGAGCAAGTTCAACGATTGTATTCTCATTTAGCAATTTCTCCATTTGTTGTGGGATTTGCTTGAGTGATTCAAGATGTGATGCAAATTCTCGATCGCTGAGTTTTTGATTCTCATGTGCAATTTGAAATGCTAACTTGTAAAAAAGTACAATCTGTGATGTAAATGTTTTAGTTGCAGCAACGCTTTTCTCTTCACCTGCATTTGTATAAATTGTGTGATCAGCAAATCGAGTAATTGTGCTGTCAATTCCATTGGTAATGGCAACTCGCTTCGATTGAACTTGTTGAAGTGCAGCAATTGTATCGGCTGTTTCACCAGATTGTGTAATCGCGATCGTAATTGTATTTGGAGTTTCCAGCAGTGGGGCTGAAAGAGATTCAGACGACGATCGCACTTGAGTAGGAATTTGAGCAATCTGCTCAAATAGAAATTGCCCAATCAAACCTGCGTTCAGGCTAGTTCCACATGCCAGAATGTTGATGCGATCGGGAATTCCAATTGAAATTGTCCGATCGAGTTGATGACGAATCACGTCTGGCTGTTGGTGAATCTCTTTGAGCATGAAATGAGGAACATTCATCGTTCAACCCACTTTAGAAACTGCATACGGATCTTTTCCATACCCCAAGGCGAATCGAAATGAATCAGCAACGCTCTTACTCGATAACGTCATAAACACAATCAAACCAGCAAACGCCACACAAGCCGCAACGAGATACAAACTGCGATAGCCGACAATATTAGAAACGAGACCCAGAATCGGACCTGCCAACGCAATTCCTAAATCGAAACCCCCGACAAATAATCCAAAAATTCGTCCCCGCTCAAAAGGCTGACAGCGATCGGCAACTAATGCAATCATAATCGGCAAAAATGTGCCGCCTCCAAATCCTTCGAGCGCTCCGGCTAAGAGAAATTGATTGGCATCGGTTGCTTGCCACAGAACCAGCATTGAGATGGCATAGCCCAACAGACCAGCCGTAATAAATCGACCTCGCCCATAGCGATCGCTGGCTTTTCCTGCGACAAACCGGGTTAAAAAGCTTGTGATTGCTGCTGCTGTGTAGAACAGTCCTGGATTGAGTCCAACTCCTGAATCTTTGATATAAAGCGGTACGAATGTTGCGATCGCACCAAATGCGATGCCGACGAGCAGCATGGTAATCGTTGGAACTCGAATGCGATCGCTGATCAACAACTGCCAGAACTGATCTTTTTCTTTTTGGTCTTGAGGAGCATACATGACAGGCGGAGCTTTCACAAACATCGCACAAGTCATGCTAATCAAGCCAAGAATTGAACTCATCACAAACACAGGTGCATAAGTCGTCAACTCTTGCAGATATCCGCCAAGCGCTGGTCCTAATGCCATTCCAATCGGATTGACCAAGCTCATGTAACCGATCAACTCCCCGCGATTTTCTGGCGGTGCAAGATCAACGACCAGTGAACTATAAGCGGTTGTGAAAGCTGCAATACTCAGTCCATGAAATGCTCGAATCAGCATCAGTACTGGAATCGATTGGGTCAGTAAATGACAGACTGGAGCAAGGGTTGCGGCTGAAATTCCAATCAGTAGCACAATCTTTCGTCCCTGCTGATCGGCTGTCTGACCAGCTTGAGGACGAAAGAGTAATAACCCGATCGCAAATGCTCCCATCACCATACCAAGTTGATCATCGGGCGCGCCGATCGATTTGACATAGAGGGGCAAGGTGGGAAGCAGGCTTGCTAGACTTGCCCAAAATAGCAATCCTGCCGTAAATAGCACCCCTAAATTCCGCTGCGTCCGAGGGGTCAACTTGGCAAACGTACTCAAAATCCTGTCCTGTGCGATGAAGAGATCCTAGGATAGCAAACTGTTTAGCCTCCTGCGAGCAGTGCAGGCATCAACACACCCTCGATCGCATGAATTACGCCATTTTCTGCCAAGATATCGGCTTGTGCGATCGCCAGATCATTCACTTTGATGCCGCCTTGATGATCGACTGCAATCACTGAGCCTTCTAAAGTAGGTGCTTCTTCAATCTCAGTCAAATCCTCAAACCTCACATCTCCTGGCAAAACGTGATAGCTCAAGACTCTCCGTAGTTTGGGCAAGTCTTGTAGCAATTCATCTAGCATTCCCACTGGTAATTTTTCAAAGGCTGCATCGGTGGGAGCGAGCAGTGTAAAAGACCCATCGAGATTTTCTAATTCGGGTGCGATTCCGGCTTTGTCGATCGCGCTCAACAACGTCTTAAATGATCCGACTTCAGCCGCTGTTTGCAAAAGATTCGTCATTGTTTTCGTGTCCTGTACTATTGCTCTTTCTCTAAGGAAAGAACATTGCCCGCCTAACTCGCATCGAACGTAAGAGAGAACTCATTTCTTACAAGCGTCTATAAACGATCGAAAGAATCTCTGATGCGCTGGATCTTGCATGGACAATTCTGGATGCCATTGCAACGCGATCGCCCAAGGATGCTCTGAATGCTCTAACGCCTCGATTAATCCATCGTTGGAGCGAGCCGCCAACTTCCACACATCCGAATGAAACTCAACTGCCTGATGATGCCAAGACACAATATTCATCTGAGTCTTGCCTAATAGCTCCGACAATCGGCTCTCAGCTAGTACTTCAATCTCATGGGGAATCGGACGACGCGGATTATCTAACCGATGATCAATGCTATCTCCAAAGACTTCGGGCACATGCGGAATCAATCCGCCTCCCGTTGCCACCGTCAAAACCTGCATTCCCCGGCAAATCCCCAGTACTGGAATTTCCCGCATCAATGCTAACTTTGCTAGCGTAATCTCAAACGTATCGCGATCGTCATCTATCCCGTAAATCTCAGGATGATCTTCGCCATTGTAATGAATCGGATGAATATCCCCGCCTCCGGAGAGAATCAACCCATCGATCGCATCGAGCAACGATTCAAGATGACTTTGAGTGGGAGGAAGCAAAATTGGATTGCCGCCAACCGATTGCACTGCATCTACATAAGTTCCAGGTAGCACAACTTCATTGGTCGCATTGCGGCTGTGGGTCGTAATTCCGATCAAGGGCGCACGAGTCATAGTCTGAGTGAGAGAACAATGACAATAGCTTAACCAGTTCTGCTCGATTGGATCGAGTACATTCGCTACTAACTAGATGCACTGGTGTAGAATCTCAGCGCAAATCGCCAAAAACTGTGTGCAACAAATAAAAGTGCGATCGCTAAACCTCCTGCTCCAAGCATCCATCCAAACTCGACTCGTCCTAACATGGCTTCGGCTGGAATGGTCGTGAGAAAAGCAACGGGAACAATAAACGTAAAAAAGAATTGATACGCGATCGGATAAGCTGCCATTGGATACCGTCCTGCTTCAATCAATCCCCGCAATACTTCCGTCACATTGTAGATTTTGACAAACCAAATGCTTGTCGCCCCCAATATGAACCACAAGCTATAGAGAATTGCTAATCCGAAAACTAATGGAATCAGACTGAGCAGATACGCATTCACACCAATCCCTAATCGAGTGCCCGCATAAAAAATGACGATCGCGCCAAAAATAATATCGGGAATTCCCCAAGGTGAGATGGTATGCCCAGACAACCAAAACTGAGAACTAATCGGTTTTAGCAACACAAAATCCAAGGTTCCTTCCTGCACATGCCGCACAATTCGGTTCAGATTGGGTGCGAGAAAGGTACTGGAAAAGCCTTCTAGTAATGTGAATACTCCCACAACGATCAATGCTTCTTCCCATCTCCATCCAGCGAAGGTGTAGCCTGTTCGATAAAAGAGAAATAATCCAAACAAACTTCCGACTAATCCGCCTAAGCTTGTCAGTGCTGCGATTAGGAAGTTAATGCGATACTCTAGTTCAGCAGCGATCGCAGTACTCCAGAACAATCGCAGCACTTGAAAATACCGTCTCATGCTCCCATCCCCGAATATTGTTTCAAGCCTTGCCGCCATAACCAACGATTGAGCGCGAGAAATCCGACAATCCAACCTGCCATCACTAAAAATCCTTGCGCTGGATTCGTTGGTAATCCAACCAGCAAGCTCGCTGGAAAATTGACTAAATAAGGGAACGGCGTAAACAAAGCGAGTGTTTTCACGACAGGCGGAAAGACTTCAAGCGGTGCAATCACCCCAGACAAAAATAGATACAGCAAAAACCAGAATTCTTGCAATGAACTTGCCCGCTCTGTCCAAAACGCACAGAGTGCCAAAGTGTACTGAATCAGAAAGTTTAGCGAGAAAGCTAATACGATCGACACCACAAACAGTAACACTGTTCCAACGCTCGGAACCCAGATTGCAGTTGGGTAAAGGAGAAAGAATAAGACAATTAGTAGTATCGCAAATGGAATCCGGGCAAACCGTTCTGAGACATGCGAAAACACATGATGCCAAGCCGGATCAAGCGGTTGTAACAATCTGAGTGAAAGCTTCCCCTCAACAACTTCCCGTTCAAACTCCCAAATCACCCACACAACCGTCAATTGCCGCACTAAAAACACGGCTAAAAAGTAGCGTGCAAAATCGGTCGGAGACAGTCCAAAATTACTTTGCTGAGAAGCTTGTATCCACACTCCCATCAAAATAATGGGCAATGATCCTGAAAGCACCCACAGAATTAACTCTGCTCGATATTCCACCATATAGGCGTAATACACCAGCAATAAGGTTTTGAACACACGAAAGAGTCGTTTCATTTCTATCTAGATATGGGATGGCATTTACGATCGCGCAAGTCATTTCATTTTTCTTGAAGCGTTTTCATGAAGGCATCGACTGCGTCGTATTGGTCTGCCATGCGAGAATGAAACTCTAGCGATCGCAGATCTAATTCTGGCAGCAACTCACTCTGACGCACCAATTCATAGCCTGTCGATCTTAGACAATAAACTGAAATCACACCATCTTCCCAGAACCACACTTCCTGAACTCCAATCCGGCGATAGATTTCCAGCACATCAATGCCACCACTCGTGACGATGATCTCGATCGCAATATCTGGAATCGGTTTCCGTTCTCCTAAACAGTAAGATTCATCGGGTTCTTTACGCGCACCCAAGGCTTTCATCCCAATCGTTGCACTCCCCGCAGCATAAAAGCGAATTTTCTTCACTCTCATATAGGCTTCTAAGAGTTGAGCGCATGTTTTCTTAGGGGTTTCATGAGCTTCGGACAAAGGGGTCATAATCTCCAACCATCCGTCAAGATAAATGAGACGTGCCCCTGTCCCTGCCATATCTGCATCAAGTTTTTCCAGGGTGTCCCATGTGACATTAGAGAGCAATGCGCTACTCGTTTTAGACGTTGTAACGACCATTTCATTTACCTTGGAGCGTTATTTCTTCATCATACAGGGTCTCCCGATCGCGTCAAGACTAAGTTGAAAGTGCTGATTTACGATCGCTCAATCTCTCATCGTCTATATAATTAGTTTGCTGTTCTCTCTGCTTCCCAACTTTCCCCTAAATGTTGTTCACACTGAGATTGCTCGGTTTTCTGGTTGGGATCGTCGAGTATGTAAGGCTTTAGGTGTTGGCAGGCGCGGCGCAGGAGGCTGTCGAGGCTGAGATCAATACGATACAGTTTGACAATCGACGGTTCAGAATTGGGGAATGGTATGCCAAAGAAGGAAGGATTTTCAACGATCGCGATGGTTTTCCAGTCTGGACTAATCGCTGCTGGAAAACCGCCTTCAAACTGCCCAATCTGATTGCCATTTTTATTCCAGAGTTTAATGCTGCCATTGCCTGCTACTGTAGCAATTTGTGTGCTATCAGGACTAAATGCTAAACCAAAAACAATTCCTCGTTGAGCAGCTTTATCATGATTAATTGTAGTGATGGGAAGACCATCCCTGTTCCAAAGCTGAGTAATACCATCTCTTCCACTAACAGCAATCAGGTTACCATTAGGGCTAAAGGCTACCTCCAGAAGTGCGCCTAAACGATCGTTAACTGTGGTAAGGTGCTTGCCAGACTTGTCCCAGAATTTCACACTACCATCAAATCCAGCTGTCATAATACGAGTCCCGTCTGGACTGAATGCAACACTTGATACTCTTTTTTGCTGACCATCAAGAGTCGCGATATTTTTGCCCTCTTTGTCCCAAAGCTTAGTACTACCATCGTTTCCACCTGTAGCGATGCGACTTTCATCAGGACTAAACGCCAAGCTCGACACGTTGTGCTGGTCGCTCGTGATTGTGACCAGACTATTCCCAGTCATATCCCATATTTTAGTAATACTGCTCATTGCTGCGGTGGCACCAGAGTATTCAGTCGTAGAGATACGGCTGCCATCAGGACTAAAGATTACACGTGACACTCTACCTTGATTACTTTTTAGTGTCGTAATGAGATTACCTTCTTTGTGCCAAATTTGGGCAATTCCATTGTTCTTTCCTACGGCAATATGATTACTATCAGGGCTAAAAGCTATGCTTGCAATACCCATCTCATCAATATTGAGAGCAACAATGCTTTTACCAGCTTTGTCCCAAAGTTTGATGCTGCCATCACTTCCACCTGTGATAATGCGGTTGCCATCAGGGCTAAATGCTAAACTGTAGATGCCACCCTGATTTGTCTCAATCGTAGCGATATTCTTTCCGTTCTTCTCCCAAAATGTGATACCACTACTTCCGCCTGTAACAATAAATTTGCCATCAGGACTAAATGCTAAACCTCGAATCGTGCCTAGACCACCGTTAAGGGAACTCGTATTTTTACTCTCTCTGTTCCAGAGTGTAACACTGCCGTCAGAGTAGCCAATAACAACAAGCTTGCCATCAGGGCTGAATGCTAAACTATAGACGTTGCCGCTACCTTGGCGGCCCCTAATTGTAGCAATGTTCTTTCCCTCCATATTCCAAAGTTTTACGCTCCCGTCGGCTTCACCTGTGGCAATCCACTTGCTATCAGGGCTAAACGCCAAACTATAGACACTGTTGGGACTCTCTGCGATACCACTAATTGCTACAAGATTGCTGTCACCTGCGACAGGGCTAAGTGACCTACCATTAATTGTCACCATGTTCTTTCCCTCTATATTCCACAGTTTGGCGCTGCCATCATATCCTCCTGTGGCAATTAGCTTACCATCAGGACTGAAAGCAACACTTCTGATGTCGCCTTGATTGCCGTTGATTGTAATAACATTCTTACCATCAATACTCCATAATCTAGTACTACCATCTTCTCCACCTGTAGCAATCAACTTACTATCGGGGCTGAAAGCAACACTTCTGATATCGCCTTGATTGCCGTTGATTGTAATAACATTCTTACCATCAATACTCCACAATCTAGTACTACCATCTTCTCCACCTGTAGCAATCAACTTGCCATCGGGGCTGAAAGCAGCACTGTAAATAAAACCTAGCTGACCTGGAAATTTTGTTTCTCGGATTCTTTCTAAGTTGAACTGTAATGCTAAAACTGGGCTAAAAGCAGGATATTGATCGAGGCGCTTGTTATGTACCCAGTTTTGCAACTCAAAGCCTGCTTGCATTGCTAATCGTAGTCCTTCTGGTTGGTCAGATTCAAATTGTCTCAAGGCTTCAGCTCCTAAACGCTCAATTTTTGCTGCTGCTTTTGCTTGATCAATTATTCTCCATGCCCAATGAGCAGCGATTACTGCTCCAAATAATGTCGTCAGTAACACCCCAGAACCAACCTGCACCATGTGCCTTGCCCGTTGTCCCGCCTTGAGCAAAATCGCGGCTTCTTTTTCACTCGTCTGACTTGCGCTAATATACTCGCGCTGAAGTTCCGTCGGTTTCGGTTGCTTCTGTTCTGCCTGCACCAGCCAAGCTTGCGATCGCACTAAATCCTCTCCTCGCAGCACAAAACTCGGATTACGTCCCTCTCGCTCCCACTCGATCGCTTTCACTTCTAACCGCGTATGCGATCGCACATGCTCCAAGTCCGTCCCAATCACCGTAACTAATTCGGCAAACGTTGTTTCAAACGGGTCTTGCTCCCGAAAGAACAACCAATTTAATTTCTGAAGTGCTTCATGGACTAGATCCACTGCAACTTCTCGATAGACCACCGGAACCAATCGCTTATTGTGCTTCACCGCATGATCAATCTCATCCCGGCAAATATCTGACGAGATCGAATCTGGCGAAAGCACAAACACAAACGTATTCGCCCCTTCAATTCCCCGCTCGATCGCTCGCCACCATTCCTCTGTTTTCTGAATCGAGTCCCAATCTACCCAGGTTTCTTGATTCTGCGATCGCAATGCTTCATGTAACTTCTGGACAAACGCCTTATCTTTGCGAGAGTAGGAAATAAAAACGTCACTCATGAATTCATTCTGGGCTTTTCATCTCACCATCAGAATACAAGCCCTATGAATTGATTTCAGTAGAAGTACAGGATTTTGTTAGGAAGCGATCACACTTCTTTTCCTCCGTGGTGATCGCTTCTCGAGTCTTCTCAATCCGCTCATGAGAGAGACAGGAAGCAGTCCTGTAATTTCTCCATGTCTCTCTCTAACTTGCCTCTGATTTCAACAAGCGATCGAGTAACGAAGCCGGACGCTGAGCATACTGCCACGCAAACGCATGACGAAACGCCGCATCCTGACAAGCCTGCAACTCTTCAAACCCAATTACATCCTGTGTCAGAAGCGTTTCATACTCAAAAGGCAACCGCACATCATTCAAACCCGCATTATCTGTACAGATCGCAATATCAACGCCTGCGTCAAAGCATTGATCAAACACCTGTTTGAGTTGGCGAATCTCCTGAAGCGTTCCCGTTTTCAGATAAGTCGTCGGACAAACCTCCAAACATTGCTTCCGTTGCGCGACTTCTTTCAACAGATGCGGATACCGAAGCGGAATCTGAATCCCATGCCCGATGCGATTCAAAAATGGCAGCAATTCCGGATAATGTCCTTCCGTTTCATACAAATGGCAAGTCGCTTTGATATTGAGCGATCGAGCATATTCAAACAACTCGATAAACTCTTCCATTCGCTCCCCATAGTAAGCATCACCGCCTGCCAAATCGATCGCGCAAATATTCTCCGGCATCTGCGCCGCCAAATCTACGATCGCTCGATTCACCTCATACGGCAGCTTCGAGTGCATACACAGGATTTGACTGCTGACGATTGGATACTCCTTCAATCGACTTGATCGCCCCACAATCTGAGCAATCTCAGTCATTTGCTCAATCCGACGCGATTGATCCAAATTCGGATTCGTTCGCAAATAAGGCGTATAGCGAAGCTCCAAATACGCCAAATTCTCGAAAATATAAGCTCCGCGCATCAAACGATAAATGAAATAGGGCAACGCTTCCGCCGTTTGCACCCCTTCCACGATCGTATGCAATTCCAAGTACTCATCCAACGTATTGCGAGGTCGGGTATAAAAATCCTCAAACTCCGGATAATCGGAAAACCGATCAATTAAATCTGATTCACTTCGTTCTAAATAACGCCAGAGAATCCGAGGCACAACCGATCCACCCAAGTGACGATGCAATTCTGCGTATAAAGCCACAAGCACCTCTTCTATGATTCTGATGATTTGTTCTCTATTCTGACGTGTTCTTTTAAACTTGTCTGGGTCTTTGCAATACCAAAATCCAAACTTCATTACGACACTCGGTAAAACTCGGAACGCCCCTTCGCCTTATACAATTGAGAGACACTGTAAACTTCGATTAATCCCCGTAAGGAAACAACAATGGATTTGGTTGCACTCCAAGGCGTTTTAGATAATCTGTCATTTGCTGTGTTATTCGCCACAATGCTGATCTATTGGGTTGGTGCAGCCTTTCCCCAGGTGCCTTACGCATCGACTCTGGGGACGGCAGGAATGGCGATCGCAAATCTCTCTACGGCTGCACTCCTTGCTGCTCGCTGGATCGAAGCAGGCTATTTCCCCCTCAGCAATCTTTACGAATCGCTCTTTTTCCTGGTCTGGGGCATTACCACGATGCACTTGATCGCTGAAAATATGAGCAAAAGCAATCTCGTCGGCATTGTCACAGCGCCCGTTGCAATGGCAATCACGGCTTTTGCCGCTCTGACGCTACCCGATACGATGCAGGCTTCTGCGCCATTGGTTCCTGCCTTGAAATCCAATTGGCTGATGATGCATGTCAGCGTCATGATGCTCAGTTATGCAACTTTGATGGTGGGATCGCTTTTGGCGATCGCGTTTTTAGTCGTCACTCGCGGACAGAATATTGAACTTCGAGGCAGTTCTGTCGGAACAGGCAGCTACCGTGAAAAATCCTATCAGCTTCACCGTTCAGAAGAAGTGAGTGTCAATGCAGGTGGAACCGCAGTTTTAGAAAAGACAACCCTTTCTCCGCAACGTCTAACTCTTGCAGATACCCTGGACAATATTAGCTATCGCGTGATTGGACTCGGCTTTCCGCTTTTGACGATCGGCATTATTGCAGGAGGCGTTTGGGCGAATGAAGCCTGGGGCTCTTATTGGAGTTGGGATCCTAAAGAAACGTGGGCATTGATCACATGGCTGGTTTTTGCGGCTTATCTACATGCGCGCATCACCAAAGGCTGGCAAGGTCGTCGTCCTGCGATCCTTGCAGCAGTGGGATTTGTCGTCGTTTGGGTCTGTTATTTAGGGGTGAATCTTTTGGGTAAAGGACTCCATAGCTACGGATGGTTCTTATAATGCACAAGAGAACGCGATCGACGAGGATTGAGAATGGATAACGGATTTACCCCAATGAATGATGATGAAGTCTTGTTCGTTGATCGCGGTCGCGTGTTGATGACCAATCCGACGTTCAAGGTGAGTGAATTCCTTGACCAGTTGGCGCAAGCGGTCAGCGATCGAGAAGGGGAATGGACAGAAGATAACGAAGCCTGGTTTGAGGATGGTTTAGAGTGTGAAGCACTGCGCTTCAATTCAGGCACAGGCTGGCAACGTGGCAGAGTCAGAATTCGCTTAGAATTTGCGCCGTTGCGACCGCAGGAACGCTTACCAGAGCGATCTTCTGCCCGCCAACCAGATGTGATTCAGCCAGAACCGCTCACGGATCGCTTGCGTCCGCGCAACATCGACGATATTTATTCTGGCGACGATTATTAAATTGACCTAAGCCTAATTGGTGTAGAACCTAGACAGAATTGGGCTTAATGATCTCCAAGCTACACTTTTCAATTGCTTGGAGTGATTTGAATGTCTTCTAATGAACTAAGTTTGAGAGATGCGATCGCAAATCTTGTTAATCGCGATCGCAATACGCCATCGCAGATCGAACAAGTGGGAGATTTGATCCAGACGATTACACAAGCAGTTGTCGGAAAAGCTGATTCATCTGATGTGAATGCTACTGAAGTATTCGATGCGTTGTCTCAAGCTGTACACGCAGGTCAGACTGATGTCCTACGTGAATTAGTGGCAGTCGAAGCTCAAACGCGGCAGAAAAACCAGCCAACGCTTTTAATGTCAGCAGTCATGGCAGAACGGACGGATATTGTTCGTGCATTGGTTGAAGTCGGTGCTGATGTCAACGTTCGCATCAATCAATTTTTCGACTTTGATGCGATGGAATTTGCTCTTGAGCGTGAATCTCTAGAAATTGTCAAAATCTTGATTGCAGCAGGCGCAGATTTAAATTGGAATCCTCCTATGTTGCGCCCTGTAACTAAAGCAATCAACAAAGGCAATTTAGATCTTCTGAAAATTCTTCTAGAAGCTGGAGCGGAAGTCGTATTTGAGACTGGCTACAATCTTCTTGCTGAAGCTGCCTCGAAAACGAACAAACCGGAAATTGTTCAACGATTGCTTGGAGCTGGTTGTCCAGTCAATTCTCAGAACTCCATGGGAGACACTGCACTGGTTGACGCTTGCCTACATGGCAATGATGGAATTGTGCAAGTTCTTCTAGACGCTGGAGCAGATCCAGATTTGCCGAGACAAGATGGCTTATCTCCATTGATTGCTGTTTTCTCTGCACCTGAAATGGCTAAAGCTTTATCAGGATGGGGCTTGAATGAGGATGAGACAGAACTCCCTGCCCGGATGGTTGCAATTTTACGATCGCTGGTCAAGGCTGGAGCAAATCTCGATATTCGGGATTATCAGGGCAGAACGGCTTTGATGGTAGCAGCAACACAAGGAAACCTCGATTTCGTGAATATTTTACTGGCGGGTGGAGCAGATCCCAGCACAATCGAAGATCCTTCCAGGGCAATTATTCATGTTCTAATGCAAGGTCTGGAATCCGAGATCATAAAACGCTCAGAACTCAGATCGGCTCTGCATTATGCCGCGGATCACGGGCATACAGATGTTGTTCAGGCACTTTTGGCAGCAGGGGCAGATGTTACGATTTTGGACAAGAAGGGACGCACTGCAAGAGATATTGCAATTCAGCAAGGATATACCGAGATCGTTCGTTTACTCAAACAAGCAGGCACCCCTATTCCTGCGGGCACTGAAGAGTTTTCGGAAGCTTTTTTACTGGGTGCAGCGAAGCAAGGCAATTTAGAAGATTTACGATCGGCACTACGAGCAGGCATCAATCCTAATGCCAGTGAACCGCAAGAACGGCGAAGTCCGCGTCACAAAACTGCTTTGATGTTTGCGGCAGAACGGGGGCATCTAGAAGCAGTACAGATTCTTATCGAAACTGGAGCCGAAGTCAATTTAAGCGATCGACCTGGGAAAAAGCTCGGTAAAACTCCATTGATGTATGCTGCTGAGTCTGATCATGCTGAGATTATTCAGTTTCTCATCAAGTCTGGTGCAACCGTAGATGCTCAAGATAAGCGAGGTGAAACAGCTTTATTTTTGGCAGTTCAGGAAAAATCTGTTGAAGCGGTCAGAGTCCTTTTAGAATTTGGAGCCGATCCACATAAGAAAAATTGGGATGGGACACCTTTTGAGAGTGCAACCTATGCAGGGAAAGAGATTTCGACTCTGATGACTTCCGCCACTCAGGGCAAAAATGATGCTGTCAGTAATGCGGCGCGTGAGGAAATGTTGCGCTCTGCTGCATTTAATGGCAATGCAGGCTTGGTCAAAACTTTGATTCAAGAGGGTGTCAATATCGATATACCTGAATCAAGGGATGGTTGGACAGCATTAATGTATGCTGCGGCAAAAGGTGAAACGACGATCGTACAACTTTTAATCGCCGCAGGGGCTAATGTTAACCACAAGTCTCGTGAGGGTAAAACGGCGATGTCTGAGGCTCGCTACTGGGGGCATCATGAAGTCATCGACCTTCTCCGTTCTGCTGGAGCAGAGCAGCGATCGCATTAGAACTCATCGTTCTGCGATCGCGTAAATGCTACATCAGGCTTGCTAGGAGTGGGGAATCAAATCAACCTGCTCCAGCAATTCATCGGTCACCTCTAAATCCCAGGTAGGAATGTAGATACCTTCCTCGATAAAGCGATCGTTGATAAAGCGACACATCGTATCCCACTCGCTGGTTTCAAAATCATCAAATTCCGGCTCCTCTCGCAGTTCAGACTCAAAATATAGTTCGTCGCACCATTCCATTCGCTCAAGTAATCTGCCTTGGGAAAAGAGCGAATACCCGATCGCCCCAGAAGTATCTTCTTCACTAATCTCCATCACATCAGTATTCAAGTGAGAAGAGATCTCTTGGCACATCTCTGCGATATCTTGCCAATAACCCATGCCCCAGTAAACTACCGTCCATTCATTCTCGCTGGGCTGAATGACAGGTAAACAGTATTGGCTGTCTTTTTTTCTCAGATTCCAAATTGCTACTGGTTCTTGAATATCTTTTTCCCAGGCGCTTGCCTTGCAGTATTGCGCAACTAACTCAGAAACTTGAGCAATCGGAGCTTTGACTGCAAAAATTGCATACTCAGGATGTCCTTCGTACATCTGTTTCTGAAAATCTGCCATCCCTAATGTTTTTGCAGGCAGCACGAGCAAATCGACTCGCTCAACTTCCTCTGATGACCAGTTCAGATTGGGCGCAGGAATGTAAACGTTCTGCTTTCCTAACAACTCTGCAAAGGTGTTGTCTAGCGGCTCTTGTAAGGTTGCTTCATCACCCTCATAAAGTTCCTCGAATTGTTCAACCCATCGATCTATGTTTCTAAGAGAAGATTCCAGAAAAGGTGGATCACCGCCTGGCATTCTTTCGCATTCTTCCTGTTTTTCCCCGTCTTGCCAAACCACCCACTCGACTAATCCAGAGGTGTTTTCCCATAGTTGGATAATTTTTCCATCCAGCGCTTGAGACATCCGACGACAATCTTGCTTGATATTTAACGGGCGTTGCAAATTCCAATACACGATCGACCAAGGACTGCCTTTCAGTTTCACGATCGGTACACCTTGCAAATCAGCGAATGTGCCTGTGTGCTCAATATTCTGTTGCCACTGCTCAACTTTGAACACCTTCATCAATTCATCTGCAATGGTCTCAACCGGAGCTTCTACGGCAAAAATGCTGTACTTCAACTGTTTTTCTCGCATCCAGTCGCGAAATACTGAAAATCCAAAAGTCTCTGAACTCATGACCTGTTCCTCCTAGCTGAGATCAATTTGCTCAGCTAAAAGTATTCCCAAGCAGACTCAAGCAAAAAAGAGAAGGACTCGCACTGGTAGACTTGTAAAATTCAAAAAGTTCTGAAATCGTTGAATTTAAGCGAATTTCACGATCGTACTCACTTTGTTCTAAATATGGCGAGTTCTTGGACACCTCTCCACGCCAAAATTCATCGCACCCTTCGTAGTCGATCGCTACTGCCAAAACACGAATCGATTCTAATTGCGCTCTCTGGTGGTCAGGATTCTCTCTGTCTCGCTCAACTTTTAATCGATTTACGCGATCGTTGGAATTGGCATCTCGCGATTGCTCATTGTGATCATCGCTGGCGCGCCGACTCCCAAGCCAACGCTGATCACATTGCGACTCTCGCTCAATCCTGGAATCTCCCCTTCTATCTCAAAACTGCCGATTCTCCTCCCCCCAACGAAGCGTCCGCAAGAGAATGGCGATACGCTCAACTGCAATCGATCGAAGGATTTCACACCATCGTCACCGGGCACACTGCCAGCGATCGCGCTGAAACTCTTTTATTTAATCTAATCCGAGGCAGCGGAGCAGATGGGTTAAGCTCACTCAATTGGACACGTCAACTGACTCCAACAGTCAAACTGGTACGACCCTTGCTCGAAATCATGCGATCGCAGACGGCTGAATTCTGCCACGATCGCAACCTTCCCATCTGGCAAGACAGCACAAACAATGATCTAGCCTATGCGCGCAATCGCATTCGCCAAGAGTTGCTTCCTTCCCTCAAGCATAATTTCAATGCTCAAGTCGAATCCCATCTCGCCCAAACGATGGAACTCTTATCCGCTGAAGTGGAATATTTAGAAACAGTCGCTTCAGAATTCTATGAAACCGCGATCGACATAACTTCTCAAAGTCTCGATCGCACCATTCTTCGTAAAATTCCTCTCGCGATTCAGCGCAGAGTCATTCGTCAATTTCTGATGCGATCGCTCAATTTCAACCCAAACTTCGAGCAAGTCGAAAAATGCGTTGGATTGATTACGGCTCCAAATCGATCGCGCACTGATCCGTTCATCGAAAAAACGATCGCAGAAGTCAACGCAGATCAGATTCAACTCAAGTCCCTCGACTAACCTCACTCAAAGAATTCCAAGCTCAGAGTGACGAAATTCTCACCACTCTTTAAAGTCCTCTAAGTTTTGGAATCGAGGGAGATTTAACTCCCTCCAATCGAAGCAAGAAACATCGATTAAGCCATCGCAAATTCCGGCTTTCGAGTCAATTCTGTAATCGCCCGCTTCATGTCTTCGATCGCAGAGTGCTGTCCACCTGACTGTGCAATCACTTCCAGATGTTGACGCATTGTTGTAATCGAATCCTGAATCGGTTGCAGCATTTCTTGATACAGGGCAACTCGTCCTGCCAGTTCTGCTGCTGAAACTCGCTGAGATTGCAATGCTTCCTCAAGTTGCTTCAACTCATTCCGCTTTGCTTCTTGCTCACCCGATTGTGAATTCACGTAATCCTGAGCCTGTTGAATCGCAGATTCAATCTCTCGAATCCGTGCCTCAACTTGTTGCAACTCTTCCGACTGCTTTTGACGTTGAGTTTCAATCTGAGCAAATACGACTGACAAATCCAATTCGCTGTCTTGATCCGACTCCGCCCCACCTCGACGAATCAGAACGGATTTATGCTGACGAAGTTGCAATTCTTTCTCTCTCAAACTCCGGCGCTGACCAACCAAGGTCTGATTGAGAAATTCGTAAGCATCCTGCTCATCCGTCAATTCGTTTTCGAGACTCATGCGATCGAACTCACTCGCCTGAGCAATTCTATTTTTAAGTTCTTGAATCTCTTTCTCTTTCAAGCGAAGTTCTTCTTCTTGCCCATGTACAAATTGAGAAGACTGGTCAAACTCGCCCTGTAAGCTCTGGACAATTGATTTAAGTTCCTCGATCGGCAAATTCTCCAGTTCTTGAATATCAACCTGTACCTCTCCACCTCCACCTGCGATCGCGGTTTGCAGATGTTGATGTAACTCAGAATGATATTGAATCTGTGCAGTCAGCGATTGTGCAATTTCTTGCTGGCTCTTTAAGACCGACTGCTGCGACTTGATCTCAATTTTGGCATTTTCGAGCGACTCTTGTGCTTGGTTCCAAATATGCCACTGCTCAGCAACGTAATCTGCTTTCTGACCGACTTCTTGGCGCATTTGCTCGGTTAACTGCCGTTGTTCTTCTAATATTTGCCAATGATGGCTGAGCAGATTTTGCTGGTAGTCTACGAGTTCATTGCACTGCCGAACCGTTTCGGGAAGAGTTGCTGATTCAGTGAAGCGATCAAGCATGTGACACAGTTCTTGCGCCTTCGCCTCATCTAACACACAAGCACCGAGTAATTCCTCTTTGCGTTCTTCTAGCTGTTGTCTTTGCCCTTGCAACTGCTCCCAAGCGCCAGCCATTTCTTGACGATTGCGTTCTAGCTCTTCTTGCTGACGCATCACCTCTTCACGAACAGCTTGAAACTCTTGGCGTTGTTGCTCCATTTGTTGGCATTCAATTTCCAACTGCTGCAACTCTTCTTGCCGAGCTTCCATTTCCATTTCGCGGCGAGTTAACTCCTGACTTTGATAAGTCAGCGACTCATTCCATTGCTCAATTTCCTCTTCTTTCGTGCGAATTTTTTCTTGCAGTCGCGAAAAAGTCTGCAAAATGTTCGCAATCGGGCGACCTGCTTCCTGAACGCGCTGTACCTGCTTGTTGCCCGTTAAATCAACCAGTAAAAGTGACCCAGGACTAAATTTATTCGCTTCTTCTGAGGGAATCACTTCTTCTGCGGTAATCGTGCTCCAATTCTGTTCACCTCGCTGACAAGCCAGTAACTTCAGTTCAGACTTGCCACCGCCCATGATTCCGCCTTTCTTCTGAATCACTTCTGCTAGATACAGCACAACTAAAAGCTCTCCTATTCGATGCCCAATGCTTCGCTTAATGTGCCCGAATTGTTTGCGTTCTACCCAACTCACTGAAAAAAACTATCATGCTACGAAATCTCACCTTGCGAAAAATCCGGTTCACCTGAGCATTAATAGATACAATGTGTGGACAATTCACGTAGCTCTCATTCTGGGGTCTCCGTGAATGCCGAATTGTCTCTATAGCACAACTCTATGCAAGGTCAACTCAGCGAAATTGACATTAGGAGTATCCTGCAACTGATCGAACTGGGTCAGCGCACAGGAGAATTGTTCGTTGAAGCGTACTCACCTTCTGGTGTCGTGCATCGTCGATCGCGCAATCACCCCTCTTGGTTTGTCTTTTTCCTGAATGGTCAAATTGTCTATGCAGGGGAAACCGAATCAGATCTGTCTCGCTTAAGAGATTACTTGCATCGGTATCGGGCTGAAACTACGATCGACCAAATTCCTGCTTCGTCGATCGCGACTTTCAATACGCCAGAATACGGCTGCTTGTGGGCGTTACTCGAAAATCATCTCGTGACACCCGCTCAAGGACGCAGCATTATTCAAGGCATGGTGCGTGAGACATTATTTGATCTGCTGAGTTTACATCAAGGCTCTTTTATTTTTGAGCTAGGAAACGCCCTGACTCCGCAGCTATTGACGATGGAAATTGCACCCTTGGCGAGAAATGCGTTGAAGCAAGTCCAAGAGTGGAAACAGCTTCATCCGTATTTACATACTCCCGACCAATGTCCCATCATTGTTGATCGAGAGCAGTTATCCGCAGCTTTACCGAAAGCCACTTATCAACTGCTCGATCGCTATACCGATGGACAAACCTCAATTCGGCAGATCGCGCGTTATTTAAACCGTGATATTTCTGCTGTCGCGAGGGCAATCTATCCGTATGTTCAGCGCGGTTGGCTACAACTCAACGCCGTTCATCCTTCGGTGCATTCTACTTCTCGCACTCCTTTAGAATTGGGACTCAATGCTAAGGCTCCAAAAGTCCTTTGTATTGATGACAGTTCAACTGTGTGCAAGGCAGTAGAATTAATGCTGGATCGCAATGGGTACGATGTCAGTACGATCGAGAATCCACTGACTGCACTGAGTCTTGTCTTTCAAATCAAACCGGATTTGATCCTCTGCGATATTGCGATGCCAGAACTCGATGGCTACGAACTTTGTGCCATGTTGCGACAATCCACAGCATTTCGGCAGACTCCAATTTTGATGCTGACTGGGAAAGATGGATTCATCGATCGTGTCCGAGCACGCATGGTTGGAGCTACAGACTATTTAACGAAACCTTTTGGAGAGCATGAGATTTTGATGTTATTAGAAAAATATGTTGGGGTTGGACATCCTGAAATCCTGACAACCACACAGCAAGTTTTAGATGCTTTAGAGGCGGAATTAAATTTAAATGCCTCGTAAAAATACTTGATTTTTGAATGGTATCAGATTAATTCAGTATTTGCGGGTACTTTGTTAGTAATGATTCAAGGTCAACAGGGGCGAGTTTCTCCCGTCATCGGTTTAGCCAAGCTCACAGGTAGGGGGTTATGAGTACAGTTTTAGTCGTGGAAGATAGTGTCACCCAAAGAGAGATGATCACTGATCTGCTTAAGGGAAGTGGCATTGAGGTGACGATCGCGACCGATGGCGTTGAAGCCTTGGAACACATTCAAGGGCATTGTCCTGATCTTGTGGTTTTGGATATTGTCATGCCTCGAATGAATGGCTATGAGGTTTGCCGTCGGCTCAAAGCCGATCCCAAAACTCAGAAAGTGCCAGTCGTGATGTGTTCGTCCAAAGGAGAAGAGTTCGATCGCTATTGGGGCATGAAGCAGGGGGCAGATGCCTATATTGCTAAACCCTTTCAGCCCACTGAACTCGTCGGTACAGTCAAACAATTGTTGCGCGGTTAGGAACAGTCGTAATGGTGGGAAGTCCAGATTTCTTAACAGGAAGAGGGCAGGATCAAGCGCCCGAATTTCAGGAGTTAGAAAGCCCCGAAGGTGAGTTGCATTTGCGATTTTACACACCCTCTGGAGCTGAGTTTGCGTTACCTGCCACTGGAATTCGAGAAGTCCTTTCTCCATCCCCAGACCGGATTACGCCTGTTCCAAACGTTTCGCCGCTTCTGCTTGGCACACTCAATGTTCGAGGGCGTGTTGTTTGGGTGGCAGATTTGGGTCAATTCTTGGGCGATGCGGCTTCCCTCAACACCGATCGCCCAGAGATTTCGGTGATTGCGATTGAAGATCAAGACATTATGTTAGGGCTAGCGGTTGATCGGATTCTAGGAATGGAATGGCTCGATATCGAGAATGTCCAAGCGACGACGGCGGCTCCCGATAGTGTTGCACCCTTCTTGCGCGGAGAGTGGGTACTCGGTCAAGATGGGAGCCAATGTTTGCGCCTGCTCGATCAGGTGGCGATTTTGCGATCAGCGAGGTGGGCAGCATGAAACAATGCCTAATTGATTCTTCACATTATTCAGATCAATTTGTAGATTCTGTAAAGGAACAGGGGAACTATTTTGCAAAGGAAAGTTCCCTGAACGGTAAAGATTTATTTGCTGAGGGGGGAGGCGAAAACTTGAAATTTTTTTCGGTACATTTCGCCATACTAGGTCGCAGCATGTATTATTCTCACTTTACCCTAACTGCTCCTATTTTCAAATCCCGTTTTCAGAGCAGCACGTACTTGCAGGAGGAGGCATATGGCACGAGGAAATGAATTCGCTCAAGAATATCAGCAGGCAGAGCGCGCCTATATGCAGGGCAAGTATGAGGAAGCGGCTGGCATCGTCGATCGCTTAGTTGATAATTATCCTCAAGATCCTAGTGCTCGACTCTTACGGGGTCACATCTACTGCTATGGCTTACAAAAGTATGATGTGGCGCAAGAGCAATACCAGTCTGTTCTCGATCTCACCTCTGATCCAGAATTTGTTGATTACGCGAATAGTGGTCTGGCTTATGCGGGTCAATTTTCAGATAGCTCTGCCGATAGCTTTGCAGATACCAGTCTAGAAACAGATTATTCAGGATTTGACGAATCTGCTTATCTATCACAAGAATCTGCAAATTCACTGGATGACTTCGCATTCGATGACGATTTCAAAGCAACTACAGAAGAATCGTCGTCTTTTGGAAATCCCTTTGGCGCACAGCACAACGGTGATGGTTCAAAAGTTGGAGCTTCGATCGGGTTAGATGATCCGTTTGCAGTTTCAGCTTCATCGGATGCGCCGTTCTCAATGCAGGACGAATCCGTAGTGAGCCAAGACTTCTCGAATGCACTGGATGATTTTGATCAAGTCTTTGCCTCAGATGATGAGCCTTCGCACGGCAGCATGTCTACAGTTTCAACTGATCCAGGCATGTCCCAGGGAGACATGGCTGTTCCAATCAGTCGCGTTACAAGTCGGGATACCAGTGAAGAAACTTTGTTTATGGCGGCTCCGGGCTTCTATGATGAGCAAGCTGCAGCTGCATTCGAGATGCCAACTGAGCAGAACAAATTTGCGCCGATCTACGATGAGCCGCAAAACGGCAGTCGAAATCATCCGGTCTCAACGCCAGGCAATCAAAGCAATGTTGATTTCCTAGACGATTTTGAAGACTTTGATGATCTGGGAAATCTTTCAGATTTTGATCTATCTGAGGATTCAGCCGGATTTACCAGTCCTTCGATTGGAAGTGCGTTTGGATTCAATTCAAATATGTCCGCTGCTTCGGACAGCGCTGAAGTTGATTTTGGGCAAGGTTCGGATTTTGCACCTTCTAATAGAGATGGTTCAGCCTTCCAGGATGATGAACTTTTCAGCATGTCCAGCACAACTGAACAGGTCCCAAGTTTTACGACTCAATTAGATGTTCCAAGTTCAGAACCGACCCCGACTGTTGAACAAGGTTGGTTAGCTCCACTTGAGAATGCTTCATTCGCAACTAAGCAGTTGATTGCTGCTGGAGCTGCTGGGATTGTCTCAGCAGTAGCGGTTGCAGTGGTTAGCTTTGTCGCTTCCAATCAGGCGGCTCAAAACAATAATGGAGCTGTTGTTTCTCAGCTGCGCACAACTGGGATTGTGATGGCTCTGGCGAGTGGTGTTTGCGGTGGTGGTGCAGCATTTGCGGTCGGTCAAATGACTGCTCGGCATATGAAGCGATCGACCGATGACCTCAAAGCCCAATTTGATTCGGTCTGTCAGGGCAATCTTCAAGCACGGGCTACTGTTTTTGCAGAAGATGAGCTTGGTCAACTCTCGACCAACTTTAACCAAATGACTCGTGTGATTCTGACTACGACCAGCGAGGCGCAACGTAAGGCAGAAGAACAAGAGCAAGCGAAAGAAGATTTACAGCGCCAGGTGATTCGCTTACTCGATGATGTAGAAGGTGCGGCTCGCGGTGATTTGACGGTACAAGCAGAGGTTACTGCTGACGTCCTTGGAGCGGTTGCTGACTCATTCAACTTAACCATTCAGAACCTGCGTGAAATCGTTCAACAGGTAAAACAAGCTGCACGTCAGGTCAGTAAGGGTTCCACGGAAAATGAGATGTTCGCTCGCAGTTTGTCTTCTGACGCATTGCGTCAAGCTGAAGAACTCGCGGTAACCCTGAACTCTGTACAGGTGATGACCAACTCAATTCAGCGTGTAGCAGAGAGCGCTCGTGAAGCCGAAGAAGTCGCAAGAACTGCGTCTTCGACTGCCTTGAAGGGCGGTGAAGCGGTAGAACGTACTGTGGCTGGTATTCTCGAAATTCGAGAAACAGTGGCAGAAACGACGCGTAAAGTTAAACGACTCGCGGAATCTTCGCAAGAGATTTCTAAGATTGTTGCCTTAATTTCGCAGATTGCGTCTCGAACCAATCTTCTTGCATTGAACGCCAGTATTGAGGCAGCAAGAGCAGGAGAAGCAGGACGAGGATTTGCAATCGTTGCAGATGAAGTTCGACAGTTAGCAGACCGAGCCGCAAAAGCGTCGAAAGAGATTGAACAAATCGTATTACAGATTCAAGGTGAAACTGGATCAGTAATGACCGCGATGGAAGAAGGAACTCAACAAGTTATCGAGGGAACCCGGCTCGCTGAACAAGCGAAGCGCTCACTCGAAGACATTATTCAAGTATCGAGCGTCATTGACACACTTGTGAGATCAATTACCGCCGATACGGTTGAGCAGACCGAAACTTCACGGAATGTCGCTCAAGTGATGCAATCCGTGGAATTGACTGCACAAGAGACTTCGCAAGAAGCTCAACGCGTGTCAGGGTCACTGCAAAACCTAGTAGGGGTTGCGCGTGACTTGCTAACGTCGGTAGAACGATTCCGGGTAGAAACTGTTGATCGGAAGTAAAAACGATTTTGCTCAATCATTTTTGTGCCAGATCGAATAACTTCCAGTACAGTAAAGCCAATTGTACGGAGTGTTCTCACCTTGGTGGAACGCCACCCCAACTGAGATGACTTTTTCATTCTCATTGGTCATTTTCATCCCAGAGGCTCAACCAGTCTCAACGGAGATTACTCATCTACAGAAAGGACAGTGTGATGCAGCCGGAACAACAGCAGCGAATCATGGGCTACTTTATTGAGGAGGCAAAAGACCATCTCAATACGATCGAGCAGGGTTTGCTGAATCTGCAAGACACCATGACAGACCCAGAAATGGTAAATGAGGTCTTCCGAGCGGCACACTCGGTGAAAGGTGGTGCGGCGATGTTGGGCTTGAACAGCATTCAGAAGACCGCCCATCGGTTGGAGGATTACTTCAAAACCTTGAAGGAAACGCCCACAATTCAGTCTGATCAAAAGCTAGAGACGCTCTTGTTAAAGGTGTTTGATACGCTAAAAGAGCATTTAGAACAACTGCAAATGCCGACTGGGTTGGATGAGGATGAGGCACAAGCAGCGCTGGTCACGTTGGAACCTGTCTTTTCGGAAGTTGAATCACATCTCGCGCAATTAGAACGCAAGGCATCGGCAGGTTCGAGTAAGGGAACGGTGATTCAAGCTGAGAGTGTTTTGCAAGATAATGCTCTACTGTTGATTTTCCAAAACGATGTTCCAGCGCAATTGCGGGAAATGCTGCAAATCTTCCGGCAAGCAGAGACAAATCTGGATGCACGAGTTCGCTTACAGGAAATTTGTGCGGGCTTGAAAGGACTTGGAGAAGCATTTGGATTGGTGAGCTGGAGTCAGCTGATTGAAACAGCCAGTCAAGCGATCGGTAATTCTCAGAATGCATACCGAGACCTGGCACCACTTGTGATTACTGAGATCAAGTTGGCACAGGGACTGGTGTTAGCAGGACGAGAAAAAGAGATTGCACCGAGCCATGCTTTACAGGCAATGGCTCCGGCTCCGGCTGAAACGGCTGAAACAGATCTAGAATTGGCAGACTTCTTTGCGATCGCCAACACAGAGAGTTCAGAAGAGCTAGACTTCTCTGGCTTAGATTTTGCAACAACCTCTACGGATGCTGCGGATGATCTGAGCTTGGATGATATGTTTGCTGCATCAGATGCGGAAACAGATGACTTGAGCGCATCGAATCTGGATGAAATGTTCGATCTAGCAGTATCTGATAGTGTAAGTGCCTCGGATGATCTGAAGTTAGATGGCATATTGGATTTATCAGCGTTAGATGATCTCCCATCTGAAGAAGTTCTTTCTTTCGATGGCAATGGCGCTGATATGGGAATGGACGAACTCAATAGTCTTGCTGACCTATTTGAAGGTGAAACGCCGGATCTGGGAGCAACTTGGCAGCAGGAAGAAGTCATTGATCTAGAAGTAACTTCTTTTGAGGCGAATCATTCGGAAAGTCATAGTTTTGGCAGTATGTTCTCTGAGGCATCTGAAGAGTTCGGTTCAGATGATTTAGCAGAACTGTTGAGTGGAGAAGCGTCAGATTTAGGAAGTGCTCTATCATCTGAGGCGGCTGATGAGTTTGAATTGCCTGATTTTTCTGACGATATTACTGAATTTGGAGTGCCTCCTACGCCGATCGAAGATCAAGCCATCGATAATCTAGGTTTGGATGAGCTAGACAGCTTGGATTTAGTAGCAGAGAGTAATTTACCTGTGAGTGGGTTTGAAGAAGCTGAAGGCTCTTTAGACAACCTAGGTGAGCTATTTGCAGGACTAGATGATAATGATTTAGGATTGGCTGCTGCAGGCGAATCTGCTGTAGAAGAAGCGCTTACATTCGATTCTGCTGATTTAGAAAATATCTTTGAAGAAAATCCGTCTGATGGACTGAATCTTAACGAATTTGAGATTGAACCTGCTGAAGAAGATGTCTCAACGAATACACCTGCTGAATCTCTGGAAGTAGGTTCAGCAGCAGTGCTATCACCTAATACGTGGGATAGTTTGGATCTAGAGATAAATTCCGACGATTTTCTGGTTGAAACCGAAATTCTCAATGGTCAAGCTAATGCAGAGCAGCTTTTCGATGAGAACGAGTTGGAACTAGGTGGGCTTGAAAATTTAGAACTTGAAGATCTGAATTTGGGACTAGATGACTCAGAAAATCTCAATGGTCAAGCTGATGCAGAGCAGCTTTTCGATGACTCAGATTTCGGGCTTGATGGCTTTGAAGATGCGGGATTAGAAGATTTAGAATTGGGACTAGATGCTTCGGAAGACGCTGTTCTTAATTCTCTCTTTTCTGAAGAATCAGCAGAGGGAGACTCGATCAAGGATTTGGCACTCGAATCACAGTCATCTCTGTCTGAAGATTTACAGTTGGGTGAATTGCTCAGTGAATCAGACTTCAACCAAAACGGTTCAGCTGCTTCTAAATTGGATGAGTTAGGTTTTGAGCATGAGGGCGATCTGAATCTTGATGGATTGGATCAGCTTGGCATTGAAGAAGATAGTCTCTTTGAAGCAACGAACAACTTTTCTGCACCCAACGATGTACTTGCAGATCTCTTGGATTTCTCTTCAGATGAGGCTGAGCTAGAAGCGGAACTTAATCTTGAGAGTTCATCGTCGATCGATGCAGAGGATGCTCTTGCCGATTTGTTAAATTTCTCAAGCACAGAGCCAGATTTTGATGAAGAATTAGGACTTGCCGATGAAGCCCCAGCAACATCAGCAGATCCTCTTTCTGATCTGCTTGACTTCGATGCTGGGCTAGAAAATCTCAACGGCGTAGCGGCAAGAGATGAGGTGGAACTGCTTGACTTTGCAACAGATGATTTATCTCTAGAGTCTGAATCAGAAGAGTCTGAATCAGAGTTACACAACGGTTCCATTTCAGATGCAGACGATGCAGTTGCAGATTTACTTGACTTTTCATTTGAAACTGGTGCTGAAGAACCTTCTGCATCTGCTGATGAAAATCTGTTTGATTTGGATACACTGATTGGTTCTGACTTCTCTGAATTCGCTGACGAATCTTCAGCAGTCGAATTAGAGAGCACTTCAGATTTTGACTTGGGATTTAGTGAAGATTTAGAGGCATTCGCTGATGAATCTCCGGCAGTCGAGTTAGAAAATATTTCGGACTTTGACTTGGGATTTAGTGAAGCTTTAGTGACTGAGCCTCAAGATGATTTTGCCGACCTCAGTTTGGATTTATTCGGGGCAGAGGTACAGGGTCAAGCAGCAGAGGAAATTCAGCCAAGTCTGACAGATAATCTGGAGATGGGCGATTTTGAGTCTGGAGATGGAATTGAGCCTGATGATCTAGATGCATTGTTGAACGAAACAGAGAGCGATGCAGATGCTGACTTAAATTCGCTGTTGGGAGTTGGAATTGGAACCGCCGCGATCGCAACAGGGTTAGGGGTTGGCATGGCTGCGATGAACTCTCAGCCCGAAACGCCAGCATCACAAGACGAATTAGATGAACTTGATAGTCTGTTAGACTCAGATGATGAGCTGGATGCGTTGTTAGGTGAAACATCGAATGAGCTTGATGATCTTGACTCGCTCTTAGATGAGCCTTTATCGAACGAAGCTGCAGCAGGAGAGAATTTTGATGATCTCGAATCTCTACTCGCAGATGCACCAGAAGTGACCTCTCCGCAAACTAGCGTTGTTGCAAGTCATGCAGATGATGCAGAATTCGGCGACTTGGAGAAAATGCTTGAAGAAGCTGACCAAACGATGGGCGGTTCTCCAGCGAATCGGGCAGCAGTAACTCCAGGGCGGCGTTCTCCTCGTGCTGCGAAAGGCTTTAGTGAGCAAACGATGCGGGTTCCGATCAAGCATCTCGATAACCTGAGCAATTTGGTTGGGGAACTCGTTGTTAATCGAAACAGCTTGGAGCAAGACCAAGAACGTTTGCGGCAATCGCTGGATAATTTGTTGTACCAGGTGCAGCAATTAAGTGATGTTGGTCAACGGATGCAGGACTTGTATGAGCGATCGCTGCTTGAGAGTTCACTGCTTGCAAGTCGTCAAAATCATCGCGTTCCCTTTGGTGGTTCAGAACGCAATGGCGGCAATGGACATTCGACAGGGGTTGAGTATGACCCATTAGAAATGGATCGCTTCACCGGATTTCACTCGCTCTCGCAAGAGATGATTGAGTTAATCGTGAGAGTTCGAGAGTCTTCTTCTGACATCGAGTTTATTGTCGATGAAGCAGATCAAGTGACTCGAATGTTCCGGCAGGTGACGACCCAGTTACAAGAAGGATTAACACGATCGCGAATGGTTCCGTTTGCTCAAACGGCGGATCGGTTGCCTCGTGCGGTTCGAGATATCGCGATGAAGTGTGGAAAGCAAGCTGAGCTTGTAATTGAAGGGCGCGATACCTTGATTGACAAAATGATTCTGGAGCATTTATATGACCCAATGACTCATTTGGTGAACAACGCAATCACCCACGGTATCGAAGATCCTGAAGTTCGTCGTGCAGCAGGAAAGTCGCCGACAGGCCGGATTACGATTCGGGCATTCCACCAAGGAAATCAGACGGTGATTTCTGTGTCTGATGACGGAGCAGGGGTAGACGTGGAACGGGTCAGATCGAAAGCGATCGAGAAAGGTTTGATCACTGCCGCAGAAGCGAAGAATGCTTCTCGTTTGGACATCTATGATCTGCTCTTCCATCCAGGCTTTAGTACGAAAGATCAAGCAGATGATTTCTCAGGTCGCGGTGTTGGCATGGACGTGGTTCGTACCAGTCTCAGTGAGATTCGGGGTGCGATCAGTACAGATTCGGGGCAAGGCAAAGGCACGACCTTTACGATTCGCTTACCGCTGACGCTGAGTATTTCTAAAGCGCTTTGTTGTATTAGCGATCGCGCTCGGATTGCATTCCCAATGGATGGGGTCGAAGATATGCTCGATCTCCCGAAAGAGCGGCTTCAAACGGACGCAGAAGGGAATCCCTGTATCAGCTGGCGTGATACATTGCTGCCGGTAAGACCCTTGAAAGATTTGCTGGGATATAACCGTCATCTTAGCCGTGGTAATGTATACGGCGGAAATCAGGAAGACGATATGGTTTCGATCGTCATTTTGAGAAGTGCCGGAAATTATTTGGCACTGCAAGTCGATCAGGTGTTGGGTGAGCAAGAAATTGTAATCAAGCAGCTTGAAGGTCCTGTCCCCAAACCAATTGGAGTTGCGGGTGCGACTGTGCTTGGGGATGGGCGGATTATGCCGATTGCGGATGTCTTGGAACTGATTGACTTATCTGTAGGTCGAATTCGTCGCGATGCTGGCTCCATGTGGGAGCAGGGAGCGGGTCAGCCTGTTGTTGAGACAGTTGCGAAGACTGAGCCGATGGTGCTGATTGTCGATGACTCGATTACGGTACGTGAGTTATTGTCGATGACATTTAATAAAGTCGGATATCGGGTGGAACAAGCCCGCGACGGTCAGGAAGCGTGGGAAAAACTCAGATCAGGGTTGCCGTGCGATATTGTATTCTGCGATATCGAAATGCCGCGAATGGACGGATTAGAGTTGCTGTCTCGGATTCAAAAAGATCCGAACTTGGCGAATTTGCCAATCGCAATGCTCACCTCGCGTGGTGCAGACCGACATCGCCAAATGGCAGCATCTCTGGGCGCAAGTGGCTATTTTACAAAGCCTTACCTGGAAGAAGCACTGCTGGATGCGGCGCAGCGGATGTTAAAAGGAGAAGTTTTAATTTCTGCTAATCATTCTGGGAACAGTTAGGACAAATTTGCTTCTAAATCTTCAAGGCGGAACCGCAAGTTCCGCTATTTTTATGAAGTTTTAGAATTTTCTTAAAAAAAGCGGAAATCTATCGATCGGTAGAGCCTTTTTTGCGATAACCTACAAATCTGAGCCTAAATCTATAGATTTCATGTAGATTTCCTCGCGTAGATACTTCCCTACAAAACTTTACATATTTTAACTTTTGGTAGGAAAAGTGACATACATGCTCATTTTCAACAAGCGTGAATTGCATGGATAAAGTGCAAGATTTCGTAATGTCCGAACACCGAAGTAACAAGCGATTGTGGAAGTGACTACAAGCCTTCTGTAGCGTCATATAGAGATAGATCAAGAATAGGCTAGGAATTAGACGGAACTGGCAATTCCAGAACTGCAAAAATGCCAGTTTCAGTAAGTACAAATGCTGAGAGCATCTCGTAGTATTCACGTAGTGTTTTCGTGAGTGAGGTGGTATTTCTCACGCTGTCAAGTCGAAATGCCCGTCTTGGCAAATTGCGAAATTTACATTAAATCTGACTTAGCTCTCCTAGGAAGCAAGAAAAGAGAGTCTCTGCTAAAGGTGTGAGGCGACTAAATTGTTTGACCTTGTAGGAGGTTTTGTATGCGGATTGCTCAAGTTACCCCGTTGTGGGAGCGTGTTCCTCCCCCAGCGTACGGTGGCATTGAATTAGTCGTGAGCCTGTTGACGGATGAGTTAGTACGTCGCGGTCACGAAGTCACATTATTCGCCACAGGGGACTCGATCACCTTGGCGCAGTTAGAATCGGTGCATCCTCGTGCGATTCGGAATGATCCGACGGTGAAGGAATACCAAATCTACGAAACAATGCAACTGGGGAACGTTTATCAACGTGCACATGAGTTTGATATTATTCATTCTCACATGGGTTGCCCAGCTTTACCCTACGCACAATTAGTGAAAACGCCAACGGTTCATACGCTACATGGCACATTTACTTCGGATACGTCAAAGGCTTATGCGTATGCTCGATCGCAGCCTTATGTGAGTATCTCAGATGCTCAGCGCGAACCTAGCCTGAATATGAACTGTGTTGCAACGGTTTATAACGGAATTGATGTCGATAGTTACAAGTTTTATGCTGAACCGAATGATCCGCCTTATTTAGCGTTTCTGGGTCGCTTGTCGCCCGAAAAGGGGCCGCATCATGCGATCGAGATTGCGAAGCGCACCGGAATGCGGTTAAAAATGGCTGGAAAGGTTGATATCGTCGATCAAGAGTTTTACGAAGAGGTGCTTTTACCGCAGATTGATGGTGAGCAGATTCAATATCTGGGTGAGGCGAATCACGTTCAGAAGAATATTCTCATGGGTGAGGCCGTGGCTACGCTCTTCCCAATCACTTGGAGAGAGCCGTTTGGGTTAGTGATGGTCGAGTCGATGGCGGCTGGAACTCCAGTGATCGCAATGCGATTGGGTTCGGCTCCAGAAGTGATTCGAGATGGAAAGACGGGATTTTTGTGTGAGACAGTGGATGAGTGTGTTGCGGCTTTGGATCGGGTAGCAGAGATCGATCGAGCGGTGTGTCGTCAGCATGTGATTGAGAATTTCAGCGTCCAGCGGATGACGGATGGATACGAAGCGGTATACCGCCAGTTGCTAGGAGAGCGGCTGTTTCAGGTTAATGGCAAAGTGTTGAGCAAGTTCAAGTAGCAAAATTGCGAATCTGAAAGGGAAGGGGTTTTAAGGTAGGGACGAGGAAGTAGGGGGCTAGAGAAAAGTGTTTCTTCCCATCTCCTCACTTCTTACCTTCTCACTCCCCTCGCTTGTGCTGTTTAAATTTGTTGAGGTGGAATTTATGGTTATCAGTCCTGAGAAAAATGTAAAGTCTTCGATCCAGAAGGCCCCAAGACAATCGATCGCTTTAATTTCAGAACATGGTGATCCGGCGGCTGAGATTGGTCGGGAAGAAGCGGGTGGTCAGAACGTCTATGTTCGCCAGGTGGGAGAGGCCCTGTCTCGCTTGGGGTGGCAGGTGGATATGTTTACTCGCAAGGCAAATCCGGATGATGCGACCATCGTGCAGCATAATCCGCATTGTCGAACCATTCGCTTGAAAGCGGGTGCAGAAGAGTTTGTGCCGCGGGATCAATTGTTTGAGTTCATGCCGGAATTTGTCGAGTCGTTTCTCCAGTACCAGGCAAAGCAGAATTATCCGTTGATTCATACGAATTATTGGATGTCGGCTTGGGTGGGGTTAGAAGTTCAAAAAACACATAATGTTGAGCTTATTCACACCTATCATTCGTTAGGTGCAGTGAAATATCAGTCGGTTCCGAATCGCCCGACGATCGCGGAAACCCGCTTAGCAGTTGAGAAACAAATTTTAGAACAGGCTCGGTGTATCGTTGCGACGAGTCCGCAAGAAGAAATGATGCTGCGATCGCTCGTGTCTGATGCAGGGCGGATTGAAGTCATTCCTTGTGGGACGGACTTAAAGCGATTTCATGTGATTCCGAAGTTGGATGCTCGCAAGGAATTGGGATTAAAGCCGACTGATGAAGTGGTGCTGTATGTCGGACGATTTGATCCGAGGAAGGGAATTGAAACCTTAGTTAGAGCGTTTGCCTTGATTCATCATAGTTCGGCTGATCCGTCGAATTTAAGGCTGGTTATTGTTGGAGGAAGCGCAGCAGATAAGCTGGATGGAGACGAACGCCAACGGATTGAACAACTCGTGGCTGACTTGGGAATTGCTGAAAATGTGATTTTTGCGGGACGTGTGGGTCACGATCGCTTGCCGCTTTATTACACGGCGGCGGATGTGTGTGCGATTCCGAGCCATTATGAGCCGTTTGGATTGGTCGCGATCGAGGCGATGGCGTGCGGGACTCCTGTCGTGGCTTCGGATGTTGGCGGGTTGAAGTTTACGGTGGTTCCGGGTGAGACAGGCTTGCTCGTTCCGCCTCAAGATACGGCGGCATTTGCGGAAGCGATCGGTCGGATTTTGGATGATGAACTGTGGGCGAGAAAATTACGCAAACGGGCTTCGGAACGGGTGCAGCAGAATTTTAGCTGGACTGGGGTTTCGGCACAGTTGAGTGATTTATATCGTCGGTCGTTGGCAGAGTCGATTATGGGAGATGGAGTGATTTTAGCTCCTCGCAAAGTCGCTTATTCCAGAGTCAATACGATTCCAGCGAAGAGTTTGACGAATTTGACGAAGGTGTCGTAGAGGTATTTAGCTCGATTAAAGTGAGCATCTGGCAATCTTCAGTTCTACCGATTAAAACATTGAGGATGAGATCGAATTCGGCGGAATGAAGATTGTCTGATAGTTCAAATCAGGTAATAGCAATTTGGTATATAGCAACTTGGTATGTCGCGACAGTCATCAGCCCTGCTATTCCAGTCGATCGATAATTGTCGTGACAACTACAATCGAAACTCATCTGCGATCGCTTGTCGCAGAGCAGGGCTGATGACTGTTCTACCGCCAATGTGACTATCGTTGAATAGATCTGATTTCAACTCACCGAAACATTCAAGTTGAACATCGCGGTGATACATCACTGAACTTCAGTTCAATTGATAGGCTTAATTCAAAGCAAAAGCAGCGACTTGATCAGGTGGCAGAATCGCGTCTTGAACTTTGACTGGTTTCGGAATCAGCTTGAGTTGGTAGTAGGTATCTGCAACTCTCTGTTGCTCAGCAATGATATCGTTGGTTACTGCAGTGAGTCCAAACACTCTGCGCTGTGTTGCTTTCTTGACAGCTTCTGCATCTAGCTTCAGTGCATCAGTGAGCACAGTTGCAACTTCATCACGATTCTTGTCAGACCAATTTTCTAGATTCCGAACTTCCTCTAAAATTGCTTTCAAGATTTTAGGTTGCTCGGCGGCAAACTTACGTGATGCAATATAGTAGCCGCCTAACTTATTGACATCTGTCCCATCTGCGAGCACGCGAGAATTTGTTCCTACTTCAGCTGCTGCGAAAAAAGGATCCCAAATTACCCAGGCATCTGCATCTCCTTTGACGAATGCTGCGCGAGCATCTGCTGGGGTTAAGTAGATAGGCTCGATATCGCTAAATTTTAATCCTGCCTTTTCTAGTAGTTGCACAATCAAGAAATTTGCACTTGATCCTTTAGCAAACACTACTTTTTTACCTTTGAGATCGGCAACACTCTGAATTGGTGAATCTTTAAGGACAAGTACACCATTACCTTTTGGATTCGGAGCAATCGCGGCTGCGTAAGTTAATGCGGCTCCTGCGGCTTGAGCAAAAATAGGGGGTGATTCTCCGACTGGACCAATATCGATCGCTCCTGCATTGAGCGCTTCAAGCATTGGCGGGCCTGCAGGGAATTCTGTCCATTCCACCTTCACACCCTCTGAAGCTAAGCGCTTATCAATATCGCCTTTTGTTTTGAGCAAGATCGTTGCCTTCTGAATTCCAAAGCGCACCACATTACTTGCAGGTGCGTTTGTCGCAACTGGAGAAGCGTTTGGACTATTCGAGGCGGTCGGTGTTGTGGGAGAGCAAGCTGCGATCGCAATACTCAAACCAAACCCCAGTAAAGCAAAGCGCAGCCAAACCGGGATAGCTAACGTGCTATCCCTAAGACTAAAGGATCGACCCACAACAGATCGTAAAACAATGAAAATTCGATTGAGCATAGCTGGTTACAATGCAAAAACTAACGGTAAACTTTGGTGTGGTCAGACTGTTGTTGGACAAATGATGAAAATCCGTCAAGTTAAATCTACGTAAAATTGGTAGAGATACTGTAGATTTAACTTGACCGATAATGTCACATCCGCCTTGCAAAATCAAGATCTCTGTTGAGCGATTGCAGCCAATTGAATCGAGCTTTCAGCCATATTTTGTATCGATCTGACTTGACATTTTTGGTCAATCTGCCTGTGTGCAGTATGACGAGAATCTAGAATTTCTTTACGACTTATTCTTGACTAAATCGGTAGATATAACGGAGAATTGCTCAGTTAGTTCGTCTAACAATTCGCTCGACTCGATGCAAAGCGAAGTACAAGACTCTGGAGACTTTTAAGCAATGACAACAACGACAAGTCTAAAAGTTCAACCGATCGCTGGACGGATTGGGGCTGAAATCGGCAAAATTGATTTGCGTGACGCTCTTACGAATGAAACGATTGGTGAGATTCGCAAAGCACTCGTACACTATAAAGTCATTTTCTTTCGCAACCAGAGCTTAGATGCTGATGGACAGGTTGCATTTGCGCGTCGGTTTGGTGAGGTCACAACGGCTCATCCCACAGTGCCATCGCTTGAAGGACAGCCAGAAGTTTTAGATTTGGACTACGATCGCACGGTGGCTCGCGCAAATCATTGGCATACTGATGTGACGTTTGTCGATCGCCCACCGCTCGGATCAGTTCTCAGAGCAGTAACCATTCCTCCAGTTGGTGGTGATACTGTTTGGGCAAATTCGGTCACTGCTTATCAAGATCTGCCTGAATCTCTTAGAAATCTAGCCGATCAACTTTGGGCGGTTCATAGTAATGCTTATGACTATGCGGCTCCTGCTCTAGATTTATCGGAAGAATTTAGAGCTTACCGGGAAGTGTTTACTTCAACGGTCTACGAAACAGTTCACCCGGTTGTCAGAGTGCATCCTGAGTCAGGAGAGCGGGGACTTTTTATTGGTGGATTTGTGCGGCGTTTGCAAGGGCTATCTCAAACAGAGTCCAATGATCTGATTCGATTGCTACAGTCTTATGTCACTCGCTTAGAGAATACAGTCCGCTGGCGCTGGCAAGCAGGAGATGTCGCATTTTGGGACAACCGAGCGACTCAGCACTATGCGATCGCAGACTATGGCAATCAGTCTCGCCGGATGCAGCGAGTTACTATCTCAGGAGATCTTCCGCTCAGTGTTGATGGTAAGCATAGTCAAGCCCTGAAGGGAGATTCATCTTCTTATACACCGCAAGAACCTGTCATAGCTTAATGTCAATTTGTCCCAAAGATGGGAATCGATCGTTGAATGAGGTTGAGTCACAAGCATTCACCCGCCCCAAAATGGAATTCGGGACGAAAAGATAACGTGAGCGCAGTAAAACATCCGCTTAGGATTGCTTCGCTCATCGAATTATTTTGGATGTAAAAAGACGAGAAGTACTGTCATCAAGAATAGAAACTGCATAATAATTTTCGCCTAAAAAGCTAAGGCGTTTCGGCGAAAATATGAGTGGTTTTTGATTTTTAATGACTTTCCTACTTTTGGGCTTTATAATTCAACAAATTAAGTACAGTTGTAAAAATAGAAGCAAGCTTCAACAGGTAGTTTGCTTCTATTTTCTTGCGTTATTGAGTAAATTGCTTCTACAATGCTTCTATCAATTTTAATAAGCGAAACTCAATTATTAATAATTTTAATTGATGAACTAATCGAAAAAGCTAGAGGATTCTGAGAGCAAATCTTTAAGTTTTGAAAAGTGCTTTTTGGGGATAAAACGCCGACTTGGCGAGCAATCTGCTGAATTAACCTTGTGGTTTGTATACGTGATAACTTAACTGCTTTTTATTATTAATAATTGAATAAGGATTTAATCAGTTCTAAAAATACTCCTCTTTTTTATGAGGTTTAGCTGACTTATTTGCTCAATATTTTTTAACAAAAATAGGCATAACACTGTTGTAAAAACTAATTTGTAGGGGATAAATGCAGTTTGAAATTCTTCCGAACTGTTCTCGTTATTTCTAATAGAAGAATTAGAAATAATAGGCTAATTTCCACTTGATGTTTTTCAGGATTTTAGGAAATATAGTATTCCCTTCTATGACTTGAGTTTTAGACTCAAATTTTCGTCAACGTTGCAATTAGGAGAAGGCAATAATGGTACAAGATGCGTTTACAAAAGTGATTTCTCAGGCAGATGCTCGCGGTGACTATCTGAATCCGGGTCAGCTTGATGCTTTGCTCGGTTTGGTGCGGGATGGCAATAAGCGCATTGATGTCGTCAACCGAATTTCCGGTAGTGCATCTGCGATCGTTGCAAATGCTGCTCGCAGTCTGTTTGAAGAACAACCTCAACTGATTGCTCCAGGTGGAAATGCTTATACCAACCGTCGGGCTGCTGCTTGCTTGCGCGACTTGGAAATCATCTTGCGCTATGTCACTTATTCAATTTTCACGGGTGATGTCAGCATTTTGGAAGACCGAGCATTGAACGGCTTGCGAGAAACTTATTTGGCTTTAGGCGTTCCGGGTGCATCGGTTGCGGCTGGAATTCAAAAGCTGAAAGAAGCATCGCTTGCGATCGCAGGTGATCCCAATGGTGTTACGCAAGGAGATTGCAGCAGTCTTCTAGCGGAAGTTGCCACCTACTTCGATCGAGCAGCAGCAGCAGTTGGCTAATCAATTGCACATTTCTCTGTTTTATCTATTCATGTACACATTTAGGAGAATCTTGATCAATGTCCAAAACTCCATTAACTGAAGCGGTGAGCGCTGCTGATTCCCAAGGACGCTTTTTGAGCAGCACTGAATTTCAAGTTGCTTTTGGTCGGTTCCGCCAAGCCGCAAGCTCATTGGAAGCAGCGAAACAACTGTCGAGCAAAGCTCCGAGTTTAGCTGAAGCTGCTGCAAACGCGGTTTACCAAAAGTTCCCCTACACCACACAGTTGCAAGGTCCAAACTATGCTTCTGATGCACGCGGCAAGTCGAAGTGCGTCCGCGACATTGGCTACTACTTGCGGATTATCAGCTATGCTTTGGTTGCTGGAGGGACGGGTCCTATCGATGATTATCTGATTGGGGGTTTGTCTGAAATCAACCGTACATTCGAGCTTTCTCCAAGCTGGTACATCGAAGCTCTCAAACACATCAAATCCAATCACGGTTTGACAGGTGATCCTGCTGTGGAATTGAACTCCTACATTGATTATGTTGTCAATGCTCTGAGTTAGCAGTCTATCTCCGATACAAGTTAAAAGCGTCTAGCCCTTCATGTAGCTTAGTTGAGTTAGCTACATGAAGGTTTTCTTTTTAAGATGAGAAATGAATGTTCTGCAGCAATTTACAGAATGCTGGCTTTCAAGAGACAGATTTGCCTCAAGCTTTTGTGAATATCACGCTTCACGCAATTAGAAAGCTTAAACTCTATTTCAACCTGTTGCCTATAGCGAGTGATGCTCTGATTGCGGCTTGGAAAGATTTACCTCAATGCAAAATTATTTATTTAGAATATCTAACAGTTTGTTTTTCGTATAGTAAGATAACAGAAGATCGATCCCTGAAACTTATTCTAGGTATCAATCTTGTTGGTTTTATCAGTGGAAGCAAATTGTTAGGTTATGGCAAATTTGTATCAGCGATTCAGCAAGCAAGTGCGGTTCAAACTTCACCTGCCTGCATTTCGATCTCGTAACTTTCGACTTTATTTTTTAGGGCAAACTTTTTCTCTATCGGGAACCTTTATGACTCAAGTCGCGGTTCCTTGGTTGATTTATGATTTGACTCATTCGCCTTGGTTACTGGGTCTAGCAGGCTTTCTAGGATTTCTACCTACACTCATTCTCTTGCCTTTAGCAGGCGTATTGTCTGATCGCTGGAGTCGGCATTATATCCTAACGATCGTGCAACTCCTGGGTATGGTTGTTTCGGGTACTTTGACTGCGCTTGTCTTTACTGGGATGGCGAACTTCCAGTCTCTGCTGTTGCTGAGTGTTTTATTGGGGATGGTGAAAGGGTTAGATATGCCAATTCGTCATGCTTTTGTCAGCGAGATGGTCACAGAGCGTGAGGATCTGGCAAACGCGATCGCGCTCAATTCGATTATGCTCAGTAGTTCTCGATTGTTTGGACCTGCACTCGGTGGTATCTTGCTTGCAACGGTTGGAGCAGTCTTTTGCTTTCTATTTGATACGCTGAGCTATCTTGCAGCAATCTGGGCGCTAGCATCAATGCGGTTGAATCGCCCAGCCATCTCAAAATCGAAGGTCAGTGCTTGGAAATCGTTGAAAGAAGGATTTAACTATGTTCAGAATTTTCTGCCTGTTCGTATGATTATCTTGCTTTTGGCAATTCAAGGCGTGTTTGGTATTTCTTATACGGCTTTATTGCCTGTGTTTGCAGCAGATATTCTTCGAGGCGGAGCGAGTTCGCTCGGATTTCTGAGTGCATCAGGAGCCGTGGGATCGGTGCTGGCTTGTGTTTATCTTAGTCAGCGTCGAGGCATTGCTGGATTAGAACGAACGATTGGGTTGTGTCCTGCGGCAATTGGGATCGGGTTGATGGCATTCTCAGCATCACGATCATTTTTACTTTCTCTTGTGATTTTAGTATTTGTAGGGGCTGCGGGAACACTGCAAGTTGCATGTAGTAATACTGTGGTTCAATCGATCGTGGAGGATAGTAAACGCGGCAGAGTGATGAGCATTTATGCGATGTCTCTCGTAGGAATGATGCCGTTTAGTAACTTGATAGGAGGAACGCTGGCTCACTATCTGGGAGCACCTCAAGCCTTGATGGTCTGCGCGATCGTTTGTTTCCTCGGCTCGATTTGGTATGGGCAAAAATTGCCTGATCTGACGCGATCAATTCACACTGTGACTGCATCGCGTCAGATCATCAACCTTTAGCAACTCACTCTAGAAACTAAAGTTTGTGCGAACTGTTCCCACCAAAATCGAATCATTATTACGATTTTGCTCAGGATTGGTAATTAGAAAAACACCAGGAGTAATGCTGACGTTGTTGTTCACTTTGAATGTGTAGAACGCTTCTAGATGTAGCGAAGTATCTGAGTCAACGCGGCGAGCGGCTGTGGGGGTCGGGCGGAAATTGTTACTCGTTGCTTTGGGAGGAATCCCAACAATGATCCCGCCGAGATTTCCTTTCTTGAATAGATCGGGAAATGCAACCGATATTGCTCCGTTCAGGATGGTTGCTTCGTTGTCTGCTCCCTTGACCTGGAAAGCGCGAGTATAGCCAAACCATCCTCCAATTTGCAGCGTAGGGCTTGTTTTCCAGAGAAATTGCAGCCCAAAATTATCGGAAACGGTTGCATTTTGCTGGAATGGGTTTCTCGCAAAAGCGCTTCCTGTTCCTCCTGTTAGGTTGAAACCAGTGTTGGACCCAAAGTACTTGCGTCCATAGCTAAACGCCACATCAAAATTGCGGCTCGGCGTAAAAGTGAGCTGACTATAAAGCAGATTATTGCCGCTAAAAATTCCTCGTCCTGCATTAGGATTTGGAGCTTGAGTATCATCGGTTAAGTAACCTAAACCGAATCTAAGCTGCGGACTAAACTGATGAGATACCCCAACACCCGCACCATCAAAACCAGGTCGATAGATAGTTGGATTGTGAGTTGCAAATCGAGAAATGGCACCATTTGCACCTCCGATCAATGGATTGAGATTCGGTGCAAATACAACAGGCTGAAGCTGACGAGTTCCGACCCAAACTGTGGTCTGATTTCCGAGCGGAAATCGGTAGTGAAGAGAGTCGAGATACAAGGAACTCTCTGGAAAACTGCCTCTGTCGATCGTTAAACGAGTTTCAGCTGTTCCCGTTGACGTTTGTAGATTGGGAACGTTATTGGCAGCAAGACGAGTAAAGAGCAAATCTTTACCCGTGAAGCTCGTCAAGAGAGACAGCCTCACCCGATAGGCAAAGAAAGCTTGAGTGTCATCTTTGGTATCGTTTGCAGCAGTATTGTTTGCGCGATCCCCAAACGTATCAGCCGCAATGAAGATTGCATCCCCTTGCAGTTTTGTTGTGGTCGAAAATTGTTGTTTTTCTAACGTCGTGGTTCGTGCTTCTAACTTATCGACCCGCCCCCGCAAGGTTGCTAATTCTGTCGCAAACTGTTCTTGTAATTTTTGTAGGGTTGTTAAATCTTCTTTCTTAACTAAATCTGCTGTCGCTGCTGCAATCAGTTCATTGACCCGATCGAGACAAGCATTCAGTCCGGCTGCAAACTCATAGCGAGTCAATGCACGATTGCCGCGATAAGTGCGATCGGGATATCCGGCAATGCACCCATAGCGTTCGACCAAAGACTGTAGTGCTTGAAAAGCCCAATCGGTTGGTCGAACATCCGAAAGCTGAGAAACCGAGGTGACTTGATTCGACAGTCGATTGATGGGCTGCACAGTTGAGTCAAGAGATTGCTCGATTTGAGAAACGCTTGGAGTAGGTAGATTTGAGCGAGTCTGCTCAATCGGTAACGGAGTGACCTCTGAAGCCGCTGCTTTCGTGGCATGACTGGTTGATGCCAGCAAAATACCAGTACTTAGAAACAGTGACCAAGAGAATCGAGAATTCCATGAAATTTTCAACATTCAATAACCTCACATCCAAATTTGCAAACATCGCTAAGGACAAGGGCAAGTACGATTCAAAGCAAGAATGATTTGATCTCACTGCTGAAATTCGGCAGCAAGAGATCCGCTTTGTGGTAGGACAGTACTTTGGTCGAAGGCGCACTTCAAGCGGCGTAGAAGCACCCCTTCAATTGATGCGATCGACACGAGTAATGCGATTAACCGAGTCTTAAAACTGCTGTAAATCTATAGGTATTAAGTAGTTTTATTCGTTCAGAGTATCGTTTCATAAGCTTTTCTATAAATCAAGCTAAATTGAATACATTTTCCCGGAGAGACTTGTTTCAAGCTCGAACAACCGTAACTATTCCGGAGATAAATTGTGACAGTGATCGCAATTATTCATAAAGGAAGGGTTGATTTATTCATGAAAATGGGTTCATAATACTACGTAATCTCTATCGGCTCGTCGTAGTAAAAGAGCAAGGAAAAATTCTTAAACCTCTCCTGGACGGAGTGTGTGGACTAGTCGCCAATTAGCTTCATGTGCATCCCGTGATTCGGAGATTGGAATTCTTGTTTCATGAAAAATCCCTATCGCTTTGCGACATCTTTGGGGGATGTTCCAGAGCGATAGGGAACCGTTGATTGAGTTTTGTTTGAAGGGACTTCAAGAGTGATGTGATGAAGAATCGAAAGCTAGTCGCTGATCCGAGGTTCAGCCAGATTGAGTTCGATCGCTCGAATGTATGCTGGGTTGTTCAGTGCATCAGAGGAAACCTGATTTGCTTGAACTCCAGCTTTGACGATATCGTGAGCCGTGATGCGTCCTGTTGCAAGTTCCCAAGAGAGTTGGCTACCGCTAGGAATGCCCTCAAGGTAGCCACTGCGGGCGAGATTGGACAGGTTAAAGGCACTTGCGCCTGCGACGTTGCTAGGAATATTGGGAGTCACGATCGCAACTGATTTTTCAGATGCACCTACTTTTGTAATTGGAGCCAACGCAAAACAGAGCGACAGCACAGTTATGCCGCCAGCAAATTTTTTGTATCTCATGGAAAAGTCTCCTAACTAATAGATGGACTAGTCGCCAACTCGAACTATCGTTACATCTCTATTCTTCACTAGATCTCTAGAGAAGAAATGTTTTTGGCGCGATGTTTTGCGGCGAATCGGGTCTTGAGTATTAGTTGTGTGCATTGATCTGTGAGCTTTGATATTGAGATAAATGTTGTCTCAATATCAGACTTTCCAAGGGTTTCAGCTTTTTTGCGATCGATATCAGACTGATATGAAGCTGTAAATTCATCGAGAGAAAGTAATGCCAGAAAGTAAATCTACTAATAATTCTTATAGTTAATTGTGCTGCTATGGACAGCTTTTAACTATCCCGCTTTACTGTAGTTTCTTTACTATTAGGCTTACTTTTAACTATCCCGCTTTACTGTAGTTTCTTTGTGATTCAGGAGTTTTTTTATGGTGCTTACTCCTTCAATAATGCTGACTTTAGGAGCATTAGCAGCCGATTTTCAACTTCCCGATGTTTTGACGGGTCAGACGGTTACTCTTGCTGATTTTGCTGACCAGAAAGCTTTGCTTGTTTTATTTATTAGTCGTCACTGCCCGTATGTACAACATATTAAATACGAACTTGCCCAATTGGGACAAGACACGCGCGATCGAGGTCTTGGAATTGTTGCGATTAGTTCCAATGACGCGATCACTCATCCTGATGATGCACCCGATTCCTTAAAGGAGTTTGCTGAGGAACTCAACTTATCTTTTCCGCTTTTGTTCGATGAAAGTCAGCAGACAGCGAAAGACTATTTTGCAGCTTGCACTCCCGACATTTTTCTATTTGATCAAGGTCGTCGCTTAGTTTACCGTGGGCAATTAGATGATAGTCGTCCAAGAAATGATATTCCGGTAACGGGCAAAGATTTAAGAGCCGCGATCGCAGCAGTGCTCTCTGACCTGCCTGTTGCTTATGACCAGAAGCCGAGCATCGGATGCAACATCAAATGGAAGCCAGGAAATGAGCCAGTTTATTTCAAAGTGGCGGTCAGCACTCCTGTTTCTTAGGTGCTCTGAAGATTGATGGACGAATGACGAGTGAACTCAGTTAACCTCTCTCTGTAAAGTAAGGATCAACGCGAAACTATGGCAATTGAATTGAACTTGGCTGGAAAATCTGCGATCGTCACTGGAGGAAGTGCAGGAATTGGGTTAGCGATCGCAAAAGCTCTCTATCATGAAGGCGTGAATGTGGCGATCGTGGCTCGTGATGCTCAGCGACTCGAAAGCGCGGTTTCAGAGATTCTTGAACTCCCAGAGCAAGGCAATCGAGCGATTTCGATTCGCGCAGATTTGACCCAAGCAGAAAGCATTGAGAAAGTTGTTTCTCAAGCGATCGCAGAATTTGGGCAAATTGACATTTTGATCAACAATGCGGGATCAGCACGAGCGGGATCATTGCTCGATTTTGAAGATGAGGCATTTATTGATGCCTGGAACTTAAAATTGCTCGGTTATATTCGCCTAGTCAAAGCAGTCATTCCTGATTTCATTAGTCGTCGTGATGGACGCATCGTGAATATTATTGGTGGTGCTGGCAGAACGCCTCGTGCTAATTTCCTTCCGGGTGGAACGACAAACGCTGCGTTACTCAACTTTACGAGAGGCATTGCGAAAGAACTCGCTGCATATAACGTGAGAATCAATGCAATCTCACCGGGATTTACTGCAACTGAACGAGCCGATCGATTAGCAGCACAAACTGCTCGCGATCGCGGTATCACGGTCGCAGAAGCCAAAGCAGAAACGATCAAGGCAATTCCTCTCGGAAGAATTGTACAGCCTGACGAAATTGCTGCGTTAGCACTGTTTCTCGTCTCCGATCGCGCTGCTTCAATTACAGGCAGCGAAATTTTGGTGGATGGCGGTCAAACGCCTGGGGTCTAGAACGAAATGGTTTCAGCTCCTTACGTTGGTAACCCAATTCTTAGTCTTTTATTCGATTTATGCAAGGACTCTATGACTCAAACTCAATGGACAGCGGTTGATGACTATATTACGGATCTCCTAGTACCGCCTGATCCGGCACTGGAAGCAGTTCTACAATCGACGATCGATGCTGATCTCCCCAAAATCAATGTTGCACCTAATCAAGGAAAATTTCTGCACATCCTAGCTCAAATTCAAGGCGCACGCAGAATTCTAGAACTAGGGACATTAGCGGGCTACAGCACGATTTGGCTAGCGCGATCGCTGCCTGCGGATGGCAAACTGATTACCTTAGAAGCCAATGCTAAACATGCTGAAGTGGCTCAGGAAAACATCGATCGGGCTGGACTCACAAGTGTCGTTGAAATTCGGGTTGGAGAAGCTCTCAAAACTTTACCCAAGCTCGCGACTGAAGGGCAAGCTCCCTTTGATCTAGTATTTATCGATGCGGACAAAGCTAATATTCCACAGTATTTCCAGTGGGCGCTGAAACTGACTCAGCCCGGTAGTGTGATCATTGTCGATAATGTTGTCCGCAATGGTGTGGTTATTGATGCCAATAGCACCGACGAGAATATCCAGGGTGTTCGCCAGTTTAATACGCTCTTAGCAGCAGAACCACGAGTCAAGGCAACCACGATTCAGACGGTGGGAAGTAAGGGCTATGACGGACTCGCGATCGCACGCGTGATTTCGGACTAAAAAGGAGCGCTATGCCTTACAGTATTTTCCCGACCGGAGTTACTATTTACGATCCGGAGAGAGCTTGGAATGGGTATGTCCTTTTCGGTTCACCCGATGGTAGGAGCCATTTAATTGATAATAATGGGAATGAAGTTCGCACTTGGTCGTATCTAGGATTTCCCAGTGAAATCCTGAATCCAAATGTGATTGATGGCAAAAGGGGACACATTCTAGTGCAACTCTCTAGCACCGAACCAGGACCCTGGAGCAGTATTTTTAATAACAAAACCATTGGTGAACTCGACTGGGAAGGCAACATCGTCTGGCAATGGGGAGAACAAGCACCTGGTGGCGCAGCTCGACAGCATCACGACTGGACACGACTTCCCAACGGGAATACTCTGATTTTGAGTTCCGTAGAGCAGCCGATTTCAGGAATCAGTACGGAACCCATTACCGATCAGGCAATTTTTGAGATTACGCCTGCTGGAGAGATCGTCTGGAAATGGACATTGGGCGAACATCTTCACGAGTTGGGGATCGCACCAGAAGGGTTTGCCTATCTGCAAAAGTTTGTTGTGCAGAACAAAGCCCGTACTGGCGGATTTGCGACGTTCAATAACATGGATGTACTCGGAAACAATCACTGGTTTGCAGCGGGAGACGATCGCTTCCATCCAGACAACATCATTGTGGATGCGCGTGAAGGGAATTTCATTGCGATTATCGAAAAAGCAACGGGCAAGATTGTTTGGCAATTGGGACCCAATTTCCCCGATCGCTACGATGTCCCCCACGGACGCATTCAAAATCCCACGATTCCTCGTCCAGTGGATCAAATTAGTGGACAACACGATGCTCACCTGATTCCAGAAGGGCTGCCGGGTGCAGGAAACTTACTTGTGTTTGATAATCAGGGGAGTGCTGGATTTCCACCTGCCGCGCTTGGGATGTTTTCTGGGTCGCGAGTGCTAGAGATTAATCCCATTACCAAAGAAATTATGTGGCAATACACCGGGGAAAATTCTGGTCGCCCCGTTTGGTCGTTCCATAGTTCTTTTATTAGCAGTGCGAGAAGATTGCCTAATGGCAACACGCTGATTGATGAAGGAATGTATGGACGCATCTTTCAAGTGACACCGGATGGAGAGATTGTTTGGGAGTATGTGAGTCCGCATTTTGGGCAACTTGTCCTGCCGACTGGTAAAATCCTCTCATCCAACTGGGTCTATCGGGCACAATCTGTTCCCTACGATTGGGTTCCGGGGGGGACTGCTCGATCGCAGCACCCGATCGCAGCTGTCGATCTAACTACATTTCGGATTCCCGTTGCTTCTCAAGGCAGTTGACCTTCTTATGATTAAGAGAGGGTACCTATCTTAAATCTAGCAGATTCGAGATGGTGTAAAGCTTGTTTGACGATCGTAATCTTATCGAATCGGGCATTAGTTTAGAATTCCATCTCGATCGTAATGCTCGATTCGATAAAAACACTCATTGCACTCATTACTTTGGAGATATCAGGTGTCGAGTTCGGGGCTTTCTGTCGTCGATCCCGCGCTTCTTGTCGTCTAAGTGCTGAAATGCTTATAGCATCTGAATTTTGAACGAAAGAGTTTTTCATAGGCAGTCCCGCGCTTTGTGTTGTTTAATTCTCAATTAAGAGGATGTCTTGTTGCTAAAACGCCTATTTCAAAGGCGTTTTCAGATTTCTGCGACAAAAAGCGAGAGATTTTTATGGGAAAGATTTTGTCAGGAATTGCGGGATTCTTCCTAGAAGATGCTGTATGGGTTAGTAATTCAGGTGGTGTAAGCTTTTTGACTCCTTTTTGTGCCCGACATTAATTGCAGGATCGACGACAAAAAGCGACGGACGCGACAAGATTCAACAGCACCATCAACAGCACCAAATCGATCCAGACAAACACAACTATGTTCACAGAGGGAAAACTAAAATCGATGAGGTCGTGAGGATTGAAAACGATTAAGAGTTAGGAGATGGCAAGGGAGATTTCTAAGCAATTACTTCTCCCTTCACAAAATCAAGAAAAAGCCAAAGTTGGCACACGCGACAAAAAGCGGCACTTGTCCACTTTTGGTGATCCAGATTTTCAAACTGCTTCAAAGTCAATATTCACGTCATGAAAATTCGCGATCGCAACGTCGCTTCACCAAAAGTAGACAAGTACCCAAAAAGCGTGGAATGCGAAAAAATGATCATACTACATGGCTCAAAGTTGAGTTCAGCAGCCACTACAGCCATTCAACTACACGACACGAAGCGCGGAAGCAACGACAAAAAGCGCGGAACGCGACAAGAAATGAATCTTCGTCTGCAAGACTCTACCTTGTAAAGCATCATGCAACTTCTACTCCTCGATCAATCAGATGTCCCATTCGATTATGACCCCAGTTTTCTTTCGGTTGAAGAAGCCGATTGGTTGTATGACCAAAGCTTGCATCTTGATTGGCAACAACATCAGATTAGAATCTTCGGTAAAACGCTGCCTGTGCCTCGATTAGAAACAATCTACGGGGAGTCAGGGTGTGACTATCTGTACAGTGGCTCAGTTCTACTCCAACCCTTGCCCTGGACTGATTGTTTGCGTTGGCTCAATCATAAAATCGAAACTAAAACTCACTATCGTTTCCACATTGCGGTCGGCAATCGCTATCGCTCTGGATCTGACTCAATTAGTTGGCACTCTGATGATGAAGCCAGCATGGGAAAAGATCCTGCGATCTCCTCAGTCAGCCTCGGTGCGACCCGCAAATTTAGCCTCAAACGCAAGCAGGACGGCTCGATTCAGTATTTTGATTTGCAGCATGGGTCGCTGCTCTTGATGCGCCCCGGCTGCCAATCGACTCACTTGCATCAAGTGCCAAAAGGGAAATAGTTACAGCAATTCTCTTTAGTCACCCCCCAAAAACAAAACTAGTTTCCAACCGCTAGGCACCCTTTCAAAGGCAGCGCGGTAGCCAATTGGTGAATAAGTAAATTTCTTCTCAATATAGCCTAGCTGCCCATTAGGATGAATAATGCGTATCCATCCAGAATTAAATGGCGCTCCTTTTTGTACCTCACGATCAAGTTTCACAATTTCTTTTGACAGAAATCCAATGACTAACTCATTTGTATTTGCTTGAGTGTGAACTGGTACTTTATCCTGCACCACAACTAAATAATTAAAAGAATCTAATTCTCTATTCCAATCAACAAAAATATTAGGACAAACCCAAGATTCACCTTTATTTTTGCTACGACAACCTAGAGCAAAAGTTTTGTCCATCTCTTGCCAGATCGGAGCTTTTGGGTCATCTATATTTAAATCACTCCATGTCTGTGGGGGTCCAAGCGTGAGCTTGATGTCTTGTGCAGAAATTGAGCGAATGAAATTAGCATCTCGTAGCCTAATTGCTTGTCGCAGTTGTTGACGGAACTGATAAAAGTCATGGTAGGATTCTGCATCATCAACAAAGTTAAATGGACGCTGAGGATAAGTAGATCCTCGTTGCGCTGGAGTGGGCGATGAAAAAGATGGAGGTGATTCGTCTCTGGCTACGTTCTCAAACCGTGATGCGGCGTATAGTCCTGTTCCTAAGCTAAAGGGAACAGCAATTCCAAAAATTAGTAAACCTGCTCTTCTTCTGAACATAACTATCTCTACCTTGAATCAAATGAAGCAGTAGCTTATGAAATCAGTAACATTGACGGGTGCTAACAACAAGCGCTACCAACCCGACCGATTATCATTGTCTCATCGAATATGACCAGAGACGAGAGTCTAAGTACAGCGAGAGTTTAAGCTGCTAGCACTTAATCAATGTCGTTCTGCGGTCCTAAATTTTGCAGTATATCATCTCGATTTTTTGTCCTCAATCAATTAGATCATCTAAATGTTAGGTTATCTTACAATTGTAATCCAAGTTACACAACATTTCAGATAGAGACGAGTAAGCTTGACAAGCAAGCTTTAGTGAACTTCGCTTGTAATTCACTCAACACGAATTGAGGACAATAAATCATGGTTGAGCATAGCCGTCTGAATAATTCTCGTTCTGCTAAGATTCGCGCCCAACTCAATTATCCGGTGATTGACACCGATGTTCATACCAATGACTTTACGCCTGCATTTGAGGATTATATTGCGAACTATGGAGGTTCGCATTTAGTAGACGAGTTACGCAAGGCAGAGAATTCACGGTTGAATTCTAGAATTGAAGGAAAAGATTGGTATCAGCAAACGCCAGAAGAGCGGCAATACTATCGCACCTTGAGAGCACCCTGGTGGGCAAGAGTCACGCGCAACACGCTGGATCTCGCAACCTACACGCTACCAGAGTTGCTTTATGAACGTCAGGCGGAGCAAGGCTCAGACTATTCTGTGCTGTTTCCAAACAATGCGCTAGCAGCAGGAGGAGCCAAACCTGAGCATCGTCAAGCGCTGCAAAAAGCGATTAATCACTATCATGCAGATATCTATCGCAAGTACAGCGATCGCTTAACACCTGTGGCTGGAATCACGATGACAACGCCTGAAGAAGCGATCGCGGATCTCGAATTTGCGGTGAACACCTTGGGCTTGAAAGTGATCAATATTCCGGGTGGTGTAAGACGACCAATTAAAGCGATCGCAGATAAATATCCGCCGGATCAGTTCCCAGAAATTGCGAAGTACGCTTCGTACACTGACTTTTTTGGTTTGGATAGTGAGTACGACTACGATCCATTCTGGGCAAAAGTTGTGGAATTGGGTGTTCCGGTGACCACGCACTATGGAAGCCAAGGTTGGACAGGGCGCTCTTCCATCAGTAACTACATGAACAATCACATCGGACACTTTGCAGATGGATCACAGGCGTTTGCAAAAGCATTGTTCTTTGGTGGAGTAACGCGACGGTTTCCGAAATTGCGCGTTGCCATGCTAGAAGGCGGAGCCGATTGGGGCGCTCATGTTTACATTCATCTCGTCGATCGCTTCTCGAAACGCAATCTGAAAGCGTTGCAGAACTATAATCCGGCGCTCACGAACTCTAACGAACTCTATCAATTGTTTGAGCGTTTTGGAGGTGAAGTGACGCAAGGCTATTCTCTCAGTCCAGAAGAGTTGACTCGGACAGTTCTCGGAGCATCGTTTAACCGTTATAGTCGCGATCCCGTTGGCAGTGAGCTAGAAGATTTTGCGGCGGCTGGTATTGAAACGGTTGAAGATATTCGCGATCGCTGGGTGAATAGCTTCTTCTTTGGGTCGGAATCTGACGATCGCACGATCGCGGCTGCGTTCAATGATAAAGCGAATCCGCTCAATGCCAAGATCAATGCGATCTACTCGTCGGATGTGGGTCACTGGGATGTTCCAGATATTACTCTGCCCCTTGCAGAAAGCTGGGAGCTTGTCGAAGAAGGCGTAATTTCTGAAGCTGACTTCAAAGCTTATGTGTTTGAGAATCCCTACAAGCTGTATACCGAAGCGAATCCTGATTTCTTCAAGGGTACAGCCGTCGAATCGAAACTGAGCAGCATCGAATCTAACTCTGCGAAGCAGAATTTAGTGACAGCATAGAGAACCGCTTCGTTTCTAGCAGCTTGTGCCCCCTAAATCCCCCAGAATGGGGGACTTTGATAGCAAGAAATCTTTTACTTTCAAAGTCTCTCAAACTTGGGGGAGTTAGGGACGAAAGATTGAGGCAATAACTGATTAAATCTGATATGTCCTTACCTACTACAAAACTTGGTCAAACTGGATTAACCGTTTCGCGTCTTGTTCTTGGAACAATGACTTTCGGTTTGCAGTCCGATGAAGAAACTTCTCGACAAATTTTAGATACAGCAGCAGCAAGTGGAGTCAATTTTCTCGATACGGCTGATGTTTATCCTTTAGGCGGTGGTGTCGCTACTGCAGGCAAGACTGAGGAGATTATTGGACGCTGGCTAAAGGGAAAGCGCGATCGCTTCATTATTGCTACAAAAGCAGTCGGACGAGTGGGAGATGCACTTTGGGATCAGGGAGCTTCTCGCAAGCATTTACTTGATGCGATCGATGCTTCCCTACGCCGATTAAATACGGATTATATTGATCTGTATCAATTGCACTCTGATGATGTTGCAACCCCACTCGATGAAACTCTAGAGGCATTGGACACCATTGTTCGGTCAGGGAAGGCGCGCTATATCGGTGTGTCTAATTTTCTGGCGTATCGCTTGAGCCGTGCTTTAGGTCGGGCAGATGTGCGGAATCTCACACGTTTTGTGTCAATTCAGCCACGCTATAACTTGCTTTTTCGCGAAGTTGAGCGGGAACTATTTCCGCTTGCTCAGGAAGAAGGGTTGGGCGTGATTCCTTACAATCCATTGGCAGGAGGATTGCTGACTGGGAAACACGATCGCACGGGTCAGCCCACTCCGGGAACTCGATTTACGCTCGGTGCTGCTGCGGAACGATATCAGGATCGCTATTGGCACGATCGCGAATTTGATACTGTTGACGAGCTAGGTCGTGTTGCTGATGCGGCTGGTTTGTCGTTAACGACGCTTTCTCTCGCTTGGGTTCTGGCAAATCCGGTGATTACGGCTCCCATTATTGGGGCGAGTCGTCCAGAGCAATTAACAGAGAGTTTAAAAGCGATCGCAGTCAAACTGGATGAGGGCTTGAAACAAAAATTAGATGACATTACGGCTGAATACCGTCGAGGGGATGCTGTGCGGTAAATGTTGAAATCAATTCTGTTTGATTTGGATGATACTTTGCTCGATCGCAATGCATCAGTTCAGCAGTTCATTGCAGCCCAGTACGATCGACTCTCTCGCTCTTTCAATCACGTCTCTAAAGCGGATTATGTAAGTCGATTTATTGAGCTAGACTGTCATGGTCGAGTTTGGAAAGATCAGGTTTATCAAGCCCTGGTTGTAGAATTTGGCATTGAGACGATTCGTTGGCAAGCTTTGCTTGAGGATTACGAAACTCAGTTTCAGTGGCATTGTATTCCGTTTCCTTTTCTTACCGAAACGTTGTACCAGTTGAAACTACAAGGGTACTTGTTAGGGATTGTGACCAATGGGTTAGGGCATGTTCAGAATCGTTCGATCGATGGATTGGAAATTCGAGATTACTTTGATACCATCCTCATCTCAGAAGTTGAACAAGTCAGAAAACCGGAGCCTGAGATTTTTTCGCGAGCTTTAGATCGATTAGGAGCCACTGCCCAAAACAGTGTTTTTGTTGGGGATCATCCAAAAGCAGATATTGAGGGGGCAAAAGGGGTTGGGATGAAAACGATTTGGAAACAAGATTTCTATTGGTTAGAAACGCCAACTGCCGATGCCACCATTGACAATCTGAATGAGATTCCTGCCATTCTGCAACAGTTTGACAACAACTAGGGAGAGTCTGCATTGAACCGCCGCGTTGCCTTTTCTCGCTTTGCAAGTCGCCGTTCTTTCCTCAAACATTCTCGTTCTGCTCAACCATTCCAAAGGGCTACTGAAGCGCCCCCTTTACCGACTACCGCGTTTCGATTCATCTGCTATTTTGTCAATCAGTTTCGTTGGTGGTATGTGGCAATGGTGGTCCTGGAGATTATCCATTCCACTTGCGGCATTATGTTGCCCTATGCGATCGGGGAAATTATTCGCAGTGTGACGCGATCGACGGGAGATAGCCAACTGATCTTTGAGACCGTGAGACAACCGCTCATCCTATTCGCAGCATTGAGCGTGGGAGAAGTCGTATTCGGACGAGCTACGGGACTGTTGCAAACCATTCTCCATCCGGTTCATCGTCAGCATATTGTTCGATCGCTCTATGCCTATTTGCAACAGCATTCTCATCGGTATCTCAGTAGTAGTTTTTCTGGAGCGTTGGCGCATCGGATTAGTGAAACTTCCTTAGGCGTAACGCAGACGATGCAAATGGCAATCACAGAATTTTTGCCTGTGATTGTGGGATATGTTGTTGCTGTCGTGTTGCTCTATCGTGCCTATCCGCCTCTCGCGGCATTTGTTGGAGTGTGGGCAGTTGCGTTTATTGGTATTTCCTTCTGGCTTGCCACTCGTTGTCGAATTTATGCTCGTGGTGCTGCTGCTGCGAGAAGTGAAACAACTGGGATGATTGTCGATGCGGTGACGAATCTGGTTAGCACTAAGCTTTTTGCGCGTCTGGGGTTTGAACGCCGTTATTTGAATGAGCAATTACGGCGAGAACTCATCGAGGTCAGAAAGTCTAATTGGTACTCTGAGCGGATTCGCTGGTTTCAGTTTATTTCTGCTGCGGTTTTGAAAATTGGAACGCTTTACTATTCGCTCTCGCTCTGGAGTCAGGGCAAGATTGCGGCGGCTGATTTTGTGGTGGCAACGAGTTTGTCGCTGTTGATCATTAGTGAAGCTCGAAATTTGAGCAAGCGATTTCTGGAATTTTTTGAGCATATTGGCAATGTGATCAATGGCGTTTCTACGATCGTTCAACCGCACGAGATTGTCGATCGAGACACTGCGATCGCGCCCACCATTGTGCAAGGTCAGATTGAGTTTCGGCAGGTGCAGTTTAGCTATTCGCCAGAGAAGCCTGTGTTTGACAATCTCTCGATTACGATTCAACCAGGAGAACGGGTTGGACTGGTGGGCTTTTCTGGGTCTGGAAAATCGACTTTTGTGAATCTGATTTTGCGGTTGTTTGATCCGCAATCGGGACAAGTTTTGATTGATGGGGTGGATATTCGAGACATGACTCAGGATGCTTTGCACGCGCAGATTAGCCTGATTCCTCAAGATCCTTCGTTGTTTCACCGCACGTTGCGGGAAAACATTCGCTATGGGCGTTTGGATGCAACGGAAGCAGAGGTGATCGAGGCAACGCGGAAAGCTCATGCCCATGATTTTATTGTGCCAATGCCAGAGGGATATGATTCTTTGGTGGGGGAACGGGGCGTTAAATTATCGGGGGGACAGCGGCAGCGAATTGCGATCGCACGAGTGATTCTCAAAGATGCTCCGATCTTGATTTTGGATGAGGCGACTTCGAGTTTGGATTCGATTACCGAGAAAGCAATTCAGGAGACGCTGGATTTAGCAATGGATAATAAAACGGTGATTGTGGTGGCGCATCGGTTGTCTACGATCGCGCATCTCGATCGAATTTTGGTGTTTGATCAAGGTTGCATCATTGAAGATGGAACGCATGATGCTTTGCTGAATCGGAAGGGCGCTTACTACAAGTTATGGAGAATGCAAGCGGGTGGATTTTTACCGATCGAGGCAACGCAGAATGGACAGGTACGAGGATAAATGGGAAAGTTTATAGGTTAGCTATCTTTGCAACCTTTTGTTAGTTGACTTCTGGGGAACCGAGCCGAACCTTGCAAGCTCGAATAAGATCTTGGTATGCCTCATATACCGCTGTTGCCATAGCATTGAGTTCATCTCTCTTCTTCCAACGAGGATGTGTATCATTGAATTCATCTAGTTCCATAGAAAAAATATCACCATCATTTCCTGATCTCCACCCGTTGAGACTAAGTTCAGATCGGAATAAGGTTAACTTCTTCATAAAGTCTGCACGTTTACCCTCAAGGTTAGAATCTAGAAACTCATATAGAGAATTACTCCAGTCCTGAATGAAACAATTAACTTCTCTCAACCATTCGTAAGGAAATGCGTTTCCAAGATCCCAATCACGAAGAAAATATACCATGTTGCCATTTGGGGGAAACTGCTCCAAAAGCTTAGCAAATAGCAGCCGATCAGTCTTTACTGATGACCTTGTGGCGGGAGTTGAAAATAGAACACCACTCTCTGCCATTGTTTTAAGTGCTGTGGTCAGCTTGGCTACGAGTTCTTCATAAACCTTTTTACGAATTTGCTTATCCGCATCTGCATGAAGGGTGAAGGTGATTGGCCAACGACGTGCAGCAAGATTGAAGGGCATTTGATCTTTTGGGCTTCCAAAAGCTTCATTCATAACTAAGATCAGCCGCTCGTCACCAAGCGAGTGCAGCGCAAATCCAAGCTCAATAAGAACGTTAGCGTTTGCACAACGTCTTTGATTAACTGATTCAGATGTAAAAGATACATCAGCAACAAAAGCAGAACTTGCCTCAATTTTTGCAAAAATCGTATGCACTATGTCTGGTAATCCTGGTGTCCCTTTTGTATCGTGATCCACTTCCGGACGCTCATCAAGTCCGTAATCTTCTTGAATATTACGCATCGCTCTTTTCAGAGCATCTCGGATGAAATAACGATTGGCAGCTTCAGGAAGTTCACTTTGCCACGAATAGAAAACTGATACTGCCATGTCTTAACTGTACGCATTTTCGGTTATCTTTATAGCCAATCAACGATCTAGGTTGAACCACTCTCGATTAACTTTGTCGTTTTGGTTTCCTAAGGTCAGATTGCTTTATTGGGAATTCTACTCTATTGATTGACCAACTCTCGCAATCCATTGATATCGAGGTCGATACCTTGACGTTTCAGATATTGGTTTAAGTTGATTTGGATGAATAAATCCTTGAGTTCTTCCGCGATTTCTGGTGGTGGGTTGCCGGATAACGCGATCGCAATCAGACGTTCTGCGGTTTGGAATTCGCCAGATTCGATCGCGAGCGATGCAGCACTGCAATGAAGCACAGAACGATTCGGTTCCGCATCGAGAGTTTCGGCAATGAGCGATGCAGCTTCGGCTTCTTGTTCAAACGCTTGTCGCGTCAATTGTACAGCCTGTTCAGTCTCACCTAACGGGCGACTGCTGCTGCTTCAGCTAAATCCATTACATGTTGGTGGAGTGTCTGAATTTGGCTCATTGGGTTGCGTTTCCTTCGAGATTGCGTTGTTATTCGATGATTTCAGGATGTTCCACAGATGCCTCAACCTTCTTTATAGGCTTCTCGTTCACTTCGCATTTGCGCTTCCAAAGCTGGTGCTTAAGTTTTATCAACGATCGAACTCAATATTTTCATAAAGCGCAGCGATTTGGATTTGAGCGTCAAACGTTCTCAAAGTCAACGTGACACTCGGATCATCATATTCAGAGAGTAGCCATTGATGGGCAGCCGTTTTAACGTAGTGTTCGATGTGAACGCTGTATTGATCAATCATCAAATATTCGCGGAAGCTCTCGATCGTGCGGTAAGCAGAAAACTTATCCCCGTGATCATAATCTTGCGTTGATTTAGATAGCACTTCAGCGATGAAGCAGGGATTAATCACCGTATCAGTTCGCCCGGTCTGAAGTTGTAAAGGCTTTTCAGTTACCATTACATCAGGATAAGTGTAGAGATTGCGAGCAGGAATCCAAAGCCGTTGATCTGTGGCAAAAATGCGATAAGGCTTTCCTCGCAGAGTAGATTTCAGCAAGGATGCGAGGTTAATTGCCAACTCATTGTGATCAGGAGTCCCTCCGGTCATCGGAATTATTTCTCCATTGCAGTATTCGCTGCGAGTCTCAGAAGCCAGTTCAAGCTCAAGATACTCTTCAGGAGTATAGATTCGCTGTTCGAGTGCCTGTGTCATGGCGAGGTTTCAACTTCCACGGCTCTGGTTGATTCTTTCATGATATACGCAGCTGTCGCGATACCTTAAATCACCATTCACTTCAAACTACGTGCCAATCCTTGAAGCGACCAAACATTATTCGGATAGATTGCCAAATCTTCTCGAAATACTTGTGCCGCTTCTACCGATCGCTTCTGCACCAGCAACAAAGCACCCAACGATTGCCGCACTGGAGAATGCCAAGGCGCAGGCTCATCATAGGTAAGTTGATCTTCTTTCGCGATCGCACTTCTCAACCATTCGATCGCTGGCTCAATCTCTCCCCGTCTTGACGCAATCTCTGCTGCTAAAACTTCAGACCCAATTTCTAGCAAATCTGCCGTAGTGTTCACATCCCAAATTGTTACGCCATTTAGAGCTGGACTCGACGCGATCGCTCTTAATTGTTTTAGTTCTATTTCTGCTTTCTGCAACTCATTTTGATGTGCCCATGCTAATCCTCGCGCATAGTGCCAAACGCCTGTAGGATAAGCTAAATCAGCTTCAGGAGCAGGTTGAACAAGAATTTTATCCCAATGTCCAAATTTGACCCAAGCATACAGAGGAATCGACAAATAGTGTTGCAAGGTTCCATAACTTGGTTTGCGCAGCAAATTGGGATCAACCAGTTTTGCAGTCTGTTCCGCAGCTTGAAGCGCGATCTGTTGTTCTCCGGCGAGTGTAGCCGCGTACCAGAGAAAGTGCTGATTGTGCGGCACGTAAGCGAATCGGTAAATCCCATTCTGCGTTCGTGTTTTTTGGTCAACTGAGATCGCGTCTTGATTACTTCTGACTGCGTCTTGATAGCGCCCAACTCTTAGATAAATGTGAGACGGCATATGAACGAGATGCCCAAGCGGAAGATGTAAATCTCGCAGTCGATCCGCAACCGCGATCGCGAGTTCTGGATGCTTTTCTTCTACTGCATGAATATAAAAATGTAATGCTCCAACATGATTGTGATCTCGCTCTAGCACCGATTGCAGCGTATCCAGAATTTCTCGCCCCTCTGGTTTTGGCTCACCATTATCTTGCCAATAGTTCCAGGGCATCGTATCCATTAGAGCTTCAGCGAGAAGCGTTGCCGCGTCTAAATCAGCCGGATAGTTCTGAGCAACTTCGCGCATTGCATTGGCATAAGCAAGATTTAAAGAAGCGCGATCGTAGTTCAAACTAGCTGTATATCGCTTTGATAATGCTTGAATATATGTCCGTTCTGCTAAAGTAACCGTATTTTGGAGTGAAACCGCTTTCTGCACCGTTTCCCAAGCGAGTGGCATTCGATCTGTTGGCATTTCAGTATTGATATTTGAACCCAACACATAAGCCATTCCCCAGTAGCACATCGCACAATGAGAATCGAGCTTTACAGCGGTCTGAAACGATCGATAAGCTTCTGCATAATTGAAACCATAAGCAAAGAGTAATCCTTGATCAAAATAGTACTGGGCGATCGCTGAACCTGTAGAAATGGTGTGACTTGTCCTGTGGTGAGCACCAGGCAGAAAGCTCCCTACCGGAGCTATCAACAAGCCTAATATCATCGCCAACAGGACAATCCATCGCATGATTAATTTGAGAGTTGAAACAGCGATCGCACCTTCACGCCAATTCCCGTCCCCAAGAGCGCAAACACAATCCAAAGCCAACCATGTAAGCTAGTTGATGCAATCCCGCCAAAGTAAGCACCAACATTACAACCAAATGCAAGCCTTGCACCATAGCCCATCATCAAACCGCCGATCAACGCAGCCGCGATCGCTAACCTTGATTGAGGTTTTTTAACTGCTAACTTTCCTGCTAAAGTTGCTGCGAGTGCGGCTCCTAGAATCACACCGAAATTAGTCACAGAAATTGGATCTGCGAAGACACTTTTTTGTAAAGCGTCTGCTCCAAATCCTTTACTCCAAAATGCACTCGCTGCTGGATTCCACCCTAAGAATTGAGCAATCTTCGCTGTCCAGAGCGTAAAGCCCCAGGTCACGCCCCAAGGTCTTCCAGCAACAAGCAGCGTTAACCAGTTTAGAACAGCAAGCGCGATAGCGCCCCAAACCAACGACCAAGGACCATACAGCAATGAGAACGATCGCTGCACAGAGGGAGTCGTATCCCGTCGCTTCCAAAGCACAAACGCAATTAATCCCAAGACTGCGAGCTGAATTGCACCACCAGCCCAACCCCAAGTGTTAACCAAAGAAATTGGATTCAATCTCGGCAATCCTGCCCAAACACCTCCAGTGAGACTTGCCCAGAAAGAACCAATTCCAAATGTCAGCAATGTCAACACCATGCCGCTACTGCCACCCCCAATCGTGTATAGCGTTCCACAAGCGCACCCGCTCCCTAATTGCATTCCAATCCCAAATAGAAATGCTCCAATCGCGCCTTGAACAGCAACGGGTGCAACAGCTCCTTCAATCGGTTGTCCCAAGAAAGACCCAGTTGCGAGGAACGGTACAAACAACACAGTCGCGATCGCAAGCATCAAAACTTGAGACAAGACTCCATTCACATCGCCATAAACAAAGAGTCTCCGATAAGCAGAAGCAAAACCGAAACTTGCATGATACAAGCTGATTCCAAACAATCCACCAATCAGAAATAAAACGCTCTGCCGCCATCCAAACAAAGTCAGTCCGATCGCAGCGGCAACTGCGATCGCTAAAATTACCAGCACGCCTAACCGCTGTGGGCGAGGTTGCGACGAGCGCGGTAGAGAAAGTTCAACACTGCTCATAGGTCAATCCTGCTAAATCTATATAAGCTGAAATTTTGGAGCCGGAGCAGGACTCGGAGTAGGAGAGGGACTCGGTTCTGGCTCTGTAGGATAGCAACTAGCGATCTGGACTTGGGGAAAATTAGAGATATGGAGAGTGAAGCTAGGGGAAAAGAGAAAAATTGCGACCCCGCTCTGAGCAAGCGCTGAAAACACCGTGAAAGTTGCCAACATTGCGAAAATTCTTGCTGTCCAAGTGCTGAGTTTCATAGATTGATCCTCGTGTCATAAAGAGCTTAGGTTGTTGATTCTTCTCAAAAGGAGTCATTCAACAAAGGCGTGAAAAGTGTATTCTCACGCCATTCTCTCATAAACAGGCATCAAACACCGAAAAATCTACCGTTAAACCGGAGTTTTTAATCAATTTGCTCTAAACTTGTCCAAAACCTTTCCCAGAGTGCAGCGACAGCTGAGATTCAATTTCTTCAAAGCTCTACCCAGAACTCGCAATGTCTAGCTTGCTATTCTTAGCGTTGGCTAATGTTTTGTGGCGTGATTGCAGCATAGAGATCAGAGGGTAACAATGCATCTTGAACATTGACCCTCTTAGGAATCAACGCATTTTCAAAGAACACATCGACGACACGTTGCTGATCCCTAATCAGGTCTGGGCTAATCGCTCTGCGTCCAAATGTGCGCCGATCAATCACTTTCTGCATGACATCTAAATCAAGTTTTTGTTCGGGTGCAATGAGCTTAGCTGCATCGGTTCGATTTGCCTCTGCCCACTGCTCAATTTTGTCAATCTCTTCAATGACAATCTTAAGCAATTCAGGATTTTCCTCAGCAAACTTTCGCCGACCGACATAGTACCCACCGGGCGAGTTCGTTCCGACGGAATCTCGAAGCACCCGAATTCGACCGAGCTTTTCTGCGATCGCGTAGTGAGGATCGCCCGACACCCACACAGGTACTTTACCTTCAATAAATGCGGCTCGTGCTTCTACATTGGGGATACTTCTGACTTTGATATCTTTGATGCTTAGTCCTGCTTCTTTTAGTGCGACCAAGATAAAGTAGTGAGAGGCTGAAGCTTTCTGAAAATAAACTTCTTGTCCTTTGATATCTTCAATTTTTTGGATGGGAGACTCCGGCGGAACAGCGATAATACTGCTTTTTCCGGTTTGGGGCGTGGTTTTTGAGCCGACAACATAAACGATTTGTGCTCCCGCTGCTTGAGCAAAAATAGGCGGCGTTTCACCAACTGATCCTAAGTCGATCTTATCCACATTCATTGCTTCCATGAGTTGTGGACCTTGGACAAATTGTGCCCACTCAACTTTGACACCCAATGGCTCTAATCGTTTCTCTAAGACCCCGGTAACTTTTACTAAGTCTCCTGCTTGCTGAAAGCCTAGGCGAATTACCTTCGTTTTGATTCCAGAGCCGATGCTAGAGCCAGTATTGGCAGCAATATTAGTTGCTGCATTGGGAGAACTAGAGACAGTCGAAGCTGGCTTGCCACAACTGCCCAATGCTGCGGTTGAAACTCCGACTAAACCAGGCAGCACAATGCGAACAAACTGACGACGATGGATCTTAATTCTTGATCTCATTGTACAAACTCCAAGATAGATAGATAATTGAAGACGAATTACTTACTTTTTTGCGCAATCAGTGCAGCAGCAGATAGTACTTCAGTGAAGTTGCCAGATGATTCAATCTCAAACAATGATTTTTTGAGATCTGCCTCAAACTCTTCGCGGTTCTCCCCAAAAAAAGAAGGAAGCGCGAACGCGGTTGAATAGAGGTAACCTAAATACGAATCCACTGTCCAGGTTTTCTCAAAAGTGACTTCGATCGTAGTGTGCTGTGTAAATCCTGCTGTCTCTAACACCACATCATGAGGCACGTCTAGAGATTTCCAGGTGCCCTGTCCTGCTTGCCCTGTGCGCCGCTGATCTCCAAGCCATCGCTTGACTACAGAAATTGCTGTTTTCTTCCAAGGTAGCTGACTATTCCAGGGATCATCGCCCGTTTTGAGAATGACAATTCCGCCATCATCAGTGAGCAGCGATCGCAATTTTTCCGCAACGAGTTCCCGCTGCATCCAGTGAAACGATCGCCCAAATGTTGCCAGTCGAAATTGACCAAGTTCTTCAGAAAGCGATTCTGCCCGATCGTGAATCCAGTGAATGTTATTGACCCCTGTTCTTTTTGCTTCTGCCTGAGCTTCTTTGAGCATGTCAGCATCGGGATCAATCGCGACGACTTCCCGAAAGCGATCGCTAAATGGAATTGCAACTAATCCTGCTCCACAGCCAAGATCTAACAGGCGTTCTTGAGGGCTGAGTTGAAAGTGATCGGCGATTCGATCAAATAGACTTTGAGGATAGCGAGATCGATAGCGCACATAGTACGAAGCTGCGCCCTGAAATAAAGTCGGATCGTAGGTAGTAACCATCTGAAAACCCTCTAAATTAACGTAGCTCAAACCCTAAATTATTCAGAAACTCACGCAGTTGAGCGCGATTTCGCAGCGATTCTGGAGTCGCAATGCGATCGACAGAATGCTGTGACCAATTTCCAGGCGTATTCATCTGCTGCTCTGCGTAAAAGCGAGTCATCGTTTCGTCATAGTGCTCGATCGCTTCGTTTTGAATCTCTAAACTGTACTGCTCCTGATGCAGAACAGCTTCCTGTGGCAAACGAGGCTTAATCGCTGCTGGCTTTTCAGGATCAGCATAACCAACACACAACCCGAATACAGCAAAGACATGCTTCGGTAAATTAAGTTCTGCTGAAACTGCTTCCGGTTGATTTCGCAATGCACCAATGTAGACTGTTCCCAAGCCGAGCGATTCTGCTGCGATGACAGCATTTTGAGCCGCAAGACTCGCATCGATCGAAGCCATCAAAAACATCTCTAGATAGTTCAACCCTTCGTGAGGTAGCCCGCGATTTTCAGCAATATGAGCAAGTCGTGCTAGATCTGCTACCCAGACCAGAAACAATGGACATTGCTGAATATGAGATTGTCCGCCTGCAAGTTGAGCGAATCGTTCTTTACGAGCTTGATCTGTGATCGCAACGACACTCCAAGTCTGTAGATTCGATGAAGTTGAAGCTGATTGAGCTGCCGCAACTAAGAGTTCTAAAGTATCTGATGGTAGCGGTTTAGAAAGATAAGCTCGGATTGAGCGATGAGAGAACAGGTCAGATAAAGTTCGATTCCAAGGAGCATCTAAATCGAATGCTGTCCCATAGCGATCGCGTAACAGAGAAGTTTTAGTTGAAGACAGATCAGGAGCAAGTGTCATAATAGGATAGCTTGAGGTATGAAGGTGAACCTCACGGTATTGTAGAAATTTCAGCAAGTTGATGCGTCGGTATTCCTTTCTGAAAAAAATTAATAAAAATAGCAACCTAACTTATCTATGAAATTGGGGCAGACTAACAGCTACAAAGCATCACATCTGTTTCATAGGGTATGCTAGATTGCTACAGTACTACTTAAATCAATCAACTCACCGTAGATTGTGCGAAGTATCGCATAGTTACCAAGGAGAAAAAAGTATTTAAAAGACAAAATATCTGTAATTCTGATGATTTGTGTTTCTAATTGTTGGAGCGTATTTGTGATAGAAGAGATACAGATGAGATTCTGCAAAATTCACCAAGATTTGAATTGAAATTCAGATTTTGGATTCTCCAGCGCTGACGCTCTCAGGGACGCTGATACGTACTCCGTGGATTTAGATCCTGGCGATACAGTACAATGGCACTCTGAGCGTATTTGTGTTAGCGATTTGGAGCGTGTCGGTTGCATGGGAGCCAAAAAGTTGTCTCGGAAAAAGATTTCGGAGCAGTGCGCCTCTAAGGTAGTGGAGGTTATTCCATTAGTGATGCGTTGTCTCCGGGCAGATATGCGGGCACGAAAGAGTACTGAACTCTCTGTTCCGCAGTTCCGAACACTGGCATTTCTCGATCGTACTCCCGGCGCGTCGTTATCTGAACTTGCAGAACATTTGGGAGTAACTCGTGCTACCGCATCGGCCAATACAGAAAGGCTCGTCCAGCGGAATTATGTTGAGCGGTATGACAACCCAGAAGAACGCCGCAGAGTTGTACTCAATTTGACCGAGGAAGGTAAGCAGCATCTATATCAGACTCGCGCTCAAACTCGCGCTTACATTACAGATTTGCTCAGTAGCTTGACCGCAGAACAAGTGGCTCAAATTGATGAAGCCTTGGGATTACTGAATGAGATTTTTGAGGAACCTTTGCTAGGTTTATCTGATGAATAACGTTCTGACTATTCAATAACTTATGACTGAGATCAAAGATTTCCATGCGCATGTTTACTTTAATCCAGAGAGTCGTGAGGCGGCTGCACGAGTGCGGCAAGGATTGAGCGATCGCTTTGAAGTCCAACTGGGACGCTGGCATGATGCAAATGTAGGACCTCACCCGCAATCGATGTATCAGGTGTTGTTTGCTCCAGAGCAGTTTGGTGAGATTGTTTCATGGCTGATGCTCAATCGCGAAGGATTAGACATCTTAGTGCATCCAACAACAGGAGATGATGTTGCTGATCATACCGCTCATGCGCTATGGCTAGGGAAAAAACTCGCGTTGAACATTGAAACGCTACGCAACATGACATCTTGACCATTCACAACATTCATTGTGCTGAAATAAATGCTGCGGTTACTTCCTTCATCGTAAAAAGCAACCACAGCGTCTTTTTCTGCTACCTCAGACAATTCTCGTCAAGAAATGGATGCTAACACTTTTGTTCGGTGTTGGTTTTCTGGACGAGGTAGCCCAAGATTTTCTCGCAAGGTCTGTCCTTCATATTCAGTTCGGAACAATCCCCGACGTTGTAATTCAGGAATGACTAAATCAACAAACTCATCTAAGCCACCCGGTAGATAGGGCGGCATGATGTTAAAGCCGTCTGCGCCTTCCTTGACAAACCATTCTTCGAGTTGATCTGCAATGTATTCCGGTGTACCGACAATTTGCCGATGCCCGCGCGCCCCCGCGATCGCGAGATACAACTGTCGAATTGTTAACTGTTCTCGTTGCGCGAGGTCTTTAACCAGCTTTAATCGACTCTGAGCAAGTTCCGTCTCAGGCAAATTCGGCAACGGCTCATCAATTGGATAGTTCGAGAGATCAATTCCACCGACTAGCCCAGTCAGCAGACCCAAGCCAACAGAAGGATGAATGAGCGATTGCAAAAGCTCGAATTTCTCTTGTGCTTCTTGCTCAGTTCGTCCAATCACTGGGAAAATTCCTGGCATGATCTTGAGATGATCAGGTGATCGTCCATACTGTGCGAGCCGTCCTTTCACATCTGTATAGAATGCTTGAGCATCTTCCAACGTTTGCTGTGCTGTAAAAATGACTTCCGCAGTCTGTGCGGCAAGATTCTTACCATCCTCAGAAGAACCTGCTTGAATTATGACGGGATAGCCTTGAGGCGGACGAGCAATATTCAATGGACCTTGTACAGAAAAGTGCTCGCCTTTGTGGTTCGGAACATGTAGTTTATCTGGATCAAAGTAGACTCCAGATTCTTTATCCCTTAAGAAAGCATCATCTTCCCAACTATCCCAGAGCTTTGTCACAACTTCGACAAACTCACGAGCACGTTGATAGCGAGGACTATGATCGGGATGCTTTTCGAGGTTGAAGTTTTTTGCTTCGGCATTCGTTGCAGAGGTAACTAGATTCCAGCCTGCTCGACCACCGCTGAGATAGTCTAATGAAGCGAATTTGCGAGCAAGATGGTAAGGTTCATTGTAGGTGGTTGAAACCGTTGCAGCTAGACCGATTCGTTCTGTGACAACTGAGAGAGCAGACAGTAACGTCAGCGGTTCAAAATGAGCGACGTGTCCTGCTCGACTCAGCGCGTTGATGTTTCCGCGATCTCGGACTGAAACCCCATCGGCAAAGAAAATCATGTCAAATTTTCCGCGCTCTGCGGTTTGTGAAACTTGCTTAAAATGTTCAAAACTCAGACCGCCATCGGCTTTGGCATCTGGGTGTCGCCATGCTGCTAAGTGATGCCCAGAACTCATCAAAAAAGCGCCTAATCTCAGTTGTTTTCTTGCGCTCATCTCGTCAATTTGCTCCTAGATTATGAGGGATAGAAAATGAAAGTTCGCAGTTCAATACTTTTGCGAGAAGGTGCATCGACTGGACTTGTGGGATCGTCGAATGCACTATGAGCAGTGAATCTTGCTCGCCCATCTTCTGCGGAATCAAAGCATTTGATCAGTAGAACTTCGTGTTGCTGTTGCTGTGGGAAGTAGAACCAACGATGCAAGGAGTTGTAGGTAATTGCGTAAGTTTCGCCTATGCGATCTCGGTACACCAAATCAAGTGGAACGAGATCTGTCAAGGCAAGACTCTGCGCGTCACAAACTGCGATCGGAGATTCTTGCACAGGGGCAGCGATCGGTCGCCAAACATTCACTACACTGAATCGATGCTGAAGCAATTCAGCAATGTTCTCAACACCTCGTGCCGCTAGCTCAAGTCTGGCACGGCTATAACCAGATTTTGCTGTGAAATCGTTGTGAACGCGCTTCACAGGCTCTTTGGCATTGTCTTCATGACGTTGTGCCCGTTGTGCATTCCGAACATTGTGATCAAAAACAACGGCTTTGAACGCGCCTGTCAAGGTTGTTAACAGCTTTTCAGCTTCAGGATAGTAAATGCGGCGAACGGCTTCATCGTCGTAGAAATTCTGAACAGAACTGTGATGATGAACGAGTTGAAAGCCTTCTCGATCGATAGATAAGTTCGAGAGCGATCGCGCATTCTGGATGACTACTTGTCGCGCCTCAAACGATCCACTATGTTGCGGCTGTCCGGCTGGCGTTTCCTGAACATAGTAAACAGGCTTTTGTGTCATCGGAATCAAGTAGTTCAAACTTGCCTCAATTTGAGGAAGTTCATCAACTTGGAGTCTATCTAGAAGCTGACTGTTACTCATACAGGATCTTTCCTACTTTTGAACTGCGCCGACTACAGTGGGTTGGCCTAAAATCTTCGTGAAGCTTTCAATGTAGTATTCAGGAGAATTAGCAACTGATTGGATAGAAGGACGATTCTGCACTTCTTTCCACCAGGCTTGCAGTCGAGGAGTTTCTGTTGGAAGTTCAAACTTGCGGAAATGATTGAGCAGAGGCAACCGTTCAAACCACGGATAGAAGCTAATATCGACTAAGCTAAATTGCTCTCCTAGCCAGTAAGTGCCATTGTTCGAGAGTTTGCCGAGTCCTTCTTGCTCAATATACAAGAGCGCTTCTGTGAACTCTCTCCGCCCTTGCTCTTGTTCTTGAGCATTTTGACCGCGCAGCAGTTTAGTAAAAGCAGGTACAAATCGAGTATTTGCATAGTCGATCCAGATGCGTGCGATCGCTCTTTGTGCTGGATCACTGGGTAGAAGCGGTGGTTCTGGGAAGACCTCATCAAGATACTCATTGACGATCGCAGACTCATAGAGTTCAACATTGCCATGCTTAATCGCAGGTACTTTCCCGTAGCGAGAAATCTTGAGAAAATCAGTAGGCTTATCGGCAAGATCAATTTCGACTGGAGTAAATTCAATCTTTTTTTCTGCCAAAACAACGCGAGTGCGTTGAGAGAAGGTAGAACGCCGGGTGAAGTAAAGCTGTAGGGTACTCATAGCGTATGTCCTAAAAGTTCAAATCAGTTTTGCTGTAACGATCCAGACAGGTTAATTCAGAACATCATCCGGTTTGTCGGTCGTGTTACCGTAGAATAACTTTGAAGTATTGCATAGCCTCTTTGGGAATTCAAGTCTTCTTGGCGACATAATTATTGAAACGAAATATTAGATAATCTAATTAGTTTTTTAGATAGAGGTTTTACTCTTTCTTCTTCAGTACATTTGGCGACTCACTGTTTAGAGAACAGGCACAATGAAACCGATTACTCGTCGCAAATTTATGACAACAGCCACACTTGCAACAGGCTTTGCCCTTGCTGTCCAACCCATTTCAGGCGCAACGCTCAAAACAGATTCAGAAGGCTTAGTAACCGGAGCGATCGACATTCCTGTCAAAGATGGAACGATTCCTGCTTATCGATCTGCTCCTGCGACTGGCAGCAACTTTCCGATTGTTCTCGTAATTCAAGAGATCTTCGGTATGCATGAACATATTCAAGACATTACTCGGCGGTTTGCTAAGTTGGGATATTTAGCGTTGCCTTCAGCACAGCGAAGCTAACCGCGCCTGAACTATTTGCACGCCAAGGCGATGTTTCCAAATGGAGTAACATTGAAGAAATTCGCTCGATCGTTGCTAAGGTTCCCGATGCTCAAGTGCTCTCTGATCTCGATGCCACAGTAGCCTGGGCAGTTAAATCTGGTCAAGGAGATAAGAGCCGACTCGCAGTAACAGGATTTTGATGGGGAGGTTGGATTACTTGGCTTTATGCCGCTCACAATCCAAATGTAAGAACGGGCGAGGCTTGGTATGGGCGTCTTGTCGGTAACTCTACTCCGCTCACTCCCAAGCATCCAGCTGATATTGCTTCGGCTTTGACTGTTCCAGTTCTCGGACTCTATGGAGGACAAGATACAGGCATTCCGTTAGATACAGTTGAAACGTTGCGTAATCGTCTTAAATCGAGTTCTAGCAAATCTGAGATCATCGTTTACCCAGATGCGCCTCATGCATTCTTCGCTGACTATCGTCCTTCGTATCGTGAGGCAGAAGCAAAGGATGGTTGGCGACGCTTGCAAGCTTGGTTCAAACAACATGGAGTGTGATGGAGGAGCTAGAAATTTTGTGACCTAGTGCTTCTCCTCGAACCTAACGCGCCTCGATTCGACCTGCACAATTTACTCTAGTGCTGCGCGTGTGGCTTCAACTGAAGAAAGGATCGATTACGGCAATGCGCTATAAATACGATCGCTAAAAGATTAAAGAATCGTCATTATGGCGATTTTCTTAATCAGTGAACAAGTCTTGTCTTCCCAGAAGGATTTATGCAATACTGTTGAACCGAATCTACAATATCTCTACTGATTCACCGTAGATTCTGATTTAGCGAATATACCTGGACTATCGGGTATTGCGTATTACATCCTGTCATCTGTTTTAAGGAGTTAGCGGTGTTCACCCAGTTCAACGTGCGATCGTTTTTTCAGACATTGCCGAAGAGATTTAGACAGCAAGCTAAAAAATCGTTTACATTCTTGTTCACGATCGGATTGAGTTTAAGCTTGGTTGCGGCTTGTTCTTCCAATCCTTCAACCACGTCTGCGCCTTCAGGCAATACAGCAAGTCCAGTTGCAAATGTAGGGGCGATCAGAATCGGCTATCAGAAAGCCGCAACCATTCTGAGCTTATTAAAATCCAGAGGTGAGCTAGAAAAAGCGCTTGCTGGAGCAGGAAGTTCTGTGGCTTGGACAGAGTTTCCAGCAGGCCCGCCCATGCTAGAAGCGATGAATGCAGGCGCGATCGACTTTGGTTACACGGGCGAATCTCCGCCTATCATTGCTCAAGCAGCAGGTACGCCCGTTCGATATGTGGCGTATGATCCTTGGAGTCCGAAAGCAGAAGCGATCGTCGTTCGCAAAGATTCTCCAATCCAGAAAATTCAGGATCTTAAAGGAAAGAAAGTTGCTTTTGCAAAAGGTTCCAATACAAATTATTTGGTGATCAGCGCTTTGCAGTCGGCTGGATTGAGCTATAGCGACATCACCCCAGCTTTTCTAACACCTGCGGATGCAAGAGCAGCATTTGAAGGTGGAAATGTAGACGCATGGGCGATCTGGGATCCGTATCTTGCGGTTGCAGAAGAATCAGCAGGAGCAAGAATCATCCAAGATGCGACTGGGCTTGCGCCAAATCGGGGTTACTATCTCGCGGCTCAATCTTTTATTGAGAAACAGCCACAAGCTCTGAAAACATTGCTAGAGCAGGTCAAGAAAGTCAGCGACTTTGCAAAGAGTAATCCGGCAGAAGTTGCGAAATTCTTATCGCCTGAACTTGGGATTGATGCAGCAATTTTGGAAAAAGCGGAAAAACGTCGAGAGTATGGTGTACTGCCTTTGACGAATGAAGTGATTACCAAGCAACAAGCGATCGCGGATGCATTTCACGATATCAAGCTGATCCCTAAGAAAATTGCGGTGAAAGAAGCCGTTTCTAATGCACTGTGAGGAATTTTCAATGACAGACTCTATTCAAACTCAGTGGTTGCAGAAAAATGTGCTGGTGATTGATGGTGGAACTGCCGGAACAATGACAGGCATCAAGGCGAAACAAGCAAATCCAGAACGAGATGTTTGCATTTATGCTCAACGATCGATTCAAAAAATTCAAGCTGTGATACAACCTGCTGCCAATACCTGATCAATCTCAAGAAGTTACACAATTACTCAAGCAAGTCATTGAACCAGATCTGAACAATGACATTGTAAGTTTAGGCATGGTGTAAAACTTGCGGATTGTAGATGATTACGTTTATCTACGGCTCTATGTGGGTTGCCATCAGCACAATTTACAAGACCACATCCAAACGATCCTCTCTCGCCTAGAGTGGTGTAAGAAGGTTGATATTCAACTCTGCACAATTCCAGGCGTGAGAATAACGATCGCAGTTTCGAGCGGGAAAGGTGGCGTTGGCAAATCTACGATCGCGGTCAATCTTGCTGCTGCACTCAAACAACAAGGTGCGTCAGGTGGAGATGCCGGAACTCCGATTGCGATCGCATCCCCTAATTCTTCAGCAGGTCAGACTTTTATGCAACTTGAGCAAGGTTTCAAAGCAACGTTTCAGGAAAATAACTCATCGAAACAACTGCCGTAATTTTTGATGAAATAGCAACACAACTATACTTCCACCAGCCAAGAGAGCCACACCCAAAATTGTTCCATAGGCTTTCGTATGCCACCACAATCGACGCACCCAGTTCATCTCAGCTTTGACCCAGCTTGGTAATGAGCGACGTGCTGGAGCAAGCTTTAATACAGAACTAAGCGCGCGCTCTTCTACGGTAGGTAGGCTCACAGGAGAAGCAGGATCATAGTCAGTAGAAATCGTCATTTTTACCTCTGTCCAGGGGATACTAATCTAGCATAACTCGATAGATCTATCGTAGATTAAGTGTACGAATCAATTAGAAGCCTGTCAAGCCGTACTTTTTGGGATTCTGAAGGGGGTTGATCCAATCTGATAAGAAGATGGGAAATAGGGAGATAGGGTGAAGATCTGAAATGATGTCCCTGCTCCCTATCTCCCACTTCTCACAATTAATGCTCTTTTATCTCATTTAGGCTTGTGACTTCTCTGCAAGCTCTTTCATTCTCGTGTTCTTAAACTACTGAGGACGCTTTGCTGCTGCGAACACTTGTAGCGCTCTGGTACTTCTGACATAGCGCCAATGCCAAGGTTCATAGCTCACTCCTTGCCAGTTATTGGGCGGAAAAGATAACTCAAACCCGTACTGAACGGCATTCTCTGCTAACCATTGATAAGCACGAGTAGCTTCAAAACTAATCTTAAGATCACTCTCAGGAGATTGCTGATCGGCAATGTCGATCGCATATCCAGTATGGTGCTCGCTATGTCCAGGGGGCGCGCTCCACTTTGCTGCTTCTTCTTTGCTGCCTTTGCGCTCGATCTGGCGAGCAAATAGCTCTGCTTGAACTGAAACCTCGCGGAATCCGGAGAGTGGCATGAGTAAGACCCCCGAAGCCTTTGCCGCTTTTGCCATTTGGCGAAAGGCTTGAGCAGCTTCTATATCTAATCGTTCATCACGAGCGTAACCATCGCGCACATACTGACCCACAACTTCTAAGCGAATGGCATCATTTTCCGCATACGGCAGATGACCATAAGCCGTTTTTACCGTCACGGGGGCAGGATTGGGTTGCGAGAGAATGATAGCGGGTGGAGGTGGAACTGTTGGAACGGAAGGTACACTCTTTTCACGCGGTAATGTAACCGCGATCGGAGGAGACTGTCTCTGAGGCGGCACTGAGAACTGAGGCTGAGGGGGCTGCACAACTTGAGTGGCAGGATCTGAAGAAGCCATCTTAGATTCAAGTCCTAACCCGACAAAGACAATAAACCCCGCACTTAGCACTGCGATCAACATAAATCGCAGCGATCGGGAAGACAGAAAAGATTGCCTCATTCAGACCTCTTTACACTCAAAGTTCATCACTAATCTCGTTGAATTAACTGTTCGGCAATCCAGCCTATCGCGCCAGAATTCGGGAAGTAGACTTTGTACCAGACATAGCCACCTGAATCATTTCCGATGTCGAGGATGCGAACCCGATCGCCTGTATAAGCAATGTGCGCTACACTATTGTCCGTTCCTGGCGCACTCCGAACGTTCTTGCTGCCCGGTTGCCCGACGATCGTGGCATTCGTGTCAGAAGACTGCGATTGTACGGGAGTTGAAACTGGAGCTTGAACAATCGGTCGATCTGGATTGACGAGTTGACCCGCAATCCATCCTGTACCGCCATCGGGTAACAGTATCTGATACCAAGGATGCCCATCTGAATTACGACTAGTCCCAATAATCCGAACGCGATCGCCGGGAATGCCTCGATACAACACACGGTCACTGGTTGTTGCTCCAGAGCGGATGTTCTTTGCGCCTGGTTCACCCACGATCGTGGCATTGGTATCGGTAACCTGAGTTAAAGCTGGAATGGTAGGTTGAGCCGGGGCTGCCGCAGTCGGAGAGGGTTTCGGTGAGCTTGCTGCACTCGGAGCAGGACTCGACGATGGACTGGGTGACGCAGAAGCAACGGGACTAGGAGAAGCAGATGGTTTGACTTCGGTTGAAACGCCTGGAATTTGACTTTTGAGCAACAAGGCTCCGCCTAGAATGCTGATACCGATGATGCCGCCAGTGATGACTGCTTTTTTCCATTCACTGCCTGGAGCTGAAGTAGGTGTCATTTGAGAGTGTGGAGATGAAAAGTTTGAGGTTGAATTAAATTGGGTGTGAGGAATGCTCGGAAGTGGTTGAGCTGCTGCAATCATGTTTGCAGGCTGCATATGACCAAACGGTAAAGTGCTGCTTCCTAATGCAAGAACTGCTGTGAGCATTTCTTCAGCCGAAGCGAACCGAGCAGCAGGATTAATGTGAATTGATCGGTTCAGTACTGCTGCGAATCCAGGGCTAATCATTGGAGCGTAATGCTGCCAGTGAATCTCTCCGGTGCGTGGATCAGAATCGAGATCTTGCGGTTGTCTACCTGTTAGTAAATAGATGGCGGTCATTCCCAAGCTGTAGAAATCGCTTGCATAAACGGGTCGTCCTGCAAGCTGCTCAGATGCCATGTAACCGGGAGTACCAACGACGATCGAATGTGAACTGTTCGTTTGAGAGTTGATGATTGCTCCCATTGTTTCTTTCACTGCACCAAAGTCAATCAAAACTGGTTTACGATCGCTATTCCGCAGGATGATATTGTCCGGTTTGAGATCGCGGTGAATAATTTGATGACGGTGAATATGTGCGATCGCAGGCAGTATCCCACAGAGAATTTCTCGCACTGTTCCTTCGTTCAATATTCCTTCAGATTGGATTTTTTGAGTTAGGGTGACTCCATCAATCCATTCTTCAACTAGGTAGAAATGATTGCCTTCGACAAAGTTGGCATAGAGACGGGGAATTTGATCGTAGTTCTCGCCGAGTTTCTCTAGAACGGCAGCTTCGCGTTGAAAGCGTTCTTGCACCATTTGATGCACCTGTGGATTGTCACTCACAGGTTTTAGCTGTTTTACAACACACTTTCGCGCCGAAGGCATCAGTGTATCTTCTACTAAATAGGTCATGCCAAAGCTACCATCGCCTAATACGCCTAAGACTTGATAGCGATTATTCAGAAGCGAAGGTGGTAACGTCGTTCTGTCGAGATTTAACATCGCGGTGATTCAGATAGAGAGAAATCGTCATGGAAATTCGTGCTTGAAGAGGGCTTTTGTCGAGTAGTGTTCCCCACTGAAAAAGCTAGATCACGAAAAAATATTGATCTCTAATCCAGAAAAACGGTGATTTTTGCAGCGTAAAAGTGTTCGCCTAATTCGTGAACATATCGGGCAGTCCTGTCTTCCATCAGCGATCGCGATGAATTGATCTCCAGCGGTCGCGCAATTTCTCCTGGGTGGTTGGGTGTGGATTCTCAATCTTCAGACTCATTGCGGAACTTATCGTTTGGTCGGTGAATCCGATGCCGGAGGCATACTCAACTCAAAAATTGCATGACCTCCTTAGCGTTAATCCTTAGACCTATTCAAAGATTTAAGTAAAACGATGACCGCTCAATCAAAACTCAGTCAAACCATGATCGATAACAGATTCAAAATGCACGATCGCATTCTTCTTGGAGTTGCCTTGATTGCAGGTATCATGCTGGGCACACAACTACCGCTAGTCGCTCAACCTGTTCTGGGTCAAGCCTCATCTTTTTCTCGATCAAACTTGCGATCGTACATTGGGCTAACTTATCGTCAGCTTCCAACCGGATTCAAAGATAACGGCGGTTGGGTAGTGAAAGGGGGACGATATCGGGCTGATTTCGTGCAGCGAGGAAACACCAGAATGATCTGGTTTACCAAGGTTCTCAAATGGGATCGCGGCGGGGCCGTTCCTGTGCAGGTGGTTGATGTCATGGAGCTACCAACATTTCCTAGATCACAAGAATTGCATTATGCGTTTTGTCGATTGGATGGCGTGAACGATCGAGAAATTTTTGCGATCGCAGAAGCAACCCATGACGATATTCGCACAACGATTTATCGAGCATGGAGAGCAAACACGAAGACTGAGAAAATTGAACCAATCAGCACAAAAGGAGTTGCCTGTCCACAGGTCTAAGTTGATTTTCTAGCTTTTCACGACATGACGATCATGAATTCTTACAAATTGATGCCGCTCGCTCTCATCGGATTGATTCAAGCTTGTAATGTAAGCACTCCCTCCTCAGTCGCAACACAATCTAGCTCCACACCTATTCCTAAATCTGCAACTGTTCCTCGATCGAATGAGCCAACCTCTGAAGCTCAAATTGCACAACGCCCAAATCTACCTGCGTTCTGCGATCGATCTGAATATGAAACCTTTTTTGAGAAATTCGTTTTCGGCAAAGATGAACAAGGTAACGATCTGCGGGCGATGTATACTGCCGAGCGTATTGAAGTTCGAGACTACGACAATCCCGCGCAGGTGCTAGAAGTTTTGCGTCGCCAGGATGATGAATTTAGCATCAATTTAGTAGATACTCGCTGGGTTCAACTGGTGCCATCGAGTGTAGACAATAGCCCCTATACTCGGCTCAAGCTCGATATCGATCGAACAAGCGCAGATACATTCCGCGTGAACTATATCAAAGCACAGTACAGATACACCGGAGATGTCACCGGAACTGAGTCTGAAGAAATCGTACAAACCTATGGAAATCCGGGCGCTTACATTTTTCAGCACCAAAATGGCTGTTGGAAGTTGACTCAAAAATTACAATCCACAAAGAACGTAACTTCGGCAGCTTCTCCAATCCATGTAAACACCTTGGGGCTAACTGAAAATATGCCTTACTCCGAAGCTCGTCAAAAACTAATCGATCAAGGCTGGCAACCGCATACTCAGGGCGATCCTCCTAACCGTCGTGAACAAGTTGTGAGAATGCTTTTAGAACGAGGTTATGTAGAAGTAAAAGATTGTTCTGGCACAGGTCAAGCACCCTGCCGCTTTGAGTTTGTTAACAACAATGGAGAACTACTGGTTGTGTCTACGATTCCCCAGGATAATCCCAATGCTGAAAGGGTTGTATGGCGCTGGTTTATTGAAGCAAAACCATAAAGGTAGTTTCTCAAATTGATTAACGATCAGATTTCATCAATGCAGCATCTAAGATATAGCTTTTCAGCATAAAAAAAGCCCATCCAGTTATGCAGAGGTTGGATGGGCTTGGTGAGGCACTCGAAAGTTAAACGTTTTTGTAGTTTGGATTCCATCGGAGCCACGATCGCTCTAATGCTCTTGCGATCGCATCTGCTAATTTCCCAAACAATGCATAAAGCAAAATACTCAGAACGACAATATCTGTTTGCATAAATTCCCGCGCATTCATTGCCATGTAGCCGATGCCAGAATCCGCCGCGATCGTTTCTGCAACAATCAAAGTCAGCCACATAATTCCCAGTGAAAAACGTACTCCGACTAGAATCGAAGACATTGCACCTGGAAGGATAATCTTCCAAAACAATTGTAGTGGCTTCAAGCCATAGACCCGACCCATTTCAATCAATCCAGGATCAACATTGCGGATTCCATGAAATGTATTGAGGTAAATCGGGAATAGTACTCCTAACGATACTAAGAATAACCGTGCTTCATCGCCAATTCCAAACCACAAAATCACGAGTGGAAGCAATGCCAGGTTCGGAATCGTTCGTAGCATTTGCAAGGTTGTATCAAACAAGGTTTCTGAAATCGGAAACAAACCGTTGAGTACACCTAATATAAAGCCAATCCCGCCCCCAATAATGAATCCAGTGATCGCTCGTCTTGCACTAATTGTGATATGTTTCAGCAATTCACCAGATAGGATCAAATTCCACGCAGCTAGAAACACACTAGAAGGTGAAGGGAGTACTCTAGCTGGAATGATTCCAATCGAAGAGAGTACTTGCCACAGAATGAGAACTGCGATCGGAAATCCCCACGGTAAAAACGCCCGAATTTGCGGGTTTCCTAATGACAATTTAAACGATTCTGTTCTTAGTGCTTGTTGACCCATAGAATTATTCTCGTTAAAGATACGATCAGTAGATTTCGATTCATCTGCGTTATTCAGCTTCAGGACTTAAGCAGCTTTTTTGTACATTCACTTCGCAATTGTTTCAAACTGGGCAAATTCTGCTTTAGACCATTCTTGCTCGTGCTTTCCCAACACACGCTGTACTAGAGTTTCTACAGTCTTGGCAAAGACCGCATTTCCGCGCTGCCGAGGACGAGGTAAATCGACTGAAATATCTAGTGCAATTTGACCGTCTTCGATCAGAACTACACGATCAGCAAGGACTACTGCCTCTTCCACGTCATGCGTGATCAAGAATGCTGTAAATTTCTGCTCTTGCCATAGTCGTTCTAGTAAACTCTGCATTTCCACACGGGTTAACGCATCTAAGGCTCCAAGAGGCTCATCGAGCAGTAATAGACGCGGCTCACTAACTAATGCTCTAGCAAGGGAAACCCGCTGTTGTTGCCCACCGGATAGAACAGCAGGCCATTCTTTTCCACGATCGCCGAGTCCAACTGAGACTAATCCTTCTCTGGCTTTCTGTCTCGAAGTTGTATGAGACTTATGCTTCGTGGCAATCAGTCCGAGTTCGACATTATCAATGACGCGTTGCCAAGGCAGTAGACGCGAATCCTGGAACATCATCCGCACATCGGAATTGAGGTGTTGTGAGCGTTGTCCATCCAGTAGTACATTTCCTTCTGTTGGAGGAACTAAGCTAGAGATGAGGCGCAATAAGGTACTTTTACCACAGCCACTTCGACCAACGATCGCGACAAATTGCCCTGGTAATACTTCGAGATCAATGCCTCGTAAAACTTCTTGAGAATGGAATGATTTTCTCAGGTTTTCAAGCTTGAGATGAATTCCATGATTTGCTGATGTCATTCAAATCTCCCGGAATAGTTCAACAAAAAAAGACTCATGATGAAAGATATACTGGTCTCACTGAAATGGCTTGGGTCGGTAATTTGGCGATAAGAAGTTGCTTAATTCTTGAAACCACTGTAAGTTGGTAGAGATATTGTAGTTTCTCTTTTTTAACTCTTCCACATTTGCGCTAGGAAGATGAGTATACTGTGTTACAAATCCTTGAAGTTTTTTAGCTTTGTGCAATTCGTCTGAATGGATCTGCCGTTGTTTTACTCCTTCAAACCTTTCTGGCAAACTCGTTTGAGCTAGAAGTTCAGGCTTTCTATTTACTGTGCTGCCTTGATCCTAGAGTCTTGAGCCAAGCAAGAATGGTGTGATAGCAAGCTTACTGATGATTGAAGTTTGTAGCAGCTCTCGGGTCGTCATTTGCTTCATCTGTGGCGAAAATTCAATTCAGAATTTGAAGCGGGTATGTCTGTGAGTGCTGATTGGGAGGAGTGAGCGATCGCATTGGATCGGTTCAAACTGCATCATTTATCATTCTGAATCAGGCTGATGTGGAGATGATCGCCTCAATGTTGGACTCAGAATCTTCTGGGATTAAGCGGTCGAGATGAAAAAAAATGCTGATTTGTATGCGGGATTTCGGTGTGCTAGATCTAAGAGCTAATTCCACACGAGAGAATCAAAAAGACTTGCTTTTGCGTTTTAGATTTGAGATGTTTTTAGGCAAGACTTGAGCTTCTGCTGACCGAAATCCCGACATAGATTCTTCAACGAACTAGCTACCAGAAGAAAGTAGATTTCTCTGCAAAATATCTTGAAATTCGACTTGAACGATATTGATATAGCCCGGATCATTCAAAGCGCTTGAAGGAACTAGATTGTTCTGGATTCCGGCTTGAATGAGTGCCTCAGGCGTAATGGTGCCAGTTGCGATCGCTTGCACTAAGTCTGATCCAGAAGGAATTCCTTGATTTTGAAGATAACCTTGCCGAGCAAGATGCACGAGCGTGATCGGTGGAGTTTGATTAATACTCTGGGCGAAACTGGGAGATGAGATCGCGATCGCACCTGCTGAACTTATAATGAGTGATAGTGCTGTAGCACACCATTTGCCAAAAACAGGCTTCATAATTTGTCTCCTAATCGTCGAGATAAACACAAACAGAAATGTGCCGCTCAAGGTGAAATATCCCCGAACGGGCTAGCCAGCTAAGAACAATCGATCAAAGAAAAGCCTCAAGTAATTTCAGACAATTCTTCGGTCTATCTTTGGAATACTCTAATCAGTAATCCAAATCCCTCTGTCATGGGTGCTATTTAATTTTGCTAACTTGAATGTATACGGGGAGACTAATAAAAGCAAATACTTCTGATTGTTAGAATGATAAGTAGAAGTGATGCTCATTAAAAAGCGATCGCTAACTTAAAGCTAGCGATCGCACGTCGTTTGATATTGTTTCTTAAGGATTAATGCTGCCCAGGATGTTGTATTCGTGTTTGAGCAATCATTATATTTAGTAGAGAAAGCAGCAGATGAAAAGGAGTAGATTCACCTGCTACCAATAAGCTAGGAGAACACCGTCTAGCTTTAACTGATATGAGCTAGCACTTGAGGAGTCGTTGCACTTTGAATCGCAACAATCAATTCTTGCAATGACTGTTCCAAGCGTTGCTCAATTTCTTCGTCAAGTTGCAGCGATCCGTCAGGTTGTCGCTGAATTTGCTTATCGACTGCGTAAACTGTGCTGATGAAGTGACGCGCTCCAAGTTCAGATAAAACAGGCTTCAACGCATATTCTATCGACAGCAGATGAGCGATCGTTCCTCCGGTTGCAATTGGCAGGACAATTTTATCAACGAGCGCTTTCTGAGGCAGTAAATCTAAAAATGCTTTCAGAACGCCTGTATAAGACGCTTTGTAGATTGGAGTCGAAATAATAATGCCTGCTGCTTTTTCAAGCAAGGCTTTCGGTTCTTCCAAAGCTGGACTGTCATATTGTCCAAATGCGAGTACTTCCGCAGGCAGATCGCGGACGGAGAGGATTTTTGTCTCAATCGAAGCTGATTCTAGCCGTTGAGTCGCTGTTTCCAAGAGACTGTAGGTTCTTGATGGATGAGAGGGACTTCCCGCGATCGCTAAAACATAAGTCATTCGATTAACTCCTTAATTTAATAATCTACGATAAATGGGTCGATTTATCGGACTATGCAACTTAGGAAGCTAGTATTTCACAGATCAAAATTTGACAAAAGTACTTCTGATACAAATTCTGAAAATCTAGATGGGCTTACAAAATAGTTCTCGTCAAGCACTGAAGTTGGTGCAGTGGCATAAGTTGATTAAGCGGTAACAAGAGCCTGCGGAGAAACTTCGATTTCTCTTAAAATCATCAATAAAAGTGATGATTTTAAGAGAAAAGAGTATTTGCTGTTATGAACTGGAATGTCTACAGTGAAATTGTAAGTTAATTAATGATGACATTGTATGTTTGAGCATTTAAGAGAACGCCGTTATCAAGAGGGACAACGCGATCGTGATGCTGGCTCTCTCCCCAAGCGACAAGATTCGACCTATCTAGAAGGCTATCTGAAAGGTAGACCTGGAGGACTCGATGAAATTGTTCAGTACTTTTCAACGGTTGAGGCATTTCTGAAATGGCGCAATCAGCATTCCGACTCGGCGTTCTTTCCCAAATAATGCTACCTAACCGAGTTCTGGTAATTGAACATTCTCGACGAGCCGAATCAATTCCTGGGGCAAATGAGTGATCTCACTCCAGAGTTGATTCGGGCTGATTCCAAGCAAATATTGCAAGCCTAGAACGATCGCAATAATCGTTAAAATTAATCCTGCTCCGCTATTCAAAATCCTAAAAACGAGTTTCAGCAGCAAAAACGAGACAACGATCGCCGCAATCACTACCAGAGTGTGCGAATTTGCCACAGTTAATAGATCGTTCATACTTCGATAGCGGTAAAGTGTTAAGTCTCTGATTGTAAGCTAATTTGTGGCGAGAGTTCGGATTCAAGGGCAGTTTAGTGAAAGCTTTGAAAACTGCCCCGAAAACTACTCCGAAAACTACCCCACGTCAAAGCGAAATCAGTCATCGAGCGGTTCAGCAGACAATGAACTCGGAATTCGAGAATCGATGAACGCTTGAGAGATGTTCGGAATTGGCATTTTTTCGGCTGGCGTATCTGCTATAGGTGGAACATTGAACACGATTTCTCCAGTCTCAGAGTTGCGTTTTGCAACGAGTCGAGTCCCATCCATAATTTTGAACACTGAAGGCTTGGTCGAGTCACTTTCTGCTGACTTGGTTCCGCTCGGTAAGTAAATGCCACTGCAATCCCATCCGTCAGGTGTGGTTTGTCCATCTGCAAGAAAGTAGAGGGTGTCCGCAGACTTTGATGATTCGCCGGGTGCAGAACCGTAGATTGCGAGCGTGCTTCCAGTTTCGTTGCTGCACTGTCCCCATGTAATTCCTGATGCGATCGCAGCTTTCTGAATTTTTAATTCATCAATTTGTTGCTTGAGTGCTGGCGTTGCGCCGTCGGATTCTTGCTCTTGCAAGAGACGATCAAGCGTTTTTGTGACTTCAATGTAGTCTGCGTTTTTAGTTGCTTTTGGTCGATCTGCCCAAGACGGAGATGCGATCGCAAAGTTCACGAGTAAGATAGCTACGAACAGCGCAATTTTGAAGAGCTTCATACTGTTGATCCTATTGATGAAAAGATTGTAACCAAAGCACAGAAATCAAGGCTCACAGACTGTTGTGCTGTGCTTTAGCTGGCATGTCTTCACTATAGTGAAGGGATTTTATAGAATCAAATGCTCTCATTTGTGGAAATGATAATTCTAAGTGATGAAAGACGAGCGATTCTGCTAAAAAGTGGTTGAGGATCTTTTTCTGAGATTGCGACGCTTTTCTGAGAGTGAGATCGAGCCTAATCGATTGTATCGACCTGCAAGTTTCCGCACCCAGTCTGTCGAATATCCGAGCATTGCAGCAACTTGTTCTACAGTCATCGGTTCAGTAGGATGGCTCAAGAGTTGAATCGCAGTCCAATAATTTTTAGCTTTTGAATCTTGGCAAGTTTCCAGGCAGTGTATTATCTCTGCATAAGTGAGATGAGGAGCAATCTGGATGCGAGGGCGGGGCATGGGTAGAACTGCTCTGTAGAGCTAGGCTTAATGTTCTCTAAGATACTCCTTCAATCTAGGGTACATCATTGATAACAGCAAATATTCTTAGCTATTAAATCAATCACTAGATTTGATTGAAAAAAAGCAAAAACAGCGATCGTTATAAGATGAACGATCGCTGTTAAATCAAAAAACTCGCTGCTTAATCTAAGATTTCTTGACTCGCGGGATTGGCATCAATCTGTGCCTGTGTCCAGTTTGGAATTGCCCATGCTACTTCACCTGCATGGAATTGTTTTGCAGGAAGAACATTAAATTCGATCGCACCCGTTTGAAAATTCGTGCTAGTGACGAACTGAGTGCCATCTACAATTTTGAAGGCAATCGGTGTGGTTAGAGGTTGGCTTGGTTCAGTCGGATTTGTTGCAACGATTGTACCCGTTGGTAAATAGACACCATCGCAATCCCAATCATCGTCAGTGATTTTGCCAGGTTCTAAGAAGTAAATCGAAGTCGGGGTTTTCTTGGGAAGATTGGCATAGACTGCTAGCTTATGATTGGTAGCATTTCGACATTGTGCCCGCTTCGATGCTGTTCGGATAATTTGCTGCTGAATTTGCAGAGCTGCTAATCTTTGCTGCAAAGCTTCTTGAGTATAGCCGAGTTGTTCGGGAGTATTTTGTGCTTGTAGCAGTTGAGTCATTTCTTGGGTGACTTCAGTATAGTCAGCACCTTTCGTGAAATCTTTGCCAGCCCAAGAAGGAGGGGCGATCGCAAAGTTCATCAATACTATCAAGCCAACCAATACGAGTCTGAGAAATTTCATGACGTTCTCCTGAATGACTAAGGAAATAACAATTGGTAAGAGCCGTTATCCATCACGATCCGTAGCCCGATCCACATCAAGACAAAGGGGAAAACTTTTCGAGCATACCGAGCAATCACAAACGCGATCGCAGGTTGGCGCGTCAGATGGTAAGAAAGGAAACACCAGAGTCCAATCGTTGCGTAACAGATACTCACAATCACGCTTAATCTAGGCAGCGTACTCGTCGCGAATAGAGGAACATAGATGCCAATATTGTTACCGCCGTTTGCGATCGTCACCGCAGACACTCGATAGGTTTGCGGGTCTTTCAGCGTTGCCCAGAAAGATTTTTGTGGTGTTCGTCTTGCTTGAGGTGTTTTGAGACTGCTAGAGACAGTGTGAACTACGTCGTCATCTTCTTCGTGCTTGAGCAGTTGACTCGCCCCGATTGCGATCGGCAAAAAGCCGAGTAGTCCAAGCAATTGCTCAGAGATGACTAACCCTCCCAAAAAACCAACGAGGCTCACTCCGATTAAGGCTGTAAATCCTAGATACTCACCGATGACCACATGACGAGGGCAGAAAGTCCGATTCACTTTGCCGAAAAAGATCGTTAAATACAGGTTGTCGTCAAACGTTGTTGCAAATGCTACTGCTGTTCCGGTCATTAACGTTCCTTCTAGCCAGTTCATGATTGATCCTCATTGTTCAAGCTCTCGGTTTCCAACACTCTTTTGTCAAAGAAGCTTCGTGTCTACCAAAATCCGAGGCGAAAAGCTTTTGTAATGACTACAGAATATTTGCTCTGTTCGATAGAGACAAATAGTATTCCTTGTCAAATCGATAAATTCAAATAATTAAAATGAGGAGATGACTTGTACTCTGCTGCAAATCGAGACGATTGGACTCTGTAAAGCCGGCTGAATTGTATTCGATGTGATTAGTCTGCACCATTTCCTGATTGAGCAGAATCGTGCAATTCTAATCTCAACTATAGTATTGAAAAGCCAAAGAATCTGTCTTTTAGAGATAGTTAAGATTTCTATTAATGGAATATCAGTAATGTTCAGTATATTTTTAATCAAAAATTCCCATAATCTGATCGGAATTGGAGCAAAATTCGCAGGAAATTGAAAATTTTTCAATAGAAAACATTGCTATAAAATCCTCGTAAAACGATGGGATTATGAGAAAAATTAAAGAAGTCATTAATGAAATTAGTGGCTGAAAATGCTTTTCCGTAAGGATTACAGATCTAATTTTTTAGAATCTTTCAATTTGTTAATTTCAAAACAATTATTTCTAATCACTTGAAGTTATCGTTTTAAGAAATAAGAATATTTGCTTCCATAGACAGAGCGAGAATACAGTGAATACAGTTTGTGTGAAATAATTTCTGGCTAGAAAGGCTGAGAAGCTTGAAATACAACACTCAATTTCAAGCGCTAAAAGAGGAGTTTTTACATGACAGCTGAGGTTCCAATTAGTCCAAGTTTGCATGGCTTGAAACGAGAATGTCTTTCTTATAGCGAGGTTTTAGCTCAATCGATCGCGGTCATTGCTCCTACAACTACGCCTGCAGCAAATCTGGCTTTGATCTATGCGGTGGCTGGCAATGGAACATGGTTAAGCTTTCTACTGGGTTTGGTTGGCTTAGTCTTTGTCAGTATCAATATCAATCAGTTTGCTCGACGATCTGCTTCTCCGGGATCGCTCTATACCTACATTGCGACTGGCTTAGGGACATCGGCAGGTGTACTTTGTGGTTTGGGGTTAATTCTGGCGTATCTTTTCACGGGGATGGCTGTTCTCTGCGGCTTTGCGAATTTTGGACAAGTCTTGTTCGCACATCTAGGGATTCAAACTCATGTGTTGACATTGTTTGCCGTGGGTACAGCGATCGCTTGGTATGCCGCGCATAAAGATGTTCAACTTTCAGCAAAAGCATTGCTTTGGTTAGAAGGCATTTCGATTGGCTTAATTGCACTGCTAGGCGTGTTGATTTGGAGTCATCAAGGATTCGCGATCGATTGGCATCAACTGACGCTCAAAGATGCTACTCCGGGCGGAATTTCGATGGGGATTGTCCTCGTTGTATTTGGCTTTTCAGGATTTGAAAGCGCAACCTCCCTGGGCGATGAAGCTCAGAAGCCGCTTAAGAATATCCCAAAAGCAGTGATGCGGAGCACTGTGCAAACTGGAATCTTCTTCATCGTCATGGCATACATTGAAGTTCTGGGTTTCAATGGAAGCTCTGCAAATTTGGCTCAGAGTGAGGAACCCTTGAGTTTCCTAGCAGAGCAAGCAGGAGTCGGTTTTTTGGGGAGCTTCATTAGTCTAGGAGCATGGTTGAGCTTTTTTGCTTGCATTCTCGCTGCGATTAATCCGGCGGCAAGAGTGATGTTTCTCATGGCGCGACACGGTGTATTTCATGATGCTTTAGGTGAGGCGCACGAAGAGAATTTGACTCCGCATACTGCTGTTGCTCTGTGTGCTTTGATCACATTCTTAGTTCCCACCTCTATGAATCTGTTTGGACTCAAGACATTCGAGAGTATGGGGTATCTGGGCACGATTTGTACTTACGGATTCTTGTTGGTCTATATCTTAGTGTCGATCGCGGCTCCAATCTATCTGCATCGATTACAGCAGCTTCGGTTTCAAGATGTGGTCTTCTCGGTGCTGGGGGTTGGCTTCATGATGCTGCCGGTTGTCGGCACGATCGGGATTCCAGGTAGCACGCTTTTTCCGGCTCCAGAAGCACCTGCGAATGTCTTTCCTTATCTATTCGCCTTGTATCTTGCTGTCGGCTTTGGATGGTTTGTGGTGCAACGGTTTCGGACTCCACATCTAGTCAAACACATGGAGCGATCGATTCATGCGATCCATTCCAATCATGCTAATTCAACAGAGCGAAATTAAATGATGAATGACTTTATCACTGCAATTCCAAAAGGTCTAGCTGCCTTTACTGCGACAAATTTAGACGACATTTTGATTCTGATATTGTTCTTCTCTCAGGTCAATGGAATATTCCGACGAAGGCATATTGTCAGTGGGCAGTATCTAGGATTTGCTGCTCTCGTATTTGCGAGCTTACCCAGTTTTTTCGGAACGGTATTGTTTCCGCGACCTTGGATCGGATTGTTGGGGTTAGTTCCGATTGCGATCGGTGTGAATCGGTTGCTCAATTCTGGTGAAGAAGAAACCGAAGAAGAACTCTCTGAACAGTCTGAGACTTCTTGGTTTAATAATTTTCTCTCTCCTCAAACTTATAGCGTCGCAGCTGTTACTTTCGCCAATGGTGGGGATAACATCGGAATCTATGTTCCTTTGTTTGCGAGCGCGACCTGGGAAAGCTTGCTAGCAATTCTTGCTGTGTTTTTCTCAATGGTGGGAGTCTGGTGTTATGCTGCATATTGTTTAACCTGCTTGCCGGGAGTCGCTCAAACTCTAACTCGCTACGGAAATCAACTTGTACCTTTTGTGCTGCTCGGACTAGGGGTGTTAATTCTGATTGATAGTCATACCCTTGAAGACCGAGGACTTGCAGTGTTAGCGTTAGTCATCAGCTGCATGGGATTAATTCATCTGCTGCGGCTGGCGAAAGCTACATCCTCTAAAGCTTTACTAGAAAAAATTCCAGCACTCTATCCCTCCGTAAAAGCTGACGAAAATTGATATGAGGAAGCCAACGATGAACGGTTTTAGAATTATCCTGGTTGCACTTGTGCTATTGCTCAATTTGGTTGGAGTTTCACCTGCTTGGGCTGATCCGCCAAAGCTCACAGGTACGCCAGAGTATGCTGAAGTGACGCAAGCGATCGCAAATCTTATCCAAGCTAAAGCAGCTCCCGAAGAATCTGATTTAACGCCGGTTGAAATTGAGCAAAAGCTAGGAGCATTAAATCTTCAAAAGTACATTCTAGAGACGGCATCGCACTATTCCCAGTGTCGTAACTCGACAGGAAGTACGATCGCAGTTTTCGCTCATAAAGCAAAGAAAGCTCCGCAATCTCCGAGCGCGCTTTACTATCTAGCCAATGGCGAAATGACAGAAGATGAATGGAGTTGTGATGGTGTGTATTTACCAACAGGAACAAAGTTAGCTGGACTATCAGAAGTGACTGAACCGACTGTTGCTCAATTTGTGAGTGGAACGCGGCTCAACGCAACGGTGAATGCTCAAGGAGAGCTAGAATTTAATCTTGCTCCTTCAAAATTTGCGAAATCGAGTGATAGTGTCTTACCGATTCCAGATTTAACCGTAGCAACAATACAGGCAAACCTTCCGAATGCTCCAATTGAAGATTAGTACCCAAAAACGGGAATTCGAGGAGTGAATCCATGACGATCGAAGTAGAAACTCAATCTCCACCCAAGAAGCTCAATCCCAATCGTATCCGAGATCATCTAGCGAATGAGCGGACGTATCTCGCTTGGATGCGGAGCGGGGTGGCTTTGATGGGGTTTGGTGTGCTGATTGTTCGTCTGCGAGTTCTCCGTCCACCGATCGCACCTCAACCTCCGGGTGCAGGCTGGCAGCTAGGGCTGGCTTTTTCTATTGTTGGGCTGCTAGCAGTATTGCTCTCAACTCAGCATTATTTTGCAGTTCGGAACGATATTGAGGAGGACACCTATGAACCTCCGGATCGATGGGTGATTCTGTCTAGTTTGACCGTCGCACTCTTGGGGCTTGGGGTGATCTACTATGTCTTCACGGTGCCGTTAGACTGGCTGAATTCTGTTTTGATTGAGTAGCAATTGGGTCAATGTTCAATCTAGAGAATCGTTTTCAATCTTTTTTGAAGCTATTTCAAAAGCTTCTCATCGTTCACTGGCAAACCTTACTATTATTCTTTGTCGGAGTCGGGTTGCCGCTGTTGATTTTTGAGCAACTTGCAATCATCGTTTGGCAAAACGGCGGCTTCGTTTGGGATCGTTCCATCTTGCTGAGTATTCATCAAACCGTACAACCAGGGTTGGATGCTTTTGCGAAAACGATTACACCGCTCGGCGTTAAGAAAGGAGTCGTTCCAGCGACGATCGCAATTGCAGTGATCATGCTCTATCGGAAAAGATGGCGATCGCTGACTTATCTATTACTTGCAGTTGGTGGGACTGGAGTGATTAACCTGATTGCGAAAGCGCTCTTTCATCGAGATCGCCCTGCTTTGTGGGAGGCTGCTGCTCATGCTGGTTTTTCTTTTCCGAGTGGGCATGCGATGTCGAGCATGAGTTTTATTGCCGCCTTAGTTATTCTCACTTGGGGGACTCGATGGTGCTGGCTGATTGGAACTTTTGGAAGCGGGTTTGTTGTGGCGATCGGGTGGACTCGCCTTTATCTAGGGGTTCACTTTCCAAGCGATATTTTGGCAGGCTGGATGGTGTCGCTGGCTTGGGTGATTGGAGTAAACTTAATCATTCGACCGCACCTGAAGCCTGAAAACTTGGAACCCCCTTCAGAAGAAACCTCGCTGATGCCGGAAGAATTACAAACCTAAAAGGATGACACAACTTGAATATCCTAGAATTTTCATTACTAGTTTGGTTGGGTTCATTCACTGCTGGATTCCTGGGCGCGCTGACAGGATTGGGCGGTGGGGTTGTGCTTGTTCCGCTTTTAACGTCAGTGTTTGGGGTTGATATTCGCTATGCGATCGGGGCTTCTCTTGTCTCTGTGATCGCGACTTCTTCTGCGGCTGCTTCAACTTACATTAAGCAAGGACTCACGAACTTGCGCTTAGGCATGTTTCTAGAGGTCGCAACGGTGATTGGGGCGTTAGTGGGTGCTTTGATTGGAGCCTTTATTTCAGTTAAGGCGTTAACTGTCGTCTTAGCGGCAACCTTACTTTATTCTGCTTACTTAGCTCAACAGCCGCGACCTGATTTTTTTGAACATCAAGACTCTGATCCGTTAGCTGTACAACTGAAATTAAATGGAACTTGTCCAACTCCTCAAGGTGAGATGAGCTATGAAGCGCAGTCGGTTCCGGTTGGGTTCAGCGTGATGATGGTTGCAGGCGTTTTGTCTGGATTGCTAGGAATTGGATCGGGTGGATTCAAGGTGCTTGCAATGGATCAAGCGATGCGGCTCCCGTTCAAAGTTTCGACGACGACCAGTAACTTTATGATCGGCGTGACGGCTGCTGCTTCGGCAGGTGTATATCTGGCGCGAGGGTATATTGATCCGGGTCTATCCATGCCTGTGATGCTAGGAGTATTTCCTGGTGCATTGCTCGGTGCGAAAGTTTTAGTCGGTGCTAAAACTCAACTATTAAGAATTCTCTTTAGCCTAGTTTTGATGGCAATGGCATTTAAGATGGTGTACAACAGTTTGGCTGGAGGGATGTAGATGTACAAGGATCTGATAGCTCGATCGAATTCCTCAAGCGATGAAACGCTGGATCGATCGCAAGAAGCAAAACTAGAACTTTGGATCAGCAATCTACTGCGCTATGGTGTGCAACTCTCTAGCTTGATTGTATTAGTTGGTGGAATTTTGTATTTGATTCATCATCATGCTGAACCTGTTGATTATCGGGTTTTTCAGGGTGAACCTGTGATCTATCGCTCTCCGAGTGGTGTCGTTCAAGCACTGCTTGAAGGGCATCGTCGCGGCATCATTCAACTCGGATTACTCGTCTTAATTGCAACTCCCATTCTTCGAGTCTTGCTTTCTCTGGTGACATTTCTCAGATGGAGAGATTATACTTATGCTGCAATTACGTTTTTAGTTTTATCTGGCTTGATTTATAGCTTTGTGGGTGCGTACTTTTAAGCGGAATGCGCCAGCTTCCAACTCACCATGACGAGCATCAGATAAATCACAAATCTAAGCGGGCGTTGGGGTGTCAGTTTGCAGAGTTTTGCACCCACGATCACACCTGGAACTGATCCGATCCAAATCGGCAAGACTAAGTGCCAATCTACAGTTCCTAGAGTCAGATGTCCGATCGAAGTAAATGTCAATAAAATTGCTGCTTGAGCCAGATCCGTTCCGACTAATTTTTGGGCATCTAGCTGAAAGAATGCAATCAGCACGAGTGCGAACATCGAACCCGATGAAACGCTCGTCATCCCGACAATGTAGCCGAGAATTGCGCCCAGTGCGATCGCGCTCATTCGACCTGTCTGTGTCTCTAAATCTAACTTGGGCAAAGTGGGCAGTTCCCACGCTGGTGCAAAGGTCATGAGGAGAAGTTGAACTAATGCGGTCGCTGTCACGAGCAAAATCGCATAGCCAATCAGATGCAAGAGTATCGAATCTAAATTTACTTCGCCAAATTGCCGCAACCAGTGCAATGTTGCAACTCCTAAAAGCGAGCCAGGCACACTTCCGAATGCTAACCAGCGAACGGCACCTAGATCTAATGTTTTCTGTCGCCAATGTTTGACACCGCCGATGACTTTCATCAGGGTCGCTGCGACAACATCGGAACTGACTGCAACAGAAGCAGGCACTTGAAACACGAAAATCAGCATTGGGGTAATCAGTGAAGCGCCACCAATTCCAGTCAGTCCCACAACAATGCCAACCCCGAAGCTAAAGCAAGAGAGTAATAAATAATTCATCTCGGTTATTCTCCTTTGACTCTTGGTAGTAAAGAAGCAAGATCAAAGGAACCTTCTAAAAGCGAAGTCGGAATCTCAAGAATCTGAAATTGAATCAGCGCGATCGCAAGAACGGTAAATGCAGTCGAAGAAACTACACCCCACAACAGGTCTTTCTTCAAATTGCGGTCTTGATTTTGAAAAACTTCGATCGCACCCACTTGCATCAGCAAAATTCCGACGAGATTCGAGAGCCAATAACCCGCGATCGTGCCGCCCAAGAACCAATCTGAAGAAAGCTTACTCAATAAATATCCAAATCCATATGCGACGGGCAGATTAAAAATCAAATCGTTCCACCAGCACAGTGGCGACAGCAACCAACCCAGTGCAAAAAGTAGACCTCCTCGAATTCTTTTCCAGGTGATTCTTTGAAATCCGGCTTGACTCACAGTATCCTGCTCCCTATTACCTAAATCTTGATAGACTTACCGTATTTTAACAGAACATTGTCACAAGGACGAAAAATTTAGTTTTGTACAAAATATGAGCATGAAAGAAATACCCCTCGGTATTCTCATGCAAACGAGGTGCAGCGATTGAAGCTAGCTCTCAAAATCTGGAAAATTGAAGGATTGCTTTTGCAGCAGAAGATTTTGTCTCAGCAGAACGGTGTGCATCCTGAGAACAAAATCATATTCTATGTCTTTGATAGCTAAATGTAGTACATCGGATTGCCACGCTGGTTCTCATCCCACTCTCGGTAGAGATCTTCTAGCGTAATGCCCGTGAGAAATTTTTGAGAGAGTGTATTGAGGCTCTGCCAAACGTTATAAACAATTTGCCGCTCTAAATTTGGCGTAACCTCTAATTCTCTGGGTTTGCGCTCTCCATCCACGAACGCAACGATTTCAAATAAAGTAATTTCTTTTGCATCGCGTGCAAGAACATAGCCACCTCTAGACCCTCGATAGCTGCGGACGAGTCCCCCACGCCGGAGAATCGTCATAATCTGTTCTAAATAGCGCTCAGGAATAGAATGTTTTGAAGCAATTTCTGTAATCGTGAGCGGCGCATAACTTCGATTTGCATGACCCACAAGTTCTAAGAGTGTCAGCAATGCATACTCAATCCTAGAAGTCAGTTCTATAGGAGTATAGCTAGAGAGATCTGATTGCATTCAAACACTCGGTAGATTGACTCGTTTTGTATCGTAAAACTGTTAGTCCTAAAAGTAGAGCAGTCTTTCTCTCTGCTTCCTGGGGCACCATCGCAAGAGAGAAAGGCAGTTGGATTCGTCTTTGCTCAAGCTAGCTCAGTGCGTAGGCTGGAAATGTCTTCACAACTTTCGGCTTAATGTAGATGCGTTGTTGCGGCTCTAGGCTGAGTTGATTAAAACGATCGCGGCTCAGATTCGCAGTCACTAATTCCCCAGATTCAAGTCGGATTTCAACGACAATTTCCCAACCTAAGTGGATCACACGATCGACCTGGGCTGAAACTGATGCTGAGGACGGAATTAGCTCGATATCAATGTCATGCGGACGCAAGAACACGCGATCGGAATCTAAAACCTTGTTGCCGTCGTTGGGTAAAATGCCTGCACGAGCAGGAACCACATTGACTGGACCAATAAAGCTCATGACAAACGCAGAAGCAGGATGATCATAGATATCCGTTGCAGTTCCGACTTGCTCAATTCGACCGCGATTCATCACCACGATTTCATCTGCAACTTCCATTGCTTCTTCTTGATCGTGAGTGACAAACACTGTGGTAACATTCACGTCTTTGTGCAACCGTCGGAGCCAAGCTCGCAGTTCTTTTCTGACTTTGGCATCGAGCGCTCCAAAAGGTTCATCGAGTAGCAATACTTGCGGTTGTACGGCTAAAGCTCTTGCGAGTGCAACCCGTTGGCGTTGTCCGCCAGAGAGTTGAGACGGATAGCGATCGCCAAATCCTTGTAGCTGAACTAGCTCTAGGAGTTCTTCCACGCGCTCTTTAATTTTTGCTTTGGGTTTCTTGCGAATATCCAAAGCAAATGCAATATTTTCTCGAATCGTCAAATGCTTGAACAGTGCATAGTGCTGAAACACAAAGCCAATATTGCGATCCTGGACTGATTGATATGTCGCATCGCGACCAATTAATGCAATCCGTCCTTCATCTGGGGTTTCTAATCCTGCTATCATGCGCAAGAGCGTTGATTTACCTGACCCAGAAGGTCCTAATAATGCAACGAGAGAGCCAGTTTTGATGCTTAAGTTGACTTGATCAACCGCATGAAACGAGCCATAGTGCTTGGAAACGTTTTGTACTTCAATACCCACGGTGCCTCAATCCTCCAGAGAAGTTTTCCCTGCATTCTACGGTTTATCCATAGAATAACAGTATATTAGTCAAGTTCGGGTTTTCTTTGTAACGTTGAACACATATTTTCAGGGTTAGGAAAAACTTGTCTGCTCTGTGCCATCACTGCTATTCCACTTCTTTGATGCGCGTCTTTCGTTCCATGATCTCTTTCAGCACCAAAGTAACGACCGCAAGCAAGGCTAGCAATACGGCTGCTGAGTAAGCTGATTCTGTTTCATATTGTTTGTAGGCTTCTTCTACAAACAACGGTAAACTTTGCGTTTTTCCAGCTAAGTTACCTGACACAACCGAGACCGCTCCAAATTCGCCCATTGCTCTAGCATTGGTCAGGATAATTCCATAGAGCAACCCCCACCGAATACTCGGCAATGTGACCCGCCAGAATGTCTGCCAACCATTTGCGCCCAAGGTTTTTGCCGCTTCTTCTTGATCGGCTCCCGCTTCTTCTAGAACTGGGATCACTTCTCTTGCCACAAAAGGCATACTCACAAACATCGTTGCAAGTAGCATGCCCGGAAAAGCAAACACAATCCGAATATCGTTGGCTTGTAACCATGTTCCGAACCAACCGAGTCGCCCATACAGCAAGACGATCATCAAACCTGCGACAACGGGAGAAATTGCAAACGGTAGGTCAATGATGCTCAGTAACAAGGTGCGTCCTCGGAACTGTTTGCGAGCCAGTGCCCAAGCAGTACAGAGTCCAAAAACTGTATTGAGCGGAACTGCGATCGCGGCTAGCATCACAGTTAACTTAATCGCGTGAATAAAATTCGGCTGTGTCAAGTTCGAGAGAAAGGGTGCAACACCTCCCTTAAACGCCTGGTAAAAAACATTGATGGCAGGAATGTATAGGATTAGTCCCAGGTAGGCAATACCGATACCAATGAGTAGAATTGGAACCCAACTTTTTTGTTGCGTTGTTTTTCTTGTTTTAGCTGAACGTGGAGCATCCGCGATCGTCGTCATTGTTTTAATCTCCTAACTAATGCCCAGGCATTCTGCTAGATCCCGTGTCGTAGCGTCTTCCCCAATTTTGCAAGACGTTGAGTGCAAGCAAGATCAAGAGCGAAATCATCAATAGAACCATGCCGATCACTGTTGCTCCAGCGTAGTCATATTGTTCTAAACGCTGGAAAATCAGGATCGGTGCAATCAAATCGCGAAAAGGAGTGTTCGATGAAATGATGACAGTTGAGCCATATTCACCTACAGCGCGTGAGAACCCTAGCGCAACTCCAGTTAAAATTGCTGGAAACAAGGGCGGCAGAACAACTCGTTGAAAAGTCTGCCAAGGTGAAGCTCCTAAACTCCAAGCTGCTTCTTCGACTTCTTTTTCTATTTCTGAGAGAACGGGCTGCACTGTGCGAATTACAAATGGTAATGAGATAAAGAGCATCGCGATCCCAACACCAACCCGAGTAAAGGCAACCTTGATTCCAAATGGGGCAAGTAATGAACCAAGCCAGCCATTTTCGCTATAGACCGTTGCTAAGGTTAGACCTGCAACTGCGGTCGGTAAAGCGAAAGGTAAGTCAACGGAAGCATCGACTAACCGCTTCAGTGGAAAGTCATATCGCACTAAGATCCAAGCGATCAGGGTTCCGAAGACTCCATTAATCAATGCAGCAACTAATGAAGTCGTAAAAGTAATGTCATAAGTAGAAAGCGCAATTGGACTCGTCGCAATCCGCCAAAACTCCGCAGGACCGACTGTTGCAGATTTTAATAGCATTGCTACAACCGGAATGAAAAGCATCACGGTCAAATATGACAGCATGATCCGCCATGTCCACGGCATCTGAACGATCGATCGTCCCCACGCTTTCCAAATCGATCCTTTTCGAGAGGGCACTTGAGCAGAAGAAGCCATACAGTACTCCAAATAAAACCAGAAAGTTAGAGCCGCAGAGATTGAATGTCCTTGCTGCGTCTCTATTCATGCCTAACGTTTGATCGAAGCTTGGACTTGGTCGAAGACCGCTCCATCGTCAAAGAACTTCTTCTGTGCTTCGCTCCACCCGCCATACTCCTGAATCGTGCCCAAGGTCTTCACCGCCGGGTACTTGTCCGTATTCTCTTTCGTCTTCACAGGGGCACCATCCAACGGGCGGAAGCCTAACTTGACGAATTCGGCTTGTGCTTCCGGGGTGTACAAATACTGCACAAATGCCTCTGCAACTTCCCGCGTGCCATGCTTATCCACGTTCTTATCAATCACCGAAATCGGAATATCGATCGACACATTCGGATCCGGCACGACATATTCCAGCTTTTCCCCCTTTTGCTGTGCCAGAATCACCTCATTCTCATAGTTGATCAAGGCATCACCTTGTCCCTGCTTGGAGAATGCGTCAGTCGATTCGCGGGCATCTTTTGCCAGCACCGCCACATTCGCAAACGCTTTGGTGACAAACTCGGTCGCTTTAGCTTCATCCTTATTGTTGGCTCTCAAAGCATGATCCCAGAGAGCAAGGAAGTTCCAGCGAGCGCCCCCCGAGGTTTTCGGGTCTGCTGTGACCCACTTGACATCGGGACGGGTCAAATCATCAAAAGTTTTGATATTTTTGGGATTACCGGGACGGACAATCACCGCAGCGACCGTTTTGGCGACAATGCCATTATTCGGGGTTTTGGTCGTCCAGTCAGAATTGACAAATCCGGCCTTGACGAGCTTTTCGGTATCGGCAGCGATCGCTAAGTTGGCGACATCGGCTTCAAGACCATCAATAATGGCGCGAGTTTGAGAGCCTGAGCCGCCGTAGCTTTGTTTGAAGGTGACGGTTTGACCTTTTTCTTTCTGCCACTTCTCGACGAACTTAGGAATGATGGCATCGTGAGCGGCTTTGGGGACGGCATAGCCGACGAGGGTGAGTTCGACCTCTTTAGCGGCGTTGGCAACGGGGCTAGCGCTATTGGGACTAGAAGAAGTTGAAGCGGTGTTGCTGCCGCAGGAGGCGATGGCGAGGCTCAAGGTCGTGCCAATCACAAAGAGTGAAACGAATTTTCTGACAGAGTGCAGATTAAATAGTGTTTTGAAGGTTTGAGCCAAGCGTGGTGCTAGCTCATGTGGATGGTGCTTCAACTTCATGAATTGTTCTCCTAATCTACGGTAATATTGTAGGATTACCGTCCTTATCTCAGTTTTCAATCGTATCGGAGAAAGAGATAAAGCGCAAGAAAATACTCCTATTATTTGATCGGTTTACTTGGGATTACGATAACTCTAATGCTTGCTGAGGAATCAGATTGTGTCTTTTCATGCGATTTCATACTTGGCTCCAAATTGGTTGGAGTTTTATCAAGCTGTGACTCTTTATTTGGGGCGAGTCTTGGGCTGTCAGGCTGATTTGATGGTCGGTGAATGTGATCCGTTGGAGGATTCGCGACTTTATGAAGATGCGATCGATTTAGCTTTTATTTGTGGATTGCCGTTTGTTCGGTACGGGCGAATTCGACCTCGGCAGTTCAGCGCGATCGCGGCTCCAGTGATGCAAGCTGAGCGGTATCAAAATACGCCAATTTACTTCTCCGATATCATTGTTCATGCGGAGAGTTTGTTTCAAACGTTCTCGGATTTAGCAAATTCAACCGTTTGTTATAACGATCCTGGCTCGAATAGTGGCTACTACTTGCTTCGGGATCGCTTAATTCAGGAACAACGTCCACAATTTTTCAAACATGCGATTCAATCCGGCTCACATCAGCGATCGATTCGTTGGGTGATCGATCGCAAAGCAGATTGTGCTGCGATTGATAGTACGGTGCTGGAGCAAGAATTTCGCGTCTTTCCCGAATTGGCACATCATGTGAAAATCATCGAGTCGAGTCGGTCTTGTCCGATGCCGCCGATTGTGGTGGCAACACATTTAGGCAATCCAGTGATTGAGCAAATTCAATCCGCATTACTGCACCCTGATTCAGAACTATCAGCAGCAATGGCTTCAATGCAAATTCAACGCTTCGCGGCTGTCACTACGGAAGATTATGCAACGATCGCTGATCTCTATGACGATGTGACGAATTCGTGCTTTAGCCAGCTTTAACCGTTCGCCATAACTGCCGCACTTTGCCAGACTGATTGCGTAGAACAGCTTGTTGATAAATCTGACCAAACATTTTCTGTTGAGTCCGACTCCCACCGACGGTATGTAGATAAGAGAGTCGAGGCTGCATTGCCGAAACTGTCGTTGACCAATCTTGTTGAGTGTATGCAATTAAGCCTTTGGCAACAGGCAAGACAATTTGCAGCCAGGTGAATTGCGATGTTGCCGGAAGTTGCTGTGCGTGCGATGTGAGACTTTGGAGAAATTCATTCACCCAGTCTGTGTAGCCAGCCCGTGCGAGTGCATAAATATAGTGCAAATCTTGAAAAGGTAGCGCATGTTCGTGTAAACGCGAACCCAGATGAGGAGCAAGAGCCTGCCAGCGTTTCCCCACATTAACGCCTTGCACTTCTAAGCGCAGTAAGGTCGCGATCGCACCGACTTGATCTTTTGACGACGACGGATTCGCCCGTCCCCAAACCTTTTGATCGTACAGCTCTAAGACTTTCTGATGATTTCCCAATGCCAGATAGTAAAGGGCGACATGCCACCAATTGTGGGTATATAGCATCGAATTGCACTGCTCCCAAGTGTCTGAATGGCTTTCCATCCAGAGAATTCCATCTTCTGGGCGATTTTGTTCTTCAAGGATATGCGCGATCGCATGTTGCGCCCACGGGTCGAATCGATTCAGCGAGATCGCTTGCAGTCCAGTCTGCATGGCTCGATCTAAGTCTCCGCACTGCTCTAAGCCAAACGCAATCATTCCATATAAATAGTGCAGATGTGGATTGTCGGTATTGGCAGGAAGAACCTTCTCGGCAATTTTGAGTAACGGATCAGATTCGCCTCGATAGAAGTAGTGATATTGTCCTTGCTGCACAGAAATCAGGTCTTGTGGATAGTTCTCCGCGATCGCTTCATGTAGGTTGATGGCTTCAGAAATTGCGCCGACTGCCCAAGCTGAAATCGCGCGAATGTACCACTGTTCTCGTTCAGTTGCCATTGCAGCATAACGTTCAGCGGCTTTGAGGTGATGCATCGCGGTTTGACGCGCGATCGCGGTTTCCTGGGATAGGTAGTAAGCGGCAGCGTAGGCTTGAGCGATCGCGCAGGTTGGATCGAGTGCCAGCGCTTGCAGAATCGCTGCTTCGGCTTGATTGCCGTAATAAAGAGCTTGGTCAATAAATCGATCGAGTTCAGTCCTGAGTTGAACAGAAAAATCAGGTCGGGTGCTTGTCACCGCAAGTCCTTGAGCGTCAATTATCATGGAGGATCACAAATAACACTAAACCGGTCGGAATACCGTATTATTTGCCAAGTATGTCATACTCCTAGGAGCAATGAAAAGTAAAGCTCGTTACTTATCTCGTCATTTATTTGGAGCCTTGAAACGTACCAACAATTTCCTCGCTCCGTTCTATCTCGCTCTGGAATGGAATTCCGGGGGCGGATGAATGCGATGAGCGATACGTTTCAAACATCCTCTTAATATGAGTCCCCATATCTAATCTCTTATAGGCGAGTAAGAAATTACTGTCTCTCAATTGAACTCGTATCGATACTTTAAATTGCATGAATTGCTAGTCATTCAAAAATTGGCAAATCGCATCTAAAAAATATTTTTTCAGGTCTTGTTTTCTCATGCGACTTGTGAGATTCTCTTGATACAAACTAATCTACTAAATGCCGATCAATCAATCGTAGATTATTCTAAAAGTATTCTCAATCTATGAAAAATCGTTCTTTTGCCCAATCGCTGCTCGATAAGGTTCAGCATCAAGTTTCTAGCCTAAAAGTTCCTAGTCTTCTAGTAGCTACTGGAGTCACTTTCAGTTTGTCGATCCCTGCTTCTGCTGCGATCGACACTTTACGCAATGAAAGAAAAGCTGTTACTCAGCCGCCTGCTCCAAAGCAGCAGTTGATCAGCCAAAACCCGCAGACTGTTGAGCTTACTCTAGTATCCTTTGCGGTGACGAAAGAAGCTTACTCAAAAGTTATCCCGTTGTTTCAGCAGAAGTGGAAGCGCGAACGGAACCAAGAAGTTAAGTTTGTTGAAAGCTATGCCGGTTCAGGCACTCAGACTAGAGCCGTGATCGATGGACTAGAAGCAGATATTGTGCATCTTGCACTTGGATTCGATGTCGATCGCATTCAAAAAGCTGGATTGATTGATCCAGGTTGGGAGAAAGAAGCTCCAAATGATGCAGTGGTGAGTCGTTCTGTTGTGGCACTCGTGACTCGTCCCGGTAATCCTAAAAATGTCCGAGGATGGTCAGATCTAGCGAAGCCAGGAATTAGCGTTGTCACAGCAAACCCAAAAACCTCTGGGGTTGCCCGTTGGAACTTTCTGGCATTATGGGGTGCAGTCAGTAAGACAGGTGGCGATGATGCGAAAGCTCAAGACTATGTGACGCAAGTGTTTAAGAATGCTCCTGTGCTTGCTAAAGATGCGCGGGAGCTGAGTGACATTTTCTTCAAGAAGAATCAGGGCGATGTGCTGATTAACTACGAAAACGAGGTCATCTTAGCGTCACAAAAGGGTGAAACAGGATTCTTTACCGTGATCCCGCAGAATAATATCTCGATCGATAACCCGATCGCAGTCGTGGATAAAGTCGTCAATAAACGCAAGACGCGGGAAGTTGCAGAAGCATTTGTTCAGTTCCTTTATTCCCCTGAAGCGCAACGGGAATTTGCAAAAGTCGGATTCCGTCCTGTCAATACGAGCATTACGAAGGAATTTGATAAGAAGTTTCCAAAAGTGAATAAGCTGTACACGATTAAAGATTTTGGAGGTTGGGCAGAAGCGCAGAAGCGATTTTTTGATGATGGTGCAGTTTTCGATCGGATTCAGGCTTCTCGCTAAAGTTCGATCGCGGTTTCTCCAGTATCTACAGTTAGGGGCATTTTGCCCCTTTTCTTCATGATCACAGGTAGGGTTGTTGCTTTGTTTACTTCAGATCAAAATTCACACAAGTCTCAGCTTGAGTCTTCAGCAAACAAGAGCGTTAATCCGAATGATAGTAGCGCGATCGCGGTGCTGGATAAGGTTGCGATCTCCGATGAGAAGATCTCACCCCTGTTTCAAGTGGCTAAACCGAGTAGTACTGCTAAATGGGTTTGGTTAACAGTGCTAGTTTCTCTAGGATTGCATGTAGGATTGATGCTGATCCCAACTGGGAATGAGCCAAAACCCACACCTCCCAAAGAACAAGAAAAACAAGTTCGTGTGACTCAGTTGCCGACTTTGAACAAGACGGCAGTGACCAAAGCACCGCCCAAGCCTTTAACTCCAACCCAACCTCAAAGAATTACACCCGTTCGAGAAACAACAATTCCGCCTGTTGCAAGCCCTGTCGATCGTCCAAAACCTCCGATTCCTCAATCACCGACGAAACCTGCTGAGACGAAACCCGCTGAGTCAGACAGCAACAACTGGGCAGATTTCCCTATCTATCCAACGGCTCAACCGGGTTGTTTTGGGCTACAGTCTTGTCTGCAAACGAGCGATGCTCTCGCAAAGGTCTCTGATTTCTTTACTAAGGAGCTAGCGAAAAAGAAATATGAGAGTAAGCTGACAGTCCAGTCAGTCGATCGCGCAATTTATCAAGTTTCTCGCAACGGGCAAGCGCAATTTCTGAGTATTCTCCAAAGTGAGAAAGGAACGGTTTATGTTTTAGCAGATGCGCCTCGAACACTAGAAGATTTGAAAAAAGCGGTAGAAGTTCCGCCTGAAGTATCCGAGATTTTGAGCAATCTAGATGCTCAAGCCGCTGATCCCACTTTGTTTGCACAGCCGACCTTGTTTTATGACGGGCAAGTTCAGAAAGCCGGAATCCGTAACATTAGCTTAGTCGCAAGCCAGGCAGACACGATGATGGATGAGTACTTTCGATCGAACTTGCAGAACAATGGCTATGAAGTAACAGATTTACCGCAGCAGTATGGGGGAGGTAGCCTCTATCAAGTTAAGAAAGGATCAGTGACACTTTATCTCAATCTAGTTCCAACAAAAGACGGTGCAAACACGCTCGTTGTCGCTTGGAAAAACTTGCCAGTTTAGTTCTCTTAATCTTGGATGTCCTATGTCTATTCTGTTTGATTTGATTGCCAAAGGTGGGCCGGTGATGATTCCGCTAACAGGGTTGTCAGTGGCAACGATCGCCTGTGGGATTGAGCGAACTATCTTTTGGGTTCAAGTCCTCCGAGTCGAAGATAAGATCGCTCATGATGTCTTGGATGCAGCACAATACAGTTTAGATGAGGCAACCGCGATCGCGCTTCGAGCGGCGGATCAGCCGATTGGTCGTTTTCTGCTCGCAGCACTGCAACTTGATTATCCAGAGCCGGAAACATTTCATTTGGCACTTGCAACCGCAGGCGAAGAAGAGTTTGTCCTAATGCGAAAAGGGGACAAGTTATTGGAAACAGTGGTTGCGGTTGCGCCGTTGCTTGGGCTGCTGGGAACTGTGACGGGTCTAATTATCACTTTCATTAACTTGAAAATTGGGGGTGGCGGCTCATCTGTCGATACTTCTAAGGCTGCGGGAGGGATTGGGGAAGCTTTGACCACAACGGCAGGAGGCATGATTGTTGCGATCGTTGCATTATTAATTTTTCGACTGTGTGTGACACTACAAGCGAAACAGGTCGATTACTTTTCTAAAGTGGGGTGCCGATTAGAGCTAATTTACCGCCACATTTGGTACAAGCGGTTGAAAGCAGAATCGGAACTGTCGTTGGAAAATCGTGCGATCGCGAATCAATCTCTTCTATAGCGCTTATGTTTTCTAAATCGAAGTCAAATTCTGGTATTCCAGAGGTCAATTTAGTTCCCATGATGGACGTGATTATGACAATTCTCACGTTCTTTATTATTGTGGCAATGACGCTCAGCGATCAACAACGCACGCTCAAGGTCAATCTGCCCAATGCCAAGTCAACTCCCTCCAGTGCAAGAACTCCAGAATCTCTAGTGGTGGGCTTGAATGCACAAGGGCAGACTGCGATCCGGGAAAAACTTGTCTCTGAAACCGAACTGGCTCAGCAGATTCAGAGCTATCTCGCGAAAAGTCCACAAGGATCTGTGTTGTTGAAAGCTGATCGCACAGTATCTTATCAGCAGCTTGCGAAAGTTTTAGGGGCGATGCAGCAAATTGGTGGAGAGCGAGTTTCACTTGCGATCGAAAGTAACTAATACTATGCGAAAAATTCTTCTATTCTTAGCTGGAACAGTGATTCTTTCTGGGTGTGAAAAAACGTTTGACGTAACTAGCCTACAAGAAGAAATCAAGACCAGCTTGAATCAGCAAAATGGAATTTCAGTTAAGTCTGTCCATTGCCCAACGAATATCAAAATTCAACCTGAGAACACGTTTGAGTGTACTGGCGAGTTAAATCCTGACGGTGGTTTCTTCGTGACGGTTCAGCAGGAAAATGAAGGAAAAGCAAAATGGGAAATTCCCAATTCTTGGCGATTGCTCAACTTGACAAAACTAGAAGCTGAATTTCAAGAAAAGATTAAAGCCACACCCCAGAATGGATTGCGAGTGACTTGCGGCGGTAGCTATCGAGCTATAAAACCCGGCGATAGTTTTGAATGTCAACTGACTCGCAAGGATAAGATAGATGCAATCTTAGTCAAAATTGAACCGGAAGGACAGGTGAATTGGCAAGAAGTGAGAACAGTTACAGTCCCAGAAAAGGCAACCTCTGCTTTACCTTCTCCAGCAGCAACTCCAGACACTACGACTACTGCTGAAACTCCATCCTCTTCAACTTCAGAGAGCAAATCGGCAGTTCCTCCAGGCGCGCAGATTAAAGACGAAACAGGCTGGCAGGAACTTAACGATTAAGGCTAGGTGCGATCTCGATCCCGCTCTTTCTGGGTAGAATTTCCAGTTTGCGGCAATCGAATGACAATCGATCGCTGAACTCGCTTTACTCCACTTAAAGTGAGCAACGTTAAAACTGCACCTACCAGTCCAGTTTGCCAAAAACCACACCCGATCGCGGCTCCTAGTGCGGCTGCAATCCAAATTGAAGCAGCAGTTGTTAATCCTCGAACTTTGGGAAGTTCAGACTTTTTCGAGGACTGCTGCAAGATTAGTCCTGCACCCAGAAAGCCAACGCCTGTCGTTACGCCTTGAATGGTACGGCTCAGAGCATTCGTGGCAGCATAGGGACTATCTCCTTCTGCTTGCAACGGAAGCATTACGAACAAAGCAGACCCCATACTCACTAACATAAAGGTTCGCATTCCCGCGGGTCTGCCTCCTTTTTGGCGATTGATTCCAATCAAGCAACCTACGATTAGCGATAGCGTTAAACGAAATGCAATGTTTATCCAATCATTGGAAGGAATGAACATTTTATCCGTTATGGCTAGCAAGCTTTGTAGAATCATCAGAGCAGTACCTCGGCGTGAATGATTACTAGAAGAGTAGCGAAGAAACAATTGAAATACTGCTACTTGTTCTATGAAAAAAAGCCCTCTTGCTTTGAGACAAGAGGGTTGGAGTGAACACGGAAACTTTAGTTCAACTGCAATTAGAATCGGAATGTTGTCCGAACAACACCGACATAAAGGGTGTCATTATTGCTGTTGTTTTCTGGATTAAAAATCACGATTAGACCAGGCGTAATCGAAATCTTGTCAGAAAGTTGGAATCGATACAGCCCTTCTAAATGCAGCGTTGTATCTTCATCCCGACGGCGGGCTGTTGTTGCTCCTAGCACAGGTGGTCCAAAATCACTGTTCGTGACTTTAGGCGGCTGACCAAAGATGATGCCAGCTAAGTTACCTTTTCCACCCAAATCTGGAAATCCGAGAGACACTGCCCAACTCCAGATATCAGCTCTATCTCCAGTATTGACTGTTGCGAGTCCTTTACCATTCTCAGCGATCGCTTGGGTGTACAATCCCCATGCTGAAACTGTAAATTTAGGGCTAAACCGATAGGTTGCTTGTAATCCAAAATGATTCGCGGAAGTTGCAACATTACCAAATGGTTGGTTAGCAAAAGCACTTCCGTAAGCACCCGAGACAGAGACATCATTGTTCGCACCGCTAAAGTACGATCGCGCATAAGATAAGCCAAGCGCGAAATCGCGATTCGGTTGGAAAGCTAACTGTGCGATCGCGCCATAGCTTCCATCTAGCAATCCACGCGATTCTGCTGGATCATTCGGTCTTCTGGCAATGTAACCTGCAGAAAAGCTCAAAGAATCACTCAACTTTAAGACTGCGCTGACTCCTGCTCCGGTATTGCTGCCTGAGCCAGTGTTACTCGCTCGATAAATCGGTGAAAAACGACCAAATCGAGACACACTTCCAGTGGAGGCAGAAGCAAATAAGGGGTTAAAGGTGTTGAAGTTATCGTAGAATTCACCCCCGATCGCATCTACAGTCACGTTCAAATTCGTGCCTAGAGGGAAGCGATAGAAGAGTTTGCCCAGTTGCACACTGTTGTCTGGATTGTTCGTTGTATCGTAACCGAGACGAGTTTGGCTCGTTCCGGTGACTGGAGTGTTAAAAGCAGTTGTATTGCTTGCCTCTAGACGAGTGAAGAGTCGATCTTTGCCAGTCAAGCTGGTATTGAGATCCAATCGAACCCGATTGCTAAATACCGTATTGTCTTGCACATCTCGCCCTGCTGCACCAAAAGCGGCAGTTCTAGCAGCTTCTCGCGCCGCACCTGCGGGAGCCGCGTTGATGACTCGCCATTGATCAGAGTTCAACGCACGATCTTCTCCCACAACACCAGCAATACCGAAGATAACTTCTCCACTGAGTTTTGTTGTGGTTGAGAATTGCTGCTTTTCTAGTGTCGTGGTTCGAGCTTCGAGAGAATCCACTCGCCCGCGTAAGGTTGCAAGCTCTGCTGCAAATTGTTCTTGCAGTTGTTGCAGGGTTGCTAAGTCTTCTTTTTTGACCAAATCAGCTGTTGCTGCTGCAATCAGTTCATTGACGCGATCGAGACAAGCATTCAGACCTGCTGCAAACTCATAACGGGTTAATGCACGATTGCCGCGATAGGTACGATCGGGATAGCCTGCAATGCAACCATATCGTTCAACTAGAGATTGCAGGGCTTGAAATGCCCAATCTGTTGGACGCACGTCAGACAGTTGGGAAACGGATGTAACTTGTCCAGCAGCATTCACTTCGCTGGTTTCACTGCCGTAGGCTGCAAGCTGACTGAGAGAGTTCTCAGAACTCGCAGGCAGTTCTTTAACTTCTGCCGCGTTTGCTTGGCTCCACAGGCTCACTCCTAACACAATGGGCGATGCCCAAAGCAAGCTCGAAATGCTCTTCCGCATTGTTAAATTCCTCACACCAATCAGAAATAAGATCGTGCCGCAGACGCTTTGAATTATCGAAACCTTCAGATAATCTACGTAATACCGATCGAATTATCGTATGCAAAAGTAATACTGCCATGAACTTCCTGAAGAAAGCAAGGGGCGATCGTTACTTTTTTATTCACAAAGCGCAAATTTTTAAATCCCTAGAGATTTGTATCAGAAGTACTTTTCTGCGCGATTATGTCTGTGACATACTAGCAGCTTAAATCTAAGTAATCCGGTACATACGATTCAATACCGTAGATTAGGAGAGAGAAAGCGTGCAAGTTCTTTGGTTTATTCCAACTCATGGGGATGGTCGTTATCTGGCAACTTCAATTGGAGGGCGATCGACGAACTATGACTATTTGAAGCAGATCGCTCAGGCGGTGGATCATTTAGGCTACTTTGGAGCATTGTTACCGACAGGTCGATCTTGTGAAGATGCTTGGATTGTTGCCTCTACATTGATGCCGCTTACTCAGCGAATGCGGTTTTTAGTTGCAGTGCGTCCAGGATTAGTTTCGCCTGGAGTTGCGGCTCGGATGGCAGCAACATTTGATCGACTTTCAAATGGGCGGTTGTTGATTAATGTTGTGACTGGCGGCGATCCGGTCGAACTAGCAGGAGATGGACTGCATTTGAGCCACGACGATCGCTATCATTTAACGGATGAATTTCTTACCGTTTGGCGCGAAATTGCTCAAGGCAATGAAATCACGCACAAAGGAGAGCATTTAGACGTTCAGGGTGGAAAGCTTCTTTTTCCAACGGTTCAGAAGCCTTATCCGCCCCTGTGGTTTGGGGGATCGTCTCCGGTTGCGAAAGAAATTGCGGCAAAGCATGTTGATGCTTACTTGACTTGGGGTGAACCTCCTAGCCAAGTTGCTGAAAAAATCAAATCTGTGCGTCAGTTCGCAGAACAACAAGGACGATCGCTGAAATTTGGTATTCGTCTGCACGTGATTGTGCGAGAAACTGAGAGTGAAGCTTGGGATGCTGCAAATCAGTTGATTCGCTATGTGGATGAAGATGCGATCGCGGCAACACAAAAAGCCTATGCCCGCATGGATTCTCAAGGGCAGCGTCAAATGACTCAGTTGCACAATGGTAGCCGTGAAGCCTTAGAAATTAGCCCAAATCTGTGGGCTGGTGTAGGTTTAGTTCGAGGAGGAGCGGGAACAGCACTGGTCGGTGATCCCGATACCGTTGCCGCTCGAATCTTGGAATACTCAGCGCTAGGAATTGATCATTTTATTCTGTCGGGCTATCCGCATTTAGAAGAAGCCTATCGAGTTGCCGAACTGTTATTCCCTAGACTTCCTCTCAGTCATGCACAGCCAATCGATCAGCAGGTGATGTTTAGTCCATTCGGAGAGATTGTTGCAAACGAAAAGTTTCCAAAGCAAAGTAGTACACCGGCGACTGTCGATTGAGGTCTGAATATGACAGATAGATTCTACGAACAACAGGTCATGCAACAATTAGTTGCGTGTTCACCCGAGCTTTTTAGGAAATGTTGCGTTAGTTTGATCTTTTGTAAAACTGGAAATCTTCTGCTGATGAACAGAGAAGATCTAGTCTTTGATCCGATGCTGTGTCTAGAATTTGTGCCAATCGCGCAATTGTTGCAAAAACAATGCGGGAATACACGAATTTGTATCTGTACTGCAGATGGAGTCATTCTCAACTTGAGCAGCGAGGAAATGATCGAGCTTGCTGAGACTTGGAATATTTGGCATTAGAAGCGTTTGCCTTTCTAGAACTCAAGGAAACACACTCATGGCATTTTACGATCGCATCGAGCAAGAACTTGCAGTCGATGAATTTTGGGGAACGAAATTATCGCAAAAATATGAGTCGGGAGTTCGAGATATTTGGGAAGTCAAACCTCCTGAAGCACCGAGAGATTCTACATTCCACGTTTTGCATTGGAGCTATCGTTCTCTTTGGAAATTCCGTTATCTTCGCCATTTTGCGCGTTAAACGGTCTTAAGTTTTCATAAATTCCATAATTCCTATCGATTTATCGGAGTATAATAAATAGAGGCGGGTGATATGCACGTTTGTTTGTGACTGAATTGATCTCCCTCATCACCATGGAGTAGCGCAATGCGAATTGCAAAAAATATTACAGAGTTAATTGGGAAAACGCCATTAGTTCGCCTCAATCATATCCCTCAGGCAGAAGGGTCTGTTGCTCAAATCGTCGCCAAACTAGAAGGCATGAACCCTGCAGCTTCCGTGAAAGATCGGATTGGGGCGAGTATGATTCAGACTGCTGAAGAGGCGGGACTGATCGAACCAGGTCGCACGATTTTAGTTGAGCCAACTTCAGGCAATACTGGAATTGCACTCGCAATGGTGGCGGCAGCGAAAGGCTATCGATTGATTTTGACGATGCCAGATACGATGAGCTTGGAGCGTCGAGCTATGCTGAAAGGCTATGGCGCTCAACTTGAGCTAACGCCCGGAACTGAAGGCATGAAAGGAGCGATTCGACGGGCTGAGGAAATCGTGAATTCAGTCCCAAATGCTTACATGCTGCAACAGTTTCGCAATCCAGCTAATCCTAAAGTGCATCGCGAAACTACGGCTGAGGAGCTTTGGGCAGACACCGATGGACAGATTGATATTTTGATCGCGGGTGTTGGCACAGGCGGAACGATTACGGGTGTGGCAGAAGTTTTGAAGCAGCGTAAGCCTGGATTTCAAGCGATCGCAGTTGAACCTGTTGAGAGTCATGTTCTTTCGGGTGGGCAACCTGGAGCGCACAAGATTCAGGGGATTGGAGCAGGGTTTGTGCCGGAAGTCTTGCGCACTGAGTTAATTGATGCAGTGATTCAAGTTAGCAGTGAAGATGCGATCGCGTATAGTCGTCGCTTAGCAAGAGAAGAAGGATTGCTATCTGGAATTTCATCGGGGGCTGCACTGGCTGCTGCGATTCAGGTCGGAAAGCGTCCAGAGAATGCTGGAAAGCTGATTGTCTTTATACAGCCGAGCTTTGGCGAACGCTATCTGAGTACTGCATTGTTTAAGGATCTCACAGAGATTGAAGTTGCGCCGCTCAATGGTGCAAGCCGCTCACTTTCGTCGGTGAGCTAGTTTTAGATTTAGATTTCGAGATGGTATCTGTTTTCCCCCAAATTTAGAGAATTTGGGGGATTTTTATTATGGTGCAGAATCGAGGATTCTACAGCAAAAAGTCATAAAACCATTTTGGGATAAAAGCAATTCCAATCAGGATGACAATACTTGCTGTACAAACCAGCGTGAGTAAAAGTAAAGGATCAAATCTCAGCACGATTCCCTCCGATCGTGGCACGGGAATTGATTGTAGATTTTGGAGATAAGCAAACTACATTTGGCATTTCTTGCCGACAATTCGAGCAAAACCAATACACACCCGTTGATCGCACATGACGCAGTAATTTCTCAGAGCAGCAAAGACAGTAGCTCATTAGATTCCCCTATTAGCAAGCAAAGACTAAGATACAAGCCCACTGATCACAAGTGCTAGATATAAAACATGGATGATTTCTGCTTGCGAGCAGCACAGCGCTGGACTAAATCTTCTAATGTGCAGCGCTGCAAGGCTTCATGAGAAGCTGTTTGGGCCTGTTTCCACACTTCTGATAAGAGTTCTCGCTCCAAGTTCACGCTTGATCGATTCTCGATCGGTTCTCCCGTTATCAATGTCACAATTTCTGCGATCGTGATCGATCGAGGTTCGCGAGTCAGCGTATATCCTCCCTTTGCTCCGCGTAGACCTTGAACCAGTCCACCACGTCGCAGCAGATTAAAAATCTGTTCTAAGTACCGCTCTGGAATGGGCTGACGACCGGCGATATCGTGAATTCTCAGCGGGGTTGCTTTGTCAAACTGGCTTGCCAATTCTAAGAGCGCCAGTAACGCATACTCAATCTTGGCAGGCACAGATAATGAATTACTAGACTGTTTCATGGTGACTTTCAATATGGATGAGAGGGGTGTGAGCAACTCCAGAAGCTTTTTTTCTCGAAAAAGTCTGGGCGTGATAAGATGCCAACACGATTCAACTACTCTATCTTGATCGATTTAATGTGGTTTTGTTGTCATTATGCTCACAATTGCGTTCAAATTACGCAAAATGATTGAAAAATTTCCAACGGCGTAAGCATCCAACCTCAATTACGACTATGACACTGGAACAATTACGAATTTTTTTAGCCGTTGCTGAGCAATTGCACTTTACCCGTGCAGCCGAAGCTCTCTACATTACACAGCCTGCTGTGAGTGCAGCTATCCAGAGCTTAGAGCAGGAGTATGGCGTAAAGTTATTTCACCGCATTGGTCGTCGCATTGAAATGGCAGATGCGGGGCGCTTATTTCAGTTGGAAGCGCAGAAAATCTTAGATCAAGTCGAGTTTGCAGAACGTCAGTTGCGAGAGCTAAACAATTTGCAGCGTGGAGAGCTAAAAATCGGCGCGAGTTTAACGATCGGAAATTATTGGCTTCCTGACAAAATTAGCCAATTCAAGCAGCAATATCCAGGTATTCAGGTGCAGTGTAAGTTAGGAAATGCAGAAGAAATTTGTGAAGGAACTGCATTAGGGCGGTTTGACTTAGGATTAGTCACAGGCGATGTGAAGCCTGTCTTAAAAGAGCTATTAGAGCAAGAAGCGATCGGCACAGATCGGCTGAGGATTGTGGTCGGTCGATCGCATTCTTGGTTTACCAATCCTCAAATCGCTGTAGAAGACTTATTAAAAACATCGTGGGTGATGCGCGAATCCGGTTCAGGCGCACAGAAGATGTTCGAGCAAGCGCTGGATGATTGGGGTGTTGAATTATCTGAACTGCAAATTGCTTTGGTACTCAGTACGAGTGAAATGGTCAAAGCTGTGGTCGAGCGAGGAGTTGGAGCCGCAGCTTTACCAGAACTGATGGTCGAGAAAGAACTGAAATTGGAAACGCTTAGGGCGATCGAGATCGAAGATGACCAAAGATGCGATCGCGCGATTTTAGAAATTATTCAGCCAATTTTCAAACTCAGGCATCAAAAGCGGTTTCGCACTCAGTCGATCTGTGCTTTTGAGAAAATTTTGATGCCTGAATTGCAGGATAGTGTGATTTGAACCTGGGTTTTTAGCTTGCAACTAAGGCCTCGAAGGTGTCGAAATTCGGGCGACGGAAGTAAGCGCTCGATAATCGACCCATTGAACTACAGTACTGGCTGCAAGCGTGGCAAGCTTCAGCACATGCCATCATTTGCGGATCGTCTGAGTAGATTTCACAAGCTGCTGCACAGCGATCGCACATTTCAGCGCAGATCAAGAATGTGCGTCCCATGAATTCAGATCCATCGATCATTAAGTTAGTACTCATCAGACACATTTCTGCACAGTCTCGCAGCAAGCACATCAATGACAAATCGCGATCTTGCGTGTTGTTGTGCAAGTAGTACGAGAGCGTTGTCGTGCAGGTTTTTTTGCACGTGGTGAGGGCTTGTAGACCCCGTTGCATTTCAAGGCTCATTGATTGTGTCATAGCTGTCACCGTTCCTTTGTTCGTCGGACTGAATATGAGGTTCTTTGATTTGTAGCGTAGTCCGAGTTTTTAGGAGATGCAAGTGCGATCGTACTTCGATTTTTACAATGTTCAGTAACTCTCTCAAAAATAGAGGAATTGAACAAAAACACGATGCATCGCAGGAGTTTTAGCTCGAACTACTATCCATTAAGGCTTGTAATCTTGACTTTACTAGGAGAGATTTGACCTGTGATATTTGAACACTGGATTCAGCGCCAAATTGACCAGAAAAAACGCTCGGCTAATGTCAGGATATCTTGATATTAGCAATGAAATGGCGTTGAAAGTCCGATGAAATCGTTAACTTTTTGATCAATTGAGTAACGCTTGGAATACATTTTGAACTATTTTGTTGCAGCATTTCCAGGCAAGCTTGTTTTCATCAATTTTTTTAGATCCAATACTGTAGAACTTTCATCGCCAACGACTAGTGGAAGGCTCCCATTCCATTTCTCGATCGCTTGTCTTTGCAGTAATTCCGGTGTGAGCGTTTGTTGCAGAAGTCGCTGAGCTTCTGCTTCTCCTCGTGCTAGATTGGCTCTCGCTTCTGCTTCTTTGACTGCTTTTAATGCAACAAATTCAGCCCGTTTTACTTCTTGCTCTGCAACTTGTTTTGCCTCAACTGCATCGCTAAATCGCTGTGTGAAGTGAATATGCACTAATGACAAATCATCGACGGCAATATGATACGGCTTCAAGCGTTCTGTTAGAGCCTGATCTACGCCTGTCTTGACTTCTCCTCGCTTTGTAATGATTTCCTCAGCGGTGTACTTTGCCATGACTGCTTTGAGCACTTCTTCGATCGCCGGGTTGATAATGCGATCGATGACAGCTTGCTGATTCCCAATCTGCTGATAGATCAAATTCGCCTCTTGCGGAAGCACATGCCAATTCAGCGCTACATCTGCATACACATCCTGCAAATCTTTAGAAGAAGCTTCGGCTGAAATTTCCTGGCTCTGAACGCGAACGCTGAGCTTTTCTACAGTCTCAACGATCGGCACAATGAAATGGATGCCTTCTCCCAACACGCTGTCTTGAACTGCACCAAATTTCATCAAGACTCCGCGTTCTCCTGCTCGCACAATTACGATAAAGCTGGAGATCAATGCCAAACAAAGCAAGACTAGAATGACTTGAATAGCAATACTCGCGTCGCGACCACTTTTTTTACTGATTTTTCGGGTTGAATTCGCAATGCTTGACGGTTCAGAGTCCAGAGATTTCGTCATGAGCAAGGATTGAGGCAGTTTCCGCTAATATACAACAAATGCTGAGAAGGCTCTATCTGAATGTATTCTTTTAAAGCTCAGTTTATCGATCATGCTATTTCAATCGATTAAAGTTATCGAATCCTATGCCTGAAATTTTGATTCGTGCCGTAGTTACTGGAATCACTGCATTTGCAGCAACTAATCTGGACGATATTCTGGTTTTGATGCTGTTCTTTTCTCAAATCGATCGCACGTTCCGACGGCATCATATTATTACAGGGCAATATCTTGGCTTTGCTGTGCTGTTGCTGATTAGCTTACCGGGTTTCTTCGGCGGATTGCTCATTCCTCGCCCTTGGATCGGGCTACTGGGCTTAGTTCCTATCGCAATCGGCATTTCTAGCTTTTTTCAGCAAGAGGACGATGAACCTGTGCAAACTGTCTCTCAGCCATCTCGCTCTGTTTTTGCTCAATTTCTGAATCCTCAAACTTATCAAGTTGCTGTAGTCACGATCGCAAACGGCGTCGACAATATTGGCATTTATCTTCCTCTATTTGCCAGTAGTACTTGGCTTGAGTTAATTGTGATTTTGGTCGTTTTCCTCATCATGATTGCAATTTGGTGTGCGATCGCACAGTATCTCGCTACGCATCGTCTGATTGCTCGTCCACTTATGAACTATGGGCATCGGATTATCCCCTTTGTTTTGATTGCACTGGGATTTTACATTCTCTGGGAAAACAAGACTCACACATTTCTCAGCTTACTGAAAGCTCAAACTTAACCGATTCATCTTTCAATAGTGCCATTCGTCTCCATCCGAGTTCGGCTTTCCAATGACTTTTAGATCGAGTGATTTTAGATGTGCAAGTCCATGACTAATCTGCTGGGGTGTGCCTCTGAGTTCTAAATCAAAGTAGCCACAGTCGTCTGTATTGCTCCCGAGCATTGCCGCTGTAATATTCACAGCCAAACCCGATACTGAAATCAAATCAGAAATTACAGGCTGATGTCGATAGACCATCGGAATCTGTAGATGAATGCGAACTCTGATGTGACGATCGTATCTAGAAACTGACTGCATCAAACTGGCTCCTACATTCGATGAGAACAAAGAGTCTGACTGGTTAAACTCTGACGAAACTGCACAATCAAATCATTCAGCACAGTCATGTCTATCAGAAATGCATCATGACCGTGAGGAGAGTCTAACCATTTTAGGGATGAGTTAGGAATGAAATCAGCGAGTTCTTGTTGTTCGACAGGTGGATAGAGAATATCTGTCGGGATTCCGACAATCAGGGTGGGTTGCTGAATTGTTTGTAACGTTGCTTGATAGCTTTGATTCGGGCGAGCTAGATCATGAGAATCCATTGCTTTACTTAATGTGATGTAGGTATTCGCGTCAAAGCGATCGGCTAATTTTTGTCCCTGATGCTGCAAATAGCGAGCGATCGTAAATTCTTCGGTTTCAGCATTCCGCCCAAAGCGCTGATCAAAGCTTGCCCACGATCGATAAGTGTTCATTGCCATCATTCGTGCCACAGCCAGTCCGTGAGCCGGGGGGTGATCCGGAGCATAGTTGCCATTGTTCCAATTCGGATCAGCATAAATGGCTTGGCGCTGAGCTTCACTGAGGCCAATACACCAAGCCGAGTGACGACCGGAAACTGCGATCGCAGCGATTGATTCTACTTTCTCTGGATACAGCAATGCCCACTCTAGAACCTGCATTCCGCCGAGCGATCCGCCGATGACTAATTTTAGCGATCGGATCTTCAGTGCCTCGACTAATCGAGCCTGCAGATGAACCATATCTCGGATCGTAATCGCTGGAAAACTATCTCCGTAAGGCTTTCCAGTACTGGGATTAATTGACGTGGCGCCGGTTGTTCCGTAGCAACTGCCTAAAATATTGCTACAGACAACAAAATCTGTTTCTAAATCTAGCGCTTTCCCACTTCCAAAAAGGGGTTGCCACCAAGCCTCGACATCTGCCCAGCCTGTGAACGCATGACATACAAGCACTGCATTATTGCCCGATTCATTCAATTTTCCCCAGGTTTGATAAGCAACTTGCACCCCATGCAACACTTGTCCTGATTCTAGAAAGAACGGGTCAGACAGTTGATAGAACTGCGTTTGAGGCGAAATGATAGAGCAATAGTTCATGCTGGAATGTTCTGGAACGCTTGTTCAAAGTCAGCTTTGATATCATCAATGTGCTCAAGCCCTGTTGAAACTCGGATTAGCTCCGGAGTGACACCTGCCGATCGCTGTTCTGCATCGCTGAGCTGTTGGTGTGTGGTTGAGTTGGGATGAATGACAAGCGTTTTTGCATCTCCAACGTTCGCCAGATGGCTTGCAAGTTTGACGCTATTGATAAATTTCCGTCCTGCTTCTTGACCTCCTTGAATCCCAAAACTGAGCATCCCACTAAAACCATGCCGAAGATATTTTTTTGCACGTTCATGATACGGGTGCTCCGGCAGACCGAGGTAGTTCACCCATTCAACTTTCGGGTGCTGTTGCAACCATTGAGCTAGTTCCAACGCATTACTACTATGTCGATCGACGCGCAATGATAGGGTCTCTAAGCCTTGCAAAAGAAGAAACGCATTAAACGGACTCAAGCTCGGCCCAAAATCTCGCAGTCCCTCAACCCGTGCGCGAATAATAAAAGCAATATTGCCGAATGGACTCTCAGGACCAAACCCTTCATAGAAATTCAAGCCGTGATACCCCGGCGAAGGCTCAGTAAACACTGGAAACTTCCCATTTCCCCAGTCAAACTGACCAGAATCGACGATCACACCCCCGATCGAAGTGCCATGTCCGCCAATCCACTTGGTTGCTGACTGCACAACAATATCCGCGCCATGCTCGATTGGACGTGCCAAATATCCTGCACAGCCGAAGGTATTATCGACGATTAATGGAATGCCATGTTCATGAGCGACGTGTGCCAAAGCTGCAAAATCAGGCACATTGTACTGGGGGTTTCCGATTGTTTCGATATAGAGTGCTTTGGTACGATCGTCGATCGCTTGTCGAAAATCCTCAACATTATCGCCATCGACAAACTTGACTTGAATACCCAACCGAGGCAAAGCAACTTTGAACTGATTGTAAGTTCCACCGTACAGATAGCTCGTTGAAACAATGTTATCGCCTGCTTCTGCGATCGTACTAATTGCTAAAAACTGAGCAGCTTGTCCACTGGATGTTGCGAGTGCTGCGGCTCCTCCTTCTAGTGCTGCAATTCGCTTTTCAAACACATCTGTTGTCGGATTCATGATCCGCGTGTAAATATTGCCAAACTCTTGCAGCGCGAATAACTTCGCTCCATGATCAGCGTTGTCAAACACATAAGAGGTCGTTTGATAGATTGGAACTGCACGTGCATTCGTTCCAGGAGCAGGCGTTTGTCCAGCATGAATCTGTAGTGTTTCAAACTGATACTGATCAGACATAAAACTTTCTCTCCTAATGAGTCGATTAGGCTTAGTAGCCCTGATCAAAATTAACTCTGATAGAACTACTAAGCCTATATCAGTTGCGATCAATCAAACCTTGAAGCTAAACTGCTTGCTCTGGACCTGTGGCAACGGGTAAATCAGTTGTGCTGTACTCTGTCCAAGACCCTTCATAAATTCGCACATTCGGATAGCCGAGCAAATGCTTCAGCACAACGTACTGTAGAGTTGCTTCTCGCCCAGTACTGCATGAGACAATGATGTTATCCGACGGCTTGATATTGCGATCGGCAAGCAATTTGCGAATTTCATCTAATGACTTCAGCTTGTGGGGATTCTTCAAAGCGTCTTGTGCATTGTTCGATTCTGTGAAAGTCGGCCAAGGAATGTTCCGAGCACCTGGAATATGCCCGTTTCGTACCCAAATATTCTTCTCGCCTCGGAACAATTCTGGGGGGCGGGGATCAATGAAGACGACACCTGGCTTATTGATGAGTTGCTTGACACCATTCAAATCTACTCGAATCGATGGATTATCGCGCAATGCAAATTGACTAGGACGATAACGAGGAAACTCTTTGGTAACAGGCTGATTTGCGGCCTTATAGCCTGCGTATCCTCCATCTAACACTGCAATATCTCGCACGCCCGATCGCTCTAGCAAGTAAGCAACCATGGTTGCACCTAAGACATCTCGCCCATCTGAATAGACGAGAACTTTACTCTTATTTGTTACTCCTGCTTGCGTAAACAAACTAGCTAACTTGTTGGTATCCCAGTACTGCACAGGCAGAAATCCATTCGGACCGCGAAAATTGCTATCTGCAATGTTGACTGCCTTTGGAAGATGCCCTTCAACATAATCCAGAGGGCTAGTCCGCACATCCAAAATGCGTAAATTGGGATCGTTCACATTCGCACTGACCCAACTCGGTGATACGAACTGAATTGTAGATTTCGGACTTGCGGCAAAGGATGCCATCCCAGGAATGACAGCAAACGCGATCGCGATCGCTGCAGCGAGTGCAAAAAATTTCGGCTTTCTCAGCCTTGTCCAAAAGAAAGTGTGGCGCATGGAAAATCTCCGCCGTTTATACTACGGCAAATTGATCGAGATAAAGGACTTTTCATTTATAAAATTGCCATAATTCTGAGAGAAAAACAAGGCTATGACTCTGAAAAATAACGATTAAGCGATTGAGATACCGTAGTTTATAAATCGTGTATTCCTCTGTATGCGATAGAGTGAAAGCAATTCAGGGTCAGGGTAGGCTTGATTTCACTGCACAACTCTGAACTGCACAACAATGCATAACGCGGCTCAGAGCGAGATCGAGACGGTATTGCGTTTGGGATTCTGCACTCGCAACGACGAAACTAGAACGTTTGAGAGCACCCTATAAGACGCACTGTGAGCGTACTAGCAACAGGCACAAAGCTCTTTTTCATCCTGATTTTATTTTTAGGAGCGATTTTGATGAAATTCCTACGCCGATTTTATTCCGAAATCAGGTCTAGTGTTGCCTTGTGTATTTAAAGGTGCTCGTTGAGATGCATTCACCCGCCCTGGAATAGAATTCCGGGCTAACTGTGCGAACTCCTTTAAAGAGGACTGAATTGCTCAAACTCTTGCATAGTAAGGTTTAGTAGGCTTCGCCTTACTAGCCTAGAATAGAATTCTGGGGTGGGATAGCTTTTAAAACATCCTCTAAGGCTTATTCGATTTGCTCATTTCTGCATCATTGGATGACGAGTCAATCGAAATGACTCAGATTGCGGTTGGCAGATTTCGCTCCACTCAGATCAGCTTCCGCAGTTCAAGTTTTCTCATTTTCAGCATATGAGGATGGCATCCCGACGATTCAAGGGGATCACAATGATCATCGAGTTAGATCGATGATGAATCGGCTGCCGAATCCACGTTATTTCTGAGTACTTCATCTCGAAATGTTACGATCGTAGGTTTCTATTAATAAAAGTTGCGGTGTCTTGATTCCCTTGCTAGGGTGTGCATGTCAATTTGCGTTGACTGATTCCTATCGTTCGGAGTGACGTATCTTATGCTTTGTTTCAATCTCACTGCTGACCATTTTTCGTAAATATCAAATGAGTCTGCGGCATCAAAGCACAACAAAATATCGCTTGATCGAACATCAGGTACCTCTCTCAAAGCACAACTCAAAGATTTATTTCAGCTCTTGTCCCGTATCCGTTTAGTTAAAGACAAAGAGCCTGATAGAACCCTAACCGTGGAGATTTTACGATGAATATTCAGGGAAAGACTGCCCTAATTACCGGGGCTTCTCGTGGCATTGGGCGAGAAATTGCATTGGAATTTGCTCGACAAGGCGCGCGACGATTGATCTTAGTCGCACGATCGCACGATCGACTTGTAGAAGTTGCGAATGAAATCAGAGCATTCGGAGTAGAAGCGGTTCCAGTTGCGCTCAATCTGATTGACTGTGTGGCGGTCAATATTGCGATCGCTCAAGTATGGCGCGATTATGCTCCGATTCACATTCTGATCAACTGTGCAGGCGTTGCTTATCAAACTCCGTTTCTCCTCTCCCAGTCGTCTCAAATGCAAGAGGAGATGTCACTGAATCTAATGGGGATGTACAACATTACCCGCCTGATTGCTCGCAGAATGGCAGTGCATCAACAAGGAACGATCGTGAATGTATCGAGCCTGATGGGGAAAATTGCGGCTCCCACAATGGCAACTTATTCTGCAACGAAGTTTGCGATTTTAGGATTTACTCAAGCGCTGCGGGGAGAACTGGCAGCACATAACATTCGGGTGGTCGCCTTACTGCCATCGCTGACTGATACGGAGATGGTGCAGAACTTCCACTGGTTTCGCTGGATTATGCCTACTACGCCGCGAAAAGTGGCGCAGACTTTGGTTTCAGGGCTAGAGAGAGGATCGACCGAGATTTTGGTGGGATGGCAAAGCTATCTTGCAGTTTTGGGCAATCGCTTGATGCCGTGGGTAACTGAAAAAATTACACAGCTTGCCTCTCCGACAGCTCAAGGTCATTCTGCGATTGATGCTCGACTTCGAGCGGCTCGGCTCGGTTCGCGTTAATCTGCATTGAGATCGAGGCAATTACTTTGGGTTAGAGTGCCCTTCCGGCATGCTGGTCTGTGGTGAAGACTGTTGAACCAGCACTGTCTCACAAGTTCCTCAAATTCGTTTTTTATTATCGAGACAACACATAGGGAAAAGGAGTGCATCATGTCGTTCTATACATCCGACAGATTTCAAATCCCAACCTTTAGTAATTGCCCTCGATGTCAGCAAACAGTCTCATCAACCTGCAACTATTGTCCTAACTGTGGAGCTTCGCTAAAACAAACGGCTCCCAATTACACAGCCGATCGCGTGAAAATTCCTCTAGATCGCGATTATTTCAACCCGCCGAACATCAACATAGACCCATCGAAAATCAATATAAAACCGCCGAAGATCAATATAGACTCGCCCATTGGAAGTTCTGCGAATTTCTCAAACATAGCGATGTCAGGAGAGTTTTGTTCCCAATGTGGTCAACGAATCAACCGTTCACAACCTTTGGATAACAATATCTATGATTTGAACAGAAGAAATAGTGGCGTATGTTTCATCGCTACTGCGTGTAACGCCGATACAGGAACTTTGGACACCTTCTATAAGTTCAGAGACGAAATTCTGTTGCATTCTTCTATCGGCAGGAAAGCGGTTCAGCTTTATTACCGATTCTCGCCAAGAGTAGCGAAGCGTATTCAAAAATCTAAATTGCTTCAACGCTCTATTCTGTCCGTACTCCTCAAGCCTTTAGCTGCGTTACTCAGATTCTCAGTTCTTGGCGCTAAAGACGAGGTATGGCACGAGGACTAATCACTTGACTCAATTGTGTCGAGCCGCTCACCTTCACATTGGAGAGCGTGCGAGCGCAAGGGACATATTGCATATTCGGGAATTGCCCTCCAAGGATAGGTCAGCACGCCTTATCAGAGGAAGAGTAAATCCCTATATCAGAAAAATTGAATTTTGTTGACTGTTTGTAACAATACTGTTACATTAGTTTACAGAACGAAACAAATTACCTTTTAGAGGCAATTGCAATGTATACGACTCGGAATGAAGACGGAATCCTGAATAACTACCCTTCGGAGCCTGTGATGTACTTTGCTGAATTTCCTTCCTCTGAGCAGCAGCAAACTTACGTTACACAAGGCGCGATCGCTGTTTTACTGATCACTTTTACATTCTTGATGGCGCTGGCTGCAAGCTAGAAGCTTCTGAGGCTGTCTCTCCTCAGTCTCTAGATCGCTAAATTGACGTGAAGCACTTTGATGAATTAGAACGAACCCTGGCTTTTGGTTGGGGTTTTCGTGGTTGGGTGAGTGTTCTGCATCAGTCAATCTACAGACTGTCACGACCCATCTCGGAATACCTTTGCTTGAGCATGTTGATTGATTCATCACGAGATCACACTCGTTGCATAAATGATTGAATTCAACCGTATTAATTAGTATCAGACAAAGCCACAGCGCTCTATACTACTGGCATCTAGGAGATCAGACCATGTTGAACTTTACCTCTCACAGATTCATCGCTTCTCTCCTTCAACCCATTGCTGCAAAACTCGACGCAGTGGAAATCCGTAGCCCAGAAGCGGTTCATTTCTTCTGTCGCCTCATTCCTTCTCAATGTCCTTTTGAACGCGATATCCGTTTCTTTGGTCGAGTCCTGCTCCACATTCCGCCAATGTGCAAACTCAATCCGTTTTATGAACAATTAGTAGGACTACGGTTCAAAGCTTTGTGTTACTTAGCTGACGTGTGCGGCGAAGATATTGCTATCTACTGCTAAAGCTGGATAGAACAACAAGATGATTGCCCACAGATATACTTTAGAGCTTGAGATCTAGAACGGTCGCTTATTCACTCTCGCTTTCTTGTCTAAGCTTTTGAATCTACGTCGCTCTCTAAGCTTTCCACAAATAGAGTAGCGAAAACAGAATCACCCAAATGCCATCGACAACATGCCAGAACAATGTCGTTGCACTCACTCCAAAGTGACCTTGATTGTAGTTATCCGATCGAAACGATCGAACTGAGCGGACGAATCGTTCTAGTCATAACACCGCTCAACTAATAAATTACGATGGCTCTTGAGGGGGATCGTTCTCGCCATAGGCTCTAGGATTGCCGTAGTCATAGGGCGGAAACATGACCTGAGGAATCTCTTCAAAGTTTTCTCTAGGCGGAGGAGAAGAAGTCATCCGCTCTAGTCCCGTTGCTTCCCAAGGGTTGTCACTGGCTCGTGATCCTAAAAATAAAGATGCAACCACATTGGCAATGAAGGGTAATGTCGAAAGTCCGATCAAGAATGCGCCTAAACTGGCAATTACATTCCAATTTTGATATTCGGGGGGATATGCTGCGACTCGGCGTACCATTCCTTGTAAACCCAAAGGATGCATTGGGAAGAAGGTTAAGTTTGCACCTAAGAAAGTCAACCCAAAATGTAGCTTTCCCCAACCATCTGCATACATATGTCCAGTAATTTTAGGAAACCAGAAGTAGATGGCTGCAAAGATTGCCATCGTAATCGTGTTTTAGCGATCGATACGTTAGAAAACATAAGCTTGCAGATTATTTCAAAACTAGATTCGGATTTTGTCCCTGTCGGACTAAGTTTGCAGCGGTGTTGTGAATGCCAAACTCATCACCGAGCTGTGCCCCTAAAGTGCCGTGAATGAAGAGGATTCCGAGCATGGCAATTCCGACTAGCAAGTAACTCCATTGCACTTCTCGTCGGGCAGATCTGCGCCAACGGTAGCGTTGGAGTCCTCGCCATAGGGTCATACCAACGCTCGCGGTCAAGATGAGGACACCCGCGACTCCATGAATTAACATCGTTGTGCCTGCACTCAAGCCCCAAGCACTGGTTCCTGGTGGTGGCGTTGCGAGGAAAAGCTCAAAAAAGCCTGCTGCAACAGTGAAAAACGTGATTACTGCAGCCGCGAATAAGTTATACCAACCGACGGTGAATAAACTCGATCGCAGAGCAGTCAAACCAAAAAATTTGAAGATCGGTTTTTCTAAGGGAAATAGTGTTCCAGCAATATCAAAAATAATGGCAATAATAAACAAGCCGAGTGTCATGTGGACAAACTGCAGGTGAATCGGAACTGAATAGGGTAAATTATTCGCTCCAAGATTTAATTCGGGTTGGAATTGTTCTGTCACGATCGACCTTACCTTCGGCAGATAGCTGTGATCAGACCGGATTGGCTCTATAGCGATCGCGTCTACCGGATGGCTTAATTTGCTCTCTACCGCAGGAAAGTTTTTAGGGCAATTTCACTGTATCTAATGAGGTTTCAATTGATTGAACAGAGAAAAGCTGGAATAATATTTTCTGATTTTTGCTATAAATTCGTGTAATGAGATAACAAAAAAACTGTACCTTTAGATACTTTTCTGTAGCTTTCTTGAGAAATGTCATGATATTTTAACTTTAACGAAGCATTCATTTCAGGAAATAAAGGTGATTGGGTAGTTCATGCTCCACTATAAGAAAGCTCGGTTGAAATGGGAAAGTTATTGGTTTAAAACCTTTGGCAGATGGCAATCCTGCCCTCTAACCTGTCCAGTCGATCGACCCCATCATCGACATGTGTTTTGGAGTTGGTTCGGTAGTTTTGTTGCGATCTCGGTTACTTCTTACCTTGCTGTCAAAACGAATTCTCCGTTGTTGATGGCTCCTTTTGGTGCGACCAGCGTTTTGATCTTCGGTGTTCCGGACAGTCCTTTGGCTCAACCACGTAATGTCATTGGTGGAAATCTGCTAGCTGCGATCATCAGTCTGATCATTTTGCATATTTTCGGGACTTCTCCCGTGGCAATGGGAATGGCTGTTTCGACTGCGATCGGAATTATGCAAATGACTGGAACTGTACATCCTCCTTCAGGAGCCGTTGCTTTGGTTGTGATGATGACGAAACCAGACTGGCAATTTTTGTTAACGCCTGCTTTGGAAGGGTCGCTGATTTTAGTTTTATGTGCCGTTGTTTTTAATAACTTAGCTGAAGAAAGAACCTATCCAAAACATTGGTTCTAGAATCATCTTTAGTGAAGTAAAACTTCAGCACCGGAAAAAATACGGTCTTCGATCAAGCATATTTCTTTTGAATACAGGCGATGTATGGCTCTTGAGTGTTAATGCACAAAGGAGTTGCACATCGCCTAATTCTATTCATCCTAAATACGGTAATGTTTCGCAATGCTTGTTTCCCTTGATCTACCTTCAGGACAAGCAAATTGCTGTACTTTTCTATCTTGAGAACAATCCAAAAATTAGAATGCTCATGCTACATCTAAGACGTGTTCGCGCTAGGACTGAAATATATGCGATCGCGCTATGCTTGGATGCTTCTCTTGCTCGCTACAACCGCTTGTAGAACTCAGCCTTCAACTCAAAAGCTGACTGAAGAGTTAAAAACGGTCAACTCGTGGGCTACCACTGCAAACATGGTCAGTCTTGCTTGGCTTCAAAACCGAGTGCCGCAAGTTTATACAAAACAGACGTTACACAAAACTCAAGAAACCCTGCACCAAGAACTCGATACGATCGCGAAGGTTGCTCCTTCGCAAAACCGAGCCACTGCAATTCATCAGGTCACTCAACTTGAGCAAATCGTTCAGCAGATGGAAACTCAAGTTGATCAACAAAACCGGGCTGCTTTGACTCGAACCCTTCAAGATCTGTCGAATCAAGTCCAAGGACTTCAGAGCTTAGTGCAGCAAAGTGGAGAACAATTATGAAACCTCAAAAAGTTCTTGAAATTGCACTGGGGATTGTTACGAGCATCGGTGGTTTTTTGGATGTTGGCGCGATCGCAACCGCAGCCGAAGCAGGTTCTACTTTCAGCTTTCAATTAGTGTGGGCGATCTTGCTGGGAACGGTTTGTGTCATTGCGTTGGTGGAAATGTCGGGACGGTTGGCAGCCGTCAGCAAGCATACTTTAATCGATGGGGTACGAGAGCGATTGGGATTCGGCTTTCTGCTAATTCCATTAATTGCTGAAATTGTCGTAGACTTTTTGGTGCTTGCAGCAGAAATCGGTGGCGTTTGTATTGCGCTTCAGTTAGTGACTGGAATTTCTTTTCAGTGGTGGGCGTTGCCTGTTGCATTTACGATCTGGCTCTTGTTGTGGAAGGGGAACTTCGGCTTCATTGAAAATGGGGTCTCGGTGCTTGGATTAATCACTCTTGCCTTTGTTTTTGCAACAATCAAGCTTCACCCTTCTTTGACGCAGTTGGGAAGTGGATTATTACCAACATTGCCTCAGCACGATACGGCTCATTATTTCTTTATTGCTGTGAGTATCTTAGGCGCAATTATTAGTCCCTATCTGTTTTACTTTTATTCGTCTGGTGCGATCGAAAGTCGCTGGAGTGAGGAGGATATTGGGATCAATCGGTGGGTTTCAGGGTTAGGGATGGGATTTGGCAGCATTGTGTCTTTAGGAGTGCTGGCAGTTGCGGCATTAGTCTTGTATCCCAGTGGTATTCAAGTGGATAGCTACGAGCAGGCAGCATTGATGCTGACTCAACCCTTGGGAATTTGGGGCTTTTGGTTATTTGCTGCATCCTTGGGGATTGCTTGCTTTGGAGCGGCACTAGAAATTAGCTTAGATACCGCCTATATCGTGGCTCAATCCTTTGGCTGGAATTGGGGGGAAAGCCTGCACCCGAAGCAAGCCGCTCGGTTTAGTGCTGTCTATACTGTGTTTGTGTTTCTCGCTGCAATTCTCATGGTGATTGGGATTGACCCATTGCAGTTGACATTATTCTCGATGGCACTTACAGCAGTCATTCTTCCATTGGTTGTGCTGCCATTTTTAATTCTCATGAATGATGAATCCTATGTTGGCTCACACCGTAATGGTTGGCTCAGCAATAGTATTGTGGTTTTTATTATTGTCATGACATTTATATTAGCGATCGCTGCAATTCCGCTAGAGATTTTAGGAGGCTAATATGGACATCATTCGAGATGTTCTGGATAATCAACTTGTCGATCGCCATCAGCGCAAAATGGGTAGAGTTGATGGCATTGTTGCAGAACTGCGGAATGAGCAACCTCCTCGCTTGGCGTATCTAGAAGTGGGTTTTCCGGTTTTGGCGCGACGAATTCACCCAAGTCTAGAACGTTGGATGGTTGCGATTCAAAGCCGTTGGGGTGCAAAGCAGCGAACTTCCTTACGCATTCCTTGGTCTAAGGTTGTGGATGTGGGAATTGATGTGGATGTGGATCTCGATGCTGAAGAAACCACTGCACTCGCTTACGAGAAATGGTTAGAAGATCATGTGATTGGACGCATTCCTGGAGCAGGCAATGAGTAACCGTGAATTGCGCTTGGAATTACTGTTGGGAACACAAGTTTTAGACTGTAACGGTGAAACGATCGGGCGAATTGAGGAAGTTCGGGCTGAACAACAGGGAGATGAGTGGGTCATCCAAGAATATTTAGTTGGTTCAACGGCTCTTTTAGAACGATTATCTGCGTGGAGAATTGGGGTAGGAATGCTCAAGTTGTTGGGAGCGCGAAAATTCCACGGAGGATATCGAATTCCTTGGAACCAATTGGACTTATCTGATCGAATGTCTCCGCGTTTGTGCTGTACTCGTTCTGAGTTGGAAATCTTGAATAGGCAGCTTGAGCAGGCAGCACAGCCTCAAGAATCGGGGGAAGAAGGATAGAGGGAATGCATGATTGAACAAGCGATCATGCTAGGAATTCTTCTAAGCTGGTGAAGATTTCAAAAAGCAAATTAATCTACCCTAGGTGAGTTCAATGATTACGTCTATCCATATAAAATTCGTCTGGCTTATGTCATACCCTCTTCAACTCTAACTCAACCCACAATAATGCTTTCTAGATTCCACTTTCTGCTGAACTGGGTGTTCCAGCAGTTTCAGCTCAAACCTGGTAAACCCGCGATCGCGGTTAGCTTCCAAGTGCTGCTCTCAGTTCTAGGTCCATTAATAGTAGGAATCGTGATCGGACAACCAGCACAAAGCACGATCGCAATTATGGGCGCTTGGATGGTGGCGATCGTGAATGTAGAAGGGGTGTATCGACAGCAGGCAACCGCAAAATTTGTCGCAATCATTAGTATTACTGCAATGCTGCTGCTGGCAAATCTGGTGCATGGCATTCTCTGGCTATCAGTACTGACGACGTTTCTCGTGATGTTTTTGCTTGGGTTTGCCGGGTTGTGGGGCGCGACAGCCTCTGCCATCAGCTTAACTGCTTCGATTATGTTTATCGTAGCACTGGCAAAATTTGCTACCTTTCCCAACTTGTCTACGGTGCTTCAGCAGTGTCTTCTATGTTTTGGGGGAGGAATATGGTCAATTATTGTTGCTTTAGGGATCTGGCAACTCAATCCCTATAAACCTGTTATCCAATCTGTTTCTAGCTGTTATCAGGCTCTAAATCAACTGATCGATGCTGCAAAGGGACGAGTTGCCTATCCTGACGATCGTCGCGCTCAATTCACTCGTTTTCTTCAAGCTCAAGATAGTTTTACGCAAGCACTCACGGCAGCACGCGATCGCTGGTCAGCTGCTTGGACAGAAGGTGCGAGAAATCTTGCAGGCAACCAATTGCTAATTTTGATCGAAGATACCCCAACGATTGCAAATTACGCGGTTACTTTGGTTGAACAGGTTGTGGTTGTTTCTGATCATTCTTTATTTCAATCCTTACAGCCCGCTATTCAGCAAAGTCTCGAACAGTTAGCAGTTGTATTGCAACAAATGTCTACTGCGATCGCAAAAGGTCGATCCTCGATACATTTGGGTGATCTCGATCGCGCCATTGAAGTGCTCAAACATCAACAGCAAATCTTACATACGCAATTCCATTCCAATCTCGTTTCGACTCCGCCGGATCATCAGACTGCATTAACAAGTTTGGATAAGATTTCCACGATACTGACGCGACTATCAGGCCAACTTTATACCGATGTCGAGTTGATGACTGCCTTGGAACAAGAAACTGTTCATAGAAGAGTGAGGTCAGCTAGAACTCGTTCTAGGCTCTCTTTTCCAAAGCCAGCCAGTTTCGCTGAAGTTCTCACTCCTCTGCGTGACCATCTCACGGTTCATTCGATTTTTTTTCGTCATGCTTTGCGGTTAGCGATCGTTGCCACGATTGCGGAAGTTCTCGCCGCTCAACTTCAGATTCCTCAAGGTTATTGGGTGACGCTTACGGCTGTGATTGCTCTCAAGCCAAACTATGGTGGTACCTCTCAGATGATCCTGCAACGGGTGATTGGAACGGTGATTGGGGGTGTGATTGGGATCGCGATCGTTGCTTTAATTCACAACTCTTGGGTGATTAGTGTCTGTCTTCTCTTACTCATTATGGGCGCAATGGCAGTTCAGCCCCTCAGTATTATTCTATTTATTACGCTTCTGACTCCTGCTATCATTTTGCTTTTGAATGCGACAAGTCAAGGGGGATGGGAAATCGGGGTTTTACGAATTGCGGATAGTCTAGCAGGTGGGGTTCTCGCATTGTTGGGTAGCTTTCTATTGTTTCCTCAATGGGAGCGGCAACAGCTTCCTGCTCAGCTAGAAACGACGATCCGCGCTAATCTGATTTACTTTCAGCAGGTGATTGCAGCTTATCTTCATCCCGATAAAGTTGGATCTGCTCAATCTATTGCGCTTCCACGCCGTCAAGCTGCGTTAGAAAATACGAACCTTACAGCTTCAGCACAACGGTTATTTAGTGAGCCTCGGAATGTTCAAGGTGATGTTGAATCGATCACAACTTTGATTTTCTATATTCGCCGCTTGTTCAATTCCGTGACAGCGCTTGCAGACCATCGTCAGGAATTAAGCGGGAAGTATCAATGTCCAGAGTTCACACAATTTGCGGATATGGTCGTTCAGGTTTTAGAGAACGGGGCTGATTCTTTACAACAGCGGCAAACTCTCCAGTCTTTGCCTGATCTCGATCGTGTGCTCGACGGAATTCACCATCACCTCAATCAACTGCAAACGGCTCACACTTCTGTTACGCCTGGTTCAAGGACTTCGACTCAGATATTTCATGCCGTCCGGGAACGCGCCCCTGTTTCTGTGGGGCTAGATCAAATTGCTTATGAAATTAAAAACATTCATCACGCGATCGCACAGTTATCACAACCCGTCGTAGAACAGAAATTAAACCTGAGCTAAATCCCTCGCTCGACAGAAGCTCAGATCTCTCTGTGGACACATTCTGCTGCGATCGTATTCGGGATACTTTGCGGAAGTAGCTAAACACCCTTAAACCATGAGTGCCAATCCGCAAGACATCCAACCTGTGCCCCCGTTTAATGAAAAGAATGAAGAGGCATTGGACATTGGCGGTGGATTGCCTGTTATTCAGTTCTGGGCAGAAAAGACGCTTTCGCCCGAAGGCGCGAAAATCTGGCAAACCTTGTTCCACCACAGCGCTTGCCTCTCCTGCTCTTGGGGAACGGGCGGGCAGAAAGGAGGCTTTACTGATGAGGAAGGAGAAAAGCTTCAGCGCTGTATGAAGAGTGTTGAAGCAATCTCAGCAGAAATCAAGCCAGGGATTAAGCCTCATTTCTTTGAACAGCATTCGATTACTGAGTTGCAGCAGTTGAGTTCGATGCAAGCTGATCGTTTAGGGCGATTGAGCTATCCTGTCATTCTTCGTGCAGGCAGTTCTCACTATGAGCGAATTAGCTGGGAAGAAATTTACAGCATTGCCGAAGCTGGATTTCGGAAAGCGCCAGAACGAGTGGCTTCTTATAGTTCGGGTCGTTCGTCGAATGAAGCGGCGTTTCTGTTGCAATTGATGATGCGGGCATTCGGATCGAACAATCTCGCGGATTGTTCGGATCTTTGCCATGCGCCTTCAACTTTTGCACTTCAGCAGATGTTTGGAACTAAGACCTCGATCGTGTCATTGGAGAGTCTCAAGAAAGCAGATTGTGTGGTTTTAGCAGGTGCAAACTCTGCTTACAATCATCCGCGCTTGATGAATGAGTTGATCAAGCTCCGAGATGATCGAGGTGGCAGAGTGATTGTGATCAATCCAATGATGGAAATTGGATTGGTCAAGTTTGGCTCGCCTGCGTTTCCAGTGAAATCATTGATTCCAGGTTCAGAGATTTCTTCGTTGTATTTACAGCCGATTCCCGGCAGTGATGTCGCTGTCTTTCTTGGGATTCAAAAGGTGCTGATTGAGCAGGGATCTGTCGATCGCGCCTTTCTCGATGCTCACACCGAGAATGCAGAAGCGGTCTTAGAGCAAGCAAGTGCAACATCCTGGGAAACGATTACTTCTACTTGTGGAGTGACTCAGGAAGAACTAGAAGCTGCTGCAACGATTATTGGAACCTCGAAATCAGTTGTGTTTGCTTGGGCAATGGGACTCACACAACATGAAAATGGTGTAGATAACATTTTGAGCATTGCGAATACGGCTCTAATTTCAGGCAATATTGGGCGAGAAGGAACAGGTGTGATGCCTGTTCGCGGACATTCCAATGTTCAAGGATTTGGCTCAATGGGGGTGACGACTCAGAAGCTGAAAGAAGGGCTGCAAGAGTCGCTAGAGAAACTACTCGGAAAGCCATTGAGTAGCGTGAAAGGCTATGACACTCGCGCTTTGATTGAAGCTGCCGATCAAGGTAAGGTGGATACGTTGATTTGCTTAGGTGGCAATCTCTATGGTGCGAATCCGGATTCGACTCAAGCTAAGAGAGCGATCGCGCAAATCGAAACGGTGATCTATCTGGCAACTAAGCCGAATATTGGGCACTTCAACGGGCTGGCTCAGCACAACACGATTATCATTCCGGTGTTCAATCGGTTTGAAACCCCTTATCGAACCACGGTTGAATCTGGCAACAATTTTGTGCGGTTGAATGATCCTGGCAAAACCCATTTGAAAGACGCAGATGTCATTCTTGAAATTGATTTTCTGACCGAACTCGCACATCGAGTTCACGGTTCTTATCCGGTAGAGTGGCGAAACCTACGCGATCCAAAGTATGTGCGGCAATTGATTGCAGAAATGGTTCCTGGATTCTCGAAGATGGCAACGATCGATGAAACTCGCGAGGAGTTCACGATCGAGGGTCGCATCATTACAGAGCCTAAGTTTCCTACGCCTTCGGGAAAAGCAAAGATGTTTAGTACCCCGTTGCCTCGGTTGGAATTGCCCGATCGTGCTTCATTCAATGTTGATGGCTCAATTCCTAGTGTCGTTGTGGCGATCATGACGGGGCGCAGCTATTCTCAGCACAATACGGTCGTGTACAAAGATGGCGACAAGTATCGCGGAATGCCGCATCGTAATTGTATTTTGATGCACCCAACTGATGCTGAGAAAGCAGGATTGAAGCAACATCAGCGCGTGACTGTACAAGGCAATGCAGGCAAATTAGAACAGGTGGAATTGATTTATGGAGCTGTGCGTCCGGGAGCGGCAGTGATGTTTTATCCAGAAGTGAATCGAATCTTTAGTGCAAAGGTCGAAACGCGATCGGGGACACCCGCTTATAAACGAGTGCCTGCGATCGTATATGCCAGCTAGAACTGACGCTCGGTTTCTGGTTGTGTCAAACATCGTTTTTAGTAACAAATTTAGTGATTCATGGTGTTTGGTTAAGCGCTCATTACCGAAGAGAGTACAGTCAACCTCATCACATCGGATCAAGGGTTAACCTCAATCCGATGTGATTCGGGATTTTGTTCTCTTAGCTCTCTTCTTGAATTAAGATGCATCGGGTGGCGGAAGTTGGGTAGGTCGTACATTAACTGCAACGCTACGATCGTTGCGTTGGACAGTCATCGGAAGTGGATTATTTAACTGTGCCCCTTCGATCGTTTTCTGAACTTGTTCAGTGTTTTGAACCGCATTGCCATTAATACTTATAAGCACATCTCCTGGACGTAGCCCTGCTCGTGCCGCAGGAGAATTCTCTGCTACTCTCACAATGAGTACGCCAGTCGTCTGATTGACTTGAAAGCCAACATTACTGCGGTTAATTTGATCGCGCAGTTCTGGCGTGAGATCCGTCATCAACACCCCTAAATACGGGTGAGTGACTTGTCCTTTCGTAATCAATTGCTCCGCAACTTGTTGGGCAGTGTTAATGGGAATGGCAAAACCGATTCCCTGTGCTCCTTGGATAATGGCAGTATTGATGCCAATAACTTCTCCATTGGCATTGAGTAATGGGCCACCCGAATTTCCTGGATTAATGGCTGCATCGGTTTGAATAAATCTCACCCGTTCAGCCGGAACCCCGACATCCGAACTAGAACGACCTGTTGCACTAACAATTCCTTCTGTCACTGTGTTATCGAGTCCTAATGGATTGCCGATCGCGATCGCGGCTTGCCCAGGTTGCAGATTATCAGAATTGCCGAGTCGAGCAGTAGGTAGTCCTGTTGTTTCAATCTTTAGAACTGCAACATCTGTCACGCGATCGCTGCCTAAGACTTTGGCATCAAATCGTCGCCCGTCCTTCAGTACAATACTCACCGTATCTGCATTGTCAACAACGTGTGCATTGGTGAGAATTCGCCCATCCTGACTAATAATAAATCCTGAACCCGTACCTCGCTGCACTCGCTGCTGAGTGGGAGATTGCTCACCAAAAAACCGTCTTAAGTACGGATCGTTGGTGGGCTGCTGTAATGTTCGAGTTGAGTTAACGCGAACCACTGCAGGGCCAACTTGTTCTACGACTTGAGCCACATAGTTTGGATTCCCTCCTGAATTGGCAACGGGAGGATTGGATGGGGTAGGAACTGGAGTATTGGAACTTTGAGCTTGGGGCGTGACCGTTTGTTCTTGTGGAGCACTGAGATTCCGAACACATCCTGTGCTCAGACTGGCAAGAATTAAGGTCAATGAAACTAGAGAGGGTTTGATAATGCTAGCCATAACACTTCACTGTAATGAATACTAAATCTTGAATAAAAACAAATTCACAACTTCATCCTAGAAACTAAATTGGGCAAGTCATCTCTCTAACGACTAGAGTTCGTTCAATTGAGTTCAATTGATTTGATTCCGCATTTCACTACGGACAAATTGCATAATCGCAGGCATGGTTTCCATTAACGCTGCGGCGGCTTGAGAAGAGACCAATTTCTCGATCGAGCATCTTTGGTTTCATTATTTTTTTATTCCTTGAGAAGTATGACACTCAGAAAAAATATGTCAAATTAATAGTTAGATAAACTAACTATTAACATACAAAAAAAACTGGGTTTGCATGATGCCTATTTATGCTTCTCCTCGATCGCACAGCGCTGTCAATTTGTTCCATCCTGCAAATCGACAGCAACGCTGGAAGCTCTGGAGTTTGTTGTTCTTGCTATTGAGTGGTTTGTCTGCCTGTACGGCTTCTGAAGCACAATCGGTTCGCTCCAAAGGCGATCGATCCGTTCCAGTGGTGTCAACTCAGGCCTCACGTCAAACCATGCCAATTTTGGTGCAGACAACAGGAACGGTGCAAACCTATTCGACGATTGCGCTGAAATCTCAGATGGATGGTCACGATTAGCCAAGTCCGTCCGTCAGGTCTCAGCAAGTTTACCGGATGGCAGTCCCGAAACGATGGCATCTTCGGTGGCAACGCCGTTAGAGCAGCAGTTTTCTAGCATTGCTGGCATTACTTCGATGACTTCGAGTAGTTCCTTGGGCAGTTCTCAGATCACGCTGCAATTTGATCTCAATCGCAGTGGTATCAGTTACGCTGTCTTTTAACCTGAAACCAGGCGTATCTCTCGGTGATGTGACGAGCAAAATTGAGCAATTGGCGCGGCAAACTCTACCTGAAACGGTTAGTACGAGCTTCCAGGGATCGGCTCAAGCATTTCAGGCTTCTTTGCAGGGGCTTGGCTGGTTGCTGGTTGCTGCCATTCTAGTCATCTACATTGTGTTAGGCATTCTGTACGAAGATTTCATCCATCCGTTGACAATTTTATCGAGCCTGCCTTCGGCTGGATTTGGTGCATTGTTAACGTTGCTATTGTTCAAAGTGGATCTGAATATTTATGCGTTCGTTGGCATTATCTTGCTGATTGGGATTGTGAAAAAGAACGGCATTATGATGGTGGACTTTGCGATCGAGGCTCGCAGAGATGGGAAAAGCCCCTATCAAGCCATTTATCAAGCGTGCCTGGTTCGATTTCGCCCGATCATGATGACAACAATGGCAGCATTGATGGGGACGTTACCGATCTCACTCGGCTTTGGTGCGGGTGCAGATGCTCGTCGCCCGCTTGGGCTTGCTGTTGTCGGTGGATTGGTGTTTTCGCAGTTGCTCACGTTATATTTGACGCCTGTGTTTTACACCTATATGGAAGCGTGGCAAACGAAGCTGCGATCGCGCAAGAAACATTCACCTGCTTCTCAAACTGATCTTGTCTAATCGTTGCTGATTTCTTTTGTCTCAGGATTTTTTCAATTGATTCAAGTTTTCAATTCAAACTTCAATGGCTACTACTCGCGATCGCTCAAAAATGCAAAACAACTCAAACTCAACCAAGGCTCAGTCTAGTTATGTACAAGGACCCTTGAAATGGGCGATTGCATTTACGGCATCGCTCGGTGCAATTCTAGAAGTCATTGATATGAGTATTGTGAATGTTGCCTTGACGGATATTCAAGCAACACTAGGGGCAACGGTGAGTGAAGTGGGATGGGTCGTCACTGGATATGCGATCGCGAACGTGGTTCTGATTCCGCTCTCAGCTTGGCTCGGTGATGTGTTTGGGAAGAAGACTTACTTTGTGTTTTCGATGGCAGGCTTTACTCTCGCTTCGGTGATGTGCGGGTTTGCCTTCAATTTGCCGATGCTCGTCATTTCTCGGATTCTGCAAGGGCTATTTGGGGGCGGATTGTTGGCGAAAGCTCAAGCGATCTTATTTGAAACCTTTCCGCCCGCAGAACAGGGTCTAGCACAAGCGGTCTTTGGGGTTGGTGTGATTGCTGGTCCCGCGATCGGACCAACCTTGGGCGGGTATCTTACCGATAGTTTGGGTTGGCGCTGGATTTTCTTTATCAATTTGCCAGTTGGGATTGCAGCAGTTCTGATGGCAATCTTTTTTCTGCCGCCTGATCGTGTTCAGGGGAAGAAAATTCATCAAAGAGTCGATTGGCTGGGGATTATTTTGTTAATCGTTGCCGTGGGAAGTTTGCAGACTTTTTTGGAGGAAGGAGAACAGGACGATTGGTTTAATTCTCAATTCATCACAACGTTGGCAGTCACGACGGTAATCGGATTAGCGTTATTTATCTGGCGCGAACTCAGTACTAAAGATCCAGCCGTGGATTTGCGTGTCTTACGACATCGATCGCTGGCAGCAGGCAGCGTCTACTCTGGAATTTTGGGGATGGGACTTTATGGAGCCTTGTTTGCAGTTCCATTATTTGCTCAGGGAGTATTGCGCTTTACTGCCACACAAACGGGATGGTTGTTAGCTCCCGGTGCGTTGGCATCTGCGATCGTGATGATTCTACTTGGTAAGATTTCGACCAAAGTTGATGCGCGAATTCTGATCGCGATCGGGGCAGTGGGAACGGCTCTCGTAATGTTTCAACTTTCCAATATCACACCGCAAACTGGAACAGACGATTTATTTTATCCCTTGCTGTGGCGGGGAGCGACCACAGTTTTGATGTTTTTACCGCTGAGTTTAGCAACTCTTGGATCACTACCAAAGCAAGATATTTCGGCTGGATCGGGATTTTATAACCTGACTCGTCAGCTTGGCGGTAGCATTGGCATTGCTATCTTAACGACGCTATTGGCTCAACGAGAAGCGTTTCACAAAGCGATGTTGCTGACGAATTTATCGCCTTACAATCCAGAAACCACTCAACGTCTGAATGCTCTAGCAGGCGCATTTCAAAGCCGTGGCTCAGATGCAGCTACCGCCCAACAGCAAGCCCTTACCTCTTTGGATCAATTGGTCAATTTGCAAGCGGCAATTTTATCCTATGCCGATATTTTTCGGTTTGTGGGTGTGGTTTTTCTATGTTCGTTGCCGTTGCTTTTACTGCTAGGGAAAGGCGGTGCCGGGGCAAAGGCACCGATCGGTCACTAATCGCCTATTTCTAGAGTGGACAATGGCGATTGATTTTGAGTTCGACTCTGAGAGCGAATGAAAGGCAACTTGGGAGAGAGGAAAAACCCGACTAAACTTGCAAAGAGAATGGGGGCAAAGGGCGTAAAGCCTGTCAACTTCGTTAAGAGCAGTGTTGTGCTAATCGGAGTCCGAGTTACTGCCGCATTCATGGCCGCCATAATTGCAATCATCGGAAGTACAGGATTAACACCCGGAATCAGTAGCGCGATCGCTTTACCAAGACAAGCTCCTGTAAAAAACAGCGGAATAATAAATCCCCCGCGCCATTCGCCATTTACCGTTACCGCGATCGCAATCATTTTCGCGATCGCGATCCCTAGCAAAGTGAAAGCACCGAGATTTTGTTCAACGACTGAATTTAATTCTTCATGACCAAAGTAGCGTGTCAGAGGAACGAGCATGGCGATAATTCCTAACACTAATCCCGCGATGGTCGTCCGAATATAAATCGGTTGTGGAATTTTTGCAAACAGCCAAGCACAACCTCTAAAAATACTAATAAATATCCAAGCCGCGATCGCTCCAACAATTCCATAAGCAATAGAAAGAGCAAAATCATCCACATTATTAATTGTGTATTGGGGAAATTGCCAAGTTGGATTCAGCCCCAAATGCGTAATTAAGGCAAAGACAATGTAGCTAGCACAGCTAGAAACGATCGCAGGTAAAATCGCCTCGTAATATTCCACGACATGCTGGTGATGCAGAATCTCCAATGCAAAGAACGCACCCCCCAATGGCGCACCAAACAATGCGGTAAAGCCTGCTGCCATTGCTGCTAGGCTCAGCGATCGCAGGTTTTCTCCCGTTAACTTTAAGCGATCGGCAACCCAAGTTCCAAAAGAACCTGTGACCTGAACCATCGGAGCTTCGGGACCTAAACTCCCTCCTGCCGAAATGCTCACCAACGAGGTCAAGATCATGGAAGGATTTTCACGAACGTCAATTCGCCCACCGCGAGAATGGATGTTATCCACAATCAAGCCAATTTCACCCGGATGACCTAGAAGGTGGATGATTAGCCCGATTATGAAACCCGCAAAGGGCATGACGATGAGCAGTGAAGTACCGCTGAACGATCGTAAAGTATGGGTCAGAAGTTCTAGTAGGTTCCAGTACAGCCCGGCGAATAAACCGCTGCCCACGCCGATGAGCGCCCAACAAATGATCCAGCGGGATAGCGTGAAAGGATTTCGCTCGGCTAGGCTCACGAGCCAGCTCCCTCTCTGATTTTGATTTTGGCGAGAGCCTTGGGATTGTTTAGGTCGAAATGGAAATACCATCGAATGTTCGTAATCTTCAAGGCTTAGATCGTCTCATAACACGATAAAAATCGGGTAAAAATCAGATCTACCTTAAGGAGGAATTCTCACCTTACGATTCTATGAATTAAAGTGGAACGGGATTTCTATGCTGACTATGCTCTAGAAAGGACAGTTCAAGATTGTGAATTAAGTTGCGAACTTCCGGCTTTTGAAAAGGGGAACTGCTCAAAGCAGATTAATGTTTGTCATCCATCCGATAACCACAACAAATCACAATTGCGCAATTCGTTGGTCTTATGTCTACACCAAAAGGCTTGCTCCTCTAGGTGTCATATAGAAAATTTCTACTTGTTTAAGTAATTCTAATTTTTCCTTCGATCGTAGCCTCTGCTGCAGTCTTTAAATGTATCCGGTATACAGTGATAAATGGACGTTATTCGCTTCACGTAGCATGAAGCAAATTTTGTAAAGATGAATCTGGTTCCGTAGACCTTTTGTGCGACCGGATTGGGTAGCGTTCTGATTTGTTCGAGCTGATGTTTGTTAGAAATTGGAGATTTGGAGTTTTATGCTCAAACACATTGCGCGTCGGTTGAGTGCAGTAGCAGTTACATTTTTATTATTTTTTAGTCTTTCGTTTGGAGTGATGAGTGTAGCTCAAGCGGCAAGTGCAACGACTGATCTTGAACAGACGAAGGGCTATTATGCTCAAAAAGCAGACGATATGTCTGAAGTGCAAGCTGCTCCTAGTGTAGAAGTAGATTCTGAAGCCGCTGAAGAGGCGGCTGAAGAGGCAGCAAAAGCGGAGAAGAAAGCTGCGAAGAAGGCGGCGAAGGAGGCAAAAGCTGCAGCGAAGGCTGAAGAGAAGAAAGTGAAGGAAGCTGCGAAGGCAGAAGCGAAAAAAGCGAAGGAAGCTGCGAAGGCAGAGGCGAAAAAGGCGAAGGAAGCTGCGAAGGCAGAGAAGGCAAAGGGTGCTGAAAAGTCTACTGATGTGACTGAATCTGATTCTTAGCGTTGGATACCGACATCTAACGGTTGGTAGTGCGATCGAGCGTCAAATTCCTCGATCGCAGAGACAGATTTCAAGCGATTTGTATTGGATCATTGCAGGAGATTGATATGAAAAGATTGTTTGTGTCCGTTTTTGCAAGTTTAGTTGTTTTACTCGGTTTTGCAGGAAGGGTGCAGGCAACACCTTTGTCGGTTGCTCCTCCGATTTTATCTGTGGCTGAAGCGGCTCCAGTTGATGTGATTGAGCAACTGAAAACACAAATTTTGCCGCAGCTTCAGAGCATTTTGACTCCAGAGCAGCAACAGCAGCTTGAGAGTGCGATCGTAGAAGGAACGCCGAATCTGCCTAAGGCGATGCAATCATTAATGCTCACGCCAGATCAGAAGGCTAAACTTGCAGGTGTTTTTAAGACGCTTCCGAAAAAGGAAATTTTTGCGTCGATGACTCCAGAGCAGAAGAAGCAGCTTTTTATGAGCAAGAAAGATCTGTTCATGCCGAGTGCGGAGGAGATTGCTGGATATAAAGCGATGAAAGGGAAATAAATTAATGTGGAAAGATAGGGAAGCTTGATTTTCCTACCCTATCTGAGACAAGACTGATTTCAATGTTGGATCGGTTGTGAAGCTGTCAGGAAATCACAAAGCTAAACCATCGATCGAGATTGAGAACCCTTTGAACTTCTGCGATAACCGCAGAAGTTCAAATTTTAATTACTTTCTCAAATCCAGACTTTTCAGGAGTTCAAGTTCGATAATCTTGGACTATAAAATTAACTGGACTGAAAATGGACTAAATTTTCACCTCTATTTTTCGACTCGATCGCGGCTTGCCCATCCAAATTTGACCTGATTATACCCGTCGATCTCTTCAGTAAATCGCCTCTTTAGTCTTATATGAGACTTATAATGAGTCCTAAATTAAGTCTTATTTGAAACTGTAAATTCGATCGCAGAAGCCAATGAAACAACCACACTCCATTATTTTGACTCTCACAATCATTACCATCACGATTGCAACTCCAACCCTTTCCGAGCCGTACAACTCCAACCCCGATCGGCAAGGTAACTATTTCAGCAATGAAGCCCCAGTCAAAGGCATAGTCCAATCTCCTCTGATGCACGGCTCACTCTGGCAAGTGACAGTCTTATACTTAAACTGTCGCAGCAATGCAGATGCAAAGTCTCGGATTATCCGACAGTTCAAACGCTCAGAATTACTGCAAGCCGATGTCGGTCGTGGCGGCGCAGACGAAGTTCTCCTCAATGCAAAAGACAAAAACGGCAATCCCTGGATGCGAGTTAGAAGCGCATCTGGACAAAATTACAAATGCTACGTCAGAGCAAATCGCCGCTATATCCAACCTTACTCTTCTCACCAATAATATCTTTTTCTCATTTAAGACGCTATATGAGACTTAATCTGTGTCTCATTCGAGACACGCTCATCATACAGAAGTTGGGAATGTTTTAGATTTACAGAGCTAAAAGGTTATCGGCTTGCATGTGAAACCCAGACCTATCAAAACTGAATTGGGTGGAGTGTTTGTGGAAGATAGAGTGGATGCCAAGGCATTCCTCGCTTAGTTCGCCTTAAGCAATAAAGATTTGGAAGCATCTTTTTAACGTCAAGATGTCGATCGTGATGAGTTCCATGATTGCCCCAGGCAGCCACAACAATCCTTGCCCTTGCCGCATACTCCAGTAAATACTTGTCATTGTCTAAACCGATTGGATCGACTGAGGCAATCATATCTTTTGGGTTTGTTGCTCGATACGCAAACAAATTTGTCATACAAAGACCCGAATACCCCCAATCTTTCGCAAATTTGATGCAACGGCGAATTGTAGGATCATCCTGTTTTTCATCTGCCGTAGATGGATTCAAGCCAACAAACATGGCGTAATTAGAACTCCAATCGTTCGCCCACCTTCGCCAAAGAACATAGCGATATCTTCGGCAAGGAGAAAATATCGCATCACTAGAAGGGGTTTCAACCGCAGGAAAACAGGACGACTGATTCATGAACTGCCTGACATTGGTGATTGAACTCAGCATATCCATCAAAAACTAGGGCGGCAACGCCTGCTGAAGCAAGTCATAACAAAGCAAATTCGTTAGAAATTTGCTTTGTTATGACTTGCCGCACTCATCTTTTCTAAAGACGATCCATCGAGCTTTGCTGCTCTAGTTTTTTTGAGTGCGATATCGTTATGAGAGCTAAGCGCACTTGTTCTACACGCTCTATGTTGATTCAACCTACGCCAAGCGAACTCGTTCTTTCTCACACCAATGCCTTAATTATTGGAGGGGGTCCCGCAGGACTCGCGACAGCACTCATGTTGGCACACCGAGGATGGACAAATATTACCGTGCTAGAAAAGCGCACGGCAGCCGACTACTACGAGCCAGATAAGTCCTTTAACTACCTCATTGATGGTCGAGGTCAAAAATTAACAGACTTACTTGGACTGACTGAACAGTTACCTAAAATCGGTGTTCCCAATACAGCGTTCTACATCACCCGCATTCAGCCCAACGGTAAGCGCAAAACCTCAAAATTACCGATCGTCAATTCCAACCGAAAAATAGCGTATTGGATTCCTCGAAGAGTCTTTGTCCAATTGCTCTACGAAGAAATCGAACGCAACTGGCAAGACCACATTACGGTTCGCTTCGACACTCAATGTACAGAGATTAATCAAATTAGCACAGAGGAAGGCATCAAAACGCTGGAAGTAGTCGCTCAGAAATCGAACCATGAGATTGAGCGATTTGAACCATTTCTGTTAGTTGGCTGTGATGGAATCCAATCGATTGTTCGCACGACATTGAAGCAGTGGGAGCGCACGGATCGATTTGAGATGCAACGATTTCCTTCTCCGAGTTCTGGATTGCGATACAAAGTGTTGAGCCTACCCCCAAACTTTCCGCTTGACGCTCAACATCAAGACCAGGCTGTTTCTACAAGAGCTTATGCCATTCGGGGAATATGGCGGAGTCGCACTCAGTTTCTCACGCTCGGTCTTTTGCCCCTCAAAGATGACACCGCGCCGCGCACTGTCAATATCATCACCCATCCAGATCATCAAATCTGGAGCTTGAAAACGGGCGAGCAGGTTCTCCAGTTTTTAGAGCAAGGCTTTCCACAACTGCCCATTCGTCAAATGATCTCGATCGAAGAAGCCGATCGATTTGCTAAAAGTAACGGTGGCGTTTTTCCAATGCCTCAATTCTGCCCTGGATTGCACTATCTCTTGAAGCAAGAACCATCAGAAACGATTCAGGCTGGCATCGTGCTGTTAGGAGATGCCATTCATTGTTTTCCCCCGGATATCGGACAAGGTGTGAATGCAGCATTAGAAGATGTGTCTGTTTTAAATGACATCCTGTGTCAAAGCCAAAATGATCTATTACAGGCACTTCCACGGTATGAGGCGATTCGAGCCATGGATGTTCAGGCAGTCGTTCGCCTAGCTCAGACCGCAGCCCCTTGGCAATACAATCAGAATCGCTTGCAGGCGCGATTGTGGATGATGCGGTTTTTTCTCCACTTTGGTCTCAGTCGGTTCCTTCCTGGTATGAGTCCTCCAGCATTCTTTCAGCTTCAGAATCAGGAATTGTCTTATCAAGAGATTTGGAGTCAGGAGCAATCGAGCAGCAAAATTCTCAAGGTGTTCAGCATCCTTGTGATCATCAGTCTGCTTGCAAGTGCGATCGCATCTCAATGGTAAGGTCAAGCAATGGATTCATGAACCAAAGAAAAGACCCTCGACGGCAAAGGGTCTACATTGTTTCTAATCAGATTGAAAGGAAGCTACTGGTAAGACTGCAAATGAATGCGTCCATAGCCTAAGAACAATCCAGAAGCTTGATCTCCTTCAGGATAAGCCGTGACTCCAAACAAATAAACGCCTCCCTGCCAAGGATTTGCTGTTGCATCTAGTACAACAGTCACAGTTTGTCCGGGTTGAATCGGAGGGTTAAATGTGACGGTTGTCTCACTCTTATTGTTGGGGCGTTCACCACCGATCGCGGCGAGTGAAACCGATTGCCCTCTCGCCATGTGATCTCCTAGAAATGCACGACTTTGTGAAGGATCGAAGCTGACACGATCGAGGTTTTCCTCCTGAGCAATTCTAACCGTTTGCAAAGCTGCTCCAGCATCCGATGGCACTTGAATCGTAAACTCATAAGCCGATGGAGTATGAGCTAAAACGTTACTAGCAGCAGTCCGAACGAGATGAGGCGCACGTTCAAAGTAGCTCCGTCCTCCAATTTGCCCTGCTCTCGCAGTCAACGGTAAGATACTGAGCAGAACTGCACTGATTGTAAATACCGATGCGAAGTGCGATCGCGCTTTTAGCGAAGATAGCTTTCTCAACATAATTTCACTCCAACTCTAAACAATCTCAACCATTGGAGTAGGTGAAGAAGTGGACTAGAATGCAAAGACTCAGCGATTCAAGAAGACAAGTTATCCTTGTGCATAAAACATCATCAATGTTACAAGCACAGTAATGCCAAGCGCCAGAGTGAATAAGCTTCCCCAACTTGCTGAATCAGAAATGAGTCTTTCTTTAATCATTTTCAGGTACTCAGAAGCTTCCATCTCAGCCTCCTTAAGTCTGTGGTTTTAGAAGTCGATGAGAAGCATTTCGGGTCTCAGAACTGAAGTCCTAGAAACTGCTTAGCAGAATGATGACCGTAAATAGACAGAACAGCCCAACGGATACAGCCGCGATCGTAGCGTATGGAGCACGATTGATGTGATCAAGATACTGGTTTACTTTTTCGTCTTTTTCTTCGGGTAACCAAGTTGCAGGTTTCATAATGTACACCTCTTGAAGCGAATAAAGTGTATCGTCCCATTTCTAACTTTAAGCGGTTTTCCGATGACAGATGAGAAGACTAAAAGAAACTTTGTGCTTGTTTTCAGAAGTTCATCCCAACAAGAGCAGATGTCTTTTTCCAAGCTTTCCAGGGTAGGCAAACAGCGCTATCGTTGCCTCAATTGTGATTGTTCCCATGGCTCGTACCATCTTTTTCTTATTTAAGACACGTTAATAGACTTAAAGTAAGTCTCGTCCGAGACACATTCGCCGCGCAAAGTCTTAAACGAGTCTCGTTTTAAGTCCAGCAATAAAACAGTTTTGAGAAAACGAGACTCAAAGTCGAGTATTACAATTCTCAACCGATCGTCGATCGCTAAACTGACCCGCTCTACAATATATTTGTACTATATTCAGCGAGGCAACGATGAATAGCAATCCCGTTATCTGGTTTGAAATCTATGTGCAAGACATGGATCGAGCTAAAGCCTTCTACGAATCTGTTTTTCAACGCAAACTAGAAAGTCTGAACAACCCGGATTTAGAAATGTGGAGCTTTCCGATGCAGATGGGAAGCGAAGGTGCAGCGGGTGCATTAGTAAAAATGCCTGGAGTTTCATCGGGAGGTAACAGTACTCTGATCTATTTCAGTTGCGATGACTGTGCAGTAGAAGAAAGTAGAGTCAAAGAATTCGGCGGTCGAATTCAAAAAACTAAGATGTCGATCGGAGAGTATGGTTTCATCTCATTAGTTGCTGATACCGAAGGCAATCTGTTCGGCTTACATTCTATGCAGTAAGTTTCCGCTTCAAGCATCAACGGCGATCGTAGAGTTGAGCGCCTCGATCGCCTGCCTCACTTTCGTTACCCCGTGCTCGATCGTTTCCGTCTTCTCAAAACTTCCCCTTCTTCCATGTTGGTCAAGATTCGAGCACGCAATGAGTTCGATACCATGCCGCAGAAGCCCAACGATCGCTTTAATCAAATCACTTGAGACTCAGAATGAGTCTATTGATAAAACCCGTTTGAGACATTGAGACTAAAACTCAAAGCAACCCTTCTAACTGGCGACGAATGCGATCGAGTTCCCCATTCGACAGTTCCGACTCCTCACGTTCCGGCTTATCCTCACTGCTCCAATCCGTCTCTTCACGATTCGCCTCAGGCGGAGCCAACAACAACCGCTCAAACTCATTTTGTGGCATAAAATTCTCAGGAATCAGATACGCCTCATAGCCCGCATCCTGACAAAACTCTTCAATCTCTTCTTGATCAATCTTTTCCACCGTCGGAACCGCAAAATCCTGCGCCTCCAGCATCATCGCGTACCGCTCCGCATCATCTTGTTGCGCAAACATCAACACCAAATTCTGAGTTCCCACGCTAATCGTATGAATCCCCGGATTATCGGTGTCAGCATTGAACAGCAGAACGAAAACTTGCATAGCTCTAGTGAAGATGGATGGACTAGATCCAAGGGTACTGCAATTATGTTCGATCGCTACTTTAGATTTCTCATCATTTGACACACGAACACGATAGAATCATCCTGACTTTTTTGCCCCAAAATCTATGACGACTCGTGTAATTCTCGTCCGCCACGGTGAAAGCAGCTACAACGTTGAAAAAAGAGCGCAGGGGCATTGTGATCTCTCCACCTTGACCGAAAAAGGAGAAATCATGGCAACCCAGGTTGCAAAAGCCCTCAAAGACTTGCAATTCGATGCCATCTATACCAGCCCACTCCAACGTGCAAAACGCACAGCCGAAGTGATTTTTGAAGGATTAGACAATCCCCCCGCTCTGCAAGTCACAGACGATTTAAAAGAAATCAATGTTTTTCTTTGGGAAGGAATGCTCTTCAGCGAAGTCCAAGAAAAATATCCTGAAATGTATGACTACTGGCACACCGAGCCACATAAAGTCAGAATGACGCTACCCGATGGCAGCGAACTCGCTCCAGTTCAAGACTTATACGAGCAAGCAGAACGATTCTGGCGATCGACGATTCCCCAACACGCCAACCAAACCCTCTTGATCGTCGCTCACAGTGGCATCAATCGCGCCTTAATCAATACCGCGATCGGACTCGAACCCGCCGACTATCAACGCTTCCATATCTCCAATTGCGGCATCACCGTTCTCAACTTTTCCGGCGATTTTGGAGAAACCGTTCAAATCGAATCCCTCAACGTCACCTCTCATTTAGGCGAAACCATCCCCAAACTCCGTCCCAACCACCAAGGCGCACGCCTCTTACTCGTCCGACATGGCGAAACCGAGTGGAACCGCCAAGGACGTTTCCAAGGACAAATCGATGTTCCCCTCAACGACAACGGACGAGGTCAAGCCTCCCAAGCTGGCGAATTCCTTAAATCTGTCTCCATTGATTCCGCCGTCAGCAGTTCAATGGCACGCCCCAAAGAAACCGCAGAACTCATTCTGAAACATCATCCCGACATCGACTTAAAACTGCGCGACGACCTGCGCGAAATTAGTCACGGACTCTGGGAAGGGAAGTTTGAATCTGAAATCGAAGCAGACTATCCCGGTTTACTCGAGCAATGGCAAAGTCGCCCTGAAACCGTCCAAATGCCAGAAGGCGAGAATTTGCAGCAAGTTTGGGATCGAGCGATCGCTGGATGGAACGAGATTGTTAAGAATGCCCAACCCGGAGAAACCATCCTCGTCGTTGCACACGATGCCATCAATAAAGCAATTCTTTGCTACATCTCCGGTTTAACTACAGCCTCTTTCTGGAACTTCAAACAAGGGAACGGTGCCGTCAGCGTCATCGACTATCCCAAAGGCAACGATGCAACGCCCTTACTAATGGCAATGAATATCACAACCCATTTAGGAGGTGTTTTAGACAAGACTGCCGCAGGCGCACTCTAATCACCTAAGAAAAAGGTAGAGAGTGCAAGATAGGATGCGAAACCGTACTTAAATATTGAACGGGAAGCATCCTACTCGATCTCATTCTCCTGTTTTATTCGTTGCACAAAACTATGTTTGTTCTGCTCCAGCAAGTTCGATCGCTTGATCCGGTTGCAAATGTCGATCGCATCACCGACGTTTTAATTGAAGACGGGATTATCCGCGCATTCGCACCCTCTGAAATTCCCCCAGACACGCAAATTCAACCCTGCGCTGGCAAAATTCTCGCCCCCGGACTCATCGATCTCTACAGTCACAGCGGCGAACCGGGATTTGAAGAACGCGAAACGCTCGCGTCGATCGAACAAGCCGCGATCGCAGGAGGCTTCACTCAACTCAATCTCCTTCCCGACACAAATCCAGCGATCGACAATCCCGCAAGCGTCACCCAAATTCGCACCAAATCCCCCAAAATCAACTGCTGGGGCGCACTCACGCTCGGAACAGAAGGTCAACAAATGACCGAACTCGCAGAATTAGCCGCAGCCGGAATTATTGGATTCACCGACGGAAAAGCACTTCCCAATTTAACGCTGATTCGTCGCGCTCTAGAATATCTCCACCCCATTCAAAAACCCGTCGCACTCTGGGCTTGTGATCCAGGACTAGCCGGAAAAGGCGTAATCCGACAAGGCGCAAACTCAATGCGATTCGGTCTGCCTGGAGTCCCAACGATGGCAGAATCAGCCCCCTTGTCCGCCCTACTCGAATGCATCGCAGAAATTGGCACACCCGTTCATCTCATGCGAATTTCAACAGCACGAGGAGTTGAACTGATTCGCGATGCCAAATCACGAGGTGTACCTGTCACAGCCAGCACCACTTGGCTCCATTTGCTCTTAGATACAGATGCCGTCGGAACCTATGATCCCAATCTGAGACTCGACCCACCCTTAGGCAACAAGCACGATCGAGACGCTTTAATCCAAGCCGTTCAAGATGGCATCATTGACGCGATCGCAGTCGATCACACCCCCTACACCTACGAAGAAAAAACCGTTGCATTCGGCGAAGCACCTCCAGGAGCGATCGGCTTAGAACTCGCTCTACCCCTACTCTGGTCAAATTTAGTCGAATCCGGTCGCTGGTCTGCCCTAACGCTCTGGCAAAGCTTAACCACACGCTCAGCCCAGTGCCTCAATCAATCTTTTCAGTCCAAAGATTTGATCTTGTTCGCTCCCAATGAAAAATGGACAGTCGATCACTCAAATCTACGATCGCTGTCCACAAATACCTCTTGGCTCAACCACTCAATTACAGGTCGAGTCCTAGAAATCTTTAATACTGAGGCTCTGGCGTAATCTCACCTGCCCGATTCGGAGGCCAGAATCTCACCACTGCCCGTCCAATAATCTTGTCGCGTGGGACAAATCCCCAGTAGTGACTGTCATAGCTATTATTGCGATTGTCGCCTAGCACCAAATAAGAATCAGGCGGAATCACTTGCGGTCCCCATTCATACTGGGGCGCTTCATCTTTTCCAATATAATTTTCGCGCAACGGCTGGTCATTCACATAAACTCGGTTGCCCTTGACCTGCACCTTATCCCCCGGCAACCCAATCACACGCTTAATAAACGCATCGTGAAAATTTTGCTTCTCTAGGGCAGGAGTCGGAGCGAAGACCACAATATCACCGCGTTGAGGGTTATTGAAGCGATAGCTGATTTTATCAATGATTAAACGATCGTTAATTTGCAGCGTCGGCAACATCGACCCGGATGGAATATAACGGGCTTCCGCAACAAACTGCCGAATCCCGATCGCTAGAACGGCACTTAAACCGATCGTTTTGAGTCCCTCTAGCCAGGGATTTTCGTCTTTCTGACGCACTTTGTTGTTAGGAGCCGGGTTATCCACTCGATTCATTTCACCTTAAACAGATAAAGATTGTGTAGGCTGATTTGAAAACCTTCGTTCTCAGTCTAATCTACACAAGCAAGTTTGAACTTTCAGAATTTTTTAGATCAAGTTGCGATCGCGTCTCGTACCGATTAGCCCAATCCCTCCGATCACCGTCGCCAAAAATCCCCAGAGTATGATGCTACTTGACACAGGTTGACTTCCCAACGCCCAACTCACGATCGCCGATCCACCCCCAATTCCCCCAAAATAAAGTCCCGTTCCAAACCCCGCTTGATTACTCGGAACCGCTCCCAAAGCATAAGGAATTTGACTAATAAACAACAATCCAAATGCCAAGCCAAAAAGCACCAGAAACAGCCAATTAGCAGGCACATTCAACACGCCTAACAATAACGCGATCACCGAAAAACTCATCAACATCGATCGATGCACCCCCCAAGTCAATGCAAACCGTTCTAACGGCAAAGCACTCACCGCAGAAATGACCAAAATCGCCGAAGTTAGATAAGCTGGCTCCAGCCATTGAATTTGCTGATGCAGCAGTTGCGGCGAATAACCAAATAACAACGTGCTTTGAATTCCCGCTGCCAATCCAACCCAAAAAATCGCGATCGCCTTCTTCAGCGGGATCGGCGGATCATTCGTGACTTCTGCAAGTTGGAGCGGGGGCTGCGACCATTTGAACAGTAGTCCCCCCACCACCAGCGATAGCGCTCCCAGTAGAAAAGTTGCCGAAGCCCCCCATTGAGTAATCAAACGACCTACCAACGGAGACATCGCCCCCATCAAAGCAAACACCAGCGTCAAAATTGCATTTGCTAGGGGAAAGTCAGCCGGAGTAAACTGCCGCAACAGCGCGATCGCAGGTCCGCGAAAAATAATCATTGCGATCACCCAAACCGTCGTCAGAATCGGCACAAAATTCCGAATCGCCAGCATTACTGCCTTCTCTTGCCACAAAACCGAAACCGAAACACAGATCAATCCCGCCAACGTCACCCCAAACGTCACCATCGGAAATCGCGTATTCAACCGCCGAAAAATCTGATCCGATTTCCATCCCACCACAGGTTCAACGATCGCGCCCAATAAACCTTGATAAATCCCCAACTGACTCGCCAAGGCTGTAAACCCTAAGCTGCTTAAAATCCTGGGTTGAAACACTCCATAAATCATCCAAGTAAACATGACTGCTGCGAGCAAAATTGCTAGCCCAATCACTTGCTGCCACGCTTGAAACCGACTTGGTTGTGGGTTAGGAACCAAACCAGACTTCGCATCTTCGCCCATATTCTCATCGCCTTTTTCTAATGCCTCTGTGTCATCAATATCAGTAATCTCTATGTTTAGACATTAAATTCTGCAAACCCTGAAAAATATTCGTCTCCCCGATTCGATTGGTCAATTGCCCGGGATGTTGCCAATCGTCACACTCAGATTCAACATTAAAGAAAAATAAGAAATACAAGGCGTTCCAGCATCAAGTGACAAAATAAAATCTACTCAGATCAGAAGGCATTGACGCAATCTTTTCTTGCTGCCACTCTTCATTATGCAAACCCATTTTCGACTCATTTGCTCTATCTCCACAGTTCCAGGATGGTCCGTTGAGAATGATGCCGTTCTGATTTCAGAGGGACTGTTTGCGATCGCGCTTCCTCTCGGTGTTTGTGTTGCAATTTTTGTGCAGAAAAAACGCAAACGTCGAGCGTTGAAACAGCAAATTGAAATGCTCGAAAAGCTATGGCGCAATAAAGTTTAATAAGAAAATCTCGTAACTCACTCGGGCATTGAAAAGAATAAATTTTATAAACAATAAAAAATTAATTACAAAAGCATTGGATTAACCAAGATGCGATAAATTGTGATGGCTTCTCCAAACGAAACATCTACTAATTTATTGAGGTTGACATGATGATGAGACTCAAAGCAATTAGCGTCTTTGCAGGACTTGCTCTAATGATGGGCTTAACTGCATGTGCTGAAACCGAGCAGGCTGCTCCTCCTGCTGCTCCAACCGCGCCCGCTGCAAAACCTGCCGGGACAGTGAACAAAGCCGGGGAATCTGTAAAGAAAACGGGTGACGCAGCGAAGAAAGCAGGCGAATCTGTAAAAGCCAAAGCAGGCGAAGCCGCAACTAAAGCAGGCGAAGCCGCAACCAAAGCGGGTGAAGCTGCAACCAAAGCAGGCGAAGCCGCAAAAACGATGACTGGCGAAGGCGTAAAGCAAGCCGGCGAAGCAGCTAAACAAGCCGGTGAAGCAGCCAAGCAAGCTGGAGTCGCTGCCAAACAAGCAGGTGATGCAGCCAAAGAAAAAATCACCCAACCCGCTGAGAAAAAGCAATAAATCACTCCTGTAGCGGCATTTCAGCGACACGTCTCTACAGAAGTTCTGCTCTAACCTAACATTCATGCATTGCTAGGAAGATTGCTTAAGCCACGTGCTTAGGCAATCTTTTTGTCCAAAAACAGTTACAGTTCCCAAAAACTCGCCTATAATCCACCCAATTCTTTCCTCTCCGAGTGTCCCCCACTCGATCGCTAATTTTCTCCTGACTTGCCATGCTGAAGAAAGCCCTCACATTCTCCGAATTGATTAGCGCGATCGTTCTCCTCACCAGCGCATCCGCGATCGCAGCCCCGCTTGAAAACTTGCGGTTCGACCCCGACATCAATCAACTCGAAGTTACCCTCGCAGCAGGCATCAAACCGACCTATTCTCTCCTCTCAAAACCCGATCGCATCGTCCTTGATTTACCCAACACCCAGGTAGGTCAGATTTCTCCCCAACAGACTTTTATGGGCGCAGTTCGGCAAGTTCGCGTCTTCCAATTCCAGCCAGATACCACCCGGATTGTCCTCGAACTTGCGCCCAATCAAACCTTGGCAACCCAACAAGTCCAACTTCAACAAGCCCCAAGCTCAGACAAAATCTGGATACTCCGCCCTACTCTAGCGGCTCGCACTCCTTCCCCCCAAACCCAAGCCGTTTTCAACTCCCTGCGTCCCATCCAGACCGCTCCCCTTCCCAAAACAACTCCAATCCAACCCGCAGAACCAAAAGTCGCCCAAACTTCAGCCACTCCCGCAAACGATTTTGGACTACCGCCCGCTCCCCCCGCCATCAACCCCGACCTCCCGCCTGTAACCCCTCCCCCTGCAACTAATTCTGCGCCTCCTGCTGCGACTGTCCCTGATCTACCGCCTGCTCAATCTACTCCCCTCCCCCCCGCTGCCGGATCAGGCAATGCTCCCACCGGAAGTAGTCTTCTTTTTCCAGATGCGCCGATTACTCCTCGCGCTGTCCCTCAATCGCCTGGCTTACAACTTCCAGAAGTCAATCCCAGCTTGGCAATTCCAGATTCGTTTCCGCCCATTAATGCTCCCACAAATTTACCGAGTACACCGCCGACCGTGACCGTTCCCCAACTCGATCGCCGCTCTCCCGATCCCTCTTCGATCGTGGAACCTCGATCGACCTCTGCTCCCGTCGAAGATACTCCTGTTCCTGTCCGCCAGAGAACCATCCAATTCGGTCAACCCTTACCCACCCTCATCAATCAGCAACCCCCATCCACCCCGCAGCAAATCAGTCGTTTTGCCAACGGATCTTCTGAAAGTCTCCTTCCTGTTGGCACAAAGCTTAGCCTGTTTTATCCCGGCAACGAGCCACTCAAACTTCAGGGCAATCAATCTCGACAAGATGTATTGATTTTGCAAAACGAAATCCGCGATCGCGCAGGGCGCTTACTCGTTGCGCCTGGGAGTGCAGTCATGGGAAAGTTTGAAACCGATCGAAACGGAAGTCGATTTGTCACCCAAGCCGTCACTATCCAAGGTCAAAATCTTGCCTTCATTGGCAAATCAGACACGATCAGCGGCAATCCTCAAGTTCAAGACCATCGCTTAATTCAAAACTCTGGACTCGGCGCGATCGCTGGAGCCGTCCTCGGTGGTTTCTCGGGCGGAAACGTGATTGGCGGAGCCGCGCTTGGAGCAGGCGTAACTTATCTCACAGCTTCTAGACCCGCTACAATTCAGCCCAGACAATTAATTCAGATTCAATTAACTCAGGACTTCAACCTCTTCTCCAGATAACCGATGCAAACTCGCACTCTCACGACTATCCCGCCCACAGCCGAGCATTGATAGCCCGTAGCGCATAGGGGAACACTAGACCTGATTCCTGTTCGGCAAAGTCTACTTTGCGAACCACTGACCTCAGGTAACTGTCTATGATGTCCCGATCAAAACACCGTCGGTTGCTCCATCTTTGCCTCGGCGTTCTCAGCTTGTCTTTAGCGATCGCCATCACGCCTGCTCAAGCAACCCTCCAACCAACTCCTGCCCCGAGTGTTGCTGCACAACCCGCGACTCTCTTAGATCAAGGACGTACCCTCTATCAGTCTGGGCGATTTGCAGAAGCAGTTTCCGTATGGCAAACTGCCGCACAACAATCTCAGGCAAAAGGAGATCGTTCCAATGCTGCCCTTAGCCTCAGCTACTTATCTTTGGCACAGCAAGAATTGGGTCAATGGGCTGAAGCGACTCAATCGATCGAGCAAAGCCTCTCCCATCTCAAAGCGACGAAACCCCAAGCAGATGCCATTCTCTGGGCACAGGTTCTCAATACTCAAGCTAGTTTACTCCTCCATACAGGCAAAGCAGAAGCAGCCCTAGAAACCTGGAAACAAGCTCAGACTTATTACACTCAAGCGGGAGACACAATCGGTAGCCTAGGCAGTCAAATTAACCAATCTCAAGCCCTACAAAGCTTAGGCTACTATCGCCGTGCCAAGCAGCAATTAAACGAAATCAACCAGCAATTAGCTAAACTGCCGGACTCTCAAGTCAAAGTTAGCGGATTGAGAACACTCGGCGCGACTCTGCAAATGATTGGAGATTCGACGGAAAGCCGTAAAGTTTTAGAACAAAGTCTAGCGATCGCCAAAGCCAAAAATCTTAAATCCGAAATCAGCGCAATTCTAGCAGGACTTGGAAAAGCGGCAACCGACTTAAACGATCCAGATGCTGCTCTAGCATACCTTGAACAATCCGAACAAGCGGCCGTTAGCCCAATTGAGAAACTGCAAGCTCGTCTCGATCGCTTCAAACTTCTGATTGATTACGGGTTACTCGACCAAGCCGCTCCAATTGCACCCCAGCTATTATCCCAGCTTGAGCAACTCCCCCCAAACCGTACTTCTATGTATGGCGCAATTAATTTTGCCGCCTCGCTCAATCAGCTTGAAAACAGCGAAAAACTATTATCGCTCAACACGCTCTCAAGCCTACTTGAGAAAACAGTTCAATCAGCCAAGAGCTTGCAAGACTCCCAAGCCGAAGCTTATGCCCTCAACCAATGGGGCAAGCTCTACGGGCGCACGGAGCAATGGGCAGAAGCCGAAACCGTTACGCAGCAATCTCTCGAAATCGCTCGTCAACTTCAAGCCGATGAGATCATTGCTCAATCTGCTTGGCAAATGGGACGGTTGAAAATCGAACAAGGCAAAACTAAGCAAGCGATCTCACCTTACACCGAAGCAGTGAAATCTCTGCGTGCCATCCGAGGCGACCTTGCAGCCATCAATCCTGATGTCCAATTCTCCTTCCGAGAAAGCGTCGAACCGGTCTACCGTGAATTCGTGGCCCTCTTACTCGAAGGTCAACCAGGTCAAGCAGAACTCACCCAAGCTCGCGAACTCATCGAATCTCTACAAGTTGCAGAACTCGACAACTTCTTCCGTGAAGCTTGTCTTGATAAAACCCAACAAATTGACCAGGTTGACACGACTGCAACTGTTGTCTATCCGATTATCTTGCCCGATCGCTTAGCCGTGATTTCTTCCACCGCAGGCAAACCTCTGCAATATCACATCACCCCAATATCGCAAGCCGAAGTCGAAGAAACGCTCGATCAACTGCTGGCTGCACTCAACCCAGTTTCCAACCTTCAAGCTCGCGATCGCGTCTCTCAACAAGTCTACGACTGGCTGATTCGTCCAATCGAGTCCGAATTAAAACAGACAAAAACACTGGTGTTTGTTCTAGACGGTAAACTGCGAAATATTCCCATGTCAGCCCTTTACGATGGCAAGCAATACCTCATCGAGAAGTATGCTGTCACTCTATCTCCTGGGCTTCAGTTAATGGCAGCACGTTCCCTCCAGCAAACCAACATTGGCGCAATCGTTGCTGGTATCAGTGAGTCTCGTTCGGGCTTTTCTGCCCTCCCTGCTGTAGAAACTGAAGTTAAAAAAATCGCGCAAACCGTTCCTTCTTCCAAACTGCTTAACGCACAATTTACAGGCAATGCATTATCGACTCAATTAAAAGACAGTAAAGCGAATGTTGTGCATCTTGCCACACATGGACAGTTTAGCTCTCGCCTCGAAGATACCTTCCTGCTGACCTGGGATGGAGTTGTCAACATCAAAGAACTCTCCGAACTCCTACAAAGCCGGGACGCTTCAAAAGCGATCGATCTACTCGTGCTCAGCGCTTGTGATACCGCAAGTGGTGACGATCGCGCTGTTCTTGGACTGGCAGGACTAGCAGTAAAATCAGGAGCACGGTCTACCCTCGCAACGCTTTGGCCTGTAAAAGATAAAGCAGCCGCAACACTCATGACGCAGTTTTATCAAGAACTCGGTCAATCGAGAAGCACCAAAGCAGAAGCTCTACGCCAAGCACAACTCCATTTGATACGCAAAACGGACTTTAAAGATCCCTTTTTCTGGAGTGGATTTGTCATGGTTGGAAATTGGCAGTAAAAAACTGTAGATTCACGGATTCCTCAAGCTGAGAATTACGCAAACTCACCACTGGCTAAAGGGAATATATTCTCTAGGATTAGTTTATAGTGGTGTTCTCTTAGCTCAGTTCGATTGTGTCCAATCTTACTCCGATGCGATGGAAGTTTTATGAAAAAACAAGCAATTGCTAGCACGATGGGCATTGTCGCCCTGATTGCTAGTAGCGCCTGGACTCCAGTTCAAGCATTTCCGTTCTCTCCTCCTCCTGGCAATGGCTCTCCCAGCCAAGCGACAGGCGGAGCTTCTCGTGGCAGCATATTTACGAATCGGCAAAACCGCACTGTCCGTCAAGCGACAGGCGGAGCTTCTCGTGGCAGCATTTTCCAACCCGGTGCAAACCGTCGTGTTCGTGCAGCCGTGGGTGGAGCTTCGCGTGGATTCTTCCAACCTTCGCGGACTAATCGTACAGCTCGCGTAACTGCGGGTGGCGCTTCTCGTCTTGGTAGACAGGAGTTAGATCCCTCACTCGTGGCTTCATCGGGTCCGGCCGCAATGTTGGCTCTTACGCCGCAAAACTACTACGGCACGACGATCTCTGAACGCCCAACGATCTTGGTCTATCTCCCTGCAACCGATGCTGAAGAAGCAGTTTTTAGCCTGAAAGATGAAGCAGGAGCCACGATCTATGAAACAACGATTGCGGTCAATCAAGAAGCGGGCATTCGCGCCATTTCCCTCCCTGAGTCTATACCTGCTTTAGAGGTGGGTAAAGACTACCAGTGGTTTCTAGCACTCAAGATCGATAACAAGTTAAACCCCAGTGCTCCCTATGTGGATGGCTGGATTCAACGAGTTGAGATGAGCGCAGAAATGGCATCAAGTCTCAAACAAGCCGATGCGCTTCAGAAAGCAAAAATTCTGGGACAGAATGGACATTGGTATGACTGTGTTGCAACTCTGGCAATGTTGCGGGCAAGTCACCCCACAGATGAAGTTCTGACCAACCATTGGAGCGAACTCCTCTCATCTGTCGAACTCGGTTCGATCACACAAGCACCAATGCTCGTTTCTCTTAACTAACTCTCTATGAAGCACTGGTCAGTGCGACCAGTGCTTTCCGAATCATGTAACTACTATGCGGCAAAAAATCCAAGCTTTTTTTCGGCGAAATCGTAGCGTCTTGATCATTGCACCTAGCGTTGCTGCAACTGTTACTGCGGGACAAATGCTAGGTGTATTTAATTTGCTTGAGTGGCAAGTGCGCGATCAGTTCTTTCGGCAGCGATCGACCGGAGAAATGGCAAAGTCGATTGTGGTGGTCACAATCGATGAGGAAGATATTCAAAGTGTAAAAAAATGGCCGATTCCAGACTGGTCACTAGCACAGTTAATTGAAAAGATTCGGGCACAAAAGCCAAGAGCAATCGGGCTAGATCTTTATCGCGATTTGCCAGAAGGTGAAGGTCACAAGCAGCTGGTCAATGTATTTGAATCCACACCCAATTTGATTGGAGTTGAGAAAATCACAGGTGATCGCGTTGCACCTCCGCCTGCTTTAAAAAAGAAAGACCAAGTTGCGATCGCAGATTTAGTGTTAGACGGCGATCGCCAAGTTCGGCGTGCCTTGCTCACCTCTGAAGATGCGAAAGATCAGACGGTTAAGCCGGGACTAGCAACACGAGTTGCTTTAAAATATCTAGAAGCTGAAGGCACCACATTAGACAGCTCAGATAACAATCCACTCCAATACAAGCTTGGTCAAACCGTTTATCTTCCTCTAAAAGATCAAGAAGCAGGATACTCAGACGCAGATGTTGGCGGCTACCAGATTCTTCTCAATTGGCATGGCTCAGAAAAAGCATTCCACACAGTATCGATGCGAGATGTTCTCGCAGGACGCGTTCCCGCAGATTTGATGCGCGATCGTATGGTATTTATTGGTTCGATTGCCGCGAGCACCAACGACTTTTTTGGAACTCCCTTTAGTTCTTCGTGGTTCTCTGCTCAAGATCCAACCCCTGGCGTAGTCGTCCATGCCAACATTGCTTATCAACTGGTCAATAGTGTCAAGCAGAACAACATGCTGCATGGCTTGACAATCAAAAAATTCATTGCTTGGATTTTTGCCTGCTCTCTGTTTGGAACCATAGGAAGTTGGACGTTAGCAAGTTTACCTAGTCGCCAGCGCCTTCCGGGTGGAAAAATTCTGTGGGCAACGGTCGGGACAAGTGGTGCAATTGTCTCGGGAGCCTATTTCATTTTTCTAGGAGGAATGCTGATTCCAGTCACACCCGCGCTTGCTTCTTTCATTGCGAGTGTGATTGCGACTGTAAATTCTCACAAACACCAAAAACTAGAAGAAGCGAATCGCGAATTAGAATCTGCGAACAATCAACTCATTGATTATTCCAAAACGCTAGAAACAAAAGTTGAGGAACGTACCCGCGAACTCTTAGAGGCAAAACAGGCAGCAGATTCTGCGAACCAAGCAAAAAGCGAATTTCTTGCCAACATGAGCCATGAGCTGCGGACACCGCTCAATGGAATTTTAGGCTATGCCCAAATCTTAGAGCGATCAGTCGCCCCTAAAGAGCAAGAAGGCATCAAAATTATTCATCAGTGCGGCTCCCACTTGCTGACGTTGATCAATGACATTCTAGATTTGTCAAAAATTGAAGCTCGTAAGCTAGAACTTGATTTGTCTAGCATTCATCTTGCGAGTTTTCTCAATGGGGTTGCTGAAATCTGCCGAATCCGGGCTGAGCAGAAAGGGATTGGATTTCAGGTCGAGATTGACGATTGCTTACCGATTGGCATTGTTGCTGATGAGAAGCGACTGCGACAGATTTTGATCAATCTACTCGGGAATGCGATCAAATTTACAGACCAAGGACAGGTCACCTTCCGCGCACTCTCGGCTCAAGAGTATAGAATTCGATTTGAAATCGAAGATACAGGCGTAGGGATGTCTACCGAGCAAGTAGACAAAATTTTTCTCCCTTTTGAACAAGTCGGAGCCGTTGAGCGCAAATCTGAAGGAACAGGGCTAGGACTTGCCATTAGCCAGCGAATTGCAAACTTGATGGGAAGCGGAATTCAAGTGCAGAGTCGCTTAGGAGAAGGCAGTATTTTTTCGCTCGAAGTTGAATTCGCGATCGCATCCGAATGGAATCAATCTACCCAGAATCTAGCGCAAACCCAGACAGTCATTGGAATTCAAGGTCAACCCCCGGTTATTCTCGTTGTAGATGATGATCGGACTCAATGCAGTATGGTGGCAACACTACTACAACAGATCGGATTTGAAGTCAAAGTCGCTTACACCGGAAGTGATGGCTGGTTAGCAATTGACGAAGATCATCCTGATCTCGTAATTACAGATTTAGCGATGCCTCTGCTAGATGGAATGGGATTGATTGAGCAACTGCGCTCTACTGCTGAAACAAGTGCAATTCCCATCATTGTTTCGAGTGCTAATGTCTTTGGCTCCAATCGTCAGCGTAGCCTTGATGCGGGTGCAAATGCCTTTCTTCCCAAACCTTTTGAAGTTGGAGAATTGCTCAATACACTACAAGCTCTCCTGAATCTGACCTGGATCTATCAAACTCAACCCACGGAATCGCCCGCTCAAGCCGCACCGGTCCAGGGTAAACTCGTTCTTCCAGCACAGAATGTCTTAGATGATATCTATCATCTTGCTATGATGGGCGATATTACTGCGATCGAGGGTATTCTGAGTACATTAATAGAGGAAGACCCTTGCTATACAACGTTTGTAGCCGAATTGAAGAAGCTTACTGCGACGTTTCAAGCTGGAAAAATCCGTCAGTTTATCAAGTCCTACACTAAGGCGGCACATTAAATGATCCCGATTTCATTGGTCCCGGTTCGCATCTTGCTTGTAGATGATACACCAACCAACCTGAAAGTCCTGTCTGAAGCGCTGCAAGGGCAAGGCTGGAAAACATTGATGGCAACAGATGGAGAATCTGCGATCGAGCAGGCCGAGTACGCACTCCCGGATTTGATTTTGCTGGATGTGATGATGCCTGGGATTGATGGATTTGAAACCTGTCAGCGTCTCAAAGCCAATGCTAAAGTACAGCACATTCCCATCATTTTTATGACCGCTCTCTCTGATTCCATCAATAAAGTTAGAGGGTTAGAACTAGGCGCGGTCGATTATATTACCAAGCCCTTTCAGCAAGAAGAAGTCATTGCTCGCGTTAAGCTGCATTTAAGTATTTCGCACCTCAATCAATCCCTACAAACGAAAATTGCCGAACAAGCCGAAACCGAGGCGCAACTGCAACAATTAGCTCAGGAACTAGAACAACGAGTTCGAGATCGTACCGCCGAATTAGAAATATCACTGCATCAATTAAAGACGACTCAATTGCAATTAGTGCAGAGTGAGAAAATGTCTACACTGGGTCAACTTGTTGCAGGTGTCGGACATGAGATTAATAATCCGATTAATTTTGTCAGCGGCAATCTCAAACACATTGATGATTACACACGCGATTTGTTTGCGTTAATTCAGATGTATCAGCGCAAAGATTCTGCTGAAGATATTGCAGAATTTATTGAAGATATTGATTTAGAGTATGTTGCCGAAGACTTGCCAAAATTAATCAAATCAATTCATGAAGGGGTTCATCGCCTCAAGGATATTAGTCTTTCGCTACGCTCGTTTGCGCGATCAGATATCTCTTCAAAAACTGAATTTCAACTGCGTGAGGGAATTGAAAGCACCATTATGCTGCTCAAACATCGCCTGAAAGCAAATGAGAAACATCCTGAAATTCAAATTATTCGACAATATGCAGAACTACCACCAATTAGCTGCTATCCAGGGCAACTCAACCAGGTCTTTATGAATTTGATTGCGAATGCGATCGATGCTTTTGAAGAGAAAAATGAAACGCGCTCTTATGCAGAGATTGTAGAGTCTCCCAACATGATATGGATTTCAACCGAGATTGATCGCTCAAATCAAACAGTTCTAATCCGTGTCAAGGATAATGGACTGGGGATGCTGCCTGAGATTCAATCCCAGATTTTTGAACCCAGTTTTACGACGAAGCCAGTTGGAAAAGGAACGGGACTTGGATTACCAATTAGCCGGCAAATTGTGAATGAAAAGCATGGAGGGCAGTTAGAATGCCACTCTATTGTAGGTGAAGGAACTGAATTTACGATCTCGCTGCCGATTTAAGAAAAATAATTTGAACCTTTGAGATTGTGAGTCTGTCTAAAGGAGTGAAGCTAAGTTTTTAGCTGATCACTGACCTAATTTTTGACTTACACCATGCAGAAATTCTCAATGAAAAAAGTTGCAATTCTTCTCCCCGGTGCGATCGCGCTGATGATGGCAGTTTCGCCGATGCTTGCAGCTCATGCTCGTCCTATCAACCGCTTGGCACAAGTCCCAAAACAGGAATATGCAAATAAGCTGGGCTTGACTGATGCACAGAAGCAATCCATGAAGTCGATTCGGGAAGCGGTGCAAAAAGATATCTACACCAACGTGCTCAATGATGGGCAGCGTGCTCAGTACGATGCAGCAGTACAGCGAGGTGAAAAGCCTGGAAAGATGATGCGATCGCTGAATTTGTCTGATGCACAGAAAACGCAGATTCGAGACAAGATGAGATCAGCTCAGCAAAAAATCAATCAAGAAGTACTAACACAAGCGCAACGCGATCAAATTCAACAAATGCGTCAGCAACGCAGAAATCGTCGAGGTGCATAGCTAATTCGTTTTTCATCATCAAAGGAGTTCACGGAGGCATCCAGTGTGGATGCCTTTTTCTTTGAGTAAGACCGCAAAACTTTGATGATTCTTAATAGAACTCTGCAGTGAACGGATAGGGTACTGCGTTGTAGGCAGGAGCAGTTGTCTATCTTCCTCACTCTGAAGAACTTTGAATTGGAAAATCGTGGGTAGGACGCAGGAACTGACCTAATCAGCAATTGAACGAAAAGAGCAACAGGGTTAGGTTTAATCTGTTTGTTTTTTGTTCTTATTTTTATAAAAAAAAGAATTCAAGAATTTGAAAATTGCTAAATAATTGCTTAATTCACCTTAGTAAGATTTCTTGGAGTTCTGATAAATATATTCTTCAACTGAATTGTCTTAGCGATGTAACTTCTTTTTGCGAGGACTAGGCAGAAACGGTCTTATCAACAACAATGCAAACAGAACAGATTTGTACTCACCCCTTCAGAGACGACTTAGGAGAACCTTAGAGTGAAACTCGCAGTGTATGGCAAAGGCGGCATCGGCAAATCGACGACAAGCTGCAACATCTCAGTCGCATTGGCAAAACGCGGCAAAAAGGTTTTACAAATCGGTTGCGATCCCAAGCACGATAGTACGTTTACCTTGACTGGCTTCTTGATTCCAACCATTATTGATACGCTTCAGGAAAAGGACTATCACTATGAGGATGTCTGGGCTGAAGATGTTATCTACAAAGGCTATGGCGGTGTGGACTGTGTAGAGGCAGGTGGGCCTCCAGCAGGAGCAGGCTGCGGTGGTTATGTAGTCGGTGAAACGGTCAAACTGCTCAAAGAACTGAACGCATTTGATGAATATGATGTGATTCTGTTTGATGTCCTGGGAGACGTGGTTTGTGGAGGATTTGCGGCTCCGTTGAACTATGCAGACTATTGCATGATCGTGACGGATAACGGATTTGATGCGTTGTTTGCAGCAAATCGGATTGCGGCTTCGGTCAGAGAGAAAGCGCGGACACATCCACTACGATTAGCAGGACTGATTGGTAATCGAACCGCCAAGCGGGATTTGATTGAAAAGTATGTCGATGCAGTTCCGATGCCGATCTTGGAAGTGTTGCCTTTGATTGAAGACATTCGCGTTTCGCGAGTCAAAGGAAAAACCTTGTTTGAAATGGCGGAGTCTGATCCCTCATTGAACTATGTGTGTGATTACTATCTGAACATTGCTGATCAGATTTTGGCAAATCCTGAAGGAGTCGTTCCAAAAGATGCTGCCGATCGCGATTTATTCTCGTTGCTGTCTGACTTCTATCTCAATCCACAACAGCCAAAAACTGCCGAGGAAGAATTAGATTTGATGATGGTCTAAAGAAAGAATGAAGGGGAAAGGATGAAGGCTACGAATTGCGATATGTGATCTTTAGTGCCAACTTTGTCCTTTTACTTTGTTTGACTTGTGAACATTGATCAATTACGTCGATCGCTCAAAGACCGCTGGCTCGACTATTACGAAGCAAACCGTTCTTGGATTTCTCGGTTGTCGATCTGGGTCAGTTGCGAAGGGAAACGGCGACCGTCTTCTAGCTTTATTCTGGGTGTTCTCTCAACCGAAGAACCCCGTCTGACCGAAATGCTGCCGCTCATTGTGGACTTGAGCAATCATCCCGATCGCATTGTTGTTGCACTGGGACTGAACTTTGATCCCGAACAAGAACTGAATCACAAACAACTCAAAGCTGAAACTCCCAAGTATCTTCCTGCGAGTTCTGCAACCGAAGCGCCTCAGAAACCTCGTCGTCCGGCTGAAGTTGATGAAGCTTGCGAAGGACGCAACCGAACGACACCATCGCCTCAATAAAATCCTCACTTTAGAGAACTACCGTTATGACTCTCGCTGATGCTCAACCTCAAGCCCTTAATTTCGAGTGCGAAACTGGAAACTATCACACCTTTTGTCCGATTAGCTGTGTTGCATGGCTGTATCAAAAAATTGAAGATAGCTTTTTCCTCGTTATTGGCACGAAAACTTGCGGCTATTTTCTGCAAAACGCGATGGGCGTGATGATTTTTGCAGAACCTCGCTATGCCATGGCAGAACTTGAAGAAGGCGATATTTCTGCTCAGTTGAACGATTACAACGAATTGAAGCGGCTCTGTGAGCAGATTAAGCGCGATCGTAATCCCAGTGTGATTGTGTTCATCGGCACTTGCACCACCGAAATTATCAAAATGGATTTAGAAGGACTAGCGCCGAAACTAGAATCCGAGATTGGTATTCCCATTGTCGTTGCACGGGCGAATGGTCTCGACTACGCCTTTACGCAAGGGGAAGATACGGTTTTAGCAGCAATGGCGCAACGCTGTCCAACCCAAGCTCCAACCGCGGAAGCAGACAAAGAGGAGCGTAATGCAATCCAGAAGTTGATGAACTTTGGACGCAAACAGGAAGATGTGAAGCGCGAAGAGTCAGAATATGTGGATCATCCGCCGCTCGTAATGTTTGGGTCTGTTCCTGATCCGATCGTGACTCAGCTTTCTTTAGAATTAAAGCATCAAGGGATCAAGGTTTCGGGATGGTTGCCTGCGAAGCGCTATACAGAACTTCCCGTAATCGAGGAAGGATACTATGTGTCGGGCGTGAATCCGTTCTTGTCAAGAACTGCGACAACATTAATGCGGCGACGGAAAGCGAAATTGATTGGATCGCCCTTTCCAATTGGGCCAGATGGAACAAGAGCTTGGGTTGAAAAGATTTGCTCAGTGTTCAACATTGAGCCGAAAGGATTAGAGGAGCGGGAAGCGAAGATTTGGCAAAGTGTTGAAGACTATCTGCAATTGATTCGCGGCAAGTCAGTGTTCTTCATGGGCGATAACTTGCTAGAGATTTCGCTGGCTCGGTTTTTGATTCGGTGCGGGATGACTTGTCATGAGATTGGCATTCCGTACATGGACAAGCGGTATCAGGCAGCGGAATTAGATTTCTTAGTGAAAACCTGTCAGGAGATGGGTGTTCCAGTTCCGACGATCGTTGAAAAGCCAGATAACTATAATCAGTTGCAGCGAATTCATGAATTGAAACCGGACTTAGTCATTACGGGAATGGCTCACGCAAATCCACTAGAGGCGCGTGGAATTAGTACGAAGTGGTCAGTTGAGTTTACGTTTGCTCAGATTCACGGATTTGGGAATACGCGGGACATTTTGGAGTTAGTAACACGACCACTGCGGCGAAACGGGGCGTTGAAGGATTTAGGTTGGGAAAAACTGGTAGAGGAAGCGCGAGTTTAAAGCGTTACTCACTCTAACCTACGAAACTTTAGAAGGCGGAGTTTTGGGACAACTCCGCCTTCTGTTATTTCAATTATTCCTCGCTTTCTAGGACTTTCTTTGCTTCTAGTAACTCTGCACGCCGGACTTCGCTAACCGTGGGATAGGACAGATGCAAAGACTTTAACGTACTCACAATAATGTCTGAGACGGCTAACCGGGTAAACCATTTATGATCGGCGGGGATAATATACCAAGGAGCATAGCTAGTACTCGTATTGTTAAATACATCTTCAAAAGCTTCCATGTATTGATCCCAGTGTTGCCGTTCTTTAGCATCAGAAACAGAGAACTTCCAATTCTTTTCGGGTTCATTAATCCGAGCTAGAAATCGTTTCTTTTGTTGTTCCTTAGAAACATTCAAAAAGAACTTGAGTACAACAATGCCATTTTCGACGAGATACTGTTCAAAATGGTTGATCTGCTTGAATCGTTTGTCCCAGATCTCTTTGCCATTGGCTTCTGGTGGAAGTTTCTGATGAACTAAGAGTTCTGGGTGAACGCGAACGACTAAAGTTTCTTCGTAGTACGACCGATTGAAGATGCCAATTCGACCGCGTTCTGGTAAGGCCCGATTCGATCGCCAAAGATAATCGTGATCTAATTCTTCAGAAGAAGGCGACTTAAAACTGTAGACTTGGCAACCTTGAGGATTGACACCCGACATCACATGTTTGATCGTGCTATCTTTTCCTGCGGCATCCATTGCTTGAAACAAAATCAGCAATGCGTAGGAATCTTGAGCGTAGAGAATATCTTGATACTTTGCTAGTCGTTGCACCCCTTGTTGAAGTTCGGCTTGAGCCGCAGCTTTATCGGTTAAGCCGTCGGTATAAGCTGGATCATAGTCTTTCAGATTAATCTTTGTGTTCGCGGGAACAATAAATCGATCGTGTTTCATAACAGGCTGTGGGGCAATTCTTCATTATGATCAACCTGTCTTGATTGAGGACATTACCGCAACGTTCTTTAAAAAATTCAGCGGACGTAATTGTTTGAGCGTTTCGAGTTGCTCAGGAGTTTGAACTAAGAGCGCACCTGCAAATGCTAGAGAATTCACTCCAATTCCGCCAAATCCGGGTTGCGATCGCGGCACAATCAACATCCACTCCCTCGTCGCTAATAAATTGTAAGGAGCCGACTGCATCACACGATTAGAGCGGATTCCAACTGTTTCTAGTAGCTCGTAATAGTGTTGAAGAATGTCTTCAGGTGTGGTTTCAGGCTCAAATCTTGCGAATGCGTGGAGAAAGGAAAATTCAGGAATCTGAGTGATGCGATCGCGCGATCTGACCTTTTTAATCAGGGGATCAATCGGAACACGATCAATCTCTTTCTCCATCGGAAAAGGAACAAGTTGCAAATGCTTATGTCGTTGGCTTGCCCCTGCTGCTTTTCCTGCATTGTAGAAAGCTAAACCATCGACTTCCGATAAACATGCCCACATCGCAGTGAAATCATGAAGGGTCAGTAAGGCTTCTTGTTCTTCAAATGCGCGGGTCACAATCAGTAGATGGTTATCAACCACGTTAAATTTATTCAGAAGACACACATGCGTTTCAGAAATATCCATCACAAACAAATCCCGCTCGTACGGTAGAAAAGGATTGATGGGATGTCCGCTTTTTTCTTCTTGTTTTTGTTTAAGGTCTGCTGCCTCTTTGCGAATTAAGTTACTGACAATCCGTACGAGAAATTGAACACCTGCTTGTTCAACAAACTCGTGACTTGTAGGAATAGAAAGCAACGCACCACAAGACAGAGCATGTTGAGTCTGCTCGATCGTGCGTTGCCAGAGAGTTCCTGGATGTTCCAGAAGCGGAAGATGCAATAACTCATTCATAGAGAGAGACAGGGAAATAAAAACACTGTTCTACTATTCCACATCTTTGTGATGAGTTTTGCATAGGACAACAGTTTTATGTGACGTTCTCGCTCAGTTGAGTGCGAATCGATTCAATGCGTTGCCGATTCACACCGAGATCAGATTCGCCAAGACGGGATGCTGATCGCACTTGAATCGCCTTGCTCGTCTTGTCTAGATAAAACTCTACATCATCAACAAAGCCCATGAGTTTGCTAGTAAATTCAGCGTAAAGATAGTTCTCAGTAGATTCAATAATTTTTGTTCTCGGTTGAGATTCAATCACTTGTTTGAGATCTGCGAAGGCTTTTTCGATGTTAGAAGATTTAAGAGGAGCGATCGCATGGGTCGAATCAGAGCTAACGCTATTGACGCAATTGGGTGTACTAGGGCACTCCGTTAAGCGATCGTTGTGTAGCCCTAAATTCGTGGGACGGCTGCCAGAAAAGGAAAAAAGGCTAGCTTGAGCCGGAGAGATAGAGGTGAGCCAGCAGAATGAAAGGAGCAGAATGAGAGTGAAGGTTCTACGCATGAGAATTTATTCAAGAAAGTTTAGATCTATTGAGTTCTATCTAGAGTGTATTGATAATGCGAGTTCCTTGGGTGTCGATCGCTAAACATTTCGCATCGACTCCAACGCCTAACCCTGTCCAAGCTTTCTCCATTGCGAATCTAACAGAGTCCGAGCATTGCTGATGAGCGAGCGCTAGAACTGTCGATCCGGCTCCACTAATGACCACACCATAAGCCCCTGCTGCGATCGCGGCTTCTCTCACCGCATCGTATCCTTTGATTAATTTTTCGCGATACGGTTGATGAATCCGATCTTGCAAAGCAGCTTTTAGCCAATCGGCATTTCCCGTTTCTACACCTCGAACGAATAGTCCTAAATGCGCCGTATTAAAAATCGCATCCGCACGGCTATACTCTGTCGGCAACACGCTGCGAGCTTCAGCCGTTGAAAGCTCAAAATTCGGAATAGCAACGATCGGGACAATGCTCGAATCCCAAGGAATATCACAGATTTCCCATGCTCGATCAATTCCTGATGCAGCCAATCGGCACCCCCCAATCAGAGCAGGCACAACATTGTCCGGATGTCCTTCAATCTCAGTCGCAAAAGCTGCAATCTCACTTTGACTCATCGGCGACCCTGCGATCGCATTTGCTCCTACCAGTCCGCCAACAATCGCTGTTGCTGAACTTCCCAATCCCCGCGCCAAAGGAACATCCATCTTGATATCGATGGAGATCCCAGGAACAGGCTGGTGAATACGATCGAAGAATTTGACAACCGTCTGATAGACCATGTTGCTAGAATCGAGAGCAACGCGATCAGCTTCCGCTCCGGTTGCCGTAATTTTCAAGCCAGAGTCGATCTGCGAGAATTGAAATTCGTTGTAGAGCGTGAGAGCTGCTCCTAAACAATCAAATCCGGCTCCAAGATTGGCAGTCGTAGCGGGGACACGAACAGTAATAGACATGAGACGCGATCGCACTAAAATTTTGTTCAGTCCTTCATTGTAGTCTTGCGTGCGATGATTTTAGATGGTGGATTCCGTTGAACCTATGACCGATTTCTCTAAAAAAATTGATGCTTTGCTCCAGACCTACGAGCGCTTCGGCGTACATTTAGGTCTAGAAGCAAGTTTGAAGCTGCTTGCAGATTTAGGCAATCCCCAAAAGCGAGTTTCTATCATTCATGTCGCAGGCAGCAATGGCAAAGGATCAGTCTGTGCGTATCTATCCAGCATTTTGACAGAAGCAGGTTATAAAACAGGACGATACACTTCACCCCATTTAATTGATTGGAACGAGCGTATTTGCATTAACGGTCAACAGATTGCATCAGCAGCGTTATATCAAACATTGCTAAAAGTACAATCTCAGATTGATCCAGAGCATTCACCTACTCAGTTTGAAGTAATTACCGCAGCCATGTGGCTTTACTTCGCTGAGCAGCAAGTGGATATTGCAGTGATTGAAGTCGGATTGGGCGGAAGATTAGATGCAACCAATGTGGTTGACGATCCTCTAGTCAGCGTCATTGTGTCAATTAGTCGAGAACATTGGCAGCGATTAGGATTTACGATTTCAAATATCGCCCAAGAAAAAGCAGGAATTCTCAAAGCAAACCATCCTGCCGTGATCGGACAGTTGCCAGATGAAGCAAAAGCAGTTGTCGATCGACAAATTGCCGCGCTCGGTTGTCCTGTCGTTTATCCTCAACCCTCGCAACTCATTGGCGGTTGGGCACATCAGGGATCGCTAAAATATCAACTTCCACTTCAAGGAGAGATTCAATTACACAATTCGGCTTTAGCGATCGCTGCCATTCAATTTCTTCGTCAACAAAACTGGAATATTTCAGATGATGCCATCGTCAATGGAATTGCACATACGACATGGGCAGGGCGGATGCAGTGGTATGAATGGCAGGGAAATCGGATTTTGATCGATGGCGCACATAATCCGGCAAGTGCGATCGCGCTACGGCAATTTGTAGATTCGCTAAATCGCCCGATTCACTGGGTAATGGGAATGCTAACGACCAAAGATCATGCAGATGTTTTTAGAGCATTATTGCGATCTCAAGATTCGCTTTATCTCGTTCCTGTACCGGGTCATAGTTCGGCTGATCCGAGTGAATTAGCCACGCTTGCAAAAGAAATTTGTCCGGGCTTGGAGACTTGTCAAGTCTATCCCGATGTCTTTGCAGGATTGCAGGCTGCCCAATCCGAGAGTCTGACAGTGCTGTGCGGCTCTTTATATTTAATTGGTGACTTTTTTCAGCAGCAGCGCGATCGCAGCTAAATTTGCTGCCAAATTTCGATACAATCTGATCTGCACAAAAAATCGCATTCTTGTGTTCAGATTCTGATCCACCCTGAAATGTACCCGCCATGATCCACGAAATTTTTATGCCCGCCCTCAGTTCCACCATGACCGAAGGAAAAATCGTGTCCTGGCTCAAAGCTCCGGGCGACAAAGTTGAGAAAGGTGAAACCGTTGTGGTGGTTGAGTCTGACAAGGCTGATATGGACGTAGAATCCTTTTACGAAGGATTTTTAGCCACGATCGTCGTTGATGCAGGCAACTCAGCTCCGGTCGGATCTGCGATCGCGCTCTTAGCTGAAACCGAAGCCGAGATCGAAGCCGCGAAACAACAAGCGACCCAAACAACTCCGAGCGCTCCGGCTGCCACTGCCGCTGCTACAACACCGACTCCAGAACCTGTTGCTGCCGCTGCCACAAATGGCTCATCCAGTGCGCCGACTCAAAATGGACGGATCGTTGCTTCTCCACGGGCACGGAAACTCGCAAAAGAGTTAAAAGTTGAACTGGGTGCTGTGGTTGGAAGTGGTCCGCATGGTCGAATTGTGGCAGAAGATATCGAAAAAGCTGCTGGCAAAACCCCAACCGTCAAACCTGCCGCAAAACCTGCTGCACCTGTTGCGCCTGCTGCTGTTGCTGCTGCACCCGCTCCGAGAGCCGCTGCTGCGCCTGTCGCTCCCACCCAACCGGGTCAAATCAAGCCGATGACGACCTTGCAAACCGCAGTCGTCCGGAATATGAATGCAAGTTTAGATGTTCCAGTCTTCCGCGCTTCGTACACGATTACAACGGATGCACTCGACAAACTGTACAAACAGGTGAAATCGAAGGGTGTCACGATGTCAGCCTTGCTCACAAAAGCGATCGCGATGGCGTTGCAAAAACATCCTTTACTGTATGCAAGCTACGTTGAGAACGGCATTCACTTTAACGAGTCGATCAACATTGCAAATGCAGTCGCAATGGAAGATGGTGGCTTGATCACTCCTGTATTGAAAAATGCAGATCAGCAAGATCTTTACTCGCTGTCTCGGAACTGGAAAGATTTAGTCGATCGCGCAAGATCAAAACAACTCCAACCCGATGAATATAGTTCTGGAACGTTCACAGTCTCGAACTTAGGCATGTTTGGTGTGGATGCGTTTGATGCAATCTTGCCACCAGGACAGGGAGCGATTTTAGCGATCGGCGCATCTCGTCCAACCGTCGTTGCAACCGATGATGGACTGCTCGGAGTACGCCGACAAATGCAGGTAAATATCACTTGCGATCACCGCATTATTTACGGTGCAGATGCGGCAATCTTCTTGCGTGATTTAGCAAAACTGATTGAAACCGATGTTCAATCGTTGACGCTGTAACAAAGTGAGGAACTCCGAGATTCTCATCCCGGAGTTTTCATAGAGCTACTAGATAGAATCTTGCCCAGGCTCTATACAGATCCTGGGCTTTTCAATTTATTACCAAGTTTTCATCCGTTATGAGAATGATGCGACGATTCTGAAAACTTCTTGTCTGAAGATGATGCGCCTGCTGAATTTCGGATGAATCAGTAACCACTTTCCGCAACACAGATGCCTTGGCATTTGATCCCATTCGTTGCAGTTCGTAAGCAATACGGACAGAGAATTTTTTCAGGCTCAGCTGCTTGTTGAGTCTCTACTGAAGAATTCGTTTGCGGATTATCTTTAGACATACGACTTAGACACGCGAGGACAGGGCGACTTGAACCATTCGCTAGTCTAACAAATTCGTTACATTTAGATCGCCATTTCACGGTTTAGAACCGCGTCTAGCAACAGATCAGCCCCAAATCGAATCGGATCAGTGCAAGGAAGCTGCGTTTCTTCCTGAATCAATGCGATCGCTCTCCATGCCGCATCTGCTTCTAAATGAGCTGTATTCAACGCGATCGCGGCCACCTTCACTGCCGCAAACGCTCCGCCCGCAGAGGCAAGCGATTCATAAACTTGCACCACATCCTTCAAAGGCGGAATTGGCACCTGCGGAAAGTTGCGAATGCTCATTTGTCCTGCCCGATGCACTAAAACTAAATGAGTCGGCTGCGAACCGCGAATCAGAGGCAAGGTCGCCGTCGAAGCTGGATTAAATATAGAACCTTGCCCCTCGACGTGCAAAATGTCCTGGTCTGCATAACGCATCACAAGCTGTTCAACTGCACCTGAAGCAAAATCAACTCGCACTGCATCGAGCGGAATCCCATCCCCTGCAATCATAATTCCAGCTTGTCCCGTACCCAAAAACTGCGATCGCAATCCTCTCTGCTCGGCAATCTTATGCATCTCCAAACTCGTAGACATCTTGCCAATACTCATATCTGTGCCAACGGTGAGCACTCTTCGGCAAGTCAGCGATCGCGCTGCCCCAGTTCCAACTTGTAATCCAGGTGGCTCTTGACGAATATCCCAAATCCATTGATTCGATTGAAGGTTTTGAAATTTCGGGAGTAGAGGGGTGTGCAGCCCATTGACGATCGACAAACCAGCCTCCACAGCCTGCCGAACTTCCGCAAACCAAGAATCAGGTAAGACTCCTCCAGAAGGCGCAATCCCAATCAATAAAACAGTCGGTTGATGTTTCAAAGCTTCCGTCACCGAACTCACGATCGGAGCCTGACACACAATCTTGGTTAGATCTTGATAAGACTGTTCAGCACATTGATGATCAATAATTGCCACGACTGAATCAGGGCGAGCACGTGTAAAAGCTAAGCCTGTTTTACCCTGTGTTCCTTGGATGCCTTCATGCAAAAGTACAGCAACTCGATCGTTTAATCTCAGCATGATCTTGCCCTCAGCGAAACGCCCAAACCTGGATCTTGATTTGGAATCACACGCCCACTTTCAAACATTGCACCGACAAACGGATCATCAACTAAATTCAAATGACTATCGAGATCCAAATAATCCGCGAAGGGCGAGAGATGAGCGAGTGCTGTATTCATTAATGAACTATCCGAATAGCAGCCAAACATAATTTTCAAGCCATGAGCTTTTGCCGTATGAATCATACGCAACGCTTCACTCAACCCTCCAGATTTCATCAGTTTGATATTAATCCCGTGCACTCGATCGCTTAACGCTGGAATAGATTGACTCGTAAAACAACTCTCATCGACAAAAATTGGCAAAGGAGAAAGATAAAACAGCTTCGTCAGTTCAGCTTCTTGCCCTTTTGCGAGCGGTTGTTCGATATAAGTGACTTTGCGATCGCTCAACCAATGCGCCATTTTCAACGCCGATTCGACTGTCCAACCCCCATTGGCATCGACACTAATCTGCTCAATATCTGGAGCCACTTCTAGTACTGCTTCAAACATTGCCTGATCGGCTGCAATACCTTCTGGACTTCCTAGCTTGACTTTCAGCGCTCGAATGTCTTGTCGTGGCGATTCGATCGTCCCTTTACCGAGCCAATCCTTAACCCGCTGTTTTGCGCCTTCTGGCGTATTGATCCCGATCGTCACTGAAGTTGGAACAATGCGATCGCGGTCTAGTCCCCAAAGCTTCCAAAGCGGTAGCCCTGCCGATTTGCCCAACCAATCATGTAATGCAATATCGATCGCGGCACGCGCAGCAGAAGGAATCCGAGCCTGTGAAAGTAATTGATCGATGCGTTGACGCTCCAGAGGATGCAAAGCTTTCAGCAAAGGTGAGATCGCTTGAAGAGAACGCGCGATCGCTTCAGTCGTTTGGGGATTTTCTCCAATTGAGAAAGGCGAAGCTTCCCCCCATCCTTCAATACCGTCTTGCTCAATCCTGATCCAAATATTCGTAGTTTGGGCTGTAGTGCCACGGCTAATTTTGAGCGCAAAACGCTTATGAACGGTGAAAGTCTGGATCTGAAGTTGCATCGGCTAATTTTTAACGATCGACAAATGAAAAGCTCACAATCGCAAAGCACACAGTTACCTACCCTAACACCAAGTCAGAGCCGTGATACTCATTTCATTCGTTTAAGATGCCGGAACCAGCCCTTTCAAGGTGAACCAATGTACTATAACGAATCTAGAGCAGCCTGGAGATCGAAACGAGAGCAGATCAATTCAACTTGTTTTCACTGTTGAAAAAGTACTGTAGTTGCTCAATTGTGGAACAAGATTACTGGTTTACAGGGTTTTCATCTGACCTGGAAATAACACCTTGAAAGGGCTGGAGCGCACTCCTAAACTGCCAAGCGCGATCGCAGCCAACGGCATAACCTCTCTAAGACTGGAACCTAGAATCAGGAAAGAAGATACACCTTAATGTTCTAAGTGATCCGTAAAGATGCAAAGATGTCTGACCCTTAACTTACTCAGTCTAATCGTCGTCTGGGGAGCCATTGCTATCCCAGTCGAGCCAAACGCTGCTACGACTCCCCCGACCAATCGCATCCTTGCCCAATCTTCGGCATCGCGTCCAGCCTCTCTGTCCGCATTAATTCAGAAATTGAAAAGCCCGAAGGCAAGCGATCGCACCGCAGCTGCTTTTGAGATCGGACAAATGGGAACAACAGCAAGTCGAGCAACCCCTCACTTGATTCTTCTCCTTGATGATCCAGATAGCGGTGTGCGAGACAAAGCCGTGCAAGCCTTGGGCAGAATGGGGAAAGCCGCAAACGTTGCAATTCCTAAATTAGTGACGCTATTCAAAACTGATCTAGCGGTTCGGGGTCAATACGTCTTTACCTTAGCAAGTCTTGGATCTCCTACTATTCCTCACCTCATGCCACTGCTCAAAGATACAGATGCAACCATACGATTCGATGTTGTCTATACCGTTGCGCTCATCGGTAAATCTGGTAAAGCAGCGATCCCGCATCTCAAACCCCTGTTAAACGATCCTGACCCTGGCGTACACAGCATGGTTGCCCAAACGCTCTGGATGATAGGCGCACCTGCCTCTGATTTCCTTCCTACCCTGATTACGCTGCTCAAAGAATCGACTCATAGCGAAGCGCGGAGTCGGGCAACCTTTGTCTTAAAGGAAATGGGTGCGAAGACACCAGAGGTCATCCCCGCGCTCATTTCCCTATTAAAAGAACCCAATGAGCGAGTGCGAGATGAGGCAGCCCAAATCTTAGGAGAGCTTGGCAAACCTGCCATTCCTCAACTGATTGCACAATTGAAGCATCCAGATGAGGCGGTACGGGGTGCGGCAGCTTATGGGTTGGGCGTAATGCGGTCGGCAGCAAAATCAGCCATTCCTCATCTGATCCCACTCTTGAGAGATCCGAGTCAAAAGGTTCAACTCAAAGCGAGGGAGGCTCTAGCAAAAATCCAACGCCAAGCCCCCAAATCTAGGTAGTCAAACCAGCCCTTCCAAGGTGAGCCAATGTAATATAACGAATCTAGAGCATCCTGGAGATCGAAACGAGAGCAGATCAATAGATTACTGGTTTACAGGGTTTTCATCTGACCTGGAAATAACACCTTGAAAAGGCTGGATGCCGGGACTCGAAGCGATCCCCAAATCCTTTGATTCAAGGTAACTGCGAAAACAGCGTTGCTGCCCGAAAACCCCTGAAAACTTGGCATAATTCCAACTTGATTCGAGATGATCTAAGAAATTTTGAGAAAAGGCTTGCATAATTCTAGAAGGTCGGGTTATGATTAGTCTCGCGAGATACGCAATCCTCAGTAGCTCAGCGGTAGAGCGGTCGACTGTTAATCGATTGGTCACAAGTTCGAATCTTGTCTGGGGAGTTTTAGATGAATCACATTTCCAAACACTGGATGCTTGATCCAGATGTTGCCTTTCTCAATCATGGCTCGTTTGGAGCATGTCCGATCGCGGTTTTGCGAATTCAAGAAGAATTCAGAAACCGCTTAGAACGGCAACCCCTGCGATTTCTAGGACGAGAATTTGAAGGATTGCTCGATCGAGCCAGAGATGGTTTAGCTGAATTCGTTGGTGCGAGTTCGGAAGAATTGGTGTTTGTCCCCAATGCGACCACTGGCGTAAATGCAGTGTTACGATCGCTCACTTTCTCGCCAACCGATGAACTGCTCACCACCAGTCAGGAATACAACGCCTGCCGCAATGCGCTAGATTTCGTCGCCGATCGCTCCGGAGCAAAAGTTGTAGTCGCTGACATCCCTTTTCCGATCGCATCTCCTTCTCAAGTCATTGAAGCAGTTCTGGCAAAAGTGACTGAGCGAACCCGCTTGGCATTAATCGATCATGTCGTCAGTCAGACCGGGCTTGTATTTCCGATCGCTCAAATCGTCCAAGCTTTATCAAATCTTGGAATTGATACCCTAATCGATGGCGCTCACGCCCCTGGAATGGTGGATTTGAATCTCACCACATTAGGGGCGACCTATTACGCTTCGACCTGTCACAAATGGATCTGCGCGCCGAAAGGAGCCGCCTTTCTCTACGTGAAAAAAGAGAAGCAAGCTGAGATTCGCCCCCTAACAATTAGCCACGGTGCAAATTCTCCTCGTCGCGATCGCTCCAAGTTCCACCTCGAATTTGATTGGATGGGCACAGACGATCCGACTGCATATTTAACAGTTCCAAGCGCGATCTCATATATGGGATCGCTGTTGCCGGGAGGCTGGGACGAAATTAGGGCAAAAAATCGAGATAAAGCGATCGCCGCCAGAAAGCAACTCTGTGAAATGCTGAATGTTGCTCCTCCTTGTCCAGAAGAAATGATTGGAGCATTAGCAACTATCCCGTTACCCAATGGGTCTTATGTAGAACTGCAAGACGCATTGTTAGAGAAATTTAACATTGAAGTGCCCATCGTTCCTTTTCCACAGGCTCCCCAACGCTTAGTGCGAATCTCAGCTCAGTTGTATAACACCCCTGAACAGTACGAATATTTGGGCAATTCTCTCCTGACCCTAATTCAGTAAGATTTCTTTCACTAGAATTACTGAACTTTGCAAAAAAATTGATCAAAAAGGTTCCGCGATCCTTACCAGGGAAGTCCTAGGTGAAATTTGCCATCTTGGTAGTAGCAAAAACCATATCGAATCAGAATGTCACAATCCTGATTCAATTCGGTGTCGCCCTCACATGATACTTAGATGAATGGCTCCCATGATTCCACTAAAACCTCGTTTCCCGGTCTGGCAATATCTCAATCAGCCACTTTTCCATCTTGCATATCCGTTGATTTTGAATCCACGCCGTTACTGGTTCCACTATCGCGTTGAACTGCTCGAACGCTGTTTTATGCAAGACCTTGAATCTCAAGAAAGAAGAGATTAGTTTTCAAACTTGAATCAATTTATTTCTGACGATCGCGCTTCCGGTCATTTTCTCTAACGCCTCCTGACCGAGAATTCAAAAGCACGATCGTCTTTTGGTATGAATGATTTTCTGCAAACAAAATAATTGATGCAAACTTTAAGAAGTTCAAGTTCGCGTGAACTGACCAGTAGCGTTTGATACTCTTAAATCGGACTTAGCGCGTTCTTAAAGTTGGTGTGGGACGAATAGAGCGGGTGTATTTCATAGCTCTTGCATCAAGTCTCACACTGATTTTCAACTTATGGCATTTCAACTCCAGATTCTCCATGCTTCTGACTTTGAAGCTGGAATTCCCGCAATTACCGATTCCGTTAATTTCTCAACTGTAATTAACGCCCTGAAAGATGACTACGCCAACACGTTGATTTTGTCTTCAGGTGACAACTTTATTCCTGGTCCTTTTTTCTCATCAGGCAGTGATCCTGCATTAAGAGCATTACTCGGTCAAGAAGGAGTTGGACGCGCAGACATTGCGATCTTGAACGAACTCGGATTTCAAGCATCGGCACTTGGAAATCATGAATTCGATTTGGGAACCAATACGATCGCAAGTGTCCTCAATGTAAGTGGAGCGTATCCAGGCACACAATTCCCTTACCTCAGTACAAACCTCAATTTTGCAAATGATGCTTCGTTGAGAGGATTAGTTGTCCCAGATGGACAAGCTCCGCGCCCCAACAGTATCGCCAAAAGTACCGTCATCACTGTTGGAGGTGAAAAAATCGGGATCATTGGCGCAACCACTCCAACTTTGCCCGCAATTTCTTCTCCCGGTGCGGGTGTCGTGGTTACACCTCAACCTTTTGCTGGAAATCCGACTCCAGAACAGTTAGATGCCCTCGCCCAAATCATTCAAGCTGAGGTGAACAATCTCGCGAATACTGGAATCAACAAAATTGTCGTCACGGCGCACATGCAGCAATTGTTCATCGAACGAGAGCTAGCTAAACGCCTGTCAAATGTGGATGTGATCATTGCAGGTGGATCACACACATTACTAGCCGATAGTACCGATCGCTTACGTCCCGGTGATACTACGGCTGGAATTTATCCATTAGTTGAACAATCTCCAACCGGAAGTGTTCTAGTGGTGAACACAGCTGCAAACTACACTTATGTAGGGCGCTTAGTAGCTGAGTTTGATGCTCAAGGTAAGATTGATCTCTCTACGCTCAATCCTTTAATCAATGGAGCTTATGCCACAGATGCAGCCAGTGTGAGTGCTTTGGTTGCGGTAAATCCCGGAACTCCTGATCCTGAGATTGTCGAAATCGCTCAAACCTTGCGCGATCGCGTCATTATTCCAAAAGACAGCAGCATTTTCGGCAGCACCCGTGTCTTTCTCAATGGAACGCGAGAAGATGTCCGAACGCAGGAGACCAACCTAGGCAATCTCACCGCAGATGCAAATCTGTTTGCAGCCCGTCAGACCGATGCAAATGTTGTACTTTCCCTGAAAAATGGTGGCGGAATTCGTGACAACATTGGCTTTGTCAGTGGATCAGGGGGAGCTACTGGAGCCGTCGATCGCTTACCGCCGAGTGCAAACGATTTAGCGAATAAAAAATCAGGAGAGATCTCTCAACTCGATATTGAAAATTCCTTACGCTTTAACAATGCTCTGACCCTTGTAACCGTTACTGCGGCTCAGTTAAAAGACTTGATAGAGCATGGTGTTGCTGGCGTTCGTCCGGGAGCGACTCCGGGATCTTTTCCACAGATTGGAGGATTTCAGTTTAGCTTTGATCCGACTCGCACCGCTCGCACGGCAACGGCTCCAGGCGAAAGAGTCCAATCGCTCTCAATTACTGATGCCAATGGCAACGCGATCGAGGAAGTTGTCCGAGGTGGGCAAATCATTGGCGATCCAACTCGCACCTTCCGCATGGTGACTTTAAGCTTCCTAGTCGGCGCACCCGGAGCAACAACCGGAGGAGATGGCTATCCATTCCCGCAGATTATCGCTGCCAATCCAACACAGGCGAATCGAGTAGACCTGCTCGATCCATCCCGGACTGGCGTTGCCACCTTTGCAGATAATGGAACCGAACAAGATGCGTTTGCAGAATATCTCAAAGCGATTGGCAGCTTCGATGCAGCAGATGTTGACCCTACCAAAGATACTCGCATTCGGAATCTAGCTCTTGCGCCTGATGCAATTGTACCGAAATCTAGCACGCTCACCAAAATTGGCGGATTAGCACTAGCAGGTGGCTCAGAAATTTCTGCTTATGATGCTGAGACCAAGCAATTGTTCGTGATTGGAGGAAGCACGAAGCTCGAAATTGTAGACTTGAGCGATCCGAAAGCTCCAAAGTTGGTTAACTCAATCGAGCTTGCTCCTTTTGGGAGTGGGACGAATAGCGTTGCAGTAAAAGATGGCATCGTTGCAGTTGCAATTGATGGCATTCGCAAAACTGATCCGGGTCAAGTTGTCTTTTTAGATGTTCAAGGTAACATTCAAAGAAGTGTCGCAGTCGGTGCAATTCCTGACATGTTGACATTCACCCCAGATGGTAAAAAGATTCTGGTAGCAAATGAAGGGGAGCCGAATAGCTACAATCAGACGGATTCGATTGATCCCGTTGGCTCGATCAGTATCATCGACATCTCCAATGGCATTGCGAATGTAACCGTCAGCACTACTGGATTTGAGAGCTTCAATAATCAAAAAGCAGATCTACAAGCAAAAGGCATTCGGATCTATGGACCGAATGCAACAGTTGCACAGGATTTAGAGCCGGAATATATCACTGTTTCAGATGATGGCAAGACGGCATGGGTGACACTTCAGGAAAATAATGCAATCGCAGTTGTGGATATTGCGACTGCGAAAGTGACCGATCTGTTACCGCTAGGCTTGAAGGATCACAGCAAAGGGCTACCCACGCTGAAATCCTACGAATTTAAGAATCTGCCTGTTTTGGGCAAGACTGCAACGACCAATCCCAACAATCCGGCTCAAACGACACCTGGGCAAGAGATTCTACTAGGTGGCTTCTCTGGGCTGGTGTTTGAAGGAATTGCCGCGAATGGCAATCTGAAATTTGTAACGCACACCGATCGCGGACCTAATGGTGAAGCTGGCGATCTCGGTCGTCCTTTCGCCTTGCCTGATTTTCAGCCTCAACTGATTCGATTTGAACTCAATCAAGCCTCTGGTGAGATTACCTTAACTGATCGAATTGGATTAAGCCGTCCCGATGGTACTCCACTCACAGGCTTACCAAATCTTCAGAATGGGGCTGTCGGCACTGCTTTTACAGATGAAATTCCAGTAGATCTGTTTGGGAATCGCTTGGAAAATGACCCACTGGGAGGCGATTTTGAAGGGCTAGCTATTGCAGCAGATGGCACATTTTGGCTAGTAGATGAATATCGACCTGCGATTTATCATTTCAATCCACAAGGTCGGTTGATCGATCGCTTTATTCCCAAAGGTTCACCCACTGAAAATGCTAGCTTTGGCACACCTGTTTTACCGGAAGTCTATGCACAGCGCCGCAATAATCGCGGATTTGAAGCAGTTGCTTTAGAAGGAAACAAACTTTATGCCTTCATTCAAAGCGCGATCGACAATCCTGATACTGCAAACGATAGTAATTCCCGGAGTTCTCGCAACCTGAGAGTCCTAGAGTTTGACATCACAACGAAAGCTGTCACGGGTGAATATCTTTACATTCTGGATGATATTAGCGGCAGTGGAAATGCGAGAACTGACAAGATTGGGGATGCCGTCGCACTAGGAAATGGCAAATTCTTAGTCGTTGAGCGAGACGATCGCAGTGGAACGAATGCGAACAAGTTACTGTATGAGATTGATCTCAAAGGTGCGACTAACATTGGCACAGTCACCAGTGTTGGCGGGAAAACGATTGAGCAATTGACGATCGCAGAACTGAGTGCCGCCAATCTTCGACCTATCACGAAGCGGCTGGTCACAAATGCTGCTGCTCTAGGGTATACAGGCATTGAAAAGCTAGAAGGGCTAGCAAGAATTGATGCGAACACGATCGCGTTAATTAACGACAATGATTTTGGAGTCGGCGGTAGTACTGCAAAAGATGGGGTTCTCTCTGGGACAACCGTTCCTAATACAATCAAATTAGGAATTGTCAGCTTTAATCAAAGCAATGGGCTGGATGCCAGCGATCGCGATAATGCCATCAACATTCGCAATCAACCTGTATTCGGCATGTATCAGCCCGATGCGATCGCCCAATTTACAGTCAATGGTGAAACTTTCATCATTACTGCCAACGAAGGTGATGCCCGTGACTATACAGGCTTTGCCGAAGAGATTCGAGTAGGAAGTAGTAACTATCGCCTTGATCCTAGTGTGTTTCCCAATGCTACCGATCTGAAGCGCGATGCAAATTTGGGGCGGTTAACTGTTACGACTGCAACAGGGGATACAAATGGCGATGGCTTCTTCGATCGCATTGAAGTCCTCGGAACTCGTTCGTTCTCTATTCGCGACACGAAGGGCAATCTCGTGTTCGACAGTGGCGATCAGTTTGAGCAGATTACAGCTTCTGCTTTTCCTAGCTTCTTTAACTCTGACAATGCAGCAAACAATTTCGACAATCGCAGCGACAACAAAGGGCCTGAACCAGAAGCAGTCGTCGTTGGAACGATCAACGATCGTATCTATGCCTTCATCGGTTTAGAACGCATCGGTGGTGTAATGGTGTACGAAGTGACAAATCCGCGCAAACCCGTATTTGTCGAGTACTTTAATCCGCGTGATTTCAGAGTCAGCCCTACCTCCGGAACAACAGATTCGGGTCCTGAAGGTCTGACTTTTATTGCTGCTAAAGAGAGTCCAAACGGGAAACCTCTCCTCATTGTCACCAATGAGATTAGTAAAACGACTGCTGTCCTAGAATTCAATCCGCCTACTCGAATTAGTGATATTCAAGGAGCAGCACAGCGATCGCTACTCGTCGGTCAAACTGTGAACAATGTTGCAGGGATTGTCACGGTTGTTCGGAACAATGGCTTCTACATTCAAGATCCAACTCCCGATACTAACTCTGCAACCTCTGAAGGCATTTTCATCTTTACCAATACAGTTCCTACTGTGAAAGTGGGCGACGCAGTTCAAGCCAATGGCGTTGTCGGTGAGTTTCGTCCGGGTGGCACAACGAGTACAAACTTAACCACAACTCAAATTGGTGGAGCAGGTAATCCAGCCGCAACCTTTAGAATCTTGTCGAGCAACAATCCACTGCCTGATGCAACTGTCATTGGAACGGGTGGACGCATTCCACCAAACCAAGTGATTAGTAGTGGTGCTGTCAATGGCAATGTCGAAAATCCGGGTTCTGTCTTTAATCCAAATACCAATGGCATTGACTTCTACGAAAGCTTAGAAGGAATGCGAGTGCAAGTGAAAGATGCGGTTGCAGTCAGTCCCACGAACAATTTCGGCGAGATTGCTGTACTTGCAAACAATGGTGCAAATGCTTCTCCTCGCGCCGATCGAGGCGGAATCATCATCCAGCCAAGTGACTTTAATCCAGAGCGGATCATTGTAGATGATGCGATCGTATCTAACCCCCCCCAAGTGAATGTCGGCGATCGCTTCTCTAGCATTACTGGCGTGATCGATTACAGTTTCAACAATTTCAAACTGTTGAACACTGAACCGCTCATTGCCACATCGGGTGGGTTACAACGTGAAACGACATCCTTACAAGGCAGTACGAATCAACTCACTGTGGGAACGTTCAACGTTGAGAATCTCAGTCCAACCAGCGGTGTCGTCCAGTTTGCTGCTTTGGCAGATCAGATTGTCAAAAACTTGAAGTCACCGGATATTCTGAATGTTCAAGAAATTCAAGACAATAACGGCGCACAGAACAATGGTGTCGTTGATGCCAGCGTGACGTATCAACGCTTAATTGATGCGATCGTTGCAGCAGGGGGGACGCGGTATGAATATCGCCAAATCGATCCGGTGAACAATCAAGATGGAGGACAACCGGGAGCAAACATTCGGGTCGGCTTCTTGTTCAATCCAGAGCGCGTCAACTTTGTCGATCGTCCGGGGGGCGGTTCCTTAGTAGACACCACGTTTAACAAAGACGGACTTTCCGCAAGTCCAGGTCGCCTGAGTCCAACCAATCCTGCTTTTCTCGATTCGCGTAAGCCGCTAGTCGGTGAGTTTCGATTCAATGGTGGTCATCAAGTGTTTGTCATTAACAATCACTTCAACTCGAAAGGGGGAGATCAACCGCTATTTGGACAGTTCCAACCGCCAACTTTAACGACTGAACCCCAAAGAATCGAGCAAGCACAAATCGTCAAAGATCTCGTCGATCGCATTCTTCAGCAAAATCCAGATGCGAATGTCATTGTCACAGGCGATCTGAACGACTTCCAGTTTTCTGCACCGTTAGACATTCTGACCGGTGATCAGTCTTTAGTGAATCTGTATGACACGCTCCGCCCAAATCAGCGGTACAACTACAACTTTGAGGGGAATGCTCAGGCGCTCGATCACATCTTAGTCAGCCGCAACCTGTTCACTAACAGCGATGCAAAATTCGATGTGGTTCATATCAACTCCGAATTTTCCAATCAAGTCAGTGATCACGATCCGCTCGTTTCACAATTCACCTTCGCTCAACCCGATGGCAAAGGCGGACAGAAGATTTTTGATATCCAATCTGGCGATCGCACAGTGATTGTCAATTTTGGAGGCATCGGACGTGGCACCAATCCGAGCGCAAACACAATCTCAGAAGCCGATACCCTCAAATTCACAGGTGCAGAACTCAACGCCAAAAATCTCCAACTCACGCAAAAAGGCACCGACCTTGAGATCTCTTTTACGGCTCCCAATAGCCCGATTGTGACGCTCAAAGACTTCCGTCTAGACAACCTAGACAATTTGCGCCGAGAAACTGGAGCCGCACTCAATATCGGTAATATTCTGTTCAATGCACAGAAGACGATCGCAGACGATTTTGATGTGCTTAATTCGGATGTGGTGCGTGGCAGAGTTTTCAACCGAAATACAGTCACCTTCTTAAATCAACTCGATAACGTCATTGACGGGTTCAATAACTCAGACGATGTTATCAACGGTCTAGACGGCAATGACATCCTCTACGGACTCAGCGGTAACGATACGCTTCGAGGTGGAGATGGTGATGATGTGCTATTTGGAGGATTAGGCAATGATGTTTTAGTCGGCGGCGCAGGTCGCGATACGTTCGTGATTCGCAGACAGGATAGAGCCGATCTGATTCTGGATTTTGAAGTCGGAGTCGATCTCATTGGCTTATCAGGCAACTTGCGATTTGAAGACCTCTCGATCGTTCAAGGGTCTGGCGCGTCGGTCAATCACACCTTAATTCAACTGACACGCAGCCAAGAAGTTCTCACAACGCTAGTTGGAGTGCAATCGAACACCTTACTCCAGTCGAGCTTCACGATCGTCTAAACCGTTCATCTAACCAAAAAACGGATGTTGCAAAAAAAACGCAACATCCGTTTTTTGGCGTTTTAGAGTTGTATCTCTACCCAGAATGCACAAAATTTATGAAATTCAAGTGATGGAAAAGACACAAAATGTGTAGTATCTTGATAAAGCTTATAAATGTCACTCTATCTTGATAAACTACGGCTAAAAAATTGACATGTCTATCTGATCGAGTGTATTACTTCTACACAACATAGATTCCTCTTCATCTAGCTATGGCAAGTTTAGTTTTGATTAAATTCATTGCGATCGCGACACTCGGCTATTTTCTCTTCCTCAGCCTCTTAGCCGGAACATTAGATAACCCACTCACCTTTGTCGATGCAGGACTACTCTGGTTAGTTGGGAAGAAACTTTAAACGATAAAAACGTCTGATCTTCTGGGAAGATCAGACGTTCAGAAACGTAACGGTTTTCTTTAGAAACGTAACGGGTCTCTTACGATCGGGGCATGGGACCTTTGACGGGTTGTTGAGTTACCTGCATCGCTCTCGTCAACTGAGCCATTGCTTGTTCCAATGATAGTCCTGCATCTTGAGCAACCCAAGTCCCGTCCTGCATTTGTTGACGAAACTCGAAGTGCAAGTGAGGACCAGTCGAATTTCCAGTGCTGCCGACTCGTCCAATCACCGTTCCCTGCTTGACGATATCCCCAGGTTTCACGAACACTTCTGATAAGTGAGCATATAGGGTTTGTTGGGAGCCGTTCGTATGCTCCAGTGCAACGGATGCACCATATCCACCCAACCAATCAGAGAAAATGACTCGACCTGTCAAAGCTGCCAAAACAGGCGTTCCCATCGGCGCACCAATATCAGTTCCGGTATGGAGACGCTGATTGCCGGTAATTGGGTGAACCCGCCAGCCGAATACCGAGGTAATCACTGCCGGAACGGAAAGCGGGAAGAGCAGACGCACATCGCCATTTCCAGGCATACCCAGAGGACGCACCGTACGGTTGAAATAATTTTGGACAAACGAAGGCGGCACAACTGAAGGCGGTGTCCAAGTTGCGCTAGGTGCGGTACTTGCTGCTTCTACTGAGACTGCGGTTTCAGGATCTGCCTGATTAAAGGTCGGGCGAATGACTCCAGAAATCGCTTTTGAGACAGTGTTACCAATGCCTGTAGGTTTTGCAGGAGCGGTTGTGACCTTATTTGTGGTCGGATTTCGCTGCTCAATGACGATTTCATCGGGAGCTTGATAGCTAGGAGCGGGACTCGCAGCAGGTTGAGGCTGAACCAACGGAGACTCTGAAACGGGAGAAGACTCGGGAATCTCAATCTCAGCCGGAGGTGTAGGTTCGGCTGCAGCTTCCGGAACAGCCGGACTTGGAGTTGAAGTAGTCGTCAGAGCGGCTGCACTTGCAGGAGCGGGAGGCGTTGGCTCGGTCGCTGTAGATGTAGATGATGGTGCAACGACGATCGGGGAAGGAGAAATAATGGGAGCAGCTTGTGCTAGGGTCATGCTGCTACTAAAGACACCCAAACTACCGAGACATCCAAGCCGTCTGAGTAATCGCTTTTGGCTCCGGTCGGGGTGGGTCGGGGTGGGTCGTTGCGTCATACTGTACTGTCCTCTTTCAGCTTTGCTCGTGTTCACTCGTCGGTAATGACTCTGACTAAGTTCCGCTCGATAACTACTTGGGAATTCTTTACATTAGTTAACTATAATCTCCAGTCATATAGTACTGGGTTTTGAGTACAAATCCGGATTTAGGAAATTAGTTTTATCGAAATCTCACAAATGATCTCGCAGTCTTTCGTAGAACAATTCGCTTGCCATGATGCCAGCTTTTTCAAGATTTGAACTGCTTTATTAGCGATTGATTTACCGCTGTATGACCTGAGTAAAACTGCGGAAGTTTCAAGAGAATGAACAGTCGTATTTCTCTGCGAGTTTGCACCAGATAATTTACGAAATCTTCATTCTTGTGGGCAAAGAACTGCCTGTCATCGCAATAAACCGTTACGATAACGAAGAGAAATTTCGTGGATGCCCTTATGCATAATTGGCACTGGCAAACTTGGAACGAATTGCCTTATTTAACCTGTAGTCTACTTCAGCCTTGGCAGCATGGCTTTTTTACGCAACAGTGTGCGCCACGAATGCCAGAAGAATTGATTGAGGCGTTAGATCCGGCTTCCGAGGTATATCGGGTCAAACAGGTTCACGGCAATACGGTCTTATCCCCGTCAGAGTTGGAGTATCCAGGAAATTTAGAACAGTTATCTGATGCAGATGGCATGATTACCGAGCGATCGCAGCAAGCGGTTTGGGCGTGTAGTGCCGATTGTACGCCTGCCTTAATTGCGGATGCGAAGACAGGAAATGTGGCTGCCGTGCATTCGGGTTGGCGAGGCACATCGTTAAAGATTGTGCCGATGGCGATCGCGAAATTACAAGCCCAAGGAACGCAACTTGAGGATGTCCGAATTGCATTAGGTCCAGCGATTTCGGGTGAAGTTTATCAAGTCTCACATCAAGTTGCATTAGAAGTGGCAGCTTCGATCCGAGCAGAACCCGAGTTGGAGAAATTACTCAGCCTGCCCAGTTCGCCAATTTTGCCAGATTCGACTCCCGGACGCGCTCGTTTAGATGTGCGCCGGGTGATTGCAATTCAACTTGAACAGATGGGAATTGCGCCTGAGCAAATCGCGATCGCACCCCACTGTACTTATCAAGATTCAAAAAACTTTTTTTCATATCGCCGTGAGAAGCTGAAAAAAGTTCAATGGTCAGGAATTGTAAGCGGCTCATTTTGACTTAGGCTAGAAAGCTAGGCTTCATCTCAAAGCTAACGCTCGTTCTTTTCACAACTCAAGCTCCGACCTTCAGCAGTTCGGTGTTCATTGATGCAAACTTACGCAGCTTGTGATGACGATCGTTCAATACACTCAACCGTCCTCCGTGCGGATAAGTGGTGGTCGCGTTCCACCGCGAAGGCATCATCAATACCAAATCTCGCTGCACCTCCCGCCAGTACACATGCGGGAATCGCATATAATCATATCCGCAACGACGAAAAACCCGTTCAATCCGAGCATATCGAGTCATTGACCATTCCCGTAGAATCTGCCAAGACGGATGTAAATCTGGCGACAAAATAAACGGATATGCTCGACGGCGCAGCGTGGGCAAATACTCATAAATCAAGAATTCCATCATCGCTCGGTAGCCTGGATTCTCCTGCGCCCGTAATTCCAAAATCTCAGATCGACTGATCCCAAATCGATCTAGCAGCTCGGTTGGCAAATAGCAAATGCCTTGCTCGGCATCTTCGCGCAGATCGCGAAGAATGTTGTAAAACTGGTCAACCGTACCGAATGCTCCAACAATCTGCCAAGTGGTAGTTGACAAGAATGGTAAAACCTGAAAGAATGAAGCAGCTAGCGCACGCATCATGACTTCAAACTCTTCCATTGTCTCAAAAACCATATCTTTTTGAGTATACCGATCGAGGGCTAAAAGATAGCGCTCCCAAGCTTTTAGAGACAGGTGAGAAGTTGGGTCACAGTTGTTGAACCACAGATTGCACATCGATTCAAATAGCACACGATGCGTCCCCGCAGGCTGCACTCTGCCTGTTGCACTTAGCCAACGCCAAGATGCGCAAAAGTCTTGGAAGTGACCAGAATTCCCTTCAATCATTTCGCTTTCAGCCAATCGATCAGCGATCCGAATCCAGCGAATCCTCTCTAGCCAAACCGCTCGGACTTCCGGTTCGAGTTCCATCACCCAGGCGGCATTGTCCTCATCTTTCAGGGCATCATCCGCGATCGCGCGGTAATGAGACGAACCCACTAACTCAGCAACATACTTGTTCATATCAACAGGTGAATTTCAGTCTTGCCACGGCACTCAAAATTAGAATTCCCAGATTTTGATAGGATGAACGCATGTGTGTTTGAGATCACAGCTAATCCGGTAAAGCTGTGGCACTGCATTCATCTCAGAACGACAAAAAATAGAGCTAAATTTCTGCGGTTACCATTAGGCAACACGTTGGAAAATGGTACTGCAGTTAGCACTGCGAGGATAGTTTATTTCCTCGCGGATTGTTGAGAGCAATGTTCGGAATATAACATGCTGATTAAGTAACATTACGACTAATAAATATATTTACGTGTAATTACGGGAACTCAGTATTTACGGTTACGAATTCTAAAGCAGCACAATTTGTGAGAAAAGCCACGTTTTTATATAGGATTTGAAAGAGGTTGCGCTCATCGTACTTACGATTTATAAAACCTGCTAAATTTCATTGTTCTCACTGCGAAGGATAGGGATTGCCCATGTCACTCTTTGATTGGTTTGCAAATCGGCGCAAGTCCGACTCGAAAATTCCTCAAGGTCAAGAGCGTGAAATCGCCGATGGACTTTGGAAAAAGTGCGAAATGTGCAGTGTTTTGACTTACACCAAAGATTTGAGAGCAAATCAAATGGTGTGCCTGGAGTGCGGTCATCATATGCGCGTCTACAGTCCAGAGCGGATTCGGCAGTTGATTGATCCCGATACTTGGGTCGCGATCGATGAGCATATCCTGCCCACTGATCCCTTAAAATTCCGCGCTCGTAAGTCTTACAGCGACTATCTCCGCGATACTCAAGAAAAAACCAAACTCACCGAAGCCGTACAAACCGGAATCGGTCAGCTTGATGGCTGCCAGGTTGCTTTAGGAGTGATGGACTTTCGCTTTATCGGCGGCAGTATGGGTTCGGTCGTCGGTGAAAAAATTACTCGGCTCATCGAGCGTGCCACTCAACAAAGGCTTCCCGTTGTGATTGTCTGTGCATCAGGCGGTGCAAGAATGCAGGAAGGGCTGCTGAGTCTGATGCAAATGGCAAAAATTTCAGGCGCATTGCAACGCCATCGCGAAAGTCGGTTACTCTACATCCCGGTTTTGACGCATCCAACCACAGGCGGTGTCACTGCAAGTTTTGCCATGCTCGGTGATATCATTCTTGCCGAACCAAAAGCGATGATTGCGTTTGCAGGGCGGCGTGTCATTGAGCAAAACCTGCGGCAAAAACTACCCGATGATTTCCAAACGGCAGAATATTTGCTCAATCACGGCTTTGTCGATGCGATCGTGCCGCGCACCCAACTGAAAAAAACCTTAGCGCAACTGATTCGGCTACATCAGCCAACCATTGCCAGCGCTCATGGGGTACAAATTCCTGGCATCAAAACTTTCACACCCACCGCAGAATAGCGTGAATCCAAGATTGGTGAAACCTTGGGTACATCAGCATGATATTGGTATTAGAGAGGTCTATTCTCATCATCAGCAAAGCCGATCGCTCGATTTGCCGATGCCTTCATCCGTTGGGGTGAGGCTGCCATTATCGTCTGCTGTTTTGTTGTGTTGTGTTGTGAAGCCCGATTACTGAGCCACATTTTAAGGAGAACCATGCTTAAAAGATTTCTTTGGCTTGCTGTAGCCACCGTCTTTTTTGCCTTTCAGGTATGTACCCAGTCTGCCCAGGCATCTGAGTTGGATGCGGCGACCCGCACAGTGGCAAAAGATGCCAATGGTGGGACAGTCACGCTTTCGCTCAAGCAAGTGAAAGAAGGCAAACGTTTGTTTCAATATGCTTGCGCCCAGTGCCATGTCGGTGGCGTGACCAAAACGGATCCGAACGTTGGACTTGACCCCGAAGCGCTGTCTTTGGCAACGCCTGCGCGCAATAATATTGATGCGCTGGTCGATTACATGAAAGTGCCGACGAGTTATGACGGAGCAACTGATATTTCTGAAGTGCATCCGAGCCTCAAGAGCAAGGATACCTTCCCTGAAATGCGTAACTTGACCGAACAAGATTTAGTTGCGATCGCAGGTCATATCCTGCTGCAACCGAAAGTTGTCGGTGACAAGTGGGGCGGCGGTAAGATCTATTACTAAACCACGTTGAATTGCAATTTTTTGGGGACTGACCTCGCCTATGTTGATACATGCTTTGCTTCAAAATCGCTGGCTCCGTGGCTTGGTGATCTTCTGCTCGGCTTGTATGGTGCTAGTTGGGGTCAGTTTTCCTGTTGAGGCAGCGGTTGATCCCTACGTTAGACAGTATTTACAGGTTAGCGATCCGGTTCCGGTATTGATGAACGATCGAGGCGAAACACGATTGTTTTCAGCCGAGGACATGATCGCAGGAAAAAAATTATTTGAATTGCACTGTGCCTCTTGCCATGTAGGCGGTTCGACACTGCCGAATCCAGAAGTGTCGTTGTCCCTAGAGACGTTGAGACACGCGACTCCGCCACGTGACACCGTTGAACAACTCGTTAAATTTATGCGTCAGCCCATGAGCTATGACGGTAGCGAAGAAAACCTCCTCTGCCGAGAGGTTCCAGACTCATGGCTATCTGAGGCTGAAGTTGAGAACTTATCAGGATTTATTCTCAGAGCGGCGGACAAAGCAAAAGGATGGGGAACGACGAATTTCTAGCGGTTTTCAGAATCTAATTTTTTTATCTATTACAGCATGTCAAACTGAGTACGACAGGCTGTAAAATAAGCAAATAGTCTAGAGAACAATGTCGTTCGAGAATTTACTATGAAATCGATCGCTTCCGCTATTCGGGGTCTGTCCCTGGTATTCTGTGCAGTCCTATTGATTGCAGGTAGTCTCTTCATTTCTGCTGCTCCTGCTTCAGCAGATACCGTAAAAGTGATTATGGGTGGCAAGAAGGGTCTAGTATTTGAACCCGCAGTTGTCAATGTGAAGGCAGGGGACACGATTCAGTTTGAAGTGGGTCAGTTGCCGCCTCATAACGTTGTGTTTGACAAGGTTCCGGGTGCAGATGCTGCCTTAGCTGCTAGCCTTTCTCACAAAGCCCTAGAAGGTGCGAAGAAGACTTTTGACATCACGATCCCGGCTGATGCTCCTAAAGGGGAATACAGCTATTTCTGCTTGCCTCACCGGGGCGCAGGCATGGTCGGTAAAGTGGTTGTGCAATAGTTTCGGTTCTTCTCGGTTTTGAAGCCTAATCCCCTTCTAGAATAGGGTGAGGTTCGCGGCACAGGATTGAGAAGAATGAGCACAAATCCGCTTAAATGTTGGTCAAAAATTGCGATCGCACTCATCAGTTGTGCGATCGCAATTTTTGTGGGGATTTCTCCAGTCTTGGCTGAAGTTCCGAGCGGAGAACAGTTGTTTAATTCCAATTGTTCAGCCTGTCATATTGGCGGAAATAACGTGATCATTTCGCACAAGACGCTGCGAAAAGAGGCACTGGAAAAATATGCAATGAATTCGTTGGAGGCGATTCGATATCAGGTCGTCAACGGCAAGAATGCCATGCCTGCGTTCGGAGGGCGACTGAATGAAGAGGAAATTGACGCGATCGCGACTTATGTTCTGGGTCAGGCTGAGTTGGATTGGTCTACCAAAGTGGAAGTGAGCACATCGCAGGAAGTTTCAGAACGTAAATCGTGAGTGCGATCGCGCGAATATTTTTGTCAATTTCGCTCCATTTACGATCGCGACAGCCGCTCTCTCATCCATCCCATTACTTGTTCCCAAGGGCTAACCGCAGCAGGGCCAGTGCAAAGATTTTGATACGGCTTGCCATTGAGATTGTGCTTGAGATAGTCATTGAGCCATTCACAGCCATGCTGTTGCAAGTCGTTGATATCCAAGTTCCAGAGGATACCTTCTCCATCAGACGTGACTGAGGCAAGTAAGAGTTGATTGTGATCTGGGCTAAAACTGACGCTGTTCACTTGCTCACGATGCCCTTTGAGGGTTCTCAGTTCTTGTCCCTCCAAATTCCAAAGCTTCACCGTCTTGTCTGCACTTCCGGTCGCGATCGTCTTGCCATCTGGGCTAAAGCTCACGCTATTCACTTGCTCACGATGCCCTTTGAGGGTTCTCAGTTCTTGTCCTTCTAGATTCCAGAGTTTTATCGTATTGTCCTCACTGCCCGTCGCGATCGTTTTGCCATCCGGACTAAAACTCAGACTGGTAACCCGCTCACGATGCGCCTTGAAGGTGTTTAGTTCTTGTCCTTCTAGATTCCACAGCTTCACTGTGCCGTCTAAAAGACCCGTTGCGATTGACCTACCATCGGGACTGAAACTTACAGTTAAAGAGATGCTATGCGCTTTGAGGGTTTTCAGTTCTTTGCCTTCTAAGTTCCAGAGCTTTACCGTTTCGTCGCCACTTCCGGTCGCGATCGTCTTGCCATCGGGACTGAAATTTACACTTGAAACAAAAGCGCGATGTCCTTTGAGGATTCTGAGTTCTTTGCCTTTTGAGTTCCAAAGCTTCACTGTGAAATCCCCATCTTCTGCCGCGATCGTCTTGCCATCGGGGCTGAAGTGGATACTCTGAACAACCAGACTACGCCCGTTGAGTTTTTTGAGTTCTTTGCCATCTAAGTTCCAGAGCTTCGCGGTGTACGGCTCACCTGCTGTCGCGATCGTCTTGCCATCCGGACTAAAACTCGCAGTAGTACTGCCGTAGCCTTTGAGTTTTTTCAGTTCCTTGCCTTCTAAGTTCCAAAGCTTGACCGTGTTATCCCAGCTTCCTGTGGCAAGGGTCTTGCCATCCGGGCTAAAACTCACACTTTCTACAGACTCAAGATGCCCGTTGAGGGTTTTCAATTCCTTCCTTCGAGGTTCCAGAGCTTCACCGTGTCGTCCCAGCTTCCCGTTGCGATCGTCTTGCCATCGGGACTGAAACTGACACTTGTAATATAACCGCTGTGACCTTTGAGGGTTTTCAGTTCTTTGCCTTCTAAGTTCCAGAGCTTTGCTGTGTAGTCTTCACTCCCTGTTGCGATCGTCTTGCCATCGGGACTAAAATTCACACTTTTCACAGCACTACGATGCCCTTTGAGAGTCTTCAGTTCTTTACCCTCTAAATTCCACAGCTTTGCTGTTGTATCCCCGCTTCCAGTCACGATCGTTTTGCCGTCGGGACTGAAACTCACACTTGCAACAAAAACATCATGCCCTTTCAGCGTTTTCAGTTCTTTGCCCTCTAAATTCCAGAGCTTTGCTGTCCTATCTCCACTTCCGGTCACAATCGTTTTGCCATCTGGACTGAAACTCACACATAAGATATGGCTGCCATGTCCTTTGAGAGTTTTCAGTTCTTTACCTTCTAGATTCCAGAGCTTGATAGTCGCGTCCTCACTTCCAGTCGCAATCGTCTTACCATCCGGACTGAAACTCACGCTTCTAACTACATCGCGATGCCCTTTGAGAGTTTTCAGTTCTTCGCCCTTGAGATTCCAGAGTTTCACCGTGTTGTCCCAACTTCCGGTTGCAATGGTCTTGCCATCCGGACTGAAACTGACACTCTCGATCGTATTGCCATGCCCTTCTAACCGATTTTGTTCATGAACACTGTAAACAATCTGTCGCAACGCAGAAACAACCCGCATCGCTGTTTCTGGCTCGACTTCTTGGGTTGCACTCTTAAGTTTCTGTCCTGCTTTTAAGCCTTCAACCAATGCCTCAATGCCCAAATTAGACTCCAACAGATTGATCGCTGTGAGGCTTTGTGCGTTTAGCTCAGCATTGATTCCTCGTCGTTCTGCGACCTGTCGCTGCTGAACTGCAACCGCCGCTGCTCCAAATGCCAAGAATGCGAACATGCCCACTCCTGCCATAAAGACTTGTTGCCGTCTTGCCTCTGCTTGTTGCCGTTGGATTTCTGCTGCTCGCGATGCACTAATGTATTCTCCCTGTAATTGGGTTGGTTGCGGTTGCTTACTTGCTCCTTTGACTAGCCAAGCCTCTGCTGTCTGTAAATCAACCCCACGCAGCAAAAAGCTCTCATTTCGCGTCTGCTGATTCCACTCGATCGCTTTTTCCAATAGTCGCGTATGTCCCTTCACATACTCCAGATCCATATCGATCGATCGCACTAATTCTCCAAACATTTCAACAAATCGATCGGCATCGCAAAAGAACAGCCAGTTCAATTTTCCGAGAGCTTCATGCACCTGTTGCGCTTCGACTGGTTGATACACGATCGGAATCAATCGCTTGTTGTGCTTGACCGCATGGTTAATCTCATCCCGACAAACCGCAGATTCCACAGAGTTTGGACTCAGCACAAAAACAAACGTGTTCGTGCCTTCAATTCCGCGTTGGATCGCCTGCCACCAATCTTCTGTCCACTCGATCGCGTGCCAATCGACCCAGGTTTCGCGCCCTTGCTCTTTTAGCGCTTGATACAAATGTTCTACAAACGCTTTATCTTTGCGGGAGTAAGAAATAAAGACATCACTCATAACTGGGGCTTTTTTCTAATCATCAGAACACAAGCCCCCTAAATTGATCCTCGTAGAACTACCAGATTCCCCAGAAGAGCAGAGCAGAAGAAATCGCCTCTATTCCTCCAACTTGCACGCTCTGACACATCAATCAGCAGTGCGATGTCATGCAAAGACAAGCATCAATCAATTTTGAGTAGACAAGAGATCGTACAGGAGCGCGATCGCTGCATTATCCAATCCGCCTTTTCCTTGAGCAATCAATGCATCCATCAGCATCGTGACCTGACTACTGCCTAGTAAAGGAACACCTAGTTCGCGCCCAGTTTGCAGCACAATATTCATGTCCTTGCGATGCAAATCGAGTTTGAATCCAGGTTGAAAGCTATTCTCTAAGATCCGCTTGCCGTGAACTTCTAACACACGACTCTGGGCAAATCCGCCCAGTAAAGCATCTCGAACTTTCGCCGGATCAACCCCTGATTTTTTCGCAAGCGTCAGCGCTTCTGCCACCGCTTGCACCGTCATCGCTACGACAATTTGATTACAGGCTTTGGTAATTTGTCCGGCTCCTGAATCACCCACGTGAACGATATTTTTACCCATCGCTTGGAGGACAGGTAAAGCTCGATCGAATGCCGATGCCTCTCCACCAACCATGATCGACAATGTTCCTTGCTGTGCCCCAATATCGCCTCCTGAAACTGGCGCATCTAAGGCTTGAATTCCACGCGCTTGCAGTTCGGCGTAAATCTTTTTTGAGGTTGCAGCCGCGATCGTAGACATATCGATGAATAACATCCCGGATCGCAACCCTTTGAGCAGTCCTTGCACCACAGCTTCCACATCGGGCGAATCTGGCAGACAGGTGATCACGATGTCAGATTGTTCTGCAACTTGTTGGAGTGAAGTCGCAGGATTTGCACCCGCTTGAGCCAGTTCGTCGATCGCGGCTTGCGATCGATTAAAGACCGTGACCGCATACCCTGCTTTCAACAGATTCCGCACCATTGGCTTTCCCATGATGCCAAGCCCAATAAATCCGAGGCGTTCCATAGTTGCTAAGACTCGTGATGTACACCGAGCATCTTATCGTCTTGCTTGGAACCCTTGCAGGAATTCGATCACTTCACTTTGGCTAGGCAGCACAAATGAGATCGGTTGATTGAGAAATGGAAGTTCTGCTTCAGGACTGTACTGAATCCGACGCTTGCCGAATAGAGGATTCTCGTAAATGGCAAGCGATCGCTGAGCAGAATTCGAGAGCATTAATCTCGTTGGGGCTTGGAAAAAGCGAATTTTTTGAATCGCCGTTGGAATTGCCTGCACTAACTTTGAGCGGTCAATTTTTTGAATCGAATCGCTCAAAACTGTCACCAGCACCTGAAATGCCTGGATTCCAATCGAATCATCAATCTCTTGAAGTGGAACCGATTTGAGCAGGTGTAATAAATTACTCTGCGCGACTTTGGCATCCGTAAAAGGCAGAATCGCAATAAATGCTGTAGAAAACAGATCCTCATCCCGATCGAGCGCAAATCGTAGAATCGTGCGCCGTTTATGCACTTCGATTTGAGGAGGGACAATCGCGTTCTTCTGGCGTGCGAGTTGTTGATACGCCACTGCCAAAGCACAATGCGCATCTGAACTTAAGCGATCGTCAATCACAAGTTCAACGATCGGCGGAGACTCATGAAAATATTCGCTGAGATTCTCACTGATAAATTGATAAATCTGACTCTGATCGCCATTCTGACTGAGATCAATCCAGCGACAGGTTGCGCCTGCGGTTTTCACGCCGAACGGAGACACCGCATAGAGTTTTGCGCCTGTGAGATTGGAACCACTCAAATCAGCACCTGCCCAATCTACATGAGCGAGATTCGATCGCGATAAATCAACATGCACTAAAGTTGCATCAAGCAGGATGGCATGACTGAGATCCGCTCCCGTTAAGTTTGCGCCGCTTAATTTCGCGCCTGTCAAATCTGCCCATCGTAAATTTGCGCCGCTGAGATCTGCCCAACGTAAGTTTGCACCTCGCAGGTTTGCGCCTTGAAGATTGGCACGATTTAACGTAGCTTGCCGCAGTTCTGCCCAACGCAGATCCGCACCCGATAAGTCGGTGCTACTGAGTTCGCTATTGGTCAAATTTGCGCCTTGTAGCGTTGCGGAGATTAAATTGGCATAGCGAAGATCAGCACGGCTCAGATTTGCCGCATTTAAGTTACTACCTCGCAATTTCGCATCACGTAAATCGGCGTAGCTCAAATTCGCAGATCGCAAGTCTCCCGCGCTAAAGTCTGCACGAGTTAATTCTGCATGGCTTAAGTCTGCGTGTTGAAGATTTGCATGACTAAAATCGGAGAGGGTAAGCTTGGCTCCGTGAAATTTAGCGTACTCACAGCTTGAATTGCTGAAATCTGAATTGGTCAGCTTCGCTGCATTAAAATTTGCCTGAGCGAACGTCGATCGACTTAAATTTACTCCGGGTAGATTGACTCCGCTCAAGTTCAGCCCCGAAAATTCCCGCTGATCGGCAGCATATTGTTCTAGAAGTTCCTCAACGTTCATACAGGTCTGTCAATCCTCGTATCGCAAAGTTGAAATTTTCGGAGTAAATTCAGCGCTAACATGCCCACTTGTAGCGCAGAATTACCTGTAACAGGTTGGAGAAATTGGAGATGAAAGTTGGGATTGTCGGTTTGGGGTTGATTGGCGGATCGCTCGGTTTGGATTTGCGATCGCAAGGGCATACCGTGTTGGGGGTGAGTCGCAAAGCACGCACATGCGAATTGGCAATCGCTCGGGGAGCCGTAGACGAAGCCGATTCGGATTTGGCACTGATGGCGGATGTGGATGCGATTTTTGTCTGTACCCCGATTGTGCATATTTTGACAACTGTTCAACAATTGATCCCGCATATTTCTCTAGACACCGTTGTAACCGATGTTGGCTCAGTTAAAGCATCGATCGTTAAAGATTTGTCTCCAATCTGGAAAAATTTTGTGGGCGGACATCCTATGGCAGGAACCGCTGAGAGTGGAATTGAGGCCGCGTTGCACGGATTATTTGCAGGCAATCCTTACGTGCTAACTCCCACGGATGTCACACCTAAATCGGCTGTAGAACGAATTGAAACACTGTTACGTCCGCTACAGGTCAAGCTGTTTCATTGCCAGCCGGAGGAGCATGATCGCGCAGTGGCATGGATCTCACATTTGCCAGTCATGACCAGTGCAAGTCTGATTTCAGCTTGTCTCAGCGAATCGGATCAAGCAGTGTTGAATTTAGCCAAAATGTTAGCGAGTTCAGGATTTCGAGATACGAGCCGCGTCGGAGGTGGAAATCCTGAGCTAGGCGTAATGATGGCTCGGTTTAATAAAAGCGAGGTATTGCGATCGCTCTCGGTTTATCGAGACCGATTAGATCACATCACTCAATTGATTGAGCAAGAGAAATGGGAAGAGTTGCAGGCTGAACTTGAGAAAACGCAAGCCGCGCGATCGGATTTTCTGTAAGGTGAGTTCCGGTCAACATTTGAGAAAGCAGTCTATAAAGTCTGTCTACTCACATTGCTACGCCTGTGAATGGAAACTCAAAAGCCCTTTTGCAGGTGCCACGATAGACAGGCTTTTGCGATCGCCTAGAATTAAAGGCAAGCGTTAGGAAGAAAAGAATGGTTCAAGCTTCCCTAAAATCTATCTCACTTGAGGAATTCCTGCTCCTTCCAGAAACCAAGCCTGCCAGCGAATACATTGATGGCGAAATCATTCAGAAATTCATGCCTAAAGTCAAGCACAGCACCCTTCAAGGAGAGCTTGTTCCAGCCATTAATGCCAAACTCAAACCTCAGAAGCTTGCTTGGGCATTTCCAGAATTGCGCTGTACTTTTGCAGGACGCTCTATTGTGCCAGATATTGCAGTCTTTACCTGGAATCGCATTTCATTTGATGAAGCAGGAAACATCAGCGATGATTTTGTCTCTGTTCCAGACTGGATCATTGAAATTCTCTCACCTGAGCAGAGCGCAACCACGCTGACGAAGAAAGTCTTGCGATGTCTTGCAAATGGATGCCAGATGGGCTGGTTAATCGATCCAGATGATTTCTCAGTCTTTATTTATCAACCTAAACAAGAACCTCATTACTTCGATCTCGACGCTCCAGAAGATTTCTTACCTGTTCCCGCATTTGCTCATGACTTTCAACTGAGCGTTGGAACATTGTTTAACTGGTTAAAAGGAGAAACACCATAAGGCAATGCCGATTGAGGAAGGCGATTAGGAACGAGAGTGATAGAACCCTGTGAAGTTTTCGCCAATACAGACAAAGTATGTGGATAAACTCGGAGAAGCCATAATCTATAGGAATTACCACACGATCGCTAAGTCGAGAACAAATCCCGGTAGGACATCTTCACCAAAAAGTTGAGAAGGGTTGTCTAACACTTCAACAGGTTGACCCAAACGATAAATCTCAACTCTTCGAGTCTTGCGATTGATTAGCCAGCCAAGCTTTACCCCGTTTTCTAGGTACTCATGAAGTTTAGCTTGAGTTGCTTCGAGTGCGTCTGTTGGTGACATCAATTCGAGAACAAAATCTGGCGCAATGGGAGGAAAAATTTCCTTCTGTTGCGGAGTGAGAGTATCCCAACGATCTTGAGCAATCCAGGCAACATCGGGAGAACGATTTGCACCATTTGGGAGCTTGAAGCAAGTCGAAGAATCAAAGCAAACTCCTAACTTAGCTTGACGATTCCAGATCCCGAATTCTGTCCCAATTTCAAAATTTCGGTTGCCAGTTTCTCCACCTGTTGGAGACATAATTGTGATTTTCCCGTCTGTGTTGCGTTCAAATTTGAGATCAGGATTTGCGCGACACAGTTGATAGAACTGCTCGTCGGTTAAGTCGATAATCGGTTTCAGATCAAGGGTTGATAAAATCATTTGCCCTATTCATTCGATTTACAGGCATTTTAGCTCGGCTTTCTCTACTTCTGTGATTGAGCATAAGCCGCATAAACTGCTTTGACGTTATACCAGTTCAAGAAAATTCGAGCGACTTGTTCAGCTAGTTGGGGTTTGCCTTGTTGAATCAGAGATCTCATTACAGGAGCCAGTGTTTTCTCGTTCAACAATCCCCCGATCGACAAAACGCCCCATAAGACGCGATGAATCCAAGTCATCTGAATCATCATCTTCACATCAAACGTTGGATGTTTTTGATAAAACACAACACCCATTCGTCCCCGTTGAAATTCCACATCAATTAATCGCGGAATTTGATCCAGCGAAAAAGCAGGATGCCAGTGATATCCAACTGCTTCGGGACATTTGATCAACTTCAACCCTAAATTTTTTAAGCGCACTCCAAGTTCTAAATCTTCCCAACCGTATTGTTTGAATCCGGTATCAAAAAGTCCTGCTTCGATTAACCAATGACGCGCGATCGCCACATTTCCCGTCGCAAAGTAAGCCGCAGAAAAATCTGTCACTTTATACGGCTCAGAAGTCGGATCATCAAAATTTGCCGTATTGATCACACGACCATAGGTAAATAGGCGATTATGCCCGAGTTCTTTTTGCCCTTGAATCAGTGTTTCAACATGCGATTGAAGAAACACATCTGTGACCACCAAATCGCTGTCAATAAAGACGATCGTGTCTCCTTTCGCCTGCTCCACTCCGTAGTTTCTAGCGCCAGCCGCACCCCCGTGATTTTGGCAGAACAATCTGACATGAGGAAAATCCGCCGCATGAGACTGCAACCACTCAACTGTGCCATCGGTTGACCCATCATCGACGACGACAATTTCGTAATCCGCAAAGGTCTGACGTTCCATTGCTCTCAGACACTTTTCTAGAATCGGTTTACGGTTGTACGTGGGAATGACAACACTCAAAAACACAAAGTACTCTCCTCAGTGGCACGTTCTTAGTATCCTCGATCGTGGTTCAAGCCGGAATGTTGCCGGGTCTGAGAAATTTTACCCACTCCCCACTCCAGAGAAAAAAAGACTTAAGTCCAGAATTCTACGCAACTCCTGTCATGCGATACAGAATTTTGCCCGCATAATTGTAAACTTGATCGTCTTACATTAGAGAGATGCAAACCATGGGTCGTGCAAAGAAAGTTGTGCTGGCTTATTCCGGAGGAGTCGATACATCCGTTTGTATTCCATACCTCAAGCAAGAATGGGGCGTGGAAGAGGTGATCACGCTAGCAGCAGATTTGGGTCAGGGCGATGAGTTAGAGCCAATTCGAGAGAAAGCCCTGAGTTCGGGGGCTTCGGTTTCTCTCGTCGCAGATGCCAAAGTCAGCTTTATCAAAGATTACGCTTTTCCAGCAATTCAAGCGAATGCCTTGTACGAGAATCGCTATCCCCTTTCGACGGCTTTGGCACGTCCTCTGATTGCGAAATTGTTGGTCGATGCTGCCGCAGAATATGGAGCTGATGCAGTTGCACACGGTTGCACTGGAAAAGGCAATGACCAGGTGCGGTTTGATGTTGCGATCGCAGCGCTCAACCCTGACTTGAAAGTGCTGGCTCCGGCGCGCGAATGGGGCATGAGCCGGGAAGAAACGATCGCATACGGTGAAAAATTCGGCATTCCGTCGCCTGTGAAAAAATCCTCGCCGTACAGTATTGATCGTAATTTACTCGGTCGCAGTATTGAAGCAGGTCCGCTCGAAGATCCTTGGACAGAACCCTTGGAAGAAATCTATGCGATGACAAAAGCGATCGCTGACACACCCGACGAGCCAGACTACGTTGAAATCGGGTTTGACAAAGGCATTCCCGTGAGCTTAGACGGTCGAGTCTTGAATCCGATTGATCTCGTGACAGAACTCAATGAGCGAGTCGGCAATCACGGAGTTGGTCGGATTGATATGGTCGAAAATCGACTGGTGGGCATCAAATCTCGCGAGATTTATGAAACTCCGGCATTGCTCGTTTTGATTCAAGCGCACCGGGATTTGGAAAGTCTGACGCTGACCGCAGATGTGACTCACTACAAGCGTGGAATTGAAGAGACCTACTCTCAAATGATTTACAACGGCTTGTGGTACAGCCCATTGAAAAGTGCGTTAGATGCCTTTGTGCAGAAGACACAGGAAGTAGTCAGTGGCACTGTGCGCGTGAAATTGTTCAAGGGCAATTCGACGATCGTCGGTCGCAAGTCGGAACTGTCGCTTTACACCCCCGATCTAGCAACCTATGGCGCAGAAGATCAATTCGATCACAAAGCGGCTGAGGGCTTTATCTACGTTTGGGGCTTACCAACTCGCGTCTGGTCACAAATGCACCGCAAGTAAGCTTGCAAATACCTGATTGAGAAAGATTCGGTTCGACTTCACTCAAGACGCTAGGTCACCGAGTTGTGCAGATTGAGCGGAGTCGAAACCAGTATAAAACAAGCGAATGGGGGAATAGGGAGAACTCGATTCAGATTGCTCCCCATTCCCCCATTTCCCTATTTCCCTATCAAATCTATCTTTTAGCTAGTGTTCGATCTTCTATATCACAACTGGAGACAGAGAGGAAACTCTGATAATTTTCTTAACTTAGAGTTGTGATGAACCCACATTGATCGAGTGATCGGAGCACAACCTATGCTAGCGAATGATGTTCGATTAGAGCGCCTGAGTACTGAGGAACTGAAGCAAGAAATTTTATCGTTAACGAAAGATAGAGATGGCGCTCCTTTGAAAGAAAAGGTGTTGTTTCATAAGGACGTACTCGCCCCCTATTTTGAACAACTTCAGCAACGCAATCCCTACCCTATCGTTGCCGATCAAATTCCGATCGTACTCGGAGTGTGGACACCGATCTGGTCAACGATTCCATTTCATGATGCGTTACCCGGTCGGGAGCATGATAAGTCGTATCAAATCTTTCACGATAATGGCTACTATGCCAACATTGCACGCTACGCACCTGGGCATCGCGTAGGCTGGCTAAATAAGCTTTCTAGTTTTCTCGCAGCCTATGATCTGATGGTGATGCAGAAATTTGAGATTCGCGACGGGCAATGGTTTATTCAAAATGTCGCGATCGATCAAGCAGTCAGACGGCGAATTTTCCCATTGACGATCGAACGAGCAGAAGCCTGGTTTGATGAAGTCTTAGACAAACGCATCGAAGAATTCAACACAAAAACAGAATTGCCGAAAGAACTGAAGCTAGAAAATCTCGATCGCAATACAGTGAAGAAGTTTGAGAAGACCTATCTGGCGACGCCAAAGTTCGAGCATCTCTATGTCGATCATGACTTGCGGATTGTGAAAACCCAGCGCGAAGCAAAACAAAGACCGTCTTACACAATTGCAATTCGTCGAAAATAGTAGCCCAGGCAATCAAGTCAACTCTGAAAAGGCTCCGCTCAACCCTTAGTGATTCTGGATTTAGGGGTTGAGCGCTTGCTCTGAGGTTGTCGTAGAGGAATTAGAACCCAACTCTTATCACTGGACTGCTTTTACTTTGCTCTCTCAATTCAAACAACTAGATTTCGGGTTTGCACTTCTCGTAGTATCACACTGCATAGTCAGTAAAGTTTGCGATCGCAGATTGCAAATGCCACACCTATCCCTTGCTTATTTTGAGCTATAGAAGAATTCTTGCCACTGCAAAGCGCGATCGAAGTTTTGCGGATCTGAATAATTTTGACAAACCAGTAGTTCACCACAATAAATCAGATAGGGAGATAAGAAACAATCTGAGCTTGGGTTTTCCCCATTTCCCCACTCCGAAAAACGAATGCGCTTGATTACTAGGTTAAAGTTTAGCGGCAGGTTTACCGAGAGCAGAAAAAGCCGAATTCAAATAGAGTCTGGATTGAGTTCAATTAATTCCCGCGTTGCATAAGTTCCGATCGGACTCCAAACCAGGTAAGGCACCAGCAGCAAAGCAGCCTGCACATTGATCAAAGCAACCACCACCATAAGCAGAAGTCCCAAACCAACCCCGGCTCCGCCTAAAACTGTCCCGATCGCTAAGCTCTGAAGCCTCAACGTTAAAGGAATATAAGCCACAGTGACAATTTCTAACAGCAAGTACCCAAGCATCAAGAGCCAAGTGTTGAATGTGCCTGGTGATTGCTGCCAGACTAAAATTGCAGATCCTGCGCCGCAAGCAAACACAATTGTCCAAATGATAGGAATTGCTGGCTCGATGACTGCTAACCACTGGGGAAGCTCTAGTCGCCTTACCCACCCTAAATCTTGACGCGGTCGAAACAAAAAACTCCCTAATGAAACGAAGAAGGTAACACCTGCAATAATCATCCAAGATTTCATAGCCATTCTGCTCCTAGCTGTATCCTGCAATATTAGACTGCAAGTCCTTTGAGATTTCTCATACTTGAGAATGGGAATTCCATACTTAGGTAGCAATTTACTTACTTCCAATCTGAGTTCTGGATCAGAAAAGGCATTGCAGATGATTGTTAAAAATTAACTCAGGAACTTGATGGTCACTCTCAAAATTACTAAAGTGAAGTTAAGCATCCTACAGCAATCTTATTCCATTTGTAAAATTCGGAAAGATGGGGAGCGAAATGAATCCTCACTTTCTCTAATTTCGCAGATGGTTTAGAATTGCGACATAAGCAATGTTGGAGGAATATAAACGTGCAGAACGCAAACTGCGCTCGATATTGCAGCCGTTGAAGTTGAATCGTAACATTCAATTTAATTCATCTAAATTTACTTAGTTTTTCTAGAGAGGGAGCGCTCTAGCAGCAATGTTAGGTAATTGCTTCATCTCTAATGGGATCGCTTTTCTCTTCATCTACAAAGCGACGGGTTAGATAAGGATTATTAAATCTATGAAACATCGAGAAGGAACTCTTGCCGGATGGCAGGGGATGAATCTTCATTATCAAAGTTGGCATCCTGACGAGCCGAGTCAGGCAGTTGTTACATTAGTGCATGGCTTAGGTGGATATAGCAATGTATTTCAGAATGCAGTGGAGTATTTAGTACCGCAAGGCTATGAAGTCTATGCCTTCGATTTACGAGGGCATGGACGTTCAGCAGGACAACGAGGACATATCAATGCGTGGGCGGAGTTTCGAGAAGACTTACGCCTCTTTTTACGCTTTGTACGATCGCAGCGAACCAGTTGCCCGATGATTCTATGGGGGCATAGTTTGGGCGGTACGATCGTGCTCGATTATGTTCTACGATCGCCCGATGAAATTCAGGGCTTGATTGTCACAGCACCTGCATTGGGAAAAGTAAAAATCTCGCTCGTGAAGTTAGCGCTCGGTCGAATCATGTCGCGGACTGTTCCACGATTTAGCCTACGTTTGGGTCTTCGTCACCTCGGAGCGAGCAATCCAATCGTTGAAGCTTATCTCAACGATCCGCTGCGACATGACTATGCTAGTGCACGACTCGCAACGGAATACTTTTCGACGGTTCGCTGGATTTATCGTCATGCAGCCGAATTGAACATTCCGCTGCTGATTATGCACGGAAGTAGCGACCACGTGACGCTACCCGAAGGCAGCCGTTTATTCTTCCAGCAAGTTATCTTCCCAGACAAAGAGCATCGGGAATATCCAGGAAACTATCACGATCTGTATATGGATGCCGATTGTGAGCTAGTATTCTCAGATCTCAAAGACTGGTTGAAACGGCACTTGATTGGCGCAAAAACGTGTCAGCCGTTGATTATTGAAGCTTAATTCATCTATGGAGGAGAAGAATTGGATTCTTCTTGCGATCGATGTTTGGAGTTAAGGAACTCACTCAACGTGATCACCCGGCATCTCTGCTCGGACGGACTTTGCCCTCGTTGTTAGAAGAAGCTTGCGCACTACGCCCGAATGCCACTGCATTGAATCAATGGACAGAAGCAGGCTGGCGATCGCTCTCAAATCAAGAATTTCGCACAAAAGCGGAAATTTTAGCATTGGGATTCTTAAATCTGGGATTGGTACATGGCGATCGGGTGGCATTGTTGATGCCGAGCGATGTCAACTTTGCGATCGCTGATATGGGTTGTTTGGTAGCAGGGTTAGTCGATGTGCCGATTGATCTAACCCAAACGCTGGAGACCATTGTTTTAGTGATAGAACAGAGCGGTTCAAAGGCATTGATTGTTGCAAATCTCGATCTACTAGAGCAAGTTTTACCTTATCTAGAGCACGCATCTGATCTGAAGTACATTCTGATCGCAGATGTGCCCGAAGATTGGCGATCGAGCAATCCGCAACTCATCTACTCAATTGAGCAAGTTAGCCAGATTGCCGATTCTGACAGCCAAGTACAGGAGCTTTACCAGAAACTTTCTCCCCAAGATTTGGCAACCCTAGTTTATGTACCCGGAGAGGATGGGCAATGGCTCGGAGCCATGCTAACGCATGAGAATCTCTCAGGAAATGCCTTAGCTGCCTTTGCAAGCTTATCTCGGCTGCATTGGGGTGCAGAGGACATTGTTCTTTCGTTTTTGCCTCTAACTCACGTATTTGCTCGATGTTTGCTCTATGGGCATTTCTACTACGGGCATACGATTTATTTTTCAAGTGCGAACCGGGTGTTTAAGCATCTTAAAGAAGTTCAGCCCACGATTCTAGCAACTGTGCCGCTTCTATTGGAGAGACTTTATAGCAAAACAATGGATCAGGCAGAGCGATTAACGTCTAGGCGAGAACGAATCGCACTTGCAGTGACGCTGTGGTTTGCAAAACGGCATAAATTAGGGCATTCCAGAACAGATGCGCTGCTGCAAAAATTCGTGACTCGGTTTGGATTGTCGCAGTGGCGATCGCTGTTTGGCAATCGATTGAAGTATGTGCTTTGTGGTGGGGCTGCTTTGAAGCCGGAATTAGTTGCAGTGTTTGCAGCAGCAGGTCTTGACATCTATCAAGGGTATGGGTTGACGCAGGCAAGCGCGATCGTGAGTTGTAATCGCGATCGCGCCAATCGAGCTGGAACTGTCGGGAAACTCATCGAAGGTGTGGAAATTGCGATCGCGCCGGATCAGGAGATTCTCGTGCGGGGAGCTTATGTGATGCGCGGCTATTATCAGAATGCTGAGGGAACTGAAGCTGCGATCGATGAGCAAGGCTGGCTCCATACTGGGGATTTGGGTGCGCTTACGGCAGATGGTTTTTTGCAGGTGACGGGACAGAAGAAAGTACTGTTTAAGCTAGCAAGTGGAAAATATATCGCACCGCGTCCCATTCAGTCGCGATTGAAATCGTCGCCACTAGTGAAAGATGCGATCGTTGTGGGTGCAGGGCAAAAGGGGTGCGGAGCATTGATTGTTCCAAATCTTGAGGCATTGCGGAATTTGAGGCTAGCAGACGATGATGTAACGTTGCTGAAACATCCTTGTGTACAGTCGCTATATCAGTTGATCGTCGATGAAGCAAACTGCCATCAGCCTTACTGGGCGGCTGTGAAGCGATTTCGCTTGACAGATGAAGCGGCATTCGGAACTAATCTCACGAAAGAAATTCATCTGTTATACAGTGAAAGTAAGACTCCGCTACAAGACTCTTCAGACTTCGATCTTCAAGAACTAGAATGTCCAGTTCTTCCGGTTGAAGCTTGTCCAACCTTTGCTCAATCTCTTCATCCTCGGTTTACAACCTCCTAGCAGAGAGGACTCTAAAATTTATGTTGAAACCATTTCAAACCGTAGCAGTATTAGGCGCAGGTGTGATGGGAAGCCAAATTGCAGCACATCTAGCAAATGTGGGGCTAACGGTTCACCTCTTAGACATTGCATCTCCGACCGGATCTAAGAATGATTTAGTCGAAAGTGCGTGGAAGAAAGCCCTGAAACTATCACCGCCGATTCTATTTACCGAGAAAGTTGCAAGGCGGATCACGCTTGGTAACTTTGATGAACATCTCGATCGACTTCGTCAAGCGGATTGGATTATCGAAGCAGTGATTGAGGATTTACAGATTAAGCAACAGTTGATGGAGCGTTTAGAATCGATCATTCAGCCTGAGACGATTGTTTCTACCAACACCAGCGGCATCCCGATTCGTTGGATTGCAAAAGGGCGATCAGAATCATTCCGCAAGCAATTTTTAGGAACGCACTTTTTTAATCCGCCTCGCTATCTCAAACTGCTGGAACTCATTCCAACTCAAGATACAGATGCAGCCGTTCTCGATCGCATGAAATGGTTTGGCGAGAGGTACTTAGGCAAGGGCATTGTCATTGCTAAAGATACGCCGAATTTCATTGCGAATCGAATTGGCATATTTGCTACTTTGCTGGGAGTCAAGGCTTGGGCTGAACAAGGCTATTCGATCGAAGAAATTGATACCTTGACCGGAACATTGATCGGCAGACCAAAATCTGCCACGTTTCGGACAGCCGATTTAGTCGGATTAGATACCTTGATAGCAGTTGCCGACCATCTCTATCAAGCTGTACCTAACGATGAGCATCGCAAGATTTTTCAAATTCCGGATGTGTTGCGAAAAATGGTAGCAGCCGGGATGTTAGGTGCAAAAACCAAACAAGGATTTTATAAAAAGCAACAAGGACAAATTTTATCGATTAATCCGAAAACGTTTGCCTATGAAGCAGCACAGCCTTTGAACTTGGGTGAACTTGATGCGATCGCAGCTTTACCTTTACGCGATCGTATCCGCGCTCTTTATGCAAGTCCTGGACGAGCAGGCGATTTCTTCCGGCAAACGACCCTCGAAATGCTGAACTATAGCGCCCACCGAGTTCCCGAAATTGCAGATGATCCGCAGGATATTGATCTAGCAATGCGTTGGGGATTTGGTTGGGATATGGGGCCGTTTGAACTTTGGAATGTCCTTGGGGTTGAAACGGTGTTAGCCGATATGCAAGCAGCAGAAATGTCTGTCCCTGCTTGGGTGAAACAATCTTTCTATCCAAGTGTCACGGCTGAGGAAGAGAAAGCAGTTTGGAAAAATGCTGAAGCTGCGTTGCTAGAGATGGGCGATGGTGTATTGCTGTACGAATTTCGCTCGAAAGGCAATACTTTAAGCAATAAAGTACTTGAAGGATTTGCAGCAGCACTCTCGATTCTAGAGACGAGCGATTACAAAGGATTAGTCATTGGAAACAAGAGCGATCATTTCTCAGGCGGTGCGAACCTTGCAGAAATGGGAATGATTGCACAGTCTGGGGATTGGAACGCGATCGCAAAACTCATCTCTGATTTTCAAGGACTCCTCCAGCGAATTCACTATTTCCCGAAACCGATTGTTGCAGCGATTCAGGGGCGCGTCTTGGGTGGCGGATGTGAGTTAGTCATGGCTTGTCCGAAAGTCGTCGCAGCGGCTGAAACCTACATTGGACTCGTGGAAGTTGGAGTAGGGCTGATTCCGGGTGCAGGCGGTCTGATGCGGATGGCAAGTCGAGCCGCAGAACGAGCCGCAACCGAAACGCCAAGCCATGTTCTACCTTTCTTGAGAACTGCGTTTGAAACGATCGCAATTGCTAAGGTTTCGAGCAGTGCAGCCGAGGCGCAAGCTTTGGGATTTTTGCCTCATGATGCACGAATTTTGATCAGTGGGGAACACCGATTAGAAGTTGCGAAAGCAGAAGTCTTGCATCTCGATCGCGTTGGTTATGTTCCCCCTCCTCAGAACAATTCGATCTTTGTGTTGGGACAAGCGGGGCGAGCCGTATTGGAACAGATTGCTTATGTGTATGAGCAAGGCGGATTTGCGAGTCAATACGATCGCTATTTAGCATCTCGGCTGGCATTTGTATTAACAGGTGGAGAACTCACTGCTCCTGCCTTGGTGTCTGAGGATTATCTACTGCAACTCGAACGAGAATCATTTGTGCCGTTGTTAAGACAGGAAAAAACTCAAGCACGAATGATGCACTTGCTCAAAACCAAAAAGCCGCTCCGGAATTGAGGAAAAGACCATGCAAGAAGCTTACATTGTTAGTAGTGTCAGAACTGCGATCGGTAAAGCACCCCGTGGAAAGCTGCGGAATATGCGCTCAGATGATTTAGGTGCGATCGCGCTAAAAGCTGCACTCGAAAAAGTTCCCGATCTCGATGTCAATCAAATTGAAGATGTGATTTTCGGCTGTGCGTTTCCCGAAGCAGAGCAAGGTATGAATTTAGGACGGGTGATTGCTGAACGTTCTGGATTGCCTGATTCTGTTGCAGGTGCAACTGTGAATCGATTCTGTGCTTCTGGATTACAAGCGATCGCAATGGCGCATCAAGCCATCATTACTGGACAGGCGGATGTGATGGTTGCGGGGGGTGCGGAATCGATGAGTTTGATTCCGATGGGCGGACATGATATGTTACCCAACCCAACGCTGGTCGCGGAAATGCCACAACTCTATTGCACGATGGGAGCAACAGCGGAAACAGTGACGCAACAGTATGACATTTCCCGTGCGGATCAAGATGCCTTCGCTTTGCGATCGCATCAACGAGCGATTCAAGCCATCCAATCGGGGCGATTTAACGATGAGCTAGTTCCCGTTCCCATTCGCGAAACCCTCTACGCTGATGGTAAACCTCAGGTCGTGGAAAGTATTGTCAAAACCGATGAAGGCCCCAGATCAGATACCAATTTAGAAGCGCTCTCGAAGTTACCTGCGGTGTTCCGAGTCGGCGGATCAGTCACAGCAGGAAACTCTTCTCAAATGTCAGATGGTGCAGCAGCAACAATTTTAGTCAGTGAGACAAAGCTAAAAGAGTTCAATCTACAGCCCTTCGCGCGAATGCTAGGATTCGCAGTAGCAGGCGTTCCTCCTGAAATTATGGGCATTGGACCCGTCGTTGCAGTTCCGAAAGTTCTACAGCAAGTGGGACTGCGTTTAGAAGAGATTGGCTTAATTGAACTGAATGAAGCATTCGCCGCACAATCGTTAGCTGTCATTCGGAAGCTTGGGCTGAATGAGGAGATTGTGAATGTGAATGGCGGTGCGATCGCGTTAGGACATCCTTTGGGATGTACAGGAGCGAGGGTGACAGCAACGCTGCTGCATGAGATGAAACGTCGCGGGATTCGGTATGGATTGGCAACGATGTGTGTGGGTGGAGGAATGGGAGCGGCGGCAGTGTTTGAGAATTTGATGCGTTAAAAGCAGACTTCGAGTTCTGTGTTCAATGAGTTTTTAGGAGAATGAGCGATGTTGCTTCTCTTACAATTGACGATTTTGAGTCTCTTACTGCTGACGTTAGGATTTATCGGTGTCTCGCTCTGGATCTGGTTAATCTATGGTGCGATCGTACTCTTCACGTTGCAATCACCCATCTGGCTCTGGAGCCTATACGCTGCGATCGGATTAGTTCTAGCAATCCCTCAGATCCGGCGACAAGTGCTCACAAAGCCCATTATGAAGGTCATTCGGGTGCCAAAAATTTCGGACACTGAACGAGCAGCCATTAATGCTGGAACAGTGTGGGTCGAAGGTGAGTTCTTTTCGGGTGTTCCAGATTTTGAACGAATGAATCAGGCAGCCTATCCAGAAGTTACACCCGAATTGCAGACCTTTCTAGATGAGCAGGTCGAACAAGTCTGTCGGATGGCAACAGACTGGGAGATCCAGCGCCATAAAGATTTACCGATCGAAGTATGGCAATATCTCAAGCAAGAACGATTCTTTGGCATGATGATTCCCGTCGAATATGGCGGCTTGGGCTTCTCGAACTTTGCCTATAGCACTGTGATGGCAAAACTAGCTTCACGATCGTTTATTCATACTGCAACTGTTGGAGTTACAAACTCTCTTGGTCCCGCTAAGCTTTTGCTCAATTATGGAACTTCAGAACAAAAAGAATACTACCTGTCTCGACTCGCAAGCGGTGAGGAGATTCCTTGCTTTGCCTTAACAGAGCCAACTGCTGGATCAGATGCCGCAAGTATCACAGCTAAAGGAATCGTATTTCGGGGCGACGATGGCAAGCTGATGGTGCGGTTGAATTTCCGCAAACGCTATATTACTTTGGGCGCGATCGCAACTTTAATCGGGCTTGCCTTTAAGCTATACGACCCCGACAATTTACTCGGCAAAGGTGAAGATGTTGGCATTACCTGTATTCTGATTCCCGCGAATACAGAGGGCATGATTCTCGGAAAACGGCATGATCCGATGGGAGTTCCCTTCTACAATTCTCCTGTGGAAGGGCAAGACGTAGTTGTTTCCGTTGATCAAATCATTGGAGGAGTAGAGCAAGCAGGACAAGGCTGGAAGATGCTGATGCAAGCCCTAGCAGCAGGGCGAGGCATTAGCTTTCCGGCAAGTTGTACAGGGGTTGCGAAGTTAGTCGCTCGCGTTACAGGAGCTTATGCCAAAGTCAGACAGCAATTTGGTAGCTCGATCGGTCGATTTGAAGGTATCGAAGAACCCCTGGCTAGAATTGGCGGATTAACGTACGTGCTCGATGCGGCTCGAATTTACACCGTTGGTGCAGTCGATGCGGGTGAAAAACCTGCGGTCGTTTCTGCGATCGCAAAATATCAATTCACAGAAACGACTCGCAAACTTGTGAATGATGGCATGGACATTTTGGGCGGTTCAGGTATTTGTCGCGGACCGAGAAATCTACTCGCAAACTTCTACACTGCGATGCCGATTCCGATCACAGTTGAAGGATCGAACATTCTCACCCGCACGCTGATGATCTTTGGGCAAGGCGTAATGCGCTGTCATCCTTATCTCTATGCAGAAGTAATGGCGATTGAAACTGGAGATGCGATCGCATTCGATCAGGCTTTGTGGAAGCACATTGGATCAATATTCCGAAATACGTTTAGAACACTATTACTGAGCCTATCACGCGGCTATCTTGCATCTGTCCCAGGGAACAAGTCCACAAAGCGCTACTATCAAAAGCTCGCTTGGTCTTCTGCAATGTTCGCATTCCTCACCGATTTCCTATTGATTCGGTTTGGCGGAGCGCTGAAACGACAGGAAAAACTAACAGGAAGACTTGCAGATTGGTTGTCATGGATGTATTTAAGTATTGCAACATTAAGACGATTTGGGGCAGAAGGATACAAGGCAGAGGATTTAATCTTTGTCCAATGGGCGATGAACTATAGCTTTGCTCAAATGCAACAAGCTTTAGAAGGAATTCTCGTCAATCTGCCGATTCCTAGCATTGCTAAATCCATTCTCCTAAGCCTTGTGAGAATCAATCCACTCGGCACGCTCCCAACTGATACACAGGGAAGTTATGTAGCACAAGCCTTACAGACGACAGGAGAAGAGCGAGAGCACTTAACGTCTGGCATCTACCTTCCGAAGCATCCCGATGAAGCCTTGGGACGCTTAGAGCAAGCGCTCAAGCTCTGTGAACAGGCTGAAGCGGTCATGAGCAGGGTTAAGCAAGCAATCCGAGCCGGACAGTTACCTCAAGGAAAGGTAGAAACATCGATTGAGGCAGCATTGAAGACTGAAGTGATCACGAAAGCAGAAGCAGACTTACTTCGAGCAGCAGAATCTGCACGATTCGATGCAATTCAGGTCGATGCCTTCACGCTCCAGGAGTATCAAGGCAATGGGTTACAGGTGCCGCAGTTCTCAACAATCCTTGCTCAGAAAAATGTCACCTGAGTTCCAAATCATAGACGGTTGAAGAGGAACTATCCCAAATTACTCTGACCAATGAGAGATATTCGCTAGGGATCGACAATCCTATCAAAACATCATTACAATAGTACGTAGACAGACATCATCAAACCTCTAACTCAACATGGTTTCTGTATGATGTTTTGTAACTAACGCTGCATTGTTTAATCTGTCAACTTAGCTGTTGTCAGCGATCGCTATCAAACACCCTCATGTTTTTAGATGAGAAGTAACTGGAGTATGGTGCTCTCATAGTATTTCTAATTCAGCGATTTGCTGACAACCAGTCAATTGATGGAGCTACTCGTTTGACTGAAATGAGAAAATCAAATGCTAAATCTATCTAAACTACAAGAATTCATTAAGCCAGAGGCGGATTGTCTGGCTAGTTATGTTTTAGAGATGTTAACCGCGATCGAAGTTGATAAGTTCCGACCATCGTTCGCTCATCTTCCAAAAGATCCCTACTTAGAAGGTAACTATCGATTTAGGCGGCTCTCTCACTTCAAGATTGTAGGAGATCGATTAATCAAGTTACCTCACCGTCGGTTATTCCAGAGCAGGCAATACAATCCATTATTAGGCGACGTAGTTCGAGAGTATTCTGAGCTAGATGATGAGTTAATTCAGCTAGAAGAGTTTCAACGATTGGTTTGGGAGTTTTTCCAGTTTTGCCAACTGTGTTCGACTTCCCAAGAGATTGGAGTTCATCAGATTCGCACCACTGCATCTCCTCACCAATCTGGTAATCCGGCACCAGAGGGAATCCATCGAGATGGGGTCGATGTGGTTGGCATTTTCTCAGTCGATCGCAACAAAATCGAGGGGGGTGAAACTCATCTTTATCAATCAAAAGACGACAAGCTTCCAGCATTTACCAAAGTCTTAAATCCAGGAGAACTTCTCGTCTTTAGGGATGCCCAATACTTTCACTACACATCCCCAGTCAATGTGCTTACAGATGAGCAAGGGACTAGAGATGTGTTTGTTTTAACCTGCCCAGGGCTATTCCCGCCTGATGAGAATTGAGTTTGGAGCGTCCTATGACTATTTTTGATCTAGACTGGATTCGCGCCCAATTCCCCGCTCTACGTCAAGAAATGAATGGGTATCCAGTCGCATTTTTGGATGGACCTGGCGGGACTCAAGTTCCGCAGGGAGTAATTGATGCGATCGCGAACTACTTCACTACGTCGAATTCTAATTTGCACGGAGCTTTTGCGACCAGCGTACGAACTGAGGCTTTAGTCGAACAAGCACGGTCAGCCGTTGCGGATTTTCTGAAGTGTGATCGTGATGAAGTTGTGTTTGGAGCCAACATGACGACGCTGACGTTTGCAATTAGTCGATCAATTGGTCGAGAATTGCAGCCTGGGGATGAGATTGTTGTGACAACGCTTGATCACGATGCCAATGTCGCGCCTTGGTTAGCACTTCAAGAACGAGGTGTCATTGTTCGCACAGTTGATATTCATGAGAGCGACTGCACTCTGGATATGCTGGATTTAGAACATCAGATCACGGAACGCACAAAGCTAGTCGCGATCAGCTATGCCTCAAACGCAGTTGGTACGATCAACGATGTTAAAAGAGCAGTTCAACTCGCTCATGCTGTAGGAGCATGGGTATTTGTTGATGCAGTTCACTATGCACCTCATGGGTTGGTTGATGTTCGATCGCTAGACTGTGATTTCCTCGTTTGCTCTGCCTATAAGTTTTTTGGGCCGCATGTTGGCATTCTCTACGGCAAACGAGAGCATTTAGCTCGTCTACAGCCTTACAAGCCTCGCCCTGCTCCTGAAGAAGTTCCATTTCGATGGGAAACCGGAACACAAAACTTTGAGGGACTGGCAGGAGTTGTAGCCACGATCGAGTATTTAGCTGAGCTAGGGAGACGCGTTTCACCGATCGTTACCAATCGGCGAAGTGCTCTTGCTACAGCAATGATAGCCATTCAGACTCATGAACAATCGCTGTCTGAATATTTGATTCCTCATTTGCTCGAAATTCCTGGAGTGACGCTCTACGGCATCACGGAGCGATCGCAATTGAACTGGCGTACGCCGACATTCGGACTTCGTATTGCTGGCTATTCTCCTGCTGAAATTGCAAAAATATTAGGCGATCGCGGTATTTTTGCCTGGAATGGAAACTTCTATGCTCTGAATCTCACTCAACGGCTCGGCATTGAGAACAGTGGAGGACTGGTGCGAATTGGCTGCACTCACTACAACACGATAGAAGAAATTCAGCGCTTGCTGCATACGCTGCACGATGTCGCTCAGCCGAGTGTCGTAGCGTGAGCAGATACAGCTTGATTTGTAAGGTTTTGCAAGTTGGGGGAATGGGGAGAAATAATCCTCTATCCCCCCATTTTACGAGTGATTTAGGATTGCTATAAACGCTAGAAGCCTTGAATATAGGAAGTTACAATTTCATAACTGCTGAACGCATTCGGTCGATCGCGACTTGAAGATTTTCTAATGAATTTGCATAAGAAATTCTGAGATAGCCATCGCCAAATTTACCAAAGGCTGTGCCTGCTAGGAGTGAAACGCCTGCTTCATTGAGAAAGTAATCTGCTAGTTCATTGCACGACAAAGGTAAATCTTTCACATTTGGAAAGACATAGAATGCACCCGCAGGCTTGAGACAATGAATTCCTTCGATCGCGTTTAAACCATCGACGATCGTATCTCGTCGGTGCTTGAACTCAGCGACCATTTGATTGACAAAATCTTGTGAGCCTCGCAGCGCTTCAATGCCAGCCATCTGAGTAAAGGCACAAGTACAAGAATTGCAGTTAATCATGAGACGAACAATTCCCTCAACAAGATGTTTAGGAATCACACCATAGCCAAGCCGCCATCCTGTCATTGCATAAGTTTTAGAATAACCATCGAGTAGAATAGTACGAGCTTTCATCCCAGGAAATTGAATCAGGCTAATATGTTTACCTTCATAAAGAATCCGAGAATAGATTTCATCAGAGAGAACATAAAAATTATGTCGATCGGCAAGTTCTGCGATCGCTGCTAAATCTTCAGCTTGTAATAACCCTCCGGTGGGATTTTGAGGAGAATTGAGAATGAGTAAGCGAGTTCGATCGGAAATTGCATTGATCAAATCATCTAAATGAAAGCGAAACCCAACATCTTCGCGGAGTGGTAAAGGAATTCCTCTAGCACCGACAAAATTGATCACCGATTGATAAATTGGAAAGCCTGGATCTGGATAAATTACCTCATCGCCTTCATTGACTAACGCCATGAGCGTAAAGAAGATAATCGGCTTAGCTCCAGGCGTAACGACTACTTCGTTTGGGTGAACTTCGATATTTCTGCTGGTTGAAATATGTTCAGCGATCGCTTCTCGCAATGCGAGCAATCCCGCTGCCGGAGTATAGCCCGTATAGCCATCTTTCATCGCCCGGAATGCTGCTTCACAAATCGGAAATGGCGTGGGAAAGTCGGGCTGCCCAATTTCTAGATGAATAATCGATCGTCCTTGAGCTTCTAGCCGTTGTGCTTTGGCAAAGACATCAAAAGCAGATTCTGTTCCTAATCGGCTCATGCGTTCTGCAAGTTCCATGCGTGACACCTCTTTGAGTGAATTGTGTTGAATTGATCGCGCAGAACTCGCCGCATGACTTTATTCGATGAAGTGCGAGGCAAAGCTTCTACAATCACCAAGTCGCAAATTTTGAATAACGGATTGAGGCGTTGAGTGATCGCGGTTTGTAACACAGCTTTGAGTTCTGCTTGTGTTTTCTGTAGGTTCGGCTCAACAACGGCATACACAACAAGCTGGCTCGGCCCACTTTCAGAAGTTGGAATGCCTTGAGAATAGTATGGAGTGCTAATCGCTGCGGTTTCACGAATGCCTACAACCGTGTTTAGCACTTGTTCAATCTCTGCTGAACTGATTTTAATTCCACCCAAATTCATGGTGTCGTCCGCCCGACCGCCCATCTGATAGTAACCATTCGGCAATCGCTTCAGATAATCCCCATGCCGACGCAAAGACGATTGATCAAGACCATCAGCAAAATAGATCTGATGATGGTCTTTATTCAATAATTCTGTAGAAAGCCCGATCGAAGGTGGAATGATAAAAGCTTCTCCTTCATCTGCGGAATGACCATCAGCATCTAGAATTGTAAAATCTAAGCCTAGCGCAGGTGTTGTAAAAGTTGCTGGAATACAAGGCTGTACCAGAGTGCCCGTGATGTAAGCTCCGCCAATTTCTGTCCCACCACAGTATTCAATGACTGGCTTGTTGCTCGCAAGAGACATTAAATACTGCATATCTTGAGAATTCGAGCATTCGCCTGTCGAACTAAAAGCTTTAATCGCGCTCCAATTCAATTCCTGCATACAATTCGTCGTTTTCCAAACTCGGACTAAACTCGGTACAACACCCAAGATAGTAACCTGAGCAGCTTGGATAAATTGACCATATTCTCGCGTCGTCGGTGCGCCATCATAAAGCGCGATCGTAGCTCGGTTCATCAAGCTTGCAAAGATCAGCCAAGGTCCCATCATCCAGCCTAAATTGGTTGACCAAGCAACGACATCGCTCGGATGGATATCTTGGTGCAAATGCCCATCAACTGTACATTTGATCGGTGTTGTTTGTGTCCAGGGAATGGCTTTAGGCTCTCCGGTTGTGCCAGAAGAAAACAGGATATTAATATGGGCTGTGGGAGACATAGGAACCGCATCAAAGATCTCATTCGGACTGAGAAAATCACTCCAAGTTAAGTCGCAAGATCGCAATTCAACCGTTGAAGCTGAGTGTTGAGAAAGTACGATCGCTTTTGGAGCATTCGCTTCAATAACCTTGCTATAAAGCGGTAACTGCTTTCCACCCCGACAAATGAAGTCCTGAGTAAAAATTTCTTTAGTGTTCGCGATATGTAATCGAGTCGCAATTTCAACTGCTGCAAAACTATCCGCGATCGACACAACAACACAACCCGCTTTGATAATTCCTAAGTAAATTGCGACAGATTCAGCCGTCATCGGCATCGCGATCGCAATTGCATCACCAGGCTGAAATCCTAATTCGACTAAGCTATTTGCAACCCGATTCGTAAGTGACTGTAATTGCTTGTAAGTCCAAGTGTGCAGCGAACCGCCTTCTGATTGAAACACGATCGCGGTTTTATCTTCACTAGCTTGAAAACAGCTTTCAACAATATTTAATCGAGCATTCACAAGCCATTGCGAAAACTCTACACCCTGTGATAAATCAACAATCTGCGTATACGGCTCCTGAAAACGAATTCCAAGCCGTTGAATCATCACATCCCAGAAAGCTGCACGATCGCGAATTGACCAAGAATGCAGATCTGCATAGGTGTGAATCTTCAAATCCTGCATCAGTGCTGCAATATTCGTTGCCTGAATTTGTTCGATTGATGGAACCCAGACAGGAGAGAGTTCTTGGTGCATGGTTGCTTCCTCTCAATGAGTGCGATCGTGCTCTAACCCATTCCAAAAAACAGCGATCGCATCTAGAATTTGTTGTCCTCCCTGAATGAATTTAGTGCGATCGAACTCTGGCTTGAAGTACACGGCTTCGAGTTCCTCTAACGTATGTTCTGCATGTTGAGCTTCCACACGATTATGCCAAGTAAAGAATGCTAAATGCAGAGAGGGATGCCGAGTTTGCTTGATGCGCGTCAACCCATCTTCTAGCTCTTGCCAGAACCCTGCTGCTGCCCAATTCTCAACTGCAAAGCTAGCACCCTCCGCTACATTCGGATCATCACTGCCATAGAGCCGTTGCAATTCATCACAGAAATGTAGTGTGGCAGGGCTACCGTGCTTACGTTGCCCAATCTCCTCATAGTGCAAGCCAATTCCTTCTGCAACCGTTGCTAACCATTCAAAATGAGCAGCCCGAAAGCGACAGATTCCACCATCAACCGTTCCTTCTGTGCTGACCACTTCAGGATCACCTTCTCGATCTTTTTCCTCCTCTGTTTTAACGGTTTGAGCATTGTCTGTCCCTTGCAACTTGCGATAAATCACACCTAGCTCATTTAGTAAAACCTCGCGGCTTGCTCGTGATTGTTGAAGCGTTGGAGAGTTAATGACTTTCAACAATGCTGCAATCAGAAATTGATTCGAGAACACAGAGAACTGACGAATAAAATACCGTAATTGCTCATCTGTAGCTTTGCCTGCTTGAAACCAGCGTGTATAAGCGTTATCTGTGATAATCGGATGCCGCAAAAAGTCGCACTCAACTTGTTGAAGAAAGTCCTGAAAGTCATCAACTTGTTGTTGAGTTAATTTCCCCTGATGCAAGCGCTCCTGAATTCGATCGGAGATCGATAAATGTGTCGAGAGAGTAGTGAGAACCGGAGACATAGAGAAAGTGTCCTTCTTGTGAAACAAACCTGGCTATTAAAATGCACTGAATTGTGAAACAAACCTGGAATTGCCTTTAAGCAGCCCAACTATAGGGATATTGCATATCTTCTAGCTCCACTGCTTGTCGAGTCAGTTTTAGCGGACGAAACGTATCGATCATGACAGCAAGTTCATCCGTGCGCTCTTTACCGATCGAGCCTTCATACATGCCGGGATGTGGCCCATGCGGAATGCCGTTCGGATGTACTGTCATCGACGATCGCTCAATCCCCTTACGGGACATAAAATTGCCCTCAACGTAGTAGAGAACTTCATCCGAATCGACATTGGAATGATTGTAGGGCGCAGGAATGGCGAGCGGATGGTAGTCAAACAACCGAGGAACAAACGAACAAATGACAAACCCTGGCGCTTCAAAGGTCTGATGTACAGGTGGTGGTTGATGAATGCGCCCAGTCACGGGTTCAAAATCAGCAATATTAAAGGCATAAGGATAAAGATAGCCATCCCAACCTGCCACATCGAGCGGATGATGATGATAAAGATAGGTCGTAATGCGATCGCGCGCCTTAACTCGCACTTCAAACTCACCCATCTCATCGTGAGGAGTTAAGGTTTCGGGTGGGCGCAAATCTCGTTCACTATAAGGTGCATGTTCCAGAAATTGCCCATATCGATTCAGATACCGAGCAGGCGGCTCAATATGTCCTTGAGCTTCGATGACTAACATGCGCTGAGCCGTACTACTATCCGGCAGAATTCGCCACATCACTCCAGTTGGAATCACCAAATAATCGCCCGGATGATAGTGCAGTTCACCGTACTGGCTTTCTAGTAAACCACTCCCTTCATGAATAAAGATGACTTCATCCCCATGAGCAAATCGATACCAATACGACATTGGCTCTGTCGGTTGTGCGACTGAAATACAGACCTCTCCATTTGCCATCAGAGGAATGCGAGATGCGATCGCATCTCCTTTACTCAATGCTTTCTGAGTCTGCAAATGACGATGACGAAGTGCCCCAATCTCTTCAAACTCAAGCGCGATCGTTTGCTCCAGAAACACCTTATAAACTTGCGTTGGCGGGTACAAATGATAGAGCAGCGATTGAATACCCGTAAAGCCGCGAATCCCCATCAATTCTTCGTGATAGAGTGAACCATTTGACGCACGAAATTGGGTATGTCGCTTGTGGGGAATTGTACCGAGCCGATAATAGTACGTCATTGCTGGATACCGTGATTTCTAACTTCTGCCTAGAGATTTCCTCGCAGGGCTTGTTCACGTTCGATCGCCTCAAATAAAGCTTTGAAATTGCCTTCACCAAAGCTTTGAGCACCATGACGCTCAATGATTTCAAAGAACAAAGTCGGACGGTCTTCAACAGGCTGTGTAAATATTTGGAGTAAATAACCCTCCTGATCGCGATCGACTAAAATTCCGAGTTCTGCTAGACGATCAATCGATTCATCAATCTTGCCAACTCGTGTTTCTAAATCTTCGTAGTAGGAGCTTGGTACATGCAGAAACTCAACGCCTGCTTGCTTTAGTTTGGTGACCGTCTCCACAATGTTGTGAGTTGAGTAAGCAATATGCTGCACTCCCGCCCCTTGATGAAATTCCAAATACTCCTGAATCTGCGATTTTCCTTTTCTTAAAGCAGGTTCATTAATTGGGAGTTTAATCTTGCCAGAGCCATCTTGCACCACTTTCGACATCAATGCTGAATACTCAGTCGAAATCGCCGCATCATCAAAGCCAACCAACAGCTGAAAGCCCATTGTGTCAGCAAAAAACTTCACCCAATGTTCCATTGCACCTTGTTCCACATTGCCGACAATATGATCAATAGCTTGAAGCCCTGCATCATGATTTGGTAGCGCTGAATGTCGAGCTTGAAACTGGGGTGCAAAAATGCCTCGATAGTTCTGTCGATCGACAAACTTGAGAAGTACATCTCCGTAAATATGAATCGCTGCATATTGCAGAATTCCTGTTTCATCTTCGACGCGAGTCGGCGGTATTGCAGCGATCGCTCCTCGCGCAGTTACGTGTTGATAAGCGTCTGTCACGTTGGGAACCTGCACGGCAATCACAGCGACATGATCGCCGTGCTTCAACACACTCTGAGCAATCGGATGATCAGAATTCAGCGCTGTACTGAGAACTAATCGAATTGCGCCTTGCTGCATGACATACGAAGCAACTTTGCGACTCCCTGTTTCTAAGCCCCGATACGCTATGTTTGTGAATTGAAAGAACGTTTCATAAAAACTTGCTGCCTGCCTTGCGTTGCCAACATAAAACTCAAGGTGATCAAAACATAAAATAGAAAATAACTCAGCCATTAGGTTCCTCCTTAGTAGAGGAAAGGTAAATAAAATTAGCCCCTCTCAGCCGAGAAGAATGCATCAAGAGCCTTACTCTTACATACAAGCCCTGTAGAGAAGCAGACAAAACGCCTGAAAGCCCCTTCGCTTCACTTGCCTGTGATTGGAAGTGACAGGCGGAACAATGCAAAGAACTTTAACAGTCAGTGAGGTCAAGAACCAGTGACGCCTAAAGTAGCTAGCAAGAATCAAGAAGAAGTTGTGAAAATTTTTGAATCTGATAGATAGCTACCCAACGGGTTTGAAGCGCTGTTTAGGATAGAGTTCCTGAGGCTTCTCAAAATCAGTTACTAGAACCAATCTGAGAAGCCATAATTAGATTATAGATTTAACTTTTCAGAATTGCTAATCACAAGGATAGATTTAAGAGAATGCTGAAGACGTACATCAAATCTTCAAGTTGCTGATTAGAGGAGGTATCACCGAGTGTTAACGTCGCTCAAACAACTTCTCACACGGATTGTAGACTATGCCGGACTCTTTCCCCCTGCACAGCTAAGCTTACCTGAAGCAATAAATATTTACGATCGTGCTCACGCTTCTCCACATTGCTGGATGCTCGATCGCTTCGTCTTGCCTGCTGCTCGCCTTCTAGAGTTCATCAAGCTTTTACCTTCTGAGAATGCCGCTTCATCTCAGCGCTACTCATTAAGCGTGATTGTGTCTAGAAACTGGCGATCAGACTTGGAGCAGATATATCAACTCACTAAAACAGAGCCTTCTATTCGTATTAGTGCCTTAGAATTTGCCCCACTCTCACCTATTGAGATGCAGTCAATCAGGCTAGAAATACCGACTGAAGTAGATACTTTTTTTGAAATTCCGTTTAATGTTGATTTAGAACCCTATCTGGATATTCTGCACCAAATCGGAGCAAGCGCAAAGTTGCGAACAGGTGGTGTCCCGATCGATGCGTTTCCTGATAGTACGCAACTGGGACAACGCATCTTATCCTTAGCAAATGCTAGAATTCCCTTCAAGGTAACAGCTGGATTACATCATGCCATACGAGGTCATTGCTTCACTGATGCTTTGAACAGAACTTCTACAACAATGCACGGCTTTTTGAATGTTGCGATCGCTTCAGCTTTTGCCTATCAACAAGCTATCCCACTGCATGAAGTTGTGGCAATCCTTGAGGAATCGTCGATCGATGCATTCCAACTGAGCGATATCGAAATTGGCTGGCATGAGTTCTCGCTTCCAAGATCAGCGATCGAGTATTCTCGACAGCAATTCTTTCGATCGGTCGGTTCTTGTTCTTTTGAAGAACCAATTCATGACCTTTATAACTTGAAACTTTTATGACCTGCGCGATTGATTTCACTCACGATCCAAATTTGCGGAGTTGGGTTCACTCTGCAAATCAAGCCGACACTGATTTCCCAATTCAGAATCTTCCTTTTGGAATATTTCAAGCCCAACATCGTTCTGAAACACCGCATATTGGCGTTGCGATCGGCGATCAAATTCTCGATCTCATGGCTTGCCAGAAACTTGGGCGACTTGAGGAACTACCAGAAGCTCTGCAAGCTGCCTGCTGTGCTTCGACCTTAAACTCATTGATGGCGATGGGGAAGCCAGCCTCGTTACGCCTGCGCCATCATCTCAGCCAATTACTTCGTGTCGGACAAGCTCCCGATAGCAGAATCCTTGTTTCGATGTCAGACGCACAATTGCTTTTGCCTGCCACGATCGGCGATTACACAGATTTCTACGCTTCTATTTTTCACGCAACCAATGTGGGTAAGCTATTTCGCCCCGACAATCCCCTACTGCCGAACTATAAATATGCCCCGATCGCGTATCACGGACGAGCATCATCCATTGTTCCAACTGGCACTTCAATCAAACGTCCCCACGGTCAGCAGAAACCAGCAAATCGCTCAACTCCGACATTTGCCCCGACTCAAATGTTGGACTACGAGCTTGAAATTGGTTGCTTTGTAGGCAAAGGAAATGACTTAGGAGACACTATCTCGATCGATCAAGCAGAAGACCACTTATTCGGCTTATGCCTTGTAAATGATTGGTCAGCGCGAGACATTCAAGCTTGGGAATACCAGCCCCTTGGTCCTTTTCTGTCTAAAAGCTTTGCAACTACACTCTCTCCCTGGGTTGTGACGATGGAAGCTCTTGCCCCATTTCGAGGCGCTGCATTTACAAGGTCAGTCGATGATCCGCCAATTCTGCCTTATCTCATGTCATCTTCTAATCAAAGTACAGGTGGGATTTCCATAAAACTAGAAGTCATATTGTCTTCTGCAAAAATGCGTCAAGAGAGCATCGCCCCCTTGCGCCTAAGCCAGAGCAACTTCCAACATATGTATTGGACAGTGGCACAAATGTTAACCCATCATGCGAGTAATGGCTGCAATCTTCGCCCTGGAGATTTATTTGCTAGCGGAACAATTTCAGGCAATGAAACAGGGACTCAAGGCTGCTTGTTAGAACTCACGCAACGAGGAACACAGCCGATCACGCTTCCAACGGGAGAAGTGCGATCGTTTCTAGTCGAAGGAGATGAAGTTACGCTTCAGGGCTATTGTGAAGAAAAGGGGTACGTCAAGATTGGGATGGGTCAATGTCAGGGCAGGATTGCGCAAACTTAATAGTCAATTAAATCGTTGTCTTCTGCTTTCTAGGAATATTTCGAGCTAAAAACTGCCGCTTCACAATTTCATAAGCTTGTTTGTAAATCTGGAAGTCTGTCGGTTTTTCGATCTCTGGCACACTTCGAGTCACGGTATGAAATGCTTGGACGATCGCATTCAATCCAGCGATCGCATCTTCTTGAGGAATCACGATGTGAACTGAATCTTTACTAAATTTCGTGGCATACTCAAGAGCACTGCGCCTCGCAAGTTTCTCGATTTTATTTTCGTGAACCAGCCGTGCAACTTCAGTCAAATCCACTCCAATAATCCGAGCAATGCGATTTGCTGTGCGTTCATCAGGATTGCTTTCTTTGCGGCAAATCCAGCCAAGTCCTGCTCTTGAAATGTTCACATCTCTCGCAAGTTGGCTCATGTTAGTCTGCGGATTTTTTTCGAGATAATTTAAAACTAAAATTCCGAATGCTGAACATTCTTCCAAACGAAGCTTTAATGGGTTCATGACTAAACCATATCGCTTTAAGCGCAGGGGATTTACTTCATACAGTAGGTCGAAGATTTTTCATACTCATCTATCGATTGTTAGACATAAACTGAATCATTAATTGCCTCGTAGAAAAACCCCAAGAGGTAGACTGACTTGCAACCTCAGACGGGTGAAATCAGCTGAGCAACATCTTTACTCTTAAGCAAAAGTAGAGCATTTACTTTAGAAGTTAGGACATGCCCTATGGCACTTCATTAGGAAAGTTGTCCAGATCTCCACCATTCGGAAAGATTTTGCAGACAGATTCTTCACCCAGAGTTTTGTCCGCATGACTTCGATATCCACTTATTACTCAGGAGGATACCGTGAACGTTTTTCAACACAGTCGCAAGGTTCTCGCAACCATTGCGCTCGTTTTCGTTGTGCTATTTACCACTGCATGTAGTGCTGCAACTGCTAAAGCACCTCCAACCAATGCTTCTGCACCCATTACCCGCAGTTATAGCCAGCTTGAACGCGGCAATTCAGGAGTAGGACAAGATTTTGGCAACTGGGTTGTGACGACCAGCAAAGGTTTGATCAAAGATGCCTACGTGCGCGACAACAATAAATTAGGGGTTGTGATTTCTCCACAAGTGCGTCCGACCGAAGTCAAAGATCTGACTCGATCGCTGACGCAAGGATTTCATAAAAACTTTCCCAATCAAGATCTCACGGTCTTAGTTTATGCCCCGGACAAGCAGTTGATTCTGACGGCTCAGTATGATCAACAGTCCAACAAGATTCAATATCAGTCTGCAAGTTAGTAACGTATCTACAGTATTTAGTGATTTGACCAGGAGAAATGATCATGTCGAGTAGTGACGCTTATAAGCGCCAAGTCATGCAAGATTTGGCGGGTGGAAATACCGAGAGCATTGACGAAGAAAGCACTTCACAGAACTATCAAAATTTTGATGATTTTGCTCAACGATCGACAAGAGATGAACGTCATCAGATCTTTAGCCGTTCTTTCAATCCAAATCAGGTGCCCTCAAGCCAGATGGAACCCGAACTGCAAAAAGCGATCGCGCAAATCAAACCCAATGAGCGAGATGATGTGGCGCGAGAATTTTTCAGCCATCTTAAGAAACGCGGCATTCACGATCGCGATTTAGAAAAGCAACTTGGACTATCGACCCATCACCCAAGTCGCATGAGTGCAGATGATGTCAGTAAACTGGCTGCCTTTGTGTATCACAATCACCCGGATATTTTTCATGATGTGTTAGCCGATCAACCTGCATTGGTGAAATTCCTGAGTAATCCGGTTGTCGGTGCTGCCTTTGGTGCGATCGCAGCAAAATGGTTGGGTCATCGGTAAATTCAGAACTGAATTCATTCAGTTCGAATTCTTCCCAGTTAGCCTGTAAGGTACTAGCGCTCCGACTACTTTAGCTCATGGATAAGTGGTGGTCGGAATGCGCTGTACTCTATATTTTAAGAGAGCCAATGTCTCAAAGGACGCTTTAAAGACAACAGAGAATGTGGATTTTGAGCAGAAATTGAGACGCAATGCGGTTCAGTGGCGAGACGAGATACAACGCGGATCGGGTAAGGTTGCTTTTTCAGGCTGGCGCGGAAACCAAAAGGCAGTGCGTTTACAGACTTCTATCAGCATCAGCATCACTGGGACTTCGATCAATACCCCGACAACGGTTGCTAGGGCGGCTCCAGAATTTAAGCCAAATAAAACAACAGCGGTGGCGATCGCAACTTCAAAATGATTGCTTGCTCCAATCAGTGCAACGGGAGCTGCATCTTCATAAGGCAATCGAAGTTTCAGAGCAGCAACATATGAAATCAGAAAAATAAAATTGGTTTGCAAAAAGAGTGGGACTGCAATCAGCAAGATGTGTAGGGGATTGCTAACAATTAATTCTCCCTTAAACGCGAACAGCAGAATCAAGGTGATCAGTAGGGCTGAAATTGCGATCGGGTTCAGGTACTTCAAAAACTTTTGCTCAAACCACGCTCGCCCTTTGTGTTTCAAAATCCAGTGGCGCGAGTAAATCCCAGCAATTAATGGCAAACCAACATAAATGGCAACGGAAAGCGCGATCGTTTCCCATGGAACAGCTAAATCATTTGCTGCCAATAACCAACGCCCCAAAGGTGCATACAGAAACAACATCACAAGTGAATTTACCGCAACCATCACTAAGGTATGACCTTGATTGCTATAGGATAAGTAACCCCACATCAGCACCATTGCAGTACATGGCGCAATTCCCAACAGAATCGTTCCAGCAATGTACGAATTCGCTAACGTCACTTCGCTGCCTCTGATCACCTCAGTTCCAGTCAGCAAAGGACGAAACACTCCTCCTAAAAATCCTTGAGCAAAAGCAACCATCGTAAACGGCTTAATGAGCCAGTTCGCGACTAGGGTTAAAATCACAGGAGTCGGAGCGCGAACGGCTTGCTTAGCTTGTGAAAAGTCGATCTTCACCATGATGGGATACATCATGAAAAATAAGCAAACCGCGATCGGAATTGATACTTGATAAAGGCTCAGTGCATCTAGCGTTGTTGCAATCTCCGGAAACAGTCTTCCTAGCACAATGCCGATACCAATGCACAAAAAGACCCAAAGAGTTAGATATTTCTCAAAGAAGCTCAATGCACTGCCAGCTTGTACGGGAACAGTATTCGTCGATCGAGGATTGAGGCTCATCGCATTAGTCTCCGTCTTTTGCTTTCCAAGCGATCGCTTTACTCGGCTTTGGGGTTGGCAATTTGAGAGAAATCAGTGCAGCAGCAACAACAAATGCGGCTGAAGTCCACAAGCAGCCGATCAGCCCAAAGCTTTGATAGATTAGCCCTGATAAAACGGTTCCTGCCAATCGTCCTCCAGAGTTTGCCATATAGTAAAACCCAACGTTCAGAGCGACTTTATCATCATCTGTATACGCGAGAACCAAGTAAGAATGTACGGCTGAATTGAACGCAAAGACAACACCAAAAATCAGTAAGCCACCGACGATCGCAGAGTTTGGATCGACCCCAACAGCAAGCGCGATCGCGATTAAGGCAGGTACGATCGTCAAAGTAACCGTCCAAAATCGAATCGTACTCGTCGAGGGCGGACGACCCGACCCAAATCGCTGAATTAACGCAGGGGCAGAGGATTGAACAATTCCGTAGCCAATGACCCAGAGCGCCATGAAGCTACCGACTTGGTAGAATGACCAGCCGAGTACTCCACGTAGGAACACAGGTAAGCCAACAACAAACCAAACATCCCGAGAACCAAAGAGAAAAAATCTTGCGGCTGACAAGATATTGATTTCGCGACTCTTAGAAAACAGTTGTGTAAATTTCACCTTGGCTTTGATCTTGCCCATACCTTTCGGCAACATCAATCCAGTGAACATCAAGACAAACAATCCACCTGCCATCCACCACAGCGAATTGACAAAGCCGATCGATGCAAGTAGCGCAGCGCCTAGAAAGAATCCGAATCCTTTGAGCGCATTCTTTGATCCAGTGAGAATTGCAACCCATTTGAACAATGAAGACTGTGCATCTTGGGGCACAACCAATCGGATCGCACTCTTAGAACTCATTTTCGTCAGATCTTTTGCAATGCCAGAAAAGGCTTGAGAGACCATCACATATCCAACTGCAAACCATTGCGCCCAGTTACGATCGAGAAATGACAACATCACCAATGCAAAGATCTGCAACCCGATTCCTGCATAGAGCGTCACTTTTAACCCAAGTTGAGAGCCGATCCAACCTCCGAAGAAATTAGTCACAACTCCAAACACTTCATAAAACAGAAAGAGAAATGCAACTTGCAACGGCGAGTAACCAATCTCGTAAAAATAGAGCAGAACTAACAATCTCAATGCGCCATCAGTGATTGTAAATCCCCAATAAGCAAGCGTCACGAGGATGTAGTTTTTTAGGTTGGCATTATGAGCCGTTGTAGATGACATAGGGCAATGATAAAAGGGTTAATTCAAACTCAATGCAACTTTTCGAGCCAGTTCGACCATACGATTCGAGTAGCCCCATTCGTTGTCATACCAAGCCAAAATTTTCACTTGGGTTTCATCGACAACCATTGTGGAGAGGGCATCAATAATCGACGATCGCGGATCATCTTTATAGTCGATCGACACCAACGGACGTTCTTCGTATCCCAAAATGCCGTTTAACGAAGTTTCCGAGGCTGTTTTGAGCAATTGGTTGACTTCTTCAACACTGGTCGATCGCGCGACTTCAAACACGCAATCTGTCAGCGAGGCATTGAGCAAGGGAACTCGCACTGCTAAACCATTCAACTTACCATTGAGTTCCGGATAGATTAGCCCGATCGCGGTTGCTGATCCTGTAGTTGTTGGAATGAGCGATAAGCTTGTGGCTCTCGCACGACGCAAATCTTTATGGGGAGCATCAACGATCGTTTGAGTGTTGGTATTGTCGTGAATCGTTGTAATGATTCCATGCTTGATGCCTAGCCCCTCATGAATCACTTTCACTACAGGCGCAAGGCAATTGGTCGTACAAGATGCGGCAGTTAGGAGGTGATGCTCATCCGACTGATAAAGATGGTCATTGATTCCCATGACAATATTGAGCGCTCCTTGTTTGACGGGAGCCGCGACAATCACCTTTTTCACTCCGCGCTTGAAGTAGGGATCAAGTGTTTCAGGAGTGCGAAACTTACCTGAACATTCCAGCACGATATCAACGCCGTAATCTTCCCAAGGGACTTCACCGGGTTTCGCATATTCGCTGAAGGTCACAGGTTGTCCATCAATGAGAATGCGATCGCTTCCAGCTTCGACATCGGGTGCCCATCGCCCATGCACTGAATCAAATTTGAGTAAATGAGCGGCAGTTTCCGCTCCGCCTTTGACTTCGTTGATGTGAACAAATTCAAATTCCGACCAACCCCAAGCAGCACGGAAATCGAGCCGTCCAATCCGACCAAAACCATTGATTCCAACTCGTACAACCATGTGCCTCACCTTAAAGCTACTGCTTCATTTCAACTTAAATTAGAATAACGTTAGAGTTATTCTAATGCAATACTTCAATTCAGAGCTGTTTTAGATAAATCAAATCTAAAAAACTTGTTTTGACTTTCCAGAGTTGTGACGACTTCGCGACGTATCGATCGCAATCTTGCTCAACGCGATTCCTAAAATACAGCTTGTTTACGAAGGAGTTCACTAATCGTCAAATCAGGCTGAGGAACCCCATCAAATACTGTTCCTACCTTGCCTTGATAGAAGTGCAGGTTCGTCAATCGGTAGCCTTCATCCGGCAGTGGAATGTATCCGACCTGGGTGACAAACCGTTTAGCATTGTCGAGGTAGTATGTTACGAACGCTTGCAGTTCCGGTTTACGCTGTGCAGCAGTAATGTTGACGTAGATAAATAAGGGACGAGAGAACGGGCGATACTGCGCTTTCTCAACCGTTTCGCGTGAGGGTAAAACTGCACCACGACCTTCATAATCAACAGCAAGGGCTTTAAGTTCATTTTGCTGAGCTTCATAGTACGAAAGCCCAAAGTAGCCTAGAGCATTGGGATCTTTTAGGACTCCCGCGACTAACTCATTGTCATTCTCGCTGGCGGTGTAATCTGTCCGGCTCTCATTTGGCTTTCCGGTTGTGACTTCATTGAAATAGTTGAATGTTCCAGACTCTTTGCCTGCACCATATAGTTTGAGTGGTTGGTTTGGGTAGGAGGCGCGAACCTGGTTCCAGTTCGTAATTTTGCCTTGAGCAGCAGGTTCCCAAATCTTCTTCAGTTCGGCAACCGTAATATCTTTTGCCCAAGTATTTTGCGGATTAACCACCAGGGTAAGGGCATCAAACGCAATCGGTAGCTCATAGAAACGCACTCCTGTTTTTCCACAAGCCTCGATTTCTTCTTTAAGAATCGGGCGAGAAGCATTGTTGATATCGATTTCACCAGCACAGAATTTTTTGAAGCCGCTGCTTGTGCCAGAGAACTTAACGTCGATCGCACCCGCTTTGTCCCCTTTTTCTTTGCGATACTCTTTCGCAGCGACCTCCGAAACTGGGTAAACTGTGCTCGATCCATCGATTTTAATCCCAGAGTAAGTCGGCACAACTGGGTTTGGCACATCTGCTCTTACAGGAGTAGAAGACTGGGATGGATTAGAGTCAGTTGCCTGATTCGAGGAGGTACACCCAACTAATCCAACCGTCATGACAAATCCAGTCCCTAGCAAAAACTTGAAGAGAGTTGAGGTCTGCATTTTCATAATGAAGCTCATTGATGCTTCAATAATTAACAGCTCAATCATTTCAAATAAATTTGATTTGCTCAAGTGTGCTACAAAACATTCTGCTTAAGAATTGTAAAAAACTTGATGGATTATTCCGAGTCGCGACAGCTTCGAGCGGGTAAGATTGGGCTGAAACGGCGAAATTCAGCGAGGTACTGTTCGAGGACAACGAACTGTGGCAAATTCAAACTGTAATAAATCCAGCGTCCTTCTTGCCGAGACTTGACCAACTGAGCTTCTTTCAATGTTTTAAGATGAAAAGAAAGCTTTGATTGGGTGACGCTTAAAGCTTCACACAGATCACAAACGCAAAGTTCGCGATCGCGCAGCAAATCTAGCACTTGAACACGCAATGGCTCAGAGAGTGCATGGAAGCCCACAATCACTAAATTTGATGAAACCTCGGTCGCTTTAGCCATCAAGTTTTCTCAGAATGACGATTAAAAGAGTACTTCTCAGTTTAGCCTGTAAATCAACGAAAAAGCGAAAAAGCACGCCTGTAATCAGATCAAATTAATACCGCATCATCCGTGACAGTATGAACATCACTGCCGAGGTTATATTTGCGATCGAACGAGAAGAACAATTCCATCCACTGAAATTGCTGCTTATTACGATTAAAGTGTCACATAGATTTCTTTCTTTCTAAAATCCCAATCTGGGGAATTAGACAAAGTCGGACGGGCCAAATCCGTCTCAAGCTGAGATGGCGGGCTTCGATTAGTTGGTTGAGGAAAGGTTTGAAGACCGCTAGGGAGTAGACAGGATATACGATTTCTTACGTTTAAGGGAAGAAAGTTTTAAATAAACCTCAAAATTAGGCGGACACTAGGTAATTACTTAGAAATCTTGATTAACATGTGATTAAAATGCTTTCGGTTTACTGGTATGACGTATCTGTTGTTTTTTCTCGCCACTGGCTCAATCACTGCTCTCGTTTTCGTAGTGAAGCAACTGCAACAACACAAAAACGAAAATCGGATACTTCGACAACAAGCAGAAGAGACTAATAGGCGCTTACAAGATGCCGATCGAAAGTATGGCGGACTAATTTCTAAAGAAGAATCTATCAGAACTCTAGACAGCCAAATTACAGCTTTGACTGAGCAATCGAGGCGGATTAATGAGCAATCAAAGGCTGAGGAGTACGAACTATCAACTAGAGTTGCCGTCTTAAGAACAAAGCTTCGAGAGCTAGAGGAACAGGACTTTGTTGAAGAATTCGGATTCTATGACTCCAAGTATGACTTTCAGGAAGCTATAGAGTACAAGCAACGTCTAGATGTAATTCGTGCCCAGCAGAAGCAAATGATAAAAGACAAAACGGCGGCTATCTGTAGTACTGAGTGGTCAGTGAGTGGAAGCCTCAAAGAAGGCAAAAAAATGACCGATAATTTCCTTAGATTAGTTTTGCGTGCTTTCAATGGCGAGTCTGAGGCTGCCGTTATGAAAGTAAAGTACAACAATGTTCAAACGATGGAGAAACGGATTAGAAAAGCATTTGATGAATTGAACAAGTTGTCTCAAACTACATATTGTAAAATTACACCACAGTATTTTGACTTGAAGTTACAGGAGCTTTGGCTGACTCACGAATATCAAGAAAAAAAGTATCAAGAACAAGAGGAACAGCGTGCCATTCGTGAGCAAATGCGTGAAGAGGAACGAGCCTTACGAGAGTTAGAAAAAGCGAAGCAGGAAGCGGAACGTGAAGAGAAACGCTATCAAGAAGCCTTGGAAAAAGCTCGTAAAGATGTAGAAAATGCAACTGGGAAAGCGCAAGAAAAACTTCTGGCTCAAATTGAAGAGTTGCAGCAGAGGTTAATAGAAGCTGAAGCCATCAGACAAAGAGCTATGTCTCAAGCGCAAATGACGAAATCTGGATATGTTTACATCATTTCAAACATTGGTTCATTTGGCGATCATGTTTACAAAATTGGTATGACACGCCGACTCGACCCATTAGATCGAGTCAAAGAATTAGGCGATGCTTCTGTTCCATTCCCCTTTGATGTTCATGCAATGATCAACTGTGCAAATGCTCCGGAACTTGAGTCACGACTGCACAAACGTTTCGATGCTAGGAGAATGAATAAAGCAAACGGTAGAAAGGAGTTTTTCCGAGTTTCGATAGAGGAAATTGTTAAAGCTGTTGGAGAAATTGACACAGAGCTTAGAACTTGTAAATCAGAGATTAAGTTCACCAAGGTTGCTGAGGCTACTGAGTATCGTAAAACTTTGGCACAAGAGCGAGAACAACAAAGAGAGACTGTGCCAGCCAGCTAACAATTCGGTTGGAGTGGCAGTTGAGAGTTCTCTCGTCTAGCGTTATGATCAGTCTACTGCTGCTCAACCGCATCGTTATCTGTATTTTCTGGCGACCACAGCCCATCAGTGTAAGACAGATCCATCTGGGCAAAGTTGATGCAGAATCTATGCCTTAACTTGCCAACATCAATCCTTTGCCATGCAGGCGCTGCTCGATTTGCTGCATCTCTTCTCGTGTTGCTCCCGTTACGATGCCATAAATCTCAGTATAAATTTTGCCGTACTTCACTTTCTCTAGTGCTGAGAGGATCAAAAAATCTTTCCGCTCTAGCTCTCGTTTCAACCCCGTCAAGATAGAATCAAGCGTTCCTTCCATGCGATAACTGCTAGCGTATTTCGCGATCGCTTTATCTAACTTCAAGAGTTCATGGCGCTGAAGACACAAAGGAGTAGACCCGTTAATCCGAAAATTAGCATCGATCGCATAGAGTTGTCCGTCTCTATCTTCCAAGATATCTACACCAATCACCCCAAAATATCCTTGTTTGTGAGCATAGTTCCCTACTGCCTCAATGATTTCAAAGAACTGGCTCAAATCATTGTGATAGTCAATCAAACCGCCCAGATAGTCCCCTGTAGAGCTCACCAATTGCTGAGTTACACCAATCAGGGAAATGTTGCCTTGTTGATTGACATAAAATTGAACGCAGTAATTATGCACCTCATGCTGAATGAACTCTGAGACAACAATCGTTTGGAGTAAATTGATCTTGAGATACTTCTTCAGTTCGTGTAAGCAATAGTTCAGATCACTATCATTACGAATGATATAAGTTCCCTCACCTGAAAGACCATGTGAGGTTTTAATCAAATAAGGAAATTGGGCCGGCAGGCTAATTTGATCAAGGCTCGTTTGAGCTAAATGATAGGTTTGATAGTTCGGGCAAGCCACTCCCAACTCGGCAAGGGTTACTTTACTCAGCAAGTAGTAATGGGTGTCTGGGTGAATCGCGTGCTTATCGGGTCGTAATCGGTCAAACGGAAATAAAGTGATTATGCGATCGTACTGATCACTCTCATTGAGATCATCCAAGTACGTCGAACAATCCATCATCTTTAACTGCTGATCCTGAAAATCAAACTGATCGCGCCAGTACTGAACAAGCAGAGATGGAGGCGGAACAATCACAATCCCAGGTAGCGTATCCCCTAGAACTGCTAAATTTTTCCAAGGTTCCTTCTGACAGATTTTATCAAACGAAGTTTTGGTTGCTTCACTACTCCCATCTTGCAAAAAGTATTGCTGCGTGTTTGGATAAGCTGCCCAACTTGCCGTAGCAGGATAGTTCAAAATGAGGGCATCGCGATCGACTTGAATATCCTGAGCAAATAAGTCAGACAGCGAATTGCCTTGAAAAAATGGAAAGGGACTTGGAGAAGACATCACAAAACATTAGACAGGTTTTACAACGATTGAACGAGAGTTTGATCCTTACGGGTAAAAATGGCAGGTTGTACTAAATCCTCGCTCATATAAGCAACTGCCATGTCAGGAGAATTGTGTGCCCAACCGATGCGCCCTTGGCGATCGATTAAAATGCATCCAGCTTCTCCCTCGACTCGACTGATTAGCGTGTTGATCGCCCATTGTGCAGCTGCATCAGGATGTTTGTCTTTTAACGCATCGATCGCTGTTTTGGCGAGTACTACTGGAATAATCGACTCACCATCACCCGTTGTCGAGCAGGCTCCCAGTTGATTGTCTGCATACAAGCCACAGCCAACTAATGCAGTATCCCCAACGCGTCCTTGAGGTTGTCCTGTCGTTCCACCCGTAGAAGTCCCCGCCACTAGATTTCCATCGGCATCGAGTGCAACACAACCGACCGTATTCGGACGATCCAAAACTTCGATCTCTTCTTTCCACTCCTGGTACTGTTCCTCACTCACCAGGGCTTCTTTAGCACAAATCTCAACAGCATGATTGCGGGCAAAACGTTCTCCACTGCGGGCAACTAGCAATCGCGGTTTCTCCTCCATAATTTTGCGAGCTACTACAATGGGATGACGAACTCCTTGCACTGCGGCAACTGCTCCCCAACCTAACGTTGCTCCTTCCATCATCGCCGCATCAACTTCAACCTCGCCTTCACTGTTTAAAGTTGCGCCAAACCCTGCATTAAACGTTTGGTCAGATTCCAAGACCCGGATTGCTGCCTCAACTGCTCCTGCTGCACTTCCCCCTTGAATGAGGACTGCCCAACCCGCTTCAACTGCTGCTCGACATCCCGCTTGATTCGCTGCCACATCATTCTCTGAAATCGTTTTGGCTCCCCCATGCACGATGATCACAGGTTTCACGATCGTCATACTTCCCCCTAGCCCTAATGCCCGCTATGAGAACGACTGAGCTAGCAAGCTCACTCACCCCTTAGTAAAGCGCCTAGTTCAATGAAACTGAACAAATTCAGTTTCATTGAACACCAATTAGCATAATAACGATCTGAAAGCGATATCTCTATCTACAGCAACAAAGCAGATTTACACTCTATACCTTTGGGATTCAACCCTAGACCTGTAAACGCGATAACGAGTTCGGCATTCACCCAGGGCAATTGCTGGTTCAAAATGACGATCGCTAAAGTATGTCGAGGTTTATTCTACGGACTGATTACTAATAATTTTAGCCCAATCAGAAGAATTAGCAGCGGACGGGCTGTCGCTCCGTCTTTCCTCCCGAATATTGAGTAATACTAAGCTTGGTAAACAGAGTTGATGAGCAATGTCATGATGGGTATAGAAAGATCCCGGTAGAGGGGCTTGCAGATGCTGAGTCGAGTTCTCAATCGCCATCATGCTCAAGTGGTCGGTCAGGGCGAGCAAATCCTAGTGCTTGCACATGGGTTTGGCAGCGATCAAACCGCATGGCGGCACCAAGTTGAAGCGTTTACACCGTTTTACCGCATTCTGTTGTTTGATCACATTGGTGCAGGTCAATCCGATATGAATGCGTATAGTCCGCGTCGCTATCGGTCTTTGTACAGTTATGCTGAAGATGTGCTTGAACTGTTAGCAGAACTTCAGTTAACAGATGTCATCTTTGTCGGACATTCTGTGAGTGGCATGGTGGGATTGCTGGCTGCGCTGCTTGATCCGGCTCGGTTTCGGCAGTTATTGTTTATCAGTGCCTCTCCTCGGTATCTTAACGATCCGGCAACGAATTACATTGGCGGATTTGAGCAGTCAGATCTCGATGCCTTGTATGCGTCGATGTCAGCCAACTACTATGCCTGGGCTGGAGGTTTTGCACCCTTAGCCATGAGAAACCCAGAGCGCCCGGAGTTAGCAGGCGAGTTTGCAAAAACCCTCTCTGCGATTCGTCCTGATGTAGCACAAGCTGTTGCGCGAGTGATTTTTCAATCGGATCACCGCGCCGATCTTCCTAAGCTCACAGTCCCAACAACAATTCTTCAGTCAAACAATGATATCGCGGTACCGCCACAAGTTGGGCGATACATGGCAGATAAAATTTCTCAGGCTACGCTAATCAATATTGATGCTGAGGGGCATCTTCCTCATCTGAGTGCACCTGCCGTGGTAACTCGAACACTTGCAGAATGTTTTATCGTTTAAATCGCTTCGATTCTGATCCAGTTGCGTTTTGCGCTAATCAACATCCTGATTGGCTACCCACGTTTGCGCCGTTGATTTTCATGCTGATGTTGGCAGAGTTAGGGTTAGGAGTGCTGATACAAGCGCCTCTAGTGTGGCTGGTCGCTCCGGTTTTGTTTGCACTTTGCGTTGTATGTCCGCGATCGCAGTGGATGAACGGACTCGGTTTTGTCGCTTTGTTAAACCGCGACATTCCCATCCGATCTGCGATCGCATTAGGAATTGTAGGTCTCTTGGGATCTGGAGTGAGAGTCTATCTGTTACGACAAGAGTGGCAGCAGGCATCTCAAGCCATGCTGGCATCGCTCATTCAAGATGAAACTGCCCTCACACCAGAACACGCGATTCAGCAGGCATTAACTGCGCTAAAAAAATTTACGGGTGCAACAGGCGCGATCGCGCTCCGCCAGTTAGATGAAGTCACCGCTGAAGCACTAGCTGCATTACCGCATAATATCCTACCGGATCGACTGACAACGCCAATGTTGTTTGCAGAAGCACTCAGCCAAAATCAATGTCTGCACTACTCAGACTATGCTTCGACCCCGCAAGCCTCACCTGCTCTCCTAGCGCAAGGCGTTCGATCAATCGCTGTCTTACCGTTACAGCAGGTTGAGAACGTACAGGGAGCAATTGTGCTCCTGTGGCATCGGCGGATAAATCCCTCTCGATCGCTGCAACAATTTCTCGACTCTTTGCGGGGCGGACTAGGCAATCTGCTTAGGTTTCAAGATCTAACACTGCGCTTTGATCAACTCCAAGCGCGATTTGAAGCCATGTTAGAAACAATTCCTCAAGGCATTGTCTTTATCGATGAAAGTGGCGAACAGGGATGGATCAATCACACCGCAGCCAAGTATCTGAATCTAGCGCATGGTGCAGTTGAGCCGAGCGCGATCGCGCAAGCAATGGTTGCTCTGCGCCTGAAAGCAGACAATCAAGCTGAAATTGCCGCTCAAGCAGCCGAGCTATTCACACAACCCGGCGCAAAAATTCGAGACTGGCACTGGTTTTTGAGTGATCCGCAGCCGATCGTATTAAGCCTTTCAAGTACACCAACCGATGGGCGAGATGTGCCCGGTCGCCTTTGGGTACTCGACAACATTACCGAGCGCAAGCAGGCAGAACTCGCGATGCAAACCGCGCGCGAACTTGCAGAATCAGCAACCCGTGCGAAAAGCGAATTTTTAGCGAATATGAGCCATGAGATCCGCACCCCGCTCAATGGCATTCTCGGCTACGCGCAGATTTTAGAAAAAGATCGAAGTCTCAACGAATTTCAGAAAAAAGGAGTCGGCATCATTCATCAATGTGGAGAGCATCTGCTGACGCTGATCAACGATTTACTCGATTTATCTAAAATTGAAGCCGAGAAAATGGAGCTTGTCCCTCAGAAGTTTCATTTTCCATCCTTTCTCGAAGCGATCGCGGATATCTGCCAAATTCGCGCCGAACAAAGACAGATCACCTTAGTTTATCAACCACGATCGCCCTTGCCTCAATATGTTTATGCAGATGAAAAACGCTTGCGGCAAATTTTACTTAATATTTTAGGAAATGCGGTCAAATTCACCGAAGTTGGCAGCGTTTTATTTCAAGTAGGGTGCATTGAAAATACAAAAGTTCGCTTTGAGATACAAGATACCGGGATTGGCATTGCGCCAGAGCAGTTAGAAGCGATTTTTTCGCCATTTCAACAGGTGGGAGAATCCGATCGTAAAACGGAAGGCACCGGATTAGGGCTTTCGATTAGCAGTCAACTCCTGAAAATCATGGGTTCGGAGATTCATGTGAACAGTACGCTCGGAAAAGGTAGCACATTCTGGTTTGACTTAGTTCTGCCAGAAGTAGAAGCACGATCGCGGAGTGCCGATCCGAGCGCTGCTTCTCCATGTGCCGTAGTTGGCTATGCAGGCAGACCTCGCAGCGTTCTTGTCGTCGATGATCAAGCGGCGAACCGATCAGTTCTCGTTCATCTGCTAGAACCGCTAGGATTTAACGTCATCGAAGCCGAAAACGGTCAAGTCGCACTTCGTGAAGCCTATCAGAACAAACCCGATGCGATCTTGCTCGATCTGGTGATGCCCGTGATGGACGGATTCGAGGCAGTGCGCCAAATTCGGCAATCTCCAGATTTACGAGATACGATCGTCATTGCGACATCTGCTAGTGTTTTTGGATACGATCAGCAAGCCAGTCATGATTCAGGGTGCAATGGCTTTATTGCCAAGCCAATTCGAGAAACCGAACTGCTCGCACAACTTCAAACCCATCTCGATTTAGAGTGGCACTATGAAGCTGAAATTGAGACTTCTAGAGAGCATACTGTCTCTGAAAATGCTTTAGACCCAATTGTTGCTCCACCTCATGCCGAACTCAATACACTCTTCGATCTTGCCCGCATGGGCGATCTCAAAGGAATTCTTGAGCAAGCTACTCATCTAGAGCAACAAAACCCCGAATGGGAACCGTTCGTCGTTCAGCTTCGACGCTTGGCGCAGGGATTTAAGGAACGGCAAATTTTGGAATTAATCAAACGCTATCAGGGGTAGCTATGGAGCCTAAAACATCTGAGCAAGGAATCATATTAGTGGTGGATGACACGCCCACGAACCTGGAAGTGCTGTTTGATTTGCTGGGAAATTCCGGCTTTCGGGTTTTAGTCGCAGAAGACGGCGAAAGCGCGATCGACAAAGCTAACTATGCCCATCCGGATTTGATTTTGCTGGATGTGCTCATGCCGGGAATCGATGGCTTTGAAACCTGCCGCCGTCTCAAAGCTAACGAAGCAACACGCGAGATTCCGATTATTTTTCTCACAGCTCTCACGGATGTCGTAGACAAGGTGCACGGGTTTGACCTGGGCGCGGTTGATTTCATCACCAAACCTTTGCAGTGTGAGGAAGTGATTGCTCGCGTCAAACTGCAACTGCGGCTACAAAACTTAACGAAACAACTTCAGCACCAAATCGAACAAGAACATTTAATCGGAGAAATTGCTCAAGGCATTCGGCGATCGCTCAAGCTCGATGAGATTTTACAATCCACGGTCGATCAGGTACGGCGATTTTTGCACACCGATCGCGTTGTGATTTTTCGCTTTAATTCAGATTTCAGTGGAAAAATTGTCAATGAATCCGTTGATCCTGCCTGGAAATCGGTACTTGCAGTTGAGTTTTATGATCCGTGCTTTAAAGAGCACTATCTTCAGCGCTATCAGCAAGGTCAAACCAGTGCTAAGTCTGATATCTACAATGCAGGCTTAAGTCCTTGTCATATTGAGCTATTAGAGCAAGCCCAAGTTCGAGCCAACTTAGTCGTCCCAATTCTCCAAAACAATCATATCTGGGGACTGCTGATCGCGCATCATTGCTCAGGAACACATGAATGGCAAATGATCGAAACAACGCTCCTCCAGCAATTAGCAACCCAACTGGGAATTGCAATCCAACAGTCGGAACTCTATGAGCGAACACAAAATGAACTGATCGAGCGTCAGCGAGCAGAGCAAATGGTTCGAGAGCAGGCTGCGTTATTAAACGAAGCATCAGACGCTATCTACGCTCGTGACTTTGCCAATCACATTCTGTTTTGGAATCATGCAGCAGAACAGCTCTATGGCTGGTCACAAGCCGAAATCCAGGAAAAGGATGCAACTGAACTGCTCCACAATCTTCAGCCTCAAGAGTTTGAAACAGCGCTGAAAGTTGTGTTTGATCAAGGCGCATGGCAAGGAGAACTGCAAAAATTCACCAAGTCAGGCAAGGCGATCACGGTGATGAGCCGCATGACGCTGGTGCGAGACAAAGTGGGGATGCCAAAATCGATTCTGACCGTGGATACCGATATCACCGAGAAAAAACAGCTTGAAGCTCAATTCCTCCGCGCCCAACGATTAGAGAGTATTGGAACTCTAGCAAGCGGTGTTGCCCATGATCTCAACAATATTCTGACCCCTATTTTAGCGACCTCTCAACTGTTGTTGTTGAAGTTTCCCCAGGAAGACGATCGCACTCAGCAACTCCTGAAAATTGCTGAATCCAACGCGAAGCGTGGAGCCGAATTAGTCAAGCAAGTGCTATCGTTTGCGCGTGGGACTGAAGGCAGACGCACAGCAGTCCAGATTTCTCATTTACTTGGAGAAATTAAAGAAATTACAAATCGCACCTTCCCGAAATCGATCTCCATTCGCACAGAACTCCCCCCTTCTAGCCTCAATCTGGTCTATGCCGACCCCACTCAACTGCATCAGATTCTGATGAATCTCTGCGTGAATGCTCGCGATGCTATGCCTGACGGCGGAATTTTGACCCTTTCTGCCAGCAATGTTGTCATTGATGAATCCTATGCCCGGACGCAGCTTGATGCGAAAGCAGGAGACTATGTCATGATTGCTATCTCTGATACGGGCACGGGCATTCCGCCTGAAGTCGTCGATCGCATTTTTGATCCATTCTTCACCACGAAAGAAGTCGGTAAAGGCACAGGTTTAGGGCTTTCGACCGTGCTAGGCATCATTAAAAGCCATGCGGGCTTTATTGAGGTCGATAGCCGAATCGGTCAAGGAACCTGCTTCAAGGTCTATTTGCCCACGTCTAAGAACCAGAGTACATCTTCAACAGCGACGCTAGAGTTACTGCCTGGACACGGTGAACTCATTTTAGTGGTCGATGACGAAACATCGATTCAAGATATCACCAAAACAATGCTAGAAGACCAGAATTATCGAGTGCTTACGGCGAGTGATGGCTTTGAAGCAATCTCACTTTACGTCAAGCACAATCAAGAGATTGCGGTCGTTTTGATGGATTTGATGATGCCGGAAATGGATGGACTTACGGCAATCCGCACCTTAAAAAAAATGAATGCTGAGGTCAAAGTCATTGCGACAAGCGGTTTAGTGCTGGACAATACATTAGCTGATGTTTCCAGTGTGGGTGTTGATGTGCTTCTACCCAAACCTTATACGGCTGAAGCATTGTTAAAGGAGCTGCGCAGGATTCTAGATACACCGACTTGTGCAACTCCGAAGAGATAATCTTGCTTGCGAAACTATCCATGCTCTATGATGCAATTTAGACGACTTCATCGCTCTCGAGCATCGCTGTGTGACATGTCGAAATATTACAAAATCTCTTGAGAGATAGAGATCCTCACAACTTCCTCAAATTTTAGAACTAATCTCTATCATGTTCTCCCTCAGGCTTCTATCTCATCGAGATCCTGAAAAAAAATGAGATCGATAGCATTAAATTTTAGGAATCCAGAGTGATGTCTATTTGTCCCTGCTGCTCTAATCTGTTACTCCGTCACATTCGTCAAGGTACGCTGTACTGGCTCTGTCGTTCCTGCTGGGCAGAAATGCCAAACTTTGAAGAGGGTCAATTGACAGGTACATCTCACTCGACTTTAAACAAGCAGTTAAAAATGAATTCAACCGACCATTTTCAAGACCTCGCAGCCTAGCTTGTGACTTGAAAAAGCGGTAAGGAGAACTCTATGTTACATGCAATTGATCTGATGAGTTTGAATGCTGCCAAAATTCAAGCAACTGCAACTGTAGCAGAAGCAGTTCAACTGATGAAAGAGCAAGCTTGTCGATCGCTGATTGTCGATCGACAAAATGAGCAAGACAGTTACGGCATCCTCACAGAAACAGACATTTTGTACAAGGGAGTCGCGCTCAGCAAAAATTTAGAGACAACCTTCGTTGCTGAACTCATGACCAAACCTTGTATTGTCATTGATCCAGCAGCAACGATTGAAGAAGTTGCCCAACTCTTTGCGAAACATCGATTGCTGAGAGCGCCTGTGATCCAAGATCAGCAAGTAGGCATGATTTCTGTGTCTGAGCTTTTGAGACATCATCCTGCAATCTCACAGCCGCATCTAGAAGCAGAATTGCAGCAAGCTCGTCAACAGGCAAATCAGCTGTGTACAGAGCAAGGAGCGCGATCGCCTGCCTGTATCGCTGCTTGGAAGACCGTAGACGCTTTGCAAGCTGAATTGAGCGAACAGCGCATTGATCAACTGCTCAAACACACCTTTGAAGAGTATTGTGAGGAGTTTCCAAAAAGCCCAACATCAGATTTCTACACCAACTTGTGCGGAGGATAGTTCATTGCAATTCTCTAGCTCAACCCCAATCAGGACGCATCATCATGGTAGCCGAACAATTACTCATTCTGATCAAACAAGGCGCTAAGTCTTGGAACGCTTGGAGACAAGCTTATCCTGATTATGTGCCCGATCTTTCTCAAGCTTCACTGCATTCTTTGATCTTGAGAGGTGGAAATCTACAGGGCGTTCACCTCGATCAGGCTCAACTCTGCGAAGCTGACTTAATCAACGCTGATCTTCGTCAGGCAACACTCACAAATGCAAATCTTAGCAATGCTCATCTTTATGGAGCAGACTTTGCCGATAGCGAATTACAAGGCGCGAATCTGCTCAATGCAGACCTCAGTGCGACCAATTTTAACAGTGCGAACCTTGCAGGGGCGAATCTCAGTCACGCAGATCTAAGTGGCGCAGATTTCAGCCAAGCAAACTTAGCAGAAGCAAATTTGAGTCAAGCCGAGTTGCAAGGCACAACGTTTAAGGGTGCATCACTTGCCGGAGGGAACCTCAGCCAAGCGAACATGAAGCATGTAAATTTAGCAGAGACAAACTTACAAGGGGCAAATCTAGGCGAAGCAAATTTGTCAGGGAGCGATTTACGGAGAACGGACTTAACAGGTGCAGATCTAAGCCACACGAATCTAATCGGGGCAAATCTGAGCGGAGCAAATCTCAGTCGAGCTTATCTAATTCATGCAGATTTAAGTCGAGCAAATTTGCAACACGCAAATCTGACCGGGGCAAATTTAGCTCATGTGAAATTGAGTCATGCAAACTTCAGTGATGCAATTTTAACGGATGTAGATTTGACGGGAACTGATCTTGATGCAAACTTTAGCGGAGCAGTGCTTCAAGGTGCAATTGCGATCGATGAAAATCTCGAACGCAAACCTTTAGAATTAAGGCGCAATTATGATGTACAACGATTAAAAGCTGACGATTTCAGTAGTGAAAACTGATGAGATTGCACTGATTCGACCTGAATCAGTGCAATCTCGATAAACTATCCCATCGCGTGGGGTTGTATCTTCCCTATTTTCCAAGCTAGCAATGCTCCTAGCCCAAATACACTCACAACAAACAGAACAAGCCCGCCTAGACCGGGAATCAGGGCAAGAACTGTAACAATCAATAATCCAATCAAAAATTGTTGCACTTGAGTGGGCTGACCACTCTTTACGACGATTTGCCCGACCAAGAGCGAGAGTCCTAATGAGCCAACAAAAGAGGCAAGACTCGCGATTAAAATTACTAACGGAATTAAAGGAATGCCGATGAGCGTAATGGCAAGGAAAATATTCAGCGCAATCACAGCAACAATCGCCCCAATCCCCCATAAAGTACTTTGACTTGGATATTGCCGTATCGTTGCTGCTAAGTTTGGCATAAATGCAGGGGCAGCGCGCAGTAAAATCACGCCAACAATCGCAGCAATTATCGCACTCATGATCCGAAAAGCACTTTGTGCTGCATACCTTACCCAGAAAGAATTACGATCGCGATGCATTCCCATGCTGCCATCGTCACCCAATGTGCCTTTTGCGCCTCCAATCGTTGCCCCTTCTTCTTGCACAACTTTACCGCCGATCGCATAAGCATCTCCATCGACTCGTGCCCCTTTCTTGAGTGTGACATTGCCACCAATTGCGATCGCGGTTTGTGTGACTCGCCCATTCGGTTGCACGATCACAGAACCTCCGATCGCATGAGCATTTTCGACGACTTGCTTTTCTTGAACCGTGACATCTCCACCGAATCGAATCAGATTTGTGTTGTTCACATTGATGTCTGTTTGTGCGAGTGCTTGACCCGCAAAAAGCAACACAATCGTAGAGATAAACACCAGAATCCACTGCTTCCAATTCATCGTAATTTTCTCTCAAGGTACAAGAACAGTAGAAGCCCTAGAATTGGCAGATTTGAATGGCTTCCAAATCTGCCAACATCAGACACACTTGAACTTAACCAAACCAATGCGAAGCAGCTTGTCCAGGCATTTCTTCTTGTGGAATATCATGCTCAATTTCTTTCTGATTCTGAGCTAGAACCTCTTGAATCCCTTCTCGAATCACAAATTCTAGACAAGATTTCTGATCGCTACAGTGCGGTGCATAAGTTGGATGAACGATCGCTTCTTCAGTTTCCTCTGTTACAATAAACACATTAGGAACTCGATTCAAAACCCAAGCTACTAATTGCTGTTGCAGATCGGGATGAGCGAATGCCTGCTGATAAGGATGATGAGGATACGATTCTAAGATCCTTTCGATTTCTTGCAGAATCGGGTATTGCGCGACGTTGAGGATAGTTTTCGACATAGGAAATCCCTCGCCTAGAGTCAGGATGTTTTTGCGAAATGATGCAAACACGCCTGGTGCGATCAGGTTAACAGGATCGCACCTTTAGCTTTTCGCACCTTTCAGAATACGGAACAATGATGAGGAAGTTGTGAGGAACATCATCTGAATCTGATTAGTCTGAATCATCCTCACAATTTCCTCACGATTTTTCTCTATAACCATTCATATAAGGACAGCCTTAGAAACTTTGAACTGTTCTTCTTGTCGAATGCAGGATTTATTGGAGTGAAATTCTATGTCTCATCTCTCTCTCCAACCGTGGCAGGTTTCAGACCAAGACTTTCCACTGCAAGGCAGTCCAACCCAGCAACTTCAATTCATACTCAATTATGCTGTGCTAGCACCCTCTGGGCACAATACTCAACCTTGGAAATTCACGATTCAGCAGGAGACAATCGAGTTATGGGCAGATCTCGATCGTGCTCTGTCTTATGTTGATCCGGAGCATCGAGAACTGATCATTAGTTGTGGTGCAGCATTGTTAAATTTGCGAATAGCATTACATCATTTTGGTTATCAAGGCGACATTCAGATGTTACCCAATTCAGATCAACCCAATCTACTCGCGCAGATTCGTTTAGGAAGTTGGAACCAGGAAACGGCTGAAGAGAAGTCTTTGTTTGAAGCAATTTCCCAACGCCATACGACCCGACGACCCTTTGAGGCCTGGGACATTCCTAAAACCGTTTTGCAATGGTTGCAAGTGATCGCAGTTGAAGAAGGCGCATGGTTGCATCTTGTTCAAGGGCAGAAAGCAAAATCCCATCTTCTGAATTTAGTCAATCTTGCTGATCGCTTACAGATGGCAGATCCAGAAATTCGCAAAGAACTCTCAGCTTGGATGCACTCTGGATCTAATCCACGACATGATGGTCTTCCTGCTTATGCTTTAGGTGTGCCGCCAAGATTTGATTTCTTAACAGTTGTGCTTTCTTGGCTGACTCGCTATTTTAATTTAGGCAATCAGATTGCTAAACAGAATGAGCAACTTTTACAGAGTGCCTCTGCGATCGCAGTCTTAGGAACCCATGGCGACACACCAATCGATTGGCTAAATGTAGGACAAGCCCTTCAGAAAATTCTACTGCGTGCCCAAAGTTTGGGCATTGTTGCCTCATTTTTCAATGCCCCGATTCAGATGCCAGAAGTGCGGTCTCAACTTCAAAGTAGCCTGAACCGTGAGGGATACCCTCAAGTTCTACTACGGCTAGGCTATTGTACCAGCACTCAGCCAACCCCACGTCGCAGTAGTCACGAAGTTCAATTTTGATCTTCACAAGATCCTCAAATTCTTGTTCTACTTTCAGTCTAGAGCTAACAAAAGGCTCTCTCCAATCTAAATCTACAAAGGAGGGAAGATTATGCCGCTTATTCGTTGGCAACCAATGCGAGAATTGGATCTTCTTCATCGGCAAATGGATCGGTTGTTTGAAGGGTTAGCAGACCGCGATTTTCCGATCCCGGCGGTGAATAGTGAAATGAAGTGGATGCCCGCGATCGAACTTCAAGAAACGGATACCGAGATTGTTCTCAAAGCCGCAATTCCTGGAATTGAAGCGAAAGATCTCGATGTGCAAGTTAGTCCAGAAGCAGTCATGCTCAAAGGCGAGCATCAACAAGAAACGAAAACTGAAGAAAAAGGTTACTACCGTTCTGAATTCAACTATGGGCAATTTGCTCGCACCGTGCCTCTTCCATCAACGGTGAAGCATGATCAAGTCAAATCAAACTTCAAAGATGGTGTTCTAACCTTAACGCTTCCGAAAGCAGAAGCAGCAAAACCTAAAGTGATGAAAGTAGATTTGACCCAACAAGCATGAAACCAAAACGTAGTCATTTGAAACAGTTTGACTCGTTTGATTGCAAAACTATAGGAAGCTGTTTTCTCACATTATAATCGCGCTGAAATGATTGTCTCTCTCTATCATTTCAGCGTTTTCTTTTGTAGTGCTTCTGAAGAATTGTGAGCCATGAACTTACACCTACCAATTTGGACATTACCTCCTGAGACAGTTTATGAACATGCCAACACAACCGCAGAAGGGCTTTCCGATCAAGAAGCTGCCGAGCGATTAGTGCACTATGGTTACAACGAATTACCTGAGCCTGCTCAACGATCGCTGTGGTTACGCTTTGCCGACCAACTGACTCACTTCATGGCGTTACTGTTGTGGGCGGCAGGCACTCTCGCTTTTGTTTCAGGCACACCCCAACTCGGTTGGGCAATCTGGGCAGTCATTTGGATTAATGCGATCTTTAGCTTCTGGCAGGAGTTTCAAGCGGAGCAGGCTTTATCTGCGCTCAAGAATGTGCTGCCCATGCAGGTCAAAGCCTATCGTAACGGTCGCTTACAAACCCTTCCCGCTCAAGAATTAGTTCCAGGCGATGTGATCGAACTCGAAGAAGGCGATCGCATTTCTGCGGATGCAAGACTGGTTTCGAGCCAGTCTCTTTCTGTGGATGTTTCAGTCCTGACTGGAGAATCGATGCCTGTTCCGCGATCGAGCGATGCAGTCATGAATGAGAAACTACATCCCTCAGATGCGCCGAATCTCGTCTTTGCAGGATCAACCGTTGCCTCTGGACGTGCTAAAGCTGTCGTCTATGCAACTGCCACACATACAGAATTTGGACAAGTCGCACACTTAACTGCAAATATCCAACGTGATGCCAGTACACTCGAAGTTGAAATTACCCGAGTCGTGCATGTGATTACTGCAATTGCAGTTGGCATGGGAATTTTACTCTTTGCTTTGACAACCTTGCTTGTGGGTATGGATGTGAAAGAGAGTTTCATCTTTGCGATCGGGATTATTGTTGCATTTATCCCAGAAGGATTGTTGCCAACCGTGAGTTTAGCACTCGCGATCGGGGTTCGACGCATGGCAAGACAGAATGCTCTCGTGCGACGACTCTCGGCAGTAGAAACCTTAAGTGCCACGACAACCATTTGCACCGATAAAACAGGCACTCTGACAAAAAATGAAATGACGGTACGCCAACTCTGGATTCCGGGAGTCGCATTAGAAGTCACGGGAACCGGATATGATCCGACGGGTCAAGTTCAAATCACCGATGATACTCAAATTCCACACGTGAATCGACTGCTCACCGCAAGTGCTCTATGTTGCAACGCACGACTTAATCATCAAGCAGGGTCAAGTCTATGGCAAGCAATCGGTGATCCCACAGAAGTTGCTTTACTGGTTGCCGCACTTAAAAATAAATTGTCGATCGATGAACTCCAGCACCTCGCTCCCCGAGTTCGAGAAGTCCCCTTTGATTCACATCGACGTATGATGAGTGTTGTCGTTTCAGGCAACTCATCCGCGCATTCATTATTCATGCCGGATGCACACTCTCAAACTACATTCTCTCAAACTACATTCCTGGTATTTACAAAAGGTGCGCCCCTCGATGTTTTAGCTCATAGTCCATTGATCCTTCAGCAGGGACAGACAAAATCGATGACTGAAGCAGATCGTCTTGAGATTACAAAAGCAAATGATGAGTTCGCAAAACAAGGCTACCGCGTTTTAGGAATTGCCACAAAATCGGTTGATTCGGATCTCATTCAGCAATCTGATGAAGTGTTGGAGCAGAATTTAACGTTTCTCGGATTAGTTGCAATGATAGATCCGCCACGTCCTGAAGTAGCAAAAGCAATTGCACAATGTCACGAGGCAGGCATTCACGTCACGATGATTACCGGGGATTATGGATTGACCGCAGAAGCGATCGCGAAACATATCGGACTCGTCAAGCAGCAGGCACGAGTGGTTACAGGAGAGCAACTCAGTCATTTATCCAATACGCAACTGCGGCAAATTCTGGCACGTCAAAACGGCTTAATCTTTGCAAGAGTCATGCCGGAACAGAAATTGCGCTTAGTAGAGGCGTATAAAGCTCTGGGTCATATTGTGGCAGTCACAGGAGATGGCGTGAATGACGCGCCTGCTTTACGGGCTGCCAATATTGGCATCGCAATGGGAATGAGTGGGACAGATGTAGCACGCGAAGCCGCAGATATTGTACTGATTGATGATAACTTTGCCACGATCGTCAGCGCGATCGAACAAGGTCGCGCGGTTTATCAGAATATTCGCAAGTTCATGACGTATATCTTGGTCTCCAACGTGCCCGAGTTCTTCCCATTTTTGTTTATGGTGTTATTTAAGATTCCGCCCGCGCTAGTGATTCTGCAAATTCTTGCAATTGATCTAGGAACTGATATGGTTCCGGCACTGGCGTTAGGAGCAGAAGCACCAGAACTCGGCACAATGCAGCAACGCCCCCGTCGCAAATCAAAGCGCCTGCTTGATAAAAAATTACTGATGCGGGCATATTGCTTTTTGGGTCCAATTGAAGGAATTCTCGGTATGGCAGGGTTCTTTTTCGTTTGGTTTAGCCAAGGTTATAGCTTCAGTGACTTACAAGCCTTGACTCCGAGTATCTTGTCTCATTCTGCGGATGCAAGAACCATGATCGTCTATAACCAAGCGATGACGATGACTTTAGCTGCGATCGTTGCTGCTCAAGTCGGAAACGTGTTTGCTTGTCGATCCGAACGAGTTTCAATTTTTCGCTTAGGCTTTTTTAGCAATCGCTTGATCTGGTTGGGAATTGCAACTGAATGGATGTTAATTCTGTCAATTATCTATCTCGCTCCGCTGCAATCGATCTTTTCCACGATCGCGTTACAACCGATGCAATGGCTAGCACTACTGGTCTGTCCTCCGATTGTTCTGCTTGCAGATGAATGCCGCAAACAGGTGACTCGCGAATGAGTTCATGTCTAATCTTTTGACACTGTATAAAAAATTAGTTTTTTCAGAAAGATCAAATCAGACCGCTCTAAAATCGTTGGCTCAGGCGTGAGAAACGCTTGCAGTCTTTGGACTCTTCTATCCTAATCTGTGGCAGAAAGACTTACCTTTTGGCGGAAGCGATTTTGCTTGCAAAATGCGAATGTCTCTTTAGACAGATTCACTCAAAAAACGGAGTTTCATTTCGCAGGGAAAAAGACAAACATGCCAGTTAGAAGCTCTGAAACAGCAATGCAAATTCTAACGAGGAACTGGGAAATTGTAATCAGGATGATGAGGTGGATTGCCAGTCTACTGACAGTCGCACATGCTGCTATGTAATAGCACATTTAGCCTAGAGAGTAGTCATCATGAATCAAGCGCCAGATCCCAAAAAACATCGATCGCGTTGGAGCCAGATCAGTACGAATACATTAGTGCGTTTTCTGCTCTTCTTTGCCTCCGGTTGGGCATTAGTTGCGATCTTTCAATATTTTGAGTACGTGATCTTTGTGTTTGCGCTTTCAGGGATTCTAGCGCTCTTGCTCAACTATCCACTGCAATTTTTACAGCGCTTTGTCGGACGCAGACTCGCATTAGGGTTAGTCATTGCACTAAGCCTGATCACGATTATTGCTGCAGTCGTTACGATCGGGCTAACCTTGACCAATCAAGTCCAGCAATTAGCAACGCTACTTCTTCAGGCTTTAAATACTTCAAACAATCCATTTGACCAGCTGCAAAGTACATTGGCAGCGCGCAACATTCCGTTCAACCTTGACGTGATCGAAGCCCAAATTCGCGATGTGTTTGTCGTGAGCTTGAACTGGATCGTTAGTTCTCTGCCCGTTCTCTTCCAGAATTATGTCACGTTTATCATTATCTTAGTTGTTGCATTTTTCATGCTGATCGATGGTGCAAAGCTATGGCGACTCGTACTCAAGTTAGTCCCTGCCCAACACCGCAACCGTGTGTCGATCGCAGTCCAAACAAACTTTTTCGGATTTCTTCGCGGGCAGTTGCTCATCTCATTTTTGCTGAGCATTGCTACGTTTCTCGTTTTTGCACTGTTTCAAATTCCATTTCCGTTTTTGCTTGCGGTCACGATCGGGGTGTTTGACTTAATTCCTGGCATTGGTGCAACGCTCGGCGTGTCTCTTGTCTGTTTAATTATTTTTGTACAAAGTAACTGGCTCATCGCGTTCAAGGTACTACTCATTTGTTTGGTTTTACAACAGTTACAAGATAATCTTCTTTCTCCGCGTGTCATGCAAAGCACCATTCATCTCAGTCCAGTGGTTGTATTTTTTGCGCTCTTGGTTGGAACGAAGATTTCAGGACTACTAGGTCTCTTTTTAGCAGTCCCGATCGCGGGTGTGATTGTTAGTCTATTCAATCTTGAAGAAGCACAAGGAGAGTAGACACGCATTCTTTTATTGTCCGAAAAAGCTCAAAAAATTCTGTACCAGTTGCACCAAAATCGATCAAAAAGTAAATAAAGATAAATTCAATACCATCACAACGCCTATAGATCGATAATTGAAAGAGTGATGGTCAGGAGGAAGCGTTATGAATCGTGATGCGAATCATTTTAGGAATCAGGATAGTCACTCAAACGCATCGATGCCTATCCATCACCCATCTTCAGCCTATCCATCGCTTAGGAATATTACGATCGAAGATTTTCAACTACCCTCAACAGGTTTAACCGAGGAAAAACGTGCTCAAGCACTCGCTCAATTACACGAATATTTATCTATCCAAAAGGCACATTTCCTCGGGTACCAAGTCAATCAGCAGTTAGATTACGAAGATGATCTCAAGCCCTATCTAAACTATCACGTCAATAACGTGGGCGATCCCTTTATCGATGGGAATCTTACGATTCATAGTAAATGGATGGAGCGGGCTGTACTCGATTACTATGCTCGGGTGTGGAATGCTCGCTTACCTCATAATCCCGCCGATGGAGAGTCTTACTGGGGATATGTAGTCAGCATGGGATGCACTGAAGGCAATCTCTATGGGTTATGGAATGCGCGCGATTATTTAGCAGGCAAGCTCCTCCTAGAAGAACACACGGCTGAAGAAGAAGCGAGGGTCGCCAGTTTTGGGGGACATCCTCGATCGCTACTTCGCCGCCTCATTTACAAACAGGCATTGCCGCTAGATGGAAAGCCTCATGCTTATACCCCTATTGTGTTTTACTCCGAAGATACTCACTACTCGATTATCAAAGCAGGCATTGTTCTCGGACTTCATACATTTTATCAAATAGGGCAGCACTACTATCCCAACGAGAACCCTCTAGCACCGGGTCAGCCGTGGTCGAAAGAAGTACCATCCACGCAAGGCAGTACAGGACCAGGCTCGATCGATATTCCCTCGCTAGTAAAGCTCGTCGAGTTTTTTGCAGCCAAGGGGTATCCCATCTTAATCTGTTTCAACTATGGCACCACTTTCAAAGGTGCTTACGACGATGTGGAAGCAGCCGGGAAAGCACTGATGCCGATTTTTCAGCGCTATGGGCTGCATGAACGCAAAGTTGACTACGACCCGAGCGATCCGAATCAATTTGATCTTCGCACTGGATACTGGTTTCATGTAGATGGTGCTTTAGGAGCAGCATATATGCCCTTTGTGGAGATGGCATACAATGCTGAAAAAATTGCTCGACGCGGACCGAATTTTGATTTCCGATTACCATTTGTGCATTCGATCGCAATGAGTGGACATAAGTGGATCGGGGCACCTTGTCCCTGCGGCATCTATATGACGAAAACAAAATATCAGTTGCGTCCACCGGATAATCCAGAGTATATCGGTTCTCCTGATACCACATTTGCCGGGTCACGCAATGGTTTATCGGCGATGATTTTATGGGACTACTTGGCGAAAACTTCCTATGAAGGCGAGATGGAAAAAGCCTTGTATACCGAAAAGATGGCGGAATATGCTGTTCAACAACTCAAGGAGCTAGAGCAGCACTTGGGTGAATCTTTGTGGGTGGAACGGACACCACTCTCGCTGACGATTCGGTTTAAGCAAGCGAATCCCGATATTATTTTCAAGTACTCGCTATCTAGTGAAACGCTATTTGTGAATGGGCAAAAGCGAGCCTACAATCACATTTTCATCATGGCGCATGTCGCGACTCAGCTCATTGACCAACTGATTACAGATCTCAGGCAACCGGATGCTTTTCCATCTCAACCCACTGTAGCAAAGCCGCCAGAAATTGCTCCCACTCGTCATCCAAAGCACCTCGCCCACTTCCCGCATTTGGGACGCGGTTTCCATTAACAGGGCTAATGGGAAACGTTCGCCTTTATGCTTCAGACAGTACTTTGAAAAGAGCGTAAAACAGTGAGAGGAAACCTTTTTGGCAATTAAAACTGGTATCTGGATTTACTGGCTATTTTGTGCGATCGCGACCGCTTTAGTGATTGCTAGACGAGATCGTGCAAATGGGTTGCTGAGTCCGCGTTCAGCTTCTGGGCAGGAGAAAAAAGGGTATCACCTCACCTTGCTTTTGGGGTGGATTGTGACGCTCTTAGCATCGGGAACTTATGTTTTATTCACCGTAAAGCGGGACACAGGTCATTATCATTTCGTAGACCTCGCTGTATTTTCCGTGTTGAACGGTATTCTTGAGCAATTCATGTTTATCTTTTGGTTCTTGGTTGGCTGCTACATTGGACGCCAGAAGTTTCAAAATGCACCGATTTGCATCTTTATGTGTGGCTATGCCAGCAATGTTTTATATTCTGGCTTGATTCATTCTCTATTTTGGATTCAGGTACTACCCAAGCATGATCTTTTCATTGCACCAGTTTTTATTTCGGCGTTGATGTCAGCAATTTGGGTATGGTTGCTATGGCGCTATCGTGCAGTAATTTCCATTATTGCCATGCACATTGTGGTTGATTTTCTCAGTATCGGTCATCTTCATTTTTCTTGGTTTGAATCATTTCAACTCTTGAAGTCAGGACTCATCCAATGAAGACGACGATTTACTGTTGAGTGTGAGTAGAAATATACTGAACGATATCGTTAAGCGTGATGAGTTTCCCATAATCGGTTTCTGGAATCTCCACACCAAATTCCTCGTTCAGTCCAATCATGAAATTGAGAAAATCATAGGAATCAATTCCGAGCGTTTCTCGAACATCATCATCCTTGCCTAAAGTTTCTGGAGAAGACCCAGGAGCAATCTTTTGCAAGAGTCTGAACATTGTTTCTTGAATTTGAGTTTTAGTGATTGCCATTGTTTCACCCTTCATAAAATCATTGATGAATCTGTATTCTTTACCATTTCTCTACTGATTGAAGATGTGTGTTGACTGCTTGCAAGAATCTTGCACCAATCATGCCATCCGTTGCGCGATGATCCCCTGCTAGCGTTGCAACTAGTACCGGACGAACATCGAGCATTCCTTGTTCTGCCCAAGGCTGTTCAGAGATTTTGCCGAAACCGACCAAAGCAACTTGGGGTGGATAGATCACCCCGTAGACTTTTTCGACACCGATATCTCCCAAGCTTGTTAGTGTCATCGTTGCATCAGACAGTTCTGAGCTACGGAGATGTCCTCCTCGCGTACGCTCAATCAAGTCGCGCATGGTCGCCATCAATTCATCGAGGCTTTTCAGATCCGCATGATGGATCGCAGGCGTGACTAGTCCTCCTTGCCGTAGGGAAATCGCAAAGCCGATATGAATTGCTTCTTGGACTTGAAGCTGATCTTCAATCCAATATCCATTCAATTCTGGAACGTCAGTTAATGCTTTAGCGACTGCTTTGATCAGCAGAACGACAGGTAAGATACGCTCTTTTATTGATCGCTTTTGATTCTCTGCTTCAAGCCATTTCAGTGCATGGCTCATATCAATTCGAGTTTCGAGATAGTAGTGAGGAATCTCGCGATTAGAGCGAGACATCGCAGCCGCGATCGCGCGTCGCATTCCTGCCTGAAAATCAGTTGTAGTCGGTTTCGCTGCAGGCGATGGAGGGATAACTTTTTCTTCTGGCTTCGGTGTTGGTTTCAGAGCTTTTGCAGCTTCTTCTACATCAATTTGATGAATCGCACCATCGGCTCCAGTTCCTTTCACCTGAGTTAAGTCCACACTCAGTTCAGTCGCTACCTTGCGAGCTAGCGGCGAAACGCGCAATCGTTCCTCTTTAGCAAGAGTGGGTACTGAACTCGTCGGAGCTTCGATTGTAGGAGGTGGGCTAGGTTGTTCGCGATCGGTGACCGCGATCGCTTCTTTTTCCGCACCGTTTTCTAATTTCAATCTCGCCATTGGCGTTCCCACGGGCACTTTAGTATCCGGTTCCAGCAGTAGTTCCTCAACAGTACAGTTTTCAAAGACCTCAATTTCCATGATGCCTTTATCGGTTTCCACATCTGCAATAATGTCACCGTACTTGAGATGATCGCCAGGTTTGGCTCTCCAGGCGACTAAGGTTCCGGTTCTCATATCCGCCCCTAAACTGGGCATACGAAATTCAGCCATGTCGAGTCACCATCCTCCGGACTGTATTGACGATCGTGGCAGATTGAGGCAAAGCAGCTTGTTCTAAATGATTGGCATAGGGCACGGGAACTTCGGCTGAGCAAATCCGTTCTACAGGGGCATCTAAGTCATAGAATGCTTTTTCCATAATGCGAGCGCTAATCTCCGCAGAGATACTGCCACTGCGCCAACCTTCATCAATAATCACGGCTCGATGCGTTTTCGCGATCGAGGTGAGAAACGTAGCCTCATCCAGTGGACGCAGAACCCGCAAATCAATTACTTCAGCTTCGATGCCTTCTTGAGCCAGAGTTTCTGCGGCTTCGAGTGCTTTGAATAAACTGGCACTGTAGCTAATGAGCGTTACGTCATGCCCAATTCGACGAATACAAGCACGATCGATATCTACTGCTCCCGCATTTGCTGGAAGTTCTCCTTCCATGTTGTAGAGCAACGTATTCTCAAAAATCAGAACCGGATCGGGATCTTCCAGTGCTGTCCAAAGCATTCCACGGGCATCTTCAAGCACTGCTGGAGTCAGAACTTTAATTCCAGGAATGTGAGCATACCATCCTTCTAAACTATGAGAGTGTTGTGCTGCTAGTTGTTTGCCTCCTCCGGTGCCCATGCGAATCACGAGCGGAACATTGAACAAACCGCCGGACATATGCAGATAGGTTGCTGCTGTATTGAGAATTTGATCAGCAGCCAACAAGCTAAAGTTAACCGTCATCACTTCTACGATCGGGCGCATTCCGTTCAGTGCTGCGCCAATTCCGGCTCCGGTAAACCCAGACTCACACAGCGGCGTGTCCATGATCTTGCCGGCACCCAATTCTTTCAACAGTCCTTTTGTTACTCCAAAAGCACCGCCATACTGTCCGACATCTTCGCCCATCAGGAACACGCGATCGTCTTTCAGAATCGCCTCTCGGATTGCGTCTCGCACTGCTTCTCGATAGGTTGTCTGAATCATCAGCGGTGGATTATCTGTATGGGTGTCAATTCCATAGTTCATAGTGTCCCCCTAGGCGTTTGGCTCTGAGTAGACAAAGCGATTTAATTCTTCCACAGGTTCCCAAGTTCCCGCTTCCGCAAATGCGATCGCATCTGTGATCTCTTGACGGATCGATTGTTCTATCCTTTCCACATCAGCATCTGTGATCTGTCCTTGTGCTTTTAACTGTTGCGTGAGTGTTGAGATGGGACAGCGTTGTTTCCATTCTTCGACTTCGGCTTTATCTCGGTAGAGTTCTGGGTCAAACATCGAGTGTGCTCGGAAACGATAGGTGACACATTCTAGAAAGAAAGGCTTTCCATTTTCCCGGACTTCAACTGCCGCTTTTTGAGCAGCTTGCTCTACTGCTAGAACATCCATGCCATCCACAACTGCATGATCGATGCCATAGCTTTCCGCTTTCTGAACCAGATTTGTGACTGAGTGAGAATATTTCAGAGCCGTTCCCATTGCATACTGATTATTCTCACAAACGAACAATAACGGGACTTGCCAGAGAGACGCTAAATTCATAGATTCGTGAAACTCTCCTTCAGCAACAGCACCGTCGCCAAAAAAGCAGCAGGTGAGCCGTTTTCTGCCCAATTTCTTATCAGCTAAAGCCAGCCCAACCGCTAAGGGTAAACCACCACCTACGATCGCGTTACCTCCATAGAAGCGATGCTCTTTATCAAATAAATGCATCGATCCTCCGCGCCCTCGACAACAGCCTTCTTGCTTACCGAACATTTCTGCCATTACTGTATTCATGGGAATTCCGCGTGCTAGGGCTTGACCATGTTCGCGATAGGTTGCCACGATCGCATCATCGGGTTTTAAGACTTGCATAACTCCCACTGCTACCGCTTCTTCGCCGTTGTACAGATGCAAAAACCCGCGAATTTTCATGGCGCTGTAGAGTTCTGCACACTTATCTTCAAAGCGACGAATCCGTAGCATTTGATAAAGAAGATCGTGCAAATGTGCTTGATTGGAATCAACAGAAGTAGGAGATTGTATCGTTGCATGTTTCTTCTTCATCAGTTCGTCTCCAATGTCGATAGATCGCCTTCGGGTAACCCTAATTCACGCGCTTTCAGCAATCGCCGCATAATCTTACCGCTTCGAGTTTTGGGCAATGATTCTTGAAATTCCAATTCTTTTGGAGCTACAGCAGCCCCTAGTTTTTGTCGAGCAAATCCTAAAAGTTCTAGTTTGAGCGCTTCACTAGGTTCTCGCCCTGGTTTGAGGGCAACAAAGGCTTTGACTAACTCACCAATCATCGGATTAGGTTTACCAATCACGCCCGCTTCCGCTACCGCTGGATGCTCCATCAATGCACTTTCGACCTCAAAGGGACTAACCATGTGTCCCGAAGTTTTGATGATGTCGTCTTCGCGTCCCATAAACCAGAAGTAGCCATCGCGATCGCGCATGGCTAAATCGCCTGTGATGTACCAATCTCCAACAAAACATTTGCGGTAGCGTTCTTCATCATGCAAATAGCCGCGAAAGATTGAGGGAAAATCCGGTTTTAGGGCTAAGTCTCCATCAATGCCCGGTTGGTCAATTTGTTCGATCGTGCCATCCTCATGCCGCCGCACGATCGCGGCTTCTACCCCAGGAATAGGACGACCCATCGAACCTGGACGAATCTGCATCGTGGCATAGTTAGCAATCATGATGCCACCTGTTTCGGTTTGCCACCAATTGTCGTGAATCGGTAAGCCTAGCTTCTCCTGACCCCAAACCACTGCTTCGGGATTCAGCGGTTCTCCCACACTATGCACGAGTCGCAGATGGCTCAAATCATATTCGGCTTTCGGGTCAATATCGAGGCGCATCAATCGCCGAATCGCCGTCGGAGCAGTGTACCAGACGGTTACTTTTTGAGTTTCGAGAATGCGATACCAGCGATCGGCATCAAACTCTGCTTCATCAATGATACTCGTCACGCCATGAGTCAGCGGTGCAATGATCCCGTAGGACGTTCCAGTCACCCACCCTGGATCAGCCGTGCACCAAAAAATATCATCAGGATGCAAATCGAGCACATATTTTGCCGTCATGTAATGAGCATAAACGGCTTTGTGAACATGAATCGCCCCCTTGGGCATTCCAGTTGTGCCACTCGTGAAGTGCAGCAATGCCATATCTTCTGGTTGAGTGCTTACGATCTCAAACTCAGAAGTAGCCACTTGCATCAGCTTGGGAAGCGACCAAATTCCGTCTTCTAAATGATCTTCACTATCAGCTAAAAGAATGTGCTGTAATTTCGGCAACCGATCGCGCAATGCCACGACTTTCTGTTGGTAGAGTGCGGTGGTTGTCACTAAGACTTTGGCATCTCCTCGGTTCATGCGTTGATAAATCGGCTCTGGACCAAAAGCAGAGAAAAGTGGACAAATCACACTGCCATTTTTCAATGTACCAAGAGCAGCAATATAGAGAGATGGAATCCGTCCTGTGAGAGCAAAGACGCGATCGCCTTTCCCAACTCCTAGAGTTTTGAGAACATTCGCGAATTGATTGGTTTGTAGAGCGAGATCGCGATAAGTAAAATCTTGAACATTCCAGTCCTTTCTTAGAAAGCGCAGGGCAATGTGATCGGCTCGATCGCTTTTGGTATGACGATCGACCGCAATATCGGCAATATTCAATCCCTCAATGGTTGCTTTGAGTTCAGCGTCGATTTCTGCCCAAGAAAATATACGGCGCGTTTCTTCATAGTTTTGTAAATTAGGTTTGACTCGCCAATTTTTGAATGATTTCTCGATTGGACTCCAGCCCATTGTTTCACCTCACGTACATGATGAGGAACGATAGTGTCAGGTTACTGGGCAATGATGAGGAACTTGTGAGGATGAGATCGTTAAATTCTTTGAGGAGATTAGATTTTATCTTCGGTTCCTTCTTACGATGAAAGGAGAAAGACTGGATCGTTAGGAAAATTGTCATGAACACAAACAACCCGAACGCCAAGCATTCTTGCACCGACCAGATGAAACACATCCGGAGCTATACAGGCAAACTATCCACAGCTATCCCGGATGTGATGAAGAATTTCTATGCGCTCAGTAAAGCTTCCTCCACTGCTGGTGCCCTGGATTCTAAAACCAAAGAATTGATTGCCTTAGCCATTTCCGTAGCAATTCACTGCGATGACTGTATTGCCTTTCATACTCATTCGACGCTTCAAGCAGGAGCGACAAAAGAAGAAATTCTGGAAATGTTAGGAGTTGCAGTCTTTATGGGTGGAGGTCCCTCATTGATGTATGCAACTCATGTGATGGAAGCTGTTGAAGAATTACAAAAAGAGCCTAGTAGTCAACCCCATTAATTTCACGGAGTGGGGAGATGGGGAGCAGCAACTATAATTTCAGCCCTTCACCCTATCCCCCTATATCCCCATCAAATTTGTCGTGGAACACTCCCTAAAAATCTCCGCTGCAGATGGACTCTTCAACATAGCTATTCATGAATTTCGCCCTGGGGCATGACTGTTCTGGTCAGTGAAGCTTCACTCGTATCAGTTGCATTCAAGTTTGCGTCCTGTAGATTTGCTTCACACAAATTCGCATCACACAAATCTGCACCATACAAATTTGCACCTCGCAAATCTGCTTTCCAGAGCCTTGCCCCACACATTTTACTTCCCGTCAATTTGGCACTCTGTAAATTTGCCTCAGCAAGGCAAATTCCATGTAACAGCGCATCACTCAAATCAGCTTCAACTAAGGATGCTCCACTTAAATCCGCATCGGTCAAGTTGGTCGCTTTGAGCGTTGTGTTATTCAAATTAGCACCACTCAGAAATGCGCCAAATAAATTAGCACGATCGAGATTGGCTCCACTCAAATCGACTTCATTCAAATTAGCTCCACTCAAAGAGGTATCAGTTAATTTTGCGCCTTTCAGGTGCGATCGTCCCAAATTGATGCCGCCCAAAGACAAACCACTGAGATCAGCCTGTTCTAGAACAACATCACTGAAATTACGTTCTCCTGCCGCATAGCGATCGAGGAGTTCCTGAACTGTGATCGAACGTGAAATCGTGTAAGAAGATTCACCAAGGGTCATGATATTGTTCCTACAGTTTATAAATGGCTTCACAATGTTCTAAAGAGAGAAGACCGTTCTAGTTTGAGGGTAGAGGATAAGTTTGAGAAAGTTGTGAAGGGACAAAGACAAGCTTCTAAATTCTCTGCTTGAAATCCATTAAGTAAATGGGCGTAATTCAATATCAGCTCAGCAAGTTCTCTCGCTACGTTACTCACCCGCCCCGGAATGAATTCGGGGCTAACAGTGCGAAGTCCGCTCTGGGACTAACAGCCTATGAAAACGCCCTCTTCAGTGGGTTTCAACCCACTTCGCACAGTTAGCCCGAACTTCCAGTTCAGGGCGGGACGCCAACGAGAGCGACAATCTTCCAATTCATTTCACCTCCCTACTTAGCAAATTCTAGGTAACTGCTCCCCACTCAGTCGTGTGATCATGCGTTCTACTCCGAGTTTGTTTTTCAAAATCACAGCGGAAGAATTTGAGTGAATAACATGCCCCACAATCCGAGGATTACAGGGAGAATGTTGCTCTAGCAGCGCGATCGCGCGCTCAGCATCTTGGGGCGCAACAAAAGCGACAAAGCGTCCTTCGTTTGCTACATATAACGGATCTAAGCCTAAAATTTCACATGCGCCTTGCACTTCGTCGCGGATAGGAATTGCAGCTTCATCGAGTTGAATCTGCATGGCTGCTCCTTCAGAAAGCTCAATTAAGGCACTAGCTAATCCTCCTCGGGTTAAATCTCGCAAACAATGCACAGAAATTTCTGCATCGAGTAAAGCGAACACTGGATCGATTAAAGCGGCACAGTCACTCTCGATCGCACTCTCGAATCTCAATCCTTCTCGCATTGCCATAATCGCTATGCCATGCCGACCGATATCGCCATTGATGATGACCACATCCCCTACTTGAATTTGTTGTGGCGCAATCTTGCAGGCATGTTCAATGATTCCAATTCCGGCTGTATTGATGAATAATCCATCCCCGCGACCTCGATCGACAACTTTTGTGTCTCCGGTCACGATTTGAACCTTGGCAGTCTGAGCAGCTTGCTGCATTGAGTCTACGATGTCTTGCAATAGAGGCATGGAGAAGCCTTCTTCTAAGATGAATCCAGCACTCAGATAAAGCGGACGTGCGCCACACATTGCTAGGTCATTGACGGTTCCATTGACTGCTAATGTCCCGATATTGCCACCCGGAAAACAGAGCGGCTGAACGACATAAGAATCTGTTGTAAATGCGATTTGAGCATGATGGACATCTAATACTGCACCATCGTGGCGACAAGACAGTGCAGTATTTTCAAAGGTCGGAATAAATAATTGCTCAATTAATTGATGCGTAAGTTGTCCTCCTCCGCCATGCGCGAGCAGAATTTGAGAAAACTTTTGCATCGGCATAGGACACGATCGAGAATGAGGACTACTCACGATCTTCTACCTTTTCGATTAATTTTTCTGCCATCTCGATCGCAGTGAGAATCAAAATTTGCTCTTGTTGTCCGCGCCCTTCTTCATCGCTAATCGTGGCATAAATATGCGGATTTGCCAGCATTCCAGACAGAATTTGACTGGCAATTTGCTTCAGTTCAGTGTGATTTTTCATAGCATTCTCCTTGCGTAATAGTAAGCTGCACACGCTCCTTCGGAAGAAACCATAGGTGCGCCCAAAGGATGTTCAGGTGTACAGCGTGTTCCAAAGGCAGCACATTCCTGCGGTTTCCGAATTCCTTGCAAAATCAGACCACTGATACAGTCAGATTGTTCTGACTGAGATGTCTGTGCTGAGACTTGAAATCGAAGACTTGCATCAAATTCGGCATATTGATCTCGCAGTCCTAAGCCGCTTTGAGCGATCGTACCAATTCCTCTCCAGTCCCGAGGAACGACAGTAAACACGTCTCGCATCAGTTGTTGTGCAATTTGATTGCCTGATCGCTGAACTGCACGAGCATACTGATTTTCGACCCTTGTTTGTCCTGCCTCTAATTGCTGAACACAAAGATAAACACCCTGCAAAATGTCAGCAGGCTCGAATCCAGTCACGACAATCGGAATGTGATATTTTTGAGCGATCGGCTCATAGTCTTTGTATCCCATCACTGTACAAACATGCCCTGCGGCTAACAGTCCATTAATATTGTGTTCTGGCGAGGAGAGCAGTAATTCGAGCGCGGGAGGCACTAAGACATGAGCGACTAGCAGTGAAAAATTCTGAACGTTTTGTTGTTTGGCTTGATGAACTGCGATCGCGGTCGCTGGAGCCGTCGTTTCAAAGCCAACCGCAAAAAATACAACTTGTCGATCGGGATTCGCTTGAGCAAGGTTGAGTGCATCCAGCGGCGAATAAACGATTCGGACATCCCCTCCTAAGGCTTTCACCGTAAGTAAATCGTATTGACTCCCTGGAACTCGGAGCATGTCACCAAACGAGCAGAAAATGACATCAGGAAGTGCCGCGATCGCACAAGCTTGATCAATTAATTCAGCAGATGTGACACAAACGGGACATCCTGGACCATGAATCAGCGTGATCGATCGAGGTAACAGTTGATCAATGCCAAATTTAACAATGGTGTGAGTTTGTCCACCACAGATTTCCATGATTGTCCACGGTCGCGTCGTGATGCGATCAATGGCTTGAGTGTAGCGTTGAGCAAGCTCAGCAGTTCGATATTCGTCAATATATTTCATGGCAATTCTGCTGGAGTGTCACGCAGTTGATTTAAGTGTTCAAAAAATTGGGTTGCAACCGCAGTATCGAGTTGATTAATCGCAATACCCGCATGAACAATCACATAGTCTCCAATCTGGACATCTGGCACAAAGGCTAAGTTTACTTCCTTCACAATTCCACCAAAGCTAACTCGACCCGTTCGCAACAATGGATCATTACCCTCAATGCTGAGAATTTTTCCTGGAATCGCTAAACACATACTTAACCGCCACGCTTTAATAGTTGGGATGCAGCAATGATTGCTTGTCCAACAGCAATGCCGCCATCGTTGGGTGGAATATGCCGATGCCAGTAAGGTTGGAAGCCTTCTGCTTGGAGACGGGCAATCGTGCGATCGCTGAAGTACCGATTTTGAAAACATCCTCCAGACAAGACAACACGCTTTTGTTTCCATTGTCGCGCAAACTGAAGAATGACTTCGACCATTGTGTTATGAAACTTTGCAGAAACCATTGCACCTGATGTTTTTTGCTCAATTTCTGAAATGATGTCCTCAATCATCGTAGACCAATCGAAAATGCCCTGATGAATGACAGACGAATAAACTTCATCCGTTGAGATATGCTCTAACGCGAATTCCAACGCCATTGCTGCTTGTCCTTCAAACGTTGAAATTTGCACGAGGTTGAGCAGGGCTGAAATTGCATCAAAGAGTCGTCCTGCGCTCGAAGTCCAAGGTGTGTTGAGTTCCTTCTGGAGCATGGCTTGTAGAATGTCGCGCTCCTGGGCATTGAATGCTTGAACAGGGGTTAAATCTGTTCGATCGAATGCGGCTTCTCCCCACAGTTCGTAAAGTACTGCGATCGCAGCTCTGCGGGGTTCTCGAATTGCTTTCTCACCTCCCGGTAGTCTAAAAGGTTTGAAGTGTCCTACCCGTTGAAAATCGGTCAGATTCGCTAAGAAAAATTCTCCACCCCAGATTGTCCCATCGAGTCCATAGCCTGTGCCATCCCAAGCCACCCCCAACACCGTTTCCTCTAATCCGTTCTCAGCCATACAGGCAGCAATGTGAGCATGATGATGTTGAACCGGAAGAATTTGACTCGATTGCAATTTCGAGGCTCGCTGTTGAGCGTACTGAGTTGAAAGATAGTCAGGATGGTCATCACAAGCAATGAGATCGAGATGAACCGCATAAAGTTGCTCAAAGGTGTCGATCGCTTGCTCAAAAGCTTGTAGAGTAGCTTGATTTTCCAAATCTCCGATATGTTGACTGACAAACAGATTGGAATCAATTGTCAGTGCGATCGTATTTTTAAGATGTCCTCCAACCGCTAAACAGGTTGGCATAGGCTTGGAGATCGCAATAGGTAACGGAGCATACCCCCGCGATCGACGCAGAATCATTTCGCGATCGGCAATCACTCGCACAATCGAATCATCAACAGCACGAACAATGGGACGATTGTGAACTAGAAACGCATCTGCAATTCCTGATAAACGCTGAATCGCTTCCCGCTCATCTATACAAATCGGCTCATTCGATAAGTTGCCACTCGTTGCAACAATTGGAAAATTTAACGCGGATAGTAACAAATGATGCAGCGGCGTGTATGGAAGTAAAACACCAAGGTAAGCATTATTCGGTGCAACCGTTTCAAGAACGCTAAGATTTGCTTTACGACGAAGTAGAACGATTGGGGCTTCTGAAGCAGTGAGTAGTTGAGCTTCTAAGTCAGAAAGCTCACAGTCTTTTTGAACTGCTGCTAGCGAAGGATACATGACTGCAAAGGGTTTATCAGGTCGATGTTTTCGCTGTCGTAGAGTCGCGATCGCGTCTGAATTCCGAGCATCTACCATGAAATGAAATCCACCTAACCCTTTGACTGCAATGATTTTTCCGTTCTGAATCGCTTGGATTGCTGCTTGTAGCGCAGCTTCATCGGATGCCAGCCATTTTCCGCTCTGATCCCACCATTCCAACCGAGGACCGCATTCTGGACAAGCAATAGGTTGAGCATGAAATCGACGATCGAGCGGATTTTCGTATTCAGTTCGACAGCGATCGCACATCTGAAACGCATTCATGCTGGTGTTGGGTCGATCGTAGGGCAAAGCGTTGATAATACTAAAGCGCGGACCACAATGAGTGCAGTTAATGAATGGGTAGCGATAGCGAGGATTGTTCGGATCAAAGAGTTCTCGGATACAGTCTGAGCAAGTAGCAAGGTCAGGAAGAACAATCGTCGTTTTTTCTCCACTCACACTCGGATAGATTTCAAAATCAGATTCATCCAGTGGAACGAGCGAAGAGACTTGTAATTGTTGAATCAGGCTATGGACAGGCTTTTCTTGTTCTAGTTTGAGCAGAAAAAGGTCAAGCTGCGATCGCGTTCCTTCTACTTCGATCCAGACTCCCTCTGCTGAGTTTTTAATCCATCCAACCATGCCTAAATTTGTAGCAAGACGATAGACAAATGGGCGAAATCCAACCCCTTGAACTGCACCTCGAATCTGAATTCGCAATCGTTCTAAATCATGTTTATCATCCATTTTTGAGAAAACTATAAGGAATTAGCTCTGTAAAACTTCGTTGATTTCCATATCTAAGCTTTCTAAAACAACGTCTTGTGCGATCGGATCAGTCAAATCATCTGAGGTTTCGATTTCCAATCGTGCGCCTTCCATCAGTGTATGTCGCGAGGCAATCACAAAATGATAGGTGAAATGTTCAGGTGAGAAATGAGACAAAGCACCCAATCGAACTTTAACAGCAAGTATTTTCGTCGCGTTTTGTTCTTGAGCGATCGCTTCAATCGTTTGAATTAAATGGCTCATCAAACTTGCCTCATGCATGGTTGATCTCCAATTCTGATAACACTTGTTGAATCGCAGTTTCTATAGCTTGCTCAACTGCTTCTGACAGTCCGATTCCAATTGCAAAGTTACTTCCTTCTACCCCATAGAGAATGAGTTTGTTTGGAAGTTGATTCAACGATCGAGCAAGTTCAACTGCTTCTGCTACTCCAAACGCATGAGAGGAATAGTGGAAAAATTGCGATGGAATCGATTGAGTATGAACATCAATGCGATGAATCGTAGCAATTTCAGAACCCGAAGACACAGCATCAAATAGATAAACGGTATCGCTGGTTTGCCACAACTCGATTAATGTTGTTCCCTCGCCCGATGCTTCAATCGTTGAAATCGTTTCTGGAAGCTGATTGCGAAGTTTTCTTAGAATCACTAATCCGACCGCATCATCGTGTCGAAATTCATTTCCCACACCAATCAGCATGATGTTTTGCATTGGGTTAGGCTCGATCGACATCTAACTTCAAAAAATGCGTTGAACAGGAAATACAAGGATCGTAGCTGCGGATCAGTTGTTCACACTGCGATCGTAATTGATCATCTGCTAAATCGATTTGTTGCTCTACAAATTGCCACAGATCATGTTCAATCCTGCCTTGATTTTGCGAAGTCGGTGGCGCAATTTTGGCATCTAGAATGTCCCCTTTTGCATCAATCTTGTAGCGATGATAGAGAATACCGCGAGGCGCTTCAGTACAGCCATGCCCAACTCCCGCTTGAATCTTGTAATCGACCACTGCTTGATCGGGCATTTCATAGGTTTCAATTAACCGCAGCGCTTCTTCCACAGCAAATAGTACTTCAATACTGCGAACCACAATACTCTGAAATGGATTGCGACAAATGGGAAGTAGACCGACTTCACGTGCGATCGCTTGTGCGCGTGGTGTGAATTGGTCAAAATTGAGATTAAATCGTGCGATCGGGCCTACCAGATAATCTCCACGCTCTTTAATAATGGAATGTAAGGCGGTTGAGTGAGGTTTATGCTGTTCTTCAATGTATTCATAAAACTGATCGTTTGAAATATCCAATCCTTTATTAGAAATAATCTGTCCTTGATTCATTGGATATTCATTCGGATGATGAAGCGCAACAAATTCATAGTCTTGCTCAAACTCAGGAAAAGGCAATGTTGCTGCCCATCGTGCAGTTTCTTCTGCCGCATCACACGCCCATTGCAAATCATCAATCAGCGATTGTAGTTCCTGCCGAGTCGGTAGCTTATAAAATCCGCCTACTCGAATATTAATCGGATGAATTTCTCGCCCACCAATCAAAGCTAGAATTCGATTGCCAATTTTCTTCAGTCTTAAGCCCCGCTGCACAAGTTCCGGATAATCCTTCGCCATGTGAATGGCACTCTCGTAACCGAGAAAATCCGGCGCGTGTAGCATGAAAATATGCAAACTATGACTCTCGATCCATTCGCCGCAGTAAATCAATCGTCGGAGTGCGCGCAATCCACCTTCGACTTCAATGCCCAAGATATTTTCCATGGCATGAATCGAACTCATCATGTACGCGATCGGACAAATGCCACAAATTCGAGCCGTGATATCAGGAGCTTCGCTGTATTGCCGTCCGCGTAAAAATGCTTCAAAAAATCGAGGAGGTTCAAAGATTTTAAGCTGCACATCTTGCACTTTACGATCGCGGATTTTCACATACATCGCACCCTCGCCTTCTACGCGAGCGAGATAATCGACTTTGATCGTTTTACTGCTCATGACGCTCACTCTCTTTGCGAAAGGCTTCTGCATAGGCATTAAACGTGCGATATGCCCGAACCAGATCTGTTTCGTCTACTCCCAACTGCTTCCACCATTGGCTTAATGCAGACGTGTTCGGGCTTTCCATAGGCCCGTAACAGCCATAGCACCCTCGATTGTATGTTGGACAAAGCGCATTACACCCTGCCTGCGTCACAGGTCCCATACAAGGAGTTCCGTGAGCGACCATCACACAGACATTTCCACGACGCTTACATTCGATGCACACGCTGTAAGTCGGAATGACAGGTTTACGATCGCTCAAGAACGCACTAATCACTTCTAGTAATTGATGCTTGTTAATGGGACAGCCCCGGAGTTCAAAATCAACGAACACATGATCCGCGATCGCAGTCGATTTATTCAGAGTTTCAATGTACTCTGGCTTAGCGTAAACAATCGAAGTAAAGGCTTTGACATCTTTGAAATTTCGGAGCGCTTGAATGCCCCCAGAAGTTGCACAAGCGCCAATTGTCACGAGTCGTTTTGAAGCCCGCCTGACTTGATGAATTCGCTCTGCATCGTGAGGAGTGGTGATCGAACCTTCAACTAACGACAAATCATAAGGACCTTTGACAACTGCACTAGAAGCTTCCATAAAATTGGCAATCTCAATCTCTCCTGCCACAGTTAGCAATTCATCTTCGCAATCGAGCAAGCTCAATTGACACCCATCACAGGACGCAAATTTCCAAACAGCAAGTTTCGGCTTATGTAGCTGTTTCATTACTCTAAAACTCCCGCTGGTCAAACCAGAATTTGATGTGGTCATAGCGAAATACGGGGCCATTTTTGCAAATGAAGGTCGGTCCTAACTGGCAATGCCCACAAAACCCGATCGCACATTTCATATTGCGTTCCATCGTGATGTAAATGCTTTCTGGACTCACGCCTCGTTTGAGCAATTCCATCACAGTAAACTGCATCATAATTTCAGGACCACAAATCATCGCAACAGTATTCAGTCGATCAAAAGGCGCACGTCGAATCAAAGCAGTTACGACTCCTACATTGCCTTGCCAACCCGGTTCAGCCCGATCGACCGTGACAAAAACTTCTAAGTCAAGGCGCGATCGCCACTGCTTCAAATCATGCCGAAATAGAATGTCTTGGGGCGTGCGCGTTCCAATTAAAATCACGACTTTGCCATACTTAGCTCGATTCGCCAACACGTAAGCGATCGCAGGACGTAAGGGAGCTAATCCAATCCCTCCAGCAACAAACACCACATCATTGCCTTCTGCGGCTTGCAAATCCCATCCCTTGCCAAAGGGACCTCGAATGCCCATCGAATCACCCGGACGCAATTTACTCAATGCAGTCGTCACATTACCCACGATCCGAGTCGTGTGTAAGAGTTTGTTTGGCTCATTAGGATTCCCACTAATTGAGATTGCACATTCTCCAGTCCCAAAAGCATAGAGCATGTTGAATTGACCTGGCGCAAAGTAAAACGGTTGATTACCTTGCGCAGGTTCTAGCTCCATCGTGAAGGTGTCATGGGTTTCTTTCCGCGTTTGCCGTACTCGGTAGATGTGAGGCTGCATCGGTTCTAGGATCATTACGCCCTCCGACTCGGCACATTGTAGAGATCGAGCAATTGGAGGCGAGTCGCTTGTAATGTTTCGAGCATAATCGCTGAGAAGCGTTTCATCAGTTCGTAACCGAGTACCGGATCAGACTCACATTTCCCTCGCAGGCATCGACCATCAAGTGCGATCGCGCGAGTTAGCTCCATTGCTCGGGCATCAAATTGCCAACGATAAGGAGGAAAGAGCCAAGACCATCCAATGACATCATGTTCCATTAACGTTTTAATCACGATCGCGGGTTGTCCCGGTGTGCTAATCTCGACTGCTACCTTGCCTTGTCGAATCAGATAAAAGCTATCCGCATTTTCTCCTTGCCGGAAAATCAGTTGATTTGCCTCAAACCGAACATTAGACGCACACTCGACTAAGAGTTCAATATACTCAGGCTTCAACCCCTCAAAAAAAGCATGTTCTTTTAACAACGGTGCCAAGTTCGTCATCATTCGTGTTTGACCTCCTGACTGTCTCGAATGGCTTTTACTTCTTCCGTAATGTCAATCCCAACGGGGCACCAAGTAATACATCGTCCACACCCCACACAACCCGACGTGCCAAATTGATCAATCCACGAAGCTAATTTGTGGGTCATCCATTGGCGGTAGCGAGATTTTGTACTGACGCGCACACTGCCACCATGCAGATAAGAAAAATCCATCGTGAAGCAGGAATCCCAGTTTCGCCAGCGCTCAGCATGATCGCCTGTTAAATCAGTCGTATCTTCGACTGTCGAGCAAAAGCAAGTCGGACAGACCATTGTACAGTTCGCACAGGTGAGACATCGCGAAGCAACGTCATTCCATCGGGGATGTTCTAGATTGTTGTAGAGCAATTCTTTAATGCCCTCAGTTGGCATTGTTCGTCCCATGTGTTGCGCCGTTTCTGCAACAATCTGTTGAGCAATCTCCTGATCATTTGGCGTTGCGATCGTATGAGGCACAGCTTGAAGCATGTCTCGCCCCGCTTCACTACCAATCTCGACAACAAAGTAATGCGTCGGATTGAGTACCTCCGTTAATGCCAAATCAAATCCGCTCGTAGCTTGGGGTCCCGTTTGCATGGACACACAGAAACAGGTTCCCCCTGCCTGTCCACAGTTCACCGCAATCACAAAATTATCGTGGCGATGGGATTGATAGTGCGGATCAACTGCTTCTCCATGCAGAAAGACTTGATCCTGAATCGCGATCGCATGAAGATCACACGATCGCACACCAATAAAAGCGCGCTTTGTTGTGTCTGGCGGGTCTGCACGGATAGTGATCTCTTGCCCTTTACGCTCTGCTTGCCAGAGTCGAACCTGGGGTGCAAACAAGTATTTCTTCCACGAATGTGCGCCCACGGCATAGCCAAACAACGCCTGATCTTCCCGTCGCTTGAGGCGATAGACTCCGCCGGATTGTTCGTCAGTCCATCCAATCGGAAGCTCCTCGACCGAAGACACTGCATCGTAAACAATTGCTTCTTCCCGAATCGTCGGAGCAATGAGCTCATATCCCAATTGCTGAAGCGCAGCAAAGAGACTTTGCAAATTCTGTCGTTGGATAACAACGCGATCGCCAAGATTGATTTCATTCATGATACGTTATCCCCTCACTGCAAGTTGACGAACAGTTACGGCAACGTTCACGCTAGTACATCGCCAGTACAGATCAGCAATATTGTCGAAACGAATACTAGAATCTACTGTTTCCAACTCTCTCCACTGCATAGCAACTTCGCCTTAGTTTACAGAAACGGTAAAAGCATATCGATAGCCTTTATGCTGCGAGAGCATTTCTAAGGTGTAAACTCCAGTGCGGGGAATTTGACCTGTCCAATTAATTTGGCTCTCTTTCGGATTTCCAAACATTTCTCCGTCTGGATCAAGGACAAAAGGCAACACACCGCGCGTATTCGAGACCGTTAGCGTTGATCCTTGAGTAAGCGGGACACGATAAAGGTGGCTTCCTGATCCCACAAATCGATCGGCGATCTCACTTCGACCTCCTTTCGGACTAAACTTGACCAATTCGACTTTTTCATTACAGCTATTTTGGGTCTGTGTTTTTGGAATCCAGCCTTGCATAGGATTCTGAATCAAGAACCATCCATTTTGCTCTGTTGCCACCGTGACAAACACATGATTGTCTAAGTGACCCACGATCCGACTCGTCGGATTATTGGCAGCAAAATAGACGGGAAGCGGCGGGTGAGGTGTATCAATTTCTGCCATTGTGATGGTGCAGCTTAGAACCTCTCTCGTGGCTTCCACAGTCGATTGATCTGTAGGAAAAAGTTGGCTGGCATCGGTTGGATAGAGACGAGGTTGGACAAGATGCCAAATCACATAACCTATTCCACCCAACGAGACCAGACCGAGTAGACTCGCGCCAATCAATCTTGAGGATTTCAGCGATGTCATAGCATACCTCCTCTGAGGAATTGAACGATCTTTCCTCAGAGTTCACAGTAAAAGAAGAGTTTGAGAAACTTGTGAGGATCACCGATTCTGATCAAATCTCACAAGTTCCTCAACTTTGTTGCTTACGATTGCAGTGAGGAGAAATAACAATTTAGAGGAGGCAATGATGTTATTAAATATTGCTTCAGACAGACCCTCTCTCGGCTTGTTAGATATCGATCGATATTCCATCCCTGATCCGTGGGATGAACCAACTGAGCCGCAAGAAAATCCAGCGATCGTTGTACCACAATCGACAGCCTTAATTTCCGAAACCCATCTACCTCGATTGCCCGCCGCTCCTAAAGTCAATGCTGCAACCGTGCTGGTACAAGATGAACTCAAACTCAATCGCCAAGGGAATCTGCCATTGTTTAGTAAAATTCAAGATCTCTTAGCTCAGTTGTATTGGGCAGATTTAATCTGTAACAAATGAGCCTGTAAGAGGTCGAAAGCAATCGACGACATTTTTTCCAAACGTCATCAAAACTCAGCAATCGAATGCTGAAGGAAGTTTTGTTATGAGCAGCATCTCAAAAGTTATGCTGAGCTTTAGTGTTGCAATCGCACTTCTGATCGAGGGATTTTCGATCAGAAATGATGTTCAAGCAGTGCAATACTCATCCTCTTCAAACTTGCAAAATCAAGCCATCTCTATTGCTCAAATTACGGTTGAAGATTGGCTCTGGCAAGCGGTTGAAAAGGCAAATCGAGGCGATTTTAGAGGCGCGATTTCGGACTTAGACCGTGCGATCGAGCTTCATCCCAACAATGCAAGACTTTATGCCAATCGGGCAGGATTGTATTTGATGGTCGATGAGTTCGAGCATGCAGAAGCAGATGCAACTCGAGCGATCGCATTATCTCCATATCAAGCTTTAGCCTTCTTTAATCGAGCAGCGGCTCGTCATTATCTCAAAAAGTACCAACCAGCCATCGAAGACTACACTCAAGCCCTGAATCTCGGAGTTCCTGGAGACACTCTTGCTGTACTTTACTTTAGTCGAGGTGAAGCACGTCGAATGATTCGGGATTTGACAGGTTCAATCGCAGACAATACAACGGCAATTCAGATCGATCCAACTTCTGGCGAGGCTTATGATAATCGAGGCTTAGCTTACCTTGACCAAGGTGATACTGAACATGCGATCGCAGATTTCCAAAAAGCAGCCGAACTCTTTAAAGCACGAGGAGATCAAGCAAATTACCGAGCAGCGTTAGCTCGAGTGCAAAAACTTCAAATGAGTCGGCATGACACCAAATCGCGATCGATTAAAGCGCCTCTTCACAAGATTCTCAAGGTTATGTTCTAGATCTATCGGCTAGAAGTGTGCTCAGGAGAACTCAACATGGAACTGAAAACAGTGCAATTAGACATTCCTGAAGACAGCAATTTAATTTTGGGTCAAACTCATTTCATTAAAACCGTTGAAGATTTGTATGAAATATTGGTCGGGATTTCATCTCAAGTCAAGTTTGGGATTGCTTTCTGTGAAGCATCAGGACCCTGTTTGATTCGGAAAGCCAGCAATGATCCAACCTTAGAAGCAGTCGCTGTGAAAAATGCTCAAGCGATCGCAGCAGGACACAGCTTCGTTATCCTCATGAAGGATGCTTATCCCATTAACTTTCTCAACGCGATCAAACAATGCCCTGAAGTGTGCAGCATCTACTGCGCGACTGCGAATCCTGTTGAAGTCATTGTGGCAGAAAGTGAACAAGGTCGCGGAATTTTAGGTGTCATTGATGGATTCTCACCGAAAGGTGTGGAAACAGATAAAGACATTCAAACTCGACAAGCATTCTTACGCCAAATTGGATACAAGTGCTAATTCTTCAACGATCGCCCATGCTAGTCATCTTCTAACGTTAGAAGTTTCTCATCTAACTCTTTGATGTATGTCTGCACCAGATCTTCAGGCAAAATCTGTTTGCGGAGTGCATTCGCCACGGCCCCTTTTTCTGCCAGCAGCAATCGTCGTCGAATTGCATCTAGCTCACTGTGCTCAGGCTCGCGACGAGTTGATTGACGTTGATTGTACAGGTCGCGGAGCACGTGCTCAGATTGCACGACCCGGACTTGGTAGGATGCCCATAACTCTTCATAAATCGCCTTCGGGAGTACCCCCGATCTCAGCAAACTACTGAGTTCTTCCTGAGCCGCTTTCGACGCAATTAACTGCATCTGCAATTGCTTTGCCTGCTGCAATGTATCTGAAATACGGGCAATTTTGAGCCGTTTGACCATCCAGGGCAAGCTTAATCCTTGCCCAACGAGAGAGAATAAGACCGCACCAAATACCAGAGCAATAATGTCACTTCGATACGTCACGGTCAGCGGAATGCTCAAGGCTAATGCCATCGAGAGTGAGCCTTTAATGTTGCCCAGAAATAAAACATGCTGCCAGACGAGTGGAATCGGTCGATCGAACCAACGCAGTCCTGCAAGGAGTAAGTAGACAGAGAGAATCCGACCTAATTGATATGCCAAAATCACAAACAGAATCGCAGGCGCAATTTTCCACAGCGTTTCGATATTAATTTCAATCCCAATCAGCAAAAAGATAAAAGTATTCACACCAAAGCTGGCATAGTTCCAAAAGCTCAAGAGCGCAATTCGTTCTGACGCAGAAGAACTTCGAGACAGCCCCAAATTGCCAAAAATTAGCCCCGCAACCACAACTGATACTGCACCCGAAACACCCAGAGATTGCCCAATCTGAAACGTTCCTAATGCCAGCGCAACTGTTAATAAAAGGCTACTTAACGGATCTTGCAATCGCACAAAGATGGGAAGGCATAAATACCCTAAAACGGCTCCAACCATTGCCCCGCCGATTGCAACTAAGAGCACTTCTCGTATTCCTTGAACAGCGGTAAGCGAGCCTGTGGCGTAGACAACTAGAAGTAAATTAAACGAGACTAGCGCAGCCGCATCATTGAAGAGTGTTTCTCCCTCCACAATTGTTGTTAATCGAGAAGGAACGCGGATCTCCTTGAATACAGCAATCATGGAGACGGTATCCGTGTTTGCCAAAATCACGCCAACCAGACAGGCAGAAATCCAATCGAGTCCCAGTCCAAACTTTAGTAGAGTTGCAATAACTGCTGAGGAAAAGATCGAACCTGGTCCTGCTAATAGCGCGATCGGTTTAAAAGTGCTGCGGAGACGACGAATATCTGTATTAATTGCCGCTTCAAAAATCAGAATCGGAAGGAAAAGATTTAAAACCAAGACAGGATCTAATCCAATCCGTCGCGACCAAAGCTCCGTAATTGGCAACCCTGCTAAAACTAATCCAGTTACATAAGGGATTCTCAGACTTTGAGTGACTAAAGCAACAATGGTCGCAATCAGCAGCAGAATAATTAAAATGATGACTACTTCGGGGATAGTAGCGGCTGTCTGTGTATCAACAGCTGAATTGCTGTCCAAAGAAGTTTGTTGAGCGATCGACCACTCTATCACTGATGAGCCTCCTATCCATGAAATCGCACTCATCATACCAATTCCAAATTCGCCAGGTTGTCTGCCCATCGAGTTATGCGATGCCTCAATATGACAAAAGGGAAGCTAGATGTGAGGTCTAGCTTCCCTTTTCAGGAAAGATTGAAGCTTAAACTAAAGCGTTCTACTTCGCTGCAGCTTCTCGCGCCGCAGTTGCTTCATCCGGATGAATTCCTAGGCGAGTCAAATTCACTCGTCCTCGGTTATCAATCTCCCGAATTTTCACAACCACTTCATCTCCGATCGTGACTTCATCCTCAACCTTGCCAACTCGATGATCAGCCAGTTGCGAAATGTGAATCATTCCTTCCTTACCCGGCAGGAATTCCACAAAAGCCCCAATCGGAATAATTCGTGTGACTTTTCCAGCGTAAACATCTCCAGCACTCAGCTTGCGAGTCATGCCTTGAATGATCGCTTTCGCCCGTTTCGCCTTCTCGCCTTCGATCGCGCTAATCGTCACAGTTCCATCTTCAGCAATATCGATTTTGGCTCCCGTTTCTTCGGTGATGCCTTTAATCGTCTTGCCTCCTGGTCCAATGATCATGCCGATTTGATCAGAATCAATCTTGATCGTCAGCAAGCGAGGTGCATAAGGAGACAACTCCGGACGCGGTTGGTCGATCGCTTCTAGCATTTTGCCGAGAATGTGCAATCGAGCGGGTTTCGCTTGATGAATGGCTGAAGCAATCACATCCATCGGTAGACCTGAGATCTTCATGTCGAGCTGCAATGCCGTGATTCCGGTATCGGTTCCCGCCACTTTGAAGTCCATATCGCCCAAGAAATCTTCAATTCCCTGGATGTCGGTCAGAATGCGAATTTCTTCACCTTCTTTGATCAAGCCCATCGCTGCACCACTCACAGGCTTAGAAATCGGAACGCCTGCATGCATCAACGCCAATGTTGAACCCGAAACCGAACCCATTGAGGTCGAACCGTTAGAAGACAGCACTTCTGAGACGACCCGAATCACATACGGGAATTGCTCTTTCGGAGGTAAGACGGGAACCAGAGCACGCTCGGCTAATGCCCCGTGACCAATTTCACGCCGACCGGGAGATCGCATCGGTCGGGTTTCGCCGACTGAGAAAGGCGGGAAATTATAGTGATGCAAGTAGCGTTTTTCGCTGTCTGGATGCAAATCATCCATTTCTTGCTCGTCGCCTGGGCTACCTAACGTCGCGATCGACAAAACTTGAGTCAATCCACGATTAAACACGCCGCTGCCATGCACCCGCTGAGGCAACACCCCAACTCGGCAAGAGATCGGACGAATTTCATCTAATTTCCGACCGTCTACGCGCACATTATCTTCGACGACTTGACGACGCATCAGCGTTTTCGTCACATCTTTGAAAGTATTGCTCAGCGCTTTAGAATCTGCGGCTGCGGCAACTTTCACCGGATCGTCTTCGGCTAATTCTGCGATCGCCGTCACCACCGAAGCCTTCACTTCATCTAATGCTGCATCGCGAGTCGGTTTATCTTTCTCGAACCGCCCGAGAATTTCTTTCACAGGAGCGGTCACTCGCTCTCGAATAAAATTCTCTAGAGTTTGGTCAATCACAGGCGCATCTTCTTGCACCAGTTCAATTCCCAATTCTTTAAGCAAATCGCGCTGTGCCTGAATCAGATCGCGCACCGCTTCGTAACCGAAATCGATCGCTTCGATCATGTCGGCTTCTGGCAGTTGATTCGCGCCAGCTTCAACCATGATCACGCCATCGGGAGAACCAGCCACGACGAGATCCAAATCACCCGTTTCCACTTCTTTATAAGTGGGGTTGATCACGAAATCATCGCCGACTAATCCAACTCGCACCGCAGCCATCGGACCATTAAATGGAATTTTCGCGAGGAGTACAGCGATCGACGCACCTGTGACCGCTAAAACATCCGGAGGAACTCGCTCATCCATCGACATTGTGGTAGCGACGACCTGAATATCGTCTCGTAACCAGGAGGGAAATAGGGGGCGCAAGGGGCGATCGATTAAACGACTCGTCAAAACTGCTTTTTCAGCGGGTCGTCCTTCACGTCGGAGGAAGCCACCGGGAATTCGCCCGGCTGCATATAAGCGCTCCTCGTAATCAACCAACAGAGGTAGAAAATCGATTCCTTCTCTGGCATTCGCACGGGTCGCGGTAACGAGGACTGCCGTGTCTCCAGATTCGATTAAAACTGAACCTCCAGCTTGGGGTGCTAACAAGCCTACTTTGAGTCGAATATCCCTACCATCAAAGGATATTGACTTCTCGAACTCTTGCATGAAGTGTATTGTCCTTTCTTCTCTTTTTTAGTGTTCTTGCAATCGTAACACTGATATACTTTTGCTGCTTTTTTTATTTGCAAATACCGGGAGATTTTCGGGAGGTTTCTGCTCGACTCAATAAGAAATGTGGCAGGATTTGCTATTTGATCTATAGTGAAGGTTTTTTTAAGTTAGAGCTTGGAGAAAATGAGCGTTCTTGTTCTTTTACTCCGGATCTAAAGCCAGAAGGGTCAAGCGAAATCAAGGGCAACCTGCCTTGTGCGATCGCGCTAGAATAATCGCGTAAACGCAACAGTTCAACAATGTTAACGGCTTGTTAAACTACTTAATAAAATATCAAGCTTATTGATTTTCTGTATTGAGAAATCGCGATCGCTAAAATTAAATTTTGCAGCGGATTCTAAGTCAAACGTGAGATGTCTTGGAAGATTAAATCACCAATTCAGGATTATTTGCTTTTATCCATATAGATCAGCATGGCAGTTTTACACGGTAGTTGGGTTTCTCAGGGCGGTTTTTTTCTATGGGGTGAGACTTGGCGGCGCTTAGAAGCAAAACAAGATGCTCCAGGCGTTCCGCTCCATCCCTATGCGATGAATCAGTCTGAGTTGCTGACGTTTTTAGAAGCTTTGCCGTTAAAAGTGCCGAGCTTAGAAGAGGATACAAAACGGGGGCGGAAGTCAGCAACGACCCTAAAAAATTGGCAAGTTCGCGGTTTAGCGCTGCCGACTGAAGGAGATGCTCCTCAACTTTCAGCGGCTCCGGTGTCTGAGTGGGTGCTGTATCCGTGGCAGGTCGCAGGACTGTGGCTTGAACCTGCTCAAGCATTTGAATTGCTCAATTCTGTGCCGCTCGGAACGCTCGGCGAGGAATCTTTTGTCGGCGGAGATTTACGATTTTGGTCGCATGTCGCGAGATGGGCTTTAGATTTGCTAGCTCGATCGAAGTTTCTCCCCGGCTTGCATCATTGGGAAGTTCTGCTTGATAGCTCCACCGATCAGATGCGATCGCGGCATTTTATCCGACAGATGCCTTCCGTGTGTCGCCTCTATCAGTCTGGGGAAGAACTCGCGATTGATTTGCCGATCGAACCTCAAGATCTGCTGCGAGATTTTCTGAATCACATGGTCGATGCTCAAGTGCGTCAATCGGTGAGCATCGCCAAACCCTCATCGCTTTTACAAACTTGGATACAAGGATTAGGAACAAAAGCTGCAACGCTCAGTGAAACAGATGCAACAACGCTATCGAATGCACTAGAGATTTGGAAAGCGCCATTACAAAAAGATCAAGAACAGTTTCGCGTTTGTCTCAAGCTGATTCCACCCGTTGAAGCGTATCAGAGTTGGGTGATTGAATACTTGCTCCAAGCGATCGATGATCCGGAGTTCACAGTCAGTGCTCCGATCATTTGGCGAAATCCTGTCGAACGGTTGCAGCATGAAGGACGCATCATCGAACGACCGCAAGAGACTTTACTCATGGGGTTAGGACTCGCTTCTCGGCTGTATCCGCTGATTGAACCAAGCCTGCAAGACGCTCGACCCCAAGCCCTGCAACTCGACCCAAAACAGGCGTACGAATTCATCATGAATACGGTTTGGCGCTTGCAGGATAGTGGGATTGGGGTGATTCTCCCGGAGAGCTTGGCGAATCGCGGCGGACTGGCAAATCGCTTGGGTCTACGCATCAAAGCGTCAACACCAACCAAGCAGAAAAAAGGAAAACTCGGCTTACAAGGCTTGCTGAATTTTCAGTGGGAATTGTCGATCGGGGGTCAGAGCCTAAGCAAAAAAGAATTCGATCGCTTAGTCGCTCAGAATTCACCTTTAGTCGAGATTAACGGCGAGTGGGTCGAACTGCGATCGTCAGATATCAAATCTGCTCAGTCTTTCTTTGCGGCTCGAAAAGATCAAACCACGCTCTCGCTCGAAGATGCTTTGCGAATTAGTACAGGCGATACTCAAACGATCGAGAAACTGCCAGTCGTCAGTTTTGAAGCATCGGGTGCATTGCAAGAGCTAGTCACAACCTTAACCGGAACCGGAACGCTCGAAGAAATCGAAACCCCCAAAGAATTCCGAGGCGAGTTGCGACCTTATCAAGCTCGCGGTGTCGCTTGGTTGCAATTTCTAGAAAAATGGGGACTGGGCGCGTGTTTGGCAGATGATATGGGTCTTGGCAAAACGATTCAGCTCATTGCCTTTATTTTGACGCTCAAACAGAACAAACTATTAGAGCAACCGATCCTCCTAATTTGTCCCACGTCTGTGCTCGGAAACTGGGAACGAGAAGTGAAAAAATTTGCACCGACCTTAAAAGTCATCGTGCATCACGGCGACAAGCGATCGCAGCATCAAGCCTTCGCCAAATCTGCTAAAAGTGCCAATCTAATCATTACGAGCTATACCCTCGTTCAACGCGATCTCAAATCCCTTCAGCTTGTCGAGTGGCAAGGAATTGTTCTCGACGAAGCACAGAACATTAAAAACGCGGAAGCCAAACAATCTCAAGCCGTTCGAGAACTCGAAGCAGAATTTCGCATTGCGCTCACCGGAACCCCTGTTGAGAATCGCTTAACCGAGCTATGGTCAATTCTTGACTTCCTCAATCCCGGCTATTTGGGACAAAAGAACTTCTTCCAAAGACGGTTTGCCATTCCGATCGAACGCTATGGCGATACAACCTCGATGCAAACTTTGCGATCTCTGACTCAACCTTTCATTTTGCGCCGCCTCAAAACCGATAAAACTATCATTCAAGACCTCCCTGAAAAGCAGGAAATGGCTGTCTACTGCGGACTTTCTGCCGAACAAGCTGCCTTATACCAAGCAACCGTTGATCAATCACTCGCGGAAATCGAAGCGGCAGACGGAATTCAACGCAAAGGAATTATTCTTGCACTGCTCACGAAGCTCAAGCAAATTTGCAATCATCCCGCTTTGTTCAACAAAGAAGAACAAGCTGAATCTAATCGATCCGCAAAACTGCAACGTCTCGAAGAAATGCTCGAAGAAGCAGTTTCAGAAGGCGATCGCGCATTAATTTTCACGCAATTCGCCGAATGGGGCAAACTGCTCAAACCGCATCTCGAAAAACAATTGGGACGAGAAACACTCTTCCTATACGGCAGTACGCCCAAAAAACAGCGCGAAGCCATGATCGATCGCTTTCAAAACGATCCGCAAGCACCAAGAATCTTCATTCTGTCGCTCAAAGCAGGCGGCGTTGGCTTGAATTTGACGCGAGCGAATCATGTGTTTCACTACGATCGCTGGTGGAATCCTGCTGTTGAAAATCAGGCGACCGATCGTGTTTTCCGCATTGGTCAGACTCGCAATGTTCAGGTTCACAAATTCGTTTGTACCGGAACCTTAGAAGAACGAATTCACGACATGATCGAGTCCAAGAAAGCCCTAGCCGAGCAAGTTGTCGGCACAGGTGAAAACTGGCTGACTGAGTTAAACACCGATCAACTCAGAGACTTACTCTTACTCGATCGAACTGCGGTAATTGAGGAATAAACCATGACAGATAGTTATTCACCTCCCAATCGAGAATGGTGGACAGAACAGTGGATCGAAGTTCTAGAGCGGATCGGATTCACTCAGCGATTAGCTCGCGCCCGCAACTATGCCCGACAAGGCAATGTGTTAAGCCTTGACTTCGTTGGCCCTAAAGTCAAAGCAATGGTTCAGGGAACTGCCCCCGAACCATATGAAGTCTCATTTTCGCTCGATCGCTTTACCGACGAACAATGGAGCTACATCATCGAATCAATGGCAGAACGTGCGATCTTCTCCGCAAAACTGCTTGCTGGCGAAATGCCTCAAAACATTCAAGATGTCTTTACTGCGAATGGCTTAAGCCTTTTTCCATTCAATAAATTCGATATTCACAGCCGTTGTTCGTGCCCCGATCCTGCAAATCCTTGTAAACATATCGGAGCCGTTTACTATCTACTCGGCGATCGCTTTAGCGAAGATCCATTCGTTCTCTTCCAACTGCGCGGACGCAGCAAAGAAGAAATCATTAGCGCCTTACGAAAAATTCGCAGTTCTGGCAGTGACGAACCTCAGACTGAAATTGCGGCAGTCCGTCCTACAACCCCGCTCGATCGCGATCGACTTTGGAACTACGACGAACAACTGGAATCATCTCTCATCGTCATTACCCCGCCTCCTAGCAGCGAAACTGTGCTGGATGTACTCGGACTTCTCCCCATCGAGCCACCCGCAAATCAAGCCGCAATGGAAACCCTAAAATCGATCTATCAAACCGTCAGCATTGCAGCCGTGCAAACTGCGATGACCGCAGGTTCTCCGTAAATTCTTTTAGAAATCAAAATCAGTTTTAGACTGTGTTCACGAGCGTAGAGAAGCGGTACAGGAAACTCTGTATTGAGCATTTCGGTATAAAAAATTACTCATAAGCTCACGAACCCGCTAGAGAACAGTGCCCAAGAATGGTTAAGTAATCAAATCAATGGACACAAAAATTGTTGGGTGAATCATGCCGGGACAAAGCATCTTAACCGAATCTTTCGCAAACGCAGATGTCAGCCAATTGAACTGGCTCTTTGGAACCAGTCGAGACGGGGCGCTTCCGCCTATCTTGACCGCTCGTAGTAACGCTTCTGCCTCAGCAGGCGGCTTACCCGGAGGAGGAACAGACACCCCTGGAAATGGCGTACTGCGGCTGACCAATAACACACAAAATCAAGGCTCATTCGTCATCTACGACCAACCGATTAACTCAGCCAGCGGACTGTCTGTACAATTTGATCTCTACGCCTATGGCGGAAATGGTGCAGACGGCATTAGCTTTTTTCTCATTGATGGAGCGGCGAACCCAACGAGGGGTGGAGCAGTCGGAGGTAGCTTAGGATACTCCTCTGATTCAACCCAATCTCCAACCGTAGCAGGACTCGAAGGCGGCTATTTGGGGATTGGCTTTGATGAATTTGGTAACTTCTCCAACACTGGCTATGGAGCAGGCGGTACAGGATTCTCTTCACAAACGATCGCAGTTCGCGGCAAAGAATCTCTCAACTATGCGCTCCTCACCAACGCAAAACTGCCGGGAGGAAACAGAATCGATGTCAACACATCTGTTCGCACCACTGCCCGTCGCCGAGTCGGCATCGATCTCAACCCCAACGGCAACCTCTCTGTCTCCTTCGATGTCAATGGCAATGGCACCTTAGAAGTCGATGAAAAACTAATCAGTGACTTCAACATCACCCAAAGTGATCGCAATGGGGCTTTACCTAGCACGTTTAAATTTGGTTTTGCAGCGTCCACAGGCAATCAATTCAATTTCCACGAAGTCAACAATCTGGCAATTAATACATTTGATGGGCCGTACATTCCACTCGTCGATTTTGATGGCGGGACGCGGGTAATCAAGCCAAGTGGCAGCTTTAATATTACGGCGACCTTAGATGTTGCTTCGACTCAAACTGTGACGATTCCCTTACTCATCTCAGGCGATGCCATCCAAGGAATTGACTATCAACTGTCAAATAACTTCATTACGATCGCGGCGGGGCAAACGACCGGGAGCGTCACTCTCACCGGACTGAGCAATTCTCCAACAGTTTTGGATAAGAATCTCCAGATCAATTTGAATCCACCCGTAAATGCAGCGCTCAGCCCACAGAATTTGCCGCTGAATGTGAAACTGACCCGCATGAGCGACAACGACTGTGCCTTGCCCGACTTCAACGGCGATAACAGCGTCGATTTAGCATGGCAAAATTCTAATACTAATCAAACCGCAATCTGGCTCCTGAACGGTACACAAGTCACCGAGGCAGCCTTTACAGCGATCACCGGAGCAAACTGGCGCATTGTCTCAACGCGTGACTTTGACGCAGACGGGAAAACAGATCTTCTCTGGCGCAACACCTCAACCGGAGAAAATGCGATCTGGCTGATGGATGGAACAAGTATCGAGTCAACCAGCTTGATCCCGACCCTAGCGAGTCAAAACTGGCAAGTCGCCGCTTCGCGCGATTTCAACAATGACGGCACAGCAGACATTTTCTGGGTGAATTCGGCAACCGGAGAAACCGAAGTCTGGCTGATGGATGGCTTCAATCGGATAAGCGCGACTTCACTGATAACCGTTGAAGCAGGGTGGCAAGTCGCCGATGTCACAGACTTTAACTATGACGGCAAAGCCGATCTCGTCTGGCGAAATACCCGCACCGGAGAGAATGCCATCTGGCTGATGAATGGTAATGCGATCGCGTCTGCAGGCTTTATTGCGCCAATCCCGAACCAAGATTGGCGGATTGTTGCAGCCCGAGATACCAGTGGCGATGGCAAAGCAGATTTAATCTGGCGCAATGATGTCACCGGGGAGAATGCGATTTGGCTGATGAATGGTCTGACCTCAACCAGCCAGCAATTCATTCTGCAAACCACGACTCCAGGCTGGCGAATTGCAGATGTCTGTGATACCAGTGGCGATGGCAAGGCAGATTTAGTCTGGCGCAATATCCAAACGGGCGAGAACGCAGTCTGGCTCTTGAATGGAACGTCCCTAGCCGATGCAGGCTTTATCGCTCAAATCGCAGATCAAGCCTGGGCAGTGAATGGAGCCAGAGATACCAGCGGCGACGGAAAAGCCGATCTGATCTGGCGCAACAATATCACAGGTGAAACGGCAATCTGGCTGATGGATGGTAAGACTCCGACTAGCCAGCAATTCCTTTTCACCACGGAGCCTCTAGACTGGCGGGCGCAGATTCGTCCGAATGCGATCGCGCTCTAAGAGGTGGGGAGTGGGGAGTAGGGAGTAGAGTCCCCACTTCCCCATTCACTTCCCAAAATCTAAAATCCGAAATCGAACTGTCCCCCCAAAGCCGTAGACTGGAGAGTGCAATTTAATCTGTTTATTTCTGAAAAACCGTGCGAAAAGTTATCATTGCTGGCAACTGGAAAATGTTTAAGACTCAAGCAGAAACCTTGGAGTTTTTGCAGGAGTTTAAGCCTCAGCTAGACGAGACACCAGACGATCGAGAAGTTTTACTGTGTGTGCCGTTTACTGATTTAGCAGTGTTGTCGAAAAACTTGCACGGCGGTCGGATTCAAGTTGGGGCGCAAAACGTTCATTGGGCAGAGTCTGGGGCTTTTACAGGCGAGATTTCGGCTGCGATGTTGCAAGAATTGAGTGTGCGCTATGTCGTGATCGGGCACAGCGAAAGACGACAATTTTTTGGCGAAACCGACGAAACCGTAAACCTACGACTGAAAGCTGCACAGAAAGCCGGATTAAAACCGATTCTCTGTGTAGGTGAAAGTAAGCAGCAACGAGATGCCGGCGAAACCGAAGCCGTCATTTTCAAACAATTAGAACTCGGCTTAGTCGGCGTTGACCAGGAGAATCTGGTGATTGCCTATGAGCCAATTTGGGCGATCGGGACTGGAGATACTTGTGAAGCGATCGAAGCCAATCGCGTGATTGGATTAATCCGCAGTAAGTTGACCAATCCAAATGTCACGATTCAATACGGCGGTTCAGTGAAGCCTGAGAATGTTGATGAAATCATGGCACAGCCTGAGATTGATGGGGCTTTAGTCGGTGGTGCAAGCCTTGATCCGAAAGGGTTTGCACGGATTGTGAATTACGTCTAATTTAGATGTAACAGTCCTAAATCATTTGTAAAGTGGGGAGTGGGGAGTAGGGTGTGATGCCTTTTGTAGTTCCCTACTCCCCACTCTTGATTCGCTATAAACACAGCACAGTCAACCAATTTCCCTACGCTGGCGGCGCGAACGGAATCACCAGATTGATCCAGCCCAGAATTTGTAGACCCGGCGAAGAAATCGTGACGCCATCAAAGCTTGAAGTGTAAGTTCTGTCAGATTCGGCATAGTTACCACTCAGCGAGAATGGGCCAAACCCGATCGCTTGTTTTCCAGAAGCGACCTGCGTTGCAAATTCTCGATCGACTTTGCTCCAATTCGCACTGATCTTCAGATCACGCACTGCAATAAACCCGATCGGCAACAGCGGAAACGAGCCAAAATTTTCTTCTAACTTTCCAGAAGATAAGCTTCCGGGCGCTTGTCCTGGCAACGTCCAGCCTGTGATTTCGAGTAACGATTTCAGCAACCAGGGACGCGAGAAATTGACGCGACAGCATCGGAATGAGATATTCAAGTCTTTCGTTTCGGTATCGATCGCTCGATCTTCTAACGGACGCAGCTTGATTTTCTCTAAAATATCAGGTCGAATCCGACTGACTAACATTGGATTCGGTGAGATATGTTGCATTTGCAGCGCTTGTTTTGCCGTCACTGCTGGCGTTGCAAGCGTCGCCGTATTCAATGGACGAGCAACTACACGATCGAGACGAGGATTGATTCGAGTACGACGGAGGATTTCCGGATCGATTGGTAATATTTTAATCGGCGGAGTTTCAATCGTTCCACCTAGCTTTATGCCACCTTTGGGTAATTTCCAAATCCCGTCTTTGATCCGTTTTGCGCCTCCGACGCGCACAAAGGGCGAATCTGCGATCTTTTTCGTCTGATTTGAGTTGACATTGATCTGCGTCCAAGTTTGCATGGCTGCTTCATCACACCAATTCCCAGGAGTCGCATAGGACGGACGATATGACAGAACAGGCTGAATTACACTTGCCATCTTGGTATGCTCAAACAATTGTCGAGCATTTTGCAACGTAACATTCACCGGATTGGGGGGCACTTGACCACTGGCATCCGGCGGCAATGGAATCGCATTCGCGGCTAAAGCAAACTCGTACATTTCCTCAACGGTTACGCCCGAATCGACATAAGTTGCATCGACCAGCGGAATCGCATCAATCAACGCTGAGAACATCTCAGTCGCTAAAGTCGAACCATTGGGATTTTGAGGAGTCCAGGGATTTTGGTACTGGCTGGCATCGAGTTGTTGACCGGGCCATTCCAAAGTTAAGAGCATTTCTTGCGATCGCGCATTGGGTGCGCCGGGTCGCGGAGGCTGAACTAAAGTTGAAAAAATCGTATCGTAAACGGTTTGAATGAGGGCAATTTGATCGATCGGCATCACAATCTCTCCACAGTCGATGAATCAACAGATCATCAGGCAGCACTTTCAACGATTCCTCTGATCAAAGAGGAGGTTTTCCAAGTACTGCCCGACTCGATGCGTAACCTATTCCTTCGGCGACATCGGGAGTACTGCGTTAATGAATGCCATCAATTGCAGTCCGGGAGCCGATAAAGTCCGTCCATCAAATTCAGACTGGAAGCGGAAATTCGTCGAATTCGATTCATATGATCCACCCACCGAGAATGGACCCCAACCAAAGCTACCGCCACCTTTGGTCGATTTACTAATGTAGTCTTTCTCAGCACTACTCCAAGTCGCGCTAATCTTCAAATCGCGCACGACAATAAAACCCGTCGGCAACAACGGCATAATTCTGCCATCTGCGGTCGCCGGATTACCCGAAGCAATGCTTCCTTTACCCATGACCCCATACTTCCAACCGGGCAGATCGAAGATCATCGGATTCATCCAAGGACGATCGATATTAATCCGCGCATACCGGAAGCTCACCGACAGATCATCAGTTTGACTATCCATATGCCGACGAGTTTCACTATGCGAAGCTCCGCCGCCCACACTCCACAAGCCCAAATTGAACTTCGCTCCACCGCCAAATTTCTTGAAGCTAGAGCTTTCATTTAACTGATAGCGCGAAGAGGTAAAACTCAGAGAAGACCAGCCTTGAGCAGCACTCGACGAGTACCAATTTGCCGGGAAAGCATAGCTTGCAAAGTACTTTTCAGCTTGATCACGAGCACTGCCTTTTTCGAGCAGTACCAGTTTTTCTTGAGCATCTTTGAACACACGACCGACCTGATTTGTGGCAGACTGTGCCATTGTTGCAAGCGCGTCTTCTACGCGTTTCGCCTGAGCCGTTTGGAAATCATTCCAAGCTGTGACCAAGCGACGTTGCAGCGACGGTCCCAACATTGCCCAAGCTCGCTGATCCGCAGGTTTCGTCATGTCATACTTAGAAGACTCTGCGACAAAAGAAGCGACTGCATCAATGTAAGCATTTTGCTTGCGCTTGTAGTTTACATAAAGCATCGAATCAACATCGACTTCGATCGGTTGTCCCAAATCGTTGAAGTCTTGTCCTTTGTCATTGAGCAGATCAAATGCTGCATCGTAAGCTGCTTTGAGTGCTGGATCGACAGGTTGCGGAGTTACACTTGCACCTTCAACCACTTGTTTGTAGACTTCAGAAACTTTCTTGCCTGTGTCTACAAACGTGCCATTGACTAGCGGCACACGATCGACCAATCGAGAAAAGTTTTCAGCAGCGGCAGGAATGCCTTGTGGATTCAGCGGACTAACCGGATTTGCATACTGAGCAACATTGATCGGCTCTCCACCCGGAACCATCGTGATAAAAACTTTATCCGCCTGACTGCCAGCAGGTAGTCCACCTGGAGGGGTTTTAGTATAGGCATTAAACAGCGTGTCATAAATCGACTGCACCATTTTGGTTTCGTCAATCGCCATCTTTGGAACTCCTGTTGTTTAGGGAACGAATCTATCGTCTTCCAGGAGCCAAGCGATCGACAGTGCCCGTCTGGGTACTTCCTACAAGTCTCGATGTGTAAAGGGTTTCGCGTTTGCGCCTGAGTAAGTTGCTGCGATTTGACCATTTCCAACTAGCTGATACTTGTAAGTCACTAGCCCTTCTAACCCAACTGGACCTCGCGGCGGCATCTTCTGGGTACTAATCCCAACCTCTGCACCAAATCCATAGCGGAACCCATCGGCAAATCGAGTCGAACAGTTGTGATATACACCTGCTGCATCGACTCGATCGAGAAAATACTGCGCCGTTTTTGCATCTTCGGTTGCGATCGCTTCGGTATGTTTCGAGCCGTAAGTGTTGATATGAGCGATCGCATCTTCTGTCGAATCCACAATCTTGATTGCCAGAATCAAATCACTGTACTCGGTTGACCAATCTGCTTCGGTTGCTGCTGGAATGTTGAGAATTTCACGAGTGCGTTCATCTCCCCGCAGTTCAACATTCTTCGCTTGAAATGCCGGAGCCGCTTCGAGAAGAAATTCTGACGCAATGGCTTGATCAACTAGTAAAGTCTCGATCGCATTACAAGCTGCCGGATATTGCGTTTTAGAATCGACTGCAATTTGAATGGCTTTGGGAATATCCGCTGCTCGATCGACGTACAAATGGCAAATTCCATCAGCATGACCTAGCACTGGAATTCGCGTATTGTCTTGAACAAATTTCACAAACGAATTCGAGCCGCGAGGAATAATCAAATCCACATACTGATCAAGCTTTAATAGCTCCAGCGTTTCTTCTCGTGTAGTCAAAAGTTGTACCACAGATGGATCGATTCCTGCTTGTGATAGTCCTTCTTGAATTGCTTTGACTAATGCTTCACACGATCGAATTGCTTCTTTCCCACCTTTAAGAATCACACCATTGCCCGACTTAATCGCAAGGCTAGAAATCTGCATCACCGCATCGGGTCGGGCTTCAAAAATCACGCCTAAAACACCCAAGGGGCAAGTAATTCGCTTCAGAATCAAGCCTTCATCTAATTCGCGATGAATCTGAACCGCCCCAATCGGATCAGCGAGCTTTCCGACATCTCGAACGCCCACGATCGCAGCTTTCAGTTTTGCCTCGTCTAACTTCAATCGGGCATACAAAGCTGATGCAATTCCATCTGATTTTGCCGCTTCGCAATCTGCTGCATTCGCTGCGAGAATTTCAGCAGCATGACTTTCTAACGCATCAGCAATTTTGGCGATCGCATCATTGCGCCGTTCGGTCGGTTGCACCGCAAGCTGACGGGCTGCGGCTTGAGTTTGCTGCGCCAAAGTTGTAAGCGAAATTCCAGTCGAGGCAGTCATAGTTCAACAAGACGAATGCAACCCATCAATCATACCGAAGATTCGTCAACGCTGGCTTCAAGCACCGGAATCTCCTCGATCTCTGATAGTTTTTCTAACGTCAATTTCGTTTGATTTGAACCACCGAGAACTTTGAGTAACTTCGGTTTGGGATCATGCAAGAGGTAAATTAATCGATCGCCCACTTGCCAAGTCATCTCGGCAGGACAAACTTGTAAACTATTGTCCCGTTCGAGTAAAACTGGCAGCACCGTTTCAGAGTCAATCAGCGATCGCAGATATGCCTGTTGTGCTTCAAAATTCTCGCCAAACTCCGTCTCTCCTAACTTCACGGCATTATCCGCGAGAAACTGATTCCAAGTTTTCAAATTAAACTGTGCCGTAAATGCTCCCTGAATCTTGATCGAAGCCGTCGCATCCGCCGGAAATACCGACAACACACGCGGCGGTGCAAATTCCTCGATCGCTCTTTGAGCTAAGACCAGATTCACCTCACTATTATTTGTCATTGCTAGAAAAGTTCCCACTGAAGCTAAGCCCGCTTCTTCTAAAACATCTGTATCTAAAGCACTGCGAATAAAAACTGTCAAATTCGCATCGGTAGGATAAGAGTCTGGATCAGTGTCGATCAGCGTGATCGATTCTCCGCGATCGCGAAACAATCTTGCAATCAACAAACTCAAAGGACTACATCCCACAATCACCGCGCCAGTCGTATCTTCTGCGGTAATCTTCAACAGATTCGCAAGCATCTGAGCACTCACGGATTGCAATACGACGGTTAATATAATCGTCAAAAAGACGAGTGCCTTAATCGAATCACCCCCGTTAATACCTCGTTGCGTCAGAAGAATCGCAAAAATTGACGCAACAGAAGCCGCAATAATTCCCCGGGGAGCAATCCAACTGAGAAAGATTTTTTGTCGCCAATTGAGATCACTCTTCCAAGTACAAGCGAAAACACTAATCGGACGAACTACGAACATTAAAGCAAACACTGTGAATAATCCACCCCAACCCAGCGCAAGAATTCCAGCGATCGACAAATCTGCCGACAATAAAATAAACAGTACCGAAACCGCTAAAGTCGTTAGCTGTCCTTTAAACCGTTTCAACAATCGTTCCTCGGGCAGCGCAAACGCTCTCAGCACGATGCCCGCAACCACCGTTGCCATCAATCCTGCTTCACTGCGAATCGTCTGTGCTAGCCCAAACAAGCCCCACAATCCAGCCAGAACCACTAAGGTTTTCAAGTCTTCAGAGAGAAACGTCGCCCGCCGGAGCAAAACGCCCATGAGCCAAGCTCCGATGGCTCCAATTCCACCCCCAATGCCTAAGCGGAGGATCAAATCTCCGGCAATGTTGAACGGATTCGACTGACCATTCAAAACCACATTCAACACAACCACTGCCAAAATTGCGCCGATGGGGTCAATCAGCACGCCTTCCCCTTCTAAAATCGTCGCAACTTGTCGATCGACTTTTACATGCCGCAGCAGCGAGTTAATCACAACGGGGCCTGTGACCACGACTAACGCAGCATATAGAAACGCGATCGACCAAGGAAATTCACTCAACCAATGCGCGGCTAATCCTCCGCCCAATATTGTGATCAGCGTCCCGATCGTCACCAAATTCCGCAAACTGCCTGACACTCGACCCAGTTCTCTCAATTGCAGATTAAATCCGCCTTCAAACAAGATCACTGCCACCAAAAGCGCAATCAGAACTTCTAGCCCAGTCCCCAACTGATCCGGATGCAACCAATTCAGCACGCTCGATCCTAAAATCACCCCAAACAAGAGCAAAAAGACGATCGCCGGAATCTGCACCCATTCCGCAACGACCTGCGCTCCAATTCCTGCCATCACTGTGATGACAATTTGTAAGGTTGTTGCGAGCGTGGCATCCATAAACGCAGAACAAGGGGCAAGAAGACAGAATAACAGGCTTCACTCTTTAATAATGCAGCCAAGACCGTGATTATTCGCAATATTTTGTTACTCAACATTCTGTAATAGCTGAAAGGGAAATCTGCGATCGCTCATGTGGGAACATGAAGACAGTCAACGATTCACGAAGATTTAAGAAAATGGCACAGGATCAAAAACCCACGGTTGTAATTACTGGCGCGTCCTCTGGTGTCGGCTTGTACGCAGCAAAAGCTTTGGTGAAAAGAGGTTGGCATGTGGTGATGGCTTGTCGAAATTTAGAGAAGGCAGAGAGCGCTGCCAAATCTCTCGGCATGCCGCCTGATAGCTATACTCTGATGCATATCGATCTGGGTTCATTAGAAAGCGTTCGCAAGTTTGTCACCCAGTTTCGAGAAAGCGGCAAGTCTCTGGATGCTCTCGTATGTAACGCAGCCGTTTACATGCCGTTACTCAAAGAGCCGATGCGCAGCCCTGAAGGCTACGAACTGAGCGTTGCAACCAATCACTTCGGGCATTTTCTCTTGTGCAATTTGCTTCTCGAAGACCTGAAACATTCGACTCATAATGATCCCCGGTTGATCATCTTAGGAACAGTGACGGCGAACTCGAAAGAATTAGGCGGCAAGATTCCAATTCCGGCTCCAGCAGATTTGGGCGATTTGTCAGGATTAGAAGCTGGATTCAAAGCCCCGATCGCGATGATTGATGGCAAACCCTTTAAGGCAGGAAAAGCTTACAAGGATAGTAAGCTGTGCAACATGATTACTAGCCGAGAGCTACATCGTCGCTATCACGATTCGACTGGCATTGTTTTCAACACACTCTATCCAGGCTGCGTCGCAGATACACCCTTGTTCCGCAATAGTTTACCCGTCTTCCAAAAAGTCTTCCCCTGGTTCCAAAAGAACATTACGGGAGGCTATGTGTCGCAAGAGCTAGCAGGGGAGCGAACTGCTCAAGTGGTCGCTGATCCTGAGTTCAAGCAGTCAGGCGTGCATTGGAGTTGGGGAAATCGGCAGAAAGAAGGACGCGAATCTTTCGTGCAAGAGTTGTCTGAAAAAGTAACTGATGACGCAAAAGCAAAACGCATGTGGGAGTTGAGCGAGAAGCTTGTTGGACTCGCTTAAATGAAGGTGCTGAATGGTGATATCGATTCGCACTTGTCCCCGCGAATCAGTAGATGAGTCCGTTCGCTTCGTTGCTCACCCGCCCCGGAATGAATTCGGGGCTAACTGTGCGAAGTCCGCTCTGGGACTAACAGCCAATGAAAACGGCTTCTTCAGTGGGTTGAAACCCACTTGGCACGGTTAGCCCGAACTTCCAGTTCAGGGCGGGTGAGCAATGAAGCAACTATCTTCAAGCGAATTGCGCCGATCTACTGAGTAATCAGAGTGGGAATTCACTAGCAGCACTACAACTCAGCCCCCTCAACAATTAAGCCAACGATTCATCATCATCCTTCTCCTCAGAAGGCAATCTCCGTCCTCGACGCTTTCTCGCTTCCATTGCTCGTTCTAGCACCGTCAGCAATCCTGGCGACTCTTCTTGCAATGCCAGCAAGAGGCGTTCCCCTTCTTCGAGATCGCCTGGATCTTCACCCGTTTCCATGACCGTTTTCAAGCGCGGCAGTGCTAACTCATCAACCAATTCGACTAAGCTCAGCAAACAGCGGTTGAACTGTCGTTCGGTCAGCAGAGCATCTTCTAACGGAAACTCAATGATCGCGCGGATTTCACCATCGGATGGATCATACTCCCACTGCAACATCTTCGTTTCCCAAGAAATCGCTAACATGGTTTGTAAAATCGCAGTCTTATGCGGATGATTCTGAACGCCTGCTAAAACTCGTGGCGCAAACATTTCAAAGAATTCGCCATCTTCATCGAGTTGAATCACAATTAAAAAATCTTCTAAATTTGAGCCGAATACCCCAGTCAAAATTCGACTGCCCTCTTCATCAATTCGGTATTTCCAGCCTTTAGCATCGAGATAACCTGCTATTTGTTTTAATGTAGCTGCCATAATAAATTTTGTCTGAGGATTGTGCCTTGATCAGTCTATCTGGCAACGATAGCCCCTTGTCAACTGAGTCGATCGACGGCTTGATCCACTTGTTTTAATAATGCCTCTAAGCTAGTGGAATTCTCTAAAACCACCGTGGCACGATCGCACTTTTCTTGAATCGGCATTTGGCTCTGAATTCGCGCCTTGGCTTGCTCTAAACTTAATTTCTCTCGCTGCATTAATCGCTGAATTTGCTGCTGCTCAGAACAAGTAATCACCCAAATCTCCGTGACTAAATCTGTCATTTGCGCTTCAAATAACAGCGGAATCACAAACACAGTTGGCACAGTCGCACGGTCACGTTCTGTTTCAAAAACTTTACGAACATAGGGATGAATTTGCTGCTCTAGCCACGCTCGTTCGATTGGATCGGCAAAAATAATTGCTCCTAAGCGCGATCGATCGAGCGTGCCATCGAGTCGAATCAGCTTTGATCCATAGCGATCGACAATTTGCGACAGAATTGGCGAGCCGACTGCAACTGCCTCGCGTGCGACCAGATCAGCATCCACGATCGGAAAATGGTAAGTCGTTGCAAGATAGTTTGAAACGGTTGTCTTGCCCATGGCGATTCCGCCTGTAATTCCAATCACCCGCATCTGCTTTTCTCCAGAGTCCCGGTTTTAGTGTAATCTTCAGGCTGGAGTTTCGATCTTTTTCTCTTGAAGCACTGGATGAGTTTGATTGCGGTTCTGCTGATCGGTGGGGTTTTGCGATTTTGGAACCTCGACCTCAAACCGTTGTGGATGGATGAAGTCATTACCGCAATTTTCAGCTTTGGACGGAATTATGGTGAAGTTCCTTTAGAGCAGTTTTTTAATCTATCTGTTTTAGATCAGTTGTTTCAACTGAAGCCAACCACTTGCGCGAATATTGCTCAAACCGTTTCGACACAATCAGTACACCCGCCGCTATTTTTTTGCTGGATGCATCAGTGGGTGCAATTTGCTCCCGGCAATTGGATCTGGAAATTGCGATCGCTGAGCGCTGTTGCAGGCGTTGCAGCCATCTTCGGGGTGTATTGGCTCAATCGCTTCGCCTTCTCGACTTCAGCAGGCATTGCCGCCGCCATGACAATGGCAGTTTCGCCTTTTGCGGTCTATCTCTCCCAGGAAGCTCGCCACTATACAGTTCCGATGCTGTTTGTAATCGCGGGATTGATGGGCTTGATTCGGATTCAACAAAATTTAGTCCAGCAGCGACACGATCCGAAGATTTGGATCGGGTGGATTCTCGTAAATGGCATTGGATTCTATGTGCATTATTTTTTAGTGCTCGCGATCGCCGCTCAGTTTTTTGCCTTAATCGTGCTGCAAATGCGCTTAAGACCTGCGACCAAGTTTTGGTGGCGGAGTTGGGGCGCGATTGTTGCCGCCGGATTTGGCATTTTTGCCATTGGGTTGCCGTGGCTGCCTACTTTTATCAGTCATATGACTCGTCCTGAAACAGATTGGTTAGCCACGTCTCAGACTGCTTGGTGGAGTTTTTTAGCACCTTTGTATCAGTTTGCGGCAGGCTGGTTGGTGATGGTAGTCGCATTTCCGGTCGAGTTTCAACCGACTTGGATCATTGTGCTGTCGAGTGTATCGATGCTGCTGTTCGCAGGATGGCTCATTTGGTGGATGATTCGCGGATTGAAGTGTCTCTGGAAAGATCCGGATACACATGGGGAAACGCTGGTCTTGATCAGTTTTGTCGGGGGAGTGCTGCTGGAATTTTTAGCGATCGTCTATGTGCTCGGCAAAGATATTACACAAGTGCCGCGATACAACTTTATTTACTATCCGGCAGTCTGTGCATTAATTGGGGCGAGTTTTTGGAAACAGCGCGCAGGCTCGCAATGGATGCTCTATGGAGTTGGCGCACTCAGTTGTATATTCGTAATCTCGAACTTAGTTTTTCTCAAGCCCTATACTCCCGATCGAGTAGCGCAAAATATCGTGACGGATACAGACTGTCGAGCGATCGTCATGGCTTATAACGATTTTCAGGATATTGCGGTCGGCTTAGGATTTGCTCTGGCGGTTCAATCAACTGAGCAACAATCTCCCAAAAATTGTCAGCCTTCTCAATTTGCGTTTTTATCGAAAACTCAAGGAGACAGCGCAGTTTGGAGCAGATTGGCAAGTTTGTCGGCGGATGTCAAAGAGATTTGGGCGATCGTGCCTGGATTGAGAAAACGGGATTTTCCGACAACATTAGCGCTTCAGAATCGAACTTGCGCGTTAAATTCGGACTGGCAATATCGCATCGGACTACCGTATTCGGGATATGAATGCCGGAATTGAGCGTTTGATTTTCGACTCCGCTCAAAATTTTTTCCGAAATTCTTGTTACGAAATTCCCACTTCTCTGCTATTCTAAATAAGGCTTAGGCGGATGTGGCGGAATTGGTATACGCGCACGCTTGAGGTGCGTGTGGCATTGCCTTGCGAGTTCGAGTCTCGCCATCCGCATGCCTAAAGAAAAAGGGAGACATGATGTCTCCCTTTTTGCTTTTTAAAATTGATCAGTCACTAGAATAGAGGGTGCATGTTAAGAGTCCTTTCTAAATGACTGTCAAAGCTTTTCGTAGTGCCTGCTTAGATTTCGTTGCCGACCCTTTCTATACGTCTGAATCCGAATCTGTTCGCTATATTCGAGATGCCTTGTTGGTTGTAGAAAACGGCAAAATCAAAGACCTGGGAGACTATGCTCAATTAAAAGCCCAATATGCAGACATTGCTATCCAATCGCACCCCAATCATCTCATCCTACCTGGCTTCATTGATATTCATATCCATTTCCCGCAGACGGAAATGATTGCAGCTTACGGAAAACAACTGTTGGAATGGCTAGAGAAATATACTTTCCCCACAGAACGGCGATTCAAGCAGAAAACCCATGCCGACTCCATTGCCCCCGTGTTTGTGAATGAACTGCTCCGCAATGGGACAACTACGGCTTTAGTACTCGCCGCCGTATTTCCAGAATCGGCTGAAGCATTGTTTGAAGAATGCGATCGCCGAAATATGCGGATGATCATCGGCAAAGTCATGATGGATCGCAATGTGCCGGATTTTCTCAAAGATACCGCCCAATCCTCGTACGAAGACAGTAAAAGACTGATTGAGCGCTGGCATCACCACAATCGCGTCCTCTATGCAGTCACACCTCGCTTTGCTCCCACTTCCACCCCTGAGCAACTGACCTATGCGGGCAAACTCTTAGCAGAGTTTCCTGATGTTTATTTGCACACCCATCTTTCTGAGAACTTGGCTGAGATCGCCTGGGTGAAAGAACTGTTTCCAGACTGTCAAAACTATTTGGATGTATATGATCAGTTCGGTTTAGTCCGAGAACGATCGATATTCGCGCACTGTATTCATCTCAGCGATCTAGAACTTGAACGATTAGCAGAGGCAAACTCTGCGATCGCATTTTGTCCGACATCAAATACTTTCTTAGGCAGTGGCTTGTTCGACATTGAACGCTCGATCGTTCAACGGGTGAAACTTGGATTAGCAACTGATGTTGGCGGCGGCACCAGCTTTTCGATGCTGAAAACGGCGTGCGAGGCGTACAAAATTGCTCAACTCAACCATCAAACACTTTCGCCGTTCCAAGCCCTATTCTTAGCAACCTTGGGAGGTGCAAAAGCGCTCAGTTTAGATGACAAAATCGGCAACTTTGCCCTTGGTAAAGAAGCCGACTTCATCGTGATGGATCCGCGATCGACCCCGATCATGAGCCTTCGCAATCCCGAAACCATGCCGACTACTTTAGAAGAACTCGCAGATTTACTGTTCAGTTTAATCATCATGGGCGACGATCGCACCATTCATTCAACTTATCTACTCGGCGAGCTTGCTCACCGACGAGACTGAATAAAGCGCGATCGCGCTCCAGATCAGCGTAAAAGTTAGACCATGAATCGCAGTAAACGGCTCATGATAAAACAACACGCCTAATGCAAGCTGAAGGCTCGGAGCTAGGTATTGAAAAAATCCCATCGTCGAAAGCCTCAGCCGTTTGGCTGCATTGTTGAACCACAGTAACGGCAATGCAGTCACAACTCCACATCCGATTAATAAGAGTGTCACCTGCCCATCCATCCCGAAAAACCCTGTCCCCGTCACCGCTCTATATCCAACCCACCCTAAAGCGATCGGCATCGCCAGCAAGGTTTCGACCGTCAGCCCAACAATCGGCGATACAGTGATCAGTTTGCGAAACAAGCCATAGGTGGCAAATGACAATGCTAGAAAGATAGCAATCCAAGGGACTTGTCCAAAATGCCAAACAAAATTTCCAACCGCGATCGCTGCCATCAACACAGCGAGTTTCTGCCCTCGATTTAGTCTTTCTTTCAAAATCACAGATCCTAACAGCACGCTGACTAAAGGATTGATGTAGTACCCTAAGCTGGTTTCCACAATCCGACCTGTATTGACCCCATAAATATAGACACCCCAGTTACAGGCAATGATGGCAGTCGTGGCGAACAATGCCCCCACAAGTTTTGGCGATCGCCAAAGTTCCCAAAAATTCGCGTGTTGTTTCTGTATCCGAAGCAGTCCGAGCAACAGTAAAGCTGACCAGATAATCCGATGACAGACTAATTCCACCGCAGGCACTTGCGCCAAAAACTTCCAATACACCGGAAACAGTCCCCACGCAGAGTACGCTAAAACTGCATAAAGAATTCCAGTCTTTGACGATTCAGCAGGCTGATGCAAAATCACAACCTATAACAGCAGGGCTATTATAGCGATCAGATTTCAGCCCCAACCAAACACAACTTCACCAACAGGAAGGATGACAGCGACCCCGCAACTCTGCCCTACGGTAGACGAACAATTTATCACGCTTACTATATTCTAGGTAAGCACCCGTACCCGCACCAATTTTTAGGCATGATTTAGTTCAAAAAAGTCCTAAACTTAGTCCTACCAATTCATTAACCAACCTGACAGCCCAAACTATCTGAGTTGTCGGCTCGTTTATGTTATAGCGTTCACCTATGCCGCCTCTGCTGTCTTATGTCCCAGATTCTCAGCTTAGTAAATGGAGAGCGATATCTATTTATGCGAGTACAGTCATCACGTTGATTGGGAGTCTCGTTCTAGCTGGGTGGTTTTTCAATCTTTCCTGGTTGCGAAACATTCTGCTAGTTGGAACCACGAGCATGCGGACGGGTGCTGCTGCCAGTTTCGTTGCAGCTGGATTATTTTTACTTCTCACAATCTCCCCTGTCGAGCGGCGATCGAAAGCCTTAGATCATTTCAAATTCATTGCCGCAGTCGTGCCTCTACTGATTGGTGCAATCGCGCTGCTTCAATCTACCTTTGATGAAAGTTTAGCTCTAGGACAGTTTTTTGCTCCATCTGAGGAAGAGGAGCGAATTGGCATCAATGCTGCAGTGAATTTTGTTTTAACTGGACTCGCGTTATTGGCGCTAAAGTTTCGACGATCGCGAGCAAGATGGTTTCAAGGGTTAGCTTGCGCAATTGGCACGATTGCACTCCAAGCCTTAATCGGATATGTCTACGGAGTACGACTGTTATATCAAATTGATCTGTCTGCCCCCTCGATGGCGTTTCCGACTGCGATCGCATTTATTGGAGTCGCGATCGCGCTGCTTTGTATTGCGCCAGATCAAGGACTGATGAAATCGATTAGCAGTCCTCTAGTCGGAGGAATCGTTGCACGAAGAATTTTGCTGGTCATTCTGATTTTCCCATTATTGTTAGGTTGGCTCGTATTACAAGGCTGGAAGCTTGGCTGGTATGATGTAGCGTTTGCGATTTCTGGCTTAGTGTTGATTCTGATTCTGATTTCGTCGGTATTTATCTGGAAAACCGCGAAGATTCTCAATCGTGAAGACCGACAACGGCGGGATGCAGAAGGACAGTTAAAAACAGCATTAGAAACTTTACAAGATCGAGAAGACCGCATTAGTCGCCTCGCAGATGCCAATATTATTGGCATTTTATTTGGAGATGTGGAAGGTGGAATTCATCGCGCCAACGATGAACTGCTACGGATTATTGGCTACACTCAGCAAGAGCTTGAAGCAGGACAAATCAACTGGATCGACATTACCCCCCCAGAATTTTTGCCCTTGGATGAAATGCATGTAGCGGAGGCACAGGCGCGAGGAGCTTGTACACCTTATGAGAAGGAATACATCCGGCGAGATGGGCAGCGAGTTCCTGTATTGATTGGCTATGTGTTGGTCGGAGAGAAACGCCGCGATTCGATCGCATTTATTGTGGACTTAAGAGAGCGCAGACGCTTAGAAGATTCACTGCGCCAACGAACAGAAGAGTTAGAACGAGTCAATCGGCTCAAAGATGAATTCTTAGCCGTACTTTCTCACGAATTGAGAACTCCGTTGAATCCCATTCTGGGCTGGGCGCAGATGCTCAAAACACAGCGATTGGATACCACAAAAGCAGCACAAGCTCTAGAGACGATCGAGCGCAATGCTAAGCTCCAACTCACATTGATTGACGAGCTACTCGATGTCTCTCGAATTCTGCAAGGTAAGCTCAATCTGCGCGCTGCACCTGTCGATTTAGCGGCAGTCGTGGAAGGAGCAATCAGCACAGTTTATCTAGCAGCAGAGTCGAAAGCCATTTCGATAGAATTTTTGCACGATCCTCAGCCAGTAATGGTGCGTGGCGATAGCGATCGACTGCAACAAGTCGTATGGAACGTGTTATCCAATGCAGTGAAATTCACGCCTGCTTCTGGAAACGTGACAATTCATCTTTCTACATCTCCAACCGAGGCGAAACTGACCATCAGCGATACTGGGCGGGGCATTTCTGCCAGTTTTCTGCCCTATGTATTTGATAATTTCCGACAAGAAGACGGCAGTTCGACTCGCAGTTTTGGGGGCTTAGGCTTGGGACTTGCGATCGCGAAACATTTGATCGAACTGCATGGTGGAGTGATTCAGGCAAATAGTTTAGGGGAGGGCAAAGGTGCAACTTTTACGATTAAGTTACCGCTGCTTTCTGAACAGCTTCTATAAATTTCTGCCAGGTTTCATTCGGGTGCCAGATCTTTAGCAAATCCGCTTTTGCCTGCTCTTCACTCAGGTGTTCGTGCAATTTTCGGTATAGATACACAAAAGCTGAGACTCGCATATTTTTTGCACAATGCACAAAGACGGATTCATGTTGAGAGTGCTGCATGATGTTCGAGAATTGCTCAAAATCTGCGATCGTCGGCTGCTCCCAAATCACCGGAATGTGAAAATACTGCATTCCCAGAGCTTCAACAATTTCGCGTTCCTGCGCGATCGCACCTTCTGAAGTGGGAACAGCGAGATTGATCACAACGGTATAGCCTGCCTCTTGGATGGTTTGAAATTGTGCGATCGTGGGTTGTCCAGCCGTTGCAAGACCCTCGCGAATCTGTACAAAATTTTGAATGGCTTCCATATTAAAAATGATCCTTTTTCTGACGCAGTGCCGCGAAGGTTTCAACGTCTCCAGTTCGCCCCATTGCTGTTTGAAGTTCAGGCGTATCCCATCTCAAAAATGGATTAATTCGTTTCTCCAAGCCCAAATCTGCCGGAATCGTCGCTTGATTTTGAGCCGATCGCACTTCCGCAAATCGCGCTTGCAACTCCGAATTTTCTCGATCGACTGTCATCGCAAATTCCAAATTACTCAACGTATACTCATGCGCGCACCAAACCCGCGTCCGATCCGGCAATGCTCGAATTTGCTTCAACGACGCTAGCATCTGAGCAGGCGTGCCCTCTTTCAGGCGTCCACACCCCGCCGAAAAGAGCACATCCCCACAAAATAGCTCTCCCCCTTCATCGGCAACTGGCGCAAAATAATAGGCAATATGCCCATGCGTATGTCCAGGGAGAAACAGCACCTCAGCCTCACGATCGCCAAACTTCACCCGATCCCCTGCATCTAATTCCACCTGCTGTCCTGGAATTCGACCGCGATCGTGCCGACCCGCATAAACGACCGCATTTGGAAATCGCGCTAACACCTCTAAATTGCCATCCACATGATCCCAGTGATGATGCGTATTGAAAATGGCAACCACTTCTGCGCCTAATTCTTCAACCTTTTGCAAAACCTGTTTTGCCTCACCCGGATCGACGATCGCCGCGATTTGCTGAATCGCATCGTAAAGTAGAAAAATATAGTTAGTAGAAAGTGCCGAAATCCGATAAATTTGCATATAGCTAAAGAAAATGACAGTGTTTGTTCCGAGCCTGAAATCGTCAATACTAACGAGAGCCTCTCAAGATTTTACAAAGTCTTGATGGAATTCTCATCCGACCTTTGTGTGTCCCCCGCAAAAACGCGTAACAGTAGAAAAGGATAAAAGTCATCGTACTTTTGTCTTATTTTGACTTGTGTTTGACGTGCCCCAGTTAGACAGCAAAGCGACGATTCTATGGTAAGAGCAACTCAAAATCGATCTAATCTTCCAATTCAGCGCATCCTCGATCGCATTCTTCAACTTCAAACGATCAACCGATACGAGCATCTCCACCTCGCATCTGCCCTCCTTGCCAATCAACGTCTCACACCCGAAGAACGGCGACAGATTAATCAAATTTTTGATTACATCCAAACGGGTCAAATCAAACTTGTAGACGAAGGATTCTCGCCCACATGAACGTAATTCAAGCCAGTGCTTGGTTTCCGCCGGATTCGTTTGGCGGGGTTGAAGTCTATCTCGATGGTCTTGTTCAAGATCTCAGAGCACTCGGTTTGAATTCTTCAGTTGCAGCAGCAAGATCCATTTCAGATCCCACGATCGAGCAATATCACGAAACTGAGGTCTATCGCTACCCGGCTCAAGACCTCAAAGCCTTCCAAACCTGGCTGAGTCAGCACAAAGGTGAAATTTACCACCAACACACGCTAACCGCAGGCTGTGGCATTCCCCATTTACGCAGTGCGAAACAGTTGGGAATGAAAACAGTCGTCACGATTCACATGCCCGATTTAGCCTGCTTACGTGGAACGATGATGCAAGGTGGCAATTCTGCTTGCAATGGCAAAATTGATCCGGCGAAATGTAGTGCCTGTTTAGGAGTTTCCAAGCGAGTTCCGACTTGGGCAGCCCAGGGATTGAGTTATTTACCGAGTGCGATCGCAACTCAAGCGCGCGATCGCTTACGCCAATCTTCGGATATACGGTTGCGCCAATTAGGAACGACGATCGCGACTCCAGCGCAAGTGCGAGTGCAGCGTCAGCAGTTTGATCAAGTCGTGAAATTGAGCGATCGCATTGTCGTCGTTTGCCAATGGCTCTACGATGCCTTTGTCCTCAATGGCGTTCCTGCATCTCAATTGGTGCTGAGTCGCCACGGAGTTTCAGTCGATGCGATCCCTCAAAAATCATGGGTGACACGTCCCATTCGGATTGGATTTCTCGGTCGCTGGCAAGAAACGAAGGGCGTGCAAATTCTCGTCGAAGCCCTGCAATCGATCCCGAATGTTCCCGTCGAGTTGATCATTCATGCAACTCACGCCGATCAGCATGGTGCAGCAAATCGTGAAAAAGTGATGGCGATCGCTCAACACGATGCCCGGATTCAAATCAGACCACCACTCGCTCGAACCGAAATTAGTTCAGCGATCGCGAATTTTGATTTGCTGGCTGTCCCTTCGCAATGGTTAGAAACCGGACCTTTGGTCGTACTGGAATCGTTTGCCGCTGGTACGCCTGTGATCGGATCAGATTTAGGAGGCATTCAAGAGTTAGTCAAACATGGAGTCGATGGTTGGCTTGTGCCTGCCACAGATTCTCAAGCTTGGGCAAGCGCGATCGCGGATTTTGCCGAACATCCAGAGAAGATTCCTCAGTTCAAACAAAACATTTCACCCGTAAAAACACGGCAAGCAGTCGCCCAAGAGATGATGCAGCTTTATCAAAGCTTGATGCGGGAACACTAGCTTTCGTTGGGCTGCCTCCGTCTTAACGATGAAAGTTTCTATTCTTACGCCTAATTTTGCAAAAGGGGGGGTCGATCGTGCGTATCTGCTCGCCCAAGTTCTCAAAAAGCTCAATCATCAGGTTGAAATTCTCGGATTTCTGTTTGGTGAAAAAATCTATCCCGAACCGCCGACTGATTTACCGATCGTCTGTTTACCGGGTGGTCAATATCCGCAATTTTTTAAGACTGCGGCGCAACTGATAAATCGCATTGATGGCGATCTGATCTATGCCGTCAAACCGAAGCCGACGAGCTTTGGCGTTGGCTTACTGAAAAAAATGCGATCGCAGATTCCAGTCATGCTCGATATCGATGATTGGGAACTGAGCTGGATTGGTGAAAAGCAGTATCGACCTGGACTCAAACAATTCGGACGAGACTTACTGAAAAAAGATGGCGCACTGCGATCGCCAGATCATTTCCTCTACTTGCAATGGATGGAGCAGATGATTCAGCAGGCTGATAGCATTACAGTCGATACAACCTTTCTACAAAAACGCTTTGGTGGAACTTACCTCCCAAACGGCAAAGATACTGACATGTTTGATCCAAGCCGTTTCGATGCTGAAGCCAGTCGGCAGAAATATGGCTTATCAGAGTACCGAGTCTTGATGTTTCCTGGAGCATCGCGTCCGCATAAAGGATTAGAAGATGTCCTCGTTGCGTTAGAAAAATTGAACCAACCAGATTTGCGCTTAGTCATTGTTGGAGGAAGTCCTTATGATGACTACGATCGACATCTGCTCGACACCTGGGGCAACTGGGTGATTAAAATTCCACCCGCTCCGTTCTGGCAAATGCCTGAGATTGTTGCGGCAGCTCATGTCGTCGTCGTTCCGCAGCGTGACACAGTGACCGCGCAAGCTCAATTTCCGATCAAGCTGACTGAGGGAATGTCCATGGCAAAACCCATTTTGGCAACCCGGGTAGGAGATATCCCAGAAATTTTAGCGGGAACTGGCTTTCTTGTTGATCCCCAATCGCCTGATCAAATTGCTGAAAAGTTAAATGAGATTTTCCAAGATTGGGACGCGGCACAGGTTCGAGGCAATCAAGCCAGAGAGCGGTGTTTAGCCCATTACAGTGTCGAAGCAATGGCTCCGATTGTAGAAAATTTACTGTCACAGATTGTTTAATCACTTCGTTTTACCCCAACATCGGGGATTACTCGCCGTCCACAATCCAAACAATGAACATTATTCACGCAGTTAGTGGTTTCCCTCCCGATGCTTATGGCGGAACCGAAGTCTATGTTGCTAAGCTCACCGATTGCTTACACAGCCGAGGTGTTGACTCGATCGTGGCTGCTCCCCGCGAAGGCAATGAATCACACTTCTACCATCACAATACAACTGAAGTCTATCGCTATCCTGTTCCCACCAATCCGCCCCTCGACCAATGGCAAGAACTTGTCCCCCACGACCACTTTGAAGCCTTTGCAACCTGGCTCAAACAGCAATCCGCCCCGATTTTTCATCAACATTCCTACCGTTTCGACTGTGGCTCGCATCATCTACGTTTAGCCAAGCAACTCGGCATGAAAACAGTGATGACGCTCCACATTCCAGAGCCAATTTGCTTACGTCAGACCATGATGCGAAACGGAACCGAACCTTGCGACGGCAGAATTGATGAAGCTCAATGCGGAGTCTGCTTAGGCATGTCTGACAAAGTTCCTGCGACGATCGCGAAAACCCTCGGACATCTGCCCCCGCATCTCGCTCAGCAGATGAAAAAATCTCTGCATCAATTTCCCTCTCCACGCGTTCGTCAACTTGGGACAACGTTTGCAACCCCAACTTTAGTCGCTCAAAATCGCCGCAGAGTTTTGGAAATGGCAGACCTGTGCGATCGCATCGTTGCAGTTTGTCACTGGATGTACGATGTGCTTCTGAGAAATGGCATTCCGGCTGAGAAGATTGTGCTTTGTCCTCAAGGTTCGCCGATTCCGCACCAACACTTTGCCCCTAAATCTCTGAGTCAGCCCTTAAAGCTTGGATTCCTGGGACGCTGGCATGAAACAAAAGGCATTCACATTTTAGTAGAAGCTATGCAAAAGCTACCGCGAGACATTCCAGTGACCCTGACGTTACATGGCTCACTTCACGGCAAGTTTCACTCGGGTAGCAAAATCTTAGATCGCGTCAAAGAAATTGCCGAACAAGACGATCGCATTCAGATTAAACCCCTCTTACAGCGGGAAGAAGTCATCCCTGCGATCGCAAACTTCGATTTACTGGCAGTGCCATCGCAATGGTTTGAAACCGGACCTTTAGTCGTTCGAGAAGCTCATGCCGTCGGCACACCCGTCATTGGATCGGATCTGGGTGGAATCGCTGAACTCATCAAACATGGCGTTGATGGCTGGCTTGTGAAAGCAAATGATGTCAATGCTTGGAGAGATGCGATCTCTGAGCTAGCAACTCACCCCGAAATCGTTGCAAAACTTTGCCAGGGAATCGCACCTGTTCGCACCTTTGAAGAGGTTGCCGACGAAATGCAAACGATGTATCAAAGCCTCGTTTCTCAAGAAGCCCTCGTTTAGCTGTTGTCTGTCTTGATCTGGCGGGATAACTAAAAGCAGTTCTTCATCCGTGCTTGATGATCGACGCTTTCAATTTGTTGTTTGCCCAATCCGATCCATGTTGCCCAACCAATTGCTGCTTAAGTTTGCCCTGCGTCATCCCCTTCCATTAATTGGAACAATCGTCTTGGGATTTTCGGGAGCCTTATTCAATGGTGTGAGCACCATGCTGATGATCCCAGTGGTCTTGGGATTGTTGGGTCAAGAGATTAATCTCAAAGGCGCACCTCCCCTGTTACAACAAGCCTTTGCAAGCTTTGAGCATTTGGTCGGAGATGCAAGATTTCTCACCATGATGGCATGTGTCCTGGTCGCAATCTTGCTCAAAAATGTGACAAGTTATGCCAGTACTTTGACTTCTGGGCATTTATCAAGGGCATTGGTAAGCGACATTCGCAAAGAAGGATTAAGACTGCTGTTAGATGTTGATCTAGAATTCTATGTCAAAACGAAAGTCGGCGACTTGATTAATCGCTTAGGCGGCGAAGTGGGCGCAACCGCAACCGCAATTCGGACAGCAGTACAAATGCTGTCCACTGTAATTACTATCTTTGTTTTTCTGATCATTCTGCTGTCGATCTCTTGGCAACTGACGATCATTTCGACCGTTTTGCTCGCGATCGCGTCACTGTCTAACAGCTTCTTCGTCAAACGTGCTGAGAAGTTTGGACAGCAGTTATCTGACCAATCACGCGACTATTCAGTTGCAGTCCTCGAAATGCTGTCTGGAATTCGCCTCGTCAAATCAACCGCCAGCGAAAGCCGAGAGTATCAAAAGCTAGAACAACTCATCCACGCCCGCGAAGATGCTGATTTTCGATCTCAAGCGAACGCTTCCCTGATTCCACCTGTTAATGAAATGATTGGAATCTTGGTGATTGTCGCGATTTTGCTATTAGGTCGTCTCTTCTTTCGCGGTCAGATTGAAGCGCTTTCTGCAATCCTGCTGACTTATCTCTTGATTTTGTTCCGAATGTTGCCATTTGTCGGGCAGTTAAACAACGCGCGAGGCGCTTTTGCGAATCTAGCCCCGAGTGTATCGGTCGTGAATGAATTTCTCCGACGTGATAACAAGCCCTTCATGTCGAAAGGTCATATTCCTTACACCGCAATGACAGAAGGGATTCGCTTCGAGAATTTATCGTTTACCTACCCAGGACACGATCGACAAGTTTTAAATCAGGTCAATCTCTGGCTCCCAAAAGGCACGACCCTCGCATTAGTCGGATCATCCGGTGCAGGTAAGTCAACGTTAGCAGATCTACTGCCAAGGTTTTATGACCCGACCGCAGGCAGAATTTTACTCGACGATCGCGATCTCAAAGACTTTGAACTTTGCACGCTTCGGCAATCAATGGGCATCGTCAGCCAAGATACGTTCTTATTCAACGATTCAGTTCGCAATAACCTTGCTTATGCCCGTCGAGATGCAAGCGATGAGCAAATTATTGCAGCAGCGAAGCGAGCGAATGCTTACGAATTTATCGTGAAACTGCCCCAGGGCTTTGATACGTTGATCGGCGATCGCGGAGTGATGCTATCTGGCGGGCAACGACAAAGACTCGCGATCGCCCGAGCCTTACTGCGCGATCCCGAAATCCTCATTCTCGATGAAGCGACTTCTGCCTTGGATACCGTTTCTGAGCGATTAGTTCAGGGCGCGATCGATGAATTGAGGCGCGATCGGACGACGTTAGTCATTGCTCATCGCTTGTCTACTATCCAGACCGCAGATCAGATTGCCGTACTAGACAAAGGGCATGTGGTCGAAATCGGCACTCATGCAGACCTATTGAAGCAAGGCGGACTCTATGCTCAGCTTCATTCGATGCAATTTTCAGAAGAACCTCAGACCGTTTAGGACATAAGACGATGGGAAAAACAATTGTAGGAATGGCAAGTAGCTATGTCGGGTTGAAGCCTAGCCCGACAGATTGGTTGTGGCAGCAGTCTCCTTATCCATTCGGACATTGGGGCAACATTCAACTTGATGCTTCTGCCGAAACGCCAGATTTTTTACTGTTATATCAGTTCGATTTTCCCCGGCGTAAAGTCGATACCTCATGGCGCGCTCGGTTCCGCAAGCCTCAGCCTTTACCCGATGTTACCCCTCAATTCAAAGGCGTTGCAAAAGAACGCATGATTTATCTCTTGCGTGAACCGCCGTTAGAAGAAATTGTTCACATCACAAAAGAGAACTACGAAAAGGCAAGCCAGTATTGTGCTTATGTTTCAGGCCCAGACGATTTTGCACCGATACCCGATTACATGCCCGCAATTTGGTATTTAGGCAATACTTTTCGCGAACTCAATGAGATGCCACCCCCTGAAAAAATTCGGACTTGTAGCTGGATTACTTCAGGCATCAGTCGAACTGAGAATCACCGCAAACGGCTCGCATTTCTCAAAATGCTGCAAGAGAACAAGGTTGATTTTGATCTCTATGGTCGCGATTTACCCGAGTGGGCAACCACAACCGGGAGAATTGGCGGAAAGTGGTATGGCATGGCTCCGTATTACTACAATTTGTCGATCGAGAATTATGCCGAGAATGATTGGTATGTCACTGAGAAGCTATGGGATGCTTTGCTATCTTGGTGTTTACCGATTTACTATGGCGGCTTAGCAGCGGATAAATTACTGCCTCCAGGTAGTTTTCTGCGTCTACCCAGCATGGACGAGAAAGGCATGAAATACATTCAAGAAGTAACGGCAACGCCGGATGCCTGGTTTGAAGCAAGAGACGCGATCGCAGAAGCACGGCAAGTCATCTTGCACAAGTTGAATCTGATGAATTGGCTATCTGAGTATGTGGAGCGGGTGTCTTAGTCATGAACGGAATTTGTACGCTGGCAAACGATCGCGTTTTTGATCAATTAGTCGCCTTGCTCAATAGTATTGAAGTAAATGTGGGTCGAGATATTCCGGTTTGTATCTATCCCTTTGATGATCAATTAGATCGCATTCGCACAGAGATTCAGAATCGTCCCAATGTCATGCTGTATGACGATCAGAAATCGATTCGGCAGTGGGATGAATTTATGCGGCAGATTGATCCCACCAAGCTCAATCAGAAAGAGCGTCTGTATGGAGCACATCGGCGATTTTGTGCGTTTGATGCTCCATTCGATCGCTTTATTTATATGGATGCAGATACCTTGGCAATGAGTTCAATGGCTCACATCTTTGCCTTGTTAGAGAATCACGATTGGGTGGTGTATGACTTCCAATTTCTTGATCCGAGCAAGATTTACAACACTGAGTCACCAAAGCTGCATGAAGTCTTTTCAACCGATCGAATTAACAAAGAGATCTTCTGTTCAGGCTTCTATGCCAGTAAGCGAGGACTTTTTAACTTAGAACAGCGTGAAGATTTTATCCAGGCATTGCAATCAGGCGATCGAGAAATTCTCTACGGTGGAGCAGGTGAGCAACCTGTGATCAATTACATGGTGATGAAATCGGGCATTAAAACCTGCAATCTAGCTCACCTTTTACCTTATGGAGAATCGACGGGCTGTTCTGTCACTTCCAACCATTTCGAGGAGAGAGAGCACATTCTATATGACCGAGGTAGACAACTGACCTATTTGCACTATATCGGAGTGAAGCCGCAACGGATGGAGCAAGTTGCGAAGGGTGAAGCTGTTACTTTCCCGTATCGAGATCTGTTTCTCTACTATCGCTTTTTGCATGAGCCAGAAAAGCGTCCGGTTTTGACTCAAGTTCAAAGTCCAACATTCGTTCAGAAAGTTCTACAAAAGCTGAGGATCGCATGAAACGAGGAATTTATATTGTCGCCAACGACAAGGTGATCGAGAATGCGATCGCGCTTCTCAACAGTATTCGATTGTTTGATAAAGAAGTACCTGTGTACTTGATTCCGTTTAATGACGAGTATCATCAAGTCATCGAAACGCTGCATCGATTACATCAAGTCGAGCTATTCCCCGATTTAGCATTGCTAGAACGAATCACCAACCGAGTGGGTGAGATCTTCGATCGAGATTTTCTCAAACTGCCCAACAAAATGAGAAAGCTCGCGACTTGGTTCGGGGTCTTAGATGAGTTTCTCTATATTGACACTGATATTGTTGTGTTCGACAAGATTGCAGATACGCTCAATCATTTGTCTGAGTGCGATTTCTTCTGCTGTGACTATCACTATTCGAGCGAAGGGTTGAGAAATATTTTCTCTGAAATCGTCAAAGACACAATTTTTACCCCGGAAGCACTGCAAGATGTCTTTAATAGCGGATTTTGGGGATCGCGCCGGGGAGTGATCAGCGAAGAACAACTTTACGACGTTCTGAAAGATTGCGCGCAACATCGGGAGTATTTTGACTTTTCCCAAGGCGTGACGGATCAGCCGATTCTGAACTATCTGATACTGAAGTGTTTTGATCGACGAATGAATTTGGTTAAACCACCAGAGAATGCTCCTGGAAGTTGGGCAGGATCAAAGCATTTTGAAAATCGGCAGTACGTTTTGTACGATCGCGCTCAAAAGCTGAAGTATTTGCATTGGGCAGGAATTTCGATTCGACCCGGCGCGCCTTACTGGGACGTGTGGGAACATTACCGCTATTTACATGAACCGGAGACGGCTCTCTGGCGCAAATTCTCGCGTTTCATTCCCTTTGCAAATCGCTAGGCATGGATGCGAGATCGGCAAAATACCTCTCCTGACAATTTGTGAGTCAATATCTCAACTCAAACTGGCATGACTTATGGACGGAATCTACATCCTGGCAAATGACTACGTTTACGATCAGCTCGTTGCACTGCTCAATAGCATTGAAACGAATATCAGTCCAACGATGCCAGTTTGTATTCTGCCGTATGACGATCACTTAGACAAAGTGCGATCGCTGATTGCAGCCCGTCCGCAAGTTTCTCTGTTTGAAAATCACGACTCGATTCAACGTTGGGAACAGTTCGCAACTGAAGCTTGGCAGTCTCACGATCGGGCACAGAAAACCTGGCGCGAACGCGAACTACCGACCGTCTATCGCCTTGCCATGCACCGCAAACTCTGCTGTTTTGATGGTGAATTTGATCAATTTATTTATTTTGATGCGGATACCCTTGCTCTTGGTTCGGTCGCTCCTATTTTTCAAAAGCTGGATGACTATGATTGGGTCACGAACGACTATCAGTATTCTTCTGATTTGAAATACATCTTTGACGGCTCCCAAGCAGACCTACTGAACGTATTTACACCTGAGACACTCAAGAATATTTTCTGTGCGGGTTGGTTCGCCTCTAAGAAAGGCGTATTTACCGATGAAATCCTGCGATCGCTGCTAGACTCTCTCAAATCTGGAGAAGCAGATTTGATGGCGCTTTGGGGACCGGATCAATCTTTGATGAACTACATGGTGCTCCGTAGTCAAATTTCCTACTACAACTTTGCGTCCACGGGGACTGCACCCGGTTCTCACTGGTCAAGCTCATTTGAACAACAAGATCACGTCCTCTATGACAAAGGACAGAGACTAATGTACTTGCACTATATGAGCGTTGCCACCGCTCACTTCAATCGCCTCTGCCAGGGCGAAGAAGCGCAAATTCCTTACCGTGACCTCTTCTTGTATTATCGCTACCTCAACGCGCCTGAAAGCCGCCCACAGCACTTCAAATCTCCAGATCCATTCACTCAGGCTCGATCGCATATCACCCGCTTCTATCAGCAGAAAATGGGGAATCTAAACTACCGATTCCGTAAACTCAAGCAGCAGTTGAACAAAACACAACTTTAAAGCGTCAATTCCAACTGATCCCCACGATCGAGTAAGATCAACCCTTTACAGTGTGAGGCAACGGTTGGAGATATGACCCTAAGTTTAGTGACCGGAGCAGCAGGATTTATTGGTTCGCATCTTGTCGAAGCCTTGCTCGAACGAGGCGATCGCGTCATTGGTGTCGATCAGTTCAATGACTACTACGATCCGGAACTGAAGTGGAAAAATCTCGCCATCAGCTTGCAGCATCCGAATTTTAAGCTGATTGAAGCAGATATTCAGTCCCTAGATTGGCATCACCTCTTGAAAGATGTGGAAGTGATTTACCATCAAGCAGCACAAGCCGGAGTGCGAGCAAGCTGGGGATCAGGATTTCGCACTTACACTGAGCAAAATATTAATGCGACTCAGATTCTACTTGAAGCAGCTAAAACTGCAAAGCGCCTTCAGCGATTTATCTATGCTTCGAGTTCATCCATCTATGGCAATGCAGAAGCACTGCCAACTTCTGAGACAATTTGCCCCCAGCCTGTTTCACCTTACGGCATCACAAAACTAGCAGCCGAGCAGCTTTGTGGACTTTATTATCGAAACTTTGGAGTTCCCACTTGCTCGCTTCGTTACTTCACTGTGTATGGAGCAAGACAACGTCCGGACATGGGATTTCACAAGTTTCTCAAAGCAGCACTTCAAGATCAAGCGATCGTCATTTATGGAGATGGACAGCAGACCCGAGATTTCACAAACGTGAATGATGCGATCGCGGCAAATTTAGCGGCGGCAGAAACCCCAGAAGCAGTTGGAGAAATCTTTAACATTGGAGGAGGCAGTCGCGTCGTTTTAACGGATGTCATTGCAACAATGGAGACGATTTTAGGTCGATCAATTCGGAAAGAGTTTATCGAAAATGCGATCGGAGATGCCAGACATACTTCTGCAGATGTGACAAAAGCAAAAAAAATCTTGAATTATCAACCGCAAGTTTCTTTACAAGAAGGGCTGACTCAGGAATGGGAATGGATTCGATCGCTCTATCAATAAATGCTTTCACTGTAAGGGTTTTAGTAGCTATTTAGCTATTCCTAGCACTCAAATTAATGAGATTCCCTAGAACTCCCCAGTAGCTTCTTTCAACATTTTCGAGCTAAGTTGATCTAAAAGTGGCAGAGGGAACTACAATCTACTTACATCACTTTATTTCAGGAAAATATCGTGTCATCCATTCTAACTAAAGACCTGAAATCCAATTTGGAAGAAACTCGCTCTCGTTTACTAAGCGAACGCCAGGCTCTCATTCAGGCAGCACAATCCGAAGCAGAAGCAGAACTCGACAAAACGTTGCAATACATTGAGCAACTGTTGGGTGCAAGTGGTGATAGCGCACCTAGCGCACCAGCAGCTAGTACAGCAAGTCCTAAAGTGACGAAAGCTCCCGCAAAATCCAAGGCAAAAGCAGCAACTCCCGTTGCGGCTGAGCCGAAGAAAGCAAAAGGACGAAAATCCTCCAAATCCTTCGATGCCTCAGTTCTAAAATCTGAGTTCAAATCCTTGAAGGCAATGCAAGCGATCGTGGAAGTGTTGAGTTCTGCGAAAGAACCATTATCAATCGATGACTTAATCGATCAAATCTACGATCCGTTCGATCCCGCAGAAATGTCAAAAGCCCGGATGAGTGTTGCAATTACAACCAAACATGCCGAGCGTCGTGGACTATTAAAGAAAGTTCAAGACAATCCTTCTCGCTTCCAAGCAGTCTAAATCAAAGGGCTGACTTACGCTTTTTCTCCGGCAAGTTTCTTGCTGGAGTGCGTTGTCCTTTGTAAAACTTCTGCTCTAAGCGATTCAGTACAAGCCAAATGGAACCAGCAATCAGTGGCACGATCGCAGCCAGTATCGCGATCGTGATCGACGAGGGAGAAAGTGCGATTGAGAGCAGTGGCAGCAGTGCCCAAGCTAAGCCTCCGATGATTGTGGTTCCAATTTTTATGGTCTGAATTCGGGCAAGCGCAGTGCGACAGCTTGAACAATGAATCGTATGAGAATAATAGCGATCGAGCAGTTGATCGATCGATTGCAACGGCGGTAAAGGTTCGCCAGGAAACGGATCAGCTTCAAACGCATTCACCCACTGACGCAAAGTAGATACAAACGTATCAGCACGAGTCGGTAAGTAAAAAGCTTTTGCAAAGTTATCACTTCCGCCTTTCTCAGCGAGGTATCGCTCTTGGTAGTGCAAAAAGATTTGGTCATCTTCTAGCACAGTGTTGTTACCTAAATGCGAGTACCAGCGGGGTGTCAATCGAATAAAAGTACTCGGAAGTTTAGAGGCAAACTTGAACGGGAAGCGAGCAAAGACCCGACATTCTCCTTTTCGGGTCGGGGTAGCATAAACGACGGTGAGCGTTCGACCAAATTGCTTTGAGGTGAGATCATGCCACATCAGAGCAGGTGCGATAAAAGTCGTCTGCTGTGAGCCTAATGTGCCTTTGCGCGGCCCTTCTTGCCAAAATCCCTTAAAGCCTTGTTTACTCGATTCTAAAACTTCGAGTTCAACCGGAGCCGCATTCGATCGATTGCCAACCGATTTGTGATGCGTAAACGGCAGATGGCTCGAATCGAGAACATTTTCGAGCAAGGTCAAAGCATCGTAAGGCAAATCTCGAAATGTGTTCAGACAGACCCATCCGTCCGGCGTTTCTTCCATCGGTTCGATGATGGGAATTTTGACCTGTTCGGACGGGTTTTGACCAGGATAGACAAAAAGTAAGCCTTGACGCTCAGCCGTGGCGTAGGAGGCGACGCAGGCACGTTTAGACTGATGCGCAAGCGACCCTTCGGGTTGTTGGGGAATGCGATCGCAGGTGCCATCGCCCTGAAATGCCCATCCATGATAGGGACATTCGAGCAGGCCATCTTCTGCGATTCTGCCTTCTGAAAGTGGGGCAAGACGGTGAGGACATTGATCTTCAAAGGCTTGCCAGCTTTCAGCATTTGCATCCCACCAAATCACTAGATCTTGCCCTAGCAGTGTGAATTTAGCGGGCTTGGTTTTGTCCAAGTCTTGAATGTAATAAACGGGATACCATGCTTCTTTCCAGTCGAATCGAGTGGGGTCAGTTCCACCTGCTGGAATTTCTGCGATCGAAGTACGTGCATCAGTCAGCATGAGACAGCCTTTTGGAGATCTTCTTTACATATCTTAATTATATCTCTCTCAATTTCGCTGTGAAAAAATCCACCATTGCCGGGAGTTGCACAACTCTGGGGGCAGGAACAATCGGACTGTTCTGCTTATACAATAAGATTTTTGCAGTGAAAGAGATAGCTATGACGAGTTCTAAGATTGGTGTAGCAGTTGTCGGAACGGGCTTTGGGCAGAAAGTCCATATTCCCGGATTACAGGCACATCCACGCACTGAAGTCGTGGCAGTCTATCATCGTGACTTGCAAAAAGCACAGGCGATCGCTCAAGCTCACAATATTCCTCAGGCAAGTTCGTCGATCGCTGAGATTTTATCGCTGCCAACAGTCGATGCAGTCAGTGTTTCCACTCCACCTTTCCTGCATTATGAGATGGCAAAGTCCGTTTTAGACGCTGGAAAACATTTACTGCTTGAAAAGCCGACTGCTTTGAATGTCAAAGAAGCAAACGATTTATATCAGCGATCGCTCGATCGTCGAGTGGTGACGAGCATGAATTTCGAGTTTCGCTTTGTTCCGGCTTGGCAACATTTTGCAGATTTGCTTGCCTCAAATTATGTCGGACAAAAGCGTTTAATTAAGATTGATTGGCTCGTCTCAAGCCGCGCTGATGCTTCTCGTCCTTGGAATTGGTATGCTCGTAAAGAGCAAGGGGGTGGGGCATTAGGGGCATTAGCGTCTCATACCTTTGATTACATTGCTTGGCTCTTTGGCGATGTCGATCGCTTAACGGCAAGGTTAAGTACTGCAATTCCAAACCGTCCTGATCCAAGTACAGGCGACCTAAAGCCTGTAGATTCGGATGATACGTGCAACATCACATTAGAGCTAACAGACGGTACGCCTTGTCAGATTTGTATTAGTTCAGTCACAACTCAAGGACGCGGGCATTGGATTGAAGTGTATGGCGATCGCGGAACGCTAGTACTCGGTAGCGATAATCAGAAAGATTATGTGCATGGATTTAAGCTGTGGGGCGCACCGCTTGGACAAGAATTAGTGGAATTGGAGATTCCTAAGCAGTTTGCATTTGAACAAGTATTCACAGATGGGCGGATTGCACCGTTTATTCGTGTCGTCGATCAGTGGGTGTTAGGCATCGATCGACAAGAATCTCTCCCACCCTCTTTGAAAGAAGGGGTTTACTCGCAATTGTTGATGGATTTAGCACATGAATCGAATGAGACTGGAACTTGGGTAACGGTTCCAAAGTGAGCATAACCTTTGGAACCGTCGCTGCGCGTTCTACCAAATCGAGTAAATCGGCTGAGCTTCGAGTTGCTCACAGGGCGGTGAGTTTACAAACCAAATGGGTAGCTTCCCGCCATGTAGAACTTCTTCAGGTTGCTCGATCGCTTCTGAATAAGTCAAGTCCTTGATTTGAGTTAATCGGCTCGGAGTTTGTACTCGATTTTCTTTGAGCAATCGACTGTAGGTACGGTGTGGAATAAAGTGAACAGGATTGTAGCCCGCAAACCGTAGAATCAGCACACAAGCCCAAGAATACCGACCTTCCGTAATCGCATCGACGACTTGCTTAAACTGTTCAGGACTCATGACTTTATTGCGCGACTGAGCTACGCTTCCCCGCTGAAACGTCATAGTAATATCTCTCCTCAGAAATTCTTAAAAAATCAGGCACTACAAACTAATTCCGCCTTTTTGTAATTGGCGAATCGGATCAAGCAGCATTTCCGCGATCGTGCGCCTACGCACGATAATTTCTGCCGACGCAGTCTGACCTGCTTTGAGCGGGGTTGATTGAATCATGTGTCGATCGAGCTGAATTTCGACCCGATACACAGCCCCCAATCGCTCATCTTGCTTAATATCAGGCGACAGTTTCACAACCTTACCCCCAACAATTCCATAGTCTTGATAAGGATAAGCATCAAACTTCACTTGTACTTTGTCTCCCGGTTTGACAAACCCTGCTTCTCGCGTCGGTAAAGCTGCGACTAAAACTAAAGGCGCAGTCTGAGGTGCAATCTCGCTGACCGTTTGCCCTGCTTGCACCACTTCACCAGGCTTACTAACATTCAAGGCGGAAACAATTCCGTCAACGGGAGCTTGCAATTTAAGTTGCTTCATCTCAGCATTCGCTTGCTGGATCAGCTTCTCAGTTTGCTGTTTCTTCGCCATTAACTGCGTTCGCTGCACAAACAAATTTTGAATCGTTTGCTGAGCTTGAATTTGGGCTGTTTGCCCTTCTGCATATTTCTGAGTCAGCTGCGCCCGTAAGCGTCGAGACTCTGCCACAACTTGCTGTAAATCCGATCGCATTTTCTGCGACTCCGCCAAAGCCTGCTGAATGTCTCCGGTTTGCTGAGTAATGCTGCGTTGGCGATCGCCGAAATGTTGCTCTGCTTGATAGAGGTGCTCCCGCGCCAGTGCCCCTTGATCAACAAGGAATTTCAGCCGTTCGAGTCGTTCTTTTTGACTGTCAGCATCGGCTTGAAGTTGGGCCAGTAAAGCCTGACTGGTTGTTGCTCGTTCTTCAGTTTGCAAAATCGTGGTGTCTTGCCCTTGCAATTTTGCTTGAGCTTGAGCGATCGTGGCTTCTTGAGCACGAATCTCAGCCGTCGCAATGGTCGATCGCGTTTGTGCTTCTAATCGAGTTTTATCAATTAAGGCATCAATTTGCAGCAGCTCTTTTTCATAGTTGCGCTCTTCTTGCTGTAAGGCTCCCACTCGATTGAGTGCAATCTCATGATCGAGTTCAGCGATCGTTTGTCCAGCTTTCACCGTCTGACCTTCTTGCACATACACTTGAGCAATTTTGCCAGAAACGACAGGGTGAACTTTGTAAGCTTCCCCTTGAGGCACTAAACGCCCTTGCGCGCGTCCAATTTCTTCCATCTGGCTCGTTGTTGCCCAACCGACACATGCCGCACAAAAGATAACACCACCCGCGACTAAGCGACTGGGAAAAGTTGCAGGAGGACGATCGAGAACATTTTGCAGCGCAGTAGACCATCTCTCCGGCGGAGTGGGGTCGGAAGAGTCCGCCGAACTTGCGGGAGGGTCGGGAAATGCAGAAGGCATGACTGGAGTGGATGCGAGCGTACCCCCATAGAGGTAGGCAAACTCTGACAGTTCATCGGTCTCCAAGTTAGAAGACAGAGTAGGCGGCGGTGAATCTTCAAGAGAGAGTGAATCAATCCGTATCGACATAATAATGACCTAACACTAGAAATTGCATGAAACATTTCCAGTCGTCAGATGAAGTGCAGTGCAATGAGGGCTTTAATTGTTTTCGGCTGCGGAAGATCCAAATCTAGATCTACAAGCAAGCCATTCAGTAAAAAGGTTGTTTCTACCGGGATGATTTGAAGCGATTTTAACCATCAATGCGATGTCTGAAGACTGAACTAAGTGGCGTGGTAGTGCAATCCCTGTGTAGCTAGAGATATCGTCAGTATTGCTAGAAGACTTGATGAGCATTTTGTTATATCTAATACCTATCATAATCGTTCTACGCGGTATGACAACCCCTAGCACGGGTGATCTTACTACCTGTAATATTTGCGACAGCAGTTATAAATCCAGTTGTTGTTGAGCAAGCTGAGTGTAGAGTCCTCCTTGTTTGATTAACTGTTCATGAGTTCCTTGCTCTGCGATGATGCCTTTATCGAGCACTAAGATACAATCTGCGTTGCGAACAGTAGAGAGTCGGTGAGCAATGATGAACGTTGTGCGATCGCGGCTAATTTGCTGCAAGTTTTTCTGAAATCGTCGCTCGGATTCCGTATCGAGTGAGCTTGTGGCTTCATCCAAAATCAAAATTCGAGGTAGATTGAGCAGGGCACGCGCGATCGCGATTCGTTGCCGTTGTCCACCCGATAGCATGGTGCCTCGCTCTCCCACTTTTGTCTGATAACCCAGAGGTAAGCTCTGAATGAAAGCATGGGCTTCTGCGAGTTTTGCAGCTTTTAACACATCTTCTAGGCGATATTGAGGGCGATAGAGCGTAATGTTATCCAGGATCGTTCCCGAAAAGAGAAAGCACTCTTGTGGAACAATTCCAAGCTGCGATCGCAGAGATTGCGGCGAAACATGATGCAGATCGGTGTTGTCGATGAGAATTCTGCCAGAGGTAGGTTGATATAACCCTTGAAGCAAGTTCGCCAAGGTTGTTTTTCCAGACCCGCTGCGACCGACTAAAGCGATCGTATCCCCTGCACGAGCCGTAAATGAAATGTTTTGCAGAATATTGCGACTATCATCCGCATGATAGCGAAAAGTAACATTCTCAAATGTCACTTCCCCCCGAATACGTGGAAGCACGAGCAGAGGTTGATCCGGACTTTCTTCGGGCTGGGCACTGAAGATATCGTCTAATCGCTCGATCGCAACTAAAACCTCTTGGAACTCATCCCAAAGACCGACTAACGACAAAATGGGAGTAATCACACTACCAATCATCATGTTGAATGCAACCAATTGCCCAATGGTCAATTGATCTGCAATCACGAGCCTTGCCCCATACCAAAGTAGTAACGTACTACCAAATAAATTGATTAATGTACTTGCACCCTGCAAGGCATTCGCCAGCTTCTGCCCCCGAAACTGAGCATTAAACATACTCGTCAGTTCATCCTCCCACTGCCAGCGCAATTCTCGTTCTGACGCAGTTGCTTTCACCGTTGAGATGCCTGTGAGCATTTCCACAAGCGACGAGTTTTGCTTGGCAGATTCATGAAAGATCTGTCGGGACATTTGCCGGAGAAAGGGACTCGCAATCACGGTCATAATGATGATCGGTGGAATCAGCCCAAGGACTAATAGGGTCAACTGCCAGTTATAATGCAGCATCAATCCGACATACACGATCGCCATGACTGCATCCAGCCATGCTGTGATTGCCTGCCGGGTGAGAAAGAGCTGAATTTTATGATTTTCTTGCACGCGCGTCACAATATCACCGACATGCCGAGTCGCAAAGAATTGCAGCGGTAAATTCAACGCATGAGCAATAAAGCCACTAATCAAGGTGAGATCAACTTGATTCGAGAAAAAATCCAGTAAATACTGGCGGGTGCAAGTTAACCCAATTTTCCAACTGCCAAACAGCAACAATCCAAAGATGAAAATTTGCAGTGTGGGTAGGCTTTTGTGAACAACGACTTGATCCAGAATGATCTGAGTAAAGAGAGGTGTGACGACACCAAAGATTTGCAGCAAGACCGACGCGAGCAGAATCGACCAGACAATTGATCGATAAGGCGTAAAAGCTCCCAAAAATCTTCCCAATGAAGGTTTTGATTTTGGTAACGCTTTCAACAGTTGAGTCGGGCTTAAGAGCAGAGCGTAGCCTGTCCAACTGGCTTGAAATTCTTCATAACTTATCGATCGCCGACCGAGTGCTGGATCAGCGACTAGAACTCGATTCCGCTTCATGCGGTAAACGACAATATAATGTTCACCCTGCCAGTGAGCAATCCAAGGCAATGACTGTTCGGTCATGCGATTAAAGCTTGATCGCACAGGTCGCGCCTGAAATCCTAAACTTTCTGCCGCGAGTGCGAGTCCCTTGAGCGAAGCTCCAGATCGTCCCACGCCTGCTAAGTTGCGCAACATATTGATGCTCAATCGTTTGCCCCAGTACTGAGCAATCATCGCTAAACAAGCAGCCCCACAGTCCGAACTGCTTTGCTGAGGAATAAACGGAGCGCGACCAATTCTAATGCGCGATCGCCGAGGTTTCGCAAACTCGATCACAGCAGGCTTTGTAGGAGCCGGAATCGGTCGAACAGGCTGAGCTTCCACGGGTTGCGATCGCGCCAAAGGCTGAACAATTGGTTTGACCTCGGGTGATGCTTCACTCTGAAAAACAGTATCCCAATGGTTTGCACCCATTTGATAGACCTGAAGTTCAGTTGCAGCCACCCAATCTGACGGAATAGATTGAGGATAGCCCCACCCTTGCCCAATCGTTGGAGGCTGAGTGCCTTGAATTTGCCCCTGCCGTAACCAAAATCGACCAGATTGATCCGCAAGACTTGATCCAGCAGCAATGCGGATCTCACACAAATGCGGGAGGAGCTTTTTCAGAACATGGCTAGAATGCGATCGCAGATCCGTCTCACTCTTCAAAAACAACAAGCGTTGTCGATCGTGAGCCATCTTCTTAAGGTCAGACTCTAGCTCAGGCGGAATACTGTCGATCTCAGCAACAAATCCAGCACTTGCCGCGATCGCTTGATAAGACAGAACCGGATCACAGAATTGTTCATCTGATCCCCAACTGTCTCCCACGTCTAACACTGCCGCAGGTACACCTGACCGAATCAAGCGGACTCGTCCTTGGCAAAGAATCATGACATGAGAGACGTTCAGCACATCACCGAGTTGAAAGGCTCGAAAATTAAACGATCGCGAGAAAGCAGGATCGACCGAAAATCGGGTCATAAGAATCTCGGACAGTAGCTCATAAGCACTATCCAAGTTGACTGGAGGCGCGTCGCGTCCAATCTCTGAATTTTTCTTCATAAGGGGGGCTAGGAGAATCGGATGGATTGTTGAGAGCGATCCAGCGTTCTAGCAAAAGAGACGATAAATTTTAGCTACTGTGAAGTTCGAGCTTTCCTATTCCTTTCTGCAGTCTGGTTTTCGAGAATCCATACAAACGTAAATAAACTTTATATAGAAGGCAGGGAGCAGCCAGTGAAGTACAAAAGTCTCGCTTTCCACACCAAAAAAGCTAGAGAATTTCTTCCCTAGCCAAATATCTTTGAGTAACAAATCAGGCACTTGGAGATTACAAAACGCCAATGTTGGACAATCCTAAGATCGCACCTGCGCCTAGCACATGACCAAAGCAGGTCGCACCAATTACCGCAGGGAGTCCAAAGCCACCAAACATATTGGATGAAGGCATTTCAGGGGGCGCACTCGGATTCTTCATCGTGTATTTCGCAAACGCGATCGCCAAAATATTGCAAATAATCATCACAGCCCCAACGCTCGGACTCCAATCCACAGCTCTCGGCGCAACTGCTAGCAAGGTAGAGATTAACAATTGAGTTTCTCCTTTCGTGATCCAAAACTTGTATCTAGAGGTTTTCTACCAAAAAGCCTCACGAAACAAGTCAAATCGCAGCAATAGTTCATGATTCTATGCAGTTTGCAACAAAATCTAACGGTATACTGAGTATAAAAAATTACTAAGCATTGGATTTCCTTGTACTTCTTTGCACGGGCCATTTAGCCCATCGAAATTTAGTAATTAATTACACATATCATCTCGAAAAAGTGGGTTTTTCCCTGGCAAGGCTGACGAATTCAATCTGGCTGAGCATGTATTTTAATTCACATACAAATGAGCAAATTTGGAAATTGAATTTTTATGCAAATTTGTCAAAGCCTTTCAGTGCAAGTTTTTTCCGATATATGTCTAAATAAGAAAATCCAAGATAGGTAGTATTACAAACTACAATTGAGTCAAAATGTTCGCAATTCTGACTTGTTATTTGGGAAAGTAGAGAGTAATCTAATGATGATCTTAAATACTGAGGTCATTAAACGTTGATTCCCTGAAATTGTCATTCTCTCAATGCAATTTAACGCGAAGCTCAGGAGGTTCATCTCAAAATTTATACTTGAATTAGCGAATAATGCTCATCGCAACTTCGACAAATTCAACATCAGTATTTGCTGAGTAACATATTTGAAATTCATCTATAGGTGCGGCGGGCTGTCTAGTTCTTAGATAGTTCCGAATTTTTCGTATTTAGGACTGAACTTCAAATATGAGGAAATGCTTCTACAAGTATCAAGTTTCTATTAAGATGTCGCGACTGTTCTCAGTACTGATATCTTCCTATAAGACTGATAGCGTCTGGGTTTTCCGCCGATTGATTGATATTTTACGGATGATCTTTTTCTTCTGACTCTGTCTCAAGGAATACTTCATCTCCTGAAAACTTTGCTTAATGTTTATGGTTAGTTATGGTTAGTCACAGACCGTTTCAACGCCTACAACCGCTCTCGTTGTTGGCACAATTGATCAGCCGTCGCGTCGATGGTTGCTTGCAAATTGTCAGTGGTTCCGTCTCTTGGTTACTCTACCTAGATGAGGGAACGCTCGCCTTTGCAACCAATTCGATCCAGCCCTTTGAGCGGCTCGATCGCGTTCTCGATCAACTCAGCGATCGCGTCCCCTCGCTGACTCGATTCGATCGCGCTCAGCTCCGGCAATTTGAAACGGTGGCTGGAACTTATCCTGCAACCAGCGCAGACTATCAAGCGATCGAATGGCTAATTGGACAAGGATTAATCGATCGATCTCAAGCCACAGAACTGATTGAACTGCTTGCAATCGACGTGATCAAACCTTTTCTGAGTGTGACAGAAGGCATTTATGAAGTCATTGCGAAACCCAATTTCTTGCATTACCCGAATCTCTGTCAGCTCGATTTGCGCCCAATCGTCGAACGCTGTCATTCTGACTTGAAATCCCAAGCACCTACGATTCCAAAAGCGGCTAGCCCAGATGTATCGATCCCGCTCCCTAGCCCAGTCTCAAGTGCTCCTAGCACTAGACCCCTCACCTTCACGACTCCTCAACCGACTCAGACTCCAGGTATAACCCTTCCGACGGGTTCAGTACCGACTCACTCAGCGACAGCAACCGCTCAAGCTCAATACAAAATTGCCTGCATTGATGACAGCCCAACGGTATTGCAAGCGATTAGTACCTTCTTAAATGAGTCCAGCGTCTCGGTGATTATGATTAACGACCCAGTCAAAGCATTAATGCAAGTCGTTCGGAGTAAACCGGACATCATCTTGCTTGATGTCGGAATGCCCAATCTTGATGGCTATGAACTTTGTTCCTTGCTACGCCGCCACCCCAGCTTTAAGCTCACTCCGATCATCATGGTCACGGGTCACACCGGATTCATCGATCGCGCTAAAGCTAAAATCGCGGGTGCATCTGGCTATCTCACCAAACCTTTTACCCAAGCCGAATTAATCAAAACCGTTTTTCGATACCTTGAGTAACCGAAATGCTACTTTACCTGCTGTGAAACGTTATGAGCCTAACATTAATGCGAACTGTTCTAGTTGTTGAAGATACCCCCTCGGAGATGGAACTGTTGAGCCACTACTTACGAGAAAGTGGCTATAGTGTGGTCGGAGCAGTCACCGCAAAAGACGCACTCAATAAGGCGATCGAGCTGAAGCCCAATGTGATCGTCACCGATGTCGTGATGCCGGGCATGAGTGGATTCGAGCTATGTCGGAGTTTGAAGAAAAATCCAGAAACGCAGAAAGTCCCAATTATTATCTGCACTTCAAAAGGGCAAGACATCGATCGCTTATGGGGAATGCGTCAGGGTGCAGATGTCTACATCACAAAACCGTTTACTCGTGAAGAGTTGATCCGGGCTGTCCAATCTGTCGGAGGATAAAACGCGTGGATGACTCAGTGTTGACATTAGCAACGACACAAACCAATACGATCGCTCCGAAAAATTTGGGCGAAAGCTATCTCAAATTTGAAGTGGGGCAAGGAACCCAGGTCGGCTTACCCATGCGGCATGTTCAAGAAGTCCTCGTGCTTCAGCCGCGCTATTTGACGCCGATCCCTAACTTGATGCCCGGAATTTTGGGACTGATGCACCGTCGCAGTCGCGCGTTGTGGGTATTCGATCTCGCAATGCTCCTTGATATCGGCAGACTCGATTACAGTCCCCAACAATATGATCTCGTGATTCTTCGGACTGGCTCGACTGCCGTAGCAGCAGCAGTCAACCGAGTCGATGGAATTGCTTGGGCAAAGCCTGACGACTTACAGCCCGTCCCCAGTCACGTGACCAAAGGCTTGATCCCCTACTCCAAAGCTTGCATCTTACAGTCTCAAGATGTGATTTTTCTCTTAGACGGAGAAGCAATTCTGCAAGCTCCACTTTTGCAAAGTCATTAACATACTCTCTTCATCAGGCGATCGCATCATGTTCTCATCTACCGCTACTACCCGTTTGAAACTTCTAAATCTATGGTTGACCAATTAAATGCCGCCCAACGGGATCAGCTTGCTCAGTCCAACACTCTAAAGCCAAGCTCGATCGATATGCCTCCAACCCCTGTGAAACGCAGATCGCTCTCCATCCCAGGACTTGCCCGATTTAGACGATTGAGCCTGAAAAACAAAGCGACCTTGATCGCGATCACCATCGGAACTCTCCCCGTTCTCGTCATTGGCACGATCGCGTATTCGTTTGCGAATCAATCAATTACGCGCCAGATTGTGGATACGGAAGAAACCCTGGCAACTACGCTCAGCCAACGGATTGCTAGCTATATGTCGGAACGAACTGCCGACTTACAGATTCTAGCAAGCTTGCCGATGTTAACGACGCCAGGGCTCCAAGACGGAACTTCTACCGAGGAGAAACGCATCTTGTTTGAGCGAGCTATTGAGAATGGAAACTACGAAAGTATCACGCTGTTCGATAACGATGGCAATGCGCTAATTCAGACCGATCGCGAACCGATCCCACGGCAAGACGACCAAGATTACTTCCGAGCCGCACTTCAGTCGAGTCGGGTTTCGATTAGTCGTCCGATGCGCCTGAGTCCGAATACTGCCTATACGATTTACATTACTGCTCCAGTTCAAGAAAGCGGCAGTGGAAAGCGCATTGGAATTTTGCGGGCAGTTGTGCCGATTAAAAGTTTGGCATCAGAACTGCAAAACTACAACAAAGTCGGCGCAACCTTCAGTGTTCTTGATGCGAGCAATCAAATCTTCTTGTCTTCTCAAGATGCCAAGATCGGACAAGCTGCTTCATCAATTTATTCCTCTTTTTCGCAACTGCAATCTCGTCGAGAGATCAACTCCAGTGTTGTTACCCAGAAACTCAACAATGAATCTAAACCTGTCTTAGCCAGCTTCATACCCTGGACAGGACGAGATCGACTCCCTGATCTAGGGTGGGATGTGGTGTTGAGTATCCCCACCGAAATCGCTTTTGCGCCACAGCGACAGTTACTGCTCACCTTTTTATTGGGAACTGCTGTGGCGGTTTTCCTGACTGGATTGCTCGCCGCTTGGTTAGCAAGTCGAGCAACTCGTCCAATTGTGGCAGCAACTAATGCAGTTCTAGAACTGGGGAATGGAAGATTAAACACTCGTCTCGCGGTTAAAGGAGTTGATGAAATCAGCATCTTAGGTCGCAACATCAACTTGATGGCGGGACAGTTACAAAGTTTGGTTAGCCAACAGACAGAGAATGCTGAACGATCACAGTTATTGACCCAGATCACCGTCAAAATTCGTCGCTCTCTATCTGTGGATGATATTCTTGCCACCAGTGTAGAAGAGATCCGAGCCGCCTTTAAAACCGACCGAGTCGTGGTTTATCGATTTGCCCCGGACTACCTGAGCGGAACTATCACCGCAGAATCAGTTGGCTCAAATTGGATCAAAGCATTGGGCAAAGTCGTCAGCGATCCGATGGAAGCGTCTTTAGTCGATCGCTATCGAGAAGGGCGCGTTTGGTCGATGGAAGATCTGAAGCAAGCAAAGCTGAGTCATTGTCACTGTGAGATTTTAGAACGATTGGAAGTCCAAGCGAATATGGTTGCTCCGATCGTGCAAAACCAAGAGTTGATTGGATTATTATGTGCGCATCAGTGTTCGGCTCCGCGATCGTGGAAACCCGAAGAAATTGACTTTTTCGGGCAGTTAGCCGTTCAGATTGGCTACGCACTCGATCAAGCAAGCTTGCTAGAACAGACAGAAGACGCGAGAAAATCAGCAGAGCAACTGTCTGAAGAACGGCAACAGCAGAAAGAAGCCTTGCAGATGCAGTTGATCAATCTGCTAGCAGATGTAGAAGGAGCTGTTGAAGGAGATTTGACGGTTCGAGCCGATGTTACGGCTGGAGAAATTGGCACGGTCGCCGACTTCTTTAATTCGATCGTGGAAAGTTTGCGGCAGATTGTTACCCAGGTAAAAGATGCTGCGAGTCAAGTGAATGCCTCGCTGAGTTCGGATGAACAAGCGGTACGGCAGCTTTCAGATGAAGCCACCCGCCAAGCCGATGAAACCAGCCGCACGCTCGATTCGGTTCAGAATATGCTGAGATCGATTCAAACCGTCTCGAACAGTGCCCAACAAGCTGCATCGGTTGCCCGTGAAGCCTCTTCGACCGCAGAAGCAGGCGGGATCGCGATGGAGCTAACGGTACAGAACATTCTGGGTCTGCGAGATACGATCGGAGAAACGGCGAAGAAAGTTAAACGCCTGGGTGAATCGACGCAGCAGATTTCTAAAGTCGTTTCGTTGATTAACCAGATTGCGATGCAGACGAACTTACTCGCGATTAATGCTGGAATCGAAGCAGCACGGGCAGATGAAGGATCGCAAGGTTTCGCTGTCGTTGCAGAAGAAGTGGGAGATTTGGCAACGCGATCGGCGACAGCAACGCGCGAAATTGAGCAAATTGTCGCAACGATTCAGCGCGAAACGACTGAAGTGGTCGAAGCGATGGAGCAAGGCACAACTCAGGTCGTGGAAGGAACTCGATTAGTCGATAACGCGAAACAGAGTTTGGAGCAGATTCTAGAGGTATCGCGCCGCATCGATGATTTGGTGCAGTCCATTTCAGAGGCGACGGTGACGCAGGTGCAAACCTCAGATGCAGTCTCGCACTTGATGCAAGAGATCGTAGCCGCAGCAGGACGCACATCGGCATCTTCAATGGAAGTCTCTCGATCGTTGAGACAAACCGTAGAAGTCGCGCAGGAGCTACAAGAATCAGTGGGCACATTTAAGGTGGGCTAATGGCACAAGATAAAGAACTGGAAATTCGCCGTCAGTTTCTCGATGAAGCGCAAGAGTACTTAGATGTTCTTGATGCGACGATTTTAGATTTAGCAAATCATCCGATCGATGTGGCAAAAGCGAATGCCGCCTTGCGGGCAGCGCATTCGATTAAAGGCGGAGCAGGCATGATGGGATTTCAAGTTCTCAGTGAGCTTGCCCATCGGCTCGAAGATTCTTGGAAAGTCCTGAAAATTGACAAGTCGATTGTGGTTAGTCCGCGATTGGAGAATTTACTGCTTGCCTCAGTGGGCTGTCTGCGACAAGTTGTAGAGTTCGATCGCGAATCGATGCAGCGTCACCAAGATTCTTTTGTCGATGCGAATTGGCTCTCGGTCGAAGCGTATCCGGTCTTTGACGCATTACATGCTGAACTCGGCGATCCCCAGGAAGAAAATGCAGCATCGATTCTCTCACCCGAAGAAGGGCAAGACATCGTTCCACTGTTGTTTGAGACAGAAGTAGAAGGATGTTTAGAGCGATTAGAAACGGTGCTCAACACTCCAGATCAGCCTTGCTTGCGAGAAGAGGTAGCAATTCTGGCGCAAGAGTTGGGTGGGTTAGGCGAAATGCTGCAACTTTCGCAATTTGTGCAACTGTGCCAATCGATTGCTTACGCGATCGAACAAGATTCACAGAATACTAGCGCCATTGCTGAATCAGCTTTAACAGCGTGGCGCACCGCGCAAAAGCTTGCGATCGCCGGACAGTATGATCAAATTCCTACTGCGATCGCGGAATCGACTCTACCTCCAGAATTGGCTGATTTTGCAGACGTGCCTTCTGTCCTCGAACCCAATGTCGGCGAAACCGATTGGTTTACCGAAGCATTAGCAGCAGAAGCGTTAGCCGTCGATGATTTTCAGCCGATTCCGATGCCAACTCGCATTCCAGTCGGCGAACCAAAAGGCACAGATTTCAAAATTCTAGATCCCGAACCTGATATCAGTACGGCAACTGAAGCTCAAGATACGACTGTGCGCGTTCCCGTTCGTCAACTCAATCAGTTAAATGATTCGTTTGGTGAATTAACTATCGATCGCAACGGGTTAGATCTCTATCTAAAACGCTTACGAGGTCTAGCTCGGACTTTACACGACCGGGTACAAGTCCTTGATCAAGTCAATGCTAAGTTAAGAACTGCTTACGATCGCGTCACCTTAGATGGCAGTCGATCGCTCCAGGACAATCGTCGATCGGGCTTTGACGCACTAGAACTCGATCGCTATGGCGACTTGCACTTGTTGTCTCAGCAAGTGATGGAAACGATCGTGCAACTGCAAGAAGTCAGCGAAGACATTGATCTAAGTTTGGATGATGCGGATCAATCGGCGCGGAACTTAACCAAAACTGCGAAGCAACTGCAAAGTGGCTTAACTCAGTTGCGGATGCGCCCCATTTCCGATGTGATCAATCGCTTCCCTCGCGCGATCCGAGAATGGTCATTGCAATATGGGAAAGAGGTGCAGCTTTCGGTGGTTGGAGGTAGCACCCTCATCGATCGCAATCTTCTCGAAGCATTGAATGATCCGTTAATGCATCTGATTCGGAATGCCTTTGATCATGGGATTGAAGAACCAACATTGCGCGCACTCAGAGGAAAACCACCGCAAGGCACGATCGAGATTCAAGCGGCTAATCAAGGCAACCGCACCATCATTACCGTCAGAGACGATGGCGAAGGAATTCCGATCGACAAAATTCGCGATCGCGCTGAACAAATGGGACTCGATCCCGTCTTACTCGATGCGGCTCGCGATGAAGAACTGTTATCACTAATTTTTGAGCCTGGATTTAGTACGAGTACTCAAGTCACTGCCCTTTCGGGTCGTGGCGTTGGCATGGATGTGGTGCGAAACAATCTCAAGCAAATTCGCGGCGAAATTAGCGTGAATACTCAAGCCGGACAAGGAACAACGTTTACGTTATCGATCCCGTTTGCTCTTTCGACGATCAAAGTATTACTGATTGAATGTCATGGCATGTTGCTTGCTTTGCCAACCGATGTTGTTTCAGAACTCTTTTTACTCCAGCCTAATCAAATTATTGAAACAGCGGGAAGTGAGGTTCTCAACTGGCAAGACAAAGTGGTGCAATTGGTGCGATTGCAGAAATGGATGCGATTTAACTGTCCACAGATTCCACATGGATTTGAAACGCCACCCACGATCGCGATGACGAGTGTTGTGATCATTGATCAAGCACCGCAATGGTTCGGGATTCAAATCGATCGTTGTTGGGGTGAACAAGAAGCAACGATGCGAAAAGTAGAAGGAAACTTAGCTCTGCCCACTGGTTTTAGTGGCTGTACGATTTTGGGTGATGGGCGAGTTGTGCCATTGGTGAATGTGACGGAGCTATTGCGCTGGATTACAAGCTGTGAGCGCTCAGATATTCAACCGGATCAAGCCTTTAGCAAGCAACTGCGCGCAAGTTTAGCGGCATCCCAACCGAGTATGGCGCGATCGACAACGCCAACAATTTTGGTCGTTGATGATTCGATCAATGTGCGTCGGTTCTTAGCCTTGACTTTAGAACGATCGGGCTATCGAGTTGAACAAGCCAAAGATGGTCAAGATGCGATCGAGCGTTTAGAAGCAGGACTGTCTGTGCAAGCGGTGATTTGCGACATTGAAATGCCCCGATTAGACGGATATGGCTTTTTGGCAAAACTGCGATCGGACGAGCAGTTGGCACAGATCCCTGTGATGATGTTGACTTCCCGGAGTGGAGAGAAGCATCGAAAAGTCGCGGAGAATTTGGGAGCAGCAGCCTATTTTTCCAAGCCTTATAACGAACAAGTACTCTTGCGAACTTTAGACGGCATGGTGAAATCGACTGCCTTGGTTTAGAGCGATGCAGCGAAGTTTTGTTTTCTGCGAATTGATTTGAGGTCTAGTAGTTCAACTCAACAACCTGATAGGGGAATGGGGCAATGAGGAGAGAAGCTCTTGCTCCCTATCTCCCCACTCCCCCAAATTCATGCGCTTGACAACTAGCCCACGCCCCTAACCTACACGCATCATTATTCCGCTCCTTCGATCGGCGCAAATCCTTGCCGCTGAACGTTTTCCGTCACCACTCGCGGCTCTAGGAACTGAAGCAGATAATCGACTCCACCCGCTTTCGAGCCAACCCCTGAAAGCTTAAAGCCTCCAAACGGTTGCCGAGCCACGATCGCGCCTGTAATGCCGCGATTGATATACAGATTTCCGACCTCAAAATTAGCCTGTGCCTGCTCAATATGCGATGGCGTGCGCGAATACAATCCCCCAGTCAACGCATAAGGCGTACCATTCGCCAAATCCAAAGCTTCTTGGAATGAACTCGCACGCATCACAGCTAAGACTGGTCCAAAAATCTCTTCTTGAACTATTTTTGCATCCGCAGAAACATCTGTGATGATTGTTGGTCCTACAAAGTAACCTCCTTCTGGAACAGGCATTTTTAATACAAGCGTTCCTGCCCTTTCACCCCATTCAATGAATTTTTGAATGCGATTCTGAGCTTCCTTATCAATCACAGGACCAACTTTCGTACCCGGTAATTCAGCTTCTCCAATGTTCAGAGATCGAGTCGCCTCGACCAATCTTGACAAGAATGTCTCATACACAGGTTCAAGCACGATCGCTTTAGAACACGCCGAGCATTTCTGCCCACTATATCCAAACGCAGACTGCACAACCCCCTGAACCGCTTGATCTAAATCTGCGCTCTCATCAATGATTACTGCATTCTTACCGCCCATTTCAGCGACCACTCGTTTGAGGTGCTTTTGTCCAGGCTGTAACACGGCTGCATCCTTGTAAATCTGACACCCGACCGCTTGCGATCCAGTAAACACAATCATATGCACATCAGGATGTTTGACAAGATGCGCGCCCACGGTATGTCCTTTGCCTGGAATAAATTGGAACACTCCCGCTGGAATGCCTGCTTCTACTAAAATCTCTGCAATCTTGGCAGCAATCACAGAAGAAGTCTCGGCAGGTTTCAACAATGCACAGTTGCCCGTGACTAAAGCAGCAACAGTCATACCAACCGGAATCGCTAGTGGAAAGTTCCAAGGAGAAATCACCAGAACAATGCCGCGAGCATGATAGCGATAGTGGTTTGTTTCACCGGGGAAATCGTAGTCCACGCCCCGATCGAGTCGTTCCATCTCATCGGCATAGTAGTTACAGAAATCGATCGCTTCTGAAACCTCGCCGTCTCCCTCCTTCACAGGCTTACCAACTTCGTAAGTCATCCAAGCAATCAACTCCTCGCGACGCTGCTCGAAAAGATTGGCAGCTTTGCGCAGAATATGAGCACGTTCTTGAGCAGAAGTCCGTTTCCAGGCTGGAAAAGCTGCTTTCGCAGATGCGATCGCGTCTTCTGCTTGGTCAACGCTGATCAGCCCAATTGTGCCAACCGTCTCACTAAAACGCGATGGATTCTCAGATTTCAGCTTCTCAGCCGTTTCTACAAACTCGCCATTGATCAAAGGCAGGTAAGTTTGTCCAAACTGCTGACGAACTGATTTCAAAGCAGATTGAATGCGATCGCGTTTTGCTCGATCGGCATAGTCTGTATCGGCTGCATTCTCAAACTTATCTAGCGCTTTGAGTTGAGAAGGTTCACTCACTTGAGGAGCCGCAATCAAATCCTCGATCGGTCTTTCTTCTAAGTTCTGCCGCAAAAATGAACTATTTGCCGTATTTTCGAGCAACCGCCGAATCAGATACGACATTCCCGGAATCAGTTCACCGTAAGGACAGTAAACTCGAACTCGATAGCCTTGTTCTACAATCGCTTTCGCGAGTTTATCGCCCATGCCGTAAAGGGTTTGAAATTCGATCCGAGATTTCGGAATTTCTAGAGCAGTCGCGATCGCTAACGCATGAGCTTGCGATCGCACATTATGGCTACCAATTGCCGCATTCAAAACCTCATGATTTTCGAGCAGCAATTCTGTCAAGCGTTCATAGTTCGCATCGGTCTCAGCTTTATCGTTAAAAACGGGCTGTTGCCAATCTTTCTGAACCGCTTTGATGGTTTCTTGATCCCAGTAAGCCCCTTTGACTAAGCGCACTGTGATCGGTGTGCCTCGCTCTTTCGCCCAATCAATCAACCCTTGTAAGTCGGCTTGACTGTCGCGCAAGTAGCCTTGAATCGTCATGCCCACATCAGAGCGCGATCGAAACTCTTCTTCTAAAAGCAACGCCTTCAAAGTCTCTAGCGTCAAATCTTTGTAAGCATACTGCTCCATATCAAAGTGAACGGCTGCTCCTAGCTCCTTCGCCCGACGCAGCAAAGTTCTAGCACGATCGGCAACCCGCACCTGACTTCCTGCCTCATCCAACGGGTCAAACTGCGAGTAGAATGCGGTCAACTTCACAGACACTTGCACCTTCGGCAATGGTTGCCCATCCGCGAAGTCAATTTGCTCAACTTTCGACCAAGATTTTGAGGCTTCGGTCAATTGCTCAAGCAACTCTAAGTAGCGATCGAGATAAGATTGTGCCTCCGCCTCCGTAATCACTGCCTCACCCAACAGATCGACCGTAAACGCCATTTTTTCTTTGCGCAATCGCTCGATCGTTTTCAGCACTTGTTTCAGGTTCTCGCCTGAAATATATTTATGCGCCAATGTCTCAACCGCAGTAGAAAGCGTCGTTGCGGCAAGCTGTCCCGGCATCGAATCAGCATTGGCAAAATTCAGCAGACTCTTCAACGCTGCAGGTAATTCGACCGTCTGATCGCTCATATATTCCTGCAAATGCCGCGCGATTTCTGGCTTACTGCGGAGCGCAGGCAAACAATCAATTAAGCGAAACAACTGCACTCGCAATCCTGGGTTACTCATTGCCCAGCCGAGCAACTTATCATCCCACTGCATCTGATCGCGGACTTGAGCAAACCAAGATCTCGATTCGCGAGTTGCTCGCAGCAATTGTCTCGCGATCGCTTGCGTTTGAGATTCATAATGCTCTCGCGAACCTGTGCCCAAGGCATCTCCAAAAGCTTGACTCACCATAACCTAACTGACTCCAATCGAAAAATCTGGGAAATGTGCAGGGAAAGTATCCAGTCTCCTACTGTTCTATTCTCGAATCTGTCAGGAGCGTCACACTCGGGATGGATGAAAAAGGTTTACAGTTCCCAATCAAAGTTTGACTTCGTTTACAGTTCGTAATTCGCTCTCATTGGAGATTCTGGCTGTAATTGTTTAGTTGTCAACTGCTCATACATAGTGGAGAGTGGAGAGTAGCAACCATGATTTTAGATCTTCACTCTATCGCCCTATCCGATTGAATGGAGTGAACTACTAACTTCTATCTTCAAAGCAGACAAGGTTAAAATCAGTGGACTGAAACTCAATGAAGAAAATGTTTTAACTGGTTGTTAGTCCCAGAGCGGACTTCGCACGGTTAGTCCCGAACTCATTCCGGGGCGGGTGAGCAACGAAGCGAGAGAACTTGCCGAATTGATGTTGAATTACACCCATCTACATGCCACGGCAGAACTTCCCCAGAAGCGAGAGAACTTGCCGAATTGATGTTGAATCACCCTCTACTTACCACGGCAGAACTTCCCCGTTAGAATGCCAAAACGTCCCTGTATTGTCTAATGAAAGCTGTTCGATTCGCTGCAATAGTCCTTTAACAGAGGTCTCTGGAGTAATCCCGTTTACGGTAAAGTTTGTCATTCGGGTTTGCACCAAACCAGGATGCAAAATTGCGACAGCAATGCCTTGAGGCTTGAGATCGTGAGCCAGTGATTTTCCTGCCATGGACAAGGCAACTTTTGACATCCGATAACCATAAGAACCGCCAGACGTATTGTCTGCGATCGAACCCATTCGGCTTGTCATCAGCGCAATTTTAGAGCCTGACTTGAGCAAAGGCAGCAGTGCATGAGTCAATCTTAGCGGCGCGATCGCATTCACTTCAAACTGCTCTCGGATACTCTCAACATCTAGATGACTGAGGTCAATCCGTTTAGCAATTGCCGCATTGTTGATCAGAACATCGATCGTCATCTCACCTAAGCGCGATCGTAACTCTGCGATCGCAGATTCTGAGGTGAGTTCAATCCCTTCTTCAACTCGAATCCCTAGCTGCCGCAATTCTTCAGAAGCAGTTCGACAAACTGCAATCACCTCATGACCTTGCGCCTGTAATTGACGGCAATATTCATATCCAATGCCTCGATTTGCGCCTGTCACCAAATAAGTAGCCATACACTTAGAGGAACACGTCTAAAACTTATTCATAGCCTACCTGAAATCGGTGTTTTCCAGCTTGTTCTATAGCCGCCCTAGATTCAGTTGTGAAGTAAGAAGTTGTTCCCTTAGTAACTCCCCAATCCCCACTCTTTTGAGCCTTTACACTCAAACCGGATTGCTATAAATCTCTCTCAGTTGGTCGATTCGCTAACTTTAAGCATCGTGTAAACCTAAATCGTTAGCTTAAGATTCAATTCATGCAAGAGTTTGATTACTCACTGGACTTTAAAGCGATCGACTTTCGCCAGCATCCCGAACTGTATCGTATGGGTCGAGGTGAGCAAGGCGTATTGCTCGTTGAACCCTACAAAAGCGAGATATTGCCGCACTGGAGATTCAAAACGCCAGAGATTGCTCGTCAATCTGCAAATGCAATTTATCAACTCTTTCTCAACTACAAAGCTCAACAAGATTTTGTGGGCATGGACATGGCGCGTAAATTTCTACAGATGGGGTATACGCGCGCTCGACGCTATGCAAATCACAAATCAGGAAGAAAGTATGACAAAGACGCTCAAGTCGTTCTGCCTCGCGTCGAAGATCCAGTGAAAGCCGAATCCGCTCAAATTTTCTACGAAAAATGGCAGCTTGCTAAAACTGATTTACTCTATATTGAACTGCGCGATCGACATCGAAAACAGTCTGCTGAAGCGCAAGTTTTAGACTGAAAAAGCCGACTTCCGGCAGACCCCACTCCGCATTCTGGTTCTGGCTAAAAAACTGCCTTAACTCAGGTTCTCGATCGCGATAGCATTTGAATACACCGATTCGTTCGTACTTTACATTTCAGATCTCCATTGTGCATCTAAACTGAATAAAAATAAATTTATTACGTAAGCGGATTATTTAGTCCGCCGCAAACAATCAAACAGACAGTACAATGGGCAGACTAAATAGAGTGGAATCACCCCACACCTGAGCCATCCTGAATTTCAGACGAGTTCGGGACGGCTCTATATTTAAAAAACACTCCAGTCAATTTACTAAAAGGAATCTCTGATGCAATCTTTCCTCTCGATCGATGATCTTGAAGCCGCCTCTCAAGAAACACTTGTCCTTATGGATACGCGGCGAGAAATACAGCAAAGATTAGAGCAATACTGTAATCGCTTAGAAGATCTTAAACGCGGCTTCGATGAAAAAGGCATTTTAGAAGGCGATACTCAAGCACGCAACACTTATGAACAATTAGTCATAGCCATTCGACATTACCGCAGCCAGATCCAAAACGATCTCCCTGAACTCTCTCGCCGCTTGATCGAAGCCCGACAATCCCTCGAAGAAAACGGCGAAAACACAACCGATATCGACTTCATCAAGCAAGTGATCGAAGAACGGCGGGAAGAACAAGCACAGCGCGAATACGAAGCGCAAATGAGCCGACACCAAGCCGAAAAACTCACCCAAGAACGACACGAAACTGCCGAACAACTTCTCGATCGCATTAGAGAACAGACCAGCTATTATGATGCCTCTTACTTAGCTATGGACGTTTATCACTATCGAGAGGATTTGAAAGGAGTCGATCGCTTAGATGAAGTCGTAGAGTTTCTGTTTAATCGCGTTCAAGAGTTAAGCGACAAACCAATTACCCTGCAAGGCACTGCCATCCAGAAGTTAAAAATCATGGATGCACATGCCCGCAAACTCTGGGCACAAGCGCAATCCGAACCCAAAGCAATCCTCGAAAAAAAGCCGAAACCTGAAACGGACATCGAAGAAAAAGAACAAAAAGAATCTTATACGCACTTACGCGGCAAAGTCGTTGTCTTTGGGGGACACACGACAACACGCACTTATGTAAAAGAAAAGTTACCGAAAGTTTATTTTGTCTGGTCAACGGTTGAGGATGGCTTACTGATTGTCGATCAAGCCGTGCAGCAGATTCAAACCGCCGATGCAGTTCTCTTACTCACCGATGACACCAGCCATGCGGTCACCCGCAAAGCCATGACCGAACTGCGACGCTTGAAAAAACAACCGATCGAACTGCATCACGAAGGCGTGAACACGATCGTCGAAAAAATCGCCTGGAAACTAATGTTCAAATCTTGTTAAGCCAATTTCTGCATCTGTCCTAACGGATCGGACACAAGAATCGCTATTTTGGTATTGGTATTGCACAATGGCGATAATCGATCGCACTTTAGGACAGGCATGGCTGATCCATTGATTGAATTAAAAGGTGTCAGCAAACGATTCGGGGACAATGCCGTTCTCGATCAGGTCGATTTAACCGTTTATCGTGGAGAAGCCCTTGCAATCATCGGACCCTCCGGCACTGGAAAATCTACAGTTCTACGAATTATGGCAGGACTGCTTGCCCCTGATTCGGGAGAGGTCTATATCGGCGGTAAACGGCGGAAAGGACTGATCGAAGATGCGGCTGATCCACTACACATCAGTATGGTGTTTCAACAAGCAGCGCTATTTGACTCGCTGAATGTTGAGGAAAATGTTGGATTTTTGCTGTATCAACATTCCCGGCTGCCTCGCCAAAGAATTCGCCAACTCGTTGAAGAACGCTTAGAAATGGTTGGATTATCCGGCATCAGTCAACGATTTCCCGCTGAGCTTTCGGGTGGGATGAGAAAACGAGTCAGTTTTGCGCGGGCAATCATGGCAAATCCTGATAATCCTAACGATACACCAGACGTACTGCTGTATGATGAGCCGACCGCTGGACTCGATCCGATCGCATCAACAGTGATTGAAGATTTAGTACGATCGCTACAATGTCCGAAGCGGGGATGTCAAAGTTATGTGATGGTGACGCACCAAGAGAGTACAATTCGGCGCACCGCCGATCGAGTTTTATTTCTCCATCGCGGGCAGGTGCAATGGGAAGGCAAAGTCCATGAAATCGACACAACCGATGAGCCATTGATTCGGCAGTTCTTTAGTGGCAGTGTAGAAGGACCAATTCAGGTATTAGGGTAGAGGGGTTATGCGATCGCGAACGGTTCGAGAAGGATCAGTAGGCTTAATGATTTTGGCAGGCGTGGGACTGTTTGGCGGTCTAGTGCTCTGGCTGAAGGGACTGAATCCTGCTAATCGAAGTTTTACCGTAGTAGCAGAATTCGAGACAATCAACGGCGTTCAGGTCGGGAGTCCAGTCCGTTACCGAGGAGTCAATGTCGGGAGAATCTCTAACATTGCAGCTGGCGCAAATGGAGTCGAAGTGAAGCTAGAAATTGCACCAGCGGATTTAGTGATTCCCAGAGACTCAACGTTGAGTGTGAATCAAACCGGGCTACTCGGGGAGACTGTTTTAGACATTTCGCCACTCAAAGATCTCGTAGCGACTGCTGAACCAGGTAAACCCTTGGATCGAGATTGCAATCGAGATTTAATTCTGTGTGAAAACTCTCGCATTCAAGGAGTGATGGGAATTAGCACTGACGAACTCATTCGAGCGACGATCAAATTTGCAGATGTGTATAGCAATCCGCAATTTACAGGCAACATCAATGCTCTGACCAAAAATAGTAGTGTTGCAGCAGCGGAAATTGCTCAACTGAGCCGCGAAGTGACGGGCTTAGTTAAGTCTGCACGTCAAGAAGTTGGCACATTTTCAGCAACTGCCAGATCCATTAGTAATACAGCCGATCGAGCAACTTTAACCATTACTCAAATTAATGATCTGATTGCCGCGAATCGATCGACCCTCGTTTCCACCTTAGACAATCTCAGTGCAACGAGTAGTGAGCTTCGCACGAGCGTCGTTCGGCTCAGCCCGATTTTGAACCGAGTTGAAAGCAGTCAGCTCATCAACAACTTAGAAACACTGTCTGCGAATGCCGTGCAAACCTCTGCAAACTTGCGGGATATCTCCGTGACCTTAAACAACCCTGCAAATATCACAATGCTTCAACAAACATTAGATTCAGCACGGGCAACCTTTGAAAACACTCAGAAAATCACCTCTGACTTAGATGAACTGACCGGTGATCCGCAGTTAAGAGACAATCTGAAGCGCCTGATCAATGGTTTAAGTGGTCTAGTTTCTTCAACGCAGCAATTGCAACAGCAGGCTGACATCGCTCAAATTTTGGCAGCGCCTAAACCCATCGCATACCCAACTCCGACTCCTTCTCCCTAAGAATCTCCTGTCTCGATCGGATGGTTTAGCACGTACTCCCGCCACAGCGTAGAAAGTTCCTCGGCTTGGGGTCGAGCTGAGGAGGAAAGCTGATACATTCGGCGTGGACGACCTCGCTTTTCTGGCTTTTTCCAATAACTACTGACGAGTCCTTCTTTCTCTAGAAACCGCAGCGAACTTTGCAAAATTGTGTCAGAGAGTCGATAGCCCGGATAGTTCTGTTTTAAAGACTGAACAAACTCAGTCCCATAAGAGTCGCTTTCAACCAAGATCGACAACAGGTAACAAACCGTCAATTGCTGATTGAGGAAAATCACCTGCGGCGTTTGGAAGAATCGGTAAATGTCTTGCAGGGTGAAGGGGCGTTGAGCATCCATCGTTTGAATGTCCATGATTTGGAGAGCTACCGTCGAATAGAGTTACACTGGGCTAGGCATTATCATTGCCAATTGCGGAAAATTTCGGAGAAAGCAAGACAATCCCAATTTGTCTGAGTGATAGCCTTGGAGTTTGGAGTTCAATTGCCAATCTGGTCGATGGTCAAAGCAGATAGATTGTGATCTCATCCTCATTCCTGACACATTTCGATCGCTGACTGCAATCGAACCTACAGCCTCAGACTTTTTCCGGCTAGAAGAATATTAAGTGCAGTAAGGTTGGTCAGATGATCAAAAACGCTCTGGAAAGCGTCTCTAATTTTGTAGTATGTGATACAAAATAGCTGCACTTATCCTAGCAGACGAACGGGAGTATTCCTCTGCTCAATGATCAGAATGATCTTTTACTCAACCCAGACATTTCTTAGAACAATTTCCATGAAGCATCAGCTTTAACATTTCTACTAAAAGGTTGTTATCAATCCCCCAATCGGGTGAGAGCGTTTAGATTTTAGCAGAATATTTTTGCAATCAGCCTAATCATTCTCATCGATTTAATACAGGATTCATGAGGCGGACTCGGAAATTGTGCAACCGTAAGTTTTGACCTGTCACGCAGCTATCGCCGTTAAGAGAAGAACAACCCGAGAAATTATCTTGATCATCGAACCCTTTCTTCAGTCTTTAGAGAGATGAAGCGATCCCTGATATGCTATACGCAGCGATTCACGGAGAAGGAAATGTCAATCGTTGTCGATTTAGAAATGTCAGACACAGAGTACTTAGAGTTACTGACTCAAGGACGCAATCCGGTGTGTGAGCAAATTTATACTCAGCAACTAAGCAGCTATGGCTTTAGTTTGACCGAAGCCAAACAGCTTGCACCTTTGTTTGAAAAAGCAGATTGTTCGATCGCTGAAAAAATTGCCGTCAATTGCGCCCTCAAACAAGTGTGGAACCACCTGATCAAACTGGCGTAAAACCCGCCACCCTCGCTGAATTTAGCCTTGCCATAATAGAGAAGTAGCAAGCATGAATCAGCATGGTAGCGAGTCCCGTTTTAGCCCGCGAATCGAAGCTTTGGATGCCTGATCGAGTTCTCTTTACACCCGCTGCATTAGATGAACCGTGGGGACAACAGATTTTAGAGCGAGTTCAAAGCTTAGATTTACCGATTGAAGAACTTCCCAAAAACCGTTTGACTGGCTTGCGTGGAGAAGATGATCGTGAGACTTACAGCATTGCGAAACGAACGTTAGCGATCGTCACCGCTCCTCAAAGTCAACTCAAGCTCAGTCCGATCCCGCCTTCTGCCGATTGGCAGTTTCATCTTGCAGAAGGCTGCCCTGCGCATTGCCAGTATTGTTATCTCGCTGGCAGTTTATCAGGGCCACCTGTGATTCGAGTGTATGCAAATCTACCTCAGATTTTGGATAACTTAGCTCGATACGAGCATCCTAATCGTGAGACGAGCTATGAAGTGAGTTGCTACACTGATCCGCTGGGGATTGAGCATCTCACGGGCAGCTTAGCCGAGTGTATTCGTTACTTCGGTACACGCCAAGATGGCTATCTGAGATGGGTTTCTAAGTTCAGTCATGTGGAAGGCTTATTAGATCTGCCTCACAATGGACATACGCGCTGTCGAGTCAGCGTGAATGCTGCACCCGTGAGTCAGCGCTTAGAAGGCGGCACAGCTTCTGTCGAGGAGCGCTTGCAAGCCCTGAGACGATTAGGTTTAGAAGGCGGTTATCCTTTAGGCATTGTGATCGCGCCGATTATGCCGATCGATGATTGGCAAGCGCATTACACACAGTTACTCGATCGCATGTCTGAGCTGATTGACTTCGATTGTGATCTGACCTTTGAACTGATTTCTCATCGCTTTACACCTGGCTCGAAGCAAGTCCTCCTAAGTTGGTATCCGAATACGAAGTTAGATCTCGATGAGTCTGCGCGAGTTGTGAAGCGGAATAAATTCGGCGGCATGAAATATGTATACGATGCGAAGACGATGCGCGAATTGCGACAGTTCTTTGAGCGAGAATTAGCACGGCGATTTCCACATGGGAAAATTCTGTACTGGACATAAGCTCAATACGCTAAGCTGATAGCGTAGATCGTGGGTTTTGCTCATGGCTCTTTTACGCTTTGTCTTTATCCTTGCGGTAGCAGGCATTCTGGTTATCTTCACGCTGTCAAATTCAACAGTGCCGATGTCGATCGTATTTCTAGGAGTGCGATCTCCCACGATGCCACTGTCGTTGTGGATTTTAGGTGCGATCGCGCTTGGGATTGCAACGACAATCATCATCAACTTCCTGTTTGGATTAACACGATTTGCAGCGCGTCGATCAGAACGTAAAACGGTTCGGCAATCGACAAAACCCGCAGGCGTTTACACCTACGGTCAACAATCCCCTCCCTCGAAAAGCGAGGATGCGGACGATTGGTTTAGTGATGGGAGTGATGATTGGGGAGAGACACCGCGCAATCGTCCTCGGCAAGAGTTCGAGAAGCGTCAAGAACCGACTACAGAAACACGATCTGGGTCGTCGTACTCCTACACCTATCGCGAACCTACTACACCGCCGGACGTTGTGGATGCAGACTATAAGGTGATCAAACCACCGACTCGAAATTTGGATGAGGAAGAGTTCTAAATGTTAAACGGGGTGAGTGTTTTTCTCATTGGCATGATGGGGGTGGGAAAAACGACGATCGGGCAATTATTAGCACAGCGCTTGAACTACGAATTTCTCGATACGGATATGTTTATCGAGCAAGCCACTGGGCAAAGTGTTTCGACCATTTTTGCTGAATCTGGAGAAAGCATTTTTCGGCAACTCGAAACGGCGACGCTATCTCAGGTTTCTTCACGGTTGAGAAAGGTTGTTGCAACCGGAGGCGGAATTGTTGTCACTCCAGATAATTGGAGCTATTTGAAGCATGGCGTAATTGTTTGGTTAGATTTACCCGTTGAGCAGATCCAAAAGCGTCTGAGTGATGACACGACTCGCCCTTTACTTCAGCAGCAAGACTTAGGAGCACGTTTAAACCAGCTTTTATCTGAACGTCGATCGCGCTATGCTCAAGCCGACATTCATATCTTGATCCAGCCCGATGAAACGCCTGATCAAATTACAGAACGAGTTTTGAGAGCGATCGCGCAAGAATGCGATCGGAAACGTCAAATGGATGAAGCGATTCAACAGTTGAACAAGGAGATGCCCTTCCAAACCAATGCAGATTGAACGCAAAAATTATCCTCATCTCGACAGACCCCTAGGTGCGTATGTGCATACCGTACGCCACGGTGACTTACTGTTTATTTCGGGCTTAACCGCGTTCAATACGCCTGCACAAGACGAAGATCTAATCGCTCAGGCTGAAGTGATTCTCGAACAGATGCAAGGTATTCTTGAAGCAGAAAAGACGAGCTTTCAAGGATTACTCAAAGTCACGATATTCGTTACCGAGCTAGGACAACTGAGTCAGCTTAGAACTGTTTTATTTCGCTACTTTGAACAGCACTTGCCTGCAAGTTCCCTTGTACAAGTCGAGAGCCTTTTTGTGCCAGGGTTGAAAATCGAGGTTGAAGCGATCGCAGCACTCACCGCTGCGTAAAGCAATTCCACCTGTAAATTTTGGGTTGATCATTGATTGCGCTTTCCCGCCCGTGATTGAAAATCACGGTCTAACCGTGCGAAGTCTCTAAAGAGACTACCAGAATATAGCGATTCAGTCCGTTCAGGGACTTTGCACAGTTAGCACGGGGTTTAAAACCCTGTGCGGGAGAGTGAGATCGACAAATCAACCCGAAATTTACAGGTGGAAGCAATTTCCGAGATTCTCCGAAAATTTATCAACCTAACCCCGTAACCCGCTGCAATGTCGGCGTGAAATCTGGATACGAAATCGCTGCCGCCTCTGCCCGATGAATCGTCGTCGTCCCCGCAGCATTCAACGCCGCGATCGCTAAACTCATCGCAATCCGATGATCCGTATAGCTATCCACTTCAGCCCCTTTCAGAGGCGTTCCACCTGTAATTTCCATTCCATCCGGGAGTTCTCGAACCGAAGCTCCCATCTGATTTAGCTGCGTCGCCATCACAGTAATGCGATCGCTCTCTTTCACACGCAACTCTTCCGCATCTTTAACAATCGTGGTTCCCTCGGCAAATGCCGCTGCCACTGCCAGAATTGGAATCTCATCAATCAATCTTGGAATCACATCGCCTGAGATTTCACAAGCTTTCAATGCACTATGCCGCACTCGCAAATCTGCTACAGGTTCGCCTGCAACTTCCCGCTGATTTTCCAAGGTAATATCAGCTCCCATGCGCTCGAGAATTTCTAACACACCCGTTCGGGTTGGATTCACCCCAACATTCTCGATCGTCAAATCTGACCCAGGTACGATCGCCCCTGCAACCAGCCAAAATGCCGCTGAACTAATATCTCCCGGCACAACAACAGTTTGCCCCGTCAATTGGGATTGTCCGGTTACGGTTACACTATTCGTTTCAGGATCAACGGTTAAATCTGCTCCAAATGCGCGCAACATCCGTTCACTATGATCGCGCGACAAGGCTGGCTCGGTGACGGTTGTTTTTCCTTGCGTCATTAATCCAGCAAGTAAAACGCAGGATTTCACTTGAGCCGACGCGATCGGCGAATGGTAATGAATCGGCTTCAAGACCTGCCCTTGAATGGCTAAAGGCGCGAGCGAATTTTGCTTGCGTCCCCAAATCTGTGCGCCCATTTGCTGAAGGGGTTTCACGACACGAGACATCGGACGCGATCGCAATGATCCATCTCCGGTTACGGTAAAAAATCGATCCGGATGCGATGCCAAAATTCCGAGCATTAATCGTAAGGTTGTGCCAGAATTTCCCGCATCTAAAACATCCACAGGCTCGACTAAATTTCCCAGTCCAATTCCCTTGACTCGCACCTCTTCCGTGTTCAACTCCGAGATTTCGGCTCCCATCGCCCGAAAACAACTGGCTGTACTTCTCGGATCTTCTCCTAAAAGCAATCCGTGAATAACGGTTTCGCCTTGAGCCAAAGCGCCCAACATTAACGCCCGATGCGAAATCGATTTATCTCCTGGAACCCGAATTCGACCTTGCAACGCCAGTCCCGCACTCGGGCGCTGAATCACAAGATCGTGGTGAGCATCGGTGACATGAAGCGCGATCGCTTCACTGTACGGGTTCGCAGAAGTCATAACACAATAAAATTACAGACAGCATTCGCTATCATCCGTTAATGCAGCTTTAGCGTCAATCATCCTCAACCTTTAACAACTGCTCATCGATCGCTTTCAATCTGCCTTTCACAACTTCCTCAGACAAAATTCGCTTACGCAACGCATCATTCAAGGCATTTTTTTCCGCTAATAACAACCGTCGCTTCACTGCATCAAACCGAGATGCCTGAAAGGTAAGGACAGTAGATTTCTCCGAGCGACGATTGTAAAAATCTCGCAGCGATCGCTCGGCCGCTGCCACTTTAATTTGATAGCTCGATCGCAATTCCTCATATACTGACTTCGGCAAAACCCCACTTTTGAGCAAGGTGTCGAGTTCATCCTGCGCTGCTTTTGCCGTCATTAACTGCGATTGCAATCCTTCGACCCACTCTTGCACCTCGGAACGATGAGCCAACTTCAATCGTTGAACAATAAACGGCAATCCCACCCCTTGCACAACCAGCGATAACAACACCGACCCAAACACGATCGCAATCAGCGATTCTCGCCCCGGAATACTCGATGGCAAACTTAACACCAAAGCCATCGACAACGAGCCTTTAATATTGCCCAAAAACAGCACGTGTTGCCACTTGATCGGAATGGGTCGATCAAACACTCCTACCAATGCGAGTAGGGGATACACTGCCAACATCCGCCCAATCTGATATGCCAACACAGCCAGCAAGACCGCAGGCAAAATTCGCCCCAACGTATCTAATCGCAGTTCTAATCCGATCAGCAGAAAAATAAACGTATTGACTCCGAAGCCTGCATACTCCCAAAAGCTCAGAACCGTGATTCGACTCGATGCCGAAACCTTCCGCGATCGCTCCAAGTTTCCCAACATCAAACCCGCAATCACGACTGCTACCACACCCGAAACATGCAGAAATTGACCTAATTGAAATGCACTCAGCGCGATCGCCACAGTCAACAAAATACTGCTGAGTGGATCATCTTCGGATTGCAAATACAATTCCACTCCCAAATACCCCAGAACCAAGCCAACCGCGAGTCCGCCAACAATCACGACCACCAACTCGCGAATCCCATCAGTCAGCGCAATGCTACCAGTCGAATTAAATTTCAAAACCAAACTGAACAGCACCAGCGCAATGCCGTCATTAAATAGGCTTTCTCCTTCGACGATCGTGATCAGTTTGGAGGGAACTTCCACCTCTTTAAACACGGCAATCACCGACACTGTGTCCGTAATCGCCAAAATCACTCCAACCAACAGCGCTGGAATCCACTCCAATGCCAAGCCAAATTTTAGTCCGATCGCTGTGATTCCAACCGCGATCAACACGCCTGGACCTGCGAGCAGCAAAATCGGCTTCAGCGTACTTCTTAACCGACTAATATCAGTATTAATCGCTGCCTCAAACAGCAAAATGGGCAGAAACAAATTAATAATCAGCGCTGAATCTAATCCAACTTTTCGAGGCAGAAATTCCGCGATCGCGACTCCTGCTAGCACCAATCCCGTCACATAAGGCACTCTTAACCGTCGCGACAGCAATGCCACAATCGTCGCCACCAACAGCAAAATAATCAGTACCGTCACTAACTGCGCGAACTGACCCTGATCACCCACCGCGATCGCTAATATTTTTCCTGTCATAAGTTCTGAGCTTCTACCCCAACGCCACTAAAAACCATACCTTTCGTTGGGGAACTAAGCTTACTTTTTGAACCAGGCGATCGTCTAAATCTCCGCGATCGCCGATGGTTCACCCTAATCTTCCAACACAGACGGAATTCCCAACACTGGACAGGGGAACTGCACCCCCAATTGCCTCACCAGCGGATGGTCGCCTGTATCACATCCCAAAATCAACAGCGAAGCCTTCTCAGCCTCGACAACTTCCTTCAACTCTTTTGCAACACGCCCAAACCGCAAATGCGTCTTCAGGGAACCGCGCCATTCTTCCGCCATACAGCGCGCATTCCATAAGATGCGATCGGCTTGCTCAAACAGTTCCGCCATCCCAAACTGCGGACTTGCCATCGTTTCTAATTCCGCGATCGCAGTTCGGCTGGTCTGCCACTCATTTCCCGCTTCTTTTTTCGAGCGTTTCGAGGTGCTATTAAAAACCGGAATCCGGTTCATCACGCCATCATCAATCACATACACGACTTGAACCGTCACCTGTTTACCCGTTGCCAAGCGTGTTTGGTGAGCAATCCATAATGTCAGATCCAGCGCCGTCTGACTACTCGGCGAATGAGAATAACCAACGACCAGATTGATTTCTGGCTCCTCGGCATGGCTTGCACCTGCCATCAGCAGCATCTTCTGAACCAAATCAGTCCGTCCAAGCGTGCCTTGGAGCCGTACGAGCATCGAATGAATATTCACGAGTTTGAAACCTCTCCTAACTACACAGGGCTGAGAGGTGGGTGAGGGATTTTTGACGATCGCAGATAGACGATCGAAATTCAGGACACCATAATCGCAGAGAACTGCGTTCTGGAGAATCCTCCCAATGCTGACGGAGTTAGCTGACGGGCTAAGACTGGAAGGTGTCTTTCTCAAACGGGTGTTTGAGATTCGCCCCAAAAATTGGTTCCTCCGTTTTGAATTCAAGCACCCTAAAAAGGGCTTAGATTCAAATTAAGCGACCCACAGATTGACTTCCCTAAAGTGTTGACAAAAGCACCCACAACAAAAAACCAGGTACTCTGGTTTGATCTTGCTGTTGGCTAATTTAATACGGACATGCGAGAAAGAACTGCTACTTATAAGACAAAACGAGGGACGTAAGCGAGTCGGCCTCGGTAGCAGAATCATTGCCATTATAACAACTGGTACTGGAGCGTACCATTTTCCTCACATATTGTATTGTTCTTGACAGCAAATTTCTTCCATTTCCACCTTTAGTATTTTCTAAATGCAGCCGCTTTGTCTTCTCTCACGAGATACAGATTGGTTGCAAATGTCACTCAGTTGTTCGAGAAATTAGAACAGGGAAAATCTTCGGGTGGCGTTAAGGATTGGATTTTCGGTACCGTTAACATTTTTTGATAGAGTCTTGCGGCACGGCTAGAACGCTTAAATTTATCCAGAAGTTCTAAGTAAGCGAAGGGGAGAACGATGACCCAAAATAGACACGCGATCGCAATCACTAAGCCTGATATCCGTTGCTCTTTCTTGGTTAAATCATCTTGATCATGACGGAAAAATTCGAGCCAGCTAATGAAGAGAACTGGCATCACGGCTACGTAAAATAATCCCGAAACCACTAACAAAACTTGCATAAACAACTCTTTCCTCAAACATTGACGTTGCTAGGAATTGAAATCGTAGCGACCCCGTGTTAGTCCCGTAGCTTTCCTCCTCTAGAGATACTATGCAGTTCTGAATATCTGCGTTAGCAAAATCACTGAATGTTGTTCTATAGATTTATGAAAGACATTGTTACACGGCATCGTATCACGTTGTAAATGTTACCCAGCATCACCTGTTACCTACCAGTGATTAAAATCATTGACGCTGAAACAATAAACCCACTCCCAACAGCGCAATCAGGACACCCATGACAGATCGTATGCTAACGCGATCGCCCAAAATCCGAGTTAAGGGTATGACAAATAAGGGACTGGTACTACTCAAGGCTTGTGCGATTCCGGTTGCAGCGAATTTCAGAGACGTTTGCTGAAGTAAAATTCCTAAATAAGTACTCACGAATCCCGTTGTTGCAATCACGACAAACAATCGACGATTTTGTACGGGTTTAACCAGTTCAACCGATTGGCGTTGCAGCAAGATCCAGATGAGCAGTGCGATCGTACCGCCTAAAAGCCGAATTAATGTACTCCAGAGTGAGTCAATTTCAGAACTGACCAGTGCGGCTCTTGACATAACGGCACCTGTTGCTTGCCCAAGAGCGGCGAGCAGTCCGAATAAACTGCCCCGAAGCGGACGGAAATTTTCGTGAACATCAGAAGCCCGTTCTAAGATCACCCAAACGACTCCGACAATCGTCAACCCAATCCCAAGCCAAGCCGTGGTTGAAATCTGCTCTTTGAGAAAGAGCAAGGCAAACACAGCAGACATAGGAGGTGCAAGAGTTTCAAATAAAAGGGTTCTTCTTGCGCCGATGCAATTGAGCGCGTTGAAATAAGCAGTATCACCGAAGCCAATGCCGATCGTGCCGCTGAGAAAGAGCAGGAGAAAATGAGCCGGATCGATCGAGGGAATATTCCACTGAGTGAGGAGTAAGGTCAGGACGAGCAAAACGATCGCAATCCAGCCCTTGGTGAAATTCAAAGCCAGCGGCTTGATTTGCCGTCCAACGCCCGTATAGACGATCGAGGCAGTTGCCCAGATCAGGGCAGCCATTAGCGCAGCGATTTCACCTCGAAATTGAAGAAAGAAAGTCAAAGTAAATCAACCAATTCAAGTGTTTGAGCCGGATCGACGAGTGTATTCGCGCAGAGAATTCCCGAAGCCGCAACAGCAGGCACACCAATTCCGGGCATGGTGCTATCTCCAACTCGGTAGAGATTCTCAATTGGCGTATAACAACTCGGAAATAATCCTTGTCCAGCAGGAATTCCGGCTCCGTATGTGCCTTGATATCGTCGCAAATATCGCGCATGAGTCAGCGGAGTTCCAATCAGTTCCAAGACGATGCGGGATTTCAAATCTGGAATGACTTTCTCAACGGCACGAAATAGCGACTGCGATCGCTGATGTTTTTTCTGCTCATACTCGGCATTTCGCGCCCAACCTTCAAAAGGTTCTAACGTGTAAGCATGAACAACGTGATGCCCATCTGGAGCCAGCGTCGCATCCCAAACCGAGGGAATCGAAATCATGCAGGTATTTCCAGGAATGGTGATGTCTCGATCGTCATGCACGACCACATGATGACCTGTTAAACCTTCTAAACCCTCTGCGCGAATGCCAAGATGCAAGTGCATAAAACTCTCGATCGCTGGCGTTTTGAGTGCGTCTTGAGTGTTCGGCAAGGGATCTAAAAGTTGCGAATATGTATCCCAAATTGTGGCGTTAGAGATGACGATCGCTGATTTTAATTCTTCGCCATTTCGCAACCGCACGCCTCGAACTTTGCCGGATTCAACGAGAATTTTCTCGACATGCGTACCCAATCGCAGCGATCCGCCCCATTTTTTCAGCCCTCGCACCAGGGCATCGACGATCGCGCCACTTCCCCCGATCGGATAATCAATCACAGAATTTGTCCGCTCTCCAAACATAAAGGCAACTTCAGGCGCGATCGTGCCGTGAGCCTTTAATCCAGACAATAGGAAACATTCCAAATCGATGAGTCTTCGCACCCAAGGATCACGAACCGTTTGATCCATCAAATCGCCAACAGAAGCTTGAATCATCCCCAAATTCGGGAGCAATTTCAGCAACGAAGGAAGATAACGACTCAACAAAAGCGGGGCTAATTTCCAATCGCTGCGTAGAGCGAGCGTCGGAATTCCGCGTAAGCCTTCGTAGAGTTTGAGAAACCGTTTTTCAAGTTTGACAAGCTCGATCGCACCTTGAGGAGAAATGTTCGCGATCGCCGATCGATACTTTTCTAAATTTCCATACACCGGAAGAGTCGCGTCTGGAAAATGATAATGACCAAACGGATCATAAGGAATCGCTGCGACGGGTTCTTCTAACACCGCTAAAACTTGGCGCAGCGGATTGACTGAATGGGCATCGCTCAACCCGCAGTAAAACGATGCCCCAGAATCAAAATGAAATCCTTGCCGCGAAAAGCTGTGAATTGCGCCGCCTGGAATAGTATGGCTTTCACAGACCACCACCGACTTTCCATATCGAGCCAATAATGCCCCTGCGACCAGTCCACCAATTCCACTCCCGATCACAACAATTTCTGTATCGTGCATATGAATGTTCCAAGTAGTGTTTCCACTACTTAACGAGTGTCAGCCCTTGTGAATAAAATGAACTCAAGTATTCTCGTGATTTTAAGACAATGTCATTTTTTGATTCCGAGATCGTTCAAGAAGAAGCTAAGAATCTTTTTCAGGATTATCAATCTCTAATCCAACTAGGCAGCAGCTATGGCAAGTTCGATCGTGAAGGCAAAATCATGTACATCGAACAGATGGAAGCCATTATGGATCGCTATAAAGTATTTATGAAACGCTTTGAGCTATCCGAAGATTTCTCTGCTCAGATGACAGTTGAGCAATTGAAAACTCAGTTGGGTCAGTTTGGCATGACTCCACAGCAAATGTTCGATCAAATGCAGCAAACCTTGAATCGGATGAAATCCCAAATTGACAAATAAAGCGGGTCGGGCAAACTGCCCAACCCCAAGAATTTGTTACGGTTTTTCAAAGTCCGACATGGGGCGGAACTTCTCAACAGGCACATCCTGCAACGCTTGAGACATAAAATCTCGCCAAATTGGAGCGACAAACGTTCCTCCCGTTGCACCCTGTCCTAGCTGCGAGTAGTTATCGTTTCCGACCCAAACTGCTGTTGCAAGCTGAGGCACATATCCCACAAACCAAATATCGCGCTCTGAAGAAGTTGTTCCCGTCTTTCCGGCAGCAGGACGACCAATTTGGGCTGCAGTTGCTGTTCCGCGCGTGATTACACCTTGTAGAGTGTCATTCAGAGCAGCAGATGCCCAGGAATCAAGGACTAGTCTTGGTTTCGGCGTGTTGTCTAAAATCACATTGCCACTGCTATCTGCAACTTGGGCGATCAAGGTTGTATCTGAATACCAGCCATTGTTTGCGAAGGTTGCATACGCACTCGCCATTTCTAGCGGTGTCAGGTCAACGGCTCCTAATGGCAAAGAGATCACAGGATCGATGGGGCTTTTGATACCAATACTTCGGCAGATTTCAACGACTTTATTTAAGCCGATTTCTTGACCCAGCTTGACCGCAGGGACATTTCGCGACTGCTCTAGCGCGCGGCGTAGCGTCATCGCTCCACCAAAACTACGATCGTAGTTTTGCGGATAATACATTTCATATCCATCTGGATATCCTACTGGCGCATCTAGGATCGTTGCATCGGGAGAATATCTGCCAGAGGCAAAAGCCGCGTAGTACACAAACGGTTTAAAGGCTGATCCAGGTTGGCGAAGGGCTTGAGTTGCACGGTTATATTCGCTCTTCTTCGCATCGACTCCACCCACCATCGCTTTGATAAACTGCGTCCGGGGATCGACTGAAACGATCGCCATCTGGTCGGCATACACCCCTTGGTTATTCAAGGTACTAATCCATCGACGGGCAGTATCTTCAGCAGCCCGCTGCATCTTAGAGTCGATCGTGGTTTGAATGCGCATCCCACCTTTGAGCACTGCATCGCGCCCGAATCTACGTGTGAGTTCTTTCGTGACCTCATTCGTAACATAGGGCATCTGACTGGTCTGGAACGAGGTGATTTTGCCAAGTTTAATCGGCTGTTTGCGAGCGGCAGTTTCCTCTTCAGCCGTAATCCAGCCCAGTTCTCGCATCCGATTGAGCACATCGCCTTGACGGGCTTTTGCCGCTTTCAGATCGACAAAGGGGCTGAGATCTTCCGGCGATTGAATCAAGCCTGCCATCATCGCAGATTCAGCCAGATTCAGCTTCGATACATCTTTGCCAAAATAACTTCTTGCAGCGGTTTGAGCGCCGTAGTTGTTATGTCCCCAATAAATCTGGTTTAGATACATTTCCAAGATTTGGTCTTTCTTGAAAATCTGCTCAACTCGCAAAGATAGAACGGCTTCTGCCACTTTGCGGCTGATCGCACGCTTCGGGGACAGAAATAGGTTTTTCACAAGCTGCATGGTCAGCGTCGAGCCGCCTTCAACCGTGCGTCCTGTCGTGAAATTCGCCATCGTGGCTCGGGCGATCGCGCCGCCATTCACCCCACGGTGTGAATAGAAATAACTATCTTCAATGGCAATCACAGCCCGTTTGAGATGAGGAGAAATTCCATTGAGGGGAACCACTTCTCGATTTGCCTCACCGTGAATACTGGCAAGCATTTTGCCCTTGATATCGTAAATATGAGTGGTTTCGCTCGGTTTGTAGCCTCGCAGCGATCGCACGTCAGGCAAGTTGCGAAAACTGATCGCAAGTCCGACCAGTCCACCTGCAATCACCGAACTTGACAGCATCGTAATCGCAAGTAGCGTTCCTCCTGTCACTTTGCCGATAGATTGAACAAATTCTCGGGTGGTTTCAGGTTGGCGCTGCTTTTGTCTTAAGGTGTTAGACGACACGGCAAACTCTCTTTCGTAAAAGTGGGGTTCGATGCTTGGATGAGTCAAGCGTTTCCGGGTAAGGATTCCGTAACTCTAGTAGGATAATTGAGACTTGCTGAAATGGATCAAAGTTTCAAGAAAGCTCAGCCAAATGAAAACTATAGTAATGGGTCGAACAAGTGATTGAAAATGGCACAGAGTCAGTATTGTAGATTACGGAACAGATGCAGTCGTTGATTTTCTCAAAAGTATAAAGTATGTCTAACTCGCTTGACTGGCTGTTTCGGGGAACGACAGAGATTTTCCCAGACCAGCCGGATTCTCATCTTCCGACTGAAAATTTACGGGTTCGCTTGGAGAAAAGTGAGCGTCCGTTGCGGATTAAGTTCGGAATTGACCCCACTGGAACGGATATCCATTTGGGGCATAGTACTATCTACCGCAAGTTGCGTCAGTTTCAGGATGCCGGACATACTGCGGTGTTGTTAATCGGGGACTTTACGGCAAGAATTGGCGATCCGACAGGGAAATCCGAGGTGCGGAAGCAGTTGACCGAAGAAGATGTCGCCGCGAATGCAAAGACGTATTTGCAGCAGTTGCGCCCGATTCTGGATTTTGATACGCCGGGGCGTTTAGAGATTCGTTATAACTCTGAATGGCTGTCTAAGTTGGATTTGGCTAAGATTCTAGAACTGTTAGCGACGATGACGGTCGGGCAAATGCTGGCAAAAGAAGGCTTTGCCGAGCGGTATAAGCAAGGAACCGCGATTTATTTGCATGAATTTTTGTATCCGTTGATGCAAGGCTACGATTCGGTTGCACTAGAAGCCGATGTCGAATTAGGAGGAACCGATCAGAAGTTTAATTTGGCGGTTGGACGTGATTTACAGCGGCATTTTGGACAGACTCCGCAATTTGGATTATTAATGCCGATTTTGCCAGGATTAGATGGCGTTCAGAAAATGTCGAAATCGTTGGGCAATTATGTAGGACTGTCAGAAGATCCGCTCAGCATGTACTCGAAATTGGAAAAAGTCCCGGATTCGACGATCGCTCAATACTTCGAGCTGCTGACCAACTTGCCCCTCGACCAACTGCCTGAGAATCCAAGAGAGCGTCAAAAACTTCTTGCCCTCGATATCGTTACCCAGTATCACGGGAAAGACAAGGCTTTAGAAGCTCAAACTGCTGCTTTAAGTTTGATTCAAGGTGGTGGAAGCCAAAGCGATGCTGTCCCAGAGTTCTCGCTGTCTGGGCTGCAATTTCCATCGAAATTGTTTTATCTCGTGAGTGCCGCCGGACTGTGTAAGAGCAGTTCCGAAGCGCGGAGACAAATTCAAGGCGGAGCCGTCAAGTTAGACGGTGAGAAAATGAGCAGTCCGGACCTGCTGTTTGAAACGCCAGACGCTTTGACCGGAAAAGTGCTTCAGCTTGGAAAGAATAAATTTGTGCGGTTTGTACCATGAACGATCGAATTATCGTGCCGTTAGATGTCCCGTCTGAGGAACAAGCGATCGCGCTCGTCGATCGCCTTCCTCAAGTTACGTTTTGGAAAGTGGGGCTAGAATTGTTCGTCAGTTCGGGTTCCAACATTCTCAAAGTCTTGCAAGAGCGGGAGAAGCGGATTTTTCTCGACCTGAAGTTTCACGATATTCCCAATACGGTAGCAGGAGCTTGCGCGGCGGCGGCTCGGTATGGCGTGGATTTGATTACGGTTCACGCGACAGCAGGAAAGGCAGCCTTGCAAGCCGCACAAAGTGCGATCGAGGCAAATAAAGCGCCGGGGTCAGATCCGAAGTTGATTGCGATCACTGTTTTGACGAGTTTATCGGCGCGATCGCTGGCATTTGAGTTAAAAATTCCGCTGGAATTGCCAGAGTATGCGCTGGAAATGGCGATGTTGGCGAAGGAGAGCGGATTAGGGGGAGCCGTATGTTCGCCTCATGAGGTGACACAGTTGCGCGAGGTGTGTGGCAAGGATTTTGTCTTGGTTTGTCCGGGGGTGCGTCCTGCATGGGCGGCTGTTGGCGATCAGCAACGGGTCATGACCCCGGGGCAGGCAATGAAGGCGGGAGCGACGTATTTAGTCATTGGCAGACCGATTACGGCAGCAGATGATCCGGGGGCAGCGTTTGAGCGAATTTGTGAGGAGATCGAAGCGGCTTCTGTCTCTTAATCGTTTGATTCACTTGGATGTCTCAAGATGAAATCTTTACCTTATTGGGCGCTCATGAGTGTTTGGGCGATCGCGGTTTCTCAATTTCCTGTCCAAGCTGCAACTCGTGTCGCTTGCCCCACTGAGATCGAACCGCTCGTCAGGGCAATGCTGCCTGAATTGCCAGGATATGCCAATCGCATTACAGTGCGAGAACGCTTAACTCGAAGTCAGAAAAGCTCCGTCATTCTAGCAGGACGACCCGAATTTGAACCGCTGCCGCTCAATTCCGATCGCCCCCCCGATCCAACCCTCAAACAAGTCTTTATCACGACATTAGGACGAGAATATGTGGGAAACAAGCCAGTCGAACTGCAAGAATTTCACTGGCTCTTTCTCACTCGCAGCCAGCGAGGATGGCAACTTCCGCTCATGTTTACCCGCATTGGCACGACGACACCAGGGCAACCGATCACTCCGCCCCGCGAGAGTCGAGAAAGCTCGATCGGGAAAGCGATCCAACTCTGGTTACAAGATTGCGATCGCCGCGGGATTCGCAAGAGAAATTAGGATTCTTGAATCGATCGATTAACAGCGTTACAAGAAAGTGATAGTGTGAGTCGCCATATTTTTCTGTTAATCAACAAATAAGCAAGATGAACAAATAAGCAAGATGATTGATTACATTTCTTTATCTTTATGTCATCTCGTTCAACAGTCATCGGGTGAATGTGGTTGAACAGGATCTTAGGCAGAATAGTACAAGTTTTCTTTGGAAAGAAATACGGAAGTTTTCGCTCTAATTCCCATGTCGATGGGTAATATGCGGAACGTGAGTCGATCTAACATTCCAAATCCCGGTATTAGGCAGAAAAAGTCGGTCTAATCCTCTAATTTGGGATGTTATGCCGACTTTCATCAGCCTAACTCGCCCTGACGGGATGTTATGCCGACCATTTTCGGTCTAACGTCCGCATCTGGATGATTAGGCGGAAAGAGTCAGTCTAAACAATTGTTCAACCGCGCTATCATTCATTGATCTGTTAGCAGTTGGGAACACTCAAAGCACGGTCGAACAACTTCGCTGGAACCGACCCATTCAAACTGCTTTATGGTGACCGCCCAGCCCGTTAAAGCGAACGGAGCGACAGAATCGCTCAGGGCGGTTCAGCTCAGATCGTTATATCGACTCTTATCTGAATCCTTACTGAAACGATAACACTACATATGTTGCCATCACCAAGCTTGTATTTACCTACACCTGATGGAACCGGAAATAAAGTCGAAATAAAACATAACGGATCGGTAGTGATTGTAGGTGCCAACGGGTCGGGGAAAAGTAGACTTGGAGCATGGATAGAACGGAATGCTAACGATAATGTTATCGTTCACCGTGTATCTGCTCAAAGAGCACTAAATCTTCCTGAATATGCTGTGATCAAATCTCTTGAGCAATCTTTAAATGATTTGCTTTGGGGAAATGAAGATTCCAAGTATGCAAATAATCAATTCAAATGGAATCATCGCTGGCAAGGTAAACCTGAAACATTTCTTCAGAACGATTACGGAAAAGTTCTATCCAATTTATTTGCAAGAAGTGCAGATCGTGATAGAAGGCACTCTGAAGAAACACGTTTAAAGCAAGTGTATATTCCTGTTGAAGATTCTCCAATTGATATTTTAGTTAAGTTATGGGAAGAGATACTTCCTCATAGAAAAATTTCTTTAATAGATGGGAAAGTGAGTGTCAAAGACATAACTTACGGAACTGAATATCATGGAAAAGAAATGAGTGATGGTGAAAGAGTTGCCTTATATCTCATGGGACAGTGCCTCTGTGCTCCTCCAGGTTCTATATTAATAATTGATGAACCTGAAATTCATCTACATACGTCTATAATGCAATCCCTATGGAATAAACTTGAAGAGGCAAAACCAGATTGCCTTTATGTATACATTACTCACGATCTTAACTTCGCTTCTACTCGCGTTAGCACGACGAGCATATGGGTCAAAGAATTTGATGGCGCTCGTAAATGGGTATGGGAAGAAGTTCCAGAGGTTGATGAGTTTCCTGAAAGTTTATTGCTTGAGTTACTAGGTAATCGCAGAACAATTATTTTTGTCGAAGGAGAGAAAGGGGGCAAGGATCATGCAATATATCAATCAGTCTATAGAAATTATAATGTCGTCCCTAGAAATGGATGTCAGAGTGTAATTGAATCAGTCCGAGCACTTCGGCTTAACTCCTCTTTTCATCACGTAAATGTATATGGGCTTATCGACAGAGATTATCGAACAGACGATGAAATAAATACACTGTCAAATGACCATGTATTTTGTATTGATGTTGCAGAAATTGAAAATATTTTATTAAATGAGAAAGTATTACGCCTTATAGCTACAAACCAGCGTCTTGACCCAGACAATACTGTTAATTCTGCAACCAACATGGCAAGAATGCTTCTTGGTAAAGAAATAGAGCGTCAGGCTTCTCTGCGTACATATAGAGCAATTGAGAATAACTTACGCAAGATTGATACTAAATCGGTAGGACTTGCAGCGATAAAATCCTCTGTTGCAAATGCCACATCTGCATTAAATATTGATGTAATTTATGCAGATAATTTTGATCTGTATAGGAGGTTAGCCAATTCTGGCACTTTAGACGAAATACTGAGGTATTACAACAACAAGGGGCTTGTGCAAAATGTTTGCTCGATTTTTGAACTTGGTCGTAATGGCTATGAAAAGCTTGTTCTTCGTATGTTGAACTCCGATGATCGGGAGCAAGTGATAAGTGGACTTCAGCAGTATTTACCATCGATATAACGTTTCGCTTGGAGCGGATTGCCGCAAGGTTCTAGTGCATGACATAGGCTGTTTGCAACCGCTCAAGCGAAACGTTAGCTGGCTCTATCCCGTCTGTGGGACATGCACAAAACTTTCCTGTTCTTCGAAAGCTCAAGCTAAATCAATCTCGTTAACAAGTCGTAAAACGCTGTTATACAAAGGTTCTGCAACCCAAAATCCAGCTTCATTAATCAACGCATCCAACAGCGGTCTCACCTCAGTGATCAAGCCTTTACTTTTCGCTTCGACTAAGATTCCCAAGATGCCTGTGTAGCGAAGATTCAGCCTGTTTGCAACTAACCGACCTCGGCGGCGTTCATCAATTAAAACTTGATCGGCTTGAATCTCAACTGCTAGAGCGATCGCCTCGGCTTCTCCAATATCAAGTTCGTTGCTCAGTGCTTCAACAAGGGTGCGATCGCTAACAGCACGAGTTTGGAGCCAGCCAAAGGTTTGTACTTCAGTCGCACCTGCAACAGGAAAATTGGGGTCAATTAATTCTCGATAAACGGCTTCGGGAATAAAAACCGTTCCATACAGTTGATTAATGAAGATGAAGGTGATTGATTGCAGCAAGATTGTTGATGGGTGATGTATCACTGACGATAATCACAATCTGCCCATCTCCCGCAGGTTCTGAATATCCTGCTCACAATCTTCTACTCCGTAATGTACTGGGATATGACGGCTAGCGAGTAGGTGTTGAAAGGATACACGGTGCATTCCCGCAAAACGACTGGCTTGAGCAAGAGTAAGCTTTTCCCGCTGAAAGAGCATAATAGCGATTTCCTGACGCATTTCAGTCTCAGTCATGCGAGTTGCGGCTAAAATTTCGTCAGGGACAATAATGCTCATGGCTATACTCCTTGCTGCTACTCCTACTATTTTATGCTTCTAAGGCAGCAACTGTCTGTGTTCCGCCCGATCCAGCTAACACTGCGTTGGTTTCATCCTAAAACGCTCTACATTGGACTTCTGCTCAATAGCATAGGCGTTCCCGGAAAAGATGAATATCACCTGTGATGCTTCGCCCTTATTCTGGGGATGGCTCGCAGGTGAGCGTCAATCCAAGCGCTACGATCGCAGCTTGGGGATTAAGCGACAGTTGCGAGTATCCCGTGAGATTTAGGCATTTCACCGAAAAGGCAATCCTGGGTACTTTAAGCTTTGAAGCTTTGCGATTTCTCTTGTGCAAGCTTTTCATTGCCCCCATGAAAGTCATTTATAAAAGCGAAAATAAACTAGCGCTGCAATTCTGTCCCTGGTTTAAGTGGACATTTGTGAGTGTGTTTAACATCTGTGCGATCGTGGTTCTGTTTGCACTTCTCGCATTAACCTGGGAAACGTTTGAGTGCAATCGCAACCTAGCACTTCCAACTCAGGGACACTGTACGATCACTCAGCACAATTGGATTAGTAAACGTCAACGGAGTTGGCAACTGGAAGAGATCAAAGATGTGACTCTAAAAACGGTCGGTTCTGAAAGAAGGGGTTCACTGCGTTATCAGATTCAACTGGTCACGACAACAGGAATCATTGAACAAGCAGAAGTTTATCCCAAACGCTCACAGCAAGAGGAGATCCAGCAGTTTCTGAAGGCTCAGCGATCGCGCATAAAATTCCAAAGAGATCAGCGATCGTACGCGTTTTTTTGTTTCACGCTTTGTTTGGCAGGGGCAGCAGTCTTTGGGATTTGGGCAGAACGAGTGACGCTGGAGATCAGCCGATACACTCAGCGATTAACGTTGAAACGACGGAATTGGATTAGAACCCGGACGACTGAGTATCCGCTAGACCAAATTGCAGAGGTGACGGTGCAGAAAAAACGGGGTGGAAAATTTGGTCCGATGGGACGGATTGCGATCGCACTGAAGGATGGCAAAACGATCGTAGTCCATCCTTATGATCGGTTTGATACCGAAGGGAACGGTCACGAAAGAAGTGCGGCAATGATTTGCCGTTTTCTGGCTCTCTAGACGATTTCAGACAGTAGCAGCCCAAATTTTGCACGATTGAGTCTAAATTTCGGCAAGCCTGAAGTTCGGGTTCGTAAGGGTAGAAATTCAGACAAATCGACCACAAGACATTTATCGTTGAGGCGATTTCAAAAAGCGATCGGTGTTGCCCCAGTGCGAGAAGAGTCGGGCACAAGCTTGAAAAAGCGTCGCACGGGCGGCTCATCGCTCTGCCGTAAAGCCTTGTGGCAGTGGATGTTTACGCAAATCGAAGTTCGCCGCAAAACTCAAAACCCCCGAATTCTCGAAATTCGCCAGATCTACCAGACCGCACTCGATCGCTATAGTCTCAGCAGCGACGAACGACCGCGCGGCATCAAGATTAAATTGGCTCGCGCCTACACCCGGCGCAAAGTTGCAATTCTTCTGTTTGAAGCCCTTGTGAAAGCCGTCGCCCAAAGCTGATATATTGAGTTTAAACATTTTCCAAGACTTAGCGATAAAGGTGAGCCATGGCACAGCGGACTCGGTTGGGAGACATTCTAAAACCTTTAAATTCTGAATACGGTAAAGTTGTACCTGGATGGGGAACCACCCCTTTGATGGGAGTCTTTATGGCACTCTTCTTGGTATTTCTGCTGATCATTCTGCAAATCTATAACCAAGAATTGCTTCTCGATGGCTTTAACGTTGATTGGGGCAACTAAACCCAAAAACGCAATTAGCAAAATCATTCCCGGAGTTTTCCGGGTTTTTTTTTAGGAGCGGGATTGAGGGGAACCCCTACAATAGATCGAATCCCCACTCCCTACTCCACCTTTACTTGACTGACATCAGGAGATCGATATGAACTTCTTCGGCATCGGCTTACCCGAAATGGTACTGATCCTCGTCGTGGCACTCTTAGTCTTTGGTCCCAAAAAACTGCCAGAAATTGGACGCAGTATGGGTAAAGCGATCCGGAGTTTCCAGGACGCTTCTAAAGAATTTGAGAATGAATTCAAACGCGAAGCAGAAAATCTGACTGCCTCGGCTCCACAGACCATGGAAGCAACTTTAGAAGAAAAACCAAAAATCGCCCCGGCAGAAGACCCTCAAACGGTTGAGGAGACTGTCGCTGTCACCCCGATCGAGAAAGAGTCCTAATGTCTTCTGAAGCAACGTCCCCGCAGCTGATCGTTGGACTAGGAAACCCTGGCAGCAAATACGAAAATACTCGTCATAATGTCGGGTTCCTGGCGATCGATCGCTTAGCAAAACTCTGGCAGATTGGACTGTCCGAACATAAAAAATTCCAAGGCTGGTTTGGAGAAGGAATGAGTCCGGTCGGCAAGATTCGCTTGCTGAAACCGACGACTTATATGAATAATTCCGGTCAAGCGATTCGAGCGGTCGTCGATTGGTACAAAATTCCACCCGAAGCGGTGATGGTCATTTACGATGACATGGATTTGCCAGTCGGTCGGCTACGATTGCGGTTATCCGGGTCAGCTGGTGGGCAAAATGGAATGAAATCCGCGATCGCTCATCTGGGAACTCAGAAATTTCCTCGCCTAAGAATTGGTATCGGTAGCGCCAAATCGAACGAGAAAGATGCGGTATCTCATGTCTTAGGAACCTTTGCCCCGAATGAGAAAGGTGCGATCGACGAGGTTTTAAACCTCACAGTCAGCGCCGTCGAACTCAGTCTCAAGCAAGGGGTTGAAAAAGCCATGAGCCTTTACAACAATCAATCTGTAGAGTCGAAGTCTGCATCATGAGCAAACGTCTCCCTGAAACCACTGCCCATGTCCGCATTTTGCGCCAGTCCTGGCAACAGGGCAGTATCGAAGGCGAGGTCAGAGCAAACGAATATGAGTGGCAGTTTCACTGGCATTTTCGACGCGGATTGCTGAACATTCAGCCTTCGCTCGGACGAGCCTTGATTAAGGAACCGCTAGGGAGATTTTTGGAAGCGAAAGATTATCAGCTTGAACCGGGTGGGGATTATTCGTTTACGATTCGGGCGGAGTTGTGAACTCCCCCACTCCCTACTCCCCTACTCCTCCACTCACCAACCGCCCCAAATACCGCTCAATCAACAAAATTGCCACAATGTCATCAATCGGTCGCGGCGGCGTTCTCATCCCTTCAGGAATCAGCCGCGTTAGCCCTTTCGGTGGATACATTTGCCAATAGCGATCGCGCGCCTCTAGCGAACTATTGCGCTCATCGACGGTGATAATTCGCATCGGCTCACTAAGATCAGTCTCTAACTTCTGTCGCCAGGTTTTAGAAGAAGTCTGATCACCCATGACCAACAGCGAAATCGGAAACTGACTCCTCAGAGATGCGATCGTCGAAATCGTCTCTTCAGACGAGATCACTTGATGATAATAAATTCGGCGATCGACTCCCATCACTGCGACTCCGCATTTTTGTCGCCCTGGATCAAATCCCAGAATAACGGGCTGTTCCGCCATACTCACCTCTTGCCGTTGTTCTGTCTACAGATTGCTAATTCGATGCCCGCAGCACAACCTGCCCATCCTGCACCGCTACTAATTCTATTTTGAGCGGTCCCGCTGTGTAAGTCACATCCGATGCAACTGCCCGCAATTCAATCGAATTCGGATAGCGGCGAAGCTGATCGATAAAAGATCCCAGACTCAACAGTTTCTCAACCTCTAGTCTGTCATTCATCACCCCTGCGACACGGGCACGGGCATTAGAAGCTGCAATTAGGTCTTGTAAGGTTTTCTGAAAATCCTGGGGGGACAGTTTAGACGGTTCCAGCGTTTGAGTCGCGATCGTATCTCCTGCTAAAAAGACAACCTGATTCGGCACCGCACTCATATTCACGACAACGCCTCGGTCGTCACCGAGAACATAATTTGCCCCGGCTTGCACCCGCACCAGATAATCTTTACCATCTTGAATTTGCTGAATGAGGTTTTGCACTTCCGCAATCGGGATTTGCACAATTTGCTGATTGTTCTGCCCCAGGCGAAGCGACTCGATCGCGGTCTGATTTGCCAATTGCAGTAATTGATCGACCGCTGCTTTGGCTCCACCTTGTTCGACGACGCGCACAACGCCTGAAGACAGCACTTGTGTCCGAAAAATTGCCAGATCACCTCGGCGAATCTGTTCCACATCTTGCTGAATCTGCTGAACGGCTGCCACGAGAAAAGCTCTCTGCTGTTCCAGGGTTTTCAATTCTGCTTCGCGTTGAGCAATGACTTGATCGCGCTCATTAATTTCGCGATCGCGCTTTTCAATCAGGGCAGTTCGTTCCGCAATTTGCGCATCTCGTTCCGCAATTTGGGCTTTCACCTGATCCCGTTGTTCAATTAACGCCTGCTGCTCAGATTCCAGCTGATTGATTTCGTTGCGGAGCGAAAGTGCTTGCTGAGAAACTGTTTCTAGCTGATTGCGGGTGAGATCTCGCTGCGCTTCTGTCCTGCGAAGTTGGGCATCGGTTTCTCGTTGTCGAGCGACTGAAACTTGAAGATTGGCATTGAGGCGCTTGAGATATTCCTCAATTTGGGCACGTTCCGATCGCGCTTGCTCTAGATCTTTCTCAACCTCAGCTTTTCGCTGATCTGTGGTTTTGAGATCAGCCGTGACTTTATCGAGGTCACGATTTGTCGCCCGCAAATCGGCTTGAATTCGCCCGAAGTTCAACACCATCTCTCGAAAGGTGCGACTGGCAAGCAGTAAAACGCCTAACGTAGAGGCAGAAATCAGCGTGCCCGTCAAAATCGTCACGACAACTGCTGTTTGTTTGGGACGGAGATTGAACAAGCTGAGGCGGGCTTTTCCCACGCGCGTTCCTAAGCGATCGCCGACTGTCGCGATCACCCCTCCTAACACCAACACCACCAAAATTAGAATTAGCCCGACATCGGACATGACGCTCCCACAAACCCCTAGACATACTGCACTCTAAGGGCACTTTCAGACTTTGCCTTTCATTATGACTGCTCGCTCTATGATTCGCGTGAGTCACTCAGGACTGAATTCTAATCGAATTAGGTAAATTGTTGACTAAGCGTTACCGGATTATGAACGGTTATTTTTTTCTTGTGAATTGAGATCATTTTGTCCTGACGCAAATCGCCCAGTAAGCGGGTGACTGTGACGCGAGTCGAGCCGATTGCTTCAGCGATCGCTTGGTGAGACAGTTTGAGATCAATCATGATCCCCTCTTGTGAGGGCACACCAAAGTCACGACACAGAATCAGGAGGAAACTAACAAGACGCGATCCCATATCTCGGTGCGCCAGCGTTTCGATCATCATTTCAGTTTGTAAGATTCTCGACGACAAGCCTTTCAGCATCAGCATCGAGAGTTCGGGATTGTCTTTGAGCGCTTTTTCAACTTGTTCGATCGGAACAGACAGCAATTCGACAGGGGTGAAGGCAACTGCGTGATAAAAGCGATCGGCACGTTGTCCTGTGATCAGAGAAAGCACCCCGAACACACTATTTTCTCGAAGCAGCGCGACGGTAATTTCTTCTCCTGCCTCGTACACCCGTGAGAGTTTAACCGCACCCTTGACGAGAAAGTAGACCCGCTCCGCCGGATCGCCCGGAAAGAAGATGGTCTTACCGCGTTCAAACGTCTCTACAACAGGAGGATATGCTCCCCCTCCAATCTGACGAAACATCGCTGCAAGCGGTTTATCCTTGGTCACTACCATTTCTTTCCTTGTCGTATCGAGTGAAGCTGGGAAGTCTAACAGTCTATGTAAGCAATCGATGACTTTAGACCACTAAAACTGAGTCTATGATCTGTTTTAGTGTCGTAAACTACAATTTCGCTTTGATCTTCAGAAAACTCAGTAAATTCTCTAAGAAGAAGGCGCAATTTCGAGTCGATCTACTGGAATCTTCTGGGCAGACCCAATAATTTCCACAGATCATACCGTGAAAGCACGAATATTCTAGGGCGAGGCATTAAGGAATCATGAAGGATTCCGAACCAGAATCAGAGAGGATTCGCTGGCAGAAAAACCGAACTGAGAAATGACGCAATTCGATTCTCGATCCGCCAAGCTTGGGACGATCGCGTCAGCGAAGAGCAGTTCGAGAGGGATCCCTTTCTGCTATCCTCATAAATGCTTTACACGGTAGAAGACCATGCTAGACCTGACTGGAAAGAACGCACTTGTAACGGGAATCGCGAACAACCGCTCGATCGCATGGGGCATCGCTCAGCAGCTACACAAAGCAGGCGCAAATATTGGCATCACCTATCTACCGGATGCAACCGGCAAAGCGGAAAAGAAAGTTGCCGACTTGACCGAGCCGCTCAATCCCAGTTTGTTCTTGCCTTTGAACGTGCAAGATGACGCACAGATTGAGAGCGCATTCAATACCGTGAAAGACAAATGGGGCAAGTTGGATATTCTGATCCACTGTCTCGCATTTGCTAGCAAAGATGATTTATCCGGCGATTTCTCCAAAACGTCGCGCGCGGGTTATTCGCTGGCGTTGGATATCAGTTCTTACTCGCTGGTGCAACTAGCTGGAGCCGCAAAACCTCTAATGAGCGAAGGCGGTAGTATCGTGACGCTGACTTACCTCGGTGGTGTGAAAGTCATCCCGAACTATAACGTCATGGGAATTGCCAAGGCAGCATTGGAAATGAACGTGCGCTACCTCGCAAATGAGTTAGGGCAGAACAATATTCGAGTCAATGCGATTTCAGCAGGTCCGATTCGGACATTGGCTTCCTCGGCAGTCGGTGGCATTCTCGATATGATTCACCACGTTGAAGAAGTTGCGCCGTTACGTCGAACTGTGACGCAGATCGAAGTCGGGAATACCGCAGCATTTCTCTGTAGTGACTTATCAAGCGGGATCACGGGTCAGGTGATCTACGTCGATGCAGGCTACGAAATTATGGGGATGACGGGATCGAAGCCCAGTGCTGGATAGCAATTAGACGATAGGAGATGTGCCGTGCCCAATTTTGAAACTTTGCAAAATCGAGACTACACCTTGATTTTGGATAAAAGTGGCAGTATGTCTACCAATGATCAAATTGGGGGCGGCAGTCGTTGGGAAGCAGCCCAAGAATCAACGCTGGCACTGGCGCGCAAATGCGAACAGTTTGATCCCGACGGTATTACGGTTTATACGTTTTCTAGCCGATTCAGACGGTACGAGAATGTGACGACGAGCAAAGTCGCACAGATTTTTATGGAAAACGATCCGGTTGGCTCGACCAATCTGGCAGCAGTGTTGCGGGATGCCACCGAAGATTATTTTCGCCGCAAAGCCACAGGGCAGAGCAAAACTGGAGAAACCATTTTAGTCATTACCGATGGTGAGCCGGACGATCGTCGAGCCGTGATTGAAGCGATCGTGCAAGCGACACAGAAAATGGAACGCGATGAAGAATTAGCCATTTCTTTTATTCAAGTTGGATCAGACGCCAGTGCGACAAAATTCTTGAAGGTTCTCGACGATCAGCTTCAAAGTGTGGGAGCAAAGTTTGATATCTGCGACACGGTGACGATGGATGATATGGCAGATATGAGTTTGGCAGAAGTGTTGTTGAATGCGATCGTAGATTAGCACGCTAAAACAGCGATTAAGTTTGGGCAGAATGAGCAGCGATCGAGCCTAAAATCGCAAGCCCAGTCAATCGACTCGATGCACCCAATTGGTCAGTCGCAGCAGCAATACCTACCTGAAGGAATAGCCAGGAAACCACAACGAAAAGCTCCGAACCTCATCGGGATACCGACCCGCGTCGCAAAACCGATGACGGTTCTCGATAAGTATAATTGCTCTTTGTTTTAAGCTGACCAATGTTGCAGACTTGATCCAGTTTTTAATGAAATCGTCACCTTAATGACACTTCAATTTCATATCTGAAAAGTAGCCTAAAATGTCCCCATTTTTTCACAATAAATTGTGGATTGAACTGTCAGAATGAAATCCATAGACCAGTTGATGGATACGGGGTTTGGCTCACTGGAACATTCTCTAAATGCGCAAGTCAGAAATCATAACAGCAGCACTTAAAAAAGTACGGTTATCCCTCTCTAGAGACTCTATCCAACTGTAAATCAAACCGTCATTATAGAAGAATCAATTCACCAAGTTTTAAATGAAGTTTTAGGGTAATGCCCATGTCTTGCAATTTACTTTGGAAAGCTAAATATTTGCTGAAATTCCTGAGTAATTTCCCTGTAAGGCTCTTTACTTTATTTAGAATTCGTCTTATCATTAAGTAAAGTCGAAACGACTTCGATTTAGAGTCCTGAACCTCACCGCTACACTTTCGGCTGTTCGTGCTTGTACCCCTTATTTTGTAAGCGTGCTAAAGATTTATCCCCCTTCCCAGGGTGGAGTTAAACAGCATTTCATTCCTGTATCGGCTTGGAATCGATTCGAGTTTGTTGTCTAAAGTTTTCATTTCACGGAGTTGACTGCACATGGCTACTGCCAATACCAAATCTAAATCCACTCCTAGCCCCACCTATACGGCTGATATGGTGCGGACGTATCTGCATGAGATTGGTCGTGTGCCGATGTTGACACACGAGCAAGAGATTCTCTACGGGAAGCAGGTTCAGCAGATGATGACCTTGCAAGAGAAGAAAGAAAAGCTTGAGAAGAAGCTGGGTCACGCGCCGACGCAGCAGGAGTTTTCTGAGCATGTTCATCTCAGTGATTCTGAGTTGAATGGTATTTTTCAACGGGGTCGTCGCGCTAAGCAGAAGATGATCGAAGCGAATCTGCGCCTGGTTGTGTCGATCGCGAAGAAGTATCAGAAGCGTAATTTAGAGTTCTTGGATTTGATTCAAGAAGGCTCACTTGGCTTAGAGCGTGGCGTAGAGAAGTTTGATCCGACTCGTGGGTATAAGTTCTCGACGTATGCGTACTGGTGGATTCGTCAGGCGATTACAAGAGCGATCGCTCAGCAAGCCCGGACGATTCGATTACCGATTCACATTACGGAGAAGCTGAACAAGATTAAGCGAGTTCAGCGCGAGCTAGCTCAGAAATTAGGGCGCAGTGCCACGGCGGCTGAGATCGCGGCTGAATTAGAGCTTGAGCCGGAACAGATTCGGGAGTTCTTATTGATGTCTCGTCAGCCTGTCTCGCTAGACTTACGAGTTGGAGATAATCAAGATACTGAATTGCAAGAGCTACTTGAGGACGATGGCCCTTCGCCGGATGCTTATTTGACTCAAGACTTGCTCCGTCAGGATCTTGAAACGTTAATGACGGATTTGACTCCGCAGCAGAAGGAAGTGCTGAACTTGCGCTATGGGTTGCAAGATGGGCACGAGTTATCGCTGGCAAAAGTCGGCGATCGCTTAAACTTGAGCCGGGAACGGGTTCGTCAGCTAGAGCGGCAAGCTTTGGATCATTTACGTCGTCGCAAGGCGAATGTGCGCGAGTACATTGCTAGCTAAGTTTAGGGTTTTATAACTCACAGAGGGGACATCAGTTTGATGCCCCCTTTTTTTGGTTGGAAGATGCGGCAATTTTCTAGGATGAAGTAAAGCATTGCGTCTAAAATTTAGGCAACAAAAGGATAGGTTCTCTTATGGCATTGGCTCCTATTTTGGCAAAGTCCTATATTGAACAGCGAGAGACAGGATATTGGGTCGCAAGCACTCGCATTTCTCTCGATTCGATTGTTTATGCATTTTTAGATGGAGAGTCACCTGAAAGTATTGCTCAGAATTTTCCGTTGCTTTCGTTGGAACAGGTCTATGGTGCGATCGCATTCTATCTCGCCAACCGAAAGTTAATTGATGCTTATCTGGAAGCAGGTGAAGCAGAGTTTCAGCAATTACAACAGGATTGTAAAGAGAAGAATCCGTTACTGTATGAGAAATTGAAAGCGGCTCAAGCTCAGAAGCACAATGCCGTATGACAGAGATTCGATTTCAGGCTGATGCTGATTTGAGACAAGCCATTGTAACTGGAACAATTCGCAGAGAGCCAAGACTGGATTTTCGTTCAGCTAATGACGCAGGGTTAGAAGGAATAAAAGACCCAGAAGTTCTGGCACTTGCAGCAAGAGATAACAGAGTGTTAGTAACGCACGATCGTAAGACAATGCCAATTGAATTTGGCCAATTTATTACAGTGCAGACAAGCCCCGGGGTTTTGATTCTTTCTCAGAATCTTCCAATTGGTGAATCGATCGATGCCATTATCTTAATTTGGGAAGCCTCTACAGCTGAAGAATGGACTAATCAAATTATGACCTTTCCATTTTGAAATACAAAATCAATGGTTTGAATCAATAGCTTGAAGTCACAAGTATTACGAATACTTTAGGAGAGGTGAATGTCTAAAGTTCCAGAACGCTCTGTTGGTCAATACGAAATCCAGTTGAAAGATGTAGATGATCATTTGCTTCCGGCAACCATTGAGTTAGGCTGTCGAGACTGGACTGAAGATTCTGGTCGTTGCACTGAATGTCGTATCAGTTTGCGGTGGGCGGGTGGTGTAATTGAGAACACAGACTGGCATTTCTTCGAGTCTTTCAAGAAAGTTCGAGAGCAGCTTAGTTTGCACAGTCTCCTACCAGTATGCTACGGAGCGAGCCGCAGGGTCATATTAACAGGCATGGGAATAGATATGGCTTTGGGGCGCAAAGTTTATCGAGTAGGTGAAGATGGTCAGCTAATTCGCCCAACAGCAGATATTTTCAAAACAGGTGATGATGTAGAGCCTGTGAGCGTTAAAGATCAAGAGATATTTCAAGATGAATGGTGGAAGCTGTTTCGCAAATAGCGCAGCAGTCGAACAATTTTGATGTAGTGAATTTTTATAAATTAAGTGCGAATGTGCTTGTAAAGCTAGAATTCAGGCATGGAATTAGGTTAGTACCCTGGGAAGTTCGGATTGGGCACCGCGCGGTCTGTCATTTGGTGCGCGGTGTCTGAAGAAGAATCATGACAGAGATTCTTCGTTACGTCGTTATGACTCAACAGGGAGTTCTGAGATTCGACTCCACTCGTTCCAAGAGCCGTCGTAGTTTCGGACTCTGGGATAGCCGAGAAGGTACTTTAAGACAAACCAGACGAAGGCAGAACGACCACCGATCGCACAGTAAGGGAAGATTTCTCGATCGCGAATAATGCCCTTTTCACCATAGAGCTTCTGAAGTTCCTCAAACGATTTGAATGTACCATCTGGATTCAACGCTGCAAGGTGTTCGATGTGAATTGCACCGGGGATATGTCCACCTCGTTCGTTCCCAGTTGGCGGCTGATTCAGAAAGATTTTGCCTTGGAATTCTTCGAGTGTCCGAACATCCAATAAAGCTGTATTGGGATGGTCGATCGCAGTTTGAACTTCTTCTTTTAAGACTCTCAAATCGGGATTCAGTGCAACTGCTTTTTCTGGAACTGGAGAAACGGTCGAGAGTTCTGCGGCAAGCGGGCGATTTTCTGCTTTCCATGTTTGATATCCCCCATTGAGAACGCGGATATTGTCATGTCCGAAGAGTTTGAAAAGCCAGAAGATCCAGGCTCCAGTGCCGGGATAGCTCCCATAAGCAACAACCATTGTTTCTGGAGTAATACCAGAGCGAGAGAGGAGAGATTGGAATGCGATCGCATCTAAATTTTGTCCCAGATTCGGCAGCAGTAAATCATCGAAAATACTCCAAAACACTGCACCCGGAAGATGAGCATCTTTGTAGAGATCAGGACTCATATCAACTTCTAAAATTCGGAGATTTGGCTCAGTTAAATGGTCTTGAAGCCATTGCGTATCGACGAGAACTTCAGGATGAGCGTACATTGTTATACCTCCTGCGCAAGATTTGGGGAAAGAACACGCCCGACCCGATGGACAAGCGTTGAAGACACGGAAAGCAGAGAGAAGCCGATTAAAGGATGAAAAACTGCGATCGGCAAAGATGTTTTGAGATGAATGGTGAGAAATTGCAGTCCGAGCAAGATCGGCAAGCTAATCGTCAGAATTCGGACTCGTTGAGGAAAGGCGCAGAGAAACACATAGCCCAAGAGGATCAGAGAAAGAGCACTGTATCCTCGAACTAGTAAAACGTGAATGTTCCACCAGTCGGTTTTGTAGAAGTAGGCAAGACCAACTGTGAGAACTTGGGCAATCAGACAGAGATTAAAGAGAATCGAAAGCGCATAAAATCCGATCTGGAGCCGATTACTGGATGTTTCGGCGTGAATGTGAGTCATCATTTCAGTGTTGCTCAGCAGTGTTATTGCTAAATTAAACGGAGAACTCATTCACGCCTAGACCTCGATCGAGTACTCTTATGGCAAATTTGCAACCTTTATTTGAAGCGATTTCCACTGCTAAAAACGAGCGAGAACTGCGATCGCAGGTGATTCCGAATTTAGGGAAATATTTCACGGCAACTCGATCGGGTCTCTTTTTCTTTGATCAGTTGCCGATGGTTGATCCCAAGCTGCAAAAGGTATTTGAAACGGCGCTTTCGGCTGATTACAATCCGGTTGTGCGGTATTTAGTCGATCGACATTCTCCGGTGCATGATCAAGTGATTTCACCAAAAGCTTGGAAATTAATTTGTCCGCGCCCGGATCATTGGCATGTCTTAGCAGGTCCACTGGTAAATCGAGGCAAGCTAATTGGAGGTGTAGGATTTACGCGCACGCAAGACATGAAAGCCTTTAACACACAGAATTTGATCGATTTGAGCGCGATTTGTTTGCATCTTTCGACTTGGGTTGCCACGGTGCGATCGACGAGCTTACAGAGCGATCGCTTAACCGATCGAGAACTCGAAATTGCAACACTCGTCGCTCAAGGATTGACCAATGCAGAGATTGGCGCAAAGCTTTGGATTACTGAAAATTCAGTAAAGCAAGCACTTAAGCGAATGTTTCGCAAGTTAGAAGTTTCATCACGAGCAGAAATGGTAGCAATGCTCAAGGCTGTTGAAGTTGCGTCTTGAAATGCACGTGATAAACTGGGCAGAGAAGAACTGTGGGGTGAGATATGACTTCAGCAGTAATAGAAATTTTGAAGTCGATCGAGGCACTGTCTCACGCAGAGCAGCAAGAATTGATTCGAGCATTGTGCGATCGTGAGATGGATCAACCTTTGGAAGTCTCATTAGGAGCTGATCCAAGTTTTGATACATTTGACGCAGAGAGTAAGCGTGAAGCTTTGCGTCAGAAACTCTTGTCTGGATTGGAACAAGTACAACAGGGACGAGTTGTAGACGGAGAAGTCGTGTTTGAACGATTCCAGGCAAGGCTTCGTCAGATGAGCGAGTCGCAGGAATGAGTTATCGATTTTCTGAAGATGCGATCGCTGATCTAGAAGAGATCTTCGAGTATCTAGGAAACTATAGCGTTGAAGCTGCTGCGAAGTTGTTTGATCGAATTCGCCAACGAGCAAAGTTAACCGCACGTTTTCCAGAATCAGGCAGATCTTATGACGACCTAATTCCTGGTTTAAAGGGATTTGTCGTGGACAACTACATTGTGTTTTATGTTCGTTTCGGCGACGGCATTGAGATTTTGCGGGTCATTAGTGGTTATCGGGATCTGAAGTCAATCTTTGAACCGGATTAGCGCGATCGTCAGTGTTGCATCCTAAACCTGTTGAAGTAAATTCTTGATGATGTCTAAGTATTCAGGGGCAACGGTTGGAGCATTCGCAGTTGTTTCGATAATCAGATCGCCAACAGTTTCGATCGCACGTTCATTTAGAGAATCAATCAGCAATTCTGGCATAGTCAAATTCATTTCGGCAATTTGCTTCAAGATTGCGTTGGGGTTGGGCTGAGTAACGATCGCGCTTAAAGCCTCCAACTCAGATTGGGGTAGCTGATTAATGAAATCGACCCATTCAGAAGTCGGTTGAGAATCAGCATCCGGTTCGAGTTCGCGCCGCATAGTCGAAAGTTCGAGATCGAGTAGTTCTTTTTGCTGACGACGATCGAGGATTTGATGCTCAAGCTGACCGAGTTCGGATTGCAGTGATGAGATTTGAGATTGAAGATTCTCGATCGCGCCTTGTAAAGACTTAGAACTGCCCTCAACTTGCTGGCGCTTGGGTTCAGCCGATTCGAGAAATTGAGTGAGGTCTGAACGATATTTTTCCAGTTCTTTGACTTTGGGCTGAAGCGTTGCCACTTGTATCTCTAACTGTTGTCGTTGTGCAAATAAAGCATTGACTTCTTTGGTTAATTCCGCTTTTTGGCTCTGTTGTTCAGCCAATTGAGCTTGGAATTGATTGACCTGAGCTTGCGTTGTTTTCAATCCCAATTCAGCCCGTTGTTTTGCAGATAACGTTGCGGACAATGATTTATTTAATTCGGCTTCTTTTTGCTCTAATTCTTGCAGTTTCGTTTGCAGCACATAGATTTGATTCGCAGGAGAAGCTTGGGGAGAAGTAATATTCCAGCTTAATTCTTCTTTCTGCTGCCAGAGATTCGAGCTTTGAATCTGTAGATTACGGAGTTGAGTTTGCAGCGCATTCAGACTGTTAGAAATCTGATCGCGCTCTTGGGTCATCATCACCAACGCTTCGTAAGCTTCAGAGCGTTTGCGTTGTAGTGCCCGAATGTGCCCAGTTAATTCTTGCGATCGCTGGTTGAGCGCCTGCCGATGTTGTCCTTCTGCCACGGCTGCACCCACTAAGCTAGCAAACAGGGTGAGTGCCCCAGTGATCAAGGATCTTGAAAAGTCTCGCGTGATCAATAAACTAAGACAGAAACTCACACTGAGCGCAACAAAACTGAGTAACAAGCGGCTTTTGAACATTACAGGCGATGAGAAGGGGTCTGACTGACCATTTTATCCAAGACTCGTAAAATCAGAACCGCGATCGCAACGGTTGCAACTAAAAACAGCCAATATCCAGACGCGATCGCCCTAGATTGATCCAATGCCCAACCGCCTAAGGGCGGTCCAATAAAGTATCCCAATGCCCAGCACTGCGAATTAATGCCTAAATAAACCCCACGCAACGATTCGGGTGCTAAATCCACAACAAACGCTGACGCTGACGGCAAATACGTGACCAACGCAACCGCCAATACGCCAAATACGGCAACTGCCCACGCAAAATGGAAAGCACCTGTGACCCACACGAGAGTAAATGCGATCGCCCAACATCCCGCAGACATTATCAGCACTCTGGTACGCCGGAACGAATTCAAAAATCGAGTCATCGGCAACTGAATCAGCACTGATAACGCGAGATATGCAGTGTACAAAATGCTAATCGTGGAGGGTTCAAATCCTTTATCACCATTGATTTTGACGAAATTCGTGAGATACAACGGTAACGTACTATCAATTTGCACGATGTAAGTTGTAAACATCGTATTGACGATCGCGAAAGTCAATAATCGGCGATCGCTCAAGGCAACTTTCCACCCGCTCCATTGAGAATGAGAATAAATCAATCGCTGCGTTTCTTGAATCATGAAATAAATCACAATTAAGAAAATGAGAAACGAAATTCCATCTACTACAAATAGTGCCCGATAGGCTCCTGTCGTACTGATTAACAATCCGCCTAACACTACTCCAATTCCCAGTCCTAACGTATCGGCGAGCCGAGTAATCGAATAGGCTTCATTGCGTTGTTCGGGTGTGGTCAGGTCTGCAACCGTCGCTTCTGTCGCAGGCCAGTAAAGTCCAGTTCCCAACCCCATCAACAGATTGCCAAGCACAAAGACTGGAAAATCATACGCTGTCGCAAAGGTGAAAGACGCGATCGCTGAAATCATCGCCGACATCAACAACGTCCGTCTGCGTCCCCAAAACTTAGAATCTGCAAACGTGCCCCCCAATACCCGTCCAACAACGCCTGAGATAGAGGCGCTGCCGATTCCGACTCCAACGGCTGTAGCAGAGAGTCCCACCTGATTGACAAAGAAAATCGGAGCGTAGAAGAGGGTGAATCCAGTTCCAACTTGAGAGAGTAAGCGACCAAAGGCAAGTAACCAAACCTGATGCTGAAGACGAGGGAGAAAAGGCATAAATTGAAATTCCATTCACGATCGCCGAAACGTAATCGCGATGAATTGTAATGCAGGCGCGAATCCAGCACGCCAGTATGACCAGGTATGGCTGCCCGATCGCACGCGATATTGATGGGCAATGTTTAATTGTCGCAACCGAATGTGGAACAGGGCAACCCCTTGATTGCGAAAATCTTGATCCCCACAGTCTAAATAGAGCTTAAGCACTTTAAAGCGCTCAGGGTCAGCGGCTTCGGCAATCCGGAACGGATCGTAGGATCTGTAGTGATCCGTCAAGCGATCGATACCCGTTAATCCCTGTCCATGCGCTGAAGCTCGATTCGATGCCCACTCTACATCAGTCATACTGACGATCATTTCATCCGTGTAAATCGAGGGGCTGAATGAAACGCAGGTTGAAAATATCTCTGGATATTTCAACGCATAGACGAGCGCACCGTATCCGCCCATCGACAGTCCTAGAATGCCTCGGAACCATTTCTCAGACTTGATCCGGTATTTCGATTCGATCGCAGGCATAAACTCTTGAAAGAAAAAATCTTCATAGCACAAAGAGCGATCGTAGTTATTGATGTAACGGCTGTTTCCTCCGTCGGGCATCACTAGAATCATTGGAGGAATGGTTCTATTGGCAATCAGTTCATCTGCGGTTAAATGGGTTTCCCCATAGCTAATCCAAGACGTATCATCAGATCGACTACCGTGCAGTAAGTAAACGACTGGATAAGACCGAACGGAAGTTTCGTAGTCGTTAGGAAGATAGATCGTATAGTGAATCGGTTTGCCTAAAATTTGACTCTGGATTGTGAGTCCTTCTTGAACGATGCCTCGTGCCATTCAATCCCCCGTAATTAAGATTTTTGGAGAACGATCGTATTGACTAACCGAAGAAATACGTCCAAATCCTCGATTTCATCTGCTCGAAAAACAACGTTCACAAAAGCAAGCGGGTTAAATCGTCCAGACGACTGTCCATATGTCTTGCGCCGAATTGCAAGATCCCCGTTTCCAGTGGTTAATTCAAGCTCCTGTGCTTCAATCCGTCCTGGCTCCCGATTCCGAAAAACAACATTGATAAATCCCGAACCCACTTCTAAATCAATGTCCTTCGCGGTTGAAAACCGAGCAACACCCACCTGAGCAAACTCACTTTGTGCCCGTTGTAGCCGAATTGCTGTCCAAACTCGTTCCGCAGCTTGAGCAAAAAGGTAGGCATCATTGACTAATATATCTGGAGCCGCTCCGCTAATAGAGAAACGCTGTTTCATTGTGGGCTGATCCGACAAGAAGGGTTGATTGTTCCAGGAATATTCAAATGAAGTCCTGTGATAGAGTCCATTTCTATAGATGCGCGTCATACGCTTACGCAGTCCCGTTGTTTCTGAAAAGCGCAAGACCTCGCCCTTGATCCCTTTACGAGTTTGCCAGTAATGAGCAATTCCTAGTGCACCGACAAAAGAGCATTCAGATCTAGGAGGGCGAAACATGGTGATATACATCCACGCAAACAGTACTGTTGCCAACCCTCCTCCGAGCCAAGCCCAAATTGACCCTATACCAAAAGAGTTGAGTAGTATCCCAACTAAGAATCCAAACGCGATAACAACTAGGCTGAGGATAGCAAAGAGGAAGAGATAGAAAATACTGCTCAGCAATAATATCCAAGAAGAGAACATAGTCAGTACAAACTCCAGTAAAGTTTGCAAAATTGGCGTTCTCCTCGATCGATTGAGTTCCTCTGTAATGCCTACCCCTGATGCGCTAATCACTGCTCCAATCTCTGGAGGTGGCGATGCAAAGAAAAACGTATCAGGATGGAGCAGCACGCCGTTATGATCCCTTATCTGTGCTGGCGGAGTCCAAACTGTCTGATAAGGAGTTTTCATCAACATCGTCTCGTGGATCACTTCAGTTTCTCAAGTAATTTGATTACTTTTTGGTAATTTCCCGTATTCCCTTGCCGTTGAAATAAATCTGCGGCTTTTTGCAGATCTGAGATCGCGCCTTGTTTGTCGCCCAATCTAGCGCGTGTACTGCCTCGATCGAGGTACATACCAGCATCATCGAGCAAGATCTTAGAGGCTTGGTCATAGTCCTGGATTGCGCCTTGTTTATCCCCTAACTCATAGCGGACAGAGCCTCGATTGTTGTAGGCGCGAGCAAAATTCGGCTGAAGTCTAATTGCTTGGTCATAGTCTTGGATTGCGCCTTGTTTATCTCCTAACTCAGAGCGAACAAATCCTCGATTGTTGTAGGCAAGGGCATAATCTGGCTTGACGCGAATCGCTTGACTATAGTCCTGGATAGCACTCTGTTTGTCTCCCGATTCGTAGCGGGCAAGTCCTCGATTGTAGTAAGCCTTGGCATAATCTGGCTTGAGTTTAATCGCTTGGTCATAGTCTTGGATTTCGCCCTGTTTATCCCCTACCATAGAGCGGGCAAGTCCTCGATTGTAGTAAGCTTCAGGAAAATTCGGTTTGAGCTTAATTGCTTCCGTCCAATCCTCGATCGCGCCTTGATAAGCTCGCCTCCTAGCTTTTTCTTGTCCCCTATCAAAAAGCTCCTGGGCGCTCATTGCTGAAAAAGATGAATCTGTCGTCGTTGAAGGCTTTGATACCTGTGCTTGCACTGTAGGGGAAGACAGAGGAGTAGGCGATATTGTCGGTGAATTCGATGTTTGGGTTTGCCCCTGAGTACACGCACCCAAGCTGATCGCGATCGCTAAACTTATGTTGCCTAAAACTTGACCGCTGAGATGCGATCGAAGGTTCTGATTCAGTTGTCTCATTATCTGCAACCCTATCTAAAGATTTCTTGAGCGGTTTCACTAACATAGCTCTGGGCAAAGCTTTGGGAACTTAGAAGGATCTAATCTGACGCGTCAGTCTCGCGGCGTTTTCAAGCTCCTGAAGCTTCACAAGGTAGGAGCAGGCATTCTTATTACCCTGTTGGCATCCACTCCAGAGAATCGAGCGACTTTGTTCCAGCTTGGCGCACTCTGTCGGGTCGTTGAAGTAACCGCAGCCATGAACCGCACCTGATCCAGCGATCGCAGCAGTATCATACCGATCAGCTTGCCTCGCTGGAACCTGCTGCTTTCTAACTCGGCGCTTTCTCAGAGGACGCTTCCGTCTAGACTTGAGTTCATTCACTTGAGTCGTGAACTGCTCTGAGGTTGGTGTTTGAGTTGATTCTGCACTCATTACAGGCAAACAAGTCAATAGTGCTAATGTAAGCAGCGCAAACGGAGCTAAAGCAGCCTTGATTCCAAATTTCATGATTGAACCTCTCGTCTTTACAAGATTGAACAAAAAACTACCGTTCTGAAGCTAGAGAGCTTATGCCTTTGTTTTGAGAACCGCTCATACTCTACAGGACGAGAAATGAATGACAAAATATTGTGCGAGATCTAGTTGAAGCGCAGTCCTGTACGATCGCCTAACTTGCCAGCATTTCATCTCTCCAATCGCTGATAAACATATGCCCCGGTGCGTGAGTGATGGCAAATTCAGGTTTAGCTCTTGCAATGGCAGTCTGAGTCGTAACTCCACAAGCCCAAAATACCGGAACTTCACCCTCTCGGATGGTCACTGCATCTCCATAGTCAGGACAAGATAAATCGGTGATTCCAAGTTGCTCTGGATTGCCAATGTGAATCGGTGAGCCATGAGCCTTGGCAAAGCGACTCGTGACTTCTACTGCTCGAATCGCATCCTGTGGAGTGAGCGGACGCATGGACACAACGAGAGGACTGGAGAACGTACGATTTGCTAAACAATCGATCGAGGTTTTGTACATCGGCACATTCTTACTTTCCTCAATGTGCCGAACGGATAGTCCTGCATTCAGCATTGCAGTCTCGAATGAGAAGGAACACCCAATCAAAAACGCAACCAGGTCATCTCTCCAAAACTCGCAAATGTCTGTGGTTTCCTCAATTAACTGACCGTGGCGAAAGATGCAATAACGCGGTAAATCAGTTCTAATATCTGCACCAAGCGCAATCAGTTTCGGCTCTGGATCACCCACGTCAGTCACATCTAGAATCGGACAAGGTTTGGGATTTCTCAAGCAAAATAGAAGAAATTCAAACGCCAAATCGTAAGGCAATACGACTAGATTCGCTTGTACATAACCAGGCGCAAGTCCAGGTGTCGGGCGATCCAGTTGACCCACCCGGCAAAGGTGGCGAAATTCAGTTGGAATCGTAGGATTGAGCATCAAAAAACTCCTTAGCTAGATACTTAGGGGCGAGACCATTCAAAAGCGCTAAATATTCGGACATTCACTGGGAATCCATCGATGTTCTGAGAAATCTGGTGTCGGGCAATTCATCTCTGCGGGTGGCATTCCAAACAGATATAAACCGATTAACCATGGCAACACAGATGAAGCGAGCAGCAAGCAGATCACACCGTACACACTGGAGCAAAACACAGAGACATCTATTCCACGTCGCAGAACATAAATTTTTGGCTTCTTGGGAGAATAGAATACTGTGAGAGACTCTCTGAGTGAAGACTTCTTCATCGCTGCTGCTTCAGCATCGGCATAGCTACTAAATTGATCAGAGCAATCGCCTTTAGCCAGATATGGAATACCACTGACAGCATAGCGGTAGAAAATAGTGTAGCAATAATAGTCTGAAGACCCATCATTAAGGCAACTTATGCGAAAATCTGTTGCTTCTGCCTGAGTTTCAATCCATTTTCTGCTTTGAACACCTCGACAGAGCATCTGCAATGAACACCAGATCAAGAGAATACCAGCGCTCCCAAAAATACAGAACATTATGAGGCGACCAATGATAGCGAAGATAATCATATATGTCCAAATCCGCCACCACCGGGCGTTTCAATCACAAATACATCGCCGGGATTGACTAAAACTTCTGCTTTGCTAGAGAGTGGTTCGATCGTGCCATCTTGTCGTACCACTGAATTGCATCCCGTTTTGCCAGGTTGCCCCCCCATCAGTCCAAACGGGGGAACAATTCGATGCCCGGATAGAATTGCCGCCGTCATAGGTTCTCGAAACTGAATGCGCCGAACCACCCCATTGCCGCCGCGATGTTGCCCCCTGCCGCCGCTGTTCGATCGAATCGAAAATTCCTCAACTAGTACAGGAAATCGCCACTCTAGAACTTCTGGATCAGTCAGGCGGGAATTAGTCATGTGGGTTTGCACCGCATCCGTGCCATCGAACGTTGCCCCCGCGCCAGAACCGCCACAGATAGTTTCATAGTACTGATGCTGCTGATTGCCAAAGGTGAAATTGTTCATCGTGCCTTGAGAAGCCGCCAGAATACCCAACGCACCATAGAGAGCATTCGCGATCGCTTGTGAGGTCTCGACATTGCCAGCAACCACAGCAGCAGGCGGACGTGGATTGAGGAAACACCCTTCAGGAACAATCATTTCGAGTGGCTTGAGGCAGCCTGCATTCAGCGGGATATCATCCTCGACTAAGCTACGGAAGACATAGAGAACCACCGCCTTGCAAATCGCCAATGGAGCATTCAGATTGCTCGATCGCTGTGGAGATGTCCCGGTGAAATCAATCCGAGCAGAGCGGGTCGCAGAATTGATCGTTAAATCAACACAAATCCGACTGTCATCATCCATTCGATACTCAAAGCGACCTGGCTTGAGACCCTTAATCACTCGCCGAACCGATTCTTCTGCATTGTCTTGAATGTACTGCATATAGTTCTGTACAGTTTCAAGCCCATAGGCGTGAACAATGCGACGAAGTTCTTGTACTCCTCGCTCATTCGCTGCAATTTGAGCTTGTAAATCGGCTAAGTTCTGAACCGAATTACGAACTGGATAGGGATGATTCGTGAACACTTCTAGTAGTTCTGCTTCTAGAAAGCGTCCCTGATCTACGATTTGTAAATTATCGAGGAGAATGCCTTCTTGTTCGATCGATTGACTATGCGGGGGCATCGAACCGGGTGTGATACCGCCAATATCCGCATGATGTCCGCGTGAAGCGACATAAAACATTGGCGTAGAGCAATCTGCTACAAATACCGGAGTGATGACTGTGATATCAGGTAAATGAGTCCCGCCATTGTAGGGATTATTGGAAGCATAAGCATCTCCAGGCTTTAGAGTTGTGCCTCTTGCCTGAATTAAACTACTCACACTTTCACTCATCGATCCTAAATGCACGGGAATATGCGGTGCATTGGCGACCAGTTGCCCAGAGTGATCAAAGATGGCACAAGAGAAGTCGAGCCGCTCTTTGATGTTGACGGAATAGCTTGTATTTTGCAGGGTGATGCCCATTTCTTCTGCGATCGCACGAACCAGATTGTTAAAAATCTCCAGCATCACGGGATCAGGCATCGCAGCAGGCAATGAGAGGGCAGCACCTTGAGTCTCTTCTACCTTGCTCAAAATCAGATAGTTCTGCTGCGTCAGTTCCGCACACCATCCGGGTTCAACGACGTTTGTTCCCGTGGGTTCGAGAATCAGGGCGGCTCCTGTAAGGCGATCGCCCGGTCTGAGATCTTGACGACGATAGACCGGAGTTTGATGCCGAGCCTCTTTGGTGTAGATCGGAACGGTTGCAATTGCGATGAGTGGCGTGATTCTCTGATCGGAGAGCAACGGTTCTGCGATTGGGTTTGCGTGGGCGATGGCTTCGACAGAAACTGCCTCTACAATCAAGCTTTTTTCGGGCATTGAAAAGCCATAGCGCTGCTCGTAAATTGCCTCAAATTGCGATCGCATTGCTTCGACTTGATCGAAATCAACGCTCAATGCAGAATCCGTCCCTTGATAGCGCAGCCTTGCTTTGAAGACCGTTTGAATCTGATCGGCACTCACGCCCTGAGCAATAATTTCTGCTCGACTATCTAAGTCGAGTGCGGCTAAAGCTTGTTCTAGTTCAGGCATCTTCGTTTCGTCCAGATTCGCTTCGATCGCTCGATCTTTCAACGTTCGCACATCAGCTAACCCAATCCCGTAAGCGGATAAAACGCCTGCAAACGGATGAATGAAAATCTTGGTCATGCCCAATGCTTCTGCAATCAAGCAGGCATGTTGTCCACCTGCTCCCCCAAAGCAACAGAGCGTGTACTGGGTCACGTCATAGCCGCGTTGAACGGAGATTTTTTTAATCGCATTTGCCATTTTGTCGATCGCAATTGCCAGAAAGCCAGCCGCGACCTGTTCATCGGTGCGATTGTCCCCGGTAGCCGTCCGAATTTCTGCACTGAGCGCTGCAAATTTTTGTTCAACGATCGTGCGATCGAGCGGCAGATTTCCTTCCACTCCAAACACCTGCGGAAAGAACTCAGGCTGAACTTTTCCTAGACGAACATTGCAATCGGTCACGGTTAGCGGTCCACCCTTGCGATAGCACGCAGGACCCGGATTAGCACCCGCCGATTCAGGTCCAACTCGATAGCGCGACCCATCAAACCGCAGGATTGATCCCCCTCCGGCTGCAACCGTGTGAATCGACATCATCGGCGCACACAGTCTAACTCCTGCCACTTCAGTTTCTAAGGTTCGCTCGTACTCGCCATTGTAGTGAGACACATCGGTGGAAGTGCCGCCCATATCAAAACCAATAATTTTGTCAAACCCTGCTGTGGTACTGGTTTTCACAGCCCCGACAATGCCCCCCGCAGGGCCTGAGAGAATACTATCTTTCCCTTGAAATCGCGCTGCTTCAGTCAGTCCACCATCTGATTTCATAAACTCTAGCTTGGTTGTCGAGCGAGGCAATGCCGTGCCCACTTGCTCGACATAGCGCCGTAGAATCGGAGAAAGGTAGGCATCGACGACAGTTGTATCGCCTCGACGAATCAGCTTCATCAATGGACTGACTTCATGAGAAATAGAAACCTGCTGGAAGCCTACTTTACGGGCGAGACCTGCAATCTGTTGTTCGTGTTTTGGGTAGCGGTAACTATGCAGTAGTGCGATCGCAACTGCCCGAATTCCATCTTGGTAAGCCTGTTGAAGAAGAGTGGTCAATCGCAGTTCTTCCTCAGAGGTGATGGAGACCAGTTCTTCTCCTTGTGCCGTGTAGCGTTCTTGAACCTCAATCACTCGTTCATAGACTCGCTCAGGTAAAACGATCTGACGCGCAAAAATATTCGGTCGATTTTGATAGCCGATCGCGAGCGCATCCCGAAAGCCTTGAGTCGTCAGCAGTAAAGTTCGCTCTCCTTTGCGCTCTAGTAGGGCGTTCGTCGCAACTGTCGTGCCCATTTTTACGACTTCAACTGTTCCCGGCGGAATCGCGCGATCGCTCGATAGTCCCAGGATGTCTCGAATGCCTTGAATCACGGCATCTTGATACTGTTCGGGCTGCTCTGAAAGTAGCTTATAAATAATGATCCAGGAGCGATCGGCAAGGGGAGTGACCTGGAAGCGACCCGCAATCATTGAGAGGCGATCGACGATTCCTTGATCATCGGTCACTGCAACTAAATCGGTAAACGTCCCCCCTCGGTCTGCAAATACTTTTAGCATAATTGCCTCGACTAACCCATTGAGTTTAGGTGTTGCTTGTATTTTAGGATTGCCATATCCTACAGGATGAAAATTGAATGACAAAATATCTTTTAGGATATAGTTGACAATGCAGTTTCAAGAACTCAGCGAGATCGAGCTTCGACAGATTTGCTACTTCATGGAAGTTGTGCAGAACCACAACAACTTCACCGAAGCGGCAAAGCGCATCGGCATTAAGCAACCACCACTGAGCAAGCGGATTCAGGCGCTAGAAGCATTTCTCAGCCGCAATCAACCGAATCCAGTGAAGTTATTCGATCGCAGCAAGCGTCCCATCGAGTTAACCGAAGCAGGTCAAGTCTTTCGTTCTGAAGTGCAGCAAGCATTGAGGCATCTAGAGCAAGCAATGTCTACTGCCCGACAAGCGAGCCAAGGAAAGATTGGACGATTAAGCATTGGAATGAATAATGCCATTGCTAATACAACCTTGCCTGAGATTATTCAAGCCTTTGCCCAACAGTTTCCCAACGTAGAGCTAGAACTGCATGAAATCACAATCCAGCAAGAAGTTCAGATGCTGAAGCATCATCAATTGGATGTCATCTTTCAGCGTTTTTCGAGTTTTGACGAGACCGATCCAGAATTGAGTGTTCAGCCGATTCTGGAGGAATATTTTGTCGCCGCACTACCCGTTAATCATGTGCTGGCAAAACAACCGACTGTTTCATTGACGGCGATCGCAAATGAATCGATCCTCTTACCTTCCCTGGATGTGCTGCCTTTTTATGAAAAAATCATCACGCTTTGCCGCGAGGCAGGATTTGAACCGAAAATTAATCCGACCGTAAGTGTAACAGGTGTCGTCACTCTGCTCAGCCTCATCGCATCAGGGGTTGGCGTGTCTATCCTGCCCAATCATGTACAAACGCTCCAGCGAGAAGGTGTCGTATATCGAGCGATCCAGAATGCAACGCTGAACCGACAGATCGCGATCGTGTGGCGACAAGAGGATTCATCGATTGTTTTACGTCAATTTCTCAAAGTCGTACAGGAGGTCATGAATTTGTCGCTGCAAGATTCTTGGTAATCCAGGCAAGTCATCCAAAATCGAGCGGTGGAGTCGTGCTGCATAACGCTCGATCGTCTTCCCTAACAGTACAGTGTAGTCCAGACAGGAAGATTTCCATGAACGCTCGTACCCTTTTGAACTTGGCTTTGTCTATCGCGATCGCCACTCCAATCGCACTGCCTGCATCGGCTGAAGTCGTTATCTCTAGCACAACTTCAGTCACGAGATCCCAACAAGGCGCATTGATTCCTCAAACTGCCGGGGTAATTATTAAGCTGCCAGGAGCAGTCAATGTGGATGTTGGACAAAAGCAGGACTTTCCGCTTACCGTTCCGCTCGCGCAGCCGTTGATGGATTTGCAAGGGAATGAAGTCGTGCCAGCCAATACGCCCGTTTCGGTGAAGCTGAAGCCCGAAAATGGTGGAGCGCGAATTGTCGCAGAGTCGATTGTTGTACGGGGTCAGATTGTTCCGATTCAAGCGACAACTGCGATCATTCCAGGAACCACGATCGAACAAGTCAGCGGCGCAGAACGGGCACGCGAAAATAGCGGCATGATGGGCAATTTATTTGGCTCAGTTTTGGGTGCGACCGCTCGCAGTAGCCGCAAAGCAGAAATGTTTGATCAAGGAGGCATGATTGGCGGTGCGATCGGCATTCTCAGTGGGATGAGTTCTCCAAAGAACATTCGAGTCGTGCAATTGCCCGCAGATAGCGTGTATGTTTTATCACTGCAAGCACCGATTTCATTACCAATGATCGCGATCGCGCCACAACCTGCACCCCAAGCAGAACAGCCAGAATTTAACTTTCGTAATAGTTCAGAATATCATCAAGGAATTGAGAGTGTGATCGCTGGATTCAAGCAAGGAAAGCTGTCTCAGGCAGAAGCGCGTCGCGTTATTGCGGCAGCCGATCACTATGCAACCCATCAATTAACCCCAAAACTTTATCCACTTGCAGGCTTACGTCGCCAAGTCGGGCAACTGTTCGATTATACTTACGCAATTGATCAAAAATGATCAGGTGCTGTGTCGCGATCTACTCTTTGAAATACTTATCCTATGCCTCGCGCTGTTAATCGTTCAACGGTTTTAGAAACTGGACAAGCTAAACTTTGGATCTTGCTGATTGGGATCAATCGATATCGAGATTCAAGACTGCCCTCTTTACAATATTCCGCGATCGACTGTCAGGGTCTCGCCGAAGCCTTAATTGATGCTACGCAGGCATTTCCTCAGCGATCAATGCAGATCCGACACGACTTTGGAGTACCAGCGACGCTCCAGCAAGTTCGAGACAGTTTAGCGGCGATCGTGGAATCTGCTCAAAGCCGGGATACGGTGCTGATTTACTTTTCTGGGCATGGGATTTTAGAGGACGAACAGCCTGTCCTATGCTTAGCTGATACTCAGAAAGATGACTTGCTCAATACAGGGTTGAGTATTGCTGAGCTTTTAGAACAGCTAGGTCAGTGTCAAGCTCAGCAGCAGATTGTCTGGTTAGATGCGTGTCACAGTGGAGGCATGACGCTCAGAGGCGCAACACTTCCTAATCCAACGGCTCAGATGATGGGATTGCTCGGACAGCGCGCGGTGCAAAGTCAGGGATTTTATGCGTTGCTCTCTTGTGATCAGTCTCAGCAGTCTTGGGAGTTTCCAGAGTTGGGGCATGGCGTATTTACCTACTTTCTGATGCAAGGATTACGAGGCGCGGCAGCAGATGCCAGTGGCGCGATCGATGCAGATGGATTGTATAAATATGTTTATCATCAGACGCTTCAGTACATCGATAAAAGCAATCAACAACTGCGATTGATCAATCAGCAGAAGCGAGGACGCGGTGAAACGCACTTACAGCCTGAATATCCCTTGCAAACTCCGAAGCGAATCGTTGAGGGGTTTGGGCAGTTTACGTTAGGCGTGAAATCGACCTCGATCGCGCTTTTGCCTTCTCGACAAGCCATCATCATTGATGTGTTGCGCGATCATCGCCTGACTTTGCAATTTAGTAAGTTGCTCAGTAGTGTGGGTGGGTTTGAACTGGTGTATCAATCGAGCGATTGGGAAACGGTGCGATCGCAAATTCAATTCAAGCTCGAAACCCCCGAAGCAACAAGCGTTTTAGTCTACATCCGTGGCAGAATTGCCATCGTGCAAGATGAGCCTTGTGTGATTTTGGGAGAAGGAGAGCGGATTACGCGATCGTGGTTGCGAACGGCTTTACGTCAGAGTGAAATTGCTCAGCAGATTGTGATCCTCGATTGTCCTGGGGCAGATACTTTACCAGAGTGGGTTGAAGAATTACGACGAGAGCAAGGGCAATGTTTGATCGCAGCAGCAGCGCCTCGGAATGAACCGGAACTATTTACGCGATCGCTGATTGAGACGTTAAATCGCGCCGAAAATCAGAGCGGCTTTCCTGTTGCAGCTTGGATTACTCAGCTTCAATTAGCGCTTGCAGGCAAGATGTCGCTGCATGTCTGGTTATCGGGCACTCAGGGCGTAATTGATATCTTTCCAGAACAGCAGACGGTCAAACCTTCAGAGATTGGAGTGTGTCCGTATCGAGGGCTGCAAGCGTTTAGCGAAGACGATGCAGAGTTCTTCTATGGTCGGGAAGCTCTGACTCAGCAGCTTTTACAAGCCGTTCAGCAGGATGCTTGCCTCGCAGTCGTCGGGGCTTCGGGCAGTGGAAAATCTTCGGTTGTGCAAGCCGGATTAATTGCACAGTTGCGACAAGGAAAGCGAATTCCGGGAAGCGAACAATGGTGGATTGGGCGGATGCGTCCGGGCGATCAACCGTTTGAGTCATTGGTGAAATGTTTGGCACAACCCGGAGAACAAGACCAGATTGAAGGCTTGATGTATCAGGGGACAGAAGGCTTTGTGCAATGGTTGCGAACTCGCACTGAGCCGATGGTGTTACTGGTGATCGATCAGTTTGAGGAGATATTTACGCTGGCTTCAGACTACGATCGCCGAGATTTTCTCAACATCATTTTAGAAGCGCTGGAATACACTTCCGATCGCTTTAAACTGGTGCTCACACTCAGAGCCGATTTTGTCGCAGCCGCATTGGAAATTCCTCAGCTCGCAGGGATTTTACAGCGATCGAGCATTCTGGTTCCGCCTTGTTTGAGTGATGAAGACTATCGGCAAGTGATTGTTCGTCCGGCTGAACAGGTTGGATTAAAAGTCGAAGCAAGTTTAGTCGAAGTCTTGCTACAAGAGCTAGATCGTACCCCCGGAGATTTGCCGCTGTTAGAATTCGTTTTAGAACAACTGTGGCAGAAGCGCAAAACAGGGGAATTAACCCTCAAAACTTATCAGTCTGAGATTGGGGGCTTGCAAGGCGCATTAGAAAACAAAGCACAAGCAACTTATGATCAGTTGCGTCCCGATGAACAAGACTGTGCGCGCTGGATTTTTCTATCGTTAACTCAGTTAGGCGAAGGGACAGAAGATACGCGCCGTCGAGTTTTGAAAGCGGATCTCGACGTTGCCAAATATCCGCCGAATCTCATCGATCGCACATTGCACGCACTCAGTGATGCCAAGTTGATTGTCATTAACACCGAAGAGCTGCCGACAAGTCGAGGAGAGTTAACGACAACTGAAATTCCACCTGTAGTGACGATCGAGGTGGCTCATGAAATTCTGATTCGTCATTGGTCTACGTTGCGCTGGTGGCTGACTGAGAACCGCAAACGGCTGCAAGTCCAACGCCCGATCGAGCAATCCGCGATCGATTGGCATAAAAACAATCGCCCGTCTGATCTCCTGCTGCGAGGTATGCGCTTAGCAGAAGCAGAAGAACTCTATGTGAAATACACCGATGAACTGACGCGAGAAACCCAGGAGTTTATTGCCGCCAGTCTTGACGCACGGCAAGGCGAACAGCTTGCACTCAAGCGCCGTTTGCGTCGCGCTCAGCAGGCAATTTTAGCGATCGCATCTCTAGCCATTGCAGCAATCGGTTTCGGAAGCCTCGCTGCTTGGAATCAGCGGAATGCTCAAATTCGTGAAATTCAGGCACTCTCAGCCTCTTCAGAAGCATTGTTAAACTCAAATCAGCAGCTCGAATCACTAGCAGATGGAATCAAAGCAGGACACCAATTACAACGACTCGATCGACCTTGGAATTTTCTACCTTTCGATGTGAAAACGACTGCGATCGCAACGCTGCAACAAGCGATTTCTCAAACTCAAGAATCCAATCGTCTCGAAGGTCATGCTCAACAAGTCAATGATGTTCAGATGAGTGCAGATGGACAACTGATCGCAACCGTGAGCAATGATAATGTAGTAAAACTTTGGTCACGGGAAGGGACAGCGATTCAAACGCTAACGGATCATCGCGATCGCGTTTTAGCTGTGACATTCAGTTCTGACAATCAACAGATTGCAACGGCAAGTGCAGATAGAACCATCAAAATTTGGAATCGGGATGGAAAATTAATCCACACCTTGAATGGACATCGAGACTGGGTGACTGATGTGCAATTTAGCGAGAATGGTCGATCGCTGATTTCTAGTAGCCGAGATGGAACCATTAAGCTCTGGAACTTGGATCAAAAGAAAGAAGTTCAGACCTTTAGAGGGCATCGAGGATGGGTGAATCAAATTGCATTCGGACAAAGCGATCGCCAAATTCTCTCTGGCGGTGAGGACGGAACGATCAAGATTTGGGAAGTTGGAAAATCTGGAGCGATTAGGAGTTTTAATGCTCATCGAGAGCGAGTGACGAGCGTGAGCATCGCTCCAAATCGGCAATCGATTCTCAGCAGTGGTGACAATCTAGCAAAGCTTTGGACATTGAGCGGCAAAGAGATTGCTACTTTTGAGGGACATCGCGATCAGGTGAATACAGCCATTTACAGTCCTGACGGGCGGACGATCGCGACTGGCTCCATCGATCAGACCATTCGACTCTGGAATTTAGAAGGCGCACTGCTCGAAACCATTCAAGGACACGGTGCAGCCGTAATGAATCTCAGTTTTAGTCCGGCTGGAACTCAGCTTTTAAGTGCCAGTGCAGACAAAACTGCGCGAGTTTGGCAAGTCAGTACGCTCGCAAAATTGAATACTGGATTTTCTGCCTTAGCCGTGAATGGATCGATGATTGCGATCGCGACTCCAGACCAAACGATTCAAGTCCAACAAGACGGCAATCTTCGCATTCTCAAAGGTCATACGGCTCCCATTACTCAACTTCGGTTCAGTGGCGATACCTTAATCTCAGCGAGTGCAGATAAAACCATTCGGATTTGGAATGCCAAAACGGGCGAACCGATCAAAACGATTGCCGCACATGGCGATCGCGTCACTGCCTTGAGCGTTGATCACACTCGTAAGACCTTTGCTTCAGGCAGTGCCGATAAAACTATCAAGATTTGGTCAATAGATGGCAATGCGATCGCAACGTTGCAAGGTCACACCGATGAAGTAACCGCCCTCAGTTTTCTTGCAGATGGACGCTTAGCTTCTGGCAGTATCGATAAAAGCATTCGATTGTGGAATGTGGATCAGAAAACCTCAACGGTGCTTGGAGAACATCGATTAGCCATTTCTGATCTCGCTGTAAATGGCGATACTCTAGCTTCAGCCAGTTGGGATAATACGATTCAGCTTTGGTCAATCCAAGAAGCACGCTCAAAATATACGCTGATTGGACACAACAACGGAGTGACCTCTTTAAGCTTTCACAATTCAGTACTCGCATCAGGCAGTAGTGATAGCACAATTAAGCTCTGGAATGCGGAAACTGGGGAATTGATCAAGACCTTAAATGGCACTCAGGATAGGGTTGCGAGCGTGGCATTTCAGGGCAATACTCTGCTGAGCACAAGCGATCGAGCCGGATTGACGACTTGGGATTTCGATTTAGAGCGCTTGATGAAGCAGAGTTGCGATCGCGTGCAGTTTTTTGCGCGATCGCACTCTGATTTAGCGAAGCTGTGTAATTGATAGAGCAGTCCTAAGTAGATGGACGTGATTAAGTATCAGTCCAGCGCGTCCTCTCACTTCGTTGCTCACCCGCCCCGGAATGAATTCGGGGCTAACTCTGCGAAGTCCACTGAACTGGACTAACAGCCAATCGCAACGTCTTCTTCAGTGGGTTTCAACCTACTTCGCACAGCTAGCCCGAACTTCCAGTTCAGGGCGAGACGCAAACGCAGCGACTATCTTGCGACTATCTGCTTAAATTGGTAAGGAGTAGGATGCTTGTTGCCTTGCTAGCTCCCCACTCCCTACCTCTTACAAAATCTGCGCCGAATCATACAACTGACGCAAAATCGTACTAATCTTCTGCCCATACTGCGGATCAGCCGACCATCTCCCGGTCAATTGTTCAATCAAGGGCGCAATTCCGCGCGTCACAAACCGAAATCGCGGAGTGACGACATCCTGCACCAAAGGTTCTGTACTCGCATACGCTTTCAATAGCTGAATATGCGCTCTTACCCCAATTTGAGCATTTGGGAAACTTGCCCCTTCAGGGCCTCCACCCACATCACCTAATCCAGCGAAATTATTCTGAGATGGCTTCACATCCCCGCCAAATCGTAAATAATTGGTCTCTAGTAACATCTGACTAAAGGCAATATCATAGTTCACCCCTTCGATCGCGCCTTCTTGACGATACAAATCCGCGATCGTCGGAAACTGTGCGACCGCAGCTTCATTATTTCTTCTCAGGAACGTGATGAGTTGCGAACTCAAAGTATTGCCATTGCCCATAATGCGATCGAGCGACCCCGCACAGACCCGCAAAATCGATCGCAACGTCACCGTTCTTGTCTTCGCATCCCACCCGATCACAACATTAAACTTTGCCAAATCCGTCGCTCGAATAAAGACGACTTGACGATAGTTAATCCGAGAAATCCCCGGTTCTTTGGACAAATCAAGCCCTAAGCGATCGATAAGATCCAGTGGCACAAAAGAATTTCCATTTACCAAAATTCCTTTCTCACCATAAGTCTGACCATTCAGATTAATCGCAATTTCTGGATACTGATTCGGATCAGGCGGTAAAGCAGTTCCTCGCACCCAAGCCACTAATCCATCCGAAATGCCCAGCGACACATCTCGACGCTGATTTTGAATAATAAAGCGATCGTCTGGATTCGTCAGAAACCCGATCGTCATTAGCAACGATCCACAATTGATTTGACGACAAAAGGGCAGACTCCCTAATCCCGTATCGGTGTCGGGTCGTGCGCCTCGACTAGGAAGTTGCGGCACACGACGAATTAAAGCTTGTAAAAGCAATTCGGCATTGCGTCGTCGCTGATCATTATTCGCAATGAAGTAGACCGTCGAGCCGCGCACACTGGGATTACTGAAGGCATCGGCTCGAATTTCTAGGGCAACATCATCTCTCCGGGCGCGCGCATTAATCCAGTCAATCGCTTGTGCAGCACTCAGCGCATCCGGGACAGATAAAACTTCGACTCCGCGCGATCGCAATTCTGTGACGATCAAATCGCGCGTCAGAATCATTTCTCTGGCTTCAGTTGTCCCAGCAACGACTGCACCCGGATCTGTGACTCCATTGATGCGATTGCCATGCCCTGCGGAAATAAAGATACGTCCCATCAGCTTTACGAATAACGAATTTATAGGTTGAATCGTCAGTCGCCCATTTTATCTCTTTTTCAGGGAATGACCCATTTCCAAGGAGATTGCGATCGCGGTTTATCCAACTGATTGCAGGTGCGATCGCACTCGTCACCGATCAAAGCTCACTCAAATGCTTACTCATTCGTCCTTTGCACTTCTCCTGCGGGTTGCTTCGGCTTTCCGCCTGAATTTCGCACATTCACAACCTTCCCTAATAAATCAAACCAAAACGGCGCACCCATCGCGATCGCAATTCCGCTCACAATCCAGCCCGACAACATCCGTAAAACCCCGAGCGGGCGATTGACCATAATCTGCGCGACCTGCAACGGAACTGGCGCATTCGATGATTGATCCGTATTCAAACAGCCCTTATACAAATTGTCCCATTGCGCCTTGAGCTGATTCGCTTCAGTATTTGCGACATCTTGAGGGGGTGCAGACGAGATTGCACTGGATGGACAGCCCAACTGTCGCCCGAGATTACTCGAATTCCAGCTAATCGGAAACGAAATCTCTCGTAACACTGCATCCGTCTCATTCTTCAACTCCTCAAGCTGAGCCGAAAACCTCGGTGATCGCTGAGCATCCAAATTCAACTGCGAAGCTCGCTCAGTGACTAATCGACGCAAACTATCATCACTCGACAACCGATTGAAAATATGAAACGTATCCGAGTTCGTCGCCGCCGCTAACGTTAACCCAATGAGAATCGCCACCCCTTTTGCATTGCGTTTATACACGCCTGAAGCCCGCGACATCGAGCGATCGAACCAGACTGAAATCTCATCGCGAAACTGATTGACCTGATTTTCCGCTTGATCCACGCGAGCCTGCGACCGTTTTGCCAAAATCGCAATGCTCTCTTTTACAGAATCCGGCAGACGGCTCAACCCATTGCGAATCGTTTTATAGGTTTGATAGTCCTCATACAGTTGCCGTTCTTCGGGCGTGAGATTGGCGAGTGCATTCGCTAGGAAAATTTGCTGCAAATCATAGTCTAGATCCTCGAATTTTGTCGGGTGATCCAGAGCATTCGCATCCAGTCCCAATCGATAGTCGTTGATTTGCGTCTGAATCGTTGAATTGACTTGAGCATCAATCGGACGAGCTTGATTCGCAATCCGATCGTACGCTCTCGCCACTTCTTGATGGGTACTACTGCCTTGATGCACCAAGTCTGCAACTTCTGCAATGCTCGGTTTCAACCCACCAGAACTGAATGCTCGCTCATAATTCTGACCAAACACACTCGCCTTGTACGACTGTAATCGCCGGACAAACAGCGCCGTTTCTGGAGACGATTGATCGAAGTTTGCACAGGCTGCAATATACGCATCTAAGCTTTCTCCTAAGCGCTCGACACTCGTTTCTAAGGTCGCTGTACGCACCCGATACGCATTGAGAATTTGATCGTACTCTTCGACAAGCACCCGAAAATTTTGATCAGCACTGAGACTTGAGCGCTCTGATTTTTCCGCGATCGTGCGAATGGCCCCCCGCTCCCACCCATCTTGGAATTGATCATCATCCGGCAATCCCACCTCACCGAATTCATTGACCCAATAATGTCCTACAATCCGGTGAACGAATTTCTCAAACCGCACCTCGGACAGTTTATCCACCATAGAAGTAATGCCCAACTGCTCAATCAGCGAAGTCGCAAATGTCTCTGGTGCAATGTAAGACGGTCCCGAAGATTGATTATGACCAAACGCGCCAGGTCGATTGCCTGGAAACAGGATTCGGGTAAGTTTCCGAAATGCTTGAGGCACCGCTCCTTTCGCTGCTTGATTGACGTTTTTGAGCAAGGGATCATCATAGAGTCGTCCGACCAAATCCTTGACTCGCTGTTCTTCGGGCGTATTAATCCCGCCTCCTAAGAGTACTTCGATCGAATCTTTCAAATGTTTTGCCCGCCATTGCAGCACTGTTGCCAGTAATTCTTGTAGTTCTGAAGCTAGCAGACTTAGAATTAAGTAAGTAAAGATTAATCCAATAGCAACATCTAAAACAAAAGGTAAATTCATCGATCCAGTTCTCCCTGACGCTGAGTGAAGCGCCTAACATCATACACAGAGCAGTGAAAGTGTAGCGATTTCTTCCTTTTATCTCGTAAAAATTAAGAAAAACATAACTCTGGTATTGCGAATTGGTTACGATTTCTGAATCTTGACCTGATACGCTTAAGGGAGAAGGCGCAGGATCGGGACATGAAACGTCGATCGCTACTACAAGCAGGTATTTTTCTCGGAGTCTGGGGAGCCAGTTCATGCACTCGGACAGCACAAGTTCTCGCTGCGCCGACTGCTCGAAAACTCGCGCTTTTAGTGGGAATTAATCAATATCGCAATGCGGCACTGAATGGCTGTTTGACCGATATTGAATTACAAAAAGAATTGCTGATTCATCGCTTCGGATTTCAGCCCAATGACATTCTGACTTTAACGGATCAGCAAGCAACGCGATCGCGCATTGAAACGGCTTTTATAGAACACCTCATTCGACAAGCCCAACCGAATGATGTGATTGTTTTTCACTTTAGCGGCTTCGGAAGTTTACAAAAACTCGGCACAACGGCAGATGACATTCAGCCAATTTTGATCACAGCCGATGAACCGCAAGATAACGTAATCGCGAACGGAATTTCTCAAGATACTCTGCTGCTGCTTTTGCGATCGCTGCCGACTCAGCAAGTCACCACGATCATTGATGCGGGTTATCTCTATCCGGGCTATCCTTTGCGGGGAAATTTGAAACTGCGATCGCGATCCAGCGATCCGGCAACTCAATTGATTGACGAAGAAATCGAGTTTCAAGAACGGTTACTTACAAATACGAAACTCGATCGCACTCGAACAAAAGTGCAATGGCGATCAGGACAAATGCCAGGAGTGGTTCTATCTGCTGCCGATGCTCAACAATTTGCGACAGAATCCCCTTGGAATGGATTTAGTGCAGGGCTGTTTACTTACGCACTGACGCAGCAACTCTGGCGATCAATGCCCGAAACCACGCTGAGAGTCGATCTCAGAGGAGCCTCCGAACTGATTGCAAGGCAGTCTGATGCCAAGCAACAACCCATTTTAATCGGGCAGAAAAGCCGCGAGCGACCGCTCAAACCTTACCAAGTGCCCATAACTCAACCGTCCGCTGATGGAGTCATTACCGCGATCGAAGACAATGGCAAAATCGCATACTTATGGCTCGGAGGTTTACCTCCCCAAGTGCTAGAAGCTTACAGTCTGGGCGGATTATTCAGGACAGATCACTCAATGCTTCAAGTGTATGAACGCAATGGATTAGTAGCGAAAGCCAAAGCGATAGAATTGCCTGTGCAAGTCGGTCAACCGATTCGAGAAGCGATCCGAACTTTGCCGAAAGATCTGAGCTTAGCGATCGCGATCGATGCGACCTTAAATCGAGTCGAGCGAGTCGATGCCGTGAGTGCTTTTTCGGGACTGCCAAGAGTTGCAGCAGCGATCGCCGGAGAGCAAGCAGCCGACTATTTATTTAGCAAAGTTGAAGAACCGACACAAGTTGCTTCACTGACAACAGAAGCGATGAAAGGAACGATTTCACCCGCTGGATATGGATTATTTTCACAAGGGCGAGAAGCGATTCCAAGTACAGCAGGCGAGTCTGGAGAAGCTGTAAAGTTAGCAGTCAAAAGGCTTACGCCACAGTTGCAAACGCGCTTAGGTGCAAAGTTACTCAGCTTGACAGCGAATTCAGATTCATCTCAGATCTCCGTGCGCGCGGCTCTCGTCAATGCTGACGCAAAGATTGCCGTCCAGCAGACGAGCCGTATTGCCGAGCCTGCGAGTGATGTCGTGCCTTCTAATGGAAAAGTTCTCTCACTTCCAATTGGGACTTCGATTCAGATCCGGCTTGAGAATCATGATGCTGAATTGATTCACTTTCTCGTTCTAGGATTAGACAATAATGGAACGGGTGTAGTACTCAGCCCAAGAGAAAATGAGCAAGTAAAATCCACGATCGCTCCCGGCGAAACCTTCACCCTGCCTCAAGCGCAATCCGATTGGATTGTACGTTTGCCCGCAGGTCTATCTGAAGCTTATGTGATTTGTAGCCGTACTCCATTTCAGCAAACTGAAGCTTTAGTAGGAACTCGAGAAAAGTTTATCCGCTCTCTTCCCAATTTCCTTGATGTTGCTCAAGCAGTGCTACAAGATGTGCATCAAGCAAGTAGTACAATCCCTGCAATTACGCCTCCTGAACTCTTCGCTCTGAATGTCAATGCATGGGCAACGTTTCGCTTCTTCTATCAGGTGGTTTAGAGAATAAGTGGTTTAGAGAATAAAATGGGCGTGCGATCGTAAATAGGCAATTTTGCGAATCAACATTGATGCAGTTCTGGAATACGATCGCAGTAAATTGAATCTAAACTTCGATTTCTGAGTTTCCTTCTACTTCATTCATCGTTATGCAAATGCAACGCGTATTGTTATCTTTAACGGCTGCTCTTGGAATTGGGTTCAGCCTCAATTCCTGGTTTCAAGCTCCCACAGCAGCACAATCTTCTAAAGTTGCACAAAATTCAGAGTCCCCCTTAGAAACACTCCCAAACGTCGATAACATTCGCTTTCGCGCGCTAACTTATCAGCGATCGCAAACTCAAAGTAATTCAGCAATAGAAGCAGCGATTCGCCGAGAGCTTTCTGGAGATGTAGCTAACGTTCGCTATCTTTATAACTCGATCGATTTAGATGGCGATGGTCGCGATGAGAAAATTGTATATTTAGTTTCTCAATCAACCTGTGGCACAGGCGGCTGTACAATGCTGATTCTCAAACCAGCAGGAAACGGTTACAGTTTGCTTTCGCGACATACGATCGTCAATTCTCCGATCGTCGTCAGCAACACCAGAACAAAAGGCTGGCGCGATATTATTCTGTTCGTTGCAGGTGGAGGTATACAACCGAGCTATCGCAGCTTAAAATTTAACGGTTCTACTTATCCGAGCAATCCTTCAAGCGCTCCAAAATTAGCTCCTAGCACGATCGTAACGGGAACTGCTCTCATCTCGAATCAGATTCGCCCAAGCGTTGGCATTCCGCTCACGGCTCAGACAGGAACACCTCAACTGACACCTCAGCAGCAAGCTTCGCTGAAGTCTTTGAAAATTGCGATCGCAGTTCCAAGCTCTGTTCCTGCTGGCTATACGGTGAGCAAAGTGGATGTGAAACCTTGTGAAGGTAGATGCCGATTTGGGCCAGACTATGGCATCGTTTACCGCCATGCACAGCAGGATAAATGTTTTGCGATCGAGGCAACGGGTGGCGGAGTGGGTGGTGTACCTGGAGGGTATGAATTCCCAGTAGAAACGCAGCTTTTCGGGCGAGTCTCTCTGCTGTTTGGTGAGCAAACTGGAGACTTTAAAACCCCATCCGCTCAGCAGCTTTCTACACCTCAGCCCAATTTACTCAATGATTGGGCAACTGCACCAGGTTCGACTTCTCCGTTTTATCGAATTCTTGGTGCGGATTTTGTTCGTCGAACCTACTACGGTGGCAAAACAAATCAATGCCGAAATACGATTACTCCAAATGAGGCAGCAGAAATTTTGCGATCGCTGTCCTGGTTAAAGTAACGTTTTGACTCACTGAACCAATTTCGCCAAGCTGCGCTTCTGAGTGTCCAATAATTCATCGACTAAAACGAGATTCATTGTTCTCGGAAGCGCCTGCTAGAGTATTCAAACAGCTTTTTGTCCATTGATCCGATCTGCCCAAAGCTGATTCTGCTCTACACTGAGCACAATCCGCCGATAAAACTCGTTCTCAAGTTCCAAAGTCAAATATCGTCCCAACCGTGTCACATACCAAAACTCTTTACCCCGATCGGTATAGTAAGTTCCCGCCTTAATCACCCCTGGCAAAAAGGTTCCTGGCATCCTAACATCCGTCCAGCTATGTCGCGGCTCCTCAGTTGATACCTGAGTAATATGACTCAACGGAATGTACAAATCCGCATTAAAGTAAAACGCCCAAATACGTTCCCAACCATCAAGATCGACTTTGAACTGATCATCTGAAATAGATAATTGCATAGCTTTTACTGCGAGGATGTTCTAAAGATATCAAAAGACTTTTCGCTCACATTGCCATCCCACCCCGGAACGGAATTTCGCAGCTAGTAAAACGAAGCCCCCTAACCGGGACGAAACAGAAGCTTGAGAAATCCAGTCCTTTTAAGGACTTCGCACCGTTAGCCCCGGAATTCCGTTTCCGGGGCGGGTGAATGCGTCTCAACGACGACTTTCTAAATCATCCTCTTAAACTGGTTCATAAAAGACCGATCGATAAAGTCCTTCACCCACCACACCCACGGAGCGCGCCAACCGAATCCCCCATAGGATGCCACTGCAACCTTATCCCCCGTTCCAATCAAACTCAGATAGCGTTTCTGAGGACGATAAGGCTTCAACACCCGATTTTCCAACTTAGCCCGGAGATTGTGAAACAAAGGCTTGCCCTGCCTCACTGCAAATACTCCTGCCTTCGGTCGATCGTAGTGCATCATTGTGGCAATATCACCCGCTGCAAACACCTCAGGATGAGACACCGACTGTAAAAACTCATTCACCAAAACGAATCCTTGCGCGTCTACTGCCAACCCAGACTGCTTGACCCAAGGCGCAGCCGAGGCATGAGTCACCCAAACCGTTGCATCACAATCCGTCGCACGTTCCACAGCTTGCCCAACGTGAAGTTGAATCCCTCTCTGCGTCAAAATCTTTTGAAATTGCTGCCGCACCCAAGCGTTATGACTTGGCAACAACTCGCGATCGCGTTGAAACAAATGAATCTCTAACTCAGGCATCTTCGCCTGCATATTCAACGCCAACTCGACCCCGCCTGTTCCACCGCCTACGATCGCCACACTCTTACCGTCAAACTGATTCCACCATTTGAGAAACTGAGCAATCGGCTTTGCCCCAATTCCCGCCGCTCCTGCTGGCATCATCGGCGTACTGCCAATATCGAGCGACACGAGATCAAACTCAACCTCTCCTGCCTCACATAAGACTCGATGCCGAGCCAAATCCAACCCAATGGCGCGATCGATTCTCAATTCAGCCTTAGCGAATTCACACAGCGAGCGCAGATCGATATGACACTCCTCATACGAGTAGAAGCCTGCTACATGTCCCGGCAACAGCCCTGAATAAGGCGTATTTTCTGCCTCACTAATCAACGTAATTTCGACATCAGACAGCGGATGCAATCCGAATTGCCGAAGTGCGATCGCGTGACTATGTCCTCCTCCCACCAAAACCAATTTTTGCATTCCGGTAATTTCTTCAGGTTAGCGATCGACAACCGCGAGAACGCCCACGTATAACTACTAATTTTTACGAAAAATCCGTTAAAACCGATAGCTCAAACGGCAGATAAAACCGTGCGCTCCGTAAACTCATGGCTATTCTGTATAAATGTAAACGACTGGGGTATCCGTATGAGCAAACGACACTGGATGATGAGCGCTGCAACCGGAACAGCACTCTTACTCACAAGTTGCGCGACCAACCGTACCAATACTCAATCTACACCGCCCACCCCCCAAGCCTTCCCGCAACCTGTCGTACCCGCCAAATCGCTCACCCTGCCTCCGGTCAAAATCGCAGGCATGATTCCAACGACCAATAGCAAACTCCCATTAATGCCCGTTGCTGTCGGAAGCAATCGCGATCCCTTCGCAGCGCCTCAAATGCCAACCGACCTGAGAGCCACGATCAAACCAGCCCCCACAAAAACGATCGCAGCAAAATCCTCAACCATCAGCACTTCACCTGCCGTTGCTTTACCTCAGCCTCAACCCATTCGGCTCACTTCTACCCCGATGCCTCCGCTCTCAGTCGGCACACTGCCGACCGTCCAACCTGCTCTGCCTGTGATCCCACCCCCTCCTATCTCTCGCCCAAATTTGGCAGACGCGATCGTCTTAAGCGGCGTGATTCAAACTGGCTCAAACATAAGCGCGATCGTTCAAGATACCGACGGAACCTCGCGCTATGTGCAAGTTGGAGAACGCCTCGCAGGTGGAGAAGTGACGGTAAAACGAATCAACCTAAATCCGGCAGGAACTCCCTCGATCGTCTTCCTGGAAAATGGCAAAGAATGGGTCAAATCCGTCGGCAGTTCAGAAAGCTCGATCGCACTTTAGAACTTGCAGAATTGCTACATTGGAGAAATCTGTGATTGCAATTAAAATCGTAGATTCACGATGCAACGATTACTGCGGAAATCGCCATGAAGCTTTCTAAAAAGACACTCGAACAGCGACTTGACCATGTTTACGATGTAATTATTGTAGGCGGCGGAGCGGGTGGACTCTCTGCTGCAATTTATTTACAACGCTATCGGCTGTCGTGTCTGGTGATCGAAAAAGGTCGCGGTCGATCGTTCTGGATGCAAGAACTGCAAAATTATCTCGGTCTGCCCCCTGGCACTCCTGGTCGCACCATGCTCCAGCAGGGGCAAAATCATTTTCTCTCGCTAAATGGCGATTATCTCATGGGCTTTGTCGAAGAGGTGCAAGATGAAGGAGAAACCTTCGCCGTCAAAGTCAAAGTCGGCAAACAAGATAGCATTCACCCAGTTTTTCGCTCTAAATATGTGATTGCTGCGAGTGGGATCATCGACCACTTGCCCAAGCTCGACGATATGCAGAACGTATTCGACTACGCTGGACATAATCTGCATGTCTGCATGATCTGCGACGGTTGGGAAATGGCGGACAAAAAATGTGGCTTGTTTGTCGGCAGCGAAGGCGCGATTAACACCGCATTTGTGTTGAATTGGTTTACGCCTTACATCACCGTTTTTACCCAGGGCTTATTTGAAGTCAGCGACGAGATGCGAGAAAAATTAAAATCTCACGGATATCCACTCATCGAAACGCCGTTAAAGCGATTCGTTGGACATGATCATGAGATGACAGGCGTAGAACTCGCGGACGGACGGACGATCGAATTACAGACGGGCTTAGTGGCAATGGGTTCGCATTATTACAATGCCTACTTAAAAGGGATTGAACTCGACTGGAAAGGCGGAAACCTCCTAACTGACGACATGTGTAGGACATCGCATCCGAGAATTTTTGCACTGGGAGATTTAAAAGAGGGATTAAATCAGGTATCAATTGCGGTTGCAGATGGTACATTGGCGGCAACTGCAATTTGGCGAGACATTCGTCGATCGTCTCCTCCGCGATTATGGGAGGAAAACCTTAACGTCATAACCCAAGAGGGAGTACCTATCTCGTGATGCAACTTGACGCTTCTCAAGCTCAGCAAATCTTTGCTGAAAATGCCCGTCTCCAAGAAGAACTGCAAATGCGCGATCAGCTCGTGCAGCAGCTCTCGCAGGAATTATTCCGCCTGGTTAAAGGCAATGCGAGTGCGCCCATCCCCGCTTCAGATGAGCCGTCCGATCGACAAGTCGCTGAAGTCCGGGCGCTACGCGAACAGCTTCAGACCGTAGAGGAACAAGTCACGTTCTACCAAGAGCAAATTACGCAACGCGATGAAGAAATGCGCCAGTTACGGCAAACGGCTCAGGAATTAACTGAGCGATCGAAGATGCTCGAACAAGTCGTGCAAGAATTGCCTAAAGTGTATCGGCAGAAATTTGCCGAGCGGATGCAGCCTGTGCGAGAAAAGGTGGCAATGATTCAGCGCGAAAATCGTCAACTTCACGCGGAACTCCAAAGCGTCAATTATCGCTTAGCCGTGCAAAATCGCAGAAACGGGCATCTTGATTTGCCGAGTTTTCCACGAGGTGAGGGTGAAATTTCACTGCCCACCTTTGGGAATGCTTAAATCAAGAATCTCTAACGCATAAATTGAACGACAAAGCCCCCACAAGCTAAATCTTGCGAGGGCTTTTTGCTGACAGTGGTTTACTGGAGTTAGGTTTCGACTTCGATCAACTCGCGAAGAGATGAGATCTAGAGCGACTAAGAGCGCTGAACGAGGTCAAAACGCGATGAATAAAGCAATTCTGATAAATTAAGCGATTTGCAGCACTTCTTGAACTCGACCAAAAGCATCCTCGATCGCTTCATAATTCTCGAAAATCGAAAACGCCTGATCCAGTTGCGTAATCTCAAAGACCAACCGAGTCGAGGGACGCAATCCACATAAAACAAGCTGAGTACCAGTATGGGTCGCAACTTTTAATCCTGAGACTAATGAAACTAGCCCCGAACTATCAATAAATTCAACACGCGACAGATCAATAATCCAGGCTTTATATTGCCGAGGTGCAAGGGTTGCCCACTGTTGGTGTAATGCTGCACCACCCACTGCATCTAATCGACCCTGGGGCTGTAATACAACCTCTTCGTGCCGCTCAATTAACGCCATTTCCATATCTCCACATACTTTCGTTCACTCTCACATCCATGCTTCATCCGGAAGACTTGACTAGAGCAAGGATCGTTCCTTTGCTAAGTAGTTGTACGCATTATTTAGTGCTTCAACTATAAGGAGTCTGTTTCCGGATGCACTAAACAACTATCGTAGTTTTATCGAATCTTTATTTTTCTCCGTATCTCAGCGCAATTTTAATAAAGTTTTCCTGATCGTTACAGAAAAATACGGATGACAGTTGTGAAGAGATGCTAATGAATCTGTCCTAGATCGCGAACTTGAAGAAACTGTCGATCGATTGATTGACACTTGAGGCGAAACCACGTCAAGATCGAAAGAAGATGAAGGTTTGTAAAGGTTATTGCAATGTCACTTGACTTCATTTCGCCGGAAGCGATCGAGCAGATTGCTCAGCAGTATGGTTATTGGGCGATTTTTTTCGGAATTTTGTTAGAGAATTTAGGGCTGCCCATTCCCGGTGAAACGGTGACGCTTGCGGGTGGTTTTTTGGCAGGAAGCGATCAGCTGAATTATTTCTGGGTGATTGGTGATGCAGCGCTCGGCGCAACGATCGGCGGCAATATTGGCTACTGGATTGGGCGCTACGGCGGCTGGGCACTGCTGGTCAACTTGGGCAAGGTGTTCCGCATTCAAGAGACTCAAATCGAAGAACTAAAGCGCCAGTTTGGGGAGAATGCTGGCAAGGCAGTTTTCTTGGGTCGCTTTGTGGCACTGTTGCGGATTTTTGCCAGTCCGCTCGCCGGGATTGCAGAGATGCCCTATTGGAAATTTACGCTGTACAACACTGCTGGAGCGTTCACTTGGGCAACGGTCATGGTGTCGTTGTCGTATTTTGCGGGTCAGGTTGTCCCTCTAGAGAAGCTGTTTACGCTGGCTTCACAGTTTGGGGTAGTGGCACTTTTGCTCGTAGCGGCTTGGCTCGTGGTTCCGTTTTGGTTGGAATCGCGGAAATCGAAACAGTTGGTGTCTGAAACGCTAGAAGCCAATGCACTGCCAACGGTGTCAGACGACTCTTCTCAAAGCCAGTAATCTTGTTCAATTTGCATAAATTTGCGGGAGCCAAATTTGGCTCCTTTTTTGTGGCTTGATTTGAGCGATCGCCTAATGTAGAATAAGAACTCCTCGGGCGATTGGCACAGGGGTAGCGCATTCCCTTCACACGGGAGAGGTCACTGGTTCAAATCCAGTATCGCCCATATTTTAGAAACGAGTTTCGGAGAGAAATTTCACTATGAAGCCGGAAGTCGCGATCGCAATTCTCTATCAGCATCAGACTTTCCTGCTTCAACTCCGAGATAACATTCCAAATATTGCTTATCCAGGACATTGGGGACTGTTTGGGGGACATTTAGACCCAGGCGAAACGCCTGAAGTGGCAGTCGTTCGAGAATTGCAAGAAGAAATTTGCTATGCGGCGACGGAGCTGGTGAAATTTGGAGTGTACGACGACGATCGAGCGACTCGCCACGTCTTTGCAGCTCCACTGACTATAGATGTTTCTGAACTCAAGCTGATGGAAGGCTGGGATTTAGGGCTGTTCACAATCGCAGAGATTCAGCAAGGAGAGCGGTTTAGCGATCGAGCCAATCAAATTCGACCGTTGGGCGCAATTCACCAGCGAATTTTGCTAGACTTCATCAATGCAAAAGGGTGAGATGATTTCACATCATGGATTTGGTGCGACTACAAAAGGCGCTTTCGGTCGAAGCTGATCGCGGATTTAATGATCTGGAGGGCAATCAGTTCCGCTTCAGCGAATTTTTGCATCTCACATTGACCGAAGGAACTCCCGCACTCCCGGCATCTGAGCAAGCACGCTGTCAAACGATCGCGAATCAATTCGCGAAGTATTCAGATTTAGAATTTTCACAACGCCAGCATTTAGTTGCTGAAACTCGACGCTTTCTCTACCAAGTCAAAAAATCTGAAGAAAAACCGACGGAGAAAGCCTCTACTAAACCCACTTCAAAAGCTACGCCAAAAGTAACTCCGAAACCGATCGAGGTTCCTGCACAAGACATTCCCCTCACACAAGCCATTACTTACCTACCAGGGATTGGTCCAAAAAGCGCCGAAAAGCTTGCCAAACTTGGGCTTTACTTTGTGCGCGATCTGCTTTACTACTATCCGCGTGATTATATTGACTATGCTCGCCAAGCGAAAATTCGCGAACTCAAAGTTGGCGAAACGGTGACAATCGTCGCCATGATTAAAAGCTGCAATTGTTTCACCAGTCCGCGAAATAGTAAGCTGACAATTCTCGACTTAAGCATTCAAGACTCCAGCGGTTCGATGAAAATCAGCCGTTTCTATATGGGGAGCCGTTTTGCGAGTCGCGGTTGGCAAGAACAACAGAAAAGACTGTATCCGAAAGGAGCCTCGATCGCGGCTTCGGGGTTAGTCAAACAGACCAAATATGGCATTTCACTCGAAGATCCGGACATTGAAGTGTTGGATCAAGAAGGCGAAACCCTTGATTCTTCAAACATTGGTCGGATTGTTCCGGTCTATCCCTTAACTGAAGGAGTTGGGGCAGATTTAGTCCGTCGGGCAGTGACCGCAGCGTTACCTGCGATTAAGAATTTGCATGAACCGATGCCGAAAGGGTTGCTTGCAGAATATGGATTAATTGGTATTCAAGACGCGATCGCGAATATTCACTTTCCGACTGATTCGGAGACATTAGAATCGGCTCGACGACGCTTAGTATTTGATGAGTTCTTTTACTTACAGCTTGGCTTACTCAAACGGCGCAGAGAACAGCAGCAAACTCAAGCCAGCGCAGTACTCGCACCAACTGGAGAATTAATCGATCGCTTCCATCAGTTACTTCCCTTTAGCTTAACGAATGCTCAAAGCCGAGTTGTCAATGACATTCTCAATGATCTTCAGAAACAGACTCCGATGAATCGGCTCGTGCAAGGCGATGTCGGTTCAGGAAAAACCGTTGTTGCTGTCATTTCGATCCTAGCAGCGATTCAATCGGGCTATCAGGCAGCGTTTATGGCTCCAACTGAAGTTTTAGCAGAGCAGCACTATCGAAAATTAGTGAGTTGGTTTAATCAACTTCATTTGCCAGTGGACTTGCTCACAGGTTCGACCAAAGCAGCCAAGCGGCGAGAGATTCACAGTGGATTGCAAACCGGGGAACTTCCTTTGCTGGTTGGAACTCATGCTTTGATTCAAGATACAGTCAGCTTCGATCGCTTAGGCTTAGTCGTGATTGATGAACAACATCGCTTTGGCGTTGAACAACGCGCCCGACTTCAGCAGAAAGGCGAACATCCTCATGTGCTTACGATGACTGCAACGCCCATTCCGCGAACCCTTGCTTTAACGCTGCATGGAGACTTAGATGTTAGTCAAATTGATGAATTGCCACCTGGACGAAAAGCCATTCAAACGACTGCATTGACAGGTCGCGATCGCCAACAAGCTTACGATCTGATGAAGCGGGAAATTGCCCAGGGACGGCAGGTTTATATCGTCTTGCCTTTGGTGGAAGAATCAGAAAAATTGGATCTCAAATCCGCGATCGACGAACATCAACATCTGAGTGAGAATGTTTTTCCAGATTTCAAAGTAGGGTTACTGCATGGTCGCATGACTTCTGCTGAGAAAGACGATGCCATTACTCAGTTTCGAGATAACAAAACCCAGATCCTCGTCTCTACAACAGTTGTAGAAGTCGGTGTCGATGTCCCGAATGCGACTGTGATGATGATTGAACATGCGGAACGATTTGGATTATCACAATTGCACCAGCTTCGGGGTCGAGTCGGACGGGGCGGATCGCAGTCGTTCTGTCTATTGATGAGCAATTCTAAGAGTGAAACCTCAGTTCAGCGCTTGAAAGTGCTCGAACAATCTCAGGATGGTTTCTTTATTTCTGAGATGGATATGCGATTTAGAGGGCCAGGAGCAGTGTTAGGGACGCGGCAATCCGGCTTGCCAGATTTTGCCTTAGCAAGCTTGGTCGAGGATCAAGAAGTCCTTGTGCTAGCAAGAGAGGCAGCAGAGCGAACGATCGAGAAAGATCCCACGATCGAGAAATGGAATGCGATGAAAGCGGAATTAGAATATCGCTATCAAAGGCTGATGGGTGGAGCAATTCTCACTTAAGGCGGGACGCAATCGATCTCGGTTAGTGTATAACATATTAGTTTCGACAGAATTACAATCATTGAGGCGACACGAATGCCACGCACGAATGCTCGAAAAACTGAAGCAACCGACCCAGAATTGCTAAAAGAGCTAGGTTTAGAAGAGATCGAAGAGACTGAAGCAGACTCTGAGCCACCTGAAGAGGATGCAGAGGCTCAAGAAGTCGAAGAGCCTCAAGAGGTCGAGGCGGTTCAAGATATCGACGAGATTTTGAACTCCTTGAAGACCTTGCTGAGCACAGTTGAGAAGTTGCAAAAAGTTCGGCAAGATGTTGGCGATATTAAGTCGCTACTGGTCAGAATGCTCGATGGCGAACTGATGGCTGGAGAAGAACTTGAGCACCTTAAAACAGGTGTAGCAGGACTATTGCGCTTAGTCCGTGCTCATAGCGATCATCAAGCAGCGTTGGCGAAAGCGCAGGCAGCGAGAGATTTATTAGACGAAGTGCTGAAGTAGGACTATGGCGATTCGGGTTGAGCTGTGAATGCCAATAAGGGTGGGGAGTGGAGAGTAGAAAGACTAAGAGAACAGCTCCCCGCTCCTCACCTTAAGCCTCGAATTTATACCTACAAACAGAGCATTAATTCCGATCCAGTTTGAGTCTTCGTAACTTCAATGCGAGCTTGGAAAGCTTCCCGGAAGTGAGGCATGTGGGTAATCGTTAAAATACAGGCAAACTCAGGCGCGATCGCATTAATCGCAGCAATTAAGCGATCGCATCCTTCTTGATCCTGAGTTCCAAAACCTTCATCGACAATCAGCATTTGCAAGGCTGTTCCCGATCGTTGAGCCAGCAACCGCGCCAGAGCGAGCCGAATCGCAAAATTGACTCGAAACGCTTCTCCTCCTGAATATGTCTCATACGGTCGCGTTCCATACGCATCTGCAATCAAAATATCCAAAGTCTCCATTGCTTTGGCAGATGTGGATTTGGATTTCCGATTGCGTTGGGTGACGAATTGGACGTGTAATTGATTCGCGCTGAGACGGGACAGAATTTGATTCGTCGTTGCTTCGAGTTGCGGCAAGATGTTCTCAATCATCAAAGCTTGAATTCCATTCTTGCCGAACGCTTGCGTGAGTTCTTGATAGATTCGAGCCTGCTGACGAGCCGTTTTAAGCTGAGCATTAATCTGTTGGAATTGCTGACTGAGTGCTTCTTGCTGTTTCTGCTGTTGCTGAAGTCTGCCCAACTTCGATAAATGCTCATCAAGCTGAGTTCGATGATGTTGAATTTGTTGCTCTAAGGCTTGAATATGCGGTGCGAGATCAGGCGTGCGCTCTAAGGCTTGGATTAACTCTTGACAGTGATACGTGATCGTTTGCAAATCAGTGAATCGGGCTTGCGCTGTGTCTGCAAGTTCTTGTAACCGCTGCTGAACATGGGGATAGGTTTGCTTAGCTTGTTGAAGCTCTTGATAGCGGAGTTGCCAGGGTTGCGCTTGACGAATTGCAGCCCGAATTGCATTGTGCTGTTCCAGGTTGTATCCAATTTCTGCAATTTGTCGATCGTAGTACTTCAATCCACGATCGAGTTCCTGACTCAATTGCTCAAGTTGCTGCTCGATCTGCTCAATTTGCGCTTCTAATTCGGGTTGCCGCTTCAATAAAGTTGCTTGTCGGCGTTTCGCTTGTTTGATTTCTGCTTGACGGATTTCTGCCCAACGCCAGCGATCGACACTTCCACGCGCTAGCGCATGATTGCGATCGTCATAATCGATCTGTTGCAAATGTCGATCGAGCAGTTGCAATTCCTCATGGAGCGGCAACTCAAATTGTCCAGTCTTGAGTTGTTCTTCTAACTTGGCAGATTCAGCCGTAATTTGAGCCAGTTTTTCTTGAACTGCGGCAGTATTTTGTAATTGTTCTTGTAACTGTCCTCGCCGCTCTAACGTACCGCCATATTGCGCTAATTGCTTTTCAATGTCGGTGTACTCTTGGCGCAATACTTGAATTTCACGCTCTGAAGTCGTGAGTTGTTCACGGATCACCCAAATTTCAGAGAGAATTTCTTCACGCTGTTGCTGTTGTTTTTCGAGAACAAGATGCCAATGATGTTCATCTAAAGGTCGATCGCATAAGGGGCAAGGCGGAAAAGATTGTTGTTTCAGTTGAACGAGTGTATTGCCTTCAGAGTGCTCTGCTTCGGATGCGATCGCAGTTGCTTTTTCTTGTTCCAACATCCGAATCTTCTGGTCAATCTCTGCCAACTGTGCTTCATAGTTTCGTTGATGAGCTTGCAGTTGATCAACGAAACCACGTCGCTCTAAGCCTTTTTCAAGTACTTGGTCTTGGTAGGCGCGGAGTTTTTCGAGTTCTTCAATTTTGACCGCAACCTCGACGGCTGCTTTTTTTAAGCTCGGTTGTCGTTGCTGTTGAGTTTGAAGTTGTCGAGCAGAGGTGCGGAGTTCTTCTAGACGAGCAGAAAGACGAGTCGAAGCACGATCGAGTTCTTTTTGCAATTGTTGCCGCCGTTGCAAAAGCGGCGAAGCTTGTAACTGAAGCTGATCGAGTTGCTGAAGTTCTTGACGTGCGGCAATCAGGTTTTGAACTGCGGCTTCAACGTCAGCTTCTTTCGTGAGCGCTTTTTCAACTTCTTGAAGCTGTTCTTGTAAAGTAATTTCCTGAGCTTGAACTTTTTGCAGTTGATTCTGAAACTGTTGAATCTTTTCAGATTGTTGTTGTTCGTGCTGTTGGCGTTGGGACTGTGCGACCTGATGCGCCTGGAATTTTGCTGAGAATGCTTCTTCTTGAGCTTGCAATGCTTGCCAATGGCGATATCCGGCAATGATCGTCGCTTCTTGTTGCAGTAATTTTTCTAAGGTTTGACGCTGCTGATCGGTTTGCGATCGCTCTTTCTGCAATCGCTGACAGTCTTGATTCAAATTGCGCTGCTGTTGTTGCTGCCAGCTTAATTGCTGCTGCCAAGTTTGTCGCTGATGCTGAACGGCTTGCAGTTGTTGAAGTTGTTCATTACTGGCAGCTTGTTGGGCTTGCATTTGGGTGAGAAGTGCTTCAAGTTCGGCACGTTCTTGCTCGATCGCGTCTCGTTGCTGAAGCTGTTCTCGAACGGCTTCTAAATTTCGCTCTAGTAGATCAACTTGTCCTTTAAACTGACGCGATCTATCTTTTGCCTGTTCTGCGAGCGTGTCGTATTGGTGAAGTTTCAAAAGATCGGCAAGAATTTGCTTACGTTCCGCAGGACGTTTCAGCATAAATTCATCGGCTCGACCTTGACGTAGGTAAGCCGAATTCACAAACGTATCGTAATCAATTTTGAGATGATTCAGGATCAATTGCTGTGTCGATCGAATACCTTTGGCGGTCAGCGATCGAAACCCACCGTCCTGCATAATTTGAAATTCCAGCGAGATGCCTTGCCCACGTTGGCGAGTTCTGAGCACGCGATAGATCTGCTGATGCATTCCGAAGATAAATTCAACTTGCGCTTCTTTTGCGCCCATATGAATCACATCATCTTCTGAAGCTGCTCGGCTTTCACCCCAAATCACCCAGGAAATTGCTTCTAGTAGCGAAGATTTTCCTGCCCCATTTGCCCCACAAACGCACGCAGTATGAAGCCCCCGGAAGTCAAGAGTGGCTTCCTGGTAGCTCAAAAAATTCCGAAGAGTCAGGCGTTGCGGAATCATAGCGAAACGAGCGGACGGGACAGTACTGATGCACGAAAGTACAATCGCACTTGTACTATTGAGTGTAATCGCAACTGGAACGAATTTGCTAAAAATCGTGGAAGAATTAAGAGCGATTGTCACTTTCTCACATCATGTCTACCCAAAAAATCATTCTCGATACTGATCCAGGCGGCGATGATATCTTTGCTCTATTTTGGCTACAGAGTCTTGTAAAACGCGGGTTTGCTGAACTGATCGCAGTGACGACTGCCGCAGGAAATGTAAGCTCTCGCCAAACATTTTCGAGTGCCAGCCAAATTTTAAGCCTAGGCGGATTGCCGGATGTTGAAGTAGGACGCGGAGTTGAAACTTCAGACGCATCCGAAGATGCAGCGCACATTCATGGCAATGATGGCATGGGAAATTTATCGACACTCTTACCCAGTCCAATCCATTCGTATGAGTCAGCAAGATATTCGGACGAGATTTTGATCGATCGCTTAAACGCCATGCCTGGAGAAATTACCATCATTGCGATCGCACCACTCACTAATCTCGCTGCCGCCGAAATCAAACAGCCTGGAATTTTGCAGAAAGCAAAAGAAATCATTGTCATGGGCGGTGCGTTCCGTTGCCCTGGCAACATTACTTCACATGCAGAATTTAATTTCTGGTTTAACCCTGAAGCAGTTGAGCAAGTTCTCAACAGTCGGAATGATGTCGTCATTACATCGCTCGACATCACACGCCATTTGATTTTTACAAAAGAAATGGCTCTCCAGATCTATCAGACCAATCCAGAAAGCCAGCTTGCTCAGTTCCTGATGAAACTCTGTGAGTTTATGATTGGAACAGCTTTACAGTATCGAGAGACTCAAGGCATCCCAGGCTTCTTAGTTCACGATGCGGCAACTTTAGGGTATTTGTTCTATCCAGAAACGATGCTGTGGCAGCGATCGCGCATTCAAATCGAAACGCAAGGCAAATGGACACGCGGGCAGACTTTGATCGACGATCGACTCACAACAAAGCCATCTGCCAATGCTTGGATTGCAACTCAAGTCAATGCAACTCAGTTTTTTACAAGTTTCATCGAAGACCTGAAAGTGCTAGTTCGCTGATTGGCGAGCTTTGATTGCTTTACGAATTCTGGAAATTCCGAACAAACCGAAGCCAAATAAGGGATTGAATGCGAAGGGAACAGGTACGATCGCAGAATTTGTGAGTTCCACCTGCTCAAGTCGAAAGCTTCCTCTTGCAGAAGATGTGTTGTCGCCAATGCCAATAGAACCCGCTGAAGTATAGGGGAACCCTTCTAAAGTATAGTCTCGCAATCGACCTGTCAGAATCGGAGCAGCATAGCTCCCTCCAGCATAGAGGTAATAAGTATTGCCTAAAACGGATAAATCGTACTGAACTGCTGCTGCCTGTGTATTAAAGGAAACTCCTTCAGCTTGAGTGAATCGAGTGCCTGTTGGAGCATTCACCGGATCAGCTTTCACAGCACCATCTTCTTGTGCCCAAATTCGATTTGTCCAAAAACCAAGTTCAATACCCCGAGCATCAGTCGAACTCAAGACAGCAACACTTAAACCTGCACGATCTGCAATCGTGTCTGTGCCTGTGTTGTTCTGAGCGTTGGGATTATCATGATTTTCACTGTTCAATTGAATACGAAACATCAAGTTATAGCCCGTGTTCCGATCCATTGTTACAGTGCGACCATAACCAGCTACAAGACTGTCGTTTGAAGTCGTATTTAAGGTGGTTCCTGATGAATTCACTGTGACAGTCGGACCAGTCAAAAAATTCCGAGTCCATCCTTGGCTGTTGGGTGATGTTCCTAAAGAGCCATTATAAAGGACTAAAGCATGAGCTTTTGCAGTACCAAGTAAGAGAAAAGCGCTAGTTAGAGCAGTTGTAAGAAGAATTTTCATTGATATTACTTAGCCGGGATCAACTTAGGGAATTGAGACAACCAGAGTATTACCAAGTTACTCGCATTTCTATCAGTCGGCACAGTTTTAAGATGCGAGCGCGCAACCTGTTTTCTAAATCTTTTAGCGTCGAAAAATTTAGAAGTTCGATTGTAAACTCACTTAGTTATTTTCATCAAAAATGTGGAAAGTAGTCTTTTGAATCAATGATTAGGGTCAATCATTCGATCGATTTGAATCGAATAGCAGAAGCGATCCCCTCGTGAAATCGACTCTCCATGCACGATCGCACCTGCCTCGGTAAAAGCCGTATGCCGATAGACAATCAAAGGATGTCCCAACGAGACTTCTAACTGCTCACCCGTTTCATAATCCGCTTGCGTACATTCAATCACAGCGTCAATTTTTTTAATGCAGATGCCGTACTGTTCTAAAGTTGTAAAAGTTAATTTTTGACGTAATTCTTTTCCATAAGCTTTTGCTAGCTCTGGCACAATATAAGTAATATCAACACAGCTCGGAACATTATTAAATAAAAGGACTTTCTTTTGCAGATAAGCGATCGCGCAATTCAAGATTTTCTGAACATGAACAGGTGCAGTCACTCGCTCAAAGCTCAAAGTCTGCACAGTAATTTCAATATCCTGTCGTGCTAGATCCGCTTCGAGTAACAGCGGACTAGACAGCGAGTAAACCACTTTCTGTTGAGTGGAAACGAATGCACCTTTTCCCCGTTGTACATTGACTAATCCTTGCTGTGTGAGATTCGCGATCGCACGTCGAGCCGTAATTCGGCTCACCTCAAATTCAGCCATCAACTGATGTTCACTCGGAAGTTGATCGCCAGGTCGGTAGATACCTGCTCGAATACGATCGCGCAACTTCTCAGAAATAGCTAAATGTAGAGGGAAGGTCATTTTTTAGTTTGGTAGCCTCAAGTACAGATCCACAATTGCTCTAAAATTAGGCTTGTTATAACAAGTTGAAAGATGAGCTATGAACCCGACTATTTCTGAGTCTAACCTGTTAGGAGACAGAACAGTTCTCACAACTGCCGCTCTGAAAGAATTGAATACTCGATCGACCTTGAAAGGATTAATCCGTTTTACTGCTCACCTGCTAATTCTGGGAGTGAGCGGATACCTATGGGGAACTAACTTTGGTCACAATTGGGCAATTGCTGTGCCAGCTTTGGTGATCTATGGTTATAGCTTGGCTGCAATGTTTGCTCCGTTGCATGAATGTTCACATCGAACTGCTTTTGAAAACAATACATTGAACGATTTCGTGTGCTGGTTTGCTGGAGTGCTGTCGTTTTATAACGGCGCATTCTATCGGCGCTATCACAAATGGCATCATCGCTATGTGCAAAATCTCGAAAAAGACCCAGAACTCAGCGATCCAATGCCCAAGAACTTAGGAGAGTATCTGTGGACGATTAGTGGATTGCCTTGGTGGTGGAGCAAAGTCACCACGCATATTCGAGTCGCTTTAGGACAAGTTGAAGACTATCCCTATATTTCAGAAGAAGCGCGGGCAGAGGTAATTCGCTCTACTCGGCTTCAGCTTGCAGTCTATGGGGTCGCGATTTTAGTATCGATCGCAGTTCAGAAACCCTGGTTTGTGATGTATTGGCTTTTCCCGCTCTTTGTCGCGCAGCCGATTCTGAGAGGCTATCTCTTCGCAGAACATACCGGATGCAGCCATGATGATAATCCATTGACGAATACTCGATCGGTCATGACCTTATTCCCGATGCAATTCATCATGTGGAATATGCCGTTTCATGCGGAACATCACATGTATCCCTCAATCCCATTCCACCAACTGCCAGCAGCACACGAGCAAATTAAGCAGCATCTTGCTCACGTTGATTCAGGCTATATCAAAGTTAACCTCGATATTGCAACAAAGCTTGTATGAGTGAGTGTTTTACGCTGAAAAATTTTGAGCTTTACTGTGGAAAAACGCTCAGTGAAGCTCAGATCGTCTATCAAACTTATGGAACGCTGAATGACGATCGCTCAAATGCCATCCTCTATCCAACCTCTTACGGCGCACAGCATTCGGACATTGAATGGCTGATTCGTCCAGATAGCATCTTAGATCCCACAAAGTACTTTGTGATCATCCCCAATATGTTTGGCAATGGTCTTTCGACTTCGCCAAGTAACAGTGATTGGGGAGTTTTTAGCCATTTCGATAATGTTCGTGCCCAGAAGCAACTTCTAGAAGAAGTGTTTCAAATCGATCAACTAGCTTTAATTTACGGTTGGTCAATGGGCGCACAGCAAGCTTATCACTGGGGCGCGCTGTATCCTGAGAAGGTGCTACGCATTGCTGCATTATGTGGAACGGCTCGAACCACCGATCACAATCGCATCTTTCTGCAAAGTTTGCGGAGTGCATTAACGGCTGATCCGGCTTGGAATGGAACGAGATTTGAAGCCGTTCCCGATCGAGGATTTCAAGCCTTTGCTCGGATCTATGCAAGTTGGGCAGCTTCTCAAGCCTTTTATCGAGAAGAACTATATTATCCGCTAGGCTATACGTCGCTTGATGACTATCTTGTACGGTTTTGGGAAGCGAGCTATCGCAAGCGTGATCCGCATAACCTTTTAGCTATGATTCAGACTTGGTTAGACTGCGATGTAAGTGACAATCCGATCTATCAAGGAGATTATCAAAAGGCGCTTGGCGCGATTCAGGCGAAAACACTGGTCATGCCTGCAACTACAGATTTGTATTTCACGCCAGAAGATTGTGCAGCAGAAGCAGAATTGCTCCCCAATGCAGAGTATCATCCGATTCGATCAATCTGGGGGCATCGCGCAGGCAATCCTTATCAAAGTCCAGACGACGAAGCCTTTATTCGATCGCACATTTCCACTCTATTAAGCCACTAACCTATGCTTTCTCAAATCGCTCGTGATCAAGGAATTCGCTACTTTTTGATTTCGTTTACTGATCTCTTTGGCGTTCAGCGATCGAAGTTGGTTCCGGCTGAAAGTATCGATCAAATGGCATCCGACGGCGCAGGATTTGCAGGGTTTGCGGCTTGGTTAGACATGACTCCGGCTGATCCTGATATCTTGGCAATTCCTGACCCAGAGCAATTGATTCAGCTTCCCTGGCAACCTGATGTTGCTTGGATGCCTGCAGATTTGCATACGATTACTGGAGAGCCTTTAGAACAAGCTCCACGAGTCGTTTTGAAACGAGTTCTGAAACAAGCTGAGGATCTGGGCTATCGAGTCAAGACTGGCGTGGAATGTGAGTATTTTTTGCTGAGTGCAGATGGAGAAGACATTTCCGATAAGCTCGATCGACAAAGTAAGCCTTGCTATGATCAACAGTCTTTGATGCGGCGATATGAGGTGATCCGAGAGATCTGTGACGTGATGCTATCGCTCGGTTGGGGAGCTTACCAGAACGATCACGAAGATGGTAACGGTCAGTTCGAGATGAATTGGAAGTATGCGGATGCTCTCGTCACAGCAGATCGACATGCGTTCTTTAAGTACATGGTGAAAGCGATCGCTGAAAAACACGGACTACGAGCCACCTTCATGCCTAAACCATTTGCACATTTAACGGGAAATGGTTGCCATACTCATCTTTCAATTTGGGATAGTAGCGACAAAGAGAATCTCTTCTATGACCCACAAGGAGAGCTAGGACTTTCATCACTGGGGTATCAATTCATTGCAGGAGTGTTGAATTCAGCAGAAGCACTGTGTGCGATTACGAATCCAACCGTAAATTCTTACAAGCGAATCAATGCACCCGTGACGCTATCAGGCGCAACCTGGTCGCCCAATACTGTAAGTTATAGCGGGAACAATCGAACTCATACGATTCGGATTCCTGATGCAGGACGGTTTGAATGTCGCTTGCCAGATGGAGCTGCAAACCCTTATTTGTTACCTGCTGCCTTAATTGCAGCAGGACTGGATGGAATTAATCAGAAGCTTGAACCAGGGGTTCGACGCGATAACAATAGCTATACTGATCCGCTACCTGCTGGCGAGGCTAAGACTCTGCCTGCAAACTTGTTAGATGCGTTGCGGTGTTTGGAGAAGAGTGAGGTAATTGGTAAATCTTTGGGTAAGTCTTTTACTTCTGCATATCTCAAACTTAAATATCAAGAATGGCAACAAGCAAATGCTGCCATTACGCCTTGGGAACTGGACAACACATTGGGCTGCTAGTATAAGCTAAGTGTCAAAAAGAGTCCCCAGGATCGATCGATTGCATCAGGAAACTTATCGATCGACTGATCCCATCACCAAATCAATACTCGCTAAAATCACAAAAATGTCCGCCACCTTCCGCCCTTGAATCAATTTCGGCAGCACTTGCAGATTGTTGAAATCTCCAGGGCGGATCTTCCAACGCCACGGAAACACATTGTCATCGCCAATGATAAAAATTCCTAGCTCTCCTCGACCTGACTCAACCCGAACATAATGCTCACCCTTCGGAATCTTGAAAGTTGGAGCAATTTTTCTCGCAATAAACTGATAGTCAAACCCATTCCATTCAGATTTCGGGCCTGCCTGAATTCGCTGAGCTTCTAAATTCTCATAAGCTCCACCTGGCAAGGCTTTTAATGCCTGCTGAATTATCTTGATCGATTCTCGCATTTCCCGTATCCGTACCGCATATCGAGCATAGCAATCGCCCGCCGTATCCCACTGAATCTCCCAATCTAGCTCGTCATAGCACTCATAATGATCCACCTTTCGCAAATCCCATTTCACGCCAGATGCCCGTAGCATGGGTCCTGTCACACCCCAATTGATGGCATCTTCACTCGTGAGGACTCCGATCCCTTCTAACCGTCGTCGAAAGATAGGATTATCACTCATCAGTCGCTCATACTCATCTAAGGTCGGCAACATGTAAGTGCAGAAATCAGCACATTTATCGACCCAACCATACGGCAGATCAGCAGCCACTCCACCCACTCGAAAGTAATTGTGATTCACCATGCGATAGCCTGAAACCGCTTCAAATAAATCAAGAATCATTTCGCGATCGCGCATCGTTGGAAAGAATAAAGCCTGCGTTCCCACATCTCCCACAAACGGGCCAAGCCATAGCAAATGATTCACAATTCGCGTCAGTTCGAGCATGATCATCCGAATATAGCTCGCTCGTCTCGGAACTTCGATTTGAGCTAATTTCTCAACTGCATTCACGGTCACTGCTTCATTGAACATTCCACCATAGTAGTCCCAGCGACTCGTATAGGGAATGAACATTGTATTCGTGCGGTTTTCTGCAATCTTTTCCATGCCACGATGCAGATAGCCAATCACAGGTTCACAGTCTAGAACATCTTCGCCATCCAATGTGACAATAATTCGGAAGCAGCCATGCATCGCTGGATGGTGAGGACCCATATTGATCACCATCGGCTCTGTTTTCGTTTCAATCCATCCCATGAGTTGAATTCCTGAAGTGCGCTTGCCTCCACTATCCACAACTCATTCGCACAGATCTTGTAGATTCTTCCGTTTTTTGTAGATTGTTACGCCTGGTTTTGGATCATTCTTGGGGTCACACCGAGCAAGCGCTTACAGTGACGATGTAAATGGCTCTGATCCACGAATCCAACCATTTTGGCAACTTCAGCGATCGACCATTTTCGAGTCATCAACAATTCTCTCGCACGCTCAACCCTTGCTCGAATTACAAACTGATGCGGAGTCACGCCAGTCGATTGTTTGAACAATTGAGAAAAGTAATGCGGACTCATTTGAGCGATCGCAGCAAGTTCATTTAAGCTCAGATCCTGCTCTAAATGAGCCTGAATATACTCAATCACATGCCGCAATCGATAGTGAGAAAGCCCGTTTTCGTAGGTTTGCAGTAAAGGGCGACGATTTGAATAATGCTGGATCGTATGCACAATCAAAGCATTTGAGATCGCTTCACCATAGAGCCGACTTGCACTTCCTTCCTGCTCTAGTACAGATTTCAAAGCAACAGCCGCTTGATAAACGAACGGATCAGCCGTAGCAAATTGGGGAAGTAGCTCAATCCGATCAGAATTTCCTACTTCATGCACAGCATGAGCAATCACTGAAGACTCAACGCTAAAAAAGATCACACCACCATAATCAAACCAGCGACTTTGGCAACTCGTATGAGCTGGAACAATTACCATATTGCCGTCTGCTACTTGTTCGCATCGGAATTGACCATTCAGCGATCGCTCTGCAACTTGAGATTTACCTGTATTCGTAAAAATCGCAATCCCATTTTGCGTAGAAATGACTTCAGGCGTTTCTCCAGGAGGCATGAAATCGTATGCAAAGTAAATCCCTTGCCATCCCGCCTGCAAACTTGTCAACTGAGGCGATCGCCGAAACACCCGTTCATATGCAGCCACTTTCTCTTCAGCAATGTTGATCTTTAACATGCGTTTGATTTTAATTCCTGCAATTTAATTGTGACTCATGCTTGCACACAGTTAATCATTTCTTAAGCTGAAAGCGCGATCGAATTCGCTTGAATAATGGTATTCAGTGTTACAGGGATTAACATGCAGCATCAGAAGATTTTAAGAATCACAACGCAGGGGAAGTCTTTGCTAAAAATTACTTCGCAGGTGAATGCGATCGTAGCTGACTCTGGAATTAAAACTGGCTTGTGCAACTTGTTTTTACGACATACTTCTGCAAGTTTGATCATTCAGGAAAACGCTGATCCAGATGTGTTGCAAGATCTAGAGAATTTCTTTGCCAAGCTTGTTCCGGAGTGGGAAAACTATATTCATAGTACAGAAGGTCCAGACGATATGCCCGCTCATATTCGGACAGTCTTAACCCATTCTTCAGAACAGATTCCAATTTCTCAGGGTCGGCTCGTGCTCGGAACTTGGCAAGGAATTTATCTATGGGAGCATCGGCAGCATCGGCACACTAGAGAGCTAGTTGTGCATGTGATGGGTGAATAGTGGAGAACAAACCATGAGGCGATGGGCGGTTTCAGTTTTGATCATGGGAAGTCTGGCGCTAGGAGGCTGTAGTGTCGAGAAAGCACGGGCACTTCAGGGAGCAGCACTTCAGTTTCGCAATGAGTCCTTGAGCGCGATCGAAGCCATTGACACCATGCGAAAACGAGAATTGGAAGCGCCGACTCGATCGAGTGCTGAAATCCGTCAGGCTTTTGTAAATCGAATTTTGAACTCTAAGGTTGAAGTGAGTGGGGAGATTATTGATTTAGCGATCGACCCATTCCAACCGCCGAAAGTTGCAGAATGGGATACATTCATTGCAGACTTGCGAAACCAGTATGAAGGCTTTTCAGAGATTTTCACCAAACTCGATAGTAGAAGTACGGTGAGCCGAGATGAAGTGAAAAAATCAGCAGAGTATGCAAAGACTTTAACCGTACAGATGGCAGTATTAGCAAAAGCAATTAGTGACAATCCACCTGTGCTAGTACAGCATCGAACCACCGCGATCGTCAAACTACAAGCGATCAAAAAAGAGTATCAATCGATTCAAGCCAGAATTAAAGCAGGCGAAACAGCCTTAATTGCACGAAAAGCCGAGCTAGAAAATCAAGCAGGCGAGGTTCTAGGCGAGTGGCAACAGATTAAACAAGAAGAACAGCGAATTCTAGAACTCACCGTTGCTCAATGTATGCGGGCAGCAGCAATGGGCAAAGAAGTGATTGAAGCTGCAAATCACTATGACGATTTGGATCTCAATCAGATGAATGCTTTGATTCCCAGAATTTTGACGACTGCATCTACCTTTACAGGACGAGACTATACAACACTCAGAACGAAAGCAACGCGAATTGTCTCGGACATTCAAACTGACCCGTTGTGGCGTGGAGTAGCGCAGAAATTACTCGATCGAGCCAATGCCGCCGCTGGAAGTCGAATTCCCGATCGCGGTGCAGAAGTTGGGATTCGGAATTTGGAGAAATAGAGATGTCCGAGAAAAATGAGCTTTTCTTTCAGCAAGCATCTGAGCTGTTGAGTAAAATCGAGATTCGTTATCGACAAGCAGATTTTGATGAGCAGGTGCAGTTAAAGAAGGAACGCGATCGCGCAATGGCTTTATTTTCTAAAGCTCGATTAGCAATTCTGAAAGAGGGGATAATTTGTACAGATGCTGATGTGGAGCAGATGCAGCAGTTAAAGCAGCAGATTGATAGTTCAACCGATATCCTACAAGTCGTGGCAACCGTTGCAAAATTCACTTCATTTGTGCGCTTGAGGTTTCTGCTTTGAGATAAAGAAGTTCAAGTTTGCTAATCAACAAACTCAAAGATTCGATTTCATTGCAAGCCTATCAACTCCTATCGACAACTGCACAACGCTCAAGCAACTGGAGCAGCGAGCACCGCCCCCTGACGAATCGGAATCTCAAGGAAAAACTCTGTTCCTTTGCCCACTTCAGACACACAGTACAATTTGCCTTGATGTCGTTCAGTCACAATCTGATAGCTAATCGACATCCCCATTCCCGTTCCTTTACCGATCGATTTTGTCGTAAAAAACGGATCAAAGATACGGGGCTGAACTTCTGGAGGAATTCCGGGGCCATTGTCTGCGATCGCGATCTGAACTCTCCCGTGCTCCAGCTTTTTCGTCTTAATCCGAATCGTACAAGGCTGAGAGTGAGACAGACCGCGCTGGTCTTCCATCGCATCTAGTGCATTTGCCAAAATGTTCATAAAAACCTGATTCAGTTGGCTCGCATAGCAATCAACGAATGGCAAATCTCCATAGTCTTTCACCACTTCTACAGCAGCTTGATCCGGTGTTGCTTTTAAGCGATGTTGCAAAATCAGTAAAGTACTATCAATTCCGTCATGCAGATTGACGGGTTTGACTTCTGCTTCATCTAACCGTGAGAAATTACGCAGAGAAAGCACAATTTCTTTAATGCGATCGGTTCCGATCCGCATAGAAGCTAGGGTCTTCTCTAAATCCTGCGCGAGAAACTCAAAATCAATTTCTGCTAAATACTCTTGAATCGACTTAGACCCATCGGGAAACTGCTCTTGATAAAGCTGAATCAAGTGCAAGAGAGCTTGAGTATACTCATCCACATAAGTAATATTGCCGTGAATAAAATTGACAGGGTTATTAATCTCATGCGCCACCCCTGCGACTAAATTACCCAGTGCAGACATCTTCTCGCTCTGAATCATCCGCAGTTGCGACTGCTGAAGCTTTGTCATTGCATCCGACAACTCTTTGGTACGTGCTTCTACTCGCTTTTCGAGAAGTTCATTGGATTTCTTAAGATGTCTTTGCTCCATCGCCTGCACCTGCACCAGAATGGCTAACAGAGCCACTGCCATTCCCGCCACAATTAGAGCAATCATGTCGAGAAATTGCACCTGCGACTCGATATCCTCTTTGGGAATGACCAATGCCAATGCCCACTCTACCTCCTGAAGGGGGAGATAAGCCAGATAGTACATCTGATTGGCGACCTTTACCAACTCAACGCTCTCCTTGCTTTTGCTCATCTGAGGGAGCGCTTTCAACAACTCACTCTCATGAAAGTGCACATGAGCGTGATTATCAGTATGGCTCGTATGCGTAACAATCTGCCCTTGAGAGTCGATCGCAAAAGCATAGCTGTGATTGCCATATTTCACGCTGCTTACCACTCGATTAACGCGATCTAAGCGGACTAGAGTGTGAATCTCTCCGATCGGCGTACTATTCGTATCAAATCCCTGGCGAATGGGAGCGGCAATCGCCAAGGTAGGGGTATTGTTTGCTCGGCTGATAATCGGATCACTGACATTTGTAATCCCTTGCATCACTTTCTGAAAATATGCGCGATCGGATACATTAGCAGGCTTACCTCCCACAACATTGCGCCATCCGTCCGGTTTACCCACTGCGATCGCGTAGACATCACTTAATCGTAATGTTTCCGCCTTTAAGTAAGGTTCAGTCGTTTCCCAATTCATCGATTTCACTTGCTCCGTATTTGCCAGAGTTTCAATGTGAATTTTCTGATTGGAGAGCCAGTGATCGAGGCTATCTCGCCCCTGCGATAGTTCGAGAAAAACATTTTTCTTCAAACTTTCGAGCATCGAATTGCGCACTAATTGATAGCTGTAGTACGCTCCACTACTCACAAGGAGTATCACGCTAGCAATCAATAAGCGAACCAGTAAATTGCGTTGATGAGCAGCTAGATTTGGGGGATTAAAACGCATGAGGAATAAGACAAGGAAGAGTGCGAATTCAGACAGGAAGAGATTTTATGAGATGGGGCGATCGCCAGGTAACAAAGGAACAGTGGGAAGGTTTTCAAATGTCATTTTGAACCAGTCTTGCTGGAGCTTTTTCAGTTCTCCCTGCTGCTGTTGCTGTTGTAAAAATTGGTTCAAAAAATCTAGTAATTCTCGATCGCCTTTCTTCACTGCCCAAGCTGCATATGATTTGCGCCCAACTCGCTCTCCCATCTCAAAAATGGCAGGTTTTTCATCGACGAGTAGAGACAACGACACAATATTGTGCAGCACTGCATCTAATTTTTGATTAACCAAATCCTGATATGCTTCTGTAAATCCTCGATACTCTTTAACTTGTCCGATCTTGCCGCCTTGTTTTTCTAACTCGGCTGATAAGTCGGGTACAGCCGCCGCCGAGATTCCTCCTTGTTGTACTCCCAGGGTTTTCCCAGAGAGGGAGCGAAGACTTTGAATCGAGGAGTCTCCTTTACGTTTGATATAGGCGATCGTGGATTCTGCGATCGGGATTGTAAAGTCGAGAAATCTGGCGCGTTCGTCAGTGATCCCAACGGCGGTGAGTGCGACATCGTATTTGCCATAATTCACACCAGGCAGAATACCCTGCCAGGGCACAATACTTTGTTGAATTTTAAAAGGCACAAGTTGCTGAAGCCGTGCAAACAGTGCGTGGTTAAAGCCCGCTGGTTTACCGTTGAGTAAAAACTCGAAAGGAGCATAATTGTCCTCAGTCGCAACTTGGAGATAGCCTCGACGCTGGATCTGATGGGTGAGCGCTTGACTAATTTTGAGCGTGGGCTGACCTTGTAGCGGGTTTTGAGAAGTCTGAAGACAGCCCTGCACGCCTGTGGTCATGAGAAAACTGGTTCCAGTCTGAAGAATAAACCGTCTACGAACTGTCATAACAGATCCCAGGGAATTTACTCTTTATAGATTGCCCGGAACTGATTTGCAATTTGACAAACTCAGGCTTGATCGGCAATAGGGGCTTTGTTCTGGGTTTTGAAGGGGGCGGGGGTAAGCGCATTCAGTTTGGGGAGTAGGGAGATGGGGAGTGGGGGATGAACTAGTAGCAGATCGTCTTCTCAGATTTTATTGGGGTACAACGGCTCGATCTCGTTTCTGAACGTGATGTACTGGATTCATACGTCGCTCCAGATAGCTAAAGAGTTGAGATGACAGTAAGGTCAAGGCAAGATAGATCAAAGACACGATCGCATAAAGCTCAAAGGGTCGATAGTTCTCGGCAACAATCAACTGTCCTTGGCGAAAAAGCTCCTCAAATCCAATAATCGCGACCAAAGTTGTGTCCTTGAGCAACGAGATAAACGTATTTCCCAAGGGCGGTAACATCCGACGCAAGGCTTGCGGAAAGATCACATACCGTAGAGTTTGAGTAGTATCCAGCCCTAAAGACGCTGCTGCTTCGGTTTGTCCTACCTCGATCGAGACAATTCCCGCGCGTACAATTTCAGCAATGTAAGCGGCACTATTCAAACTCAAGGCAACGACAGCAGCAATAAAGCGATCGAAGCTAAACTCTATCCCCAGTTCTTGAATCAAAGCAGGAATGCCGAAATAAATCATAAAAATCTGAACCAGCAACGGTGTACCTCGAAAGAAATCAACATAAGCTCTGGCTAACCACCGAACTGGCTTTGTTTTTGAAAGACGAGCAATCCCAATCAATGAACCAGCAACTAAACCAATGGCAATCGAAATCACAGCCAGTTGCAGCGTAATCAACGTTCCTGCTAAAAGAAGCGGAAGTGCGCTCGTAATGGTTGTAAACCAGTTCGACTGGGTCTGATTCGTCGCATTTGGAACTGCTTCGGGTAAAGCGGGTGGCTCTGTGTTAAACCATTTGCGATAAATCGTTCGGTACGTTCCATTGCTGAGAATTGTGCCTAACCCTTGATTGATTCGCTCTAAGTTCGGAGAGTTTTTCGGGGTTGGAATGCCCAAATACTCCTCTGTCAAAAGCTGAGCACTGACCTGAATATTCTGTAAGTTCCCCGTTTTGAGCGCGTATTGCAGAATCGGCGCATCATGAACCACAGCCGCAACATTGCCATTTTTCAGTTCTTGCAGAGCTATCACGGAGGCATCAAACGTCCGAATCTGAGCATTCGGAATCTTCTGTGCAGTTTGCGCTCCTGTCGTTCCGATTTGCACTGCGATCGTTTTGCCGTTCAGTTCTTCTAGCGAACCAATAGGCTGACTTTTTGGAGACGCGATCGCGAGTCCTGCCTTAAAGTAAGGGCGCGAGAATGAAACGACCTCTGACCTTGCAGGTGTAATCGTCATTGCCCCAACGGCTGCATCAACTGTTCCCGCCTGTAAAGATGGAATGATTCCATCAAAGGAAATGTTCTGAAATCGCACCCCAAACCCGGCGACTTTACCAATCTCTCGAATCAAATCAATATCAAATCCTTGAAGCTCTCCCGCTCCGTTACGAAACTCAAATGGGGCATACACAGGCTCGACCGCAATATTGAGGACGGGCTGACTGAGCGATCGCAGCGGATTCAAGACAACGAACAATGTACAAATCAGAGCTAAAGCAATTGCACGCCATTTCATAGGAAGTACGTTTAGTTTTTTCCTATATATTAATGAATGATTCTCAATCGCGATAATTCTGTCTGGAGGGACATGTCAGCCTTCTCAATCGCGTTTTATTTTACTCCCATGAAGCACGCAATTCAGTTTGACAACCTAGAGAAGAGTTTCGGATCGCTGCCTGTACTGCAAGGTATCAGTGGCTATGTGGATGCGGGTGAAGTTCTATCGATTATTGGTTCGTCGGGATGCGGTAAAAGTACTCTGCTGCGATGTTTGAATCGATTGGAAACGGTCGATCGCGGAAAGATTGTGATCAGTGATTTAGAAATTTCTAAGCCACAGCTTTCATCACGGGAGTTGAAAGAGGTGCGATCGCGAATCGGGATGGTCTTCCAGCAGTTCAATCTCTTTCCACATTTGAGTGTGCTAGAAAATCTCACCTTAGCTCCTCAACAAGTTCTCAAGATTTCTCGAAGCGAAAGTAAAGAACGAGCAAAGTACTATCTTCAAGAAGTTGGCTTAGCCGACAAAGCAGAGATGTATCCAGAGCAGCTTTCAGGCGGACAACGGCAGCGAGTTGCGATCGCCAGAAGTCTCTGTATGGAGCCTCAAATTATGCTCTTTGATGAGCCAACGAGCGCCCTTGATCCTGAGCTAGTCGGTGAAGTCCTAGCAGTGATGCGTCGATTAGCTGAAGAAGGCATGACAATGGTGGTTGTGACTCATGAAATCCAGTTTGCGCGAGATGTCGCGAATCGAGTAATGTTCCTTGATCAAGGCCGAGTTGTTGAAGAAGGACTAGCACGGGAAGTTTTGACGAATCCAAACAGCGATCGACTACATACTTTTCTCAGCCGTATGCGGCAAGCTCAAATGATTTAGCTTTTACTAGTCAACCGCTTCTCTTCTCCCTACCAAATTTATTCCGAGACGTTAAGAACACCTTAAGAGAACGGGATTTCGGAATTTCTTTGGTTAAGGTGAAGGCTATATAGATACCTCCTAACTGCGTCTTTTGCCCCGTTGCGTCCTTCTGGAAAGCGGGGTTTTGTTTTATCGCTGAATTGGGACAGCCGAGAACCAGGCTCGGAACATTAGTGCCCCGACTAATCCCATCAACACGAAGCAGACCAACATCATGCTTCGCTTCAGCCGAACAAAACGGCTATGAGCTTGATTCTTAGTTAGTTCAATTTGTGCCTCTTTCTCCTGCAAAGCTTGCTTGAGTGCGGCGATCTGAGACTGAGCGATCGCTAAATCCCGTTCTTTTGTTTCTACAGTGCGATGAGCGATCGCCAAGGATTGACGCAACTCATCACCTTTTTGCTCTGCAACTGAGAGAGATTGATTCAGCGATCGTTGTTCAGCTTGTAATTGTTCGACTTGCTGGCGAGCAAGAACGAGAACTTGACTCAGTTGTTGTACTTCTTGTTCTTTCTCAGCCAAGGCTCCCTGCTGACAATCATCGACAAACCGCTGCATGGTCTGTTCGCACTCGTCTAGACAATCACTTTCGTATTGATCGATTCTTTTTTGCAGTTCTTCCAACTTTCGGTGAGCTTTCAACGAAAAATCCGCTTCACACTGGGCGAGCACACTTTCTAGCTGATTAATCGTCTGTCTCAATCTTTCTTGTCGTTCCGCATCTTCTGCAGCGCGATCTAATGCGGGTTGATAGATTTCAGTCAATCTTCGCCGCGTCACAATCCGATTACAATCCGCTCCTTCTTGATGGCACTTAAAAGTGATGTGCCCATAGCTCGGCTCATCTGGATAGATAAAAACCCGATGACCACCCTCACTGCGATCTTCCCGCCATCCTTCTTTTTCTGCAATCCGCATCAATGCGCCAGAAGTGAGAACAGGAGGGTAGCTATCAATCGCGGCTCTAATCTCATCCAAGGTCGCCATAACAGTTCTCCTTTCATCTTGAGGATTGAGGAAGCGCCTATGTCGGCAATTGCCCTTGAGGATAACAAATTCTGACGAGTGCTGTCGCGAACGTTAAGGGAAAATGAAGGTCAGGAAGATAGAGAGAAAGATAGAACTTCCAAAATTCATCTCCCCATCTCCCTAATTGCCCAACTTATTGCCCCAACTCTCTTGATCGCTCTGTCGCCACCTTCACTGCCTGAATAAACGCCGATCGCACCCCATTTCTCTCTAACTCTCCAATTCCCGCGATCGTCGTTCCCCCCGGACTCGTCACTCGATCTTTCAAGACTCCCGGATGAATTCCCTCTTCGTCTAAAAGCTGCGCGGTTCCTTTGACGGTTTGAATTGCCAATTCCATCGCGATCGCTCTGGGCAATCCTGCTGCCACACCACCATCTGCTAACGCTTCAATCACGATCGCAATATATCCCGGCCCCGATCCCGACAATCCTGTGACTGCATCCAGCATCGACTCTGGCACTTCTACGACTTTGCCAACGGTGCCTAAAATCTCAGTGGCTTGCTCTAGATGATGTTTCTCAGCATGTTGACCGCCCGCGATTGCAGTCATGCCCGCTCCAACTGCGGCTGGCGTATTCGGCATCGCTCGAATCACAGGCTGCCCTGGAAACGCTGCCTCCAACTGCTTCAAGGTTGTTCCTGCCAAAATCGAAATCACTAACGCCGATCGCGTTTGTCCTGCTAACTCCTGAGCAACTTTGGGAAAAATCTGAGGCTTAACTGCCAGCAGTACGATCTCCGACTCTGCCGCTTGCCGATTCTCATTCGTGACGTGAACGTTGTACTGTTGCGCTAAAAGTTCCTGTCTCGCTTGAGAAGGCTCACTCACAACGATCGCGTCTGCCTCAAACACCTTCTGAGCAACAAGGCGGGACAAGAGCGCTTCGCCCATCATCCCGCCGCCAATCATGCCAAATTTTCTAACCAATCTACTGCCCTCGCACGAAATGGATAAGAGGGCTACAGATCTACCATATCTTTCGCCCTTGATCCAGTGCTGCAATTAACCTTGAACAGCTCTTGGTTCAGCCCCCCAAGCCGGAGTCGGAGTCGAGGTACGCGGGCGAGCCGGAGCAGGCTGAGGCACTTCATTCAAGACACCTGCTTGCGTACTGACTTGCACACAGCTTGGCGTAAACAAGAAGATGCTTTCGCCAATGCGCTCTTGATGACCGTCGATCGCGTAAGTTCCACCTGCCACGAAGTCAACTGCGCGTTGAGCTTGATCCGGATCCATAATGGTCAAATTCAGCACCACAGACTTGCGCTCACGCAAAGCCTGAATCACTTGCGGCATTTCTTCAAACGTGCGGGGTTCAACCACCACAACTTCCGAAATTCCATTTGCAGCACCGGGCATTCCAATCACATTGTTCATAGCAGTTCCTACACCAGTTGTTTCATTACCAATTCCCACAGCTCGACTGCGAAAACGATCCCGTCGCGATTGGGGTTCTTCAGCTGCTGCTGTAGGAGCAGGCGCGGGAGCCGCCTCTTCTTGATAGAGAGACTGATACTCTTGCCCGTCCATCTCGTCATATTCGTATTCGTACTCAACCGGTTCGTTGAGTCCGACAAAATCACGTAATTTGCTGAAAATACTCACTGTTCACGCTCCATCCGAATAAGTTCGAGTTTTCTGAAAAGTTACGGTCAAATCATTGAGAGTAGCAGAGTCACCACTGAATTCAATTTGATTACTGGATTGTCATTTCCAAGCTGCTTTGCCGGAAAGCAAATTCAATTTTGTTGTTTGACAGCTTAGATAAGTTCTTATACTGCTGCACAAATAACGAGATTGATGAATTAGTATACATCCAGCCATCAGAGTTGCATACTTTCCTTGGAGTTTTTTGCCCTCCGGGTGCAATTGTATCGATACTTTTGAAAGTTGGATCAATTTTCCGAAATTTTCTTTGAATTTTGTTGCAATTCGGAGCCGTAAACCCTTCCAGCCACTCCAAACTGTTGAGATTTCCGCATTGATCGCCTAGCACCAAGAATTTTCCTGATCGAAAAAGCGATCGCTTTTCATTAGAATTCCGGCGTATATATCCAGTCTGATGTAACCTAGCCAATTAAAATACAAGCCAAATTTATCGCTTCACTTTGCGAGAATTCACCAGAAGGCTTAGTAGTATTTGTTACTAGCCGGAATCATATATTTGCAGTTTCAATTCGTTAGGCATGATTTCACTGCTCGCGGACTATATACGCTCTCATAGATATTGAAAATTGGCACAACATTTTAGCGTCTTGCCCCGAATAAGAGCCGTCCTGGGCGAATCATTGTTGCACCTGCTTGTAGGGCTAAACCATAGTCATCTGACATGCCCATTGAAAGCTGATCCAGTTGAAGATGGCTCTGAATCTGAATCTTTTCTGCCAACTCTTTTGCCTGCTGAAAAACTTTCAATGTTTCAGATGGCTCTAGATCAAGGGGCGGAATAACCATTAAGCCCCGAATCTGCAAATTCGGTAAAGCAGCAAGCTGGGGCAACGCTTGCCAAAGTTCCTCCACTGAGAATCCTGCTTTATTGGGATCGCTTAACAGCTTCACTTGCAAACAAATCTGCGGATGACGATTTTGTTCTTGCGCCAAACGATCGAGCCTTTGTGCCAATTTCAAGCTATCCACTGATTGAATCCAGTCAAACAACTCGATCGCGCTTTTCGCCTTATTACTCTGTAAGTGCCCAATCAAATGCCAAGTCACATCAGTGAGATCAGCCAGTGCTGCGCGTTTTACTTCCGCTTCCTGCACGCGATTCTCGCCAAAATCTCGAATTCCGGCAGCATAGGCTGCTCGCATTGCCTCAATCGAAACCGTTTTCGTCACGGCAATGACTCGAACCTGGGGTGGAATTGAGGCGCGAAATTGGGCAATACGATCGATCAAATCGGTCATTGGAAGGTGCGTTTATGGATTATCTGAAGTTGATCGTACTCCTTGTTCATCCCGGTTCGTCGTAAGATTCTCATGCGAGCTTCAACGAGCATCTTCGCATCGGTGCGTCCGATCGGCTCAAATTCCAATCCGTCAGAACTGTTAAACACCAAGAAGAATAATCTTTGCGCGTAAAGCGTACTGAATAATTCTCGATTCTCTTCCACCAAACACACCCGGAAGAGCAACCCAAATGTTGGGTGATTTAGATAATTCTCTGTATCCATTTACAGTCCATAAGAAACAAGTGGATAATTTGCTATAGGATTCACAGATTGTAATCATCAATTGCAACAATTTATCTCGTTTGTGATGAATTGAGTAAATTATCGACCGCAAAACCAGGTGGAAAAGCGTCGTAGTGAATAGACCCAAATCTGTTAGATGTCTGAAATTATCTTGATTGCCGCGATCGCGCAAACCAATGGGGTCATTGGCGATCGTGGTCAACTCCCGTGGTCAATTCCTGAAGATCTCAAACGGTTCCGACAACTCACGCTGCATCATACCGTTATTATGGGTCGAAAAACTTGGGAATTTGATCTCCGAAAACGTCCCCTCCCTGACCGTCGAAATATTATCATCTCTTCGCAGAGTTTACAGGCAGATGGAGTGGAATTTGTGCGATCGCTGTCGCAAGCCTTGGAATGTACAGATGCGAAACGATTTATCATCGGTGGTGCATCGATTTATCGGCAGGCTTTAGATGTGGTCGATCGTATGGAGTTAACGATCGTCGAAGGCAATTATTCCGGTGATGTGTTCTTTTGCGAATGGCGCGATCGTCTTTCAGATTTTGAATTGCTGAACCTCGATCAGCAAGATGGATATCGCTTTGAAACCTATCAGCGCCTCGTACCCACTTGAAAATATTTGTGTAATACCGAATCAATTTATTAGCGCGACAGATCCTTTGCCTCCTAACTCCCCAATAAAAAAGCCCGATGACTAATGCCATCGGGCTTGCAACCAAAGAACTTTAAACCTTATCGAATGTATTCCTTCAGAACGCTATTCCGATTCGGGTGACGTAGTTTTCTCAACGCCTTCGCCTCGATTTGACGAATCCGTTCGCGAGTCACATTGAAGATTTGCCCGATCTCTTCGAGGGTCTTCATCCGACCGTCGTCTAAACCGTAACGCAGGCGCAACACGTCTTTCTCACGGGGGCTGAGTGTTGCCAAAACGCCTTCGAGATCTTCACGGAGCAAATTCTTAGAAACTTGATCTTCCGGAGTTTCGCCATCCGATTCGATAAAGTCACCCAAGCGAGAATCTTCTTCTTTCCCGATCGGCGTTTCCAACGAAATCGGCAACTGAGCAGACTTAGCAATGAAACGCAGCTTCTCAATGGTCATTTCCATCCGAGTTGCGATTTCTTCTTCAGTCGGCTTGCGTCCCATTTCTTGAGACAACAATTTCGTTGTCTTCTTAATTCTAGAAATGGTTTCGTACAAGTGAACCGGAAGGCGAATCGTTCTCGACTGATCCGCGATCGCTCGCGTAATCGCCTGACGAATCCACCAAGTCGCATACGTCGAGAATTTGTACCCTTTTTCGTGGTCAAACTTCTCAGCCGCCCGAATCAGACCCAAGCTGCCTTCTTGAATCAAATCTTGGAACGACAAGCCGCGATTCATATACTTCTTCGCGATCGATACAACCAGTCGCAGGTTCGACTGCACCATCTTATCTTTGGCGCGACGACCCAAATGCAGGCGATGTCGGAACTGTTGCAGCGGCATTTTGACTTCTTGTGCCCAATCTGCGTCGGTTGGTTCGCGATCTAACTTATCTGCAAGTCGGAACCGAATCCGCTCGAGTTCGAGCAAATCAGCAATCTTCCGTGCCAATTCGATCTCTTCGTCGGCGCGCAACAGGCGAATCCGACCAATTTCTTGCAAATACAACCGGATCGAATCTTCGGTGTAATGCTTTTTCTTAGCTTGAGTCCGGCGACGAGTGGCACGTCCCTTACCGGGTTTCCCCTCTTCATCGTCATCCGCTTGATCGGAATCGTCGAGATCCTCAAGGTCGTCTAGATCTACGTCTACGTCTAGCACTTCTGAAGGGTCGAATGCTTCTTCAACAAGTAAGTCTTTGGCTTGGGTCATGCCGCGTTCCTCATGCTCCTTAAGTAATGAAGTAAAATGTCCCAGCACTGAAATTCCAGAGGCTGATCTGGTCGATGCAGTCTAACTGACCAGAGGCGACGATCTTCGCGAGAAACCTCTCACGATTCAATCTGGCTGGTATGCAGTAGAGCGATCGCGTCAATGATCATTCAAAATCTCTTGCCACTTTTATTTTCCGAGGAAATACGGTTGGCATCTCGCGATTTTTTGAGATCATTATTTCTAAATGTTTGGAATGTCTCCCCGATTGTAGCCTTTCTCACAAAAGTTGCACCCTCTTTCTGATTTCTTTATTTGCAATTTTGGTTAAATGTGCTGTGCTTGGCGTTCACGTTGCCATTTCGATAGAGCGCATTACCGTTGATGTAGCGGCTCTTTTGTTGGGTTTGCACAGGCATTCTCCAGATTGCAGAAGATTGGGGTCTCTTGCAGGGGGCATCGAATCTAATTTAAATCTAGCGCAAAATCTTGATGTAATCTCCGCTTAATTTCTTGATGCGTCCTCCAAAAGATGTAAATCTATCTATCTCTGTTGATAACGGTAGCCGATCTTTTGAAGACTGAAACATACCAAAGATTAGCTTAATTAATCAGGGTACTCACCAGAATTGGGGATTGAATTCGACGAAAAGCGTGAAATTACCGAGATCTGATGCCACTTAATTATAGATAACGAGGATTTATTGTTCGTCAGCTTTCTCTGATGAACAGGGACAGAGAATCAGATATTTTTATACCTTTCTAAAGATAAATTAGAGAAATCTGTCAATGGGCAGATCTCAAACAGGATGACAGTAGTGTCGGGCAGAGGCGGAGTGAATTAAGGAGAACAGAACCTCAGTACTGAGGGGTTTGACCAAGAACCCATCTACGTCTGGTCGTTGTTCTTGATGGAGCCAGCTTGGAGAATCGGTTTCGGTGACGATGACAAGGGTTGTGCGATCGGCATTAGAGAGCAGTCTGAGTTGATGAATGACGGTTTCGGAGCGGAGATGCTCTTGCAAAATGATCAAGCAAGGGGGATTCTGAGTAACCTTCGCAAGCGCTTGATCGGCGTTCTCTACAATTTCAACGTCGAGTACTACTTGTTGAAGTAACGATTCCAATCCGTCTAATTCTTCAAGTTGAGGAGCTAACAGTAGGATATAAGTGGACGGAAAAACCATGACAGAGTTACAAAGCTAGAGTTTTAATATAGCGGCTGCCGAATTGGGTTCTTTTTAGATGAAATTCGCTGAAAATCTTTCAAGGATTGGGTTTGAATCCTCATTTATTGTTTTTTATGCTTCGGTTTTTCTTAGCTTTTAAGCTTTTAGAAATCTTTCCTGTAAACTTTATAGAACGAATCTTCAATTTCCTTAGAAACACTCAGACTGGTCATTCACTAAAAAAGATGAATTCTGAAGGTTATCTGCGCTACAAATGGCTTACACCAATACTTTCAAGAATCGTTGAGCAAAAATCTAGTCGATCTTAGATGCAATCGACGATCCATTTTTTTAGATTTCATCACAACTTTATTCATCAATGAATGGAAGATTACTTTCATTTAGATTTAAGCTTTTATTCATGATTTCAAGCACTTATTTTGAATTGTTTTCTTAATAGTTTTGATAGAATTCTCTTCCTGATGCTGTTGCGAATTTTGGATAGCCTGCTTCGATCAAGGCGCGATCGCGAATTCGGCAAGAGTCACAGATTCCACAAGGTTCGGTTTCGCCTTGATAGCATGACCAAGTTTTCTCGATCGGCACGCCTAATTTCACCGCCCGTTTCACAATGTCGGTCTTGGAATCGGTAATCAAGGGTGCAATTAATTTCGGCGCATTCCCTTCTAATCCTGCTTTAGACGAGAGTTGAGCGAGCGTCTGAAACGCGGCAAGATATTCAGGACGGCAATCTGGATAACCTGAATAATCGATAGCATTAATGCCTAAATAGATTGCTGCTGCGTTTTGAGCTTCTGCCAAAGACAGCGCGATCGCAATAAACACCGTGTTTCGTCCGGGGACATAAGTAATCGGAATCTCATCGGGCTGAACACCTGCGATCGGAACTTCAATGGCTGAATCTGTTAAGGCTGATCCTCCCCACTGAGCAAGGTTGACATCCACAATGAAGTGCTGCAGGAGGTGCAAATGTTGAGCAATGTCCTGAGCAGATTGGAGTTCGCGATCGTGGCGCTGACCATAGCGAAATGAAAGCGCGATCACATCATATCCATCTGCGATCGCTTGGGCAGCGACGGTTGCTGAATCTAGACCACCGGACAATAAAACAACGGCTTTCGGCATCGCGACTGATTGAACAACGACTTACGTCCTTTTTACCATTTCGTCTCTCTGTTGCCTGCCTGCTCACATGTTTGCTTAATCTTGCTCACCGTTTTTATGAACAGCTCGATTCATCGAGCGGGATAGATGCGGATTGAGCTGCCAGTGCGGAAGGAGTCGTGAACTCAAAACTAGGACGCAACTGATAGGCATGAAGTTGCTCCTGTAGCGATTGAGCGACGGAAGAGACAAATAAGTCTGGACAGCGAAAGGAAATGTAATCTAACGCGATCGCGATCTGTAAACTTGCTACATCTGGTCGCTGTTGGGCTGAAAAGCTCGGTAAATCTTGAACCGATAAAGTTTGTAAGACTCGCGTCAGTCCTCGTTCCGTCTGTTCAATCAAAGGATGGGGAGGCAGATCCGCTGGAGCATAGCGTTTTAGACTGGTATGACGAAAAGCAGTTTCCAGCAGCATTTTACCCAAGGCTAATCGCTGCAATTCTTGTAAAGAGGACGATTGTGCGATCGAAGATTGAATCAGATAGCGAACAATAATACTACTTTCATATAAAGCTTCAGTTTGACTGATCTGCAAAACTGGAACTGTAGAGAATGGATTCACCCTGGTTAGCATTTCGGGAGTTTCCCACGGGTTGACCCAGATTAATTCCAAATCAGAAATTGCATATTCTAGAGCGCAAACTAATACCCATCGGGCAAAGGGAGAAGTCGTATTCAGATAAAGTTTCATCGCTTAAATGGACTCTGGAGAACGAATCGAGGAAGGTTGAGGAATACACAGGATACAAACCGTCGAGATGACCAGCGCGATCGCACTAATTGCGTACAGAGGAAGATAAGAACTCACCTGCCGCAGTAGAATTGCCATCCCCATCCCTGCGATCGCCTGCGTCAAAGCAAACGAGAACGTCATCGCTCCCCAAGCCCGATGATGTTCCTGTGTACCCACTAACTGCAAACAATACGTCGAAACCAGTGTCACAATCCCTGGCGTAAACATCCCAACTAAAAACGCAGAACCATGCAACATCCAAAGCTTTTGTGTCAACAGAGGTATCATAACCCCCAGTGCTTTCAGCCCAAAACCTAGCACCAAGCACCGACGCACTCCCAACCGATCTCCCATCACTCCGGTCAAGAGCGGGCCGACAGCCGCACCAATGCCGAATAATGCCCAGGACAGTCCTCCTGATGCCAGTGAGAACCCTAAATCTCGAACTAGAAAATCAACCCAGAACAAGGTATGCGGCAAAAAACCGACCGCATTCAGCGCATAGGCAATCAAGAGACACCCGATTCCCCGGTTCAGAGAGTGCGATTTCATCACAGGCGGAGTCACCGTGGAGGGATTTGGAGCAACATCCAGCTCAGCCCAGGTTTTCCAGGTCATCAGTGTTAGCCCAGCGCAAGCTAGCCCCATCGCCACCCAAGCAACCTTGATATGAATCTGTACCAATACTGGAATCAGCAGTCCAGACAAGGCAGCACCTAACCCAATCCCCGAAAAGATGACTCCAGCAACGCGACTCCGCCTGTCCTGGCGAACGTGGGGAAGAACCATAGGAGCAGCCAAAATCATCAAGATCGCTCCACCCACGCCTGAAAGAAATCGCCAACTATAAAACCATCCAAACCCCATTTGCGGAAAAGCACAGGCAAAGTAGCTGCTAGAACAACACAGCATCGCTATCCGCATCAAAGTTGCACGGTTTACTTGCGAGCCAAAACGCCGAATCAGGAAAGGACCCAATAGATAACCTAATAATGCTGCAACGCCAAATTGGGCTGCTTCTTCTTGAGAAAACCAGTTAGCTTGAATCAGCACAGGCATCAGTGTGATGTAAGCAAATCGCCCAATACCGTTACCTGTAAAGGTTGCCGCTAAACCAGCGAACCAAAAGTTCGATCGATAAAAACTCTTCACTTGATGACTGGAGGTATAGAGTGCAATCAAATTAACGCTGATACAGCGACTGAACCTGACTTGGTGATTGTGAGTTGATCACGCAGTGCTTGGACAACGCGATCGGCATCTAAGAGCGCTGTCGAATTGACAAACGGACGCGGCAAGATGAACGTGTAAAATTTAGGTCCTTCGATCGGCGTGCCTAAAACCCAAAAGTTCGGATATACAACATTCGCTGGACTAATCAGATTCAGATCGCTGGAGACATCTAAACCACCCGGATGAAACTGCCCATTCATAAAAGGGCGAGAGATTCCATCTGCAATCAACTGGCGAAGCAGGGGGTTCTCACTGGCTTGAGGAGGAGGCATCGCAATTCGAGAACGAATTAACGCGTGGGCTTCAACCTGCTCAAACATGCCTTGAATCACGAATCGCCGCCGAGTTTGATCAAACTGACAGCGTGGATGAGGTCCTAAATCAAGTTTGAGAATTCCGGCGGATTGCAGGGCAAGCATTTCTTCAAGTCTTGCTTTGGGTGGACCAACTGCTAGGCGATTCATAACAGGAAGAAAGGTCTGGACAAACCAACGGTGACTGTCTTCAGTCAGTCCCCCAAAATCAACGACGTAGCGCAAATTATCTCGCAGATCTCGCAGCACATCGCAAGCTGCTTTAAACGGGTTCGAGAGATTGCCTTCGTTCGCGGAACTTAAATCCTCGTGCAAGTAGCTGTCTAACCAGGTTTTGTAGTGCTCATATGTCGATAAGCTTTGAGAGGGAATTGGATTGACTAAGCGCTGCCAGTCAAAGTGCTGATGCAATGGAATCTCAGCAGCGATCAGCGATCGCCGTTGTCTCTGTGTGGCAGCAAGATAGGAATTCGAGAACTGATGAGCAGCAGTAAAACCTTTGTGTTTTTGCACATAAGTTCTGCTGTATACGAATTCCATATCTGCTAAGAGCAATGGGAGAACTTGCGTTTGAAAATCAAGTTGTCCATGTTTTGCTTTGAGTTGAGCGATCGCTGATCGGGTGAGAAAGCGAGCTTGATACTGCTCACGCACTTCTTTCTCATTCCGGGCGCGCGCCGTAATCGGCAGCCCGGATCTGGCAAAGCCAATCATTTTTGGTTCCTGACCCGAAGCTTGATAGCAGACTTGACCATTTTGCTCGCGATTAAATTTACCGCCTCGTCCGATCGTCAGCATCGAGATCACATCACACGCTGAGAGTCCTAGACCTTCGATCGCGACCGTTTCATCAGGCTGAATTCCTTGAACCGCTGGATCTAGAGGATAGACCGGAAACAATCGCTGTTCGGATTGCTCTGGAGTTAATGGCTCCTGCTCATGACCTGTGGTGAGAAAAGTGTATCGAACAAAATGAGTGTCACCCGACTCATCTTTTAATTTCCAGATTGTCCCTTCTGAAGCTGCGATCGGCGATGCTGCGACGACATACTTTGAAACTGTGACAATCTTAACGGTGGTGGGTGCTAAGCTGCACAAGTAGTCAAAGCTCCAGGCTAAATACTCTCCCAGTCGCTTTCTTGGATAGTAGGCATTTGGATCAGGGGGAGAACTAGAGCGATCTCGATCGCAAAGCCATTCATAGAAGGAAGGACCTGCAAGCTGAAATCCTGAGCCTTGAACAGTTGGATCAGAAAAGACAGTGATTTGACTGGCAATTGTATTCACCAACAAATGTTCGGGCTGATGGACTGAGTGGCAGCCCGCACCAAAGGGATCACGATCGAAAACCTTAACAACAATCGGAGCTAAAAACTGATCGGCTCTGGCGAATGCAACAATTCGTTCTAAAACACTTAAGCCTCTAGCGCCTGCACCAATAATCGCAATCAGATCTCCCGTGGTATCTGCCTGATTCAGTGAGTTTATCTTCATTCGATCGTCTTACGGTTGTTAGACATCCTATGGCTCAATCGGGAACTGCTCTCATCTTTAGCTCGAACTCAATAATGCCCACGCCAGGGATGCTTTAACCAGGCAATCTATGTATTTAGTATAAAGAAGTACTTCTAATACAAGGTGTCCGTATGATGGTTAAGTAGAGGATTTGCCTGATAAATTATGGTGATTACAATTCTGGAACCCAGAGTATAATTCGTTGAATTCAGTACTCATTTGGTATATTCAAATGCTTCAAACTCCTCCTACCATTGCAGAACTAAAGCAAGGTGACTTAGCGGTGGTTGTTGCCGATCAGCAAGGAAATGTGGTTGATGTCAATTCACACTTTGAACGCATTTTTGGGTGGACATCAACAGAAATTATTGGACAACCGCTCACCGTAATTCTCCCGCCATTTTTTCAAGATGCTCACAACTTAGGATTTGCACGCTTTTCAGCAACGGGACACTCAAAAGTCCTGAATCACCCCTTAAACCTAAAGGCTGTCACGAAAGACAATCAAGAAATTGAGTCTGAGCATTTTATCGTTGCAGAAAAGCAGGGCGAACAATGGTTATTTGCAGCAACTTTGCGTCCACTATAACGATCATCGAGCCTGAGTGTAGAAGTAGATGTTGGGGGAGAAAATCCTTGCTGCAATGCACTTAAGCATCCTTAACACGGAATTAAAGTAGATGGCTAACGAAGATTATCAGTTGAGACACCTTCGTTCTACCCTCAGTAAGATGGAAATCGCTCTTAGTGCTGTTAAGGAGTGCATTGTCTGGACAGATGGTAAGGGGCGAATTAAGTGGTGCAATGAAGCATTAGAGGTGCTTTTGGGTCAACCGAGGTTGATGCTGTTGAGTGCTTCACTTGCGCATAAGCTTCCACTCTGGCTAGAAGGCGAAGCTGTGGAAATGAGCCAGCATCCTGTCACGATCGCTTTAGAAACCCATCAAAGTGGAACACAGTGTTATGAATTTCAAGCGTCTGAGCAAACGCATATTCTAGAGATTTCCTGGGCATTTGTTGAAATCGATCAGCAGGGTATCTTGGAGCATGAAGAGGGGTCAGTATTAGTTTTGCGAGATGTAACTCAGCAATATCTAGCAGAGCGTCAACTCCAAGGCAGCAAAAAACACCTAGAAGAACAGGTCGCTCAGCGAACTCAAGAATTACGTGAAACCAATACTCGTTTGCAAAGAGAGTCAGAACAATTACAACGATTGCTGAGAGAATTACAGGACACGCAGGCTCAACTGATTCAAGCTGAAAAAATGTCTTCTTTAGGGCAGCTCGTAGCAGGCGTTGCTCATGAAATTAACAACCCGGTTTCTTTTATCTATGGCAATCTCTCGCACTTACAAGGATACATCGCTGATATTCTCCACATCTTGCATCTCTATCAACAGCATTATCCAAATCCTGTCATAGAAATTCAGGAGGCTTCAGATGACGCAGACCTTGACTTTATTCAAATAGATTTGCTGAAGATTCTAGACTCGATGCAGATTGGAACAGATCGGATTCAAGAAATCGTTTTGTCGCTCCGTAATTTTTCTCGACTTGATGAAGCTGAGTTCAAAAGAGTCGATCTGCATGAGGGAATTGAAAGTACGCTCTTAATTTTGCAGCATCGCTTGAAACAACAGCCCAACCGTCCAGAAATTCAAATCGTGCGCCACTACGGGCAACTCCCTCAGGTTGAATGTTTGGCAGGGCAACTCAATCAAGTCTTTATGAATCTTCTCAGTAATGCGATCGATGCTTTAGAAGAAGTCAGCCAACCTCAAATTACAATTCAAACCTGCGTGATCGGAGATTCAGTGGAAATTACGATCGCAGATAATGGTTCTGGCATCTCTGAAACAGTTCGAGCAAAAATCTTCAATCCGTTTTTCACAACCAAACCGATTGGCAAAGGTACAGGCATGGGACTGTCAATTAGCTATCAGTTGATTGTAGAAAAACATCACGGGAAGCTAGAGTATTTCTCCCGTGAAGGAGAAGGTGCTGAGTTTTTGATCCGAGTTCCAATTCACCAGCGGATTCACTCTCAAATCTAATTTTTCAAAGCTATGGTTATCGTTGGGCAAGTTGGGGAGCACGTCCTGTTAAGCCGGACATAATGCGAAAGACCAGAGATCGTATCGGCGGGATATTCTGCAAAAACCATAAGCTAAACCGACGGAGTTGAACAATCGGAAAAATCTGATTCGAGAATGTCCGATTGAGGATGTCGGTAATGCTCAAGATGATGAGATTTTCCCACTGTCGCCAGCGCTCATATCGCCGCAACACTTTCAAACTGGCAATGTCTTCACCGCGTTTTTGTGCAGTTTGTAGAACTTGAGCCAGCGCTGCCGCGTCTCGAATTCCCATGTTGATGCCTTGTCCTCCTAAGGGATGACAACTATGAGCGGCATCGCCAATTAATGCGAGTTGCGGCAGGACATAGCGCCGACTGTGCATGAGTTGAATCGGGAATAGATAACGGTTTCCTTCGATTTGGGGTGTGCCAAATTTTGAGCCGTAGCGCTGTTGGAACGTTTCGATAAATTGACGATCGTCTAATGCCACTAATTTCTCAGCTTCGGCTCTGTTGGTTGTCCAAACAATTCGATAGCGATCATCGGTCAGAGGCAAAATTCCAGAAGGGCCTGTACTCCAAAACCATTCATAGGCTGTGTTGTCGTGAGGTGATTCGAGTTTGAGCGTGGCAACAACGCAAGCTTGCCCGTACTGCCAGCCAAATGTTTTGATTCCGGCTTGTTGACGGAGGGGCGATCGTGATCCATCCGCTGCAATAACTAAATGCGCTCGGATCTGCTGGATCTCTCCATTTAGCATCACATCAAGGGTTGCTCCGTTCGCTTGAAATTCAGTTTTCACGACTTTAGCAGGGCAGAACAACTCGACATTCGAGCAAGATTTGAGCAATTGATGCAGTGCGGAAATTAATACGCGATGCTCAGCGACATAGCCGAGCGTTTCTGTCCCAATGTCATTGGGTGCAAACTTCACAGCATTGGGAGAATTTGCATCGGTTAACTGAACCCGCTTGTAGGTTTCGACCTGAGAGCGAATTTCTTGCCAAATGCCCATACCTTCAAAAATTCGACTGGAGAGGAGCGAAATTGAGTAGGCTTGAGCGCGGGATACAGCTTGCGATGTGAGTTCGGCTTCGATCAGTGCAATTCGGAATCCGGAATCTTTCAAGGCACAAGCGAAGGTTGTCCCGACAACTCCGCCTCCGACGATCGCAATATCAAATTCAGGCAATTGCATATCTGAGCGCACGATACGAAACTTTACATCCTATTGTCGCGTAGAGTTCCAAGACGAGCAAGTGCGATCGGCAATTTCTTCTGCCTCACATTTTAGGGAAAATTCCGTAATTGCGCTGAGATACGATTTGAGTAATTTTGAGAATCACCCAGTCAGGCGAACGTTGTGGGCGAAGTGCAGGAGAGGGTAAAACTTTATTCTATTCATCGAATAGAGCACAGATACCCCGAAGGGCGATGGATGGGGGCATCCATCGCCCTTCGGGGCTTTTTTTTAGAAGTTGAGAGTTCACAGGGCTGCCAACATCAGGTCTTCAGCAATGTCGAAGTTGGCGGTGGCGTTCTGAACGTCATCTAAGCTATCGAGTGCGTCCATGAGTTTGAGGAGCGATCTCGCATGATCAGGGTCGGTAATTTCGATCGTATTTTGAGGAATCCAACGCAGTTCGACCTGGGCTACGGTATACCCTTGTTCTTTCAAAGCTTGGCTGAGCGCTTCTAAATTTCCGACTTCGGTAAACACTTCTGCAGCTTGACCGTCCTCTGTTTCAATCAATTCATAGGCATCTGCACCGCCTTCAAGACAGGCTTCGAGAAGTGCGTCTTCGTCAATTTCTACTGCTTCGAGCTTACGACCTCGTTTCTGAGGAGCAAAGGACAGTTCGACAATTCCCTTTTGCTCAAACATCCAGTTCACGCAGCCAGTTTCACCTAAGTTTCCGCCGTTTTTGCTAAATGCCTCTCTCAAATCAGCCGCAGTTCGATTGCGGTTATCGGTTAGCGCTTCGATTAAGACAGCAACTCCGCCTGCCCCGTAACCTTCATACTGAATTGCTTCGAGTGGCGCATCTGTCCCGAGTTTGCCAGCACCTTTAGCGATCGCTCTTTCGATATTGTCGTTTGGGATTCCGGCGGCTTTGGCTTTCTCGATCGCCGTTCTCAACTGAAAATTGCCTGTGGGGTCAGGCACACCATTTCGAGCCGCTACAATAATTTCGCGCGAAACCTTGGTAAAGACATTGGCTCTTTTCGCGTCTACTCTCGCTTTTTGCCGCTTAATATTTGCCCACTTACTATGTCCTGCCATAACCTGAAAATCGAAACGGTGCGATTCTTAGGATATCGGATGAGCAGAAATTTCGGCTAGGATTTGCCGCCTGTGAAGGTGACACCTTGAATGAAATAGCGATTGAAAAAGGCATAGATTGCGAGAGCGGGCAGAGTGAAGACCATTGAGGCTGCCATGATGTAATTCCAGTAAGTAATGTATTGACCTTTGAATGCATTTAGACCGATTGGTAAAGTAAACATTTCGGGGTTAGACATGACGACTAGTGGAAGCAAGAATTCATTCCACGACCCCATAAAAATAAAAATAGTTTGTGCCGCAAGTGCAGGTTTTGCAAGCGGTAAAACAATTTGAAAGAATGTCTCAAATCGATTCAGTCCGTCCAGTTCAGCAGCTTCTTCTAACTCTTTTGGAAAGTTAATAAAAAACTGTCGCATCATGAAAATGAATGTGGCATTAACGGCGGTTGGAATAATTAAACCCTGGTAGGAATTCAGCCAGCCTAATGATTTGAGAATGAGAAATTTTGGTAAGAGTGTAATTTGAGCCGGGACAACTAATACAGCCAGAATTAGAAAGAAAAATAAGCGATTTCCTGGAAATCGAATTCGAGCCAGAGCATAGCCTGCCATTGAATTAAATAAAAGATTGAAAGCTGTGACGATCGCAGCTACGATCGCGCTATTTAATAGCCATCTCCCGAACAAAGGTTCGCGCGAAAAAATCTGCTGATAATTCTCGAATGTAAAATTTTTTGGAATAAAGTTTGAGCCGCTCCCGGAAATTTCAGCAAGGGGCTTGAATGAAGCAGAGAGTGCCCAGAGAAAGGGGATAAAAGTGACGATCGCATAAAGAATGAGTCCCGCATACATTACCCAAATTAGCCATTTTGTTTTCATGAATCTAATCTCTCTTCTTTAAATAAAGCGCGCTGAATCAAAGTTGCAGTCATGATCACCAAAGCAAGAATTAGAGTTAATGCCAGCGCATATCCCATGTCTAAACTTTTGAAGGCGTACTGATAAATCAAAAGAACAATGGTTAAAGTTGCATTGTCAGGGCCACCCGATCCGTTTGAGAAAATATAAGACTGATCAAATAGTTGAAATGTCCCAATAATTCCCATCGTGATCACAAAGAATGTGACAGGTTTTAGAAAGGGCAATGTGATACACCAAAACTTTTCCCAGGCTGTTGCTCCATCAATTGAAGCGGCTTCATATAAGCTCTCCGGGATGTCTTGAAGTGCGGCTAAATAAATCACCATAAATAGCGGAGCAGTTGCCCAAATATTCATCAACATGATGCCTTTGAGTGCAACTTGTGGATCGCCTAACCAGTTGTAAGTCGGCAGCCCGATCGCGCTTAGAAATCCATTTAGTAATCCGTTCGAGTTGTAAATCCACATGAAAATCAGTGTGAGAACGGCTGATGATGTGACGGTGGGCAGAAAAAAAGCAACTCGAAACCAGCTTTTACCTCGGATCTTTGCATTCAATAACAGTGCTAAAACGAGTGCGAGAATTGTTTGGATCGGTACAACGATCGAGACGTATTGAATCGTATTGAGTAAAGCAATCCGAACTCTTTCATCATCTTGAATTCGGATGAAATTCTTCAATCCTGTAAAGTTGTAATTGACTTCGCCGAGCAATTGAACTTTGTAGAAAGCAAGAACGATCGCGTAAATGACAGGCAGCATCAAAAAGACACCCAAGATAATAATCGTTGGGGTCATAAATGCGTAACCCGATATCGCTTCTCTAAGTTTCTTAGTTTGATAAATAGATTTCACGGTTGGCAGTTTCCTGGGCGCGCTTCATTGCATTAGTTAAAGTTTGTTGTCCTAATAGGGCACTAACAAACTGATTATCAAAATTGGTCATAATCGTTGGCAGAGTTTCGCCTGCTTGCCAGATTGTTCCATATTTTGCGCCTGCGACAAGTGGTGCGTAAATTGGATTACGATCGTATTTTAATTCTGCTAAAACTGAGCGACGAGAAGGCAGTGCAACGCCTTGATTCGCCCAGGCTTTCATTCCTGATTCATTGGTTAAGTATTGAATCAGCTTCCAAGCTGCATCTTTATGCTTAGATTGGCGATTCATTACATATCCGACTGTGAAAATCATTGTTCCATTGCGGTTATTAATTGTAGGAATCTCTGCGGTTTGAAATTTCAGATTTGGGAATGTTTCTTTTAAGTAAGGGACTGCCCAAGCGCCCTCGATCGCCATTGCGACTCGACCTTGCCCAAAGGCTTCGCTGTTTGAGTTTGCGCCGACATCAGAGGGTTGAGCCGCAGAGCGATCGCGGCGATACTGATCGATTACAAGCTGCAAGCCTTGAATGCCATTTGAACTTGCAAATGCAGCGTTATTATCCTGATCAACTAGACTGCCGCCAAAGGCTTTGATCATAAAAGCTTGACGCGGCAATTCTGGAGCGATTCCGATTCCGTACTGATCGATTTTGCCATCTTTGTTTTTATCGATCGTTAATTTCTTCGCATAATCTGTCAACTCGCTCCAAGTTTTTGGAGGTTTCGAGAATCCAGCATTTTTTAGCTCAGTTGAATTATAAAAAAGAGCGAGTGTTGAAAAGTCTTTTGGGATTCCGTAAACGGTATTACCTTGCTTAAATGCGTTTAATAGATTGGGTTCAAAATCGTCCAGTTTAAAATCTGGTTTGATATATGAATTGAGCGGTTCTAATACGCCATATTTAATTAATGTCGGTGCTTCAAATGCTTCGAGATAAAAGACATCTGGCGCAACTTCACCAATTAAACGAGTTCGGATTACATCCATATATTGGCTATTAATCACTTCTCGTTTGACTCGAATCGTTGGATTCTTCGCCTCAAATTCTCGAATAACTTTGTCGAGTAATTTCCCTTCATTCGGATTACTTTGCCATCCGCTTAATGTAATTTCAATTTTGCGATCCGACTGCGATCGACAGCCTAACGTGAAGAAAACTAAACTGATCGCGATCGAACAAGAAAGCAATTTCCTCATACACTTGTAATCTGAAGTCATTCTTTCATCCTAATCATGCCGTCTCGGTTTGCAAGCCTGCTGAAATCAATCTTCTTCATGGGAATGGTCTGTCTCAGTCTGTGCCTCAGCAGTTGTCAATCGACTCAGGCATCGGGCGTGATTCACCTGACTTTGTGGCAAGGGGTGAATCCGCCTCCGAATCGGGATGTGCTGCAAAAACTCGTCGATCGCTTTAATCAGCAAAATCCCAAGATCCAAGTCGAATCGCTCTACGTCGGACAAGGCGACCAACAAATGCCCAAAATTCTGGCGGCAGTGGTGGGCAATGCGGCTCCTGATATGTTGTGGTTTGCGCCGATGATTACTGGGCAATTGGTCGAACTCAATGCACTACGATCGCTCGACGATTTCCATCCGCCTGTCCAAGCTGAACTTGATCCAGCCTTATCTGATACAACCAAGTTTGACGGCAAAACTTGGTCAGTTCCTTTTAGTACAAATAATGTCGGGATTTACTATCGTCCTAGCCTGTTCAAAGCCGCAGGGGTGAAAGACTTGCCGAAAACTTGGTCAGAATTTCGAGCGGTCGCTAAACAACTGACCCGCGATACAACGGGCGATGGCAAGCCCGATCAGGTTGGAATGCTTTTACCTTTGGGCAAAGGGGAATGGACAGTTTTTACTTGGTTGCCGTTTATGTTTAGTGGGGGCGGCGAGTTTGCGGCTTCGGGTGTGAATATTGTCAATCCGGGTGCGATCGCGGCGCTGAATTTCTGGCAGGATCTGATGAAAGATGGTTCTGCTATTCTTTCGCAACCGGAACGCGGGTATGAGTTGGATGGCTTTCTCGCGGGTAAAGTCGCGATGCAACTTTCAGGACCCTGGACACTTGGACAATTGCAAGCGACAAAAGTTGATTTCGGAGTCTTACCGATTCCTGTGGGAACTCAGCCTGCAACGGTGATTGGCGGTGAGAATTTATTTCTGTTCAAATCCACGCCAGAACGGGAACAAGCGGCATTGAAGTTTGCCGAATTTGTGATGAGTGAGCCATTTCAGACGGAATGGGCGATCGGCACTGGCTATCTTCCGACGAATTTGAAGTCTCGTGAGAGTCAGGCTTATCAAGAGTTTCGAGCGAAGCAGCCTGCGGTCGATGTGTTTTTGAATCAAGCAAAGTTTGGTCAGTCTCGTCCAATTTTCCCTGGATATAATCGGATTTCTGACAATTTGGGACGCGCGATCGAAGCGACATTACTCGATCGTGCTACTCCCGAAGCTGCTCTCAAATCCTCACAACAACGACTCGATTTGATCTTTAACAAATGAGTTTAGGATGCAACTGCAAAATCTGTATACTGGCGCATCTTCGGTTCATGAAAGGCTAAGACAATATCTGCTGGATCGACTCCAGCCCGCACGAGATCGGTCGCGACTCCCTCTTCTGTCCAATCTTCTTCGATCCAAATTTTTTCATCTCGCAGTCGAATGTAAACCGTTGATCCAAGAACCCGTGTTCCGTTCTGCCAACCTAAATTCATCCAGATGTAGTGAGCTTTCTGTTCATCCACAATTAAGAATGTTTCGATTTCTGGATTCGGACGGCGATTGCAGAGTTCTACATAGCCTGACAAGATCTGTTCAATCAGCTTGGGATATTCAGTTAGTTTATCCATTGTCTGATTTCCTCTATTTGTTAATGATTTTCGATCGCATATTTCACGACCCAACGCCGAAAGAGTTCGACTTTGATGCACCACGTTTGATTGACTTCGTGAACGACATCGTGACGGCGCAGGGCTTCGATCGCGGTATCAAATTGCGCGGGGTCGAAGTGTTGTAAGAGAACATCGCGGGATAGACCTTGGTGAGCGATCGCTTTGAGGATGTCTTGCTGTCCGAGAGGAGATTGGGCGGCTTGTTGCCAGACTCCGGTGAAGTAGTAGCGTCCGTTGTCGTAGAGGTTGGAGCTTTCGGTGATGGCGGTGAGGTCGTCGATCGAGAATTGGTGGGATCTGTCGCGTCCTTGCTCGAAGACTTGGGCGTTGTAACGGCGGACGAGTTGGAAGCCGAGGAGTTGGACGAGGTAGGGCTGTCCGGCGGTGAGGTCGAAGATTTCGTCGTAGAGGTCGGGGGCATAGTCGAGCGGGAAGTCGTCGGAGGGGTTGGCGAGGAGTTGGCGGGTGGAAGCTCGATCGAGGAAGCTCAAACGAATCGGGATGACGCTGGCAAAGAAGGGGCTGAAGTAGTCTTCGGTCATTTCTTCGAGGGTGTGGAGTCCGGCGAAGGCGAAGGCGATTTTGGGACTCATTTGGACGAGTCCGCGCAGGTAGCTGAGAAAGTCGGGGCTGAGTTTTTCGGCTGTGATCAGGTCTTCGAGTTTTTCAAATTCGTCGAGGGCGATGATCAGTCCTTTGGACTCGGGGGATTGGATGAGGGATTGCAGGTAGCGGCGGAAGGTGGGATAGGGGAGATTGATTAGATCGGTGTCAGACGGGGCGGGGTGGTTGGTAGCTTGGGCGATTTCGTCGCAGATGGAGAGGAGGACTTCGCCTGCGCCTTGGGTGACTTCGCCGAGGTTGAGGAGGTTGACGTAGATCAGTTGGGTGTTGGAGCCGAGACGATCGTTGACGTTGCGAAGCAGTGAGGTTTTGCCCATGCGGCGATGACCGTAGAGGACGACGGATTGAAGCTGGTCGCTCATGAACCAAAGTTCTTCGAGTTGTTTGAGAATGTCATCGCGTCCGACGAAGAGACTGCCTTCTACAGGGTCGCCTGTAACGTAGGGGTTTTGGACGGGTTTGAGGATTTCGATTCTGCCGATTTCGCTAACGGATTTGAGGAGAGAATCGCGCCAGGTTCGGGCGATCGATAAAATCAGTTTTCGCTCTGCTTTGGGGAGTTGGTCGGGGGCTTCGAGGATGGAGTTGAGATCGCCTAAAGCGCGGTTTGAGGCGAAAGCTCTGGCGGTTCGAGAGGCAGCATTGCAGACGACGCGGATATCTTCGGAGGCGCGGCGGATGGCGGCGATCGCGTTCCAGCTTTCGGGGCGGAGGAGTGGGGGGTGGGGAGTGGGGGGAAGGTTTAAGGTTGCGATTTGCTGGAGGTCTGAGATTTGAGCGCGATTGAGAATCGTGGCGAGCAGGAGCATTTCTTTGCCGTGGGGAAAATCTTCGACGACTTGGAAGGCTTCGATCGCGGTTCTGATATTGAAGCAGTAAAGGGACCAAAAGCCTGCAGCTGTGGCACGAGCGGGAGAATCAAGTCGTAACTGAGGATTGACATTCCAAATTAATTTGCGTTTGATGAATCTTGGCAGGATAAAGAGATTATTAATAAATTCAGCTTTGAGCGCACCTCTGAGAGAAGCAGAAGCGTACTTGACAGTTCTTTGCTCCCAGACTGTATCAGAAAGAGAAGCTACATGAGGGATTAGACTGTCTGGCGCAGTTCTTGCAAGAACAGAATTTACAGCTTGGACTACAGGGATAAATTGCTGTGTGTACTTCAGCAGATCATTTGCGATCTTCAATCCAACTTGCCAATCTTGCTGTAGCCAGAGAGATAGCTGCTTCGCTGTTGAGGGTAGTGAAACAGGAGTGATGTGAGGCAATAACCTTTGTCCCTGCCGAAACTGTGGAGTACCAGAGCATATCCCCCATAACCAGTTTCCAGGATGCAATGTTACTACACCAAAAGTCAAAATACTAGCCGCGCAAATCGCTATAATACCTACCAGATCAATATCTATAACATCTGCTGCACAAACAGCTACAATGCTCGCCATACAAACAGCTACAAGGCCCGCCGTACAAACAGCTACAACACCTGCTATAGTGAAAGTTGAGACACTTGCTGCGGTAACGGCTGTACTAAAGGATGTGCCAATAGCTGCGCCAATAGCTGTGCCAATAACTACGCTAGTAGCTACATCAATATTCACAACAAAAGCTACACCGTAAGCTACGATAGAAGCCACACCGCCAACCGCGGTAAATACGCCCAAAGCTACGCTAAGAGTAGTGCTGATAGCTACTCTACTACATATCACTTGAGCTATAGCACCTGCTTCCTCCTCATACTCATGCTCATCCTCATAAATCGTACCTACAAACCCCATATATATACATATGAGTGATGTACCGAACCAGTCCATAGATATACCCATCACTCCTAGGACATAGCAGGTAGTGATCGGCATAACAATCTGCAAAATTAGCCCTTGTAAACGGAGTCGAGCGGTTAGGTCGCGTTGAATCCACCGCAGTTTCTTGCCCCAACTTTGAGTGTTGCTAAAGCCTGTCTCACCTCTCGCAAAAGCCTCCACATACCAGCGAATCGCTTGCGGAAAGTAGAATACCCAGTACAGCAAGCGCACATAATCCAACGGATTCCACAGCGAGAGCGGACGACGCAGCTTTGGGGCGAGATCAAGCTTAGGAACAGGCTGGCTCATAGCATGAGATTCGTAGGAAGATGGTTAGGATGACGACTGGCAGAACGTATCGATCGCTTCGTTTCGATGGTCTTCAGCCCCCTAAATTCCCCATATATGGGGGACTTTGACTGCTCAAAAATGAATCGATTCCTTAGTGCTCTCGAAGAAAGAACCTCCCAAAGAAAGCCAATCCAGTCGAGACATGCCATGCTTTTCAAAGTCCCCCAGAATGGGGGATTTAGGGGGCGAAAGCTCTCAGCAGTAACAGATAAATCAACGGGTGTGTACACGGTAGCTCTGCATAAAGAAACTCGAACAACGATCGCAAGTCTAACCCCATCCTATCCAGACTCCAGAGGCACCCCAATCCGAGGCTTACAATCTGCAAAGGTCAGCGAATCAGGATCTAGAAAATCTGCCAAAGCCATTTCCAGAACGAGTTCAATGCTATACCCAATCTGTTGAGCATAAGTTATGTAAGCGTCCCGAATATGGTCTGGCAACACAGCAAGCAACATCAATGCAGCATCATGGCTGAGATGTTTTCTGCTGGATTCTGCAAGTTTCTGCATCAATCTATCTCCTTCCGTCTTGCCTAAACCCCAATTTCTAGCGAAACCCCGATCATTCTCCCCACACCGCTCCATCGTTACCGAAAACGTTCTCCTTTTCGTGACCACGATCGCAAGATTCTCCGTGAATCCCGCAATCTTCTCAACGACGATCGCGCAATTCGTCACGAACCTTCCAACCTTACTGACGAACGCCAAGCCATTCATCACAAATCTCGTCATCTTCTCAGCAAAAACACTCCCCTACCTGTATTGATACTGCCGAAATAACTCGTATCCTCCCCGCATCAACCGTTTCGGATACCCCCCACTTTCCTCAATCAATCGCTCAATCTCCTCCGACGTAAACTGAATCGGCAATCCCCGCAACTTTCTCGCCAAAAATTCCCCCATCTCCCTATCTCCCCATTTCCCCACTCTCTCCTCCAAACAAATTCCCGCCAACGGCGAAGTCATCCCATCCTGCCCATCTGAAAACAACCGATCCAGCGAACGCCCTGCCGCTAAAACCAACCGCAACGGCGCATCCGCTCCCTCCGCTAATCCCCGCAACTGCGATCGCAGTCCATGCGTAAAGCCCTGCCACGTCATCTTCTCCACCTCATCTAGCAGCAAGACCAGCCGCTTAGCAGAAAGCGATCGCTTCAACCGCGCCCCCTGACAAGTCGCCACCCCTGCTTGATGACACAACTCCTCATAAAAATCCTCATCACTCTCGATCGAATTCAAATCTAGATAAATCGGCACGCGCCCCAACCGTGTCTGACAATCGCGATAAACCGCCCGCAGCAAAGACGATTTGCCAATTTCTCGATCGCCAATCACCGCCACACTATTGCGACTTTCCAACAATTCAAAAATTCGCTGCAATTCACGATCGCGTCCGAAAAACTGCATCGGATCATCGACCCTGCCACTCAACGGCTCAAACGGATTTTTCAGCGATCGCACTGCTTTTCGTGCCTGAATCTGCTGAACAACTGCCCGAATTCCAGTCACGACATTCAAAAACGCCTCATCCTGATTGTCCCAGGTCGTCACAGGCTTAAAATTCTTCGGCAATCCTTGAATCTCAGCAAACGGTAGTCCTGTACAATCCGCAGGACGAAGCGCAATCGGAATCACGATCGCTTCCTTTGCCTTATGCCGCTCGATCGCCCGCTTCATTTCCAACTCAAAACAATAGTCCGACGCAATAAAGTCAGAGCTAATCAGCAACAGAATAATTTCTGCCGACTCCAAATTTTCATCAATCTTTCCCGCCCATTGCTCACCCGGCAAAATCTTACGATCGTGCCACTGCTGAATCAAATTCTGTCGCTTCAGCGTTGCAAGATGCGTTTCAAGTCGATCGCGCAAATCCTCATCCTGATGAGAATAGGAATAAAACAATGAAAGAGGTGAAGTCATCGGGGCAGTTCATCGTCTGGGGCAAACGTCGAGTGGAATCCACCTGCTTATTATCCACGAGAAATTTAGCGATCGTGTCAAATTGCACTCATCGTTATCAATACTAAAATTAGTATTCTGGCGAACGTGCGATCAGGCATTCTCTCCGAAGCTGCCGACAAAGAAAATACTAAAATAGCTATAGAAAATTACCAAAAATAGTATGTCTGCTTTCGCAGGAGATCATCATGAATCAGGTTATGAAGCAGCCCTCGTCCTGGCTATTCGATGGAATTAAATTGAATCCGAGCGATCGCTTCCGTCCTTTCTATTTCACTGATGAACTTCAGGCACGGTTAGAGTTTTTGCTTGAAGGACGGAAACAGCGAACGCTTTCAGAAGAAGAAGAAGCCGAAATGATGGGATTATTAGAACTCAATCGCATTTTTAGCTTTGTGAATACCAAACTGGCTTCCGAATTGTGGCAATCAACGACTTCACTCGACAATCTGTCCGGCGACGAGCCAAATTCCTCTGCGAATATTGCCACTCCCTAGAACGCACCAGCGCGACCCCATTCACGATCGATCATTTAATTCCTCAGTCTCTAGGCGGTTCTGATGCGATCGAGAACCTCGCCTATGCCTGTCAACGCTGTAACTTCCATCGCTACAACTTCATCACGGGCATTGATCCAGAAACCAATCAAGAAGTGCCTCTGTTTAATCCCAGAACTCAGGATTGGGAGAAGCATTTTATTTGGACTGCCGATGGGTTGAGAATCTTAGGAGTCACTCCAATAGGTCGAGCAACCTGTAAAAGGCTTGATCTAAATGATGATGACCACAATCAGGGCTTTATTCAAAATTCTCGACAATCTTGGGTAGAAGTTGGATGGCATCCACCGAAAGACGATCCAAAGTTATTGTCTTGAATTCCTCTTTCGTCTAGGGTTTAGAGTCTGCAACTCTGGGAACACTAACGGCGTTGTTTGCTAGCCCCGTTATGACTCAGCCCTTTATCTCGGTTGTCATTCCCACGTATGGGCGTGAAGAACCTCTGCGCGACACAATCATTGATGTTCTAAAACAAGATTATCCTCATTACGAAGTGCTAGTCGTCGATCAAACTCCTGTACATGAACCCGATGTGCAAAAGTTCCTCGAAGACCTAGCAGAAGTGGGGAAAATCCAGTGGTTTAAGCTTGATTGGGCAAGCTTACCAGGGGCGAGAAACTATGCAGTACGGCGATCGCAAGGTGAGATCCTTCTCTTCATTGATGACGATGTGCAGTTAGAACCGGGATATCTAGCCGCACACGCGAAGAACTATCAGCGCTCAGAGATTGGCGCAGTGGCAGGCAGAGTCTTCGATCGTATGAAACTCGCTGATTTTGCACCAGGGCTAGAGATTCAAGACTTGCCACCCGAAGCACACGATCCTGGAATCGCTTGGTATCACTTAAATCTAGTCCATACTGTGAAACCGCAGCAGGTTTTGAGCGCGCGCGGGTGCAATATGTCTTATCGCCGCGAAGTATTTGAGAAACATAATATTTGGTTTGATGAGCGGTTTCGGGGAAGTGCAGTTCGGGAAGAGTCTGACTTCTGTTTGAAATTGCGGAAGACGGGCTTGATGATTTGGTATGACCCAGAAGCTTCATTAGTGCATTTGGGTGAGGAAACGGGCGGCTGTCACGATATCAGTACGAAGTCGCTGAAATATCAGATGACGTTCTATCACAACCATTTTTTGATGGGATTGAACAATCTCACAGTCTCGCAAGCCGCACGTTTCTTTTTCCGATTGTTTGACTGCCATGTGTTGGGTCGTCCGCCTTGTCACAAAAGTGGTTCACCGCTCAAAATCATCACGAGATTTTGCTTTTATTCATTGGGATTTCTTAGCGCGATCGTGACACTCATTCGATCGCTCTGGGATGACGGACAAATTTATAGCCGACGAGATGAGGTGAAACGATGAAAATTCTAGTTGCGAGTCATTCTTATATCGTCGATCTCAATTGTGAAAAGCTCCGAGCTTTAGCGAATTTAGAACCTAGTATTGAAGTCACGATCGTCGTTCCCAAACGTTGGAAACCGGGTGGCGTGATGAAAGATACAATCGAAACTCGCTATCGCGAAGAAGGATCGTTTCGAGTTGTTCCTATTTCTAATTTCAGTCAAAATAATCAGGGCTTACTCACATTTGGAGCCGATTTAATTTCGCTACTGAAGTCGTTTCGACCCGATATTATTCAAGTTGAGCAAGGGTCTAAGTCTTTTGCATATGCACAGTTTATTACTGCGAATCGACTCTTAAATTTGAAAGCCAAGAATCTCTTTTTTACCTGGTGGAATTTGCCTTATACGTTGCAGTTTCCGGTGTCATTACTTGAGACATACAATCTCAAAAATACAGACGGAATCGTGGTTGGAAATCAGGACGGAGCTAAGATTTTACGCGATCGCGGTTACACAAAAAAAATGAGCATCATGCCGCAGCTTGGTGTTGATGAATCTCTCTTTTGCCCTCAGTCTCAGCCGGAACTTTCTGCACAATTCGGGATTCAGCCGGACGACTTTGTCGTGGGATTTGTTGGGCGATTTGTGCCTGAGAAAGGGATTTTGACGTTAGTGAAAGCATTGGAGAATCTTCGCGATCGCAATTGGAAACTTCTTCTACTCGGACGAGGTGAACTCAAAGCAGAAATCCAACAACAAGCTGAAAAATTCGGATTTAGCGACCGCTTGATTTGGATTGAAAGTGTTCCTCATGCCGAGGTTTATCGCTATATCAATTTGATGAATACCTTAGTCTTACCTTCTGAAACCACATATCAGTTTAAAACATTAACTTCAGTCGGTTGGAAGGAACAATTCGGACATGTTTTGATCGAAGCAATGGCTTGTCAGGTTCCAGTGATTGGCTCGGATTCAGGCGAGATTCCGAATGTCATTGCAGATTCAGGCTTGGTGTTTCCAGAGGGAAATGTCGAGGAATTGAGCGATCGACTAGCACGATTAATGGACGATCGTGATTTTGCTACGGATTTGGGACAGCGAGGATATCAAAGAGCGATCGCAAAATATACGAATCGGGCGTTAGCGAAGGAGTTGTTGGAGTTTTATCGATCGCTTTGAAAAATAGGATCGGTAGAATGAATCCCATAGATGACCAAGTTTGAGCATATGAAGAACTTAGAAGAAATCGAACTGGCTGTGCGTCAATTGTCTGCCGAAGAACTCGCTGCTTTTCGGATCTGGTTTGCTGAATTTGATGCAGAACTGTGGGATCGGCAATTTGAAGAAGATGTAGCAGCCGGAAAGCTCAATCACTTAGCTGAACGAGCGCGACAACATTTACGAGAAGAGAACTGTACTGACCTGTGAGATATCGCGCGACCCCTGATTTCTGGTACTACTATCGACAACTGCCCGAAGAAATTCAGGAACTTGCCGATCGCTGTTACGAATTACTCAAGCAGGATTCTCGCTATCCATTATTGCACTTCAAAAAAGTCGGGCAATTCTGGTCAGTCAGAATCGGGCTACACTATCGCGCACTAGCACTTGAAGAAGGTGACGACATTGCATGGTTTTGGATTGGAACCCATGCGGAATATGACCAACTCCTGCGGGGTTAAAAATCACATGAAAATCTTACAAATCGTTCCATCAATCTCTTTAGTTTATGGCGGGCCTAGTCAAATGGTGCTGGGGCTTTCAAGCGCATTGGCAAAAGCTGGTGTCGAGATTACAATCGCGACAACCAACTCTAACGGCGATGTCGGACAAGCCCCACTGGATGTCCCTTTAGGTGTTCCCGTTGCTCAAAACGGCTATGAAATTTACTACTTTCGATGCTCCCCATTTCGACGGTATAAATTCTCGATCGAGCTTCTCCAATGGCTTCACAAAAACTCCAAAGCTTACGATCTTGCACACATTCACGCACTCTTCTCTCCTGTGAGTTCGTGCTCGGCCGCCATTGCGCGATCGCAGCAGCTACCTTACATTCTTCGACCTCTCGGAACCCTCGATCCGGCTGACTTACAGAAAAAACGCCAGCTCAAGCGTCTTTATGCAGCAGTGCTAGAACGTCCCAACTTAGCCGGAGCCGCAGCAATTCATTTCACCAGCGAGCAAGAAGCGAAAACTTCAGAGCGATTCAATACAGTGACTCGCGATGTCGTGTTGCCATTAGGAGTCAGCTTGCCGCCTTCTGCATCGAGTTCAATTCATGAAAAATATGGAATCCCCAAGAACAAGCCAATTCTGCTTTTCATGTCTCGAATCGATCCCAAAAAAGGATTAGATCTCTTACTCCCTGTGCTGGAAAATCTCGGCTCAGACTTTCACTTTGTCCTAGCTGGCGGCAACCCTCAAGATCCAAGCTACGAAGCAACGATCCGCGATCGCATTCAATACTCTCAACTCAAAGACAAAACCTCGATCGTCGGCTTCGTCACAGGCGGTGAGAAAACGGCACTGCTCGAAGCAGCAGATTTGTTTGTCTTACCGTCTTACTACGAAAATTTTGGAATCGCAGTCGCAGAAGCAATGAGTGTTGGAACGCCTGTTGTGATTTCAGATCAGGTTCATATCTGGCAAGACATTGAGCGATCGCGCTCTGGTTGGATCGCTCAATGCAATGTGGAGAGCCTAACGCAAGCTTTAAAAGAAGCACTAGCAAATCGCGTAGAACAAATCCAACGCGGTAAAAACGCCCAAATTTTTGCACAACAAAATTACAGTTGGGATGCGATCGCCCAACAAGTGATCAAAACCTACCAAGACTTGATATGAATTCGCGCGGTCAAAGGCGCGAATTATCTTGCAAACAGCAAATCCGCAAACCCGTACAAGCTCACTCCTAACAGCAAAGTCGCCATTACCTGCGTTGGACGCGGACGTACTGCTGGAATCAACGCCTCGCGCACCAAAATCGACGCACAAGCTCCCACCGTAAACACTAATCCCAACAACAAATACGCCAATTCTGAATTAAAAATCCAGACACTAAACAGCAGCATCGATAACGCCAACATCAACGTTTCAACTAATTGAGGCGGATTATCCTGACTCATAAACTCGATCGTGTGCCAAAAACTGCGCCACTGCCGCATCTGTCTCCCTCGCGTCAAAGAGTTAGTCATCACTAACTTTTATCAGCTTTGCAAAGTTCTTTTCAAGTCCGCGATCGCACTTTCCATCTCCACCTGCGGAAACGATCGATAAAATCGACTCACACTTAAAAACGGTTCCGGGGTTGCCAGTACTAAAACGCGATCGCAAATCCCTTCAAGTTGGCGGATCATCACTTGCGGCGCAACTGGCGCACAGATCCAAATCTCTTTTGGCTCTTGTTTTCGTAGCGATTTCGCTGCGACTGAAATCGTCATTCCTGTCGCAATCCCGTCATCGACGAGCAGCGCAATTTTTCCCGTTGCCGTGACATTCGGACGATCGCGAAATTGCTCAAACTGACCTTTTGCTTTCGCCAAAGCGCGATTTAACGCATCCTCCCACCCTGGAATTCTTGAATGAACCGACCTTAAGACTTGTCCATCGGCGGTCACTGCCCCGATCGCTAATTCTGGATTTTCAGGTCGCGTAATCTTCTTCGCCACCAAAATATCCAGTGGACAATGTAAAACCTGCGCGATCGCTGCTCCAATTTCCACCCCGCCCCGTGGCAAAGCATAGACGATAAATGACCCCTCGACCGACTGTGCTTGTTCTAACACTAACTGTGCCAGTCGTTCCCCTGCATCTTTGCGATCGTCAAATAAAACTGTATCCGAAGACAATTGAGAAGAAAACATGCGTTCCTCCTGCCTGAAGGATATCTTCAGCATAGATCTAGAATTTCAACTCTGTCTTCTTTCTTTCGATTGCCGCAATCCGATCGCAATTCCCTTTAGAATTTATGGGTTAATAAATTTCTGCGCGATCCGATTCATGGCGAACGACGAACAAATTAGCCTGTTTGATATCCCTGCGGCTGAACCCTCTGCTCCACCCAGTTTTGACCCGGAGTTGATTCCGACGAGTGCCAAGATTCCGATTCCAACAGGGACGTATCAAACGATGGAAGCGATGGGCGCACATTGTAATCGCTGTCATCGCTGCGACTTGGGTGCGTCTCGAACTCATGCAGTGATTGGACGCGGCAATTTGAAAGCGCCGATTATGATTGTTGGGGAAGGGCCTGGACAGACTGAGGATGAGACGGGAATGCCCTTTGTCGGAAAATCGGGGCAGTTGCTCGATCGCATTCTGGCTTCAGTGAATCTCACGACCGAAGAAGATGTCTTTATCTGTAACGTCGTCAAATGTCGTCCCCCTGAAAATCGCACGCCAACGACGGATGAGGCAGCGGCTTGCAGTGGCTACTTGGCCGAACAAATTCGCATGGTCGATCCGAAAATTATTCTCTTAACTGGGGCAACAGCGATGAAAGCCCTAGTCGGAATCAAACAGGGAATCACTAAAGTTCGGGGACAGTGGATCGAAAAAGACGATCGCTTTTACATGCCAATCTTCCACCCGGCTTATCTGCTCAGAAACCAATCTCGCGAGAAAGGTCAACCGAAATGGCTGATGTGGCAAGATATTCAGGCAGTGCGAGCAAAACTTGATGAACTCAGAAGCGCAGATTAGTTTCGTCTCAATCTCCGCGCTTCATCGTCGAGCCGACTTCGAGTTTCTAAATTTGCCAGACCCGTAACTCTCAATCCGTAACGGGCTTGGAATTGTCGGATCGCGGCTTGGGTGGCTGAATCGTAATATTGTGCGATCGCAAAATCACTCCGCAAAATCGTTTTCAAATTATTCCGCAGATTTCGCATCACGCTCGAAAGCTTTTCTTCAGTGGCACGATTGACCAATCCCGTTTCAGAAAGCCCATAAATTTGCTGAAGCTCTCGAATAGCTCGCCGAGTTGGGGCATCAGTTAACGGAGCTTTCTGATTGATGTCATAGCCAAACCCCGCCAGGATGGCTTTAATTTGTGCATCAGTATAAATGCTCAGCGCTGGAGATTGGAGTGCAGGTTGAGAAGGTGGCGAGTTTTGGGATTCTGTTCTTGGAACTGCATCATTGAGCAGGTCATTCAATCGCCGTCGAGTTTCAAGATTGGCAATTCCAGTCGCAGGTAAGCGATTTTGCTGCTGAAACTTTTTCACCGCTTCTTCGGTTTGCTTACCGTAAAACTGGCTCCCCGGAAGCTCGGGATTGGGACGAACTGTCCGATTTAAGCCAAGTTGTAGCGTGCGCACAATATCTGCTGCTTTGTCTTGAGTGGGAATGTTCAACGTTTCATCAACTGGGAGTTGAAACTGAAACTGAAACTCACGAATGCCTTGCCGAACTCTCGGATCGTCGATTGGCGCATTCAGTGGAACCGCATACCCTAATCCATTGAGAACTGAGAGAAATTGTGCCACGGTGTAGTCTTGCGATCGCGCAGCATTGACTGCGGGACATAGAATCATTCCTGACACCAAGCTCCCCATCACCCATCCAGAAATCCGTCTCACGTTTTACATTCCCTTACGTTTTATCTGAAGAAATTATCGCTTGTTCTGCTAGTGTCTCATTGTATTTACCGTCAGGGATTAATGAAGAAATTGTGATATTTCGCGGTTCATGACGTATTCAATTCGGATTGCTGACCTACCAGAGAGTGAACGCCCTCGCGAACGCCTGATCGCTCAAGGTGCAAAAACACTTGCAACGGCTGAACTTCTAGCAATTTTGCTGAGTACAGGGTCAGGGAAACTGTCCGCTGTGGGGCTAGGGCAATATATTTTGCAAACCCTGAGTCAGCATCAGCGCGATCCGTTGAGTGCATTGCGAGAAGTGACAATTTCAGAACTGACGAAAGTTCCCGGCGTTGGAACTGCGAAAGCGACAACGATTTTAGCTGCGATCGAACTTGGCAAACGAGTCTATCAATCTCGACCTCCCGAAAAAACAGTCATTGATGATCCGAATGTAGCTGCTGCTGCTTTGAGTCATGAATTGATGTGGCAGGCTCAAGAGCGATTTGCCGTGCTGATTCTCGATGTGAAGCATCGCTTAATTGCAACTCAAGTGATTACGATCGGGACTGCAACCGAGACGTTAGCACATCCGCGTGAGATTTTTCGAGAAATTATTCGACAAGGCGGAACCCGAGCCATCATTGCTCATAACCACCCATCAGGAAATGTCGAACCGAGTGCAGAAGATATCAATTTGACGCGCCAATTGCTCGAAGGTGCTCGATTTTTGGGAATTCCATTGCTCGATCATCTCATTCTCGGAAATGGCAATCATCTGAGTTTGAGACAGACCACATCGTTGTGGGATGAAGTCGCACAAGAGGTTTGATTTTTGATGTGAATGATTGTCTTTCTTCACGCCATTGGCTCGATTTGGCGCAACTATCTACAATCTTTGTTTGAAACGGAAAGGCTCACTCTAAGGGGAGATTTGTAAAGAAGCGCACCTCGGATTTAATAAAGTACGCCGTTTACGCCTACGGATGACTCTTTATGAAGCGCGATGCTACCGGTAAGTTTGTTCAAAATTGGGATGCAGAAACCAAACAACGCATTAGCATTTCTCTTACCCGTACAGCTTGGCGATCGCTCGATAAAGAAGCACAAAAACGGGGAATGTCTCGCTCTGAAGTCATTGAACACTTTGCTCGCAGTCTAGAAGCAGAGCATTCTAACGAATCTACCTATGCAAACGCTCCAACGGCGTTGCTTCCAGCTCAAATTTTTGAGCAACAGCAGGAAATTGCTGCTCTGAAATGTCAGAAGCAGGAGTTAGAGGCACGCTTAGAAGGCTTGCTCAATACAAGTGCCCAAACCAATGAACGCAAGGTAGAAACCATTCTAGAAAGTATTGCCGATGCTTTCGTTGCCTTCGATCGAGACTGGCGCTACACCTATGTCAATCGGGCAGCGGCTCGAATTCTGCACCGATTACCCGAAGAATTGCTGGGTAAACATGTTTGGAATGAAGTTTTTCCTGAACTCATTGGCGGAATCGCCTATCGAGCAATGCATCAAGCCGTAGCAGAACAAGTCGCACTGACCTGGGAAGAGTTTGGCGAACCCGTTCAATCCTGGCTAGAAGTCAATGCTTATCCCTCGCAAGAAGGACTCGCCGTTTATTTTCGGGATGTGACAGAACGCAAGCAAGCAGAGGCAGAACGGGAACGATTACTCCAAGCGTTGGAAACGGAAAGGGCGCAATTTGAAGCAGTTCTGCACCAGATGCCTGCGGGAGTTTTCATCGCGGATGCTGCTACTGGTAAGTTGGTGCTTGCAAACGAACAAGCCAAACAAATTGTCAAATATGACTTTGAACAGTCCCATGAGCTAGAGGACTATGTTCCCGTGACTCCATTTGCAGCATTTCGCCCGAATGGACAAATTTATGCACCAGATGAGTATCCTTTGGTGCGATCGCTCAAAACCGGGGAAGTCATTACGCAAGAGAAAATGGAGCTACGCCAGGAAGATGGTAGCTATAGCATTATTTCAGTCAGTTCCAGTCCAATCTTAGATAAGCAGCAACGAATCCTGGCAGCCGTTGCGGTCTTTCAAGATGTCACTCACCTCAAACAGGTTGAAGCAAACCTGCGGCAGACAGAAGAACGCTTACAGCTTGCCCTCGTATCCGCTGCCATGATTGCTTGGGATATCGATTTGGAGACCAATCAAGTGGTGTGTTCTCCAAATGCGCTGGAGATTTTTGGGATGCATGTGGGCACCGCAGAAGCATTTCGTGCGGTAATTCATCCCGACGATCGACAACTTGTCAGGCAAACGATGGAACAGGCGATCGCGAGTGACCACTCCTTTTCTCAGGAATACCGAGTGATCAGTCCCGATGGTGCAATTCGCTGGCTCAAAAGTCAGGGGCGCGTCTATCTCAATGATGCGGGACATGCGATTCGGATGCTAGGGGTCTCGCTCAACATTACCGAACGCAAGCAAATCGAAGCTGAACGCGATCGACTTCTCAAACAAGAGCAGGCTAGCCGTCGATTAGCTGAAAATGAACGTCAGCGACTGCGAGACATTCTGATGCAAGTGCCTGCTATGTTTGCCGTGTTGTCGGGTTCTGATCACGTCTTTGAACTGGCAAACTCTAAGTTTCTGGCTGTCTCCGGACGTTCCGAAGACATTTTGGGGAAGAGAGCACACGAAGTATTTCCTGAAATGGCAGCTCAGGGATATTCTGAGATTTACGATCGGGTCTATCAGACTGGGGAAATTATTCAAGGAGATGAGTCTCTGTCCCGCTGGGAGCCGAATGGGGACGGCAATGTCGTCGAAGGATTTTTCAATTTCGTGTTTCTGCCGCTAAGAGACATTGATGGTTGTATCGATAGTATCTTGATTCATGGAATCGAAGTTACGGCTCAAGTACAAGCCCGTCAGCAGGCAGAAGCCTTACTGGTAGAACTTCAGCGCAAAGAAAGACAACAGCAGTTCTTGATCGAATTGAATGATGCAATTCGTGCCCTGCAAGACTCTGAAGAAATTATGTGGCAGGTGGTTAGCTCCACTGGGCATCATTTCAATGTCACTCGCTGTACTTATGGTGAAATTGATCCAACCCAGGAATATGTTCTTGTCGATCGCGACTACTGCAATGAAGTCAGGAGCGTCGTTGGTAGACTGCCGATGAGTTTGTTTGGGTCTGAGATTATTGCTGAATTGCAGCAAGGCAAAACGATTGTGATTGATGATGTCGATCGCGATTTTCGAACTGCTGGAGCAAGAGCCGCTGCTTTTGCTGAAATACAAACCAAATCGTTGCTGTGCGTCCCCTTCGTGAAGGCAGGACGGTTCCTCGCATTGTTGATGTTGCACCATGCTACTCCTCGGCAGTGGACATCAGAAGACGGGAAATTACTGGAACGTATCGCTGAAAAAACCTGGCTAGCTGTAGAGCGATCGCGAGCAGAAGCAGAATTGCGAGAGCGTGAAGCTCACCTACAACTTGCGCTGAAAGTGGGACGGATGGGCACTTGGCACTGGGATTTGCAAGCAGATACGCTCCTCTGGTCATCAGGACATTTCACGATTCTGGGGCTACAGCCTGATGAGGATAAGCCTAGCTACGAACTTTGGGCAAGTCGCGTGCATCCGGATGACTTGGGAGAAACAGAGACAAAGTGGCAGCAAGCGATCGCGGAACGAACAGAGTACCATCACGAATATCGCCTGCGCTTGCCAGACGGCTTGATTCACTGGGTCGATGTGAGAGGACAGTTCTCCTATGATGCGCAAGGACAACCGAAGCACTCGATTGGCGTTGTGATTGACATTACAGAGCGCAAGCAAGCGGAAGAGACCTTGCATCAAACGCTACAAAAGCTCAATTTCCACGTCGAAAATACGCCGATGGCAGTTGTGGAATGGGACGATAACTTTCGAGTCCTTCGGTGGTCTGCTGGTGCAGAACGCATTTTGGGCTGGAAAGCTGAGGAAATACTGGGTAAACATTTAATGGAGATTCCGTTTGTCTTTGAAGAAGACCTGGAATCGGTTGCTGATGTCTGTCAGCGATTAGTTTATGGTGAGGAACCGCATATTCTCTCGTACAACCGCAATTACACGAAAGATCGCAACGTGGTGCATTGCGAGTGGTATAACTCCAGCCTCAGAGATAAATCGGGACGGATGCTGTCGGTATTGTCGCTGGTGTTGGATGTCACGCAGCGCAAGCAAGCCGAGCAGGAACGGGAACAACTGTTAGAGCGCGAACGCCTTGCTCGCGCCCAATCCGAAGCGGCACAGCAGCAATTGGCGACTATCTTTGAAACCTCTCCGATTGGCTTAGCTTTACTGGATGCCGAGCAACGATATGTTGCCATCAATGAATCCTTAGCTGAAATTAACGGATTAACCCGTGAGCAACATTTAGGCAATTCAATTTCGACGCTGTTTGGTCAAACCGACCCCAGATTAGTGGAAATCTTTGAGCGAATTTACACGACGGGAGATCCCTTCATTTCACCCAACTTTGCCGTAAATCCTCCGGGGCGCAACGATCGTCGTCCCGGTTACTACAACGTTTACTATCTACCGACTGTCAACGCGAGTCACCAGGTGGAAAGCGTCTTGATCTATGTGGTCGATGTCACGGAACGCGTTAGGTTAGAACGTGCCCAACAGTTTCTCTCCGAAACTAGTGCAGTGCTAGCGTCTTCCCTAGATTATCAAACGACGTTGGAGCGAGTCGCACAGCTAACCGTCCCGGAATTAGCCGACTGGTGTACGGTTCACATCGTTGAGGAGGATGGCACCATTGACCAGATTGCCGTTGCTCACATCAATCCTACCAAACTGGAATGGGCACATCAGCTGCAAGAAAAGTATCCACTCGACCCGAATGCGGCTCGTGGTGCAGCCTTAACCCTGCGAACTGGAGAGCCTGATTTTGTGCCAGAGATCCTAGATGAAATGCTCGTTCAGGCTGCTCGTAATCCAGAGCATTTAGAGATTCTACGGCAGGTCGGGTTTAGTTCTGTGATGGCTGTGCCGCTCCGAACTCAGGCGAGAATTATTGGGGTCATCTCTTTTATCTCGGCTGAGTCTGGACGACGCTACACGATGACAGATTTGCAATTAGCTGAGGAATTGGCGCGTCGTGCCTCGCTCGCGATCGACAATGCCCAACTCTATCAAGCTGCCCAACGCGATCGCACCAAAGCAGAATCGGCGAACCGGATCAAGGATGAATTCCTTGCGGTGTTGTCGCATGAATTGCGATCGCCCCTCAATCCCATTCTCGGTTGGACAAAAATGCTGCGGTGCAAACGGTTAGATGCCACGAAAACGAACCAAGCTTTGGAAACGATCGAACGCAATGCGAAACTGCAAGCGCAATTAATCGAAGACTTGCTCGATGTCTCCCGCATTTTGCAAGGAAAAATGACGTTAAACATTGCGCCTGTCAATCTGGCGACGACGATTGAGGCGGCTTTAGAAACCGTCCACCTAGCGGCTGAAGCGAAACAGATTCACATTCAAACCCTGATCAATCCGATTTCAGGAGCCGTTTTAGGCGACACAAACCGTCTCCAACAGATCGTTTGGAATCTCTTGTCGAATGCTGTGAAGTTCACGCCATCAGGCGGGCAAGTCGAGGTGCGCTTAGAGCAGGTTGGCGCTCATGTGCACATTCAAGTTCAAGATACGGGCAGAGGCATTCATCCAGAGTTTCTCCCTTATGTATTTGATTACTTCCGCCAAGAAGATGGCAGCACGACTCGAAAATTTGGGGGATTGGGGTTGGGGCTGGCGATCGTGCGTCAGCTGGTTGAATTGCATGGTGGAAGCGTTTGGGCAGAGAGTCCCGGATCTAATCTAGGCGCGACTTTCGTTGTTCGTCTGCCGCTCAACCACATCGAGCACACCCCTTCTGAGATCGAGAATGTAGAAGCTGCGGCAGATTTAACCGGGATTTGCATCTTGGTGGTAGATGATGATGCAGACATGCGAGAGTTGGCATCATTTGTCTTGATCCAAGCAGGCGCAAAAGTGACAGTCGCAGCTTCGGCAGCAGAGGCACTGTGTTTCATGAGCCAATCGATTCCTGATCTCTTGTTATGCGATATTGGGATGCCAGAAATGAATGGCTATTCTCTGATTCAGCAAATTAGAAAGCAGTCACCAGAGCAAGGAGGGACGATTAAAGCGATCGCGCTAACGGCTTACGCTGGCGAGGTCAATCAGCAGCAAGCCTTAGCCGTAGGGTTTCAAATGCACCTCTCAAAGCCAACGGAACCGGATGTATTGGTCAAAGCCGTCTCATCCCTGATCGCGGCTCCTGCGGCTTGAGAGGAAAACTAGCGCCTTTAGCAAGCTTGGGCAACCAAAGTCCGATGGCGCGGAGTGTTGCAGGTCAAAGTCGGTTTAGAGAAACCTGCTTCAACGATTTCTTTCTCCAAATCCAACCCAAAATACTGATCCAAATAGGGTTCTGTACTCTTGAGTAATGTCAAAATGTAAGGCGGCATCTTGGCATAAATTTCAGAGTTGGGATTCATATCCATGATGGCAAGATGTCCACCCGGACGAAGTAATCTTCTGGCTTCTTTGAGAATGTCGATCGCTGCGCTTTTCGGCAACTCATGAAACAACAAGCAAGCCGAAACTAAGTCATACGAGCCAGAGGGTAAACCTGTTGCTGCGGCATCGGCATGTACCCAGTTAATGTTTTCCCGTTCTCCGACTCGATGCTTCGCAACGGCTAAGAAATAAGGGGAAAGATCAACTCCGGTGAGCGTTGCACCTGGGAAAGCGTCTTGTAGCGCAACGGTGCTCATTCCCACGCTGCATCCGAGATCCACGATCGCTTTTGGAGATTCAGAAATTTCAGCTTGCAAAACGTTGTGATAGCTCTGACGCAATCGGGGATCGCCATCTTTTCCCGAATCACTCCAAATCCTTGCATGAACCGCATAGGCAGCCACTTCTACTTCAGTAGCAGGCTCCCACCCTAAATTCCCTTCTTCGTAGGCGTGAAAAGAACGCACATAATACTCTGGATATTTCAAATCAGGATTATTGACTTGATTAAATTCCGTTGACCAATCGCGAGCTTGCAAATCAGCCACAATCTTCGTCCAGGGAACCCCGATCGATTCTGCCCGTTTGATCATCATCGTTCGAGCACGATATCTCGCCAAATCAAACACAGGTTTGATCGATAAAATTCCATTCACAAGCCGAGAAGCGAGTCTGAGCTTGGGTTCACTGGTTACGGTCATATCAAAAACTAAGTTTATGAACAGTCTTAATTTTACCGTTAGCGATCGCTCGACGAATCAATCTATGAAATCTCTGTCGCATCAGTGGGGAGTGGGGAATTGTTTCCTAATTAGCTCCCTACTCCCTACTCCCCACTCTTTTGAACATTCACCACTCAGACCCGATCGCAATTAACCTCTAAGTTTGCGAGTGTTCTCTACTAAACTCTGAGCAAATGCATCAAACCGCTGCGAAAGGTCTTCATCGAGTAACTTGCCATCTTCCCCAAATGCCTGCCAAGCTTGCCCGATTGCAATCTGCTCGGGAATTGTCCAGGCATGAATTGCCCGCAAAATCACTCGCAAATCATTGAGCGAATTACTATTCGACTGCCCGCCCAAGACACTAATCGCACCCGTTACCTTGCCCGTAAACTCGACAAACCCCATCAGATCCAGCGCATTCTTGAGCACGCCACTAATACTGCCGTGGTATTCAGGGGTCGCTAAAATAATCGCATCCGCTTCGCTGACGACCTGCTTCATTTTTGCCACATCAGGATAGTCCGAATAGTCCTTCCCACCATCACAGAACGGTAAATTCAGCGATCGTAAATCCAAAATTTCTACCTCTGCTCCCAAAGCGGCAACCCGTTGAATCGCAACTTTCAGAGCGAGTTGACTGTAAGAACCCGGTCTTAAACTTCCAGCAATGCCAACAACTTTGACCATCAGATGAAATTCCTTGAATAACCTCCCTATCATAACCAAGTTGAATTCATTATGACTACGCTTTAAGAGAGGTATCTCTGTGAAATGTTTAAAAGCATTATGAAAAAGCCAAGAATTCGAGCTATCCGTGGGATAATTCCCGAAATAGTCCACTGGTAAAGGGTTCTACCCTAGGTGAGGAGTTTAATACGATGAAATTAAATCTTTGGCAGCATTCGGTTTCCGCCCTAACAATTGCTGGACTGACAGCCCCTTTCATCATGCCTGCTGCTCAAGCACAACTCGTCGGTCAAGTTCGGTGTGCAAAGCAGTCTACTGCTATTTTCGCAGAGCGTTCTGCTGCTAGTCCTGTTGTTCGCGCTGTCCCTGAAAACCAAAGAATGACGATCGCGGAAAATACAGCTGAAAATGGTTTCCTGGCTGTGAGCGCTCCCTCTAAAGGCTTTGTGCAAACGGTAACGCTGAGACTCTGCCCTGGTGGTAATCCAAATCCGAACCCGAATCCGAATCCTTCCCCATCGACCTGCCGCCGTGTCACACAAACGCAAGGTTTAATCGTGCGTCAAGGACCCGATGTGTCAACTGCGGTTGTAGGGAGTGTTGCGTTCAATTCTCAAGTCAATGTCTCAACCACGCCAACGACATCCAAGACAGATGCAAGTGGACGGGTATGGGTGCAGATTGCAAAACCCGTTTCAGGTTGGGTTTCTAACGGATTTGTGAATGTTCCTGGCAGTAATCTTCTGAATTGTCAGTAAACGTCCGGTCATTTCTCGAATGTTTCAAATCTGCGGCTTGAGCGAGTGATTAGACTCGTTCAAGCCATTTTTATCTGAGCTAATTCAAACTCTAATCTCTGGCTCAAGTCCCTTCATGAAACTTAGGGAGTTGCCGTCTCAGAATGCAAATCTCGCCAAAGCCAAATTCCATCCGTTCCCGCTGCCACGATCGCTTGTCCCTTCAAGGCAAACTCCACAAACAAACTACTAAAGGACGTTGCATACAACGATCCCAACGATTGTTCTGTAAATAGATGCCACAGATGCACCGATCCCCCCGATGAAGTTGCTAAAGTCTGTCCATCCGGGCTGAGTACCATATCCGAAGCTCCCGCATCAAACTCATGCAGCAGGTTGCCATTCCGCAAATCCCAGAGTTTGAGCTTACTACTTCCTGTAATCAATGTTTGTCCATCTTGGCAGAAGACCAGCCCTGTCACCTCGCCTGAATTCAGAGTTTGCAGTCGTTCGCCATCTCGAACCTGCCAGAGTTCTGTTTTCATCCGATCTCCTGCCGCTAACAGATGCCCATCTGGACTAAACGCGATCGCGCGGACTGGCTGAGTCCCCAAACCATACACCCGTTGCCGCGACGCAATGTCCCACATCTGCACCCCCAGTGGACTAAATACCCCATCTGCCCAACGATGCACTCCACTCGAACTCGCTAACATGCGCCCATCCGGGCTAAACGCTAAATTAGAAGCCCGTCCCGCATTCAGGGTCGAAACTAAACGATGATGGGGTAAATCCCAGAGCTTGATCGTTCCATCTAAACTACTGCTTGCCAAAATTTTCTCATCTGGGCTAATCGCGATCGCGCTGACTAAATCTGTGTGATCCTGTAACCTGGGTAGGGCTTTGCCAGTCTTGAGATCCCATAGCTCGATCTCTCTTTCATAACCTGCTGCTAAAATTCCACCCAAAGGACTGACTGTGATCGTCGTCGGCTTATGTGAAGTCATCAATTGTCGCTGTCCGTAACACATCACATCTGCCGCATAGATTGGCATGCAGACCTTGGCGACTCCACGAGAACTTGTCGCCTGCCATAGTAGCAAAAACATTGCAGCTAGAAACGCAATCAATGCAACGCCAGCAATGCTCAACTTCTGTACCCAGCGATTTTGTGTCACGTTTGTCTGACTCCTAAGCTCACAATTCTAAAACGCGATGCCACCAAATTCGTGAAGTAGTATATTAAGGAGAATTTACTCGATCTTAAAATTCCGTGAATAAAACTAGAATACTAACGGCGATCGCGTTAATCCTTACAACCTTTTTAAGTGTTGTTCTTTTATCCCTAGGAATTGATAAATTCTATTACGTTCTGGCGGGTGGGCGAAAATTCGCAACGTTTCCAGACCTCAAAACGCAACTCGCGATCGGCGGTAGTTATCTGGCACTTTCGATTATTTATCTGATCTGGCTGGCAAATCTTCTCAGTACCTCGTGGATACATTCCACTTGGAGCTTTCGCCAAATCTTAATTCGGACTTCTGCCTTCTGGATGCTTGCCTTCATTGCCTATCCGCTCGGCAATGATACTTATCTCTATTTGCATTCGGGATTGATGAATCTCAATGGAGCCAATCCCTATTTGATCCGAGCCGGGGCATACGTTACCGAACTGTCGCCTTATGTCGATTGGGCACAAACTTCGACGTATGGACTGATTTCTCAAGCTGTTTTCACTTTCTCAGCTGTCTTTGTCACGATGAGTCCGATCGTGGCACTTTATATTTTTAAGCTAATTTGCTTACTGCTGCATCTCTTGAATAGCTATTTAATTTGGCGTTGGTTGCCGATTCCAGAGCGTGGCAGGATTACGATCGCCTATCTACTCCACCCCTTGCTGTTGATGGAACAGGTGAGTTCGGCGCATGTTGATATTTTTGTCTCGACGAGCATCGTGCTGTTTGCGGTTTCCTATGCAAGACAGCAATACTGGATGGCGTTTGTCGCCCTTTGGGGTGGCTTTTTAAGTAAAACGCTACCAATAATTTGGACTCCCTGGGTGGCTGTAACCTTACTGCGTCAAGGACATTGGCGATGGCTGCTCGGCATGATTGTGGCATCTGGTGCAATTGTCACGGGGCTGGTGTTCACGGTCATGCCGAATCTAGCGGCTTGGCAAAGTATCCTCAATCCGGGTGTGTCGGGGCAGTATCAGTCTTCGCTGATGGCGATCGCGAAATTTTTCCTCGATCTCGTTCGCATTTTTCATCCAGATCGCTTAGATCTTACTCAGCAGCGCGTGATTCTCGCCCTGTTGTCCAATCTGACGCTGGCGGGATTTTTTGGCTTTTATGGTTGGCAGCTCCATCGCAGTGACAAACGCTGGAACAATACGCCACAGATGTTGTTAGAAGATATGGGCTGGACAACTTTAGTCCTCATGCTTCTTGCGACCTCGTGGTTAATGCCTTGGTATTGTTCGATTTTGATTACATTTGCTGCCTTGATCCCGAAAGCGCGACTGTTTGGACTAACAACTCTGGCGTTTGGGTTGGCAAGTAGCGCTCAATATTTACTGGGGATGAATAGTAGCTTGAAGAGTGTGGTGTCGATCGGCATACCCATTTTGACGCTAATCATTGGGGCTATTGTTCTACGATCGCAGTCTTTGCCTCCAACTGAGCCGCCGACGATCGCGCTCAAACCTCTGCAAGGGCAAGATGTACAAACTGAGCTTAATTAAAGCGAAGCGAGAATTTCTGAGCCTTGTCTACAACGCACTTCGTGTAATAAAGCGTTGCAGACCTGACTGAATCAATCATTTCTAGTGATAATTACAATATCCGTTTTGGATACGACAGTCTGTCAAAGTTATGCAACGCTTTTGTGCATACAGACCCCTATGGCGTTAAAATTTCTCTACTCAGCGTTTAGCTGTTTAACGGCTACGGTCTGCCCTTGATGTCTGACGCTCCGATTTTTGCACCCCAAGTCCATCCCTTAATCCAGCGCTTTTTAGTTTAGTTAACATCAATGATTTCTTCCCAGGTTGAACCGATCCCAATGCATCTCAAATGCCTGCTTGCCCCGCACGGAATTGGCTATCGTATCAAACTACTATCGCAACTCGCAAATCGCAAGTTTCAGGAGCGTCTTGACCCCTTTAAGCTTACGCCGTTTCATTGGATTGTTCTGTGCTGCCTCTGGCAAGAAGACGGGCAAGCGACTTCGAGTATTGGCGATCGCTTACAGCAAGTTGGCGGCACACTGACCGGAGTTCTGGATCGCATGAGTGAGCGAGGGCTAATTCGGCGAGAGCGTGATGCTCAGGATCGGCGCATTTGGCGCATTTGGCTCACCGATGCTGGACGAAAATTTGAAGAAATTCTGCCGCCTCTTGCAACTGAGCTTCGCGATGCGGCGCTGCAAGGGATTTCGATACCAAATCGCGAACAGTTGTCAACGATTGTCGATCGCATGATTGCAAATCTCGGAGAGTCACCGATCATCCATCCGGCTGAAGGGTGGGAAGCGATTTTTGCGCCGAATAATTTGGGATATCGGATGAAGCTCATTGCTCAATTGGGCACTCGTCGGTTTCAAGATCTTCTTGAACCCTTTGGTCTGACTCCATTTCATTGGGTCGTGCTGTGCTGTCTGTGGCAAGAGGATGGACAAGCGACCTCCAGCATTGGCGAGAATTTGCAACAAGTCGGTGGCACACTCACCGGGGTACTCGATCGCATGAGCGAGCGGGGGCTAATCCGGCGAGAGCGTGACGCTCAGGATCGTCGCATTTGGCGCATTTGGCTCACTGATGCTGGGCTAGAACTCAGACAAACTTTGCCGATGGCTGCCTTGGAATTATTACAGATGATGATGCAGGATATCTCAGAAGACGAGCAAACGTTGTTGTCAAAATGCGTGGATCGTTTGATCGCAAACCTGGCTGAGGTGTAAGAAAGAGGCGTAAAAAAACTGGGTAATGTCTTACCCAGCTTGAAAATCACAGCGATCAAAGCTTATTTGTTCGGTTGTGGAGTCATTCTCAGATAAGGCTTCACTTCAGTGACACCTTTCGGGAATTTCTCACGAGCCTGATCGGTTGGGATCGAAGGCACGACCACACAGTCATTGCCATCTACCCAGTTTGCAGGCGTAGCTACACTGTAGTTATCAGTCAATTGCAGCGAATCAATCACCCGCAGCAATTCGTCAAAGTTCCGTCCGGTGCTTGCCGGATAGGTGAAGGTCAGACGCAACTTCTTGTTGTTGTCGATGATGAAAACAGAGCGAACCGTCAGCGTCGAACCCGTGCTGGAGTTCGGGTGAATCATGTCGTACAGTTCGGAAACTTTCTTGTCGCCATCTGCCAAAATGGGATAGTTGACGCTGCAGGCTTGCGTTTCATTGATGTCACTAATCCAGCCTTTGTGGGATTCTGCATCATCGACGCTGAGGGCAATCACTTTGACGTTGCGCTTGTCAAACTCAGGCTTGATTTTTGCAACTTGACCGAGTTCGGTGGTGCAAACCGGGGTGTAATCAGCGGGGTGCGAGAAGAGGACAACCCAGCTATCCCCTGCCCAGTCGTAAAAATTGATCGTTCCCTCAGACGAGTCTTGGGTAAAGTTGGGAACTGTGTCGCCTAAACGGAGAGCCATAATCTTTTATATTTCCTGTCGATCGCAGATAGGTACTGATTGATCATGCCACAAAACCCGGTTTTCCGGTCGGACTTTAGATCTTTTTATGATTTTACCGCGATCGTGATTGTGATGAAGAATGGACACGTGAAATTTTGCCGATGTAGGGTTCCCTACTCTGCGTATTTTTTAAAAGTTTCATGGATTGGGGCAGGGAATTAGTTGAAATTGCGGACTCTAGATGAACAAAGTTTTAGTTTAATCGCAATGGTTTGCGGTAAATCGCTGAGATTTTACGGACTTGCGGCAAAATTTCAGTAGATTTAGGCACGTTACCATCGATTTGGATATTGCATCAGCACGGATTACCTTATGGAAAATAACGCATTTCTGACGATCGATGAGCAGTCTCTCAGCCTCCGAGAGTGCCTTCGCTATTTACAAACCTCCGGTAAGCTGCAAGGCTTTATTGGTGATATCCTCCGGCAATATGTCTTGGAAACCGAGGTAAAAAATCGAGATGATCTGGAGATCAATCCAGCCGTGATCGAGCAAGCTGTGGTCGATTTTCGCCTCCAACAGAAACTGACCGATCCGAACGTTTTTCAAGAATGGCTCAGTCGCAACGGGTTGGATTACACCACGTTCCATCAGCAAATTGCGACCAATTTCAAGAATGAAAAGCTGAAGATCGTGGCAACCGAGCCCAGACTGCAAGAGTATTTTATTGAGCGCAAAGTGTTTCTCGATCGCGTCGTGCTGTCTCGGATTATTGTCGAAAGCAAAGAAATTGCAGAAGAGTTAAAGCTGCAAATTAGCGAGGGAGAAAACTTTGAAGCGTTAGCGCGCGAGCATTCAATTGCCGATGATCGTATTGCAAATGGCATGATGGGTCCGGTCAGTCGTGGGACAATGCCGGATACAGTCAGGGCTGTGATCGATTCATCTGAAAAAGGTGATTTAGTCGGCCCGATTGAATTAGAGGGACGCTGGGCTTTGTTTCGGGTTGAAGATATTCTCCCGGCAACGCTCGACAATCCTCAACTCAAGCAAATGCTGACGACGGAATTATTCGATCGTTGGATTGCAGAAAAAATTCAAAAAATGACGGTGAAACTTCAGGTTAGCGACTAGACTGACTTGAATAAATAAACGGCTCTTTTCGGATAGATTAGAGTGCCTTGCCGACGGTTTCAGCCCCTAAAATTCATTTGCGCTCATGCTGACGAACGATATTGCTGCCAATCTGCCCTGGGAATCTCCACCCTTATGTTTTCTCAATCCTGAACAACAGGTGCAATTTAAATCAAGAGCCGAAGTCCGTCACTACAAGTTAGGAGACGTGCTTTGGTCGAGTGAGGATGCGGGCATTCAATTGCTAATCCTGGCTGGAAAAGTGCGCCTAGTTGGAGAAGACAACAGTTCACGAGTCTTAAATCCGGGTGAATGGATTGGGGATTTGTTGGATTTGTCAGGCTGGAAAGCTCGTGCTGCTAGCAGTGAGGTGCAGGCGGTGTTGTGGAGCGCTCAGATGTGGGAGGGGTTACAAACTCCTGATATCGATCGCTTTTGGGCAATTCAACGTGCGCGCTACGTGCCCCAAACGGATCTTTCTCCGCAGACGATAACGGGTTTCCCGTTTGTGCCTGGGATGAATAGTGCGGCGGCTTGTCTGACGATGGTGGCAAACCATTTGCAGAATCCAGTTCAGATGGAGTGGGTGCAGCGACAGTTGCGGGGGCAGCGTCCGACAAATGTGGTCGATGCGGCGGAGAAACTCGGGCTGCAATTGCGCCGGATTCAGTCGAGTTGGCAAGATGCGCGCTTGTTGGATTTTCCGGCACTGATATTGTGGGGGGATACTGAGGAGCCGCATTGGGTTGTGGTGTATGGCGTGCGGGGCGATCGCTTTGTGATCTCTGATCCGCATGATCCGATCATGTCACCGCAAGCGATTCATCGATCGACCGTGGAGCAGTTCTGGGACGGGCAACTCTGGCAGGTCGAGACGGTTCAGAAGCAAGAGCGCTTTAATCTCGCTTGGTTTTTGCCTGCGGTTTGGAAGTATAAGGTGCTGCTTGGCGAGGTGTTGTTTGCTTCGTTTACGTTGCAGCTATTGGGCTTGGCGACTCCGCTAATTACGCAGGTCGTCATTGATAAGGTGATGGTGCAGGGCAGCATTCCTACCCTTGATGTGATGGCGATGGCGCTGCTGGCGGTGGCGTTGTTTGAAGCAGTTCTTGGTATTCTGCGGCTATTTATTTTTACGCACACGGCTCGACGATTAGATTTAAGTCTGTCGGCTCAGTTGTTCCGTCACTTGATGCGGTTGCCTTTGGCATACTTTGAGTCGCGACGGGTCGGAGATACCGTTGCGCGGGTTCAGGAACTTGAGAACATTCGGCAATTTTTGACGGGGACAGCTTTAACGGTTGTGCTTGATTCGATTTTTGCTGTGGTGTATTTAGCTTTAATGTTTTTCTACAGCATTCCGTTAACTGGGGTGGCTTTAGCGGTGTTGCCGTTGTATGCAGCGTTGACGTTAACGACGACTCCAATTTTGCGGAATTGGTTGAATGAGACGTTTAACCGCAATGCGGATAGTCAGTCGTTTCTCGTGGAGACGGTGACGGGGATTCACTCAGTGAAAGCGCATAGTGCCGAGAAGCCTTCGCGCGATCGCTGGGAGGGGTTATTTGCCCGCTATATTCGCACGAGCTTCAAAGCGTCTACGACCTCGAACATTAGTAATAATTTGGGAGATTTTCTCACGAATTTCTCGTATTTACTGATTCTCTGGGTGGGGGCGCATTTAGTTATTAAGCAAGAACTCACGGTCGGTCAGTTGGTGGCGTTTCAGATGTTGTCTGGACGGGTGACAGGTCCATTGTTGCGATTAGTTCAGCTTTGGCAGAATTTGCAGCAGGTGTTGCTCTCAGTCGATCGTATTGGCGACATTCTTAATGTTGCTCCGGAAGCAGAACCGGGTTCGGGATTGGTGTTACCGACGTTGCAAGGGCAAGTTTCATTTGATCAAGTCTTTTTCCGCTATAACCCAAATCAAGAGCCTGTGCTGAAAGGAATTTCCTTTGATGTTCAGCCGGGAATGCTGGTTGGTGTTGTAGGACGAAGTGGTTCTGGTAAGAGTACGCTGTCAAAGCTTTTGCAGCGGTTGTATTTACCGGAGTCAGGACGGATTCTCGTCGATGGCTTTGATATCAAGAGTGCCGATCTGCACTCGCTGCGGAGTCAGATGGGAGTTGTGTTGCAGGAAGATTTTCTTTTCAATGGCAACATTATCGACAACATTAGTTTGGGTCGTCCTGATATTACGGCTGAACAGGTTGTAGCTGCGGCACGAATGGCAGCGGCGCATGATTTTGTGAGTGAGTTGCCGCAGGGCTATGAGACGAATGTAGGAGAGCGGGGAACTGCACTGTCGGGGGGACAACGGCAGCGGATTGCTTTGGCGCGATTGTTCTTATCGAATAGCCCGATCTTGGTACTCGATGAAGCGACCAGTGCTTTAGATAGTGAAACCGAGCAACAGGTTTTACAGAGTTTGCAGTCGATTTCGGACAATCGAACGGTCTTCTTAATTGCTCACCGATTTGCGCCTTTGAAGAAAGCAGATTTAATTTTGGTGATGGAGAAGGGCGTAATTGCTGAGAAAGGCACGCACGAAGAATTACTGCGCAAGAAAGGTTTGTATTGGTCGTTGTATCAGCGACAGCAAGCTTCGGTGTAGTTAGGTTGGATTGAGTAAAGGTTAGCGATCGCTCCACGAATGAAGCGATCGCTTTTTTATTGATTTGCTAAGAGTATGTTTGAGAAGTATCAATCGTTTCCTTGCTCCGTTCTATCTCGCCCCGGACTGGAAGTCCGGGGCTAACGGTGCGAAGTCCTTTGAAAAGGGCTGAAGACCTGAGTTTGATGGGCTTTTAGTCCCTTTAGTGGACTTCGTTCAACTAGCCCCGACTTCCAGTCCGGGGGTGGGTGAGTGCAATGAACGATATCTTTTCAAACATTCTCTAAGACACGAAAGGCTCACGATCGCCCAGATACACTGCTACTTGAACGATTCTCATTCGCAGATTGCTCAGCATAAGCTTTGAACTCGATCGCATCATGGCTGCAAAAGAGTTTGGCATCGTTACTCAGAGCGAGCTGACGCAGGCGATCTTGATTAAGCAATCTCGCTTTTCGATCGACTTCCATCATCCATTGATAAGCCTTTAAACCAGGTGTGCAGTGATACTCTGGCTTCATTTCATCGCGATAAAAGTAAGCATCGCCTGCATGTAACAGCCAACCTTCAGAAGTCTCGATCGCGACTCCAGCATGACCTCGCGTATGTCCTGTTAAGGGGATGAATAGAATTTCTGGTGGCAATCCTTCTAAATCTCTGACTGCTTCAAATCCAAACCAAGGTTCGCCGTTCGCTGCATAGAATTTCCAGGATTTTACTTCATCCCATTGATCGGGGCGATAGCGACGATGAGCAATAAAACCTTCGCGATCGCGAGTTGCTTCGATCTCAGTTTGCATCACATGCACCGTTGCATTGGGAAAATCTTCTAAGCCGCCTGCATGATCAAAATCAAGATGCGTGAGAATAATGTGCCGAACATCTTCTGGCGAAAATCCTAGACGTTCGATTTGGTCGATCGCGCTGTATTGACGATCGAATTGAATGTTATTGAACGCGATAAAAAATGGGCTGAGCCGACTGCGAGGTGCTTGAATATCGCGAAGTCCGAAGCCAGTATCCACCAAAACCAATCCCTGATTCGTTTCAATCAACAAACAGTGACAGACAAGATGTGACGTTAAACCCCGACTGAAGCCATCAAACAACGCTCCACCGATAGGACACATACAGCCACAGTTAAGATGATGAATTCGCATAGGTCGTTGGGTGCGATCGACGATTTCAAGCCTAGAAAATCTGCGATCGCACACCGTCTTCCTAACGAGAGAGTTGAAGTCCTGAAAGTCTTTTGACAATCTGTAGTGCTAAAGATTTTGAGCGCTTAAAGGGATAATTCCACCCGGATTGAGCGGGAATAAATTGCCGTAGTAGTCTCGCTTGACAGATTCTAAGTCACAGGTTTCTGCTACGCCTGGAAGCTGATAGAAATCATTCAGATAGATACTTAAATGATCATAATCCTGAATACGGCGAATACTACATTTGAAAAGGCTATAGTAAACGACATCGAAACGAAACAGAGTAGTGAAGAGGCGAACATCTGCAAGGGTTAAAGTATCACCGCAGAGATATCGACGAGTAGAAAGCGTTTCATCGATCGTATCTAACATCGAAAATAATTCTCGACACGCAGTTTCATAAGCTGCTTGAGTTTGAGCAAATCCGCAACGATACACGCCATTGTTGACTGCGTGATAGATTTTCTCATTCCAGCTATCGATTTCTGGCTGTAAGGCTTCTGGATATAGATCAAGTTCTGGATGCTTTGCAAATTCGTTAAAGGCTGAGTTGAGGATGACGATAATTTCAGAACTTTCGTTATTGACGATCGTATTCGTCTCACAGTCCCATAAAACCGGAACCGTCGATCGACCTTGATAGCCTGGTTTTGCGCGTCGATAGAGGTCTGCCAACGTAGTACAGCCTAGCTCAGGCTTTTCTAAAATCCAGCCTCCATTTTCTGGAGAAGGAATCACGATCGAGACTGAAATAACGCCTTCTAACCCTTTCAAGGCGCGAGTCACTAAAGTTCGATGTGCCCAAGGACAACCCAGACCTACGAATAATCGATAGCGTCCTGGCGCGGCGATCAGGCTTTGGCTCCGAAATTCACTCTCAGGACGAATATAAGCACCTGATGCGTCTCTTGGCGCAAGCTTGGACATCATGATTCGCCATAGAGTTGTCCAGCCAAAACGAACCAGTTGAATGAGCAATTTTGGAGGCATGATTTTACTGAAGCTTTTTCTGAATTTTAGCGATGATTCGCTGAAGAGCGAGTTTCGCTAAGCGCGATCGCGTTAATGGTTCGATCGTAGCGGGATGCGTCTGTTTGTGATCAAAAAACTCGTTCACTTCGCGCAAAATGACTGCTAAGCGATCGAGAATATTTTGACCGCGATATTCTGCCAAAAAGCTTTCAGGAATCACAGGCGCAGGTCGCTCGATCGCGCTTAAAATTCGCTGCACATCAAACTCAGTCGAATAAGCCGCGATTTTATAGCAGTTAAATCCTGGATCGAGATAGTCTGATAAACCACCGTTGACACTGGAAAATACTTGGCAACCACATGCGATCGCTTCCATCGGTTGCAGTCCAAAGCCTTCGCTGACTCTCTGCTGCGCCCAATACTCTGCCGAATCGTATAAGTAAACTTTAGTGCGATTGAAAACGGCTGCAAGACTATCCACGTGAGTATTAATTATTTCCACTTTGCAGCGTTTTTGAAGAGTAGGAATGAGCTGGTTTAAGAGATACTCTGATGATTTTCGAGTATGAATTAGAACATCAATATCTCGATTCAAGTTCTGATTGCTAAACTCATCAGAGATCTGATTTGGTAAATAGTAAATTAGTGAATGTGGCGCACGTTGTCCCCAGTAGCCTAGCGTATTGCGGCTGACAGTTACGATCGGGACATTGGATGGAACTGTAAAACCATATCCTGCACTATGTGCGTGATAGATAGCATTGTGTTTTTTCAAGCGTTTTGCGAGTTTCGCAACATCAAATCCCCAACTCATCACAAAGATGACATCCTTGAGATCTTCTTGAAGGACATCATCTAAAAAACGTGTATTTTGCTCACGCTGGCGGTATGTGACGATTTCAGCCGGGCAAATCTGCTTGGCAAGCTCAAACGCCTTTAACTCCGCCCACAGACCCCCGCAGGCAAAACGTTTTCCGGTTCCAGGAAGGAGAAAATAAAGCGATCGCATGACAGCCGCCAAGAGTTGAAGGTAAGATGTGAGCCATCATATCAGCCGAAAGTTCATTCTGATCTGAATCATCCGCTCTGCCGACTGAGCGATCGCGCAAATTGATATTGATAAAGCTGTTGCAGTGTTGCTAATACTTCTTCTGCATAGGAAGGATCAGAAGAGTAGTAAAAGCTCAACTGCTGAATTCGCGGGGCACTGCCACGGATGATAAAGCGGAATCGGGGAGTCACAACGTCTTGGCTGAATGGCTCTAAACTGGCATAAGCTTTCAACAATTGAATATGAGCACGTACTCCGGTGCGAGCATTCGGAAAGGCTGCACTTTCCCAAGGACTGCCAACTTCTCGCAAAGTGGCAAAGTTATTTTGAGTCGGCTGAAGGGTTTTCCCAAAACGAAAAAAATCGGTTTCGATGAGGGCTTGTGTAAACGCAATATCAGAGTTGACATCCTCGATCGCAGCTTCTTCTAAATACAATTCGGCAATGTTAGGGAAGGTTTGGAGAGCTTGAGGATTGTGCTGCTGTAAAAAGGCTTCTAACGTATTTTTTGAAAGATAACCCTGTCCCATAATGCTGCTGATTTTATTTGGATTCAAAGGCAGCATGTTTCGCAAAATCACTCCTCGATCGCTGGAATTCCAGCCGACAAAAACGCCGACTTTTCGGAGATCGATCGCTCTAATGTAGGTTTGGTTGTTGTAAATAATCAAACGAGCATTTTGAGGACGTTTGACTCGAATGGCAAGCTGATCTAACAGATTAATAGGAATGTATGAGTTTCCTTCCACAATCACACCTTGCTGATCAGAAGCTTGCCCATTCAAATTGATACTCATCGGGACGATCGTTTGATTCCAGAGTGCTAACCCTTGGGCAATGCCTTGTGCGATCGCTTGAGAGCGATTCAGAATAATGGCTCGATCTTCTGGGCTAGAAGTAAACCCGACCGTTAATACGATCGCAGGAATCTTCATTTGGCGAATAAAATCAAGGCTCCCCAATGCTGTTTCAGTATCCGGCTTTGTGCCCCGATTCATCCAAGCGGGAACATTGACCAGAATTTGATCCAGCAGTTGTTGTGCTTTCTGTCGGCGGTTCTCATCTCCTGCACGATAAAAAGCAGTCACGCCTCTCGTATTCGGGTTCAAGAAAGCATCCGTTCGGATAGATAGGGCAATATCCCCCGGTTTAGCACGGCGATTGATCCAAGCGATCGCTTCAGCGGGTTCTAAATTGGCTGGCACAATTACAACCGGAAAGCCTTGCGTTTTTAGCTCTGTGGCTGCTTGATTGCGAATCTTAACCAATGCCGCTGAGATCGGTTGATTGGCAAATTGAATTGGATTTGCGACCAGAAAAACTTGCTTGACTTGTTGCGTGTCTTGTCGAATCGTTTCTAAGCGATCAGATAAAACCGTGGTCAGGCGTTCTGGCGCGATACTACGACGATCGTTGAGTTGAGTTTTAGATTGAGCAAGCAATTTTTTGCAGGGTTTGATTTCTACACCCCCGCAATCCGGGCAGCAATTCGATGCGAAGATCATGGTCTAACTTTTATGATGCAGGCATAATTTTTTCACCTCGGTAGATACGCAAGTCATCATATCAAACGAAACCGCGTTAACACATACACCCTGACTGGCTCGGACAGCACGATTTACACCTAGCAATGCGCTAGGTGCTGGAATATCTTGCCAATCTTTTACTCGATCGATAATTCAGCCTTTGCTAGAATACATCGTCGTCTGAACACGATAGGAAAACGGATTAAAAGACCTGGGTTCTATGACTTCAGTGATTGCCACTTGTTCCAGTCAGAAAATTGAGTACAGCTTGATTGAACCGGGCTGGATGCTCCAAATGCGGATAGTGTCCACACCGATCGAGCAATAATGGTTGTTCTGCATTGGGCAGTCGCTTCGCTGCAACATGGGCATGAGCGACCGGAAGAATGCGATCCTGTTTTCCCCAGATAATCAGTGCAGGCGCAATGATGTTTTTCAGATTTTCAACGATCGGCTGATAGACAGTTTCTCTAACCCCTCGCAAACATAGATTGGTTCGCGCCATTTGGATCAAGGGTTCCTTGCGTCCTGGAAGCGCGAAAATTGGATAGCGCAAATCAATCCACTCTTGTGGAATCGTATCGACATCAAAGACATTCTGCTTCAACATCGGACGCATGACCTTCGGACTTGGCTGGAGCGATCTCACGGCAAAAGGTAAGGTTGCTAATCGGGCTGAAAGCGTCACTTCTTGCCCTAATCCAAAACTGCCAACGAGCACTAATTTCTCAACCCGCTTAGGAGCCATGAATGCAAGCTGTAAAGCCGCTCCACCGGACATCGAATGTCCCACTAAAACTGCCGATGAAATCGACATCGCATCCATGAAACCCAAAATAAATTCTGCCTGGTAAGTCAGCGAATACGAAGCGGAGGGTTTATCAGAGCGCCCTGATCCGACCATATCGATCGCGATCACACGATGCTGTCGAGCTAAACCCGGAAGATTGTAATACCAGAACTCCGCAGATCCTCCTGCCCCATGTAACAGCAGAATCGTATGTTTTCCTTCTCCCGCCTGCCAAAATCGAGTTCTAACAGAACCAACCTGCACATATTGATCCGAAAGAGTCTGGGTTAGAAGCATGAATTCACCGTCTCAAGACACACCGCGATCGCATGTAAAGCAATTTCTACACGATCGTTACAAACTGAAAATGAGTATAGCTGCGGTTTTAAATTTCGCTCAGGAAGTTGTTCGGCTGATTTTATTTTGAGAGTTGGGTTTGAAATTCCGGATCAAACTCTGCGCTCTGCCAATTTCTTGCTTCTTTGATTTGATCGACAGTTAGCCCGATCGCACCTCGAAAGTCAGCATTCTCTAAATCCGCCCCAATCAGTCTGGTCTGCTGTAGGTTCGCCTGATATAGAGAAGCTTCGACTAGAACTGCATAGCTCAGATTTGCACCCCTAAAATCAACTTGGGTTAAATAGGCTCCGCTGAGATTGGAGTTTAACAGTAAAGCTCTGCTCAGATTTGCCCCACTTAATTCAGCCTTGCACAAGTGCGTTTCAATTAAATTCAAGCGAGTTGCAGAGCTAGAAGGATTGTAAGGCGGATCGAACTCGATGCGACGACGAGCGATGACTGATAGGCAAGCTTGAATGTCTCTTGCAATTTTCGAGGAAGCTGAATTTATGGGCGATCGCGCTTGAATATAAGACGTTAGCACTTGCATAATCGTCCAATGTTCCTGTGGCGATTCTTGAGCGATTCTTTCAAGCACATGAATTCCGCCAAATCGAGTTTCTAAGCTTGAACTACCGAGGTGATTGATCGCTTGGCTGTATCGCTCTGCGACTTGCTTGTCTGCCGCGATCGCAACATTCTTTTGAGTCGCTTTGAGATTCTTCCAAGAAATGAATGCAGTTAAAAATAGTAAAAAACCCCCGCCAGTCTGAACGATGCTACTATGAATCGCATTTTCTAAAACAATGCGGTCTTTTTCGAGTGCTAGTAAGTCTTTCTGGAGGGTTGGATTCGCTTGTGTCGTCTTTCTCAATCCGTTGATTTGGTCTTGAAGTTGATGCAGATTTGCCCGTTGTTGTTGCCAGTAAAACCCAGTCCCTAGAACAATTGCTGCACCCATCAACGCACCGACTATCAATTCCGATCGACGAAAAGATTGAGATAAACGATGCTGCATAAGTTAACTCAACTTAGATTTAGTCATAAAAATAAACAAGCGAAAGCTAAGGGGTGAGAAGAAGATAAGGTCTAGCACCTGCGTAAGCGCAACGATCAATTTCGTTCATCTAATCTAGGATTTCCCTACAGTAAACCAAAATAGGGTGTTATGGTTTTACTCAAATCCCTAGAAAATACAGAGGAGACATATTTTTTTGCACTTTAACAATTGGAATTGAATCTTTTTTTAACAATCACACAATTTAGTCCTTTTAAATCATGCTTCTGAGAGATGCCGAGTAAGAAATATTTAGCAAGCGATTCTGATCAAAGTTGTTTTGCACCTCAGTTTTACTGTGATTACCCTCGACAACCGACGTTCCCTGAACGCGATCTGCAATATCCAACAGAGGAGAGAAGAGATTTCCCATTGATTGCGAGTGGCTGTAATACATTCGATCTTGCTTATGCCAATCTAGCAGGAGCGAATCTGGCTGGGGTGAATCTAGCAGGAGCCAATTTGGTTGGGGCGAATCTAGCAGGAGCGAATCTCGCTGAGGCAAACTTGCGAGGTGCAGTGATGCGCAGTGCTAACCTTCAGAAAGCGATTTTACGTCGAGCGAATCTCCCACGTACCGATCTTGTCAGAGCCGATCTGAGCGATGCAGACTTAGAAGAAGCTGATTTAGGAGGAGCAAGGCTAGTAGAAGGCATTTTGTGTGGGGCAATCCTTAAAGGTACCTGTCTGCGAAGAACCAACCTAAGTAAAGCAAATTTAAGCCATGCCTGTTTATCCGAAGCAGACTTAACAGGCTCGAAGCTCTCTGAAGCTCATTTTGAAAACACAGATCTGAGCCATGCCATCTTAGAACGGGTTGATCTCTGCAATGCTCAGATGCAACATACGATCGAGCTATTCAAAGCCGATCTGAAAAATGCAGTGTTAAGGAAGGCAGATCTGAGTCACGCTAATCTGACGGAAGCCGATCTCAGTGGCAGCGATCTCACCGATGCAATTCTCCATCAGGCAAAGTTAAATCGCACCGTTCTCAATGGCGCTTCGCTCAAATACGCAAAGATGCAAGGTGCAGAGTTTAAGAATGCTTCGCTATTTGGAGCAGATTTAACCGGGGCGAATTTGCAACATGCATTTTTGAAAAAAGCAATTTTACGGCGATCGCAGTTAAGCCAAGCTGATCTCAGTTATGCAAATCTAGAACAAGTTCAACTCAATTCTGCTGTGATTCGTCGTGCTAAGCTCGTCTCTGCTAATCTCTACAAAGCGAGGCTCGATGGTGCAAGTTTACGCGGCTCGGATCTGAGCAATGCTAATCTAGAGCAGGCTTCTCTGAGTCGCTCGAACTTCTCCTTTGCCAATCTGTCCCGCGCTATACTGACCGATGCCAATCTTAGAAATGCTGAATTAAACGGCGCAAATCTGACGCAGGCAACTTTAATTCGAGCTAGGCTCAGCAGTGCGCGAGTCATGATGGCAACTTTAACGGATGCTAATTTAACTGGAGCAACTTTAACTCGTGCCTCATTTCGAGATTCCGACTTGCGACATTGTACGCTCACAGGCGCAACGCTCAATCGAGCTTACTGCTGTGCAGTCGATCTGACAGCAGCGCAGGTATCATTTGCTGAAATGAGCGGTGTGAATCTGCTGCGAGCTTGCTTACAGCAAACCAATCTCCATACTGCTTTACTGCGGCGAGCTTACATGAGTAATGCCATTCTGACTGAAACGGATTTGACGAGGGCTGAGCTAGCAGGTGCAGATTTATCGAGTGTTAATTTGAGCAGTGCGATCGTAGACCATGCGAGATTTGAGCACAACTTGGGATTGAGCGCGGATCAGATTCCTGAATTACAAGAAAAGTTTGCGATCGTGCTTCGTCAAGCTGGAGGAGAACGAGACGGACTTGCAGATGGGCAGCAACGCATGGAGGAAATTCGAGGAGACTTAGAATTTCGATTTTCCGATTTGGAAGAAACTCTGCGATTGTTTCAAGAAGCGATCGACATTTTCAAAGATGGCTTAGATGAGCAGCAAGAAATCGGTCGAACCTCTGGCTCGCCTAATTTTTATCAACTGCATTTAGTCCTTGAGCGCAAGGCAGAACAGTTTACTAAAAACATTCAAGCCTATCGTGAAGACATGTTTCAGTCTTTGGAAAATATGACGGCACAACAGCGGGATCTCTGGATTCAAGAAGAATTTCACGCTGTTCTAGACCATATCCAAGAACAAATTCTAAACCTTCTCAAACATGCAAAGTTGATTCATAGAATTTGGTTTACGTTGGATGATGATGCCTGAGGAGGACACGAAGTGCTCTGAATCCGAGCCGTTGCATAGCCAAGCCAGAACATGAGCACCATGGCACAGATATAGAGCAGCACAAATCTTTTAGGGAGCGCAAATCTTTTAGGGGTAGAGATTCTGCGGCGTGGAGGCGGTTCGACGATCTCGTCAATGTCTTGAATTTTCAGGCTACCTTTGCCAATGTTATGTTCACGTTCTAACCAGCGATCGAGAGAGAGGGGCGTTTTGTCATCTTCATTGTTCAAGCCCTGCTGTTGACCCATTGTTGCCCCTCCTGCAATCGTCAAAAATTAGGATGTTGTAATCTCTTGAATCACTTTTTCTTGATGGACAATTCCAAGCGTCAAGCCTGTTTTATTCGCTTTTTGTGCAACGCTGTACAGTGCTAATCCCATCCGCAGCACCTCAGCCATGTTCTTCCCTGATTCTGCTGATAAGGTTTGCAAGAGGGCATAAGCCTCCTGGCTCAAATCCAAGTTCAACTGTTTTCGATAACGACTGTCTATCTCGTCATCGGCTTCATTACTTTGTTCTGACCTAAACATATAAAAATCTCCTGAATTACAACTCCGATGCTTTGAGAGTGCCGATGTTGAAATCTACAACTCTCAGAGTAGCTTCTAAATCTATACTATCATTTCCACAAATTATACATATTTTTTATACAAAATCCTCGATTTTTCGCTCTGCCCCTCATTCTTCGCGCGGTGTTATGATGTAGGAAAGTTAACTTATGTAAACGAGCGTGACTGCGACCTTTCGATCCTCCGATAGCGCAACGTTGCCAACGACCTGGCACTGTCTTGACCCCATCTGGGAGGCAAGCGAACTTGAGATTCAGCAAGGACTACCGCACAGCCAGCTTTCTCCAGCTTGGCAAATGATGTTACTAGGAGATGGGTCTCCGACGCGGCATTTACAGCTTTTAACGGGCGAGCCGACTGAGGTAGATGTCATCGATATGTCGTCGATCGGGTTTTCGTTAGATCATGCACCGAGCGCGATCGAGCAAATTCCAGGCAGTCGGTTGCGGCGACAGATTTGGTTAAGAACAGCTTCAGGTCAGCGGTTAGGCTATGCGGCTTCGTGGTGGGAGTCGAGCCATATCGATGAGTATTTGCAGAATCGATCGCAGCCCATCTGGTCGAATTTATCGCGATCGCGCATGGAGCTATACCGCGAGATTAAAGGATTGCATTACGGACGGTCAGCGGCATTAGAGGCAGCATTTGGGGTTTCTGCTCCACTGTGGGGACGGCATTATTTGTTCTGGCATCATGGCAAACCGTTTACGCTGATTTATGAGGTATTTTCGCCTTATTTGGAGCGATATTTGGGTAAGGCGCGTTGACGCTCAACGAAGACGCTGACTTCTAAAAGTCCGCCTCAAAGCCTGAATATTTCCGAATTCGATTCGCCAGGATATTCATGCAGACAGTCTGTTCAATCTAGTCAATCTTCCGACAATGCAAAGAAGAATGGTTCGAGTAGAGGAAATTAAATCCGGTTTTGCCCTAAAATAGCGGATTATGTCAACAGATCCAGCGAGGAATTCTTCGGATAAAGGCAGCTCCGTCTGGCATGAAGCTGCAGCCCATGTAGTGGATTTATTAATTCACTACGGTTTTGATTTGGGCGAAGAACGGGTGCGGCAACTCGTCGATCGTTGGCAAACTACCTATTCTGTCAGTTGGGTGCGTTGGGCGGTGATCGAAGCCCTTTACCAGGGACGCTACAAAGTGGTCTCCGTCGAGCAGATTTTGCAACTCTGGCAGCGTCGGCAGCAACCTTGCTATCACTTCAACTACGAATTTGAACGCCTAGTCTGCAATAAATTCCCTCGCGATCTGTCCCAACCGAACCGACCTCAAGAGCCTGTGGATGTTGCTGCGCTTCCAGCTTTGCCAGCCCCCAGTCGATCGCCTGTCCCCGTCAGCGAAGATCCTCCCGCTTGGGCAGAACTTGCTGAGCAGATTCAAAAAGAACCCGAAGTCGCTGAGCCTGGGATTCCACCCTTAGAACTCGATCACTTAGCTCCTCCTGAAATGCTGCTGAATCGAGTGGCTCGTCTGCAAGCAGGTGTAGATGCTTTAATCGAACAAGCGACCTCCAGCCTGAATGCATCCCATGAAGCGATGAGAATCAAATGGCAGGATGACACACAGCCAACTGAACAATCGATTGAAAATGGGCAAGCTGCACCCGAATCTGTTTTAGAACTTCCAGAAGAAGTGCATCCTCCCATTCATCAATTTATGCCAACGGCGGTGGGCACTGAGTTTCATAGCAAGTTAAAAGCGGTTGCAGAACAAGAAGAACCCGCAGCTAGCGAGTGATCTCGGCAAGCGTGCTAATTGACCCAAAATCTAAAGATATTCCGCAGGGCAGGCGATTTACTGCCAGATTGCGGGGATACTCGAAGATATCCAATCTCCTGGAGGCGGCTTGAATGTCGTACCAAAGTAATCGTGAACTACCGGATAGTGTTCGCGATCGCCTTTCTGAACCGGCTCAACACTTTTATCGAGTAGCATTTAACTCTGCACTTCAATGGTATGGAGAAGAGTCTAAAGCTCATCAAATTGCTTGGAGCGCGATTAGAAGCCAAGCATTCAGCCCAAATAGTGAAATTGCTGAAGTCCTGTAATTAAGCTCAACTGAATCCGAAGCCTTCGCTTGTGCAAACAGGTGAGGGCTTTTTGCATTGATTTAGTTTTGTTCACAAAATTTAAAAATATTTCGCTTTATATCGAATAACACCTTCGTCCGTATTTTTTAGATTCATTGCGTAACTCTATCAATGGAGAGATGAAGGTAGACATTTTGCGAGTTAATCACTCCTAGAATCGATAGCCGCATAACCGACTCGTGATCTGTTCGATCGCTCCATCTACCCCAAACGTGCGATTTATTGTCCTGCAAGTTCAAAGGTCTTCGGTTATGCCTACGGTTTCAATGTCGCAATTGAATACAGCTCAGTTTGATCACGTCACTTCAGATACAGAGAGTTGGAACATTCTCGAAACAGCGCTCAATCCTGAAAAACTTCATGCTCAGGAAACAGTCTTTACGATCGGGAATGGATATTTAGGAACACGGGGGAGCTTTGAAGAAGGATTTCCTGGCGATCAGTCCGCAACTTTAATTCACGGGATGTTTGATAATGCTCCGATCGTGCAAACGGAATTAGTCAACTGTCCAAATTGGTTGCCTTTGGTCATCAAGTTAGACGGTGAAAAGTTTCAACTTGATCATGGAGCAATTCTCAACTACGAGCGACGCTTGAATTTGAAAGCAGGCTTGCTGACGCGTACGGTGCAATGGCGTAGTCCAAGCGGTCATCACTTTGCATTTCGATTTGAGCGGTTTTGTAGTCTGTCTGATCGACATGTCATGGCAATGCGGGTGCAGGTTACCTCGATCGACTTTTCCGGTTCAGTAGAAATCGAGGCTGGATTTGAAGCGCATCCGACGACGGTGACCATTCCGCATTGGATGACCCTGAAAACGGGCAGTCTGAACAATTTAATGTGGTTATCGACCCAGACGTTGCATACTGGGCTGCAATTAGGACTAGCCGCAAAACTAACCGTCACGAAAGCTGATGAAACGATTCCAGTTCGTGATTGCGCGAACACATTAATGGCTGCAACGACGATCGCACCGAATCAAACTGTGATTGCTGAGAAAATCGTTTCGATCTATACCTCGCGTGATATAGAATTTCCGCTGACGGTAGCACTTCGACGACTAGCAAAGTCGCCCAGTTATCAAACGCTATTTGCAGCACATCTGCTGGCTTGGGGAATCACTTGGCAGAACAGTGATGTGGTCATTGAAGGCGATTTAACAGCGCAGATTAGTATTCGCTACAATCTTTTTCAACTCATGATTGCAGCTCCGCGTCACGATAATCGTGTGAGCATTCCTGCAAAAACGCTGTCGGGCTTTGCATACCGAGGGCACGTTTTTTGGGACACAGAGATTTTTATCGTGCCGTTTTTTGCCTTGACGCAGCCCGCGATCGCAGAAAATCTTCTCACCTATCGCTATAACACGTTAGCAGGAGCACGCCGGAAAGCGAGAGAAGCAGGCTATCAAGGTGCAATGTATGCGTGGGAGAGCGCAGCAACAGGCGATGAAGTAACCCCGCGATGGGTTCCGGGTGCGAAAGGAGAATTGATTCGGATTTGGTGTGGTGACATTGAACATCACATTACTGCAGATGTTGCTTATGCGGTTTGGCAATACTGGCAGATCACAGGCGATCACGATTGGATGAGGAACTGTGGAGCAGAGATTCTCATTGAAACGGCAAAGTTCTGGGCAAGTGCTGTCAAATGGACGGGGAGACGCTATGAGCTTTTAGATGTGATTGGTCCTGATGAAAATCATGAGCATTGCAACAATAATGCGTTTACGAATGCAATGGCGCAATTTAATTTACGCTCTGCGCGAATGGTGTGGGATTGGCTCGCGAAATCGTATCCGGAAACAGCATTGCGATTGCGTCAGAAGTTAAATTTGACTCTAGAGGAGCTTAAAACTTGGGGTACGATCGCGCAATCTCTAACAATTTATCCTGACCCTGAAACCAAGCTGATCGAGCAGTTTGACGGGTTCTTCGATTTGATCGATGTGAATCTTCAAGAGTACGAACCGCGATCGCAATCGATGCAAGCATTATTAGGCATTGAACCGACCAATCAGCGTCAGATTCTCAAGCAGCCTGATGTGTTGATGATGTTGTATCTCTTGCGGCAGCAGTTTGATCATGAGACGTTGCAGGCAAACTGGAATTACTATGTGCCGCGTACTGACCATACCTATGGTTCATCTCTGGGACCAGCCGTCCATGCGATTTTAGCGTGTGGTTTGTCTTACGTGGATGAAGCGTATCAGCATTTTATGCGAGCAGCATTAGTGGATCTCGAAGATGTGCGAGGCAATGCTTCTGAAGGAGTTCATGCAGCTTCAGCAGGTGGGCTTTGGCAAGCGATCGTGTTTGGATTTGCAGGAATTCGCTTAACAGACCTAGGCCCTGTCGCTTGTCCGAGTTTGCCTGCTCATTGGACAAGATTGAAGTTCCGCCTCTGTTGGCAAGACCAATGGTATGAATTCGATTTGTCGCAGACAGGTGTGCTGTGTGAAGCGGTTGAGCAATCGATGCAGAGCCATTTTGCTTCTACGTAACGACCAAGTTGAGCGGCGCTAGACAACACTTAAACGAAGTAACAAATCTTCATCCGCCGCTCCAACGACTTGCCATACAGCGTTTTGGCAAGAGTTTAATCTCTTGATTAAAGAACTTCTTCGGCCAAAAGTTGCCCTTTGACTCGTTCATATTCATCCTCAAGAAGCCACTCTTGGGCTGCTTGATAACTGGAGTGAGTGACTACAAGTTTATAGTCAGATGTAGGATTAAAAATACGACAAGTGCCATCTTGATCACCCACTAGCATGAGAATTTTAGGTGGAAAAAGAACTGGATCAACCCAGAGTTCCAGAAATTTCCAGGTTTTAGCTTGTTCTGCGAGGACTGGTGCGTGGGATTGCATGATACTCACCTGTTGTTTTCACAATTTTGATCTCGCCGTAGTAAAGCGGAGTTTGGCTTCCATCTACTCTAATTATGTAGCCGATTGGCTCGGAAAAGTAGAGTCCATACCGTTCATAATCATCGTCTTCATCCTCTACTCCAGTTCGCTCTCCACCTGAGATGATAGCCTGAGTGACTTGTTTTAGGGTTTCGAGGTCGTTGAATACATGCGCTCTACCTTCTCTGCGGAGCAGCCGCTGGACTTGAGGAGTATTTGGTAAATGGCGATCGATCAGGCTTGGTCGGGGGTCAGGGGTAATATCTCGGTCAATTCCGCTCATGAGTTAGGCGATCGCATCTGTCTCAGAATTGCCCATTGTAAGCGATTATGCCAATTAGAAGTGGTAAGCTTTCTTCTGGTTCAATCCTTGGGCTGTGTCTTGCGAATCTCTGCAATTGATGTGTTCTTCAAATCCTTGAAGCAAGCTTCAAGCTATGAAAGTACAGCAACAGCACAAATGCTAAAGCCAAAGTAGAACCAAGAATCTGGGGCTGACCGAATAATTGCTAAACCCACACCCAACATTAGAAGCGTAGCCCACTTGATTCCGTCATTCATCTGAGCCTACCTCACCCTAGTACAACCTACCTCACCCTAGTACAACAAGTCCAAGCCGCATAACGGTTCGGGTCAGCGGTTGCCGAAATCTTTGCATCCCACCCAAGCAGCTTCGATCAATCCGCTGCACCCGAGTTGTTAGCCCGTGCTTATAACAAAACAAGTTCGCTATGCCACTATGCTTAGCGAACCTGAAGCAGGAAATTACACCATGAGCTAATACCGCGAGCAACTATCAATGCTAAGAACAATAAAGTGCAGACGGTATATCAAGAATAGAAATCCCTGCGCGTACTCTAAAAGAAACCGCTTCTACGGGCTCAATCGTATGTCCATCCGAAGTTTGATGCCCATCCCATAGGTATAACTTGTCCATGACCATTTTCACAGGTTACATGATGAACCGCTCCTGTTCCTACTAATACTTTCTCCTGAAGTGCCTGAATCAATCGCTCTGACGAATGCGATCCCCCAGATATGCCTACCCTCACTTGATCAAAGAAAGTAATCTCTGCACCACACTCATGACAGAAAAACGGTGGAACTTCCTCTAATGTGTTAGAGAATCCAAATTTTAGATCTGGAGCCTCTAGAAGGTTGCGTATCTTGGCTTTTGTTTCGTCACTTAAAGGCCACACAAAATAAGTTTTTCCGTCTCTCTCCAAAACTTGACACGAACCAAATTGCACTGTTGGCAGACTACTCATTTCATTTCCTCTATACGAAAGTGAACGGAAATCAGCGTTATGAATCAGTCAACTGCTGCATTAGAACTCAAGGGGAAATGAGACTGAAACTAAGATGCAACCCCGATCGTCCTTCAAAATTCAACAGTAATCGCAGTTTACTTCACTACTCAACGACAATTGAGTTTTCACCAAAAAAATTAATTTTCTAGGTGATTTTGCATAGTCATAACCTTTGAAATCACATTTTTCAGAGCACTAACTCATTCTGACTTCAATACCAAACTCAAAATAGTCACAACCTTCATCACTGGAAAGTAAGCAGGCTAACTATTATTTGGACTGAAAGATTCTGGCTAAGATCCCAATTTGGGCTACTTAGCCAGAATCTTTCTGCCTAAGTCCGGATTGAGCCACTTAGCCCGACACGATTTCCGCATAATACCCCTCGACAGGGATCTTAGGCGGAAACTTTCCGTATTTCTTCCAAAAGAGAACCTGTTCCTGTCTGCCTAAGATCCTGAATAACAGAATTATGGAGTTAGGATTTGCCCTGATGGAGCCACGCCCCAGAAAACTGCTCGAACAAGTCTCTGACCTGTTGCGGGTGAAGCATTATTCATATCGCACTGAACAAACTTACATTCAATGGATTCGGCGCTACATCCTATTTCATAACAAGACTCATCCCAAAGATATGGGAAGTCCAGAAATTGAAGCATTTTTAACGCATCTTGCAGTACAGGAACAGGTAGCAGCTTCTACTCAAAATCAAGCTCTCAGCGCCATTTTGTTTCTCTACCGCGAGGTGTTACGCCAAGAATTAGATGCTTCCATTGATGCCGTTCGAGCTAAGCAACCGCGTTACTTGCCGACCGTGCTGACCAAGGAGGAAGTCAGGGCTGTGATTAGCAATTTGTCTGGCGTGTATCAGCTTGTGGTGCAGGTTCTCTATGGCAGTGGGGTGCGGTTAAATGAAGGGTTAAACATCCGGATCAAAGATCTCGACTTCGCCCAACAGCAAATTATCGTTCGCACTCCAAAAGGTGTTGAGAGCCGAGTCACGATGTTGCCCGCTAGCTTGAATGAACCCCTGAGAGAGCATCTACAACGGGTACGTCGATTGCACCAGCAAGACATAGCACAAGGTTATGGGGCTGTGCATTTACCCTATGCGTTAGCCCGGAAGTATCCCAATGCGGAACGATCGTGGGTGTGGCAGTTTGTTTTTCCATCAGATCGTCGCTGTCGTGATCCTCGAACCTCGCAAATCAATCGCTACCATCTGCATGAAAGCGGAGTGCAAAAAGCCCTCAAGCAAGCAGTGTTTGCTGCAAGAATTCAGAAACGAGTCGGCTGTCATACCTTTCGCCATAGTTTTGCAACTCATTTACTGGAAGCGGGATACGATATCCGCACGGTGCAAGAATTACTAGGGCACAAGGATGTGAAGACGACGATGATTTACACTCACGTTCTTAATCGGGGTGGAAAAGGGGTGCGAAGTCCACTTGATTCTTAGCGCGATCGCACTCCTCTAGCTTTCTCAAAAGATAAAAGATTTTGAGCAACATCCTGGGCAGTTTGATTACGCTGTCTAAAGAACACGTAGAACACTAGCGACTTTTTCGATCTCCTTCATCTCCTCAATCTCTTTCAGCGCATTGCGGAAATTTCCTTCTTGAACTTCATGCGTTACAACTACAATTTCGGCGGCTCCATCTCGGAAGCCTGCTTGCACCACAGATTCCAGGCTGACTTCGTGATCGCCGAAGCAAGTGCCAATCTTTCCAATTACCCCTGGATAATCCCGAGTTAGAAAACGAGCATAAAAGCGCGTATAAAGATCTGACATGGGTGCGATCGCACAGTAATGCTGATGCGCACAAGCGATTAAAGGATCAAGAATGGGAGGCTGACCTGCTAGCTCTGATAGATCAGTCTTCAACAAGGCAGCAATGTTCAAGACATCTGCAACCACAGCACTTGCTGTCGGTCCTGCGCCCGCACCCCGCCCGAAAAACATCACCTGTCCAACCGGATCGCCTTCGATCAAGATTGCGTTATATACATCATTTACACTTGCCAAGGGGTGAGCTTTTGGAACTAACGTTGGATGAACTCTCACCTCAAGCTCTTCTTCACTCGCTTTCCGTTTCGCGATCGCCAACAGTTTAATCACAAACCCTAACTTCTCGGCATACCCAATCTCGATCGCGCTCACATGGCGAATCCCTTCACAATAGACCTCTGGCAATTTGATCCGTCCGCCAAACGCCAAAGATGCCAAAATCGCAATCTTATCCGCTGCATCTAATCCATCGACATCGGCAGTTGGATCAGCCTCAGCATATCCAAGCTTTTGGGCATCCGCGAGAATTTCAGCAAAATCGCCGCCCTCAAGCTGCATCCGCGTCAGAATATAGTTCGTGGTTCCATTGATGATGCCTGTGACCGTGCGAATCCGATTCGAGCAAAGCGACTGTTTAATCGGAGCAATCACAGGAATTCCGCCCCCCACTGCGGCTTCTAGTAAGACATGCACTCCCGCTTCGGTCGCTGCTGTAAAAATCTCATCGCCGAATTTTGCGATCGCGGCTTTGTTTGCCGTCACAACATGCTTTTTATGCTGAATCGCTTTCAGCATTAACGATCGAGCAGGCTCCAACCCACCCATCACTTCGATCACAATATCAATGTCTGGATCGGTCACGATCGACTCTAAATCCGTTGTGAGAATTTCTTTAGGAATCCGAGGATCACGAGGCTTATCGAGCGATCGCACGCCCACTTTATGAATGACTAATTCTTGTACTAAAGGGTGACGCTGAGCCGGATCGCCCAGAATTTCGACTGTTCCAAGTCCGACTGTTCCCAATCCTAATAAACCGACTTTAAACGCCACAGCTTTTTTCCCACTACAACAGATCTTCCATTTTATGGGAAGGGAAGACCCTGAAGAAACCGCGATCGCGCTTTAGGCGATCGCGCTATTTTCATCAACTGGGCTAAAAACGAATTAATCAGGTAAGTCTACTCGATTGCCGCTGTTATCTTCGTAATAGATCGGTGGCTCAACTGCGAAATTGTTGATTTGACCCGATTCAGTAATCACATAGCCGTCTGTCGTTTTCAAATCAGTCTCCGCCTCAGCTTCGACTGCTGCCTCAAGATCATGCACATTCCGCTCTACATCTACTCCAGACGGAATCCGCTCATCGGGTGGATTGACATCGGTCGGCTGTGCAGTCTGAACTGCCCAATGGTCGTTTCCTGCTGCCCCTTTTCCTGGTTCTGCTGCTTTTGGATCGGTTGCCATATCGATTCGCCCCAAAAATGTTATCTGTTTCTGACAGTAGCTCGATCAAGGTTGGCAAAATTCCCTCGATCGAGGTAGCCCGACGGTACCTTAAGGTAGAAAAGCACGAGCAATCTACGGCATGATGAGAGCAGTTTGTCTACGATCGCTCATGGCAAGAAAATTTTTCACAACCGGTTGTGCTTTATCCCTAAGTTTGCTAGTTCTCTGGATTGCACCTGCTTGTGCTCAAACTATTTCTGCTGAGGTTTCCGTTAGTACCCCAACTCAATCACAGCTTGATCCTCAAACCGTGATCCAGCAACTCGCCAAGTCGAGAGTGATATATCTAGGCGAAACTCATGACAGCAAGGAAGATCACCAAGCTCAAATAGAATTGCTGAAAGCTTTACATCAGCAGAATCCCAAGTTAGCGATCGGTCTCGAAATGTTTCAACGCCCATTTCAATCGGGTTTAGATCGCTATCTTGCAGGAGCGATAACCGAGGAAGCGCTGCGAGAATCCACCGAATACGATCAGCGATGGGGGTTCCCCTGGGAGTTTTATGCGCCGATCGTTGCCTTCGCCAAAGAAAACCAGCTCCCGATCGTAGCTTTGAATGCACCGACTGAAGTGACTCGTAAAGTTTCACGTCAAGGGCTAAACAGTCTGACACCTAAAGATCAGCGCTACATTGCCCCCATTGCTGAAATTCGCCTTGAGCCAACTCGATATCGCGATCGCCTCCGCACAATATTCGATAGCTTTCACAGCCGAAAAGGCAACAATCGCGGATTTGAACGATTTTTTGAAGCTCAAGTTTTATGGGACGAAACGATGGCAGACGCGATCGCGCAATTTTTGAAAAAAAATCCCGATCGACAAATGGTCATCCTCGCGGGTCAAGGGCATGTTGTTTATGGCGATGGAATTCCTAGTCGAGTGGCACGTCGTCTGCCCAGAATCAAGCAATCTACGATCTTGCTCAATCCTCCGGTCGAATTTTTGCAAGAAAAAGAGATCGCAGATTATTTCTGGAAGAATCGCACTAAGTAGTCTTCGGAGGAAATAAATAGATCGCACCTGAGATCCAGGTCAACGCAACCGAAACCCAAAACAGACTTACGGATAAGAGTTGCCATTGCTGCGGTAATGGGGCGATCAGCAGCGCGATCGCAGCAATCTGACTCACCGTTTTGAGCTTGCCCCAGAAATTTGCTCCTTGCACCGATTTTTGCAGATTCGGATCAACGCGCCATCCTGCGATCGTCAATTCCCGCGCCAAAATCATAAACACTCCCCAAGCTGGAATCTGCTGCAATTCTACCAACGAGAGTAAAGGAGCCAGCACCAAGAGTTTATCCACCAATGGATCAAGAAATTTACCTAAATCCGTCACTTGATTGAGCTTTCGCGCCAGATAGCCATCGACCCAATCGGTTCCAGCAGCAATGAGAAAAACCCCGACCATTATCCAGCGAGTCTCGATCGTCGGAGACTGCAAGCCATAGAGCAAAATCGGCACACCGAGCAGGCGCGACACTGTAATCCAAGTTGGCAGATTCATAAAACGATTGACATAAAAAAATTGGAAGAATCCAAACAGGACTCTCCCAATTATCAAGCTAAAGGAGTTACCGAACGCTGGCAAGCCTTAACAAGCACCATCCTTCTTGAGGACAACTGCAACCGTCTTGAAAATTAATTGCAAATCGTAGAGTACTGACCATTTGCGCTGATATTCCAAATCCATTTCGACGATGCTTTCAAAATCGCTGACATTAGAGCGCCCGTTTGCCTGCCATTCTCCCGTAATGCCGGGTTTCACTCTCAAGCGTTTCCAGTGATGTGCTTCATAGGCTTTCACTTCGTCAACGGTCGGCGGACGGGTTCCAACCAGACTCATTTCACCTCGCAACACATTCCAGAATTGCGGAAACTCATCTAAGCTAGTGCGACGTAAAAACTTACCTACTCGAGTAATTCTCGGATCGTCTTTGCTCTTGAAGATATTGCCCTTCGCTTCATTCTGAACCAGATGCTTCAAATTCTCGGCATTCGTCACCATCGAGCGAAACTTCCAGATACGGAACGGACGACCATTTACACCGCAACGAATTTGGCTGTAGAAGACTTTGCCCGGATTATCAATTTGGATCGCGATCGCAATCGGAATCAAAATCAAGCCTGTGATCAATAAGCCAACCGCAGCGCCTAAGATGTCGATCGTACGCTTGAGTTTACTCTGCACTGAAGCATGAGGTAGACGGACTTCAGGACTTAGGCGGAGGGCATGGCGCGCTGAGGCACCTTCTTGAGAATTGAGACGAGAAGCAGGAAAGTGGGAGGGAGGAAGTTCAGTAAACGTCATCACGGAGATAGCCAGGTAGTAGGATTCGGAGAACTCATCTGTCACTATATTCATGCCTACTGATCCCGAACCTGACATCCCGTAAGGGTTTGTCTAAACTTTGAACTGCCGCTCAATTGTATGAAGTTTGAATGTTGATAAGGGAAAATCCGCCTTTTCAGTGATGAAACGCTTCCAACTCAGCCATTAGGCGGATTTTTCGATTCCTCAAGAAATAAATTTTCGATGCCCTCCAAGGTGAAAATAATGGGTTCCTCAGCACTCGGAGTGCTCTGAGACGAGTGAGGGACAGACGGATTTAACTGTTCTAACGTGGTTTCTTGGCTCAACTCGGAATAAGCCATTGCATCGATCGTCGGTTCAACCTTGGGTGAACCCGCCTGAAACAGACTTTTGAGGTCAGATGGGATGTCCCGACCACTGCTGATCCCGTTTTGAGGCGGAGCCGCTGGAATCGACAGTGGAAATTCATCGACTTCTACTTCTAATTGATCAATGAGTTGAGTCAATACAGTAATGGTTTCAAGCGAGGACGATCGTCCCGACTCGATCTGAGTCGGGACGAATTCAGTCCCGGCATAAGGCATCCTGAAAGCCTCTGGTGAAATGGACGGGTCAGAGGCTTGTAGAAAGGTCGAGGCATCTCTCCCCATCTGGGCTGCCAATCGCCCGACAATTCCAGAAAACATCGCTTCACTCTGCTGTCCCAGACTATGCAGTTTATCGATACCTTGGGACAGAGAATCCTGATACGCCTGAATGTCTTTTTGCAGAGATTCAAAGACGACATGCAGAGTTGTATCTAAAGTCGTCAGCGCTTGATCAGCTTGATTCACATCAGGTAGACCAGGTTGCGAAACTGCTTCAGTCGGCGCGGGTTGCTCTAGCATTTGGCGATGTGCTTCGAGTTGACGAATTTCTTTGGTGAGCGCGTTTCGCTGCTGCATTAAGGTTGCAACTTCAGCGTGCAGTGGATGTAGCAGGGTCGATCGCAAAGCATTCATTTCTTGGATCACAGATTGCATGACATCCTGAGCTTGAGCCTCAGTTTTCGTCGTCTGATCGGCTTGATTGAGGTGCGATAATACGGCTTCTAAATAAGCTCGAACTTGTTTGAGAACTTGGCGCTGCCGGGCAATTTGTGCCGCAGATCCCCAAGGCAATCGAGGACTCCGCTGAGCGAGAACATCTTGCACTTCCGTCAGCAAACGCTGAATTTGATCTTGATTAGCAGTCACAACAAAAAACCCTTGAGTAAAAATTCGGCAAGACCGGACTTGGCTTGACTCTCAACTTATCTTTAAGGTTGCCCGAACTGCGTCATCTGTTGCCAGTGTTACAGGGAATTACACGATCGTTCTATTTCACGAAACAAAGCTTTACGCCAAAATCAGGAGAATTTTCAGGTTGAATTTTAGATTTTGCGGTTTGGCGGGTGACGAATTTGGCTAAATTCATGCCAAATTCTACAAACCATCTAAAATATGTCTAAATTGCTGAGGAGCGCGGCTGTGCAATCGTTGAGGTGAATGGGCATTCTAGCCTCGTCCCTCATTATGTCATTTGGGTCATCTCGCGCTCATTTTCATGCCGCACTCTGGTTATACCCTCAATGGAAGACCGATTCACAACTCTCCGCGACACGACGATTAACGCTTCGATCCGCTCAGCCCCGTTCTTTGAGGGGTTGCCTGAAAGTGCGATCGAAAAAGCGATCGCCCATGTCGTCATGCGAAACCATCCTGCGAATCAAGTGATCCTGCTAGAGAATGATTGGGGTAGCTCGGTCTACTTCATTCTCAGCGGTTGGGTGAAGATTCGCACCTATAACCTAGATGGCAAAGAAGTCACCCTGAATATTTTGGGCAAAGGTGAGCTATTTGGCGAAATGGCTCCGCTCGATGAAGTTCCGCGATCGACCGATGTGATTACGCTGGCTCCCACCGTGATTGGCAATATGCCCGCTCAAGATTTTGTGCAATTGTTAGGGTCTGAGCCAGAAGCCGGAATTCGGTTGGCGCAATTAATGGCGCGACGGTTGCGCCAAGTGAATCGACGCTTGAGATTGCGCGAGTCGGATAGTACATCGCGGGTCGCGGACATTCTGTTGTTCTTAGCGGACGGTCAAGGGAAGCGCAGTCCATCTGGAACAGAGATTCCAAACTTACCGCATCGAGAACTCAGTAGTTTGAGTGGATTAGCACGCGAGACAGTAACGCGAGTGTTGAGCAAGTTAGAGAAAAAAGGACTGATCGTGCGAGATCGAGATGTGCTGTGCATTCCCGATGCTCATGCTCTAGAACGGCTCATGATTTAGCATCATGCGTCAAGATTTTAAGGCTCCAAGATTTGAGAAATCTTGGAGCCTTTTTTATAGCTGAATGCCGCGAATTGAATAATCTAACAATTGCATCGGATGCAGCACCGGAACTGCTTTGCCCTGCAGTTTCAAATGTCGAGAAATTTGCACATAACAGCCAATATTTGCCGATGCGATGACACTCGCACCTGTATTCGTTAAATTCTCAACCTTTTGCTGCCCTAACTCATTCGCCACTTCTGGCTGAAGAATATTGTAGATGCCAGCACTTCCACAGCAGAGTGCAGCATCGATGGGTTCACGCAATTGTACGCCCGGAATCTTTCTGAGCAGTTGTCGAGGTTGAACGCTGATCTTTTGACCGTGCAGCATATGGCAAGCATCCTGGTAAACCAGAGTTAGCGGCTGTTCTTGTAGGGGAGAAAGCTTTGCCGTTAAGCCGACTTCGGCAAGAAATTCTTGCACATCTTTCACCTTTTTAACAAAGGCCTTTGCTGGCTCTGCATAATTCGGATCGTCTTGCAGAATGTGACCATATTCTTTCAGCGTATGACCGCACCCGGAGGCATTGACCAAAACGGCATCAACTCCCGTATTGGCAAAGGTATCAATCATCTGGCGGGCAAAGTGTTTCGCCTGTTCTTCTTGCCCTTGGTGATGAGACAGCGCGCCACAACAGCCTTGAGTTTGGGGCACAAGGACTTCACAGCCGTTTGCGGTTAAAACCCGCACAGTCGCATCGTTGACCTCTGGATTAAATAATCTCTGCACACAGCCGAGCAGCATTCCGACTCGATAGCGTTTTTCGCCTTGGGCAGGAATGAGAGCCGGAATGGTATCGGTAAACGCTTTCGCTGGAATATCTGGCAGAATTGCTTCCATCGCAGACAGTTGAGGCGCGATCGCGCTCAAAAATCCCATCGATCTGACGATTTTTTGTAATCCCGACTTCTGATAAATGCCCAACGGTCGCAACAACGCCCGCATCCGATTCGGATAAGGAAAGACCGAGAAAATAAATTGGCGTAACAGCTTTTGCGGCAGCGATCGCGCATCTTGTCGCTCCACCTGCGGGCGAGTCGCGGCAATGAGCTGGTCATATTGCACCCCCGACGGACAAGTCGTGACGCAAGCCAAACAGCCCAAACAAGAATCAAAATGCTGAATCGTTGCGGGGTTCAGTGGAATCTCACCTTCGTTGATCCCATCCATCAAATAAATTCGTCCTCTGGGCGAATCCATTTCTTTACCGATGACCCGGTAACTGGGGCAGGTTGATAGACAAAAGCCACAATGCACACAAGAATCGATCAGCTTCGGATCAGGAGGATTTTGGGCATCGAAGCCGCCAGAATTTTTCGCTGGATTAGAAGTTTGCATTCTTAAATTCCGCCGACAAAACGATGAGGACTAAACAGGGTTTGCGGATCAAATTGAGCTTTGACGCGCTGCATCACGTTCAGAGCATTGCCAGAATAACCCCAAACATCAAGCTGTTGCTTAAACGCGATCGAGCCTTGCAACACAGATAGATATCCTCCACTCGCGGCACAAATCGATCGGGCTTCGAGAATTTGCGTGGAGCGCGCATCAGGGACACTCAACTGCCCGATGCCGCTTCCGGCATGAATCACCACTTTCGCAGCAGGCAAAATGGATGCGAGTTGATCCAAAACTGTCACTGCGCTCGACGGTCTAACTCCTATTTTGCAAACAATTGTGTTCCTTTGGTCAGAGACATCCATACGATCCTGGAATGTCTGCCATAGATCGGCATCTGAAACGGATAAGCCTAGGGCAGTTGCGACTTCTGTGAGCCGCTGAATCTGTAAATTCACGCTTTCAGGAATGCTCTGAAACCGAACGAGTAAGCCCACCGTAGATTTCTCCGTGAGCGAGTTTGAGAGCAGATCAACACTGGTCGGAGTCAACGCTGAACTTAACAGCGTTTGAGCCGCTTGTGCTAGTGAATCCGAATTGCCATAAACCAGAATTGATTGGGTATTTGCTGGGATGGGATAAACTCGCAGCGTCGCCTGCGCCAGAACTCCGAGCGTGCCATACGATCCGGTGAGTAGCTTCATCAGATCGTAACCTGCCACATTTTTCACGACTCGTCCGCCTGCTTTGACAATTTCGCCATCGTAGCGAACAAATGTAATGCCCAGTAGCATGTCGCGCACGCTGTTGTAGCGATGTCTGAGCGATCCAGTATCTGCGGTTGCAATAATTCCGCCGAGCGTTGCCCGATCGCGAAATTGCGGATCGATCGCACAAAATTGACCGACTTTTCCCACGATCGCTTGCAATTGCGCAAACGAAATTCCAACTTCAGTCGTCACCGTCAGGTCGCCTTCTGCATGTTCGACTAAGCGATCGAGCTTTTCGGTACTTACAACCAGGGTCACTTCATCGATCACTCCACCCCAATGCAACTTGGTCGCATGACCACAGGGTAAAATTCGCCATTGATGTTGATAGGCACAGGCGACAATCGCGCCCAATTCCTCGATCGTCGCGGGAGAAACCCAATAAATCCGATCTGGATGAACCAGCGATCGCGAGAGTTGTGTCTGCTGACATTCGGTCAAATCTTGCCAAGACCGAATTTCTGAAATAGAGCCGAGTGTTTGAAGAACTGCTTGCATCCGATAATTTACGTAAGTGCCCGTACGGGAAAATAGTGAGAGCTTTATGAGAAAAATTCGGTTCAGATCCCATTATCTAGGGAATAATGCGCTTATGTTCAAGGCAAAAGGCAAACATGAGAAAACTCGTCTGAATTTCATGTGAATTCTGAAATTCTTGGTTTGCCTTTTTTTATTCTTTGGAACGATCGATGCACCAGATTGATGCGCCGCCAACCCTGACTCAACTTCGCGACCTTTTGAACCGCTCAGATACTAATCTCGCGGAACCCTCTACGATCGAGCTTCTCCACTCGACTTTTACCCAACTCGAATCGACCATAGTTGCCCTTCAGCAAGAACTCCGACAAGAGAGAGCCGCTCGGCAGCAAGCTGAAGCAGCCCTCCAAAATGCAACCCAACGTAATGACTCTACTGGGTTAAAACACTCTCTAGAATTGACGCAAGCAGTCCTTGAATCGATTACCGATGGACTTTTAGCGATCGACTGTGACGGTAAAATCCTCAGCCTCAATCAAAAATTTCGCCAACAATGGGGGCTTTTAGACCATCCCATGCAGAACGATAGGGATTCTGTCAAAGCATCCTGTGAACTGCTGGTCAATCCAGAGGCGTTAGATCAGCAAATTGAGGCTGAGTACGCAGATTTTGAAATCGAAAATCGTGCGGTAATCCAGTTCAAGGATGGGCGATTTTTGGAGCGATTCTCGAAGCCGTTACGCCTGAATCAAATCACGATTGGACGAGTCATTAGTACGCGGGACATTACAGAACAATACTGCGCTCAACTCGCGCTCACTGAAAGTGAACGGTTATTACGTACCGTTGTCACCAATACGCCAACGATTCTCTATGCGATCGATCAACACGGCGTTTACACATTGGCTGAAGGCAAAGGGTTAGACGCGATCAATCTAAAATCTAGCGATCTCGTTGGCAAATCGATTTACGAGTTCTATCGAGAGTTTCCCAACATTATTCAGGATATCGATCGCGTATTGAGCGGCGAAGAACACCGTTCTGTCTTAGACTTCGGAGGCGTAACGTTTGATAACCGCGCGACTCCCCTCTACAATGCCCAACACCAGGTCGTCGGCATGATCGGAGTGGCAACAGATGTCACGGCTCAGCGCCAAGCTGAACGAGCCTTATATCGAGCCAAACAAGATTTAGAAGTGCGCGTGGCAGCCCGTACCGCCGAACTTCAAGCCTCCAATATCAATTTGCAAAGAGAAATTAATCAGCGAAGACGCATCGAGCAAAGCCTGCTCGAGAAGCAAAATTGTCTGGAATTGTTGAATCGCCTCTCACAAGGAACGACAGCTGGATTGTCGGTAGAAGCATTGATCAAGTTAGCGATCGACGAAACCGCACAACTCTTTCCAGAGGTGCGCGTGCTCTATGGCGTGATCGAATCGCGGCAGATCAAGGTGCTTCATTCTGCACAGCGCGATGAGATGCCCGCTCTAACTGGAATCTTAGAAGGACTTTATCTCACACCTCAATACTTAGCACTGGTTGCCGAACGGAATCCGGTGCTGATCGAAGATGTACTGCAAGAGCCTGCCCTTGCATCTATGTCCACTGAGATGCTCAAGCGCAGAACACGCGCGATCGCTATGATTGCAGTGCAGCATACCGCCGATCAGATTGCCATTTTGTCACTCAATGCTGCCTATCCAAAACAATGGTCTTTCTGTGAAGCACAGACGCTGACAGAAGTATCGAATTATTTGTCGATCGTGCTGCAAAAAATCCGCGCCCAGGAAGAACGCCAAAAAGCTGAAGAGCGCTTGAAGTTATTTAAGTCGGTTGTGATCAATGGCAATGATGCCGTCATTATTACAAATGCCGACGTTGATGAACCCAAGATTAGCTATGTCAACGAAGCGTTTATCGAATCAACCGGCTACACCCCCGAAGAAGTGATTGGAAAAACGCCACATATTCTGCAAGGAGAGCGAACAGATCGGGCGCAATTGGCACGAATTCGCGAAGCAATGCACGAAGGTAGAGCAATTCAAGTCGAGATCATGAACTATCGCAAAGATGGTTCAGAATACTGGGCAGATTTAAACATTGTGCCGATTTCAGATGCGCGCGGGACTCTGACTCACTTTGTCGCGCTACAGCGAGATATTACCGATCGCAAATGGTCAGAAAGAGCATTACTCGCGACTCAAGCAAGATTAAAGTATCTACTGTCTTCAAGTCCTTCTGTGATCTATACCTGCCAGCCGAAACGGAATCGAGCTTGTACCTTCGTAAGTGAGAATATCACGCGGCAATTGGGGTATGAGATCTGGCAATATCTCAAAGATCCGCATTTTTGGATTGATCATATTCATCCTGAAGACTTGCCTAACGTTTTAGAACATCTCGATCGACTCACAGAAACGGGTGGAGCCACGTGCGAGTATCGTTTCTTGCATCAAGATGGGTCTTATCGCTGGCTCCGAGACGATATGAAATTACTCAGTGATCAATCGGTCGAAGTGATTGGGTCGGTCGTGGATATTAGCGATCGCAAACGGGCAGAAGAACAAATTCGGGCATCGCTGCAAGAAAAAGAAGTGATGCTGAAAGAAATTCATCATCGAGTCAAAAATAACCTGCAAGTTGTGTCAAGTTTACTCAAGTTACAAGCAGGCTACATTGACGATAAACGCATTGTCGAAGTATTTAAGGAAAGCCAAAATCGTGTGAGCGCAATGGCGCTGATTCACGAAAAACTTTATCAATCTGAAGATCTAGCGAAAACTAATTTTTCAGAGTATATTCAAAGTCTGGTGACGGCTCTATTTCGGTCTTATTCCGCACATTCGCGTGCCATTCAACTCCGGTTAGATGTCCAGGATGTCAGGCTAAGTATCGATACCGCGATTCCTTGCGGTCTGATTATCAATGAGCTGGTTTCCAATGCTCTGAAATATGCATTCCCAGTTGGTGAGCCTGGCGAGATCTATATCAAACTTCAGGCGCAAGAAGTTGATGCCCACGAATCACTCCGATATCAACTTATCGTCGGTGACAATGGTCGAGGATTTCCTTCAGACCTCGATTTCCGTAATACAAAATCGCTTGGTTTGCAGCTTGTCTGCTCTCTCATTCGACAGCTTCGAGGGGAGATAGACCTCACAAGCAATTCGGGCGTTCAGTATACGATGTGCTTTATGGAACAGAAGATCAGGGTTTAGATATGTCTACTGCTAGGGTGTTAATTGTAGAAGATGAGAGTATTATTGCGCTGGATATTCAAACGAGTTTGCAATCAGCAGGGTATCAAGTGGTGTCGATCGCGGCGACTTCAGAAGAGGCTCTAGATGATACGGCAAATTTTCAACCCGATCTTGTGCTGATGGATATTCGCTTACATGGCGAAATGGATGGGGTTGAAACGGCTGAACAAATTCGCCAAAAGTGGCGGCTCCCTGTCGTGTTTTTAACCGCTCATGCAGACGAAAATACGCTATCTCGCGCGAAACAGTCTCAACCCTTTGGTTATATCTTGAAGCCGTTTGAAGATCGAGAGTTAGTCACCACGATCGAGATTGCGCTCTCGCGACATAAAGCTGAAACAGCGGTTCGAGCCGCCCTGGAAAAGGAGCGAGAAATGAGCGAACTCAAGTCTCGATTTGTTTCAGTGGTTTCCCATGAATTTCGCAATCCGTTAAATACGATTTTGTTTTCAACCGAGTTACTTCAACGCTACGGAACTCAACTCAGCGACCAAAAGAAAGAGACTTACCTCGAACGCATTCAAGGGTCGGTCAAACGCATGAATCAGCTTTTATCGAATGTGCTGACTGTCGGCGAAACCGAATCTGGAAAGCTGCAATTCTCTCCGCAACCGATCAATTTAGTTCAGTTTTGCCAGGAATTAGTAGACGAGTTTCATATCGAGGAAAAGCGATCGATTCAGTTCTCACACCGTTCCTCTGAGCCGAGCGATTCGTTATTTTGTGTAGATGATCGCTTACTGCGCCACATTTTGACCAATTTGCTCTCGAACGCGGTGAAATATTCTCCAAAAGGAGAAATTGTTGAATTTAAACTGAGCTTGAACCATCAAACGGCAATTTTCTGGGTTCAGGATTATGGAATTGGCATTCCCAGTGGGGATCAAGCTGACTTGTTTCAGTCATTTTATCGGGCGAGCAATGCGCGATCGATTCCAGGAACGGGCTTAGGATTGTCGATCGTCAAACAGTGCGTCGATCTACACGGTGGAACGATTACTGTAGAAAGCGAAGAGAATCAGGGAACTCTGTTTACAGTCACGCTACCGTTAAACAGACAGTCCAAGCATGAAAACAATCCTCGTTATTGAAGACGAACAGACGGTTCGGGAATCGATTTTAGATTTGCTGGAAGCCGAAGGATTTCATGGGATTGGGGGAGAAAACGGTAACGTCGGGGTGCAACTGGCTCAAGAACATCATCCAGATTTGATTTTGTGTGATGTGACGATGCCCGATCTCGATGGTTTCTCAGTTCTCTCACAACTCCGCAAGTCACCGAATACGGCAGGGATTCCGTTCATTTTTCTGACCGCTCGCGGAACAAAAGCCGATCAGCGTCAAGGGATGGAGCTAGGCGCGGATGATTATTTGACAAAGCCTTGTACAGCAACAGATTTGCTTGGTGCTGTGACGGGGCGCTTGGCGAAGTATGCGGCTTTGGCAGAGCGATATCGCCAGGTCTCTGAAGTCTCGCAACCTCAGAAGGCTGACGCGACTTTAGAACCTGTGGATCAGGCAGTTCCTGATTCGGCGAGTGACACAGGGGCGCGTGACGGATTGCTCAATCATTTCTACCAAGAACTTCGGAATCCACTCTCGAATATCAACATGGCGCTGCATTTGTTGAGAACGGAACGGATTGGCTACGAATCGACGATCGCAACGGTTCAACGAGAATACGCGCGGGAGTTGGCAGTGCTGCAAGAGGTTTATAAGTTGCAGGACTATTTGATACCGGAAAGCGCGGAGTTGTTGCGGTGTTGTAATTTGGCTAGTTTGGTTGAGGCTGCCTAGTCGTTGAGCGAATTTGTTGTAGGGAGTGGGGAGAACCCAGACAGCAACTGTTCCCTATCTTCCTATCAGTCCTAAAAAAAAGCCGATCGCGTAATGCGCGATCGGCTTTTTCTGATCTCTTCAGACAACTAGACTTTTGCAAGTTCAGGCGAGGGGCGCTTGCTGTTGCGGATGCCTTCGATCGCGGCTGCATAATCGGGGGCGTTAAATACGGCTGAACCAGCAACGATCGCATTTGCGCCTGCTTCGATCACTTGCCAGGTGTTGTTGCCTTTCAGACCGCCATCGACTTCGATCCAGGGATCGAGTCCGCGCTCATCACACATCTGACGCAATTTGCGAATTTTCGGCAATACGCCAGGAATAAAGCTCTGACCGCCAAATCCTGGGTTGACACTCATGATCAACACGAGGTCACACAGTTCCAACACATAGTCAATTAGCTCCAAGGGGCTACCCGGGTTCAGAACAACACCCGCTTTTTTGCCATATTCCTTGATCTGTCCGAGCGTGCGGTGCAAGTGAGGCGAAGCGTTGTGCTCGGCGTGAACATAAATGTGATCCGCACCTGCTTTTGCAAAATCGCCGACGTACTTTTCAGGCTCTACAATCATCAAGTGAACATCGAGCGGCTTTTGAGTCACGGGGCGAATTGCTTCCACGATCAAGGGACCGATCGTGATGTTCGGGACAAAACGTCCGTCCATGACATCAACGTGAATCCAATCGGCTCCGGCTGCGTCAACGGCGCGAATCTCATCGCCCAACCGACTAAAATCAGCAGAGAGAATCGATGGTGCAACTACGATCGGTTTATTGGACATGACGGTTGGTTCCCCTTGAAAAGCTTGAGAATGTGTGATCAGTTTAACAAATTGTGAAGGTTTTCTCTCAGAATTTGGTCAGGGTTTGCACAAATTTTTAGGAATAAATACTTATTAGGGTTGAAAGATGAAGTGGATGGTTGGATTCGGCGGAGTTTTGATCGCGATCGCGGCACAGGCAACCCCTGTTTCAGAAAGCTCGATCGGGAAAGAAGGAATTGACGCACTCCGATTGCAGCAAGCTCCTTATGGCTTGACGGGAAAGAAAATCGCGATCGGACAAGTCGAAATCGGTCGTCCGCCGCAATTCGGCATCGATAAAGCAGGGGCGAATAACCAAGTAATTGATTTATCTCGCACTTTTTTCCGCAATCAACCCGCGAAGACGAACACCAATTTAGATACACATGCCGCCCAAGTTGCGAGTGTCATGGTTGGAAATAGCAAGGCTGTTTTAGGAGTAGCTCCCAATGCGCGACTCTTTTCTTCTGCTGCTGCCACTCCACAGCGCAGCGGACAATCAGAGGAATGTCTGTCTGCTCAACATATTGCTTTACAGAATGGGGGGGATGTCCGTGCCGTTAATTTCAGTTTTGGAGAAGCACTCCAGCAAGACCCACGCCCGAATGCGCGATTAGACGGCAATGCGCTCTTAACTCAATGTATTGATTGGCTCTCACAGACCCATAATTCGCTGTTTATTGTGGCAGGAAATCAGGGCAAAGGGGGAATTCCGATTCCGACGGATAACTTTAATGGCATGACTGTTTCATTCACCCGCCGAGTCGGAGAAGAATATACCAAGATCGATTTTTCCAATATTGGCGATACGCATCCTCGACTCTTGAAGCGCAATGATGGAATTGAAACGAGTTTGGGAGGTCGGCGATCGCTGTCTCTCACGGCTCCCGGTAGTAAAATCAATGTCGCAAATCTCAAAGGTGAACAGACGAGCGCAATCGGGTCAAGTTTTGCGGCTCCTCATGTGACGGGAACGGTGGCATTGTTGCAGGAATTTAGCGATCGACAACTCCGACAAAGTTGCAAAGGCGGGTGTAAATTGCCTTGGACATTAGATGCCCGACGGCATGAAGTCATGAAAGCCGTGTTGATGAATTCGGCAGACAAAATTAAAGACAAAGGGGACGGTCGCGCTTTAGGAATGACGCGGACGATCGTTGAAAAAAATAATCAAACCTGGATTGATTCTGATGCGTATAAAAATCCGAAAATTCCTCTGAATATCCAGATGGGTGCAGGACAACTGAATGCGTTTCGCGCCTATCAGCAGTTTAGTGCAGGGCAATGGACACCGAATAAGCCTGTACCTGCGATTGGCTGGAATTACGGCAAGATTGAAGCCGGAAAAGCTGCACAAGATTACATGATCGATCGACCGTTACTTCAAGGCAGCTATGTTGCAGCAACGCTCGCTTGGGATCGATTAGTGGAATTGAACGATAAGAACCGCAATAAAGTTTATGACTTAGGGGAAACGTTTCGCGATCGAGGATTGAATAACTTAGACATCTACTTAATGCGCGCAGAAGACAACGATATTCAGAAAAGTATCTGGTCATCAGTCAGCAGCATTGATAGTGTCGAGCACATTTTTTTCCCCGTTCCGAGTAATGGGCGGTACAAGATTCGCGTTGTTTTCCGTCAAAAAGCCAATGAACCTATTCAATCTTATGCGTTGGCATGGTGGACTGTTCCGTCGCAAAAATAGTAACGGTACCTCTACGCAATTCATTGAGCAGCTAATGTATCAATTAATAACGTGGCGATTTGTACACGATTGAGGTCAAACTATTCGGGATTCAGTCGCTTGAGTTCCGAATTTTCGTGGAGTGATTAACTATGAGAATATCTCAATGGATTGGCTATTCATGCGCTGTAATTCTTGCAATGACTGCGCTATCTTGTTCGACATCAGCAAATTCGCAGAATCCAAAGCAAGCCCTACCAAAACAGCAAGTTCCACCGTCGCTTGAAGCTCCTTCTGTGAATCCAAAATTAGTTGCAGCGAATACGAAGTTTGGATTCAAGTTATTTTCTGAAATTCTTAAAAAAGACAGTCAAAAGAATGTCTTTGTCTCACCTTCTAGCGTTGCGATCGCGCTTTCGATGACCTACAACGGTGCAAACGGCAACACGAAGCAAGCGATGGCAAATGCGCTGCAATTCCAGGGAATGACGCTGGAAGAACTCAATAATTCGCAGCGGAATTTGATGGCAAATTTGACCCAAGTTGATCCGAAAGTGAAATTGTCGATCGCAAATTCGCTCTGGGCAAAAGAAGGCGTTGCATTTAATCTCAACTTCTTACAGCAAAATGAGAAATTCTATGACGCTAAAGTCAAAACTTTAGATTTTAAACGACCCACTGCATCTGATGAAATTAACGGTTGGGTCAAAGAAAATACGAATGGAAAAATTGAGAAAATTGTCGATCGCATTACTCCTGAGCATGTGATGTTTTTGATCAATGCCATTTATTTCAAAGGGGCATGGTCGAATGAATTTGATCAGAAAAATACAGAAAATCGTCCATTTTCCCTAACAAATGGCACGAAGAAACAAGTTCCGCTGATGAAGCGGCAAGGAGAATATCGCTACTCAGAAACCGACCAATTTCAAGCGATTAGTTTGCCGTATGGCAATGGGCGAATGAGCATGTATGTGTTTTTGCCAAAGTCAAATCTGACTGCATTTCAAAAGAGTTTGACGGCTGAGAATTGGCAAACCTGGATGAAGCAATTTTCCAGCCGTGAAGGTCAGATTCAACTGCCTCGATTCAAGATGGATTATGAGGTGGATCTAAAAACGGCGTTGTCCGCTTTAGGAATGGGCGTTGCGTTTCAAGATGCTGCAGATTTCTCGAATTTAAGTAAAGCCACAACGAAAATCGATGAGGTTAAACATAAGACGTTCGTTGAGGTCAATGAAGAAGGAACGGAAGCGGCGGCAGTCACCTCAGTAGGAGTTGTTGCGACTTCGGCTCAAATTCAAGAAGAGCCGTTCAAAATGATTGTCGATCGACCATTCTTCTGCGCGATTCGAGACAATCAAACGGGTGAAATTTTGTTCATGGGTTCGATCGTGAATCCAGAATAATGTTGTATGCTCAGCACTCCAAACTCTTTAGTATTTTAGAGTTCTGAGCATACGATCGCTACTCAACTGCACCCAGAGCTTTCAACGTTGTCTTTTGTGCATTCGTTACCCCGCTCACCTGAGTAATCTTCATGCCATCGTAAGGCTGTGGTTTTTGCAGGACTTTAATACAGTCTCCCGATTCTACATTCCATAAACGCACCGTTTGATCTTCGCTGCCACTGGCAAGAATCGAACCGTCATTATTGAATTTAACTGACCAAATACGATCGCGATGTCCTCTCAAAATTCGACATTCGCCCGTTTTGAGATGCCAAACTTTCACAAGCTGATCAATTCCACCACTCGCAACCCGATCGCCGTTTGGAGAAAATGCCACTGAAGCAATCCGCTCATCGGCTGGCAAGACCATCACACATTCTCCAGATTTGATGTCCCAAATTCTCACAGTTCCATCTTCACTGCCACTGACTAACTGTTTGCCGTCGGCTCGAAACGCGATCGACATTACTCGATTCGTATGTCCTTGCAAGGTTTTGATGCATTGCCCAGTCTGAGGATTCCAGAGATGAATATTGTGATTTTCTTCTCCGCTGGCAAGGAACTGTCCATCTGAACTGTAATCGATCGCCCAAATTCGACTCTGAGCCGCAAGAATCTGTAAACACTCACCTGTTCTAGGATTCCATACTCGAATGGTTTGATCAAAGCTGCCACTCGCAACCGTTTCTCCATCCGGGCTAAAGGCAACTGACCAAACCCAGTTCGTGTGCCCGCGTAAAACTTTTAGGCATTGATTCGTCGATCGATTCCACACCCGAACCGTGTGATCAAAACTGCCGCTCGCAAGTAGTCGATCGTCAGGACTAAAAGCAATTGTCCAGACCCAATTCTCGTGACCGTAAAAACTATTGAGACAAGTTCCAGTCGAACTATCCCACAAATTAACCGTGTGATCAGTGCTAGTACTCGCCAATAGAGAATCATCAAAGCTAAATGCAACGGATAAAACGAAGTTCGTATAGCCTTGCAGCGTCTTGCAACATTCTCCAGTTTGCGTATGCCAAAGTCGAACAGACTGATCTGCGCTCCCACTCGCAATCATGTTGCCACAAGGGCTAAATGTTGCAGAGCGAACTACGCCTCGATGCTGTTGTAATGTTTTGAGGCACTTTCCAGTCGCCGCATCCCAGAGCTTAATCGTCTCATCAAAGCTACTGCTGAGAATTGCCTGACCATCCGGGCTAAAAGTAACGCATCTCACTTGTTCTAAATGCCCTGAAAGTGTCTTTATACAGTGAGTGGTTTCAATATCCCAAAGCTTGATTGTGGCATCTTCACTCCCAGTAACAAGCATCAAGCCATCAGGACTAAACGCAACACTGCGGACAGTATTCGTATGTCCTTCAAATGTTTTCAAACAGGCTCCAGTTTCCACATCCCAAAGCTTCATGGTGCGATCGTCACTAGCGCTGGCTAGGAATTTTCCATCCGGGCTAAAAGTAACTTTGCAAATCCAGTGCTGGTGACCTTCGAGTGTTCGGATCGGCTGACCCATGTGCAAATCCCAAAGGCGAATCGTGCGGTCGGCACTACTACTCGCAATCATGCGATCGTCAGGAGAAATCGCGATCGAAATTGCCCAGTCTTGATGATCGCTGAACGTCCGCAAGCATTCACCCGTTTTTGCATGCCAAACTTTCACCGTATTGTCGCCACTTGCTGAAACGAGCCATTGACTATCTGACGTGAAAGCAACTTCACACACCCAATGCTGGTGTCCTTCACACGTGAGTAATTTCTGCCAATCCGAAACCCGCCAAAGATGAATCGCTCCAGCCGTATCACTTGCCGCCAAAATCTCGCCATCTGGACTAAAAGCAACCGACCAAACATTCCCCAACACTTCTGAGAACACAGACTTTCTCAAATCAGCTTGAGTAAAATTGACGCGATGTAAATCTACACCTTGTAGATAGGCTTGCCAAACTGCTAGCTCTGAAAAGTCATAGCCTGTTAGATCCGTTTTCAAACAGCACAGCATATTGAGAATATTTCCGGCTGCATATCCCGGCGCGCAGCCTACTTGCTCTCGGAGCTTACCGAGCATTCGTTTGAGCTTTGCTTCGACATCCGTTTGACAGTGAAATGGAGCCAATAATCGATCGAGTAAAGGCTGTAGGATCATGCGAATTTGACGATCGCGAATATGATCTTCCACATTCGCCTTCATCAACGCATGAGACATCAACAGTTGAACATTCTCGGTACAAAGCTCTTGAAAAATGCGATCGCTCAATCGCTCAATCACATATTCCATCACCACAGGCTGCAAGGTAAATTTCGAGCCTTGCTTTTCGACGATCGGGCGACGCGCTAAAGAAGCTAAAGCCTCAATTAAGTAACGCTTCGGAATCGCTGGAACAATATCCTCTGCTAGCTCAGATAAAGCAGTTCCATCGCGATTGATCGCAATCCAATACATAATGTGCTGCTCAAGCTGCGATAAGCGATCGAACTGTTCATCTAGCAAATCTGAAATTCCACCAAATACAGACGTTCCTTCAGTCAGAAATTCTGCCACACTGCCATCAAAGAGATCTTGAATGGTCGATGCCGCGATTTTTAGCGCGAGTGGATTACCACCATAGAGATTGTTCAATCGCGCAAAAATTGCAAAATCGACTCTCAACTGTTTCGGTTTCAGCAGTTCTTCTGCTTCTGACGTATCCAATCCGTCTAGGCGAAACGATCGCACAAACTGACCTTCTAATGCTGCGACTTCTTTCGGCTTTTCGCGACTCGTCAAAACGAGACAGCTTTGATGTACCGTTTCCCCAATCCGACGAAATAACTCTCCGTAAGATTCATACCCACTAGGGTAATGTCCAGTTCGATCTCCTCCCTCTAAAATAGATTCAACATTATCGAGGATCAACAGACAGCGCGACGATCGCAAATAGTACATCAGCCGTCCTAATTTCCCATCGACGGTATCGGGGATCTCAGTTTCCTGTTGGCGTGATAGAAATGGAATCCAGTCTGACAAGATGACATCTAAAGGGGGCGCATCTTGCAGCGATCGCCAAATTACCGCCTCAAACTTCCCTTGTACCTGCTGGGCTAACTTGACCGAGAGAGCCGTTTTGCCGATTCCGCCCATACCGAGAATCGTCACAAATCGACATTGCTCTGCTGTCAACATGTGATCGAGTGCGCTAAGTTCTTGTGTCCGCCCACAAAAGCTAGACACATCCACTGCCTCACCCCAATCGACGAGCGATGATTCGATCACGGTTGGGATCGCTGGAATTTTTGCCTCTACCCATTGCCGGAGCACGACCCGAAAATTACTTTTCGTGACACGTTGTCCTAAGCGATCGGACAAGATTTGCCACAATTGTGAGCCAACGAGCTTCACATAATCCGGATCATAATCTTCAGTGGTTGCAATCTGTTCATAGGTCAGCCCTTCCCAGGCAGATCGAAACACTATCTCTTGTAAATGCGTCAAGCGATCCTGCTCGAACACCTGATCCAACACGCTGAGTGCATTCTCGATCGTAATCACGGTAGTTCACCCTTTCTGATTATTCTCGCTATGAGCGATATTGACAGCTTCAAGCGAAGTCAGGGAAATTACGGACACCTTAATTTTCCGCTAAGTTGCCGTGTCACGAAATAACGTTTTATAACCCTAAACTCCTAACTTTTTCTCACAGTCAAACGCGTTTAAATTGCGTACCTTCAGATTAGGCAAGGGTGAGTCGGGTGCATAAAACCAAAACATCAACCGTATTCAGCCTTATCAACAGTTCATTTGCCCCTGAAGATGATGAACATTATGGCTAACACTACCCCCAATGATTTCTTATTGTCTGTGCTTGAAGGCTTAGTTGATGGCATTTTAATTCTGAATCCGCAAGGTGAAGTCATATTCGCAAATACACCTGCAACGGAACTCTGTTATCAGCTCAATCCGACTGAGCAGTATCCCACTGAGGTCTGGCGTTCCTGCGAAGCGTTGATCGATAGCCGCCAGTGGTATGGCGATCGCCCTTTAGTCATCGAGTCCGAACTCAAAACCGAGGACAATCACACCTACCGTATCCAGGTTCAATGGCTCGAACTTGAGCAAGCCTGTCTCCTCGTGCGGCTCGAAGACCAACAGCGATCGCTGCAAAGTTTGGCTGTCACCGAGGCAAAGAAATTCGGTTTAACACCGCGCGAAGCCGAAGTCTGGTTTCTAAAACGCTGTAATCTTTCGCGCAAAGAAATCGCATCACGTCTCTTTATTACGATCGATACTGTGAAAAAACATTTAGGTAATATCCAATCCAAACGCCAAGCCCATCAAGAAGGCTGGTGTTAGCGAACTTACTGAAACCGCCATTTTTAAAATTGGGTACTCTGAGCCAGTTGACGTTTGTGACCGTCCGGTTTGAAGCCTAAGAGCTTCAAAGTGGGGAGTAGGGAGTGGGGAGATCGAAAACGTTACTCCCCCACTCCCCACTCCCTACTCCATCACAAACCATTCTCCAACTTCCCTGAGTTTCCACTCGGCTTGCTCATCTTTCGTGGCGGCTTCAAGTATGCAGAGCGTCTCTCCTTCCATTCCTTTTGTCGATCTCGCACCTCTCCATCAACCGATTCAATCCCAGATTGAACAGGCAATTCAGGGCGTACTTCAACGTGGCGATTATGTCATGGGACAGTCTGTCCTGGAATTCGAGCAAGCATTTTCTAAAGCCTGTAGCGTGAGTCATGGTGTCGGTGTCGCTTGTGGCACAGATGCGATCGCGCTCGGTCTGCAAGCCTGTGGAATTGCTCAAGGCGATGAAGTGCTTTTGCCTGCCAATACTTTCGTTGCCACACTCATTGGGGTATTGCGTTGCGGAGCAACCCCCGTTTTAGTCGATTGCGATCCGAAAACGGCGCTGATCGATCTCGCTGCCGCAGAACGAGCGATTACGCCTCGAACTCGAGCAATTGTGCCTGTGCATCTCTATGGACAAATGGTTTCGCCTAGCCTTTTGCGAGATTTAGCACATACTTATGAACTGATTATTTTTGAGGACGCAGCCCAAGCTCATTTGGCAGAACGCGAAGGCGTGCGGGCCGGAGCGATTGGGTTAGCAGCAGCTTTTAGCTTCTATCCGAGCAAGAATTTAGGCGCATTGGGTGATGGCGGCATGGTCGTGACTAAAGATGAAGCGATCGCGCACAAAGTCCGCACCTTAAGAAACTATGGCGCGCCGCGCAAGTACTTTCACACCGAATTTGGCACGAATAGCCGACTTGACTCAATTCAAGCGGCAATTTTGAATGTGAAACTTCCTCATTTGAAAAGCTGGAATCGCGATCGCGCTCAAATCGCAGAACAATATAACGCACTTTTGAAACCCTTACTTTCACGCGGTTTGATGCCAATTTCTAACCTGAGTGGGAAAGGGCATGTCTATCATTTATACGTGATGCGAGTCATGCAAGACCAAGCAGAATCGATCGATCGAGAAACTCTGCAAAATCGCCTCGAAGCACAAGGAATTCAGACTGGAATTCACTATCCTCTCCCTTGCCATTTGCAGCCTGCATTCAAGCATCTGGGCTATCGAGAAGGAGCGTTTCCAGTTGCCGAAAATCTATGCAAAGAAATTCTTTCACTCCCGATGTACCCAGGTATGAGTGAAGCTCAGGTAATTCAAGTTGTCGGTGCGATCGAAGAAAGTCTCGCTACTCCTGCTGCTGTAAAAATGTCAGCTTGAACCTGATATTGACACCCCGATCCTGCTCTATTAGCTGCTCAAAATCATGCAAATCCGGCGTTCATCTTTCCTCGATCGATACTGGAGCGAATTCGTTCTCCTCGGACTTCTCGCCGTTTTATATGTCCCGCTTCTGATCCATTGGTACAACGGCTGGATTAAGAAATCGATCAGCATCGAACACGAATACTTCAGCCACGGCTTAATCGGACTCCCATTTGCTGCCTATATTGCTTGGTATAACCGCAAACGCTGGGTACGGCTCTCCGATGAAGTCGGGTCAGCTCGCTTTGTCAGTCTCGGCTTCATGATGTTGGCAGGCGTACTTTATCTTTCAGGATTGCCTGATCCGGTCAATCTTTCATTTCCGATTTTACTGACCGGAATTTGCTTGTGGCTCAAAGGTCTTCCAGGTCTGAAACTGCAATCGTTCGCCCTACTGCTCGTTTTTCTCGCAACGCCAAACGAGATTCCTTACTTACTTGCCCCGTACACCCTACCGCTGCAAAGTTTCATTGCTGGAACTGCAGGTTTTATCCTGAATCAGTTGGGAATGGATGTGACGGTTCAAAACATTTACATCTTCGTCAATCAGCGCTTAGTTGAAGTCGCACCCTATTGCGCTGGACTCAAAATGTTATTCACCAGTTTTTATGTCAGCTTGATGCTGTTGTACTGGACAAACAATTTACGATCGCGCAATTTCTGCATCACCTTCATCAGCCTCGCGCTGCTGACCAGCGTCATTGCAAACATTATCCGCAATACTATCCTCACCTTTTTCCACGGAACCGGACAAGATGCCGCTTTCAAATGGCTACATGACGGTTGGGGTGGAGATGTCTACTCAGCTGCAATGTTGGGCTTACTAGTACTGCTTATTAGTCCGCTCGAAAACCTGTTCAATCGCCCTGAATCCTAAAATGCTCACCTCACTCTCTAAATCGCTACGAGTCAATTTATCGAAAGTCGTGCTCTTGCTGATTGTGAGTGGATTAGTGCTTTTAGGCGCACTCCCCGGATATCTCTCGGGCGGCAAATGGCGTTGGACAGCTCCACCCGAGGTAAAAGTCTTATCGGAATTGCGATCGCTCAAAAAAGAGGGACTGAACATTTCAGGCTGGCAAACGATCGAGAAAAAAAACGTCCAAATCGGTGATCACAAATGGATGTACCAAGAACTCCAAGACGCATCACAAACGAAAGCCTCAGTTCTGTTTTATCCGCAAGCTCGATCGATTGACCAGCCCCAAGTTGAATGGACAGACCTAGAAGGCTCTCAAGGGTGGAAAACTGATTCCTATCGTCAGATTCAGATCGATTCCATCACAGTCGAATTTCATCGCGCCTGGACGCAAAATCAAACTTATGCCGTGATGCGGTGGTATGCCTGGGCGAACGGCGGACATCCTGCACCGATGCAGTGGTTTATCAGCGATCGACTGGCTCAATGGCAAAATCAGCGAGCCGCTTGGGTAGCCGTGAGCGTGATTTTACCAATTGAACCCTTAGAAGACATCGAACCGCATCGCAGCAGACTCGAACCCCTGGTGCAAACCGTACAATCCACCTTGACGAATCAAGTTCTGCGTTCAAATTAGCCAATCTGGGCATACTAAGCGCGGAAATCTCGGATGCCATCTGAGGTTAGCTCAATACAATGTAGCGATCGTAGTGAGCCAAATTCCCCGCTCTGACTGGATAGCTTGCCCCATGCGTTTAGTTGAACTCCATTTCTTTAAGTCCGCTCCGCGTGGATGGATTACGTCTCTTCTCATGGCAGGAGTGTACACGCTCACGCCAACACTCTCAATCTGGCTCAACACCCAACGGGCATCGGCTCAAGCTTCTGCACCTTTACCGACCGCACAAGCTCGCCCCACTCCTCTAGAACTGATCGAACAAGCGCGGCAGAAATTGCGCGATACTCCTGCAACACCGACCGCGCCTGCTACATCAACCGCACCCACTGTTCCACCGATCAAATCCTTCAATCTCTATCGCTTAGGAGCAGGAGATACGATCGCAGTGCAAGTGCAACGATTTGCCGATTTGAATTTTCAAGCGGCGATCGACCAAGAAGGCAATATTACGGCTCCACTCCTCGGTAAAATCTCGCTGCAAGGTTTAACGATCTCCGAAGCGCAAGAAAAAATTCGCCAAGCTGTGAATCGAATCGTCATCGATCCAGTTGTATTCGTCTCCCTAATCGGACAGCGCCCCGTTCTCGTCACCGTGACAGGCGAAATTGCTAAACCCGGACTCTACACGTTGCAACTCCCTAGAACTTCAGCCGCGCTTCTGCTTGCCGGAGGTGCAACGGGACGAGCGGATCTTAGAGAAGTACAAGTCAAACGAGTTTTAGCAGATGGATCAGTCTTAGAAGAAAAACTAGATTTAGTCACACCGCTGCAAGATGGAACGCCATTGCCCGATCTGAAATTGCAAGATGGGGATGTCATGGTAATTCCGAAGCTTTCTGAGCAAGATCAAAATTACGATCGACTCTTAATGGGTCGATCAACGTTAGTCAAACCTCAAATTACCGTGCGCTTTCTCAGCTATGCCAGCAATGGGCTAGGAACACTGACGTTACCCAATGGTAGTACATTTCTCGATGCGCTCACTTCAGTCAGACCCGGTCCTGATAATGCAAATCTGCGCCGGGTTGCTTTGATTCGATTTGACCCGATTCAGAAGAAAGCCGTCACTCGCAACATTGATGCACGGAGCATTTTGCAGGGCAACATGGGAGAAAACATTGCCCTCGAAGACAATGACGTCATTGTGGTAGGACGGAATCTGATTGGCAGAATCACCTACGCACTCAACACCTTTACACAGCCATTCCGAGATGTTTTGGGCTTCTTATTGTTCTTCAGAGAACTGCAAAACGGAGCGGAGAACTTGTTTGGTCCAACTGGACGAGAGTAAATCATCTACCCCTATTTTCTAGTGAAGGCTTCTTATGGTTCCACCGATCGTGAAACGTTATCTACTCGCGGTTAATCGCTACAAATGGGTGATTCCGGCAGGGTGTGTCGTGGGTTTAGGAGCCAGTGGAGTGGTTGCAGTTCAGCCTGAACCGCCCATTGGCTATCTAGGAGAAGCGCAACTCGTCGGCAATGCACCTCCGATTACGTTTTCCACGATCGGCGCACAGGTTCGCCAACCGGTCGAAAGTTTTACAAAAGAATCTTTACTCACAGATGCAGTTCTAGAAGCAGTCGCTAAAGAAATTGGGATTGAGCCAAAAAGCCTTGTCAAAGGGTTAACCATCAAAATCACAGGGGGAGGTGATCCCAAAGATGCAGCTGCGGCAAAAGCGGAAGTCAATCTAACTTTTGCAGATAGCAATCCACAACGCGCTGGAGACATTCTGAGCTTATTGTCTCGAAAATTGATTGAACAAAGTCGATTGAATAATTCAGCGAGATTGCGAGCGATTATTGCTGAGATTGAACAACGCCTACCTAAAGTAAAGCAGGAACTTTTCCAAGCTGAACGAACCTTAGAACAATACGATCGCATCGAAGGTCCGCAGCTTTTTGCGGCGCAGGATGGCAATATTGTGAAATCAATCAGTGGTAGCCAACAGCAGCAACAGCAGCTTCGATTACAGCTAGAAGGGATTAATGCTCAAATTGCCAGTCTTGAGCAAAAGCTAGGACTCAGTGCCGATCAAGCCTATGTGTCTTCCGCTTTGAGTGCTGATCCAATCATTGCAAGTCTCCGAGCACAACTTCAACAAATCGAATCACAAATGGCGGTCTTACTTAAAGATCTCCGTCCTGAACATCCGCAGGTCGAAACATTGAGGAAACAACAGCAAGCGTATGAGGAAGAGATTCGGAAACGAGCGGTTGAAGTTATCGGGGGCAACGGAAATGCTGCTCCCTTTATCGCCAATGTGCGGCAAGATAGCAGCCTCGATCCGGCACGGCAGCAGCTCGCAAACACCTTGGTGAATCTGAAAACGCAGCAAGAATCCATTCAGCAGCAGATTGTTTCTAGTGTGCGATCGGAGCAAGAACTGCGACAACAGTTTTCGAGCATTCCCAATAAGCAACTGGCGCGAACTCGGCTTGAAGATCAAGTCAAACTGAGAAAGAATCTCCACGATCAAATGCAGCAAAAGCTGGTTGATGCGAAAGCGGCTGAAGTCGAAATTGTTAGTAGTTTAGGCATGAGTAAGCCGCCCAGTGTCGCTCCAACCGGGGTCAAAGCTCCAAAAAGTATTCCCATGACGCTAGCAGTCGGGGCAATCGTGGGCTTAGTCGCAGGAGCAGGACTGATCTTCTTACTCGATACTCTCGAAGGCACAATTTACACGGCAGAAGATTTAAGAGAAGCAATTCGTCAGCGAGATGTCACAATTCTTGGAGTTTTGCCACAGGTGAAGTCTTTTATTCCAAATGCTTCGCCAATCTTGATCAAGCCCGATTCACCTTATGCGGAATATTATGAGCGATTCCGGAGTAATCTTCGCTTGACCGAGACGAAGAACTTGCGAGTGCTGATGATGATTAGTATTGTGGACGGCGAAGGTAAGACTGTGACCGCTTACAATTTGGCGATCGCATCGGCTCGTGCTGGAAAACGCACCTTATTGATTGAAACTGATCTGCGTTCTCCCTCATCGGCTCAGGGGGTGAATCTCACGGCTGATCCAGATAGTCAGATCGAACCCTTGCGATATTTTGGACAAATTAGCGACTGTATTCGGCTTGCCCCCGATGTCGAAAACCTTTACATTGTCGCGAGTCCAGGTCCACAAGCGTCTGCGGCTTCCTTGCTGGAGTCGAGCGAACTCCGCCGCTTACTCGAAGATGCGAGAGCGCGCTTTGATCTTGTCGTTCTGGATTCTCCTTGTCTGAGTAAGTGTAACGATGCATTTATTTTGGAGCCTTATACAGATGGCATGATTTTAGTGACTCGTCCGGGGGTCACTCAGCAGAGCTTGCTAGAAGAAGCGATCGATCAACTCACCGAAAATGCAAATCTGCGACTACTCGGTGCAGTCACCAATGGCATTGATGTACAATTGCCTCGCGCTGCAGAAGATGCGCTGATGAACGATGCGCAAGAGTGGTTATTCACGACCAATTCTCAATCTGAAAATCAGGTCATCAGCAATCGAAATTAATTTTTGTCAGAAAACTTAACCGAATTACGGGATCTTAATTACGAAATACGAAGTCTCGAAAGCCAGCTAGAAGATCACGTTAAGCTTGCGAAAGCTTGCCGTTGAGTTCATAGTATAGGTTTATCGGGATTAACTATGCGTGTTTTGTTGCTCTATCCAGTCTTTCCACAAAGTTTTTGGTCGTTTGAAAAAGCGTTACAGCTTGTCGGACGCAAAGCAATGTTACCGCCGCTTGGATTGATTACGGTGGCTGCAATTTTACCGCAAGAATGGGAGTTTAAATTAGTCGATCGCAATCTCCGCGAAGCAACGGAAGCGGAATGGGATTGGGCAGATCTCGTGATCATGTCTGCCATGATTGTTCAGAAAGGCGATCTTTTAGATCAAATCCGAGAAGCAAAACGTCGCGGGAAGAAGGTCGCTGTCGGCGGCCCTTATGCAACGGCGTTACCGAATGAAGTCGCCGAGGCAGATTACTTAATTTTGGATGAGGGTGAGATCACCTTGCCGATGTTTATCGAAGCTGTGCAGAAAGGCGAGACACACGGGATTTATCGTGCAGGTGGAGATCGACCCGATGTTAGCACTACACCGATTCCCAGATTTGATCTACTAGATTTTGATGCTTACGATAATATGTCGGTGCAGTTCTCACGAGGCTGTCCGTTCCAGTGTGAATTCTGTGACATCATTGTGCTTTATGGGCGCAAACCTCGAACCAAAAGTCCTGAACAACTGCTAGCAGAACTCGATCGCTTATACGAATTGGGCTGGCGACGATCGATTTTTATGGTCGATGATAATTTCATTGGCAACAAGCGCAATGTTAAATTGCTTTTAAAGGCATTGAAAGAATGGATGATCGAACATCAACATCCTTTTAGTTTGAGTACTGAAGCTTCAGTTGATTTAGCACAAGATCCAGAACTGATGGAGATGATGGTCGAGTGTAACTTTAACAGTGTGTTTTTGGGGATTGAAACCCCGGATGAGTCTAGCTTAACCTTAACGAATAAGCATCAAAATACACGCGATTCTCTGTCTGATGCAGTCGATGCGATCGCTCGGAAAGGATTGCGGGTGATGGCAGGTTTCATTATTGGTTTTGATGGTGAAACATCGGGTGCGGGAGATCGCATTGTGCGATTTGTAGAACAAACCACAATTCCGATCGCAATTTTCTCAATGTTGCAAGCTTTACCTGATACGGCTTTGTGGCATCGCTTGAAGAAGGAAGGGCGCTTGGTTGAAGATGTCGCGAACATTAATCAGACAACACTGATGAACTTTGTTCCGACTCGTCCGCTCGAAGAAGTCACGCGCGAATACATTGATGGATTTTGGCGATTGTACGATCCGGTGAACTATCTCGATCGAGCGTATCGGCATTTCATGAAATTAGGCGCGCCGAGACATCGATCGAAGCTGAGAAAAGTAACCTGGAAAGTAGTTCAAGCTTTTCTTACGATTTGCTGGCGACAAGGGGTCGTTCGAGAAACCCGCTGGATATTCTGGCATCATCTGTTTAGCATTTTGAGAAACAATCCCAAAGTAGTCGAACATTACCTAGCAGTTTGTGCTTTGAATGAGCATTTCTATGAGTATCGGCAAGAGGTCAGAACTAAAATCGAAGCTCAGCTTGCTGACTATCTAGCTCGACAAAGATTAGAATCCTCGATCGAATCCGTCAACGCCCCAGTTGTCTAAAGTTATGGCTTTTCTTACTTTAATCATTGGCAATAAAAACTATTCATCTTGGTCATTGCGTCCGTGGCTTGCTTTGAAACAGTTTGGCTTTTCCTTTGATGAAGTTCGGATTCCACTTTATACACCGGAAGCTTCTGAGCAAATTCGCCAGTACTGCCCAAATGGAAATGGAAAAGTTCCCATTTTGATTCACGAATCTCGAACGGTTTGGGATTCAATGGCGATTTTCGAGTATCTGAGCGAGATGTTTCCTGAGCGATCGTGGTGGGCAGGCGATCGCTCTGCTCGTGCAATGGCGCGATCGATTTGTGCAGAGATGCATGCTGGATTTCTGCCGCTCCGAACTCAAATGTCGATGAATTGCCGAGAGCATTTTCCGAACTATGAGATTCAGGCGGAAGTTCAGAAAGATATCGATCGCATTACAACCATTTGGAAGTATTGCCGGGAAACATATGGAGCAGGAGGAGCGTTTTTGTTTGGCAGGTTTACGATCGCGGATGCGGTTTATGCGCCTGTTGTGTTGAGATTTCGGACGTATGATGTGAAGCTTGATGCGGTTTGTCAGGCTTATGCAGATGCGATTTTGGCACTTCCAGCAATGCAGGAATGGTTAGAAGCAGCAAATGCCGAGACGGAAACGATTCAGTTTTAGCGCGTGCTACCTTGTGTGCAGGTGATTCGCTTCCTAAGTCCCCCAACTTTGGGGGATTTTGAGTTTTAGACCTTGATAATCGATCAGCATTTCTGTTGAAGTTTAAGTGCTGCCCTACGATCGACGTGCTGATTTTGTCCGTTTTGTTTTCTTCAGGTGCTCTATTGAAGACGGAACGGCTTAACCTGTTTGCAAACTTGCAACTTGCTCTCACGGCGAATTCGCAAACGCGATCGTAGCTGTCTCGGTTATCGCATTCTCAGCGAATCCATCTGACGACTTGCACGCTGTTCTAGCTCCTGACGGCGTTGTGCTCAATTCAGTGCCGTAACTTTCAGGATTCGGTTGGAAATGAGGAGAAGGAAACGGCTGCAAGATATCGATCTCCCTGATCGCTGCTTAAAAAGATTTCGGATATCGCAACTGACTGCACTGCATAAAAGTCAGAAGTCCACCGTGTAGGTTGTTGGGTAGCAACATCAGACGAGACAGGATCTATTCAAGGCTCAATCCTTTGTTAGCTGAAACCTTTTTTAGGTAGGTTTTCTCGTCCTAGGTCACTACCCAGTTATCAACAATATCTAGTTCCAAAAGGAGAAATATTCATGGCTATCTGCAACACGCAATTCAGAGTTGATCCGCTGCACAACGCTACTCATCGCCGTGTACTAGCCGCGCTTACTATGGCACTAGCTGTCTCGTTCGGCGCTACCGTGCCGTTCGGCGCTACGTCGCCAGCTACCGCAGCCGGGGTCAAATGCCAAGCCACTGTGAAAGTAACAAATAAGAAGGGAGCCTCAATCAAAGTGCTTCGATTGCTGTACAAAGTCGGTGGCAACACAGTCTACACGGAAGGACTGCTTAACAAAGTCTTGACACCGAACGAAACTGAGACTTGGTCAAGCCAAACACTGAACAATGCAGCGACTGGCGTTGTCGTCACCTCCACTGCGATCGAGTACAGGGACGACACGGGTAGAGGTTACGGGTCTCCGCGCACCTCGGAATGGTTTCCGCACAGTTTCACTTGTGCCCCAAATCATAACTATGTCCACGCGATTCAGTAGAAGTAATTCAGATTGAGTGAGCGCGATCGAGGTTTTCTCGATTGAGTGAGCGCGATCGAGGTTTTCTCGATCGCTTTTTTGCCTACTCAGATTCAGCTTGCTTCTTTTCCTGTCGTTTGCGCTTTGCCCATTCCGCTTTGTATTTGCGGCGTTTTTCAGACTGCTCGAAATTGGTGCGTTTTTTCCATTCCTGCTGTCGATTTTCATGCACACGCGGTCTGCCGCGCTTGGGCTTCTCCTCACTCATTACGACCTCCGATGGTTATATCTCGACACAATCGCGCCAGTCTTGCCACAGTAGTAATCGCGCTTCTGTCTAAGATTGACCAAATAGAAGCCAGTCTCGCCATGATCGATCTGAAACAATATCAATCTACGATCGACGTGCCGATTTTGCCCGTTTTGCCTTCGCCTTCGGTTGCTCTGCTGGGGGCAAACCAGCTTGACCTGCTTGCAAACTTGCAGCTTGCTCTAGTAACGAATCTGCAAACGCGATCGCGGCTGCTTCAGTGGTTGCATTCTCAGTCGAACCCACTTGACCACTGGCAAGCTGAGCTAGTTCCTGACGGCGTTGTTCTCGATCAAGGGGAGTTACTTTTACGATCGTTCGCAAATCTGCGCCCTTACCATTCTGTGACTTGTGCAGTTCAACCACTTGCTTCGCAACATTGAAATGCTGGTCAGCCATTGCTGCGACAATTGGCTGGTGCGTCACACAGAGAACTTGGTGATGGCGACCGAGATGATAGAGCTTTTCAGCGATCGCTTGCGCCACCCGTCCCGATACACCCACATCAATCTCGTCAAAGACTAACGTTTCCGCAGAATCGACTTGAGAGAAACAGGCTTGAAGTGCTAGTAAAAAGCGGCTCATTTCTCCACCGGAAGCAATTTCTGTTAGAGGCTGCAACGGTTCGCCAGGATTCGGACTGAAGAGATAAGTAATACGATCGCTTCCGGCAGAAGTCGGAGCAATAGGCGTAATTCCAACTTGAAACTGCACCTTTTCCATCGCTAACGGCTTCAATTCGGCAACTAATCGCGCTTCTAATCCTTGTGCGGTCGATTTGCGCAATTGAGTCAGATGCTCAGATGCTTCGATCAATGCAGCTTTGCGAGTTTCAGTGAGTTCAGCGAGTTCTTCGATCGATTGTCCTGCCCCAGTTAGTTCTTCCAGCTCGGATTGGAGGGATTGCTGTAGTGCGATCGCGTCGGTTAAAGTTGGTCCATATTTACGACAAATTTGCTTGAGTTCGAGGACGCGATCTTCTACTTCTTGCAGCCGTTGTGGATCGGTTTCGAGATCATCGCCGTAAGCATTCATTTGCTGTCCCGCTTCTTCAACGAGAGCAAGCGCCGAAGTGACAATCTCCAAAATCGGCTGAATTTGCTCGTCATATCGAGCCATATCTGTCAGCAAATTTTCTGCTTTTCCGAGCAAATCTGCACAAGCATCTTCGCCATTTTCATTCTGATAAAGCGCTTGATAAACCTGATAGCTTTGCTGCTGCAATTCGACACTATGGCTCAAACGCTTCCGTTCTTGCTCTAATTGATCCAATTCATCAGGATCAATTAGATTCGCTGCATTCAACTCCCGCAACTGATACTCAAACAGATCAAGCTGTTGGAGACGCTGCTGTTCTGAATGGCGACGTTTCTCTAATGCTTGAGCCGCTTGCTGATAGGTTGTAAATGCCTGACTGACAACTTCACGCGCCTTGAGCAGAGCAACGCCCCCATAACTATCGAGCCAATCTCGCTGAAGGCTAGGCTGACCTAATTGCACCGTTTGCCCTTGCGCGGTAATTTCGACTAAGCGATCGCGCAATCCCTCCATCTGTTGCTTGTTGACCAATACCCCGTTAATTCTCGATCGATTCCGCTGACTACTGCCCAGAGCCACAATCTCGCGACTACAGACTGCAATATCCTCATCGAGTAAATCAATCTGTTCCTGCTCAAACCAGGATTTGAGGAGATCATTGACGCGGAACGTTGCCTCGATCGAGGCTCTTTCCTCTCCCGTTCGGACAGCCCGACCTGTGACCTTGCCACCTAGTGCGGCATCGATCGCGTCTAAAATAATCGATTTCCCTGCGCCCGTTTCGCCAGTCAAAACGTGCAGTCCTGACCCAAAGGTAAGGTCAAGATGGTCAATCAGTGCAAAGTTTTCGATCCGCAGAGACAATAGCATGAAGGCTCACAAAAGATGATCCACACCCTTTAATGTTAGCGGGGACGGCTAGGAGTACAAGAGAGATTTGATCTCGATAATAGTAAATCCGTTCTGATGAAGCGTCAAGAGAATGAGGCAGAAAATTCAAGGTCTCGCCCTTTTTCGGGATTTCTCTGCTGTTTTGATACGGTAATCTGGCGATCAAACTTCTCCCAATCCTTGGAACAAGATGATTTACTGAGAATATTAACTCTCGCAAAGCTTCTTGTTACAATAGTTTACATTGCCGTATCCGGTGCCGATCGATGAATGGAACTCCCACACGCCCCGCAATCTCTACTGAAGCTCAGATCCCGGATGCTCTGCCGTTTATTCGGACAGAGAACGGCATGATTACGTCAGAACTCGCGCTGATCCCAAATCAGGCGGATATGACAACTTTGCGATATGACCCAGATTTAATCGCAGCCTATTACCGAACTCGCACGCTCAAGGTTTGGCAACGGACGGCTGGAATTTTCTTGCCCTTTTTATTTTTTGCGACTCGGTTATGGTGGGATCGCGTCACGGGCCAAAGTGTGGCACATCAGGAACAACAGGCAGTACATCTGCGAGAGATGTTGACCAAACTGGGTCCTGCCTTTATCAAAATCGGTCAAGCGCTTTCGACACGACCCGATCTGGTGCCCCCGATTTATTTAGAAGAATTAACAAAGCTTCAGGATCAGTTGCCGCCATTTCCGAATGAAGTCGCCTTTCAATTTATTCAAGAAGAATTAGGCAAAACTCCTGATCAGATTTATGCAGAACTTAGCCCGATGCCGATCGCGGCTGCGTCTTTGGGTCAGGTTTACAAAGGCAAGCTGAAAACGGGAGAAACGGTTGCAGTCAAGGTTCAGCGTCCCGGTTTGGCGCAAAGTATTGCCTTGGATATGTTTATCCTGCGCCGCTTGTCAGCATGGGCGATGAAGAATATTAAGCGCATACGGAGTAATTTAGTCGCGATCGCTGATGAGCTAGCGACCCGCATCTTCGAGGAGATGGACTACACCCAAGAAGGTCACAACGCTGAACGGTTTGAAGAACTTTACGGACATCTGCCTGAAATCTATGTGCCTAAGATCTATTGGGAGTACACCGGGCGGCGCGTACTCACGATGGAGTGGATCACAGGGACAAAATTGACTCAGCTAGAAGCGATTCGTGAACAAGGAATCGATGCAACGCACCTCATCGATGTTGGGGTGCAATGTTCACTCAGACAGCTTCTAGAGCACGGATTCTTTCACGCTGATCCTCATCCAGGGAATTTGCTAGCGATGCCGGATGGACGCTTAGCTTATCTGGATTTCGGCATGATGAGCCAGGTAGAACCCTATCAGCGATATGGATTAATTGAAGCGATCGTGCATTTAGTCAATCGCGATTTTGAAGGGTTAGCCAACGATTACGTGAATCTAGGCTTTCTATCGCCGACGATGGATCTCACGCCGATCATTCCAGCATTTGCAGAAGTGTTTAACGAAGCATTAGGTGCTTCCGTTGCTGAAATTAATATCAAGAGTATTACGGATAAGTTATCGGCATTGATGTACGAATATCCGTTTCAAGTGCCTGCCTTCTTTGCCTTGATTATTCGATCGCTGGTCACTCTAGAAGGGATTGCCATCAACGTTGATCCCGACTTCAAGGTACTGAGTAAGGCTTATCCTTACGTTTCTAAACGATTGCTTACCGATCCGGCTCCAGAATTACGAGCATCTTTGCGCGATTTGTTGTTCAAAGATGGCAGCTTCCGCTGGAATCGCTTAGAGAATTTGCTGAGAAATGCCAAAGATAATTCTGATTACAACCTGGATCAGGCATTGGATCAAGCGACGGAATTTTTGTTTAGCGATCGTGGTGAATTTATCCGCGTCAATTTAGTCAATGAAATCGTCAAGAGTTTAGATTCGCTGTCTCAAGCGGCTTGGCAGAATTTGACGTATGGTTTCCGGGAGCGAGTTGGCTTAGCCGTAGAACGTCCTGCTTTAGCGCCTGAGAATCAAGCCACTTTAGACCACCTCAAAAAAGTCTGGGAAATTTTGAGACAGAGCCGTGGTTTTGATCAAACTAAGATGCTGGCTTTGATTCCGCGCTTGTTAACAAAACCGGAAACTCAGAAAATGGGGCAGCAAATTGTCGGAGATTTCACGCAGCGCATGGCAGCTCGATTGATTCGAGAAGTTTTGCTCAAAGATGAAAGAGCCGCTGTTCGAGCCATGAATTAAATCCAGATCCGTTTCTGCGCCTTGCGAATGGAATTCGCGGCAATGTAAACAAAGCCCGTCGTTGCAGACTAAGAGCACTCAAAATCTCTTGAACTTGCGGAGGCGGGTTTTGTCTGTGTAGCTGCTGTTTCAACCGCTAAGCGAAAGATGCTCACCCCGTCGCCTTTGCAGAATTCATGCTGAGCGCAGCAGAGTTTTTGGCTTCCGGAGGTTAGAATCAAACTTCAGTCCTAGATCAAACCCCCTATGCCCGTACTCGCGCTCAGATCCGTTAAAAAAGACTTCGGCATCAAAGAAATTGTTCGAGATGCGAATTTCACCCTAGAAGCTGGTGAAAAGGTCGGTTTGATCGGAACCAATGGATCAGGCAAATCGACTTTGCTGAAGATGGTCGCTGGAATGGAATCGATCGATAGTGGTCAATTGACCACCAGTTCTGGCAGTCGGATGATTTATTTACCGCAGCAGCCCGACCTCGACCCAGAACGCACCGTCTTAGAACAAGTATTTGCCGACAGCGGTGAGCAGATGGCATTGGTGAAAGAATATGAGCATCTCTCTGAACAATTAGCGCATGGCAATCAAGATGCAGTGATGGCGCGATTGTCTCAGGTCACTCAAAAAATGGATGCCATCAATGCTTGGGAACTCGAGACAAAAGCAAAGATCGTTCTGTCTAAGCTAGGCATTCAAGATTTAGAAGCCAAGATTGAAAAGCTCTCAGGTGGATACCGTAAGCGAGTCGCCTTAGCAACTGCATTGCTCGCAGAACCTGATGTGTTATTGATGGACGAGCCGACGAACCATTTAGATGCGTTGTCGATCGAGTGGTTACAAAGCTATCTCAGTCGCTATCGTGGTGCATTGTTGCTTGTGACTCACGATCGCTATTTTCTCGATCAAGTGACGAATCGAATTATCGAACTCGATCGCGGTGATCTCTTCAGCTATAGCGGCAATTACTCGTACTATTTAGAGAAAAAAGCAGCCCAAGAAGCATCTGAAGCGAGTTCACAACGCAAGCACCAAGGGGTATTGCGCCGAGAATTAGAATGGCTCAAACGGGGAGCAAAAGCGCGCAGTACCAAGCAGAAAGCTCGAATCGATCGCGTCCATGAGATGCAAGAAACTGAGTTTAAGCAAGTTCAAACTAAAGTGCAGATTTCAACCGCAGGGCGACGAATCGGCAAAAAAGTTGTTGAACTCGAAAAAGTAACCAAGGGATTCGGCGATCGCACTTTGATCAAAGAGTTCACCTACAATTTCAACCCAGAAGATCGCGTTGGCATTATTGGCGGAAATGGCGCGGGGAAATCGACTTTACTGAATTTGATTACAGGCAGACTCGAACCCGATTCAGGTACGATCGAGACGGGCAGCACGATTCATTTCGGCTACTTCGATCAACATTCGGATGATCTGCTCGTTAATGAAAATCAGCGGGTGATCGAATATCTCAAAGACGTAGCCGAGTTAGTCAAAACGGCAGACGGTGAAGTGATTACTGCGTCTCAAATGTTGGAGCGGTTTCTTTTCTCGCCCAATCAACAATATGCGCCGATTAATAAGCTCTCCGGTGGAGAAAGACGGCGTTTATTTTTACTGCGCGTTTTAATGAGTGCGCCGAATGTTTTGATTCTGGACGAGCCGACGAATGATTTAGATGTGCAGACGTTAGGCGTTTTAGAAGAATACTTAGAAGATTTCAACGGCTGTGTAATTGTGGTTTCGCACGATCGCTATTTTCTCGATCGCACTGTAGATAAGATTTTTGCGCTCGAATCCGGTGGAACCGTTCGAGAATATCCCGGCAATTACTCTGTGTACTTGGATTTCAAGAAAGACGAAGAAGTACCCATTGAGAAACCACAAGTCGAGAAAAAATCTGAGCCAAAGCCTGCTTCAAACAAGCCTCGGAAGCTCTCTTTCAAAGAGAAGCGCGAACTCGAAGCTTTAGAGGCGCAAATTCCGCAGATGGAAGAGGAAAAATCCACGATCGAGCAAAAGCTCTATCACAATCCACCCTCCGGATTTAGTGAAGTCCAGAAACTTTCTGAGCGATTAGCTGAACTTGAAGAGCAGATTGAAACATCAACCATTCGCTGGATGGAACTTTCAGAGATCGAAGATTAGCAAGGAGTAAAGCTCGATCGCGTCTACCCCTTCAAGCTTTGGAGATGACAATCTAAAACGGGAACTTGGCACCGGAGAGATTTAGCCACCAACCAAGACCAACACCTAATGCCAAGCCTAAGATCGAGATGGTTCCGATGATTAATATTCTGGATTTGCGATCGCAATTGTCTAAAAAACCTTCTGAAGCTCTTACGCCCATCAGTATCAGAAAGAATTGCACAAATGCTAGTAATCCTAGTCCTAGTCTACTCCAGATACCGAGAATTATAGAATAGTCTGAGATTGCGCCTCCCAATAAAGCGCCGATTAAACAGAAACTAATCCAAGCCCAAGCCCTACCAGCCCAAGCCCCAACCACAGCCACAGCCCAGGGCCCAACCACAGCCACAGCCCAAGCCCAAGCACTAGTCCCAGCCCAAACCTCAATCCCAGCCACAGCCACAGCCACGGCCCCAGCCCCAACCCCAGCGCCAGCGCCAGCCCAAGCCCTAGCCCCAGCCCAAGCTACAGCCCCAGCCCCAGCCATGGTCACAGCCACAGCCATAGCCCCATCCCCAGCTGAAACTGATAAAGTACTCCATCCCAGTAGAATACCGATTGGCAAATATCCCAGTGCAACATAGCCTAGTCCAATCCATGGGAAAGAGGGTTGCCGTATCTGGGCAGGTTGTTTCGGCTGCGCGTTGCCTGACGGAACGACTGAAGTGAGTTTTGGCATCTGTGGAGGTTGAAGTAGATTTAGCCATGCCTGCATTGAAGTCGGGCGATCTTGTGGTTCTAGTGCCATACCCTTCAGGATCGCTTGATTCAGCCAAGTGCTCAGATCCGCACGATGCTGCTTTGGCTCTTTTAGCGCATCGCCGTAGAGTTTTCGACTCATAGCTGATTCTGGCTTGCTCCCAGTCACTGCAAAATAAAGCGTCGCAGCCAGACTATAGATGTCTAACGTCGGCTGAGGTGCGCCACCCCGTCCTTGTTCATAGGGCGCATAATCATTCAGGGTCGTTGTTACTGTCTGAGTACTAGGCTGCAATGTCTTCGCAGAACCAAAGTCAATCAGCACTGGATCGCCAGCTTGCCTCAGCATAATGTTGCCAGGATGAACATCACAGTGAATTAAACCCGCCTGATGGACAAATTGCAGCGCCGTTGCTAATTGCCGAAAACATTGCACTGCCTCACCTTCAGGAAGCTGTTCTCGTCTGCGAATCAACTGGTTCAGCGTTTCCCCCTGTACATATGTCATCACCAAACAAGGCATTCCCTGTTCCTGAAAAAACTCAATCACCTGCACCACATTAGGATGGGAAATCTTAGCAAGTGCCTGCCCTTCGGATTTGAAGCGACTAATAAACTTTTCGTACTCCTGATCCCGCTGAAAGATCCGATTCGGAGTTTTAATCACTACCTGCCGCCGCAAAGAGGAATCTTCAGCAAGATAGGTCAGCCCAAATCCACCTCCGCCCAGTTGCCGGATAATCCGATACCTTCCAGATTGCAATAACTGTCCTTCTGCCCAAGTCATCGTCTCACATTACCCAAATGGCTCAAACTGCTTAAATCCCTGTCCACATTGTCACTCACCGAGTCGATTTAGCCGAGGGTTGCACCGTAGGTTTTTCTGGAGGAGTCGGTGGGGGATCAGGCTTATTCAACGCTAGCCACGCTGGAATGCCCATCCCTAAAGCAACGATCACTGCCAATGCCGCCCAAATCGCCTGCCACTTCTCCCAATTAGTCGCCTCTTTTACAGGGGATTCTCTCTGCTTCTCTACTCCCAACAGTTTCAACCAATCGGATATCGACTGCGACCTCCGCTCCGGTAAAAGCTCCATCCCTTTCAAAATCGCCTTCGTCGTCCTCCCTGAAATCTCTGGATTCATCACTTGAGGTGAGATCAACGCCTCCCCTCGAACCTTACGCGCTTCAGCACTCACAGGCACTTCCCCCGTCAGCAATTCATAGAGCGTCGCTGCCAACGAATACACATCGGTATAGTCACCAACTGCCTGTCCACGCGAGTAAAGCTCGATCGGTGAAAAACCATCCATTCGCTCAAGTTCTCGTGTGCGCGATTGTTCCGTCTCACAAGCCACTGCCAACCCAAAATCCGCCAGTACCGCTTCCGCCTTGCTACCCCGAATCCGCAAAAAGATATTCGCAGGGCGTACATCCCGATGGATCAGCTTTTGCCCATGTGCCACCGTCAGCGCTTCACCAATTTGCTGCACATACTCTAAAGCCGTAGATTCCAAGAGTATCCGTTGCGCGCGATCGCCCAAGCTATTGCCATCCACATATTCCATCGGCAAACAAATCACCGTCCCTTCTTTGAAGGGCATCTCCACAGTGACAATATGCGGCGTGCTACTGCACTTTGCTAACTTCACCGCTTCTTGCCAAAACATCGTCTCCAAGCGATCTCGCTCTGTTGACGTTAACCCTGCCATCACGTGCGGATTCAAAATCTTGATGACCCATCGTTCCCCATTCGATCGCTGAGCCAGATAGGCAATACAAAATCGCCCACGTCCTAATTCGCGTTCAATTGTATATTCACCCTTCTGCAACTTTTGCCCAAGAGATAAGTATTGAAGCACGTTGGTCATCTCCGGAGAAGGGTCAGCGATCGCCAAATCGCTCCTCGATCGCTGACCTATTACTTTTTTGCTTGCAGCAACTCAACTGCGCGGCGAATCCCCTGCACCACATTTAGAAATGCTTCATCTTGGTTGCTCCAAGTTGTGATGGGTTTTGCATCTTTGGGTAAAGCAGCAAGCTTACTGAAAGGCGTATCCTTCCAATCCACAGGCTTTAAGAAAATCGGAATCACTCTCGCAGTGCCTTCCTCATGTCGCTGCATTGCTCGCTGCATTTCAATGTCATAGCAATATTCAGAAGCCATAAACCGAGGCGAAATCAGCAGCAAAATTACCCCAGCCGTTTCTAGCTTTGCTTTGATGTCAGCATCCCATTCAGTCCCAGCTTCGATCGCTCGATCATTCCAAGCCGAGATCCTGCCCTGTCGTTTCAAGTTCGAGAGATGGACATCGAGTTCTTCTCGCAGGTCTTCATCTTTGTGCGAGTAAGAAACAAAAACAGCGATCGGGGGCGGAGATTGGGCATCTGAAGAAGCAGTCATGGGCAGAGGGGCAGCAGGAAATCAATTTCTTTGATAACACAGAAGTCGATCGCTGACTACTTCAGGATTTCTGCTTGAGTTGAATATCTTGAAGATCATCAGGGTCAAGATACTGTCCCACAAAACCACAATCGAGACAGACACACGCCTTTACTGAATATCCCAAAAACATCGTGCGACCCATGGGCACAAAGGTATGTCGATGGACTCCTAAGCTTCCATTTACCAGCTTTTTACTTTGACAACTGAGACAGTGACGCTGATCCATTGTTCACCAATGCTCCTAAACAATATGACTCTTCATACTCTCCAGTTTTAGCCGCGCATCTCCATATATCCGTTCTCTTTTGAAATGAAAATGCGCGACCTTGCAAAGTAGTCCTCTAAACAATCCTCCTATCTCCGTCGAATAAAATGCGCCCAAACTTCTCCATCAGGGCCACACACTCGATTCGTGTAGCCATAGGGATAAAGTAACTTACGCCCCTCAGTATTCGAGTAACCTGTCAAAGCATCACCCCAAGGATCATTCACAATGAATCCATCGGGTGTGTACCCAATGACAGTCACAATATGACCGTAGGACGTGAACATTCCACATAAGACAACGGGGCGACCATTGATCAATTCTTCCCTAATGTCTCGGAATGTCCATCTCGTACTAAAGATCCCGTCATATCCATAGGCATTAATCAAATTCGTCAGCGTATTGTGATTGATCTGGGAACCTTGTCCGTCTTTGTTAAAGCACCATTGCAAAAGCTCATCTTCTAGCTGGCTCCCCCAGCGCGCACGAGTTCCCAGATAGTACATGCACATCGCGATCGAGGTGACATTACAAGTAGACCAGTAGAAACGCGGATTGTCTCGCTGTGAAAAGTACGGCACATTTAACTCTACTGTTCCAGGGATCGGGTTAAACGATCGATTACCGCGACTCATTCGCACAAAGTCTGGAAACAGATAGCCTGTATTGCCAAATCCTGGAAGCTCCTCATTCAGCGAAACTTTGATGTGCCCACCCTCGATCATGTAGCTCGAGACACTGTAGAACTGATTCGCATTGAAGGTCGCTCTCTCATCGGGTTGAAGTTGTGACGACTCGACAGGACGTTTCTTGATGATCGTATCGCGCAACGCAGTCACCGTCAGAGAACTCGAATCATAAGGAATTTCCTTTCCGTTGCGTTTGATCTGAGCATATTGCCAGAAGATAAACCCTCGATTGCCAAACCCTGGAATCGGATCTTTCAACGTCACTCTGAAATGTCCCTGCGTAAACGCATAGCCTATGATTTGGAACACTTGACCTTCTAGCACCTGGGTTCTCTGATTCGCAGCTAACGCCGACGAATCAGCCGCAGAAGTTTTTAAGAAGGTTGTTTGACGAATTAAAAGCTGCGCAGCCAAGGGAATATCTGGGACATCATCGAGCGAAAATCTGAAAATCTGCGATCCCTTGCTCAGTTGGACATGATCTTCATAGAAATAACCGAAATTGCCGATCGGTGCGATCGCACTTGCGAGATCTAACTTCAAATGTCCATCAATAAATCCATAGCGATTGACCGTGTAAGTCTGTCCCGCTTTGACTAAAATTTTCTGCTGATTGTTCAACCGGGACGAATCATCGGTCGAGACTTTGAAAAACGTATCTCGAAGCACTTTCACAGTCAAAGCTTGTCCAACCGTCAGCGGATCGCGACTAACGGTAATGTAAAACACTCGATTTTCAACCAGTTTATTACTACCATCGAAACCTTTTAGCCTCAACCAGCGTGCGCCTGGTGTTGAAAATCCCCTCGGCATCGAAACTTGCCAAGTTCCATTATTCAGCGTCACGCCTAAATTGAATTTATCCTCTGCCATGACGGTGATACGCCGGATGCGCCGGGCATCATAACTGCCTTTAAGCACAACAGGTTTATTCACTAAAACTTCTTGTGGTCCGGCATAAGTTGGAGGTGCACTGCCGCCCCCGGATGTAAGCGATTCTGTCGCGATCGTGCTGTCAGTCATGTGGATATCCCTGAATTAGTTCCGACCAGTTCGCCTCTTAATATACTCATGCTTTTTGAAAGCGAAAAAAATCTGACCATCGATAAATCTTTCGATCGTCAGATTCTTCTTAAAATTGGTGGAATGAGGGAATAGGAGCATGGGGAGCAAGCACTTCACTCCCCACTCTCCTTAAGCCCCTATCGCCTGCAAAATATCCGTCGCATGCGTATCCGTCTGAATCGTCGTAAACACCTGAGCAATCTTGCCATCTGACCCAATCACGTAAGTCACGCGCTTCGAGTAGCCGCCGCCATCGACATCATACGCCTTGGTAATTGCCCCATCGGTATCTGCCAATAAAGGGAACGGCAAGCTGAATTTCTCTGTAAAGCGCTGGTGAGAGACTTCATCGTCCATGCTCACTCCAAACACGGGAATCCCCTTGCTGGTGTACTGTGCGTAATTATCGCGGAAACTGCACGCTTCTTTGGTGCAGCCTGGGGTATCGTCTTTCGGATAGAAATACATCACAACCGTTTGACCCGCATAATTTGAGAGTTTCACGGTATTGCCGTTCGTATCTTTGACAGTGAAATCGGGGGCGGTATCGCCTACATTTAACGGCATGAGTCTGACTCCTGAACAAAATTAATTTGCTTCACAAATTGTAATCTCTTTAGTTCTGCGATTTAATTTGAATTGAAGATCGCTCTCAGAAGCGATGTATTTTGAGAGAAAACCAAAAAATCGCAATTATGAAAAAGCTCCTCCATTCTTTTTTGAGAGGGTTGCTGCTAGCAATGGTTTTATTCACCTCGCTATCTGCGGCTCCTGCCTACGCTACCAGTTTGTATGAAGTGCCGCCAGTCTCTGAAGAGACACGAGTGGTCGATTTAGGTGACATCATTAGCCGTTTTAATGAAGGAAAGCTGACGGATACCCTGAATGATCTGGCAGATAAAACAGGTCAGGAAGTGCATTTTGTGACGATTCGCCGCCTCGATTATGACGAGACGATCGAGAGTTTTACGACCAAGCTGTTCCAACAGTGGTTTCCTACGCCTGAAGCGGGTGCAACTCAGACGATCGTGGTTTTAGACAGTTTGACGAATAATTCTGCGATCGCAACCGGCGAAGAGGTAAAAGCCTTGATGTCGGATGAAGTTGCGAAAAGCGTGGCTCAGGAAACAATGCAGGCTCCTCTGCAAAAGGGCGATCGCTATAATCAGGCATTTTTGGATGTGAGCGATCGTTTAGTGGCAGTGTTATCTGGTGAGCCTGATCCAGGTCCTCCAGAAATCGTAGATAACGTGAAGACAGAAGGCACGTTTGCATCGCGCGAAGAAACAGCGCAAAGTAATGCGGTTCCCTGGGTGATTGGATTGTTGATTGCAGCAACGATTATTCCGATGGCGACCTATTACTGGTATGTGCGGTAGGAGAGTGGGGAGTAGGGAGTGGGGAGATTAGGAAAAACAAGGGACATAATTGTGGTTCTTATTTCCCTAGCAGTTCATACCCATTCCCAACGTTCATTACAGACGCTCAAGGGTCTTCTAGGCGAGCAAAACAGACTACCGTTTGATTTTGGATGGAATGCAGACCGTATAGAAATTCCCGTCTGAGTTGATTTTCTCTTTTACAATGCAGCCTTTATGGGATTTACTTACGATCGAACCATTCATTTCTCCGAAACTGATGCAGCCGGAGTCGTCTACTTTGCCAATGTGTTGACGCTTTGCCATGAGGCTTACGAGGCATCATTAGCCGCAAGTGGGATTTCAGTGCGATCGTTCTTTTCTGGGCAAGACATTGCCGTGCCGATTGTTCATGCTGAAGTCGATTTTTTTAGTCCGATGTTTTGTGGGGATCTCATTACGATCTCATTAACGCCTCACCCGCTAAAACCGAGTGAATTTGAGATCCGATATCAGTTAACGCACGATTCAAAGTCGCTTGGGAAGGCTTTGACGCGGCACGTTTGTATTGAGACCAAGACGAGAACCCGAATCGAACTTTCGGAACAATTGCAGTGTTGGGTCGATCGCTTTCGGTAAGAGCCTCCGAAAAACGTCTACAATCGGAAACGCTTAGCCACACTCTTCACAGACATGGAACAAGAAGTTATTACCCTCCTTTCGAGTCGCGAAATTGAGAAAATGCGTCGGGCTGGGAAGCTTGCAGCGCAGTTATTGCAGCATTTAGAGCCGTTTGTTAAGCCTGGGGTGAGTACCCTCGAACTCAATGACGAGGCAGAACGATGGACACAGGCACATGGCGCAAAAAGTGCGCCTCTGGGATATAACGGGTTTCCAAAATCGATTTGTACGAGTGTGAACGAAGTCGTTTGTCATGGGATTCCCAATGCCAAGCAGATTCTGAAGGATGGCGACATTATTAATATCGATGTCACGCTGATTGTGGATGGGTATCACGGAGACACGTCGAAAATGTATTTCGTGGGTGAACCTTCTCCTTTGGCGCGTCGGTTGGTTGAAGTCACCGACAAGTGCCGCCAGTTAGGCATGGATGAAGTGAAACCTGGGGCAAGAATTGGCGACATTGGAGCGGCGATTCAAGAGTATGCAGAATCGCAAGGATTCTCAGTTGTGCAAGATTTTGTCGGGCACGGTATTAGCCATATTTTCCATACCGCACCGCAGATTCCTCACTATGGGAAGCGGGGAACTGGGAAAAAGTTAAGACCGGGAATGGTGTTTACGATCGAGCCGATGATCAATGAGGGCACTTGGGAAGTTGAGGTGATGTCCGACAAGTGGACAGCTTTGACGAAGGATCGCAAATTGTCAGCACAGTGTGAACATACGATCGCCGTTACTAGCACAGGCTACGAAATTTTGACGCAGGCTTAGGTGATCCTTCCCGCGAGAATGGAAAGGGTTGGGAATGTCACAGTAAGCGACCAACCTTTCCAAGCAGAGGTAGAGCAATCACCTTACGCTGCCATAACCGTACCATGAGCAACATATTCAAGCCGAAATAGCCTGAAGTCATAAAACTAGCAGTCAGCAGCAACGGTAGGGGAATCGAGTCTGCATTGATGGCACTGGCTCCGAGCAAACCATAGAGCAGCAGCCAGCCCATCGCCATTTTGATTACAAATCGACTCAAGGCGCGTTCTTGCCGACTTCCGGCGTGACGATAAAGCGTCCAAACTGCTGGAAAAAATCCAAAAATCGGAACAAGGTAGAAAAATAGCCGCACGTGCCGAATTGCATCCGGTTCAATCTCGTCAAGTTGGAGATCATCAAATTCTTTCATCGGTTAAATCACAGGGAAGGAAGATGTACCACGAATCAAAACGCGATAATAATAACTAGAGACTGCCCAAAATCGTCTCGTGATTTAACTGTTGTTCATTGATGCATCATGCTTCATCGCAATAAGCTGTGGATTTGGTGGGATGCGTTGTCCCCCGTGTCAAAAGCGATCGCATTCGCGTCGTTTGCTCCCTTACTCGTTCTCAATGCCTGGGCAATTTCCTCGATTTTTGGATATTTCCATTCGCTGTTAGCGATCATTGTGGGTGCGTCTTTGCTGACGTTTTTACTGAACTATCCCGTCAGTTATATGCAGCAGCATGGAACCACACGAGGACGAGCGGCAATTATCGTCTTTCTGTTTACAATTTCGGTCTTACTCGCGATCGGCGTCACGCTTGTTCCGCTCGCCCTACAACAAGCGCAACAGTTAGTGACCCGGTTGCCTGACTGGATCGACTCCGGTCAGCGACAATTGATTCTGCTCAATGATCAGATCGAAAAAGCTGGATTTCCAATTAGCTTGGACGTTTTAGCCGATCAAATTACTGCACCCCTAAAAAATCAACTCCAACGATTGGCGGGTGACATTTTAGGACTGGCAGTGATTACGGTTACGAGCCTTCTAGATTTACTGCTGACGTTAGTCCTGACGTTTTATTTACTTCAACACAGCGATCGACTTTGGCAAAGTTTGGTGGAATGGCTGCCGCATCAGATTCGCGATCCGTTTAGCGATACCTTACGGCTGAGTTTTCAGAATTTCTTTTTTAGCCAGTTAATTTCTTCGACGTCGATGGGCTTTGTGTTGACAGTCATCTTTCTGACGTTGCGCGTTCCATTCGGATTGCTGTTTGGATTGTCCATTGGAACAATGGCACTGATTCCATTTGGTGGATCGGTGGGAATTGCGATCGTGTCACTCCTAGTCGCGCTGCGCGATATTGGCTTAGGCGTTGAAGTGTTGATTGCATCTTTAATTGTGCAGCAGATTATTGAAAATCTGATTATGCCAAGAATTTTGGGTAGCTTTACAGGCTTAAATCCAGTCTGGGTGTTTATTTCGATCCTGATGGGCGCACGCGTCGGAGGACTGCTAGGAGTGGTTGTCGCTGTCCCCATTGCAGTCGTGATTAAAAGCATTTTGGTCTCTTTGCGATCGCCGCATTCGGCAATTATTATGTCGAGTGATATCCAACTCGCAGAAATTCCTGCAGGTCAGACCTCTGAGCCTTGAAGTCGAACCGACTTGAGGTCAGAACAAAGGCACAGATCGAGGATTTGTGCCTCAAGCGCTCGCAAAATGAAGACGGCGATCGGACAGGAGCAACGCCTCCATTTCAATCGCTGAAATGGGTGGGCTGTACAGAAAGCCTTGAATCGCATCACAGCCCCGTTTACGGAAAAATGCGAGCTGTTCCTTGTCTTCAATGCCTTCAGCGACGATATGCAGCTTTAAGCCTTTTGCCATGCTGATAATGGCATCGGAAATTGCGATCGCGCCTGCGCTGACGCGAATCTGTTTGACGAAACTGCGATCGATCTTTAAAGCATCAATCGGCAGTTGATACAGATGATTCAACGACGAATATCCTGTACCAAAATCATCGATCGAAATCTCAATTCCGAGCTTTTTCAACGCTTTTAACGTCAAGATTGTTGCTTCGACATCGTGCATCACGCAGCTCTCGGTCAACTCCAACGTTAATAGCTTCGGATCAAGTCCCGTCTCTGCCAAAATTGCTTCAACTCTCTGCGGTAAATTCGGCTGCTGAAACTGCCGCATCGACAGATTCACAGAGACACGCAACGGCTGCATACACAGAATTTGCCAACGTTTCGCATGCTGACATGCTGTTGTCAAAATCCACTCGCCCAACGGCACAATTAACCCCAACTCTTCCGCGATCGGAATAAATTTGGCGGGAGAGACAACCCCTCGCACCGGATGGTGCCACCGCACTAGTGATTCCATGCCGACAACTCGCCCCGTTTGCAGATCGACTTGCGGCTGATAATGAACCTGGAACTCCGCCCGTTCGATCGCTTTGGTCAAATCCATCTCGATTAAGCGCCGCTCGACCTCTAACGCATCCAACTCGGTATCATAGAGGCGATAGCGATTCAGCCCAGGCTGCTGACACCAATGCTGCGCGGTTTCAGCCTGCGTCAGTAAATCTTGCGGTGTCCCCTGCGGCTGATCCGTCCAAGTCATGCCGACATTGGCGTGAAATCGAATCTCATGTCCATCAATCATGCAGGGCAGCGTCACGCGATCGAGCAACAGTTGAGCAAACTCACCTAGCTCCTCTTGTGCCACATCTTTCAGGACAATCCCAAACTGGTCTCCATTCAGTCGAGCTAAAAATCCATTTGCCTGTACGACTTTACTCAGCCGATTTGCGACCATCTGCAACACAATATCGCCCGCAATATGCCCGAACCCCGAATTAATCAAGTGAAATCGCTGCAAATTTAAGCAAAGAATTGCAATTCCCCGTGAAGACGGAAACTGCGCAAATGAAGCCATTAAATGATGCAAGTGCTGATATAACAATCCACGGGTCGGTAGATGCGTCAGTGGATCTAACATCGCTCCCCGCCGAATTGCCGCTGTCGCCTGCTGTTGCTGCTCTGTGTAGCGTTCGATGAGAACAGCCTGTTTCTTTAATCGGGACGAAATTGCTCCCAGCAATTCACTGACCGAGCAAGGCTTGATGAGATAATCATCTGCGCCTGAATTCATACCTTGCCGCACATCACTTTTATCACTCTTGGCGGTGAGAAAAATCACGGGCATCGTCGCAGTTTGGACATTTGAGCGAAGCTCTTCAAGCACGCCGTAGCCATCTAACTCCGGCATACAGACATCACAAAGCACTAAATCGGGATGGTAAGCACGAGCTTTTTGTACCCCGATTCGACCGTTTTCTGCTTCGATCGCTCGAAATCCTTCAAACTCTAAAATCTCTAACAGATTGTTCCGAATCAACTCATCATCTTCAATTATCAGAATGGTCTTCATGGGTCAGAGCAGCCTGGCGAATCATCAAGGGGAAGGAAAGTCCATCGCGGCAACTTTCTTAAAAAGGAATTAAAAGAAATTAAGTAGGCAATCATACAATTAGGTAGTTACTCAACTGCTCCGCAAGAACTGAATGAAGTGCAATACCTACTGAGCCTAAAGCCCTGAATCTAATCTATCTTGTAATCTGAATCAAGAGAGTGTAATTGATACCATTGCTCCACCCGATACACGGCAGTCCTGTTTGATACTGTACTCACGCTTTTTGCACCCCATAACATAGAACTCATTTACACCAAAATTCAGGAAAGTTGTCACTCTATTTGTGTCTTGCTCTAGCAGAATTAAAGCGTAAATTTGACTTTTGCTCAGAAATATTTCTGATTCTGCACCTCTAGTTCATCGCTGGGTTGCTGATGAAACCGCTGAAGTAGAGTTCACTAGACACTACTGGATTAGTTTGCCCCCGAAAGCCAGAATTGACTACTAAAGATCACAACTTAAGCAACCAATTTAATCTTCAGATGATCCTGTATGGTCATAGAACTCAGCCAAGTCCTCAGAAATTGCCAATCGAGCCTTTAATCCCTTTTGAAACACACAATTTGTGATTTTTTCTGAGACAGCGATTGATTGCGAGAATATCTTGAAGTCTAGAGATTTAAATGCGAAATTCTACGGATTCGTTACGAATTTCAACTGAGACCGGATTTACCGTAGAATCACGCTGTAATATGTTGCAATCTCTCACTCTCGAGACAAAAGTCGCATCAGTTTCACAAATTAGCTGCGAGTTTAAGCCATCAACTCCTCCGAAGTCTTACGGATAAAATGCTGCAATTAAAATCAGTTAGCGTATAATGCTGAGTTTAATCAATCGCAAATTGATCTCAAAGCGTCAAGTTGACTCAACAGTTACGCTAATGGTGCTCACTTGATGGTTTCTGTATCTATGTCACAGTTGTTCTCCATGTCACACTCTCAGCCCCCTCGACCTCCCGTGAAGCGAAAGCGCGGAATTATCCTTAGCACCCGAGGCTGGCAGCGCCTTCAAGCTGCTGAGCAGAGATCCGTCACTCAAGATAATTTTGGCAAGTCTTATACCCTGCAAGACCTGAGCGAACGCACTGCGCTGAGTCCGAATACGCTAGCACGGGTTCGCAGCCGCAAAGTGGCAGTCGATCAACAGACTTTAGAAAACTATTTTCGGGCGTTTGACTTGTTGCTCACGCCGGATGACTACACGGATTCGGAAACTGCAACGCTCAGTAACCGCCAGCATATTCTACTGAGTGGACAGCTTCCCGTCGATTCACCATTTTACGTCTATCGTCCGCCGATCGAGAATATTTGCTACGAGTCTTTGCTCAAACCTGGAGCACTGGTTCGGATTCGCGCCCCGCGGCAGATGGGGAAGACTTCTCTAACGGCAAGAACGCTGACTCAATTGAGAGAGCAACAGCAGTTTCTCACCACGATTACGAGTTTACAGTTGGCAGATGCGTCGGTTTTCCAGGACTTGAAGCGGTTTTTGCAGTGGTTTTGTGCGATCGTTACGCAGAATTTGGGACTGCCGAATCAGCTCGATCGCTACTGGGATGATCTGTTTGGGAACAGCTACAACTGCACGAACTATTTTGAAAGTTACGTGCTAGCAGAAATTAATGCCCCGATCGTGCTGGCTCTCGATGAAGTAGATGCGGTGTTTGACCATCCAGAAATTGCCACCGATTTCTTTGGGATGTTACGGGCTTGGTATGAAAAATCGCGCTACGGCGATGCGAAAAGCGAGCTTTGGCAGAAACTGCGATTAGTACTGGTGCATTCGACCGAAGTTTATGTGCCGCTCAACTTGAATCAATCTCCATTCAATGCCGGTTTAGCGATCGAACTTCCAACCTTAACGCTTGAAAATGTGATTGATTTAGCTCAACGCTATGGAATCGAGCAGGCAGAAGAAACCGCCGCAGCGCTCTTAAACCTGACTGGGGGCAATCCTTATCTGGTACAAGTAGGACTGCATCATCTCAGTACTCAGGTTGTCAGCCTTAACGAACTGCTCGAATCTGCTGCGACGAGCGATGGCGTTTATGCCAATCATCTGCGCAATTTACTGTGGGATTTACAAAAGTATCCAGAGTTAATGTCAGCCTTTAAGCGCATCGTTTTGGCAGATAGTGCGGTTGAATTGGAGCCGATTCTGGCATTTAAATTGCAGAGTAAGGGATTGGTCAAGATCAAAGACCCGATGATTCAGCCCAGTTGCCAACTGTATCGGACGTACTTTCAGCAAGCACTCACGACAACGTGACTCTTCAACTTCTCAATTTGCGCTATCAAGTCGGGGGCAGTTTGCCTCCAGATTCAGCCTGTTATGTGCAACGGCAAGCCGACCAAGACTTATATGAAGCGCTCTTAGCAGGAGAGTTCTGCTATGTGTTCAATTCTCGACAGATGGGCAAATCGAGTCTGCGGGTGCGATCGATGCAGCGACTACGAGAAGCAGGGATCGCGTGCTGTACAGTTGATATGACCGGAATCGGAGTGCAGCAGGTGAGTGCTGAACAGTGGTACGCCTCGATCGCAGCTTCGATTGTCAGCAGTTTTAATTTGCAGATTCAGTTTGGTCAGTGGTGGCGCGATCGAGCACATCTCACATTTGTCAATCGGCTGGAACTCTTGTTTGAAGAGGTGTTACTGAAGCAAGTACAGCAGAACATTGTGATTTTTATTGATGAGATCGACAGTGTGCTGGCACTGAAGTTTCCGGCAGATGATTTTTTTGCCTTGATTCGGGCGTGCTATGACCAGCGATCGGAAAAGCCCGCTTTTAATCGCTTAAGTTTTGCGCTCTTAGGAGTGACGACCCCCGCAGATTTGATCAGTAATAAACAACGTACACCGTTTAATATTGGGCGCGCGATCGAGTTAAGTGGGTTTCAATTTGCAGAAGCAACGCCATTGCTGGATGGACTGAGCCGGGTTGCAAAAAATCCAGAATCCGTGTTGCGACATATTCTGAACTGGACGGGGGGACAGCCTTTTCTGACTCAAAAGCTGTGCGATTTAGTCGTCCGAGAGGTCACAGACCATGATCCATTTGCGATCGAAGTGGCTCAGCCGATCCACATTTCAGAACTCACGTTAGAGCATTTGTTTCATCTGCGCGTGATCGAGAATTGGGAAGCGCAGGATCGCCCTGAGCATTTAAGAACGATTCGCGATCGCCTCTTGAGCAACGAAGATCAAACCGGGCGATTGCTTGAGCTATATCAGCAAATCTTACAGTCTCCAAAAATCCCCCACACGGAAGACTATCCCCTGTTTCAGCAGCGGCATCAAGGCATTGCGATCGATCATCGTTCTGAGCAAATTGCCCTCACGCTGTCTGGATTAGTAGAAAAAGTAGATGGATATTTACGCATCAAAAATCCAATTTACGAGGCAGTCTTTAATTCAAACTGGATCGACCGTCAGTTCGCCAAACTGCGTCCTTATTCAGAAGCTTTGAATCAGTGGAAGCAATCCATGTATCTTGATACATCGCGGTTGTTGCATGGACAAGCCTTGATTGATGCCAAAGAATGGTCAACCGGAAAGCGTTTAAGTGATGAAGATTATCGGTTTCTGACCGCGAGCCAAGCCTTTCAGGAAGAACGGTTGCGGCGCAGTCTCGAAGTCGATCGCGCTCAAGAGATCGCTGCCCGTCTACAGCTCGAACACCGTAACACACGACTCCAGCGACGACTGCTCGCACTCCTGAGCGCTGGACTTTTGACTTCAGTGATGCTCGGAACGGTTGCTTTTTTGCAATATCGCAGAGCCTCGCGCAACGAAGTGAATACCCTGACCAGTAACGCCGAACTGCTCTATATGATGGGCAAAGGGTTAGATGCAATGGTCGTCGCATTGCGGGCGCGTGAGAAAGTCAACGCTCTGAACTTACAGGATCAAACTACCCTCAGAGAAGTTGATCGCGTGTTGCGACAAGCCGTTTATACAGCCGCAGAGTCGAACCGATTTTCTGCTCATACGGGCAGCGTTCGCTGTGTCGCTTTTAGTCCCGATGGAGATTTTTTTGCGACCTGTTCTGAGGATCAAACGATCCGACTTTGGCATACCGATGGTGCGCCAGTGGCAACCTTAAAAGGACATAGAGGCGGCATTATAGCGGCGACGTTTAGCCCTGATGGCAAGCTGATTGCAACGGGGAGCGCAGACAATGCAGTGCGATTATGGAGCCATGATGGGTGGCAAGTCGATCGATTGCTCGGGCATCATGGCAGTGTGCAAAGCGTCGCTTTTAGTCCAGATAGTTCAGTGTTAGCGACAGCAAGTGCCGATCATACGGTTAAACTCTGGACACGATCTGGAGCCTTGATTCGCACGCTGATGGGGCATCAGAGTGGCGTGAATGCGGTTGCGTTCAGCCAAGATGGAGAAAGGCTTGTCACGGCGAGTAATGACCAAACGATTAAACTTTGGACAAGAGACGGGGTATTACTGAAAACTCTGACTGGACATCGCGATCCAGTGCTGAGCATTGCGTTTAGTCCAGAGGGTGAAGAATTCGCCTCTGTTAGCCTCGACGATACGATGCGAATCTGGACACGAGACGGAAAATTGATTCGCACCATTCAGACGCAGAGTGATGGGTTGACGAGTTTGGCTTGGAGTCCAGATGGGCAAACGATCGCGACGGTCGGATTTGATAAAGCTCTGAAATTGTGGCGGCGCGATGGCATTTTGCTCAGAACATTACGGGGACATGAGCAGACGATTTGGAGTGTGGCATTCCGCCCGAATGGAGATTCGATCCTGACAGGGAGTGCCGATAAAACGGCTCGGCTTTGGCGAATTGCCAATGGATTGCTGACTCGGTTAGAGGGGCATACCAGCGATGTGAATCAAGTTGAATTTAGCCCCGATGGGCAGCAACTTGTGACGGCGAGTAAGGATCGATCGATTAAACTTTGGTCACCGGGGGGCAGTTTGATCCGAGAGTTGGTGCGGAATTTTGCCTGGAAATATGATGCGAAATTTAGTCCGAATGGAGAAGAGGTGCTATCGGCTGGTTTAAGCGGCTCCTTGCAGCGTTGGCGCTTGGATCGCACAGTGAGCGCGCCGCTTTTAACACCGTCGGCAGAGGGGATTCAGAGTATTGCTTATAGTCCAAAAGGGGATTTGATCGCGGCAGGGGGACAGGATAAGCACCTGCGAATTTGGCAGAAGAATGGCAAGTTGGTGCGATCGTTGAAGGCTCACGAAGCTCCGATTCAAAAGGTGGCATTTAGTCGCGATCAGCAGATGGTTGCCACAGCGGGTGCTGAGGGAACGGTCAAGTTGTGGCAAGTCAAGAGTGGAAGATTGCGATCGACCTTAGTCGGGCATGAGGGGGATATTAGCGCGATCGCGTTTTCGGATTCGCTGATTGCGACAGGAAGTAGCGATCGCACCATTAAGCTTTGGCGATTTGATGGAACGTTGATTCGGACTTTAGAAGGGCATCAGGATAATGTGCTCGGTCTTGCTTTCAATCCCGATGGCAAGATTATTGCTTCTGCCAGTCTGGATAAAACCGTGCGGCTTTGGAAGGTAGAGGGTGCTCTAATTGCAACATTAAGCGCTCATACGGAGGGAGTTCGGAGTGTTGCGTTTCATCCGGATGGTGGCTTGTTAGCGTCTGCAAGTAACGATAATACGGTGATTTTGTGGAATCTCAATCAAGTGTTACAGACTGATCCTGAGATTGCGGCTTGTCGCTGGGTACAAGAGTATTTGGCAACGAACTCTGCACTTTCGGAAAGTGATCGATCGCTGTGTTGGACGATCGAGCCGAACAAATCTAGGTTCTAGCATCCTCTAGTTCATTCCATTGAGGTCATGGGAATCAGCAGCACCAGACTTGAGATCAATCGCATCCTACAGCTTACTGTTCCAATCCTCCACTCCCCAATTTGCTAAGCGTAGTCCAGAATACTATCCAAAACATAAAACAATTGAACAATAGCAGCATCAATTACTAGGCAATTTTCCTATGAGTCTTCTTGGTGAATCACAGGTTGCCGATCGCACTCAGGCAAGCCAGGACTATCCGCTTGCTGCTGTTCCCATGAGCGATCGTAAACCTCTCTGGTCGCTAGCACCCTTGTTAATGGGATTCGCCCTCACTTCAACGACTTTGCTGGCGGGAGGAACATTAGGATCTTCTCTGCGCTTTGCAGACATGATCTGGGTCATGCTGGTTGGGAATGCAGTACTGGGTGCGTATTGTGCTGCATTGGCATATATTGCATCAAAAAGTGGTCTGAGTACCGTCTTAATGGCGAGATTTAGCTTTGGAGCAATTGGGTCACGGTGGGTCGATTTCATCCTCGGCTTTACTCAAATTGGTTGGTATGCAGTGACGAATGCATTTATTGCACAGGCATTACTCAAACTCCTGAACTTACCTCCGACTTGGGAATGGCTAGGGATTATCTTTTTTACCTATGCCTTCTGTATCACAGCGTATATGGGCTATACGGCAATGGATTGGCTGAGCCGCTTAGCAGTGCCAGCGATGTTGATGCTGATTGCGCTCAGTTTGACCCTGGGATTCCGGGATGCAGGTGATTTATTTGCGCTAGCTCCCACAAAGTCGCTCGGGATGAATGAAGCGATCGCAATTGTGATCGCCACGTTTATTTCAGGTGGAACCCAAGCAACAAACTGGAGTCGATTCGCAGATTCAACGAAGAATGCAGTTTGGAGTACATGGGCTGCATTTTTCTTTATCAATGGACTCCTCATCTTTACAGGCGCATTCTGCACCTTAGTCTATGGCACAAACGACTTAATTGAAGCGATGGCAAAACAAGGGCTACTGCTTGGGGGCTTAGTCTTGCTGATTCTGAATGTTTGGACAACGCAAGACAACACGATTTATGCCTTCTCGATTGCTGGAAGTAACTTTTTTCGCACCTCAAAGCGCACGGCGTTTGTTCTCGGTGGCTCAACTCTTGCTTTAGCCCTAGCATTAGGGGGCATCTATGGAAAAATAATTCCATTTCTGCTCTTTCTGGGAACCGTCATTCCTCCAGTGGGCGGCATTATCATGGCAGACTACTGGTTGTGTCGAGGCAGCAGATTTCCATCGCTCGATACTCAACTGCCAGCTTTTAACTGGGCAGGCATCATTGCTTACATCGTTGCATCTGCGATCGCATACTTCTCAGGTTTAGCCGGAGTGGGCGTTGCACCGATCAATGGTGTGATTTCAGCAGCAATTCTTTATGTGATTCTGAGCCGTATTCTTCCGAACTCGATGCATGTATAACCTGAGTGAATTCCAAAGTCGAAAACTTTTTCAGAAAACGCAATAAATTATTGATAAAGTTTGCTGTAGACTTTGGACTTCACGTAGGACTAGACGAGATGGCGGCTCATGGTCTTGAATTGGAAGCTCGTGTGCAAGCTTTCAAGCAACAGATTCAAGAATTTCAGCACTATTTAGATACAGTTTCCAACGCAAATCAGCCGTTGATTGAGCGATCGCTGACCAAGATTTTGACGCAGTTGGATACATTGGTTGAGCCGAATCCTGTCGCGCTAGACATCTCGCGAACCATTGAGGAACAATGGTCAACCCTGAGTACTTGTCTGCCTTTTGGCATCTTTAGCACGGATGCGCAAGGACGATGTACCTACATCAATCCCCGTTGCCAAGAAATGATCGGCTACATGCTAGAAGAAAAGCTAGGAGAAGGCTGGTGCGATTTTCTGCATCCTGAAGATTGCGATCGCGTTCTCTTGGCTTGGACAGAGGCAATTTCCAAGGGCATTCCCTACACAAATCAGTTTAGAGTGATCACGCCACAAAAAGAGACGTGTTGGCTCTCGGTTCGCACCACGCCCACTTTTTCAGATGCCGGAACCGTACAGGGGCATCTTGGAACGATCGAAGATATTACTGCACAGAAATTAGCAGAAGAACAAATCAAACTCTCTCTACGAGAGAAAGAAGCGCTACTCAAAGAAATTCATCATCGGGTCAAAAATAATCTTCAAATTATCTCCAGCTTGATTTACTTGCAGGCACAGCGCATCGAAGATCCAGAAGTACGACAAATCTTTGAAGATAGCCAAAGTCGAATTAGCTCAATGGCGTTAGTGCATGATAGTTTGTATCGGTCTCAAGATTTTGCGCGAGTTAATCTTTCTGAATATGTGCAAACCCTGACATCGAGCCTATTTAATGCTTACCGGACGCAGCCTGAAGAAATTCATCTCATCGTTCAAGTCGATCCTGATGTGATCGTCAGCTTAGAAAAAGCGATTCCTTGCGGTTTAATTCTGAATGAACTGATGACGAATGCCTTAAAGCATGGGTTTAATGGTGAGGAAACCGGAGAGGTGGCGGTCAAACTCGAAACCCATTCTTCTCAAGTTTTTCTAATGGTAGAAAATAGCGGAAATAATCTCCCTGAAAGTTTCCAATTGCAAAAAATTCGTTCAATGGGTCTGCGACTTGTGAATGCTCTTGTCAATCAAATTGATGGACAACTTAGCGTTGAAAATGCTCAGAAAACCCGATTTAAAGTAGAATTTAATGCGGCTTAAATATTTGCTGAAATAAATGCGCCACAGCCTACAATGATGGGAATTTAGTGAGCGAGTGGAACATTGAAAGCAGCAAGAATTCTCGTTGTGGAAGATGAAAGCGTAGTGGCTTGGCATGTGCAAGAAGCGTTGCAGAGCTTGGGTCATGAAGTCATTGCGATCGCTACAACTGCTCGCCAAGCGATCGATATTGCCAGATCCCATCACCCAGATCTGGTGTTAATGGACATCTGTTTACAAGGAAAAAATGATGGGGTATACGCTGCCGAAGAACTCTATCTGAAACTGAATGTTCCTGTTGTCTTTCTGACCGCACATTCTGATGAACAGACGCTCGGATATGCGATGAAGACTTCTCCTTTTGGATATCTCGTCAAGCCCTTCAAAGACGCAGATCTACATTTAGCGATTCAGGTTGCTTTACAGCGGTATCGCTTGGAAGCGGCAATCAAAGCAACTCAGCGCTGGTATGCTACAACTTTAGTCAGTATCGGAGATGCAACGATTGCAACCGATGTCGATGGATTTATTACCTTTATGAATCCTGCGGCGGAATTTTTTACAGGATGGACACAAGAACAAGCCCTGGGGGAATTTGCAGGTCGTGTTTTAAACTTAGTGCATGAAGAGACAGGTGAAGCGATCGACAATCCGATTTTGGCAGCGCTGTGTCGGGGTGATACGATCACCTTACCGAGTCGTGCTGCTCTACGATCGCGAGATGGAACGGAACGACCCGTTGGCGATAGTGCCTCCCCGATTCGGGATCGAGATGGAGCGATTATCGGTGGCGTTATGGTGTTTCAAGATATGAGCGATCGTCGCCAACGCGAATCGAAACTTGATGCCCAGCGGCAGATTTTAGAAGCAACCCAGAGTTTGCTGACACAGCAGTTAAAATCTCGCACGGAGCAACTGCATTTCTCGATCGCGGCAGATCGATTGCGACGGCATCTTCTGGAGCAGTGCCACACAGAGCGCAGCGATTTTCTGCAATGGATGCTGCAAGAAGTGGTTACCATTCTCAAAGCCGAGCGAGGTTGGATCGCGTTCTACGATTCTGCCGCAACTGTGGCAACGATCATTGGCGAATTTAATCTGCAAGAGACCGATGTGCGCTCACGGCTGCAAGAGACGATCGAGATTGCAGAATTTCCTGCGTTTTACTTGCAACTGTTCAGACAGCAGTGCTGGGTTTGCCCACCGCCTGAAGTGATTCCTCCAGTTTATGCCACGACGAATCCTTTGATCGTCTGCCCGATTCAAGGTAAGCCAACTGCGATCGGCGAGATTGGACTCGTTTTACCCGAAGGAACTTTGTGGACAGATTACAAAGCTGATTTGATCGGCGAGATTGTTACTCAAGTTGTCCAAGCGTATCAAACCGAACAGCAAACTCGAACCGCCCAAGCAAAAGTGCGGGAATTAGAGCATTTAAAAACGCTGCAAGATGACTTTATCGAGGCGCTTTCTCACGAGTTGCGCACTCCTTTGACGAATATGCGGATGGCGATCGAGTTGATGCAGCGCATGGTCGAACAAGGGCAAAATCTAGAAAATCCCAATCCTCAGCATCAGCGACTCGAACAGTACTTGAAAATTCTCCAGCAAGAATGGCATGAAAGTTATAATCTCGTGACCGATTTGCTGGTGTTTCAAACTGCATCTGCTACGAACAATACTCTGCCGATGAGTGAGATTCATTTGCAAAATTGGCTCGCGATCGTGCTCGATCGGTTTGCCAGCCAAACGGGAATTGCCGTGCAGCTTGTTCCCGCTTCAGAAATGCTTCCGAATATTTGGGTTCACTTACCGACGTTGGAGAAAATCTTGTCGCAGATGTTGGCGCACTTACATCATGCCAATCCTGCATTAGTGATCCAACTGCAGACTTCCGCAACTGAAACCGCACTGCATCTGTCGGCAAGCTGCCAAGCCGAGGAGGGTGTCTCTCAACGCCAGCAGAATGTTTCGAGTTTGCGGTTGGCGTTGCTGAGAAGATTCGCGATCGAGCTAAATGCCAAAATCGAGTTAGACCAGCAATCCGGAAGTACAACTTTGACCTTGAGCTTACCCATTCGAGCCGAATAAAGCCTTAAAATCCTCAGATTGGTTTAATTTGTGCCCTATGACTTTTTTGGCTCCTTGGATTTGGCGATCGCTGCCCCTGAACGAACGCACAGGCTCAGAAGTCTTTGCCGCTGGTTTTCTGAATCACGAAATTGCGACACTGCTCGAAAGTCCTTATCCTGCCTCCTCGGATTATCCGCAGCTAGGACGATTTTCGATTTGTGCAGGTGCGCCTCGCCAAGTTTGGACTCCGAGCATTGGTGAAATTCTGCCGTTTCTCAGCGATCTGATTCAACAACAATCCAATTCAGCCGAACCTGAGCATTTGCCGTTTACTGGGGGTTGGCTCGGCTGGCTTGGGTACGACTTAGCTTGGGAAATTGAAAAGCTACCGCATTTAAAAGATGACAAATTGCCGTTTCCAGTCGCGTTTTGGTACGAGCCAGACTGCTTTGCTGTGCTAGATCATGAGCAACAAACCCTTTGGCTTGCAGCACGGAGTGAAGCTCAGTTAGATCAGCTTGAACAATCTACGCAACAATCTAATTCATCCAATCAGGGTGAGATGGCACAAACGGGGACTGCATTTCAGACTGAGTTTTGCATGAGTCAGACTGAGTACGAAGCGATCGTCCTCAAAGCAAAACAGCACATTCAAGCAGGCGATATCTTTCAGGCAAATTTGTCTTTGCGATTTGAGGCAAAAACAACAGCAGAGAGTTGGAGCATTTATCGCGCGCTGCAATCGATTAATCCCTCCCCGTTTTCAAGCTATTGGAAAACGCCTTGGGGCGATGTAATCAGTTGTTCTCCGGAGCGATTAGTAAAGTTGAGCGATCGCATTGCAGAAACTCGCCCGATCGCTGGAACTCGTCCACGAGGGCTGAGCATTGAACAAGATCATCAATTTGAGCAAGACCTGTTAGACAACACGAAAGAACGTGCCGAACATATTATGCTCGTTGACCTGGAGCGTAATGATTTAGGTCGCGTGTGTGAGTGGGGTACGGTAGAGGTAGATGAGCTGCTTGTGATTGAGCGATACAGCCATGTGATGCACTTAGTTAGTAATGTCGTGGGCACAGTGCGATCGCAGTTTACACCGATTGATGTGATCCGCGCTTTGTTTCCAGGTGGAACGATTACGGGATGCCCGAAAGTGCGCTGTATGGAGATCGTAGAAGCATTAGAACCTGTGCGGCGTAGTTTGTTTTATGGATCTTGTGGGTTTCTCGATCGACGTGGAAATTTGGATTTGAATATTTTAATTCGCACGTTGTTGTATGCAAAGTCAGGAGAAGTCGCAACAGTTTGGGGACAAGTTGGGGCGGGAATTGTTGCCGATAGTGATCCGGAGAAAGAATGGTTTGAATCGTTGCAGAAGGCACGGGCACAGTTAGCAGCTTTGGGTCATTGACCTGGGCGATACGGAATTGCGTGGCAATGAATAGGTGCTGTGTGTGGTGAGGGGCTACACCTCTGATTGAGTCAATTGCTCATCAGTCATTGACGCGAGAAGTGGCAAGTGAATGATAAAGGTTGCTCCCTGTTCCTCTCCAGCGCTTTCTGCCTGGATCGTTCCCCCGTGCAGGTTAACGATGTGATGCGCGATCGCTAACCCGACCCCTAAGCCTTTTGTTGCATCGGAAGGTCTTGCTTGACGAAAGCGATCGAAGACATGGGGCAGAAAGTCAGCCGCAATTCCAATCCCAGTATCCCTGACTCGAATTTCAGCTTGGTCAAGCAGGGTTGATAGTTCGACGGTCACACTGCCACCCTCGGGGGTAAATTTAATCGCATTTGTCAGCAGATTACAGAAAACTTGCTGGAGACGATCAAGATCGCCCATCACTTGCACATCGTAATCGGGTTGAGATTGCCAAACTAAATCGATGGTTTTAGCTTCAGCCGTTTGAACAACGGTAGCAATCACAGTTTCTAAGATCGATGTCAGTTCGACAGGCTGAGGATTGAGGCGCAGTTTGCCAACCGTAATCCGGGAAATATCGAGCAAGTCTTGTACTAAAGCAGCTTGTACAGTCGCATTGCGCTCAATCGTATCTAAGGCTTTGGTCAAAATCGCTGGACTGGGTGGAGTCGATCGTAAGAGCCGCGTCCAGCCTAGAATCGAGACCAGTGGCGTGTTGAGTTCGTGGGAAACGGTCGAGAGCAGTTCATCCCGACTTTGGATTGTGCTTCTTGCCTCACGCAGCGCTGTAGTGCGGAGTTGGGCGATTTGCAGATGAGCATTGACACGAGAGATAAGTTCTTGTGCTGAGAAGGGTTTGATCAGATAGTCGTCGGCTCCGGCTTCGAGTCCTTCTACGATCGCTTCTTCGCCTGCACGCGCCGAGAGCAGAAGGATCGGAATTTCTCTAGTTTGGGGATTTGCGCGTAACGTTTGCAGCAACCCAAAGCCGTCTAATCCGGGCATCATTACATCCGTTAGAACCAGATCAGGCAGTTGCTTTTGAATCGCTGCCAGAGCAGAAGCGCCGTCGGCAACTGCTTCTACTTGAACCGATTCGCTCAAAATGCGCGTCAGGTAATCCCTCATGTCTGCGTTGTCATCGACTAAAAGAACCCGTGCATTCGAGGAATCTGGAAGCGGTTGAGGATGCGCGCTGCTCCGCAGATACCGCAAGGGTCGCCAAAGTTCAGCTTCTTGCACATAAGGCGTTGCCCCGATTGTGATCGAGGGGAGAAATTGCGAGGCTTTGATACGATCGGGCGGCAAATGCTCGGAACCGAACGGAAGAGAAATCGTAAAACAACTGCCTTGTCCGAGCGTACTGCTGGCGTGAATCGTTCCGCCTTGGAGTTGGACGAGTTCATACACCAGGGCTAGACCGATTCCGGAGCCTTCTTGCGATCGCGCCTGTACCCCTCGGACTTGATGAAATCGCTCAAACACATGCGGCAGTTCTTCCGCTGCAATGCCACTTCCCGTATCTTCAATCTCCAGAATGACGTGATGATTAACCGGATGCAGTCTGACGATGATTTCGCCTGCTAGGGTAAACTTGAACGCATTCGAGATCAGATTGAGCACGATTTTTTCCCACATCTCGCGATCGACATACACCGCTTCCGGCAGCGGTAGACAATCGACGGTCAATCGGAGTCCGGCTTGCTCGATCGCGGATCGGAACACACTCGCAAGATCTGCCGTAAACTGAGACAGATCAGTTGGCTCATAACTCGCTTCCATTCGACCCGCTTCGATGCGAGAGAAATCGAGCAAGGTATTCACCAGTTTTAAGAGACGAAGACTATTGCGCTGAGCGAGTTCTAGGCGTTCTCGGTGAAGCGTTGGCAGAGCGCGATCGCTCAATACATCCTGCACCGGATTCAATAACAACGTCAGCGGAGTGCGAAATTCGTGGCTGATGTTGCTAAAGAAAAGTGTTTTGGCGCGATCAAGTTCTGCCAGAGATTCGGCGCGTTGGCGTTCTTGTTCACGCTCAGATTGTTCTCGCACTCGCTGAAGTTCCGACTCCCGTAACGCTGCTTCAGCGCGGGCGCGTTCGATGGCTACCCAAGTCCGTTCGGCAACTTCTTCGACTAGAGCGATTTCAGCCAACATCCAGCGCCGGGGGCGTGAGGAGATCGCAACCATTGACCAAAGCGGATGGTTTTCCCTACGCAATGTCGCCGCAACCATTGCACGCATTCCGAGATTATGGCTGTTGCGTTTCTCGGCTTCCAACAACCCTTGTCTCTCCCAGTCGTCTTCAATAACGAGGGTTCCTTCAAACGTGGCTTTAAGAGCTTCGGAGAAGTCGGACAAAACGAAGTGATCGGGCAACGGTGGCACGCTGTCGTTGCCAATTTGATAATTGACGTCGACGCGGTTATCTTCCAAATAGTATGATGTGATGTAACTGCGATCGAGTTGCAGATGCTCGATGAGCATTTGGATGGCACGGTTAGCGATGGCATCTGCATCGGGTTCCGCCCGCAGCGCGTCGCTAAATTTCAGCAGAAACGCCTGTTGCTCCTCGGTTCGTTTGCGATCAGTGATATCGTTGAACACTACAGCAACTTGACGGCTTCCTTCATCACCGATCCGCGAAGCATAGACGGTATACCAACGGTCAACGGATGCCGTGTGGTATTCGGTACGCCTCCCTTTGCCAGAAATCAAAACATCACTGTAAAAGTCAAGCAACTGCTGTTCAAAATTGGGAGCAATTTCCAACAGCGTCTTGCCGACTGCATCGGTTAAGCCAGTTTGTTGTTCCCAGGCTGGATTCGTTTCCACAATCCGAAAATCACAGGGATGACCCGACTCGTCAGAAATCATTTCCAGCAGGTTAAAGCCTTCGTTGATCGATGTGAACAGCGATCGATATTTCGCTTCCGACCCCCGCAGGGCAGTCTCTGCCCGCTTCTCGTCGGTGACATCGCTGAAGAGTGCCGCAAGCTGGTTTCCGCCGTTGTGGGTGGAAAAGACAAAGACATCAAACCAGCGATCGAGGTCTACGTGATAGTCGATGAACCGCTTCGACTGTCCGGTGCGGGCAACCTCCGCGTAGTCCTTCAGCCACATATCCTCTGCTTCCGGGAAGAGTTCCCGCATCGTTTGCCCCGGCTGCGGTCTGCGCCCACTCTGTCGCTCGAAGGCTGGATTGGTCTCGATGTAGCGGAAATCGATCGCCTCACCCACCGCGTTGTAAAGCATCTCGAAGATGCAAAAGCCTGCGTCGATCGAATCGAACAGCGATCGATATTTGGCTTCCGATTCGCGTAGGGCTACTTCAGCATGTTTGCGCTCGTCTTCGACGCGCTTGCGCTCGCTGATGTCATAAGAAACCACCAGCACCGCATAGATTTCGTCATTTTCAGCCCGAAGCGGTGTTCCCCGCGAGATGTAAGTGTGATTGTGAGCGTTATGTTCATGCTCGAACGGCTCACCAGCTAGAGCTTGACGGTATAGCGGCTCGTAACTTGCAGCGAGATCGGGCGGCAATGCCTCAAAAATCGTTTGCCCAACCAAATCTTCGGGTTTGAATCCGGCAGTTGCCAGAGCTTCTCCCTCTGCCAGCAAATAACGCAAGTCGCGATCGACAACAAACGCCGCCCCCCCTGGAAGATTTGCGATCAAAGCACGCGATAACGCTTCAGTCGTCAAAACAGGGTTCGCCATAGCAGGTTCAGAAGCGGTTTCAGAATTGGAGCATTGCATGGTGCTGGTCACTCCCGCACTTGAGGATCTGACTTCATTTGAGCGGGGCTGATGAGTAGGAGTCTGACGGTCAATGTTGCTCCTTGCCCTTCTTCCTCACTCGTTACCTCGATCGTACCGTAGTGTAATTCGACCAGATGACAACTCGGAACCAGTCAGGGGCGATCGCCATACTTGATTCTCTTCGATCGTGATGCAATTTCAAGGTGAGTTCAAAGCAGCCTTCTTTGGATTTCTTGCAAGATTCATCGCTCAGCAAAATGCAGGCAAATGTCAGAGTCCTACAGAATCTTACTCTGGACTCGATGCTTGTCTTGCAAGTTGAGCCACCATTTTCACCCACTCGCTCGGTTGAACCAATTTGTGTAAATGGGCTTCAAATCCAGCCGCGATCGCTTTTGCTTTATCCTCATCTAAATAAGCTGTAATGGCAGCTGCAGGAAGATGCCCCCCTTGCTCGGCTTCTCGTTCGCGAATTCGCCGAATTAAGCTATAACCATCCTCACCCGGCATCCGAAGGTCACTGATCAACACATCCGGGCGAAATCGTTCTAATTCTTCTAAAGCTGCTGCTGCACTTGCGACTGTCCTGACTCCGATGCCGTGTGTCTCCAATACCATCGTCACAAATTCCCGGACATCCATATCATCATCGACGACTAGCACCTGTAAGCCGTCGAGTGGTTGAGGGATCTGCGAAGCAACCGATGTTCTCGCAACCAACGAGGCAAGCGCTGCCTGAGATTGGCTCAAGTTGTACACACCAATTCTCAACCGTTCAATCCGCCCCTCGATATCACGAGCGATTGCCACCTGAAACTCAGTCAGAATGGGTTCGCTATCCCGAGGACACAAGCGCGTGTGCCAAGTTTGGATGCCCTCGCTTTGAGATAGCCGATTGAGATGAGTCCGAAAACGGGCGCGATCTTTCTCTGCTACAAACACCGCCAACGGCTTGCCAACAAGGTAGCTATAGGGCACATTCAGGAGTTGAGCGATCGCTTGATTTGCGTCCAGAATCAAGCCGTTAGCATTCGTGATCAATGAAGCGATCGGGAAAAACTGAAATAGATCTTGATAGTCCTGCTGCCGCTGAAACAGTTCTGCTTCAACTTCCTCGATTGCCTCCAAACTCGCTTGCATCTGCTCATAGATCACCTGTAAATCCTCAAGCGCTGCATCAACTTCCCTCCAACCTGCCGTATCTTCTCCTAGTTGCGCCGCAATTTGCTGTCGGATGACTTGAAAATGCTGCCTGATTTGCTCGTCACTCATCATGAATCTTAATAATCATGCTTGTCTGTTGCCAAACGACTGGTCGTCCTTACTGAAGAAGTTCCAAGCACAGAAAACGCCTTCTATTTTTGTCCGTTAACAACGGCAGAATTATCGCGACTGTAACTGTCATTGTCGTGGATACACATCAATCCTAAGTCCACTTTACAGAGTAGAAGTGCTGAATTAAGCTACAAATTCCTGTAAACCAAGCAATGTTGATCATGAGCCTTCGATCGACGAAATCAGCGATATGAACTATGGCAAACGGCACAAGAGTAAGGGGTTCTTTTGGTGAGCACCTGGCACTTTCGTAAATACTTTGCGTTGCCGATTCAGCGGCGTGAACAGCGATCGTTCAGCAGCAGTGATCAAGTTCTCTACATGACCGAGCAACAAAAATCCATTGTCCTCCAAACTCAGATAAAACCTGACCAATGCTTGAAGTTGAGCTGCTTCTGTGAAATAGATGAAAAAATTGCGGCAAACTAGTAGATCGATGTGAGGTAGAGGCGGGTCTTGAATCAGATTATGAACGTGAAAGTCGATCGAAGGGGACAAATCCTGTCGCCAGCAGTGAACATCGTCTCTGCGCTCAAAATACTGCTCTTGCAGGGCAGGCGGAACGAGTTCAATTTTATGAGCGAGATAACGACCTTGACGAGCTTGCAGAATCGCATCGGAATCAACATCCGTTCCATAGATCTGCACCCGTTGTTGAAACGCTTCTACGCCCAAAGCTTCGATGAAGAGCATTGCCAAGGCATAGGTTTCTTCTCCTGACGCGCATCCTACACTCCAGACCCGAATTGGGTCATTCGGTGCTTTATTTGCGAGCATTTGTAAGACGACCTGATCTGCAAGGTACTGCCACACTAAAGGATCGCGAAAGAAATAAGTGTAGTTGATGTAAACCGTATCGACGAGGCATTTGATCTCGTCTGGGTGCTGCTGCAAATAATCAAAATAGCTCTGATAATTCTCCAACTCAATTTGCTGTATTCGTATCCGGATTCGACGCATCAAAGTAGAACGTTTGTAGCCTGTGAGATCAACTTGATGAAATTGGTTGAGATAAATCAGCAAGTCTTCTAATTGGGTCATTGTTAGGGGTGGAGAGGCACCACTCACAGAATGAATAGTGAGCATGAATAAGAAACTACACTTGATTAAGTTTATGAACTAGAAAGCTTTCAGACGCAGAACTCGATATTTGAAAAGCTGGAAGATCACACGCGTGCTTTGAAAATCGGGGTCGTATTTTACTCTTCTAGACGGCAATGATTCAATTGCCGTCTGTTGTTCTTCAGCTTAGTCAACTTTCAATAAAACCACTAGGGAAATAGAAAATCTTAATCGTGTCATCAGCTTGACGATAGCAATCACTACCTTTCTATAGGAAACAATCAACCTACCAGAAGCAGCATCAGTTCTGGGTTTGAAGTCTTTTATTTGCGAAATTAGTGAGATCAAATTAGCAACCGAGCAGAGTTACCGATTTAGTCTGATGTCTCAACAAACAAAATGTGTTGTACTAATTCCATTAATCTCATCTAAGGATGGTGATCATGCCTTCACACCAAAGTCGCTCGATGGCAGCACCCCCACAACACCCGCTAAAGGGAATTCAAATTTTACTGGTCGAGGATGAGCTGGATATTGCCGATTTACTCCTGGTGATATTCCAGGGCGCAGGTGCAACGGTCAGATTGTGCATGGAAGCTGAATCTGTACTGGCGGTATTGGAAACCTATCAGCCTGACGTTTTAGTCGCCAACATTAAATTACCGTCGCATGATGGAATTTGGTTAATTCAACAGATCCGCAACCATCCACGTCCAGAGATTCGCTCTCTCCCAGCAGTGGGTGTGACCTCTTACCATCGAGATGTTCATGCTGATGCTGCTCTCGCGGCTGGATTTGATTGTTTTCTGTCCAAATTAGACTCACCGAATGAAATCGTGAATACTCTTTCCACACTCGCGACATCACCGCGTTAATCGGGCCTCAGAAGCCAGGAGCTAGGCTCAGCCACTTCTCAACATTAAATTCGACCATACAGCATCGTCAGCGATCGTAGCTTCTCCGCCAGTTCATCTGTTAGCAATTCAGAACTGCGATATCGCCAGCGCCAATTTCCAGCGTTTTGACTCGGATCGTTCATCCTGGCACTTCCATCTAACCCAAGCACATCTTGCAAAGCGACGATCGCCCAATTTGCGACAGAAGCTAATGCCATCCGATTCAATGTCCAGTGAATTTCTTCGATTGGGTAACCCACATAAGCCGCTAACCTATCTTTCTCCGACTGAGATATGGTATTCCACCATCCGATCGCCGTATCGTTATCGTGCGTTCCAGGATAGACCACGCTATTGTGAACATAATGATGCGGTAAGTGTGTATTACTCGCATCATCGCTGAATGCGAACATGAGAATTTTCATGCCGGGAAAATTGAAGCGATCGCGCAATTCCTCCACTTCAGGCGTAATGATCCCTAAGTCTTCCGCCAAGATGGGCAATTGTCCTAATCGCTGCCCCAAGGTTTCAAAAAAGTCGGCTCCGGGTGCTTCGATCCATTCGCCATTGATGGCAGTCTCTTCGCCTGCCGGAACTTGCCAGTAAGCTTGAAATCCCCGGAAGTGATCGACTCGCACAATATCGACATACTGTAACGTCGTTTGAAAGCGCTGAATCCACCATTCATACTGACTACTCTGGAGTTGATCCCAGTCGTAAACAGGATTGCCCCAAAGCTGCCCGGTCGCACTGAAATAATCGGGTGGCACACCTGCGATGAAAGTAGGTTCAAACGTTTCAGGATCGAGCTTAAAAATCTCTGGATGTGCCCACACATCGACGCTATTGAAGCAAACGTAAATCGAGATATCTCCAATGAGCTGAATGTTTTTCGAGTTGGTATACTCGCGCAGCTTCATCCATTGCTGAAAGAACTTGAATTGCAAAAATTGCTGAAATTGGATAGCTGGTTTTAAGGCATCTTGAGCATTTCGCATCGCTTGCAGGTCGCGTTGTGCGATCGAGCGATCCCATTGATTCCAATTCTTGCCATCATTCGCTTCTAACAATGCCATGAACAATGCAAAATCATCGAGCCACGCTGCTTGCTGCTGACAGAACTGATCAAATTCAGGAGTCGGAGCAAAGCGGTTGAATGCCAATTGCAGTAACTTTGTTTTATACGGGATCACGCGATCGAACTCGACTTTTTCAACGCTGCCTTCGAGCGGAACTAACTCATCTGACTTCAGCAATCCTTCTTCTGCAAGCTGTTCTAAGCTAATGAGCAACGGATTTCCAGCAAACACACTGAAGTTCATCGTGTAGGGTGAATGCTCATATCCAGTCGGCGCTAAAGGCAAAATTTGCCAAAGCGACTGACCACTTTTTGCCAGGAAATCCACAAATTCGTAGGCGGATTGTCCTAAATCTCCGATGCCAAACTTGCTGGGTAAACTGGTAGGCTGAAGTAAGATACCGCTCGATCGCTGAAACATAAAATCATCACTGGTTCATTGATCGAAACGCTATTCGACTTTGGCGGACTGGTCATGCTCCCACAGACAGAAATTAAAAACCTCTCTCAGGATGAAGACAGTGACCGACAAAACCGACTAGCTTTATACGATAAAGTTTAGGCAACTTTGACGATGATGCAGTTCTCCACACTCAATTACGATCCGCAATGGTACAAAGACGCAATCATCTACGAAGTTCCCGTCCGCGCTTTTTCAGATAGTAATAATGATGGCATTGGAGATTTTGTCGGCTTAACTGGAAAGCTAGATTATCTCCAGAGCTTAGGAGTAACTGCGCTTTGGATACTGCCCTTCTTTCCTTCGCCTCTGCGAGATGATGGGTATGACATTTCGGACTATACGAGCGTCAATCCCATTTATGGCACGATCGAGGATTTTCAAGCGTTTCTAGAAGCGGCTCATGCGCGTGGAATTCGGGTGATCATCGAACTAATTATCAACCACACGTCTGATCAACATCCCTGGTTTCAAAGGGCGCGACGTGCGCCTGTCGGTTCACCCGAACGAGATTTTTATGTATGGAGCGATACCCCAGATAAGTACCAGGAAGCTCGAATTATTTTTCAAGATTTCGAGACTTCTAACTGGACATGGGATTCCGTCGCAAACGCCTACTTTTGGCATCGCTTCTACTCTCACCAGCCTGATTTGAACTATGACAATCTGGCTGTTCAGCAAGCCGTTTTTGAGGTGCTCGATTTCTGGCTGGCGATGGGCGTAGATGGCTTGCGCATGGATGCTGTACCTTACTTATACGAACGAGAAGGAACCAACTGCGAGAATCTCCCTGAAACCCATGCTTTCTTGAAGAAGCTACGCAAGCATGTGGAATCGAACTATCCAGAGTGCATGTTGCTTGCAGAAGCCAATCAGTGGGCTGAAGATGCTGCTGCCTACTATGGCGATGGCGATGAATGTCATATGAACTTTCATTTTCCATTGATGCCGCGCTTGTTTATGTCTGTGCGAATGGAAGATAGCTTTCCGATCAATGACATTCTGCAACAGACTCCACCAATTCCTGAAAACTGTCAGTGGGGCATTTTCTTGCGGAATCATGATGAACTGACGCTGGAAATGGTGACAGATGAAGACCGAGATTATATGTATCGGGTCTATGCTCAAGACAAAGAGATGCGGGTGAATCTGGGAATTCGGCGGAGATTAGCACCATTACTCGGTAACGATCGACGACAGATCGAACTGCTCAACAGTCTCTTACTGACTTTTCCGGGTACACCTGTGCTGTACTATGGCGATGAGATTGGTATGGGGGACAATGTGTATGTGGGCGATCGCAATGGGGTGAGAACTCCGATGCAGTGGAGTGACGATCGCAATGCCGGATTCAGTCGCGCGAATCCTCATAAACTATACTTACCAATCATTGTGGATTCTGAGTACAACTATACGACGGTGAATGTTGAAGCTCAGCGATCGAATCCGAACTCTCTGCTTAGTGCAATGCGCCGCCTCATTGCAACTCGTAAGCGCTTTCAGGCATTCGGACGGGGTGACTTTCAACTGTTACACCCAGAAAATCGCAAAGTTCTAGCTTTCACTCGCACGTATAAAGATGAATGTATTCTGGTTGTGGCAAATCTGTCACGATTTGTGCAAACGGTTGAGCTAGATCTCTCTGCTTTCTCAGGTTCGATTCCAGTGGAAGTGTTTGGACGGACTGAGTTTCCAGCGGTGAAAGAGGCTCCTTACTTCTTGAGCTTAGGAGCTTACGCTTTCTACTGGTTCAGTCTAAAGCCTGTTGATTCTTCAACTCAAACAGAACTTCCCACAATTAGAAGCACCTGGGAGACATTGCTGGCTCGTTCTAGTAGCAGAGCAAAGCTAGAAAATATTCTGGTTGATCACTTTAAACAATATCGTTGGTTCAAGGCGAGAACGCAATCGGTTCAATCGGCTCAAATCATTGAAATGATTCCGATCTCCCCTGAGGTTCAACTCATTTGGCTGCAAGTAAGCTACATTCAAGAGCAACCCGAAACGTATGTGATGTTTATTGCGCATGGCGATCGCGAACTCGATGCTTCTGTGATTGCTCAGCTTGAGGAGGGTGTTTTATTTGAGGCGGTGACTGATCCAACTTTTCTGACTATCTTACTCAGTCTCTTGCGACATGGTGTGCAAGCAACGGGAGAGTTTGGACAACTGAAGTCAACGACTGTCAATCTTCCCAATTCTTTTGAAGCTTGTTTACTTAAAGGCGAGCATAACAATACTTCGATTCTCTACGGCGAATCTGTCAAAACTGGGGCAGAAGCTGAACTTCTTCTAAAAATATTCCGTCACGTTGAAGAGGGGATGAATCCGGATCTCGAAATCCGTCGATTTCTCGATTCAAAGTTCAACCATATTCCCCGAATTCTAGGCTCGATCGAGTATCAAATTCCTGGACGTGCTCCGATGACGATCGCGGTTCTTCAAGAGTTCATTGCAGGAGCGCAAAGCACTTGGGACTATACTCTCGACAGTCTTCGCACCTACTTCGAGTCGCTGAACAATCATGAAGTTCCTGAAGTTGCGACGCTAGAGGATATTCCTGATTTTATTCAAACTGCGATCGGAACTTATCTCGCGAATATTCACCTCCTAGGACAACGAACTGCTGAATTGCATCTTGCACTAGCTACTGAGTCTGAACATCCTGACTTCAAGCCAGAACCCTTTACATCGTTGTATCAGCGATCGATTTACCAATACGCTCGCAATCTCACAGGACGAGTCTTTTTAGCACTCAGAAACCAACTTCATCACATTGCTGATCCGTTACTAGCGCGCGATGTTTTAGAACTATACGAGCCTTGTCTAGAACAGTTTCGCGGCATTTTAGATCAGAAGATTACAGCTTTGCGGACTCGATATCATGGCGACTATCATCTGGGTCAAGCGCTCTATACGGGCAAAGACTTTGTTCTGATCGATTTCGAGGGGAATTCGTTGCGGAGCTTAAGCGATCGACGAATTAAACGTTCTCCGCTCAGAGATGCTGCGGGGATGATGCAATCGTTTCATGTTGCGGCTGAAATTGCTTTAGCCAATGAGATCAGCACGGCTGAGCATTCACCGAGCCAACTCAAGAAGATGAAACAAGGGGCACAGCATTGGAAGTATTGGGCAGGCGGAACTTTCCTCAAGTCATATTTTGAGACGGCACAGTCGGGGAAATTTTTACCTCAAAGCAGTGATGAATTAAAGCGATTGCTCAATCACTATTTACTAGAAAAAGCGATCGCATCTTTAGGTAAAGAATTAAATGAGCGATCGGACAAAATCGAAATTGCTCTCCTCCGCATCCTTGAACTTCTAAATTAACCTCAATGTCCTTTGGCGATCGCTTCGGTACGAAAGTATGCAGTTAAATTATTGATATATGACGTGCTGACAGAGGTGATTGTGCAATGGAGAAATTAGAACAGTATCGGCAAGCAATTCGGTCATTACTCAAAGAGTATGCCACTAATGAAAATCAAGATGATTTAGAGACTCAAGTCATTTTTGATCAAGAGCATGATCATTATCAGTTGGTAAGTTTAGGCTGGCAGGGACAGCGACGATTTTATAGCTGTCTAATGCACTTGGATATCAAGGGTGGAAAGATCTGGATTCAACGTAATCAAACCGATCGATTAATTGCTCAAGAACTCGTAGAGATGGGCGTGCCAAGAGAGGATATCGTCCTGGGGTTACAGCCTGCTTATGCTAGACCTGACACAGGTTATGGAGTCGCTTAAATCTTTTGGAGTTCGCTTCAGTCAAGAATGATTTTATACTTCATCATCCTGAAACTTCACCCGATCGCTAATCTCGCTACCCAAAATCCACCTAGCAACACCAACGCCACCCAATCAAATCGCTTCAAAACTAAATGATGCCACTGCACCCGATGCTGATTTGGGCTAGTAAATCCTCTCACCTTCATTGCATTTGCCATCTGTTCCGCCCGCAGCAGCAAATTCTGCAACAGCCGCTCCGCCACTGACAAACACACCTGCGCCGTTCGCTTAAAGCCCAACTTCTTCCAGTTAATTGCTCGGGTTCGCACCGATCGCACTAAATTCTGAAATTCCTCTAGCACCAACGGAATGAACCGCAAAGATAATGTCAATGTCAATGCAACCTCGGTCACGGGCAGATTAAACCGTCGCAACGGACGCATCAAATCCTCCAAACCTGCGGTCACTTCCTCTGGAGCAGTCGTCAGCAAAAATAAATTCGTACTATAAATCAGCGTAAACAGCAGAGTACTGACTCGAATTGCCAAATCCAGCGATCGCCGAGTCACCCGAATTGGACCGCGTTGAAATACGACATACCGATAATCTGTCGGCTGCTTTAATTCCGGTCGTCTCTGGCTTTTCGCAAACTCTTCTTGCGCCTTCGGAGTCGGCTGAAACGGGTTAAACCAGGGCTTTTGCGGTGCGGGTTCCGGTATCGTCGCAGGCTGTTGCACAAACGCCAATTCGTTCTCCGGCAATCTCGGTCGCGGTTCCACACTCAACCCATCCGGAGCGATCGCCACTAGCGAGAACACATACAGCGCCAAAGCCAGCAACCATCCCATCTGCTGTCGCCATACGCGCATCGGAATCCGCGCCACCACCGTCAGCAGAATCAGCACGACCACGATCGCCAATCGCCATTCCGCTGTCGCCAAAATTGGAGCCGCCAAAAAACTCATCAACCAGGCAATTTTTACCCGGGGATCGAGTCGGTGCATCCAGGTAATAGGCTGCTCCAAATACAACCCGATTGGCAACGATCGCAGTAAATCCATGCTTTAGACCACCGTCTTAAACTTTGGTTGCACGATTCGGGCTATTTCCCCGTTCCACTTCCCGCAGTTTCTTACCTCGCCATAATAGCCGCAACGGAGTGCCTTGGAACCCTAACGATTCGCGGAATTTACGATCGATATAACGCCGATAGTTGTCGTTAAATAAATGCGGATCGTTGACAAATAGCGCGATCGTTGGAGGCGCAGAGCTGACCTGCGTACCGTAGTAGATCTTCCCTTGTCGCCCTTGGCGAGTCGTGGGCGGTGTATGCCAGGAGAGCGCATCTTCTAGCACTTCATTAATCACAGAAGTCGAAATGCGTCGCTTATGCTGCTCGGCAGCGCGATCGACGAGTTCAAAAATCTTTTCGACCCGCTGCCCGGTTTTCGCACTGATAAAAATGCTTTCCGCCCATTCGACGAAATGCAAGCGATCGCGAATTTGCTGATCGTATTCATAAATCGTGTGTGCGTCTTTCTCGATCGCATCCCACTTATTCACAATTACGACGCAGGCACGCCCTTCATCATCAATCCGCCCTGCCAATTTCTGATCCTGCTCGGTCACGCCATCTAAAGCATCAATGACGAGCAACACCACATCAGATCGATCAATTGCCTTAAATGCCCGATTGATCCCGAAAAATTCCGGGCCATATTCGACATTCTTCTTCTTACGAATCCCGGCTGTATCAATCAATCGATACATCTTGTCATCGCGTTCCACGAGCATGTCGATCGCATCTCGTGTCGTGCCAGAAATCGGGCTGACAATCGAGCGATTCTCACCGACAAACGCATTCAAAAGACTGGATTTACCAACATTCGGACGACCCGCGATCGCAACTTTAATTTCAGGACTTTCCTCGATCTCATCAGTCGGTGGAAAATGTTCAACCACCCGATCGAGCAAATCCCCTGTGCCGCTGCCATGAATGCTGGAAACTGCGAAAGGCTCACCCAGTCCTAACTCCCAAAACTCTGCTGCCTGCACTAATCCTTGATCCACGGACTCGCACTTATTCACAGCGATCAGGACTGGAACAGGTTGCTGTCTCAACCATCGAGCAATTTCTTCATCTGCCTGGGTCAATCCCGCCTGCCCATCGACGACGAAAATCGCTGCTTTCGATTCTGCAAGTGCCGCCATGGCTTGCTCTCGAATCAAGGGCAAAAATTCAGTGTCGTCATCAAACACTAATCCACCGGTATCGACCACCTGAAATTCTCGATCGCGCCAAAATGCCCTTTTGTAAGTGCGATCGCGGGTCACTCCAGGCTGGTCAAAGACGATCGCATCCTGTACCTGAGCTAAGCGGTTTACCAGGGTAGACTTACCCACATTCGGACGACCAATAATGGCAACGATCGGCAATGACATAATGTTTGAAATGGAATTGATTCAAGGCAGCATATCATTGTAGCGCGATCGTTTCGAGATTTGGTTTGATACGATTTGAAATTGTCTGTTAAGGAAAGCCGAATTCTTGGGATGGACATCGACGCACGCATTAAGATCAGTTTCAGATTGGCAATCTGTCGCGATCGAACTGAGACTTTGTGCCTATGACACAGTCTTAGTTCGATTGCTTATGATTCAGTGAGCAATTTTATAAATTGATAGAGTTTTGCGCCTATGTCTGAACGGTCTTATGATGTCATTCTCTACGGTGCTAGCGGTTTCGTCGGCAAACAGACTGTGCAGTATTTTGCGAAACATGCCGCATCTCAGACCGTGCGATGGGCGATCGCAGGACGAAATCGGCAAAAGTTAGAAGCAGTTCGGGATCAAGTCGGGGTGAATGTCGATGTACTGGTTGCTGATAGTCGGGATCAGCAGGCGATTGATGCGATCGTGGCTCAAACTAGAGTGATTCTCACCACAGCAGGCCCATTTGCACTTTATGGCGATGCAATAGTCGATGCCTGTGTGCGATACAAAACGCATTATGTAGACATTACGGGAGAAACGCCTTGGGTGAGAACGTTAATCGATCGCTATCATTCTCAAGCTGCCCTCGACGGAACTCGCATTATTCCCTGCTGTGGCTTTGATTCGGTTCCATCGGACTTAGGCGCTTACTTGATTGTTCGCTATCTGCAACAAGAATTCCAGCTCTCTTGTCAGCAAGTGAAGGCTTATTTTCAAGCGGCGGGCGGTTTTAATGGGGGCACTTTGGCATCGGCATTCAATCTCTACGATTCAAAAGGATTGGCGCAGATGACTCGCCCTTTTTTGCTGAATCCATCCGCAAATCAGTCTCCCACTCAAATCGAGCGCAGCCATGACCCGCAATTGCCTTTCTTTGATGCTGACCTGAAAATTTGGGTAGCACCTTTCTTCATGGGTGTAGTCAACACTCGCATTGTGCGCCGCAGTGCTGGACTGTATGAAGACTGGCAGGAGTCATATGGTGCAGAGTTTAGCTATCAAGAGTATCTGAAGTTTAATGAGCCACTGTCTGCTTTTGGACTGACGGCAGCACTGGGATTGATGGTCGGAGTGCTCCAACAACCACAATTGCGATCGCTGATAAAACCCATCTTGCCGCAACCTGGTAGTGGTCCATCTGAGCAAACCATGAATGATGGCTGGTTCTCGTGTGAATTAATTGGAACTGCGAGCGACGGGCGAAAGGTACAAGTTACGATTCGAGATCAGGGCGATCCGGGCAATCGTGCAACGGTCAAATTCGTCTGCGAGTCTGCCTTGTGTCTAGCACTTCAAGCAGATGAACTCCCAGGAGGTTCAGCAAGAGGAGGAATTCTCACACCCGCAACTGGACTGGGCGAAGTTTTAGCAGAACGCTTACGAGGTGCGGGAATGACAGTGGACGTATACTTGTCATCTAATTGACTAGGCTCGCAAGGCAGGCGTTTGGGGAGCGGAAATGCCAGCACAAGAACAGCGGTGGAATCAATTCTGCGAGATTTCCTGCTAAAGTCTATTCAACTCGATTCGCCTGCGTCTCAAACCTTCGCCCAACAAGTAAATTGATGAGCTTCTACCGTTTCTGACATGATAAGGGATAGCGATTCCCGCGCCACGTTGTCCAACCTGTTGCCGATCGCGTTTGCGGATCGTAGCGCAGGAACCAATTATCCTGCTCTTTCCCTTGATATCGAATGCCAAAATCATTGCCGCGACTGTAGCGCTTTGCTAAAGGAACCCAAGCACTCCCACTGTCGCTAAACCACCCGACCACTTTTACTCCCGAAGTCGTGGAGCAGACTCCGCCTTGGCAATGTGTGTTTGGAGCATCTACTACTTTCCATTGCATTTGGGCAGGTCGTCCATCAATTCGACAGTTCCATTTACCGAAGTACCATTCAGAAACAACTTGGCTGGCATGAGCCGTTCCAACAGTCAGCAAAACAGTAAACGGTAAGAGAGCAACACCAAGCGTGCGTTTTTGGAAAAGCTGATGTAGAGATTTCATAGTTTGGAGATGTTTGGGAATGTGTATCAGTGGTTTCTACTCAACCAGTACGATTCAAATTTGGGAATTATGCAGCGATAATTTGCGATCGTACTGCAACGGTCATCTCGTCTCAACAGATTCCTGAACCCAAGGTGAGCAGGTCGAGCGAGCTAAAAAGCGTGAATTACAGCCTTGGACACTGATCGTATAGATTCGGTTAGGTCGAACATTCTTAAACGTAAAGCGTCCAGAGCGGTTAACGACTTGCTTCTCACCGCCTCCCTTCACGCGGTAGCGAACATTGTAAAAGTCCCACCCCGAAATTCCGTCAAATCGGAAAATTACCTGATTCCCTGACTGATAACTTTCTGTGAAACAGGGTTGATCAACCGGGCAAAGCCGAGGGTTACTAGCCATGACAGTTTGGCTCGACGATAAACCTAAACCCATCAGCAGTGTCAACAGAGCACCAGCTTTCAACATTTTCATTTTCGTTCTCCTAAGTGAGTTGAGTGAGGCAGCTTTTCAGAATGCGTATCTAATGCTCTCTACGATTTATTTTTTGTCTTATGCAAGTGCGAGTTGAAATCGTCTGAAGCTCGATCGTCATCGCAAATTGTGTGAACACAGGCTCCCATCGCGCTATCAGACTTGCCTCCTGCCCGTCTTTGCGAAGATGGCGAGGGATCTCCGCCACAAGGCACTATCTGCACGCTTTTCAAAAGAATCGCAAAGTTGTCTAAACTTTAGAGCTAAAGAAATTCAATTGCTGCGATCAGGGCAGTAAAAATAGAAAAGGAAGTGTTGCAGGAGCGATCGCATGATGCCCGGTCGGGGAGCCAAATCAAAAAAACTACTCCAACATTCACCACCGGATCAGCGCGACTGGTCTTGGTTCTTCTGGTTCACCTTGCCACTTTACCCCTACAGCAAGCGCCGAACCAGTTGTCGGGAAATTGTGGAGAACACAATCTGGAGCTTTGAACAACTTCATGGCATTCTCTATACGGTGACTCCGATTCGGATGACGGTCGTGCGTCTCGAAGCTGGAGGGTTACTCGTTTATGCGCCTGTTGCTCCCACGCCCGAATGTTTGCGTTTGGTCAAAGCCTTGGTCGCAGAGCACGGTGATGTGAAGTATATTCTGCTGCCGACCGCTTCAGGGCTAGAGCATAAAGTGTTTGTCGGCCCGTTTGCGCGGTGTTTTCCAACGGCTCAAGTGTTCGTTGCGCCGCATCAGTGGAGCTTTCCGGTAAATCTTCCCCTGAGTTGGCTAGGCTTTCCCAAGGATCGCACCCAGATTCTGCCGCAAGATAGCAAGCTTGCTCCGTTTGCTGACGAATTTGATTATGCAGTCCTCGATATTGATCTCGGTCGGGGATCGTTTGTAGAAGTAGCAGTACTGCACAAAGCATCACGATCGCTGTTGCTGACCGATACCCTTCTTTCAATCTCCGAAGACCCACCTACGATCGCTCAACTCGATCCCTATCCCTTACTCTTTCATGCTAGAGAAGATGCGGCGGAACCCATCGAAGATACTGAAGCGAATCGGCGCAAAGGATGGCAGCGCATTGCTCTATTTGCCGTGTATTTCCGTCCCGCAACGCTCGAACCGATTGGACTCAAGCAAGCAGTTCGCGAGGCACTGAAAGCACCGAATCGCACAAGAAAAGCCTATTTTGGGTTATTTCCCTGGCGATGGCAAGCCGATTGGCAGCGATCGTTTCAGGCACTCCGCGCCAACGGACGACCCTTTGTGGCTCCCATCTTACAGACGCTAATTTTGCCGCAAGCCCCGCAGCAGGTGATTGAGTGGGCAAATCAAATTGCCACTTGGGAGTTTTGCCGGATTATTTCTTGCCATTTTGACGCACCCATTGCAGCAACACCCTCTCAGTTCCGGCAAGCCTTCACCTTTTTAGAGCCATCTGAAACGAATCTCGTGGCGCTGCCCGAAACCGATGTTGCCTTTATTAAGAGCATTGAAACGAAGCTGCTAGAGCTAGGCATTGCCACCCTGCCGCCAGAAAACGATATATCCTATTGAGGAACCTAGCTCCTGCTGGGCAACACAACTTCTCGTTTCTCGCGAGCTTTTTCATGTCTCCTACTCTAACGCTGCGGCAAACTCTCCTCTATAGTTGCACTTCGATCGGCATCAATTTGATCAATACCTCTGTTTCTACCTGGCTACTCTATTACTACGCGCCACCTGATACCGCAGGGGTGCAATATCTCTCGGTTGCAGTCGTCGGTACATTGCTGGCGATCGGTCGAGTTTGGAATGCCATCATTGACCCTTGGATTGGACATTGGAGCGATGTTACTCGCAGTCGATGGGGGCGACGTAAACCCTTTTTGATGGTGGGTAGCGTCATCACACTATTCTCGCTGCTGTTGCTTTGGATGCCTCCGACTGCACAGCCTAGTCTGCTGAATGCGATCTACTTTCTTACGATGACGATCGTCTTTTATACAGGGATTAGTCTAGTTGGTGTTCCGTACGATGGCAGCTTGGCTGAACTCGCAACAACGGCAGCGGAGCGGGTTCGTCTCAGCATGTGGAAGAACATTTTTGGCATCGTTGGTGTGTTGGCAGGTGCAGTGATCGCAAGTGTGGTTTATGGTCGCTGGGGTGCAGTGGCAATGGGGGCGGTCATTGGAGTGATCGGGCTAGTGACGGCGGGACTCACGGTGCAGGTACTCCCAGAGCATCCAAAACACAATGCCACCGTGACGATGAGCTTTGGGCAAAGTCTTCGCGCAATGTTCCAAAATCGACCCTTTCTGATTCTCTGTAGCTCGACGATTCTAGTACAGACTGCGTATGCAATGTTGCTGTCGAATCTACCTTACTTTGTCACTCTGATTCTGCGTGAGCCAGAGGCAGCAGTAGGACGATATCAAGCGATCGTAGTAATTGCGATGCTGATTGCTGCGCCGATTTGGAATCGGTTGAGCCGAATTTACCGCGATCGCGCATTGCTGCAAGTCTCTCTGCTAGGGTTCGCACTCACCAGCGCATTACTGACCGGAGTAGGATGGTTTATCAATGTTTCCAGTACGCTCCAAGCTGCGATCGTCTTTGGTATTCTTGGACCTTTTTTGGGCGGATATTTTGTCTTAATTTACGCCATGATGGGAGATGTTGTAGAGCAGGATGCTAAGGTGACAGGACAGCGACGAGAAGCTTTTCATTACAGTATTTTCTCTTTCTCGATCGGGATGGGACTCTCGTTCTCAACTCTGATCATACCGCTCATTTTTTCTCAATATGGTTATTCTCTGGAGAATCCAACAGGGGTTCGGATTGTATTTCTGGTTGCTGCGGTGCTTGTGATATTGAGTGTTATGACCTTACGGGGCTACAGGTTGACAGAGGCTGATACGAAAAGGTGAGCATCAACGATCGAACTTCAGTTTGATACCGCATTCACCAGGGTTTGCGGCACAGTCAAGGCAATCTTTCCAAATCGACGATCGCGGTTTTGATACTGTACTAAAGCATCATGCAGCATTGATCGATCGAAGTCGGGAAACAGCACATCAGTAAAATACAGTTCCGTGTAAGCCATTTGCCAGAGCAGATAGTTACTAAGCCGCATTTCGCCGCTCGTACGAATCAGTAAATCTGGATCAGGCATTCCTGCCGTGTAAAGCTGTTCCTCTAGTCGGGAAGCATCAATATCTGAAGCATCTAACGTTCCCTGCTGCACCTGTTGAGCAAGCTGACGACAGGCAGTCACCAGTTCGTGACGACTTCCATAATTGATTGCAACATTGAGATGAACCGCAGAATTACAAGCCGTTTCCTGTACAGTCCGTTGCATCTCCTGACGGAGCGAGGCAGAAAGACTGGAGATATCCCCAATAAAGGTAATTTTGACTCCTTCGCGCTGCATTTCTGCCAGTTCATGACAGAGGAGTTGTTCAAACAAATTCATGAGGAACTGAACTTCTGAGCGGGGACGGTTCCAGTTTTCGGTAGAAAACGCATAAGCCGTCAGAGTAGGAATTCCCCAATCTTTGCAGCAGCGTAGTAGTTCTTTTAGAGCATTTGCTCCCTTACGGTGTCCAGCGAAGCGAGGCAACCCCCGTCGCGTTGCCCAACGCCCATTCCCATCCATAATGATTGCAATATGGGAAGGCAGTCGCGTCGGATCTAAATTCTTAGGTAAGCTTGAAAAGTCTTGACTACTCATCGTTCAATCTCCCTAGTAACACGGGCTTGCACCCAGTACATCTTGCAAGAATGTGGGCGTGAGCGTTCGATTCCAACGACCCAAGAGACGGAGCGCTTGGATGCAGGTCAATGCAAACGTCCATCGATTTTTCGCAGACCAAGTTTGCCAGGCTAGTACCTGAGTCATGCGATCGAGCGTACCGACTAAACTACTGCGATCGCGTTGATACGTCATTCGTCCTTTTGTGGTTTGAAGTAAACTCCATCCCACTCGCGGTAACGATGAGTTAGGATATGCCCAAACCCCAAAGCCCCAAAACTTTGCCATGTGGTTGATTTCGTCGAGCAGGAGTTCATGTAGTACAGCGTGTAAAGCTCCGGTCGTCTGTGCCATCAACCAAAGGTAAAGACACGCTGCCCCGTATTCTGTTGCCACTCGATGCAATCCGTGACGGTAAAGCGAGATCGCGGGATCACTCACCGATTGATAAGCTCGAACTGTGTGAGGCTCGACAATCGGTTTTTCAGACGTGAGTTGTGTATAAACTTTCAGCAATGCAGGCGTGTGCTGCCGCTCTTCTTTTTCCCAAAGACCTGGTTCGAGCAATTTCCCGTCTGCCGACACAACTCCGCCCACAAAGCGAGCCATCCGAGCATCGATCGGTTCTAAATACTGGCGACTGGTTTGGGTGTAGTCTCGAATCGGCGCTTCTGTGTTAATTGCACCCCTTAAAATTGACAGGAATACCTCAGGATCGATGCCAACAATTTGATTAACAGAGATCGCCTGCCAATCGATCGAGTTCCAAGGGCGAGGTTGGGGATGATGAAACTGATGGGGTAAGTCCTGAAGCCGATCGTTTAAGTGAGCGATCGAAAAATAATGATTGAGCAGTTCCCGTAAATGCGGCTGAAGATCAGAACTTGATGGAGTGTGATGCAGCAGTGGAGAATCAATTGTCATAAAGTAATTTTGTAGTAGATTCAGTTTCGGTCGCCTACAGCCTAAGCAATCCCGCTGGTTCGTGTCAGTCGGTGAGAGTCGGGAATTGAATCTGTGCAGAAGTCGGAAAAGTCGGAAAGTTGGAGGGAGAGACAGAGACTAGCCCGACCGATTAGAATGGATAGAACTCTTGATCAATGATTCCGCAATGGAAGCTGAAACTGCACTGGCGTGGGTGGATCAGCTACTCGCTCGAAAAACTGGGAAACGTCTTAGCGTCTTACAAAGAGACATTCTGAGCAAGGTGCTACGCGGGCAAAAATATTTGGAGATTGCAGCGCACTCGGGTTACACAGAGGGACACATTAAAGATGTGAGTGCCCATCTCTGGAAATTGCTGTCTGGGCTATTGGGTGAGCGAATTACTAAAAGTACCTGTCGAGCAGTGCTAGCGCAGTATTCGCAGCCATTATTTGAGGTTTCGGCAACATTTCTACCTGCACCGTCTCCGATCGACGATCGCAGATCAAGCAATCTTCTAGGGCGTGAAGGTGCGATCGCAGATCTCGATCGTCTGATTCAGCAAGGCTGCAAAGTCATTGTCATTCAAGGTGAAGGCGGTTTAGGCAAAACAACGCTGGCACAGCACTATCTCCAGACTCAGGGGTTTGAACAAGTGCTGGAATTGTTAATCGCTAAAGAAAGTCAGAACATTACTTCGGCTGAACGAATTGTCGAAGAGTGGTTAAAACAAGACTTTCAACAAGAAGCCGGATCGGAATACGGAATTTCGCTCGGACGCTTAAAGCGCCAACTGCACCAACGGCGCATCGGAATCTTGATTGACAATCTCGAACCTGCGCTCGATTCAGAAGGGCGATTGATTCCACCGCATCGAGCTTATGTCGAGTTGCTACGAGTTCTAAGCGATGCCGGAGTGCAAGCAGTTACTCTGATCACGAGTCGCGATCGTCTGTGTGAGCCTGATTTAGCAGTCGAACACTATCGTCTACCTCGACTCGATCTCACCGCATGGCAAACTTTTTTCAGCCGCTCCATGTCGATCGATGCTGTGACACTTGAGCAGATGCACCGAGCTTATGGCGGGAATGCCAAAGCAATGGGGATTTTATGTGGTGCAATTCGTGAAGACTTCGATCGAGACATGGCAGCCTACTGGCAGGAACATCGACAGGACTTGCTCGCAACGCGAGATCTGAAAAATCTTGTGATTAGTCAGATCAATCGTCTGCAAGCGCTCGATCCGGTTGCCTATCAGTTGCTCTGTCGATTGGGATGCTACCGATATCAAGAAATTCCAGCCATTCCCTCTGAAGGAATGCTCTGTTTGCTTTGGGATGTACCCCCGGATCAACAACGACAGGTACTCACCTCACTGCGAAATCGATCGCTAGTCGAGTGCGAACATGGCAAATACTGGCTGCATCCTGCCATTCAAGCCGAAGCCATCGCTCGACTGCGAAAAAGTTCAGATTGGGAAATCGCCCACCGCAAAGCCGCAGAATTTTGGACGACTCAGGTTTTGACGATCGAGACTGTTCAAGACGCGCTACAAGCCCTGCAAGCCCACTACCACTACCTTGAGATCCAGGACTTTGAAGCGGCAGCGGGTGTGATTCTCAAAAGCCGCACCAATCAATGGCGGCAATTTTTACCTCTCGGTAGCACGCTTTACCGAATGGGGTTGTTACAACCTGTTCTAAGCGCGATCGTGCAAGTGATTCCGAATCTTGAAAATCCTGCCAAACTCAGCGAACTTCACAATATTCTGGGAGATTTGTACTGGATTACGGGTCGCATTCAAGACGCGATCGCTTGTCAGGAAAAAACAATCGCTCTAATTGGGACTGCTGAGCAAAAACGTTCTGCTGCCCCATCCAGTCAGCACACCGCTTACTACTTCCAAATGCTAAAAGTTGATGCTCTGCTCAGCATCGGACTCTATCAGATGGATCTTTGGGAATTAGAAATGGCGGCTCAATCCTTCCAGCAAGTGATTGATCTGGCGCAGAACACCGCTCATCATCCCTGGGCAGAAAAAGCAGCCGTCTGTTTAGCCCTGACCTATTCCTATTTGGAACGATTTGAGGCGGCTTATCACTTAGCAGAAGCAGCTTATCAATCGATCGTCACTGAGAAATTAGTCGAACAAAGCGGACGATTCGCCTATTTCATTCAAATGTTAGGGCAAACCTATACGAATCTAGGAGAATTTGAGCGAGCCAAGGCAATGTACGATCGCGCCCTAGAATTTGCAGAGGAAAGTCATTACACCCAAGTCAAAGCAAAGACGCTGAGTGGACTTGCAGAACTTTGTCGCTGCCAAAATGCTTTAGATGCTTCACTGATGTACCACACGCAGGCAATTGCCCTACTTGAAACGATTGGAGCAATGTGTGATTTAGCAAACGCCTATTGCCAACTCGGATTAACTTATCAAGCAAGTGGTCGATCGCAACTGTGCCAAAACTCTTTAGAACAGGCATTACGGCTGTTTGGACAAATGCAAGCAACAAGGCAAGTTGAAAAGGTTCGATCGCAAACTCGATTTGACGATCGCTAAAGCGCTTCTGCAAGCGTAGGATGATGGACATTCAATAAGGCTCTAGAAATAGACTCTGGAGCCTTAAATTTTCAAATGACTTCTGTCATAATTTCTTGATATTTGGGAGTTTCAGAAGCATCGAAGCAGAGAATTGTTTAATTCTCGATCGCACTGGTCGCAACTGGACGTTCGGTATAGCCTTGGGATATTCCATAAGCTTGTCCGCGTGTTCCATTCGCAACAATCCCTAAAATTGGAATGTGAGCCGTTTCTAGATTCTCGATCGCATCCATCACAGCGGAGCGAATGGTCTTTCTCAAAGTCGCAACCAGAATCAGTCCGCCTGCTTGGGAGGCAAGTAGGCTACTATCCGCAAGGTTGAGAACCGGAGGCGTGTCATAAATCACTAGATCAAATGCAGCTTGTAAGTCCTCCATTAAAACTTGCATTTTTTGGCTCGAAAGTAATTCAGTGGGTTCGTCCGGAATTGGTCCAGAAGGCAACACAAACAATCCACCCCGACCTGCAATTCGCATTAGGGCACTTCCGTCTTGCGCTTGAGGTGTAATCGGGTTAATCACGCTGTTAAAGTCGAAATTGTCGAGCAATAGATCGCTCAAGCCTATCTGATTGGGCAGGTCTAACAAGGTGCTAATTTGAGGACTGCGAAGATCCGCATCCACGAGCAAAACTCTTTGTCCCATTGCTGCCGCCGCTTGAGCAAGAAACAGAGAAATCGTGGATTTGCCGTCTCCGGATTGAGCTGAACTAATGACGATCGATTTTCTGGGCGATTTCGCGTTGAGGTGACGAATTGTGGTGTTGAGCGATCGAAATGCCTCAGAAAATAGAAACTGCATTGAAGAGTTAGCAGCATTGGAGCGATTGAGCATGGCACTCCAACCTGAACTTTCATACAGCGAGGGATAGTGAGGAATTGCTCCGAGTAGGGGTAGTTTTGCTTGCCTTTTTAGATCAGAGGACGATCGGAATGTGTTGTCGAGTTTTTCGAGCAGAAAGGCAACCGCTGCCGCTGCAAGTAATCCGGTCAGTGCACCGACCAGTAAGTTCTGAGGGGTAGACGTTAGCGGAACTTGGGGACTGCCAGGTGGGGTAATTAACTGCCAGGAAACTGTTTTTTGAGCGACTTCAGCCTGGAACATTTCTCGCATTTGCAACAAGCGATTGAGGCTTTCTGTAGCGACTGTCAGTTCACGCTGAAGATCGGTGAATTGACGCGAGGTGATTGGGAGTTGTTGAGCTTGTTGCTGCCAGTACTGAGTCGCATTGTCGATCGCAGAAAGTCGGACTCGTAGAATTGCCATTTGACTCTCGATCGCGGAAAGTCGATCACCTAACACTCGACCCGCTTCTTGACGGAGCAGAGGTAACAATCGATCGCGCTGTTTCTGTAAGGCATTTAAGGTGGGATTATCACCCCGGAAACGAGCTTGCTCGATCGCGATTCGACGCTCTAACGCTTGAAGTTCACTTAGGAATTGTTGATAAGACTGAGCCTGAGATAACGCGACTCTTGCACCCGATTGATCTGCAAGACTGTTGTAAGCCTGCTGCACTTCCGCAAGCTGATTACTCACTTCTAATCGTTGTTGTTCTAAAGCAGTCAGTTGACTATCGACCTGACCTGATTTTGTTTGAGGATCAACGATCGTGTTTTGCTGTCGAAAAGCTTGAAGTTGACGCTGTAGGACATCAACGCGATTTTGTGTTGTCTTGAGTTGATCATTGACAAACTCAACGCCTTGACGCAAGTTACTTTGTCGCTCTTGCTGGCTATACCGCAAATAGCCTTCGGCAACTTTATCCAGTACAAACTTGACTCTTTGAGCATCTGAGTCTTGATAGCTGACTTCGATAAGTTTCGATTGTGGAGGCTGTGTCACTGTGAGTCCGGACACCAATACTCCATAGTTAAATCCGGGATACTGTGCCTGAATTTTTTGTGAGATCGGCTCTAGAATTTTGGGACTGCGAAGAATTTGGATTTGCGATCGGTAGTCCAAGCCGCTAGGATTAGCTGCTCCTGTGAGTCTAGGCAACGCTTGATTATCGGTGATCGGCTCAACCAGCAATTGAAAAGCACTGCTATACGTTGGCTGTCTGGTAAAGGACTGATACCAACTAATGCCAGAGACGACACTTGCCACCCCAACTATGACGATCGCACGTCGTCGCACAACATCAAGAATGGGTGCTAAGCTCCAACCGCCCTCTTCAGTCGGGGGAGCAGAAGTCGAGGGATAAGTCAGGATTGGCAGTAACTTCCCATTCGCCTCAGCAGATGCGGGGGAGGAGTTGGTGTTTTTCACGGGGCAAGATGGATAAACAATTCACAAAGGTGGAACATAAGCATTTGCACAGGTGAACTAACGTAGGAAAAAGCCGAACGGTAAGATTTTTCCAAGAAACCCGCCGACCCGATCCAAGCTGTCTTCGAGTTTTGCGCCACCAGAACGATCGACTAAAATCACGTCGTTATTCCGCAGAATGGGATTGCCTTTTTCATCTATACCACGGGCGAAATCGATCGCGATAGCTTGGCGCGATACCGTGCCGTCTGGATTGAGTCGGAGCAGTTGAACCGATCGGCGATTGGCGCGACGATTGAAGCCTCCAGCCGATAAGAGTGCTTGATTGAGCGGACTGTTGGGAGGAACTTGGACGGCTCCAGGAGATTCGACTTCTCCGACGATGTTGACTCGAATTGCAGTTGGCGCAAAGGTAGAGCCACCAACTTGAGTGACTTCCGCAGCAGTGAGCGCAGTTCCTTTTGGAATGACGATCGTATCTCCTTGTTGCAGCACGAGATCTTGAGTGGCATCACCACTAGATAAGAGTTGCCACAGATTGAGGCGCTTGGTTTGAGTGGTTCCAGTGCGAGTCGATCGACGAACTTCAACTTCGCGCACATTGGCAAGGGCGGTGATGCCTCCAGCCTGTTGAATGGCTTGACTGAGTGTAGGTAGTCCTCCTGTCGTGGCAGCGAGAACGATCGGTCCCGGTCGCATTACTTCACCAACGACAGTAATATTGAGTGCTTGTTTACTATCGCTTGCAAAGTTAGCGGTTGCGAGTTGTGAGGCTTCTGCGAGGTTAATGTCTGTATTGGTGGGAATCACAATGCTGTCGCCGTCTCGCAGGGTCAGATCTTGCCGTAGATCGCCGGTTTGTGTGAGTTCCCAGAGGTTGGCTTGAATGGTCAAAGCAGTGCCACCCGCTTGAGGACGGCGAATCGCGACTTTACGAGCATTTGCCGCTTGGGTAATGCCGCCTGCTTGCTGAATCAGTTGTGTGAGTGTAGGAAAGCTACTGTTCTCTTGAGTGGTGAGGACGTAAGTACCAGGACGATTGATTTCTCCTGCGATCGCAACTCTCACAGGACGTGCTGCGAGTAAAGTCACATCGATTCTCGGCTGATCAACGATCGGGGCATATTTGGCAGCGATCGCGGCTTGGGCTTGGAGTGGAGTCATTCCTCGCACGGATAAGGGTCCAACGAGATACAGATTGACGATGCCATTGACGAGGACTTGATACTCGCGGCTGTATTCAGGAACGTTGAACAATTCGACTCGAATGCGATCGCCTGCTCCGAGGGTATAAGACGCATCATCGATTTGAGTGGCGGGAACTTCTGGAGCGCTCTGAGCAGGAAGCGGACTTGAGGGTCGAACGGCGAGGGGTTTTGCGGGTTTTGCTTTAGGTTTTGCTTTGGGTTCTGGTACGGATTGGGAGAATAACGATGCAGCGATAATTTGATCGATCGGGATTTGATCGACTCGGATGCGAGAAATTTTCGGTTGAACTGGCGTATTCTGCTGTGAGGCGGGTTTGAGTGGCGGCTGATTTTGCTTATGAGTGGATGGAAGTGGAGTGAACTGAAACGTTTGGGCTTCAGAAATAGCCGCGATCGTTTCTGGAACTGCGATCGAATCAACGGGTTGAACGGACACCGCTGAGGATTTCGGTTTGGTTGGACTGTTTGATGGAGTTTGAGAAGTGTCCGCAGTACTCGCGCTAGTACGTCCCAAACCATAAGCGGTCAGGGCGGTGACAGTACCGAGAACAGCGACAGAAACACGAACAGGAGTAGACTGCATAGATTCAACCACTCGTTAAGCCTGAGCGAAATAAGCAAAGTTTGATACTGACTTTCCTCACTGGGTACTGATACAAGGGTGATCCGGGTTTATCAGGATGAAGCGATCGAAAAACTACAAAGTTTTCATGAAGGGACAGAAGGGTTCTGAGTGTAGATACGCTATAACGTCCCAGCAAAAAACAGTTGGAAGTCCAAAACCTTCCAACTGTTCAATTTTCAGAGAAGCGTTAACCGATCGATTTCTCTTTCTTCTGTTGCTTCTTCCGCATCATTGCGCCAACACCGAGAGCAACACCAGAGCCTACGATCGTAAAGGGTTCTGGTACAGCATTCGGAGCATTCTCAAATTGAGCGTACAAAGTAGCATGAGAAAGATCAGGCTGCCGATTTCCATTATTTAAGAAGTTAGCAGTAGACCAAGTGCCGGATAATGGAGTGCCTGAACCAAAGTGATAGTAAGCGTAATCATTCGCCGCTTTTAGAGCGATGATGAACGAACTAAGCACCTTGCCAGATGGGATTGAGATCCCGCTAATATTCCATGTTCCAGAACCCCCGCTACTAGCAACATTGAACCCACTAACGGTACTCCCCGTAGGTGGAGCAGCAGGGCTATTCACTCTTGCAACTTGATTCCATCCAGTTCCCCAAGCAGCAGATAACCCAGAAACCGTACTGATTTTGCTATTGAGATCAGTTAGTGAATCATTACCATCGTACACACCTGCACAACTATCTGCACCTGATACTACAGCAGAGCAGGGACGAACTGTGCCCGCTCCCCCGTACACCGTAAATGCGGAGGCAGGTTTCACTGCTGTAGTCATTGCAATACTCACCGCTGCTGCCGCGATCGGCAAAACAGAATTAAATCTCATAAATGAATCTCCATTTCATGTTGTTTGATTGATGCTCCCTATGGCAAACTCACCCTGAAAACTTTTGTGCCAAATGATTGATCGCGGAGTCTTGTAGAGGTGCGATCGTTCAAATTACGCTTCTGAAGGAACCGATGGCAAAGAATACTTCAAGTCTTCATGATCGAGAACGGATTGATACACCACATTCGCATACTGTCGAGCAATGATCTCAGGTGTAAACCGAGCTTTCATATAGCGTCGTCCCGATCGACCCATTTGTTCAACTAACTTCGGATTCGCCACCAAACTCCGAATAAAATTCGCGAGTCCTACTCCATCCCCGTTACTAAAACAAGCTCCACATTCCGCTTCATCAAGCATCGATCGAAGATAGGAATGCTCCTCACAAATTGCCGCGATCGGGCGACTTGCAGCCAAAGCAGAATACAACTTACTCGGCGCTACAATCCCTTCCATTCCAGGCTTCACGCTCACGAGCGACAAATCGCACGCAGTCAATGAGAACGGAAGATCCGCCTTATCTTGATAGGGTAAGAGCTTAAAATTGTGCAGGTTTAATCGATCGAGCTTTTCAATCAATTGATCGCGTTGAGCACCACTGCCAATCACCAAAAACTGAACTGGATCATCCCGAAGCTCTTGAGCGGCTGCCACGATCGTTTCAATGTCATGGCACCGCCCCATGTTGCCCGAATACAGCACCACGAATTTATCTACTAAATCATGCTCTTGAGCAAACCAATTCTCATGCTTCGGAATCGGTGTGATCAAACTCGGATCAGCCCAGCTATGAATAATCGCAATTTTGTCAGCTACTTCAGGGCATTTCGCGACAATTCGCGCTTTCATCGAAGAACTCAACACAATGATTCGGGTCGCACGTTTCCAAACTCGTCGGTTCACTGCATCCCATGCCCGCACAATCCAATGATTTGCAGGTTTAATATTTAGCTCCACTGCCACATCTGGATAAAGATCGTAAAGTAAACAGATGTAAGGTATCCCAAACAACCAATTTGCTAGGAAACCAAGAATGGGTAAAAAGGGTGGCGCAGTCGTTAGCATTAACAAATCGCCCCGATTGCGCGATCGCAGCAAATACAATGCCGATCGCAAAACAAACATTAACCCATTCAAAGCCTTGCCACGAATCCGATTGGGAAACAGTTGAGCCGTTCGCGATCGACGGACTAAAAGCTGATGAGATCGCTCGATCGCAGGCGCTTGCGATCGACTAAACGCATAACCAGGTTGACCAGTAAACACCTGCACCGACAATCCTTCTGGTTGCAAGTTACGAGACAATTCCTCGATTAGCTGTCCGGTTGCAGCAAAATCTGGAGGGAAGAACTGCGTCAGAATTGAAAACTGAACTTGAGTAGGTGGAAGTTCCAAAGAACGAGCGGGCGCTGGGACAGTCGTGCCTCTTCTTGTCATACAATCAAACCTTATTTGGGAACGAGAAATCTAATCAACTGGGGCGGAAAGTGACAAAACGTATGACAATCTGAGTGCGAAAATACTGTCTAAATTGAACCCTCTACGGTCATTCGTAGTAGATTTAGAACTTGGGCTTCTTGAGCAGTCAAATCACTTCTGCCTTGAGCGATCGTCGTTTGCTGAGCTTCAAGCGACTGCTTCGCCCAAGTCCTTAGCGCACACCGCTTTGGATAAGCAAACCAAATCATCATTGGACCCACAATAAACATTGCGGCGATGAATGCCCAAGTCCAAGTGAACCAAGGTTTTAGAGCAAGCATTGTGAGAATCAGACTCAAAACCGGGAGATACTCATAAAAGAACTCTAATCGTTTGGTTCTCCGAAGAAGTCTGTTCTTATGACAAGCGATCGGAGCGAGTTGTCGCAGCATTAGCTCCTCGTAGAACTCGTGAATCACTTGTTGATAGTTCGATAATTCCTGACGAAGCGAAGTTTCGTCGCCGTCTAACACTCGTTCTAACAGTAAATCAAAGTTGATCTTGGCAAAAACGCGATCGTAAAGCTTCATGTTCAACGATCGAATGGTTTGTAAATTCGTCTGAAGGCGAGTACCGAGCTTTTCAAACCGCGTCTGTCGTGCTTGAATTTCGTGAAAAACTTGCTGATGGCGATTCCGACAGATTTGGTGATGTGCCCAATGTTCTGGCTGCTGCAAAATTAAATTGAGACTATCCGAAATCTGTAACAATTCGCGGAATGAGCATTGTAGAATTCGGGTCGGTCGCGAGAAAGTCGCGATCGCGCTTACTAGCGAAGCCTGAGTGACTGTTTCGGGACATCTCAGATTCGCGGAATGAACAACAGCGTGTAACAATGCTTGTTCATCAGAACTCAAGTTCAGTTGATGAAAGACCGCTAAATAGTGTGGAGAATTCATCATTATTGTATATGGGGGCGATCAAGCAGTTGACTATTTCGTAACTTACATGAACTATTGAGACTAAAATTCTTTTAACCGCCAACATTCGCAGTAGCGCGCAATCCTGTACGGCGTTTGCGTCTTGACCAGCTACTAAAGCGCCAGAGTGAGAAGAATAAGACGCTAGAAACAAATGCACCGATACCCCATTTGATGGCACTCTTATACAAGGCAGTAGATTGATTCGATTTTGCTGTCTCAGCTTGAGATTTCACGTTATTTCTAACTTGCTCCACCTCGGTGAGAAGCTGATTTTTAAGGTCTGTCGGTGTGTTGACGTTGGCAGGAGGATTGCCTTGACGATTGAGGTTTTGAAGCAGGGCGTTCAGATCTTGTGAACTTGCACTACCGACTCGTTGTTCTAGCTGTTGAAGCTGACTAATTTGGGAATTGACTTGATTGTTGAGTTGGGCAGCATTTTGAACATTGAGGCGCAAGGTCAACATCAAGAGCAACGGAATCATCAAGAGGAACACAACACTTGCAACTAGCGATCCCCAGGATAGAAGTTTGACGATCGCTTTTTCCCAGCGCTGCCGCAAATCGGTTTCGCCAAAAAACACCAGGGGTAATGCCAGCAAGGGGACAGCGACCCGTTCAACGATCGCACCAATAGAGTTAAACGTCCAAGCGACATCAAGCCAGCGAACCGGAAACAGAATATTGAGCCAATCGACGATCGCGAAAATGATCAGACCGTAACCAACAATACGAAAGGCAGCGATCGAGGATAATTCTGAAGAGTCTTGAGATTTCATAGGTTAGAGTTTTTGAGAATAAACGAGTGAGAATGCAGCCCTAAAAACTTTGCAGGCGAGGTTGCCACCACTGATACCACTCTGTCCAAGCTTGTTCGAGCAGTTGATAGGCTTGCTCTGGGGACTTGTTTTGTATCGGGGTTTGGAAATGAACCAGCAAACAGCGAGTATCGCGCAGTTCGGACAGTCCGGCTAACCAGAGAAAGGGACGCTCTGAGAAAACATCGAGATTGCGATTGCGCTGAAACTGCAAATGAGTGAAGGTACTTTCGCCTCGACCGTTGATACAACTACTCAAGTGCGCTTGTTGCTGCTCGACAAAGACTCCATAGTATCCAACCTGGGATTTGTGTCGGATGTCGAGTTCAAGTTGCGCTTTGCTTTTGAGGTAATCAGTGAGAGATTGTAGGGTGGGTTTGACATCGCCATTGCTGCTTGCAAAGTTGTAGACCGTTACCTCGATCGGAGTGCCATCTTTGAGATAGCGATAGCGCCGATTCGGAATCGCATCTTGATCTTTGAGGTTAGGAATGGTGATGCGTTGACTGTCAATGGTTTGCCACCCTGAAAGCGCGATCGTGTTGGGTAGTTCGATCGCCCGGTTATTTATACTGGGAGCCGTTGGTTTCGTCAGGATTAAAGTTCTGCCGAATGTTAAAGTTATGGCTAAGAATGTGAGTGCTAATAATCCGATGCGAGCCGAGTTTTGAGGAATACGATCTTGCATGATTACCAGTCCTCCCATTCTTCAGGATCAGATTCTTCTTGCATCAGCCAGAAATAGCAAATTGCTCCGACGATCGAGACTGCGATCATCGAAAAGACCAGTGATCCATTGCCATCGTGCCAGTAGCCAAAAGCTTCACCATTTCCGGGAGCCGAGAGTACTGCTAGGATCGCAACTCGAATCGCATTGGTGAGAAACGCGATCGCAATTCCAACAATCGGCAAGATCATTCGCTGTATCCAAGTGGTTGGAAACATCAAAAAAGCTAAACCGACGAATTTGAGTACTTGCAGAATCACAACAATGCCAGAACAACCGTGATAAACCTCGATCGAGGCTCCGGTTGACAGCATGATATAGACTCCTTGCCGCTGTACTTCAAAGCCTGAAATCCAGAGCAGGAGAGTTGTAAATCGGGCAGTGATTGGAGAAATTTCGATAAATGCTAAGGCAGTCGGCGGCAATGCTAACAGAATAAAGACGACAAATTCCCGCCAGTACGATCGCAGATGTTTGAACCCTGACGCAAGCAGCGCTAAACCGAGTCCGGTAATCAGTGGGAACAGTCTCAGGAACAGTCCTAGATCGGGCAGGATGTGAATCCGGAGAAGTGCGATCGCGATTAACCCAAATCCGACCAAACTAGCAAGAATACTACTGTTGAATACTAAATCGTCACGTTTTCGCCACACCAGTGAAACAGCCGCCGCCCAAAATACAAAAGCATTCCCTTGAAATTCAGGTAGGTTTCCTTGCCAAACCAGCGAGAGGTGGATTGCCATCAGACCTGCACCGATCGCGAGGAGCCAGTATTTCGGAATTCGCAGCAGTTGAGTGGGATCAGAACGTACAAGTTTCATGAGGGAATCTTACCGAAAACAGGATGCTAATTTAGTGCAGGTACTGATAAGGTTAATCGGGAACACTTACGCGATTTGGCACAGAAAGTCTGCTGCAATGTGCGAACTATGGGCAGGTTGCAGGAGTTGCAGGATTGGTAGATCCAGGACTGAAGCAAACACTATATCCAGAGAAAGGAGTGTTAACTGACCATTGAAGACGCTGAGAAGCATTTCCAGCACTTGTATAATTACTAATTCCGATCGTTGCACTGGCTCCGTTGTTCAAGCTGGTGTTTCCCACATCTAGATCGTTGTAGGCAAACAGAATTTTATTTGAAGTCTCGTAAAGAACTGCTTGGAAAGTTGCACCGTTGTTAGCCTCTGCTCCTGTATTTTGATTTCTAAGATTGTTCCACTGCACAACGAAGCGCCGACTCCCAGCAGTGTCACCTAAAAGACGATAAGTGACATTCGAGCCATCAGATGGCTGTCCTTGTGTTCTCCAATCGTCCCAAAGGACTGCGATCGTTGGTGCACTAACTGCAACTTGCTCTAAGTTGACATTTGCTCCGCTAGTAATTGGATTATTGCCAAAAGACAGAACCCCATCAACTCCGATGTTGATATTAGTGTAGGTTGCACCAAAGAAGTTGAAGCTTATGCCAAGCGAAACTGCTGCCGCCCCGCTTTGTACATTGTTATTAGTGAAAGCTAGTGTGCCACTCGTTAAATTTTGAAATGGAACGACAGAAGGAGAGTAGGCAGTGGCAGTATACGTTCCTCCTGTGATAGTTTGTGCACCAGCAGATTTTAGTGAGCTAAGAATTCCAACGCCTGCTAATACAGCTGTGAGGGCGGTGAATGAACTGAGATTGCCGATCGTAAATAGAGACAGCGCGATCGACATTAACGATCGCTTTAACGTAACCCTCATGAGATTTCCCCAAACCAAGATAACATCAGGATGAACCCACAATAGGATCACGATCGTGCTGCAAAGTTTGGAACACGATCGTTGATCTGTTATTCGCCTGATAGAACACCCTGATGTGCGATCGCAAATAGTTGAAGCGATCGCGATGATTCAATCGAGTTAGTCCACTTTCTGGGCTGCCAATTGACGCTTTTTGCGCTTCCGCTGCATCATGCCACCGACACCCAAAGCTGCCGCACCCCCCAACATCGTGAATGGTTCAGGCACAGCAGAGAAGCCAGTCGCAATGCTATAGCCCCCATTTGTACGTTGTCCGCCCCAACCGAGCAGAAGACCAGCCACTGAAATGTTCGGAGTCCGATTCGGTCCACCAATTCCTAAGAAGTAATTGCCGGCAGACAACACCAGCGGCGAAATCGTCGAACTTCCTCCTGCAAGCTGTTGAATCGTATTTGGAGCGGTTTCTCTAAACAACCAAAGCGTTGGACTCACCAACCCTGCGATTGTCTGTCCTCTAATTGCAGCAGGTAGAAAATTCGAGTTTGGAATTGTGAAACCTCTGAGTGTTGCAGTCGCATTAAAGGTGAAAGCATTTGACAAGCTAAATCTAAACAAGTCAGTGCCCGTTTCGCTGAGTGAAAATGGAGAAATCGCTCCTAAGATCGTGTTGCTCGCATTGGGAGCGCCAAGGTTGAGTGCATTGCTGAGAGTATCTGCCGCGTCGCTCGTTAGCCCTTGACTATTTGGAATCGTAACGTTAACAATCGGAATCGTTGTTGTCGATTCGCCGTTTGCAACTGTAAATGCTTGAGCAGAACCGATCGAGCCAAGCGTCGCGATCGCAGTTCCAGCCGCAGCCAGCCCGAATCGCTGAATTGAAGTTGACAAATTGAAAGACATAACTTGCCCTAAGTGATGATCATTAAATTGCATCTGCGTGAACGTCCCTGCTGAATAGATGCAATGAGCAGAGGTCATTCGCCTAGCATCACCCTGAGCGTGAAACCGCGATGCGATCGCAGTTCCGCAAAAACCGATTCAGTATAATTACAGCGTATCTATGTAGCTGACACCCATATCACATATCCTGAAATACTGTATATCAGTATGTGCCAGAAGCTCACGTGTAAAAGCGAACTTCACGCAAACTTTATACCAACACTGTAAGGCAAAGCCTCCGTAATCGCCCCATTCAATTCATTAATCTTTTACAAAGAATACACGATTTTCTCCGAAATTTCTCCTGACTTGCCTATCGCCTCCTGTATAAGAAAGAGAAATGGCATACCCGTGCTGTGATCCCTTCTGAATCTATGAGTAGTCCGCCCCCAGCCGAGTTAGTGATTTCCGCAAATCGAGTCGAACGTCAATATTGGCAAGACCTTTGGCGTTACCGAGAACTCTTATATTTCCTTGCGTGGCGGGATCTACTGGTGCGATACAAGCAAACCGCGATCGGCGTTGCCTGGGCACTGATCCGCCCCTTTATGACAATGGTTGTTTTTACCATCATCTTCAGCGGAGTTGCCAAACTTCCCTCAGATGGTGTCCCTTACCCCATTCTCGTCTTTGCGGGTATGTTACCGTGGCAATTCTTCTCAAGCGCTCTGGGTGACTGTAGCAATAGTCTCGTCGGCAGCGCTCACCTGCTCTCAAAGGTGTACTTTCCCCGACTCCTAGTGCCGATCGCGTCTGTGATTGTTAGTTTTGTAGACTTTCTGATCTCTGGGATCATTTTATTAGGGCTAATGGCTTGGTATAACTTTGTTCCAAGTTGGCGAATTCTGACTCTCCCGTTATTTATTGCGATCGCGTTTGCGGCAGCGACAGGAGCAGGGCTTTGGCTAGCGGCACTGATTGTGAGATACCGCGATTTGCGCTTTGTCGTGCCCTTTATCATTCAGTTCGGACTTTACCTCTCCCCAGTCGGCTTCAAGTCGAGCGTGATTCCAGAACAATGGCGACTGATGTATTCTCTCAATCCGATGGTTGGGGTGATCGATGGGTTTCGCTGGGCAATTCTAGGCGGTGATAGTGCGATCGAGCCTGTTGGATTTGTGCTCTCGCTCATCCTAGTCACGCTTATACTCTTCAGCGGCATTTGGTACTTCCGCAAAATCGAGCAAACCTTTGTGGACATTGTTTAATCTGATATGAGCCATCCGATCATTCGTGTTGAAAATTTAGGGAAGAAGTACACGCTCTCACATCAAGAAAAAGCCAGCACGTTTCGGGATGCTCTGACCCAACGACTGTCTAATCCTTTTCGGCGCTCTGCTTCAAAGCCAAATGGCGGTCAACTAGAAGAGTTTTGGGCGCTGAAAGATGTGTCGTTTGAGGTTCAACAAGGCGATCGGGTTGGGATCATCGGACGCAATGGAGCCGGAAAATCAACTTTGCTGAAAATTCTCAGCCGCATTACTGCCCCAACTCATGGTGAAATTCGGATCAAAGGCAGAGTCGCGAGCTTACTAGAAGTTGGCACGGGCTTTCATCCTGAATTGACCGGACGAGAAAACATTTTCCTCAACGGTGCAATCTTGGGAATGAGTAAAGCAGAGATTAATCGGAAGTTTGACGAAATTGTTGCGTTTGCAGAAGTAGAGCGGTTCATCGACACGCCTGTGAAACGATACTCTTCTGGAATGTATGTTCGCTTAGCTTTTGCAGTTGCGGCTCATTTAGAGCCTGAAGTGCTGATTGTTGATGAAGTTCTCGCAGTTGGTGATTCAACATTTCAACAAAAGTGTCTTGGGAAAATGGAAGATGTCTCAAAGAATTCAGGACGCACTGTGGTCTTTGTAAGTCACAATATGGCAACAGTTGAGAAGCTTTGCAATAAAGGTATTTTTCTAAAGCACGGGAATTTAATCGAAACAGCCAGCATTACTCAAGCGATACAATACTACATGGGTCAGATTGAATCTAATGTAGCCATCTTCAAAGATAGCCCGGTACGGAGAGCAACAGCGGATCAAGTCGGCAAAGTCATTGAAATTACTGCTGAGTACGAGCTTGATCGTGAAATTACTCTTCCTTCTCTAGGGTTTGTCATCTCTGACTATTTGGGTAATCCAATCCTCGGCTGTAACCCTGTTGTATCTCCACCCACTCAGCCTACAACTCCCAGCAAATCCGGCATCGTCAAGGCATCTATCCAATCTCCTAAGCTGCTGAATGGCACTTATCGAATCTCACTATGGTTTGGCGATGGAAGAAAGGACTTCTTTCATCAGCAAGACTGCCTAACGCTAGAGGTCATCAATATGGCAGATGTGAATCAGTTACCCTCTGCGCTGGTCGGTCCTGTATTCCCCACATGTCAATGGAGCTTTAGTTCCTAGGGATGAAGGTTTAGCTATCTCAATCTAACTTGAGGATTAAAAATGAGCATAACGATCGCGATCAAAAGTCCCATCACAGGTACAGACAATGTAATTCTAGAGAGAACAATAGATTGTGAACTCATCATTGCAACTTACCAGGATCAGCTCAATATCAATGTAGAGAAATATTTCACAAATTTACAGCACATAGAAATTTATCGCTGCTTAGACACTGGCTATCGTTTTTACTATCCATTCAATCTAGAAGGCGACAGCAACTTCTACGAAGCCTTGCAAGATATCCCTTGGTACTATGTAGATTGGAAATGGGAATTCAATTTAGCCAGCAAGCTGATTAGCAATAGTGATCGTGTGCTAGAAGTGGGAAGTGGACGGGGCGCTTTCCTTCGACATCTGAAAGAAAGGGGGATTACAGCAACAGGACTTGAACTCAACGAACAAGCGATCCAATCTGCACAGAGCATAGGATTAGATATGCGGAATCAGACGATTCAGGAATGTTCTGTCCTACAATCTGGGCATTATGATGTGGTCTGCTCTTTCCAGGTTGCAGAGCATATTAGTCACGTTAGATCTTTTATTCAAGCTTCTGTGGATGCGCTAAGAGTCGGTGGAAAGCTGATCATTTGTGTTCCTAACAATGACTCATTTGTTCGGCATGAATCAGTCTGGATTACGAATATGCCGCCCCATCATATGGGATTATGGGGCAAAGCAGCTTTACAAAATCTCGAAAACGTCTTCCCATTAAACTTAGAGAAAATTTATACTGAGCCTCTAACGACATATGCCTGGTATTACTACCTGCAAACACAGCAACTATTAGCAAAACTGCCAAATCATCGAGTGGTTCAAAGAGTTGCGCGTATAGGCGTATCAGTTCTGCGTAGTCCGTCATTAAAGATTCTTCCACTATGCGCTCCATTCATTCCTGGTCATTCAATCCTAGCTGTATACAAAAAGATTAGTAGAGACGCACAGCTTTCTACTGCTGAGGAGTGTATGGCTCTATGAAAGTTACTTTCTGCACATATGATGCGCCTACGTTTACCGGGGGACCAAATTCCTGGCTTAGAAGGCTTTTGCCTACTCTAAGAACATTAGGAATTGAATCAGAGGTTTTATTCTTTATAAATAGCCCATTGCCTGCGGACTGTCCCTGTTTGTCGGCACTGAGAAAGCAAGGTTTCACCTGTCACTCATTTCCCTTTCAATCTACAACACCGCAGCAAGTTCGTTGGATTCTGTCAAAGCTGAAGCAAAACCCACCAGATATTTTTGTCCCAAACCTCATTGTAGGAGCATTGTATGCTAGTCGATGGGTTAAGGAAGCAGGTATCCCGACCGTTGGCGTTTTACATTCCGACGATGATTTTTATACAGGAGTAACCCAGGAGTTCATCTTTGGTGAAGAAGTTTATCAACTTTCCGCAGTGGTCTGCGTTTCGGATTTCCTGACACAAACCGTTTTGAATTCAGGACGCACCACGAGTGTAGTTATCAAAATTCCCTGCGGTGTTCCAGTACCCTCTGTTATAGCTCAAAAACCGACTAATAGCCTCCGCCTTATCTACCTTGGACGCTTAGTTGAGGAACAGAAGCAGATTTCAAAACTGACTTCCGCTCTATGTCGCGCGTTGCGCTCAGTTCCCAACACAGAGGCACTTATTTTCGGAGAGGGACCTGCAAAAGCAAATGTTCAAGCCCTTCTTTCCTCTGAGGGAAAAGGACTACCGATCTGTCTAGGCGACTTTGTAGATAATTCAAAAATTCAAGACGTACTAGCAAAAGCCCATGTTCTGGTATTGTTATCAGATTATGAAGGGCTACCTGTGGCACTGATGGAAGCAATGGCTTGTGGAGTGGTTCCAGTCTGTCTCAACATCCGCAGTGGCATTACAGAATTAGTTGAACATGATGTGACTGGGCTGCTCGTGAACAATCGAGAAGAGGAGTTTATTGCGGCAATTAGACATATTGCCACTGAGGCGGGATGTTGGGAACGTCTTTCTCAAGCCGCTCGCGCTAAAGTGGTGAGTTCCTACGCTAATGATTCCTGTGCATCTGATTGGGCAGACCTTTTCTTCACACTTCAGCAGAAAGCATCAACGAAACAGTCTCTAGTTTGTCCTAAAGCGTTAACTCTTCCTGCTTCTAACCCCTTGTTAGCATCATTCGATCGACGCGACTCTTCTTGGTGGACGGACATCACTCAACGGTTGCGGCGGCAAGTGAATGCATTTAGGAAAATTAGTCTGCGCTTGATCACCAATAACTTCATTTGATGTTTATGCACCTTTCAACTCTTCCATCTCCCATTAACATTGTTTGCACGATCGACAATCACTACGCCCAACATTGTGCAGTCATGTTGGCATCGCTGTTTCATCACAATCCGAAGCGACAATTCAGAGTCTTTCTGATCACAGATGGACTGGAGATGAGTATTTGGGAGCGGCTTGAACAGTTTTTGCAAGATCAAAAGCAAGAATATGAGCTAATTCAAATCGATAGAACTGCGTTAGGAGATGCTCCTGTGACGCACCATATTTCCCTCGCAACTTACTTTCGTCTGTTCATTCCCGAAGTTCTGCCTCAGACCCTTCAGAAAGTTCTCTTTCTCGATGTTGATATGATTGTTCGCAAATCCATTGATGAACTTTGGGACAAAGATATCCATGCATTTAGCCATGCGGCAACGATCGCGGCAGGCATGGATGAATATCCTGAGCAAATTGGTCTTCCAAGAAATTCGCTGTATTTTAATGCAGGATTATTGTTAATCAATCTTGAGGCTTGGCGCAACCTTCGAGTGTTCGATCGGGGTTGTGAGATCATTCGCCAAAGTTCAGATCGAATTACTTGGTGGGATCAAGATGTTCTCAACATTCTGCTGCACGATCACTGGATGCCGCTAGATTTACTTTGGAATGCTCAACCCTTTCTCTACAGCGAAGAGTTCCACCAGCGCCCGCAAGCACTCTATAAATTGTTTCAGAGTGCAACTGCGATCGCTGAACCTGCAATCGTGCATTTTGTTGGAGGCGGCAGTGCTAAACCCTGGCATTTCTACTGCACTCATCCATTCAAGGACGACTACCGCAAGTTTTTGAAGAAGACTCCTTGGCAAAACACACCCCTGATTTGTCAGCCTGACTTAGTTACGCAGATGCGATTTCGCTTAGGGTTGGGTAGCAAAGCTCGCAAGTTGCTCAGAGGCAGTTCAATTTAATCGAGTATTTCCCTGATGCGATTTCGCTTAGGGTTGGGTAGCAAAGCTCGCAAGTTGCTCAGAGGCAGTTCAATTTAATCGAGTATTTCCCTATGCTTCAACGACTTCTCAACCAGCAAGATAAGCTCTCAGCGCTTTGGCAGCAACTTCACCTTGGTCAGGTCGGGGTTGAAGTACATCCTTCTTGTCTCATCAAAGAGCAAGTGAAAGCGAAGCTAGGATCCGCCAATGGAGCACGCGGACAAATTCAACTCGCTCAGCAGGTACAGTTAGAGCAGGGCGTATTACTACACGCTTGGGGAGGCAGAATCACGATTTCCGAAAACGTCTTCATTGGGCCATATACGGTCATTTATGGGCATGGCGGCGTAACAATCGGAAAGGATTCACTGATCGCGATGCACTGTCGCATTCTCTCTTCTAATCATACGATTCCTGATCGATCTCGCAGAATTCGTTGGGAATCGGATGTCCATCTGCCAACGACGATCGGGGAAGATGTTTGGCTCGGTGCGGGTGTGACCGTGTTAGGAGGCGTAACGATTGGAAATGGTTGTGTCGTAGGAGCAGGAGCAGTTGTGACGAAAGATTTGCCACCTTATTCGATCGCAGTAGGTGTTCCTGTAAAAATCGTGAGGACACGAGCATGAATCCCCTGATTTCAGTCATCATTCCCACGCATAATCCGAATCTCGCACGACTTGAGCGTACGATCGCGGGATTGCGATCGCAGTCTCTGCCGAATACTCAGTGGGAACTTCTGATTGTTGATAATGCTTCCGATTGCCCGATCGAGATCGATACAGATTGGCATCCAAATGTCCGCATTATTCAGGAAAATCAGCTTGGACTCACCCGCGCCAGACTGGCTGGAATTCAAGCAAGTCGAGGACAGTATCTCGTCTTTGTCGATGATGACAATGTGCTAGAGGCGAACTATCTCAACCAAATTGTTGACATTTTTCAAGCGCATTTCACACTCGGCGCGATCGGTGGCAAGTCGCTGCCAGAATTTGAAATCGAACCAGAACCTTGGGTTAAAGCATTTTGGGGATGTTTAGCACTCCGCGACTTAGGAGAGACAGAACAAGTTTACTTCTATGACCCCAAAACCGGAGACACAAAGCAGTATCCAGATTTTGCGCCGATCGGGGCAGGAATGGCACTCCAGAGAACAGCCGCACTCCAATATGTTCAGACCATTGTTGATAATCCTGCTCGATTGGCACTTGATCGTACCGGACGCAGCTTACAGTCAGGCGGAGACTGTGATATCAATCTCACATTGATCAATCTGGGCTGGGGTGTGGGGTATTTTCCGCAACTCGAACTCACCCATCTCATCTCTGCCAATCGATTAACAAAAGCGTACTTAGCACGATTGAATCGGTCGATCGCGAAATCGTGGATACAAGTGCTGGATGCACATCAGATTCGACCTTGGCGCAAGATTTCGCGCTGGAGCGTGTTTCTCAGACAACTTAAAGCATTTGTGTCTTATCAACCTTGGAAAAGTCCGATTGAGTACATTCGCTGGCAAGGAGCATGTGGAGCTTTTGAAGGACAAAGCCTACTGCCTGACTGAATCAACCAAGGTTCCAAACTGATGTTGTTATCCTCGCCCCCCGGAAAGACCATGATGCTTGATTTATCAATAATCATTCCTGCCTACAATCGAGCAGAACTGCTGCGACAGACGCTTTGTAGTCTCAATCAAGCCTTGCAAACCCTCAGAGCCGAAATCATTGTGGTTGATGATGGCTCAGCAGAACCTTTAGAAGAACAGCTATCCGGTACGATCGATTTTCCAGTACGCTTCATTCGCCAATCGAATCAGGGATCGCTAATCGCTCGAAATCATGGGTTAGCTCATGCGATCGGCAAATATGTGTTTTTCATTGATTCGGATGATCAGGTTCATCCAGACAAGTTTCGGGTTCAAATTGCTTGTCTTGAGAAGCATCAAGCAGATGTTTGCTACTCGGATGAATGTGTCGCAACCATCAATGCTGAGCAGTCTACACTCTCGATCATAGGTGAGCGATCGCTCCCGTTTACTCCTGATCCGGTTGAACTCTATCTGAAAATCCAACCCACTCCAGGCAATCTGATTTTTCGGAGAGAGTACATCACCCAGCACTTTACCAATCCAATCGTGCCACCACAGCGATCGTTATCCCCGGTTGGAGACATTTGGATTTACTACAATCTGATGATTTATCCTGCCAAAATCGTCAAAGTCGATCAGCCTTACACGATCTACATTCAGCACGAGCAAGATCGCTACTCAAATTGTTGGGAAGCGACCGGAATTGCTTCATTATTGATGACACTGATCTTTCTCAAGCATTGTCCGAATCAAGAGTCTACCCTGCCTGTTCGTAGACAGATTGGCGAGTCTGCTCTCGTGTCATGGCGCAAACTGCCGCGAAATTTTCATGCTGAGTTTGAATCAAAAGTTTTAGAAATCTGGAAAACTGCGCCACCAACCTCGATCGAGAATTTAGGCGGTCGTCTTTTCCAAAAGCTCGCCAAACTCATTGGCATCGAAAATACAGCAAGACTACTCAGGCGGATTCAACGACCAGACTATTCCAAGATTCAAACCCTCGATCGTCAAACACTCAACACGCTCATGCAACCTCTCTCGAATCTCTAACTTCCATGATGACCAGCACCCCCAATCAAAATTTGCGCCAATTGTCAAAACAGTTAAAACTGGGTGTGTTGTTCTATCGCCTGTACTACGCACCCAAAGGTTTTGTGACCTCGCTCATGCGTGAAGGACTCCTCGATCGTGCAATCAACAACAAAGCCAGAGCGCAAATGGAGAGAGCAGCCTATGGTTTAAAACCCTTACCAATTTCCACTGCTCCAGCGTTTGACATTCACTTTCTCACAGGGAAAAGATTCTGGTATCAGACTTGTTTCTGTGCCTATTCAATGGCGCAATATAGTCCGATTCCGCTTCGTCCTGTGATTCATGATGATGGTTCTTTAGCACAAGCTTACCAAGACGAACTGCACCGCATTTTTCCGAATGTCCAAATTATCTTGCATTCAGAAATTGAAGACCGCATTGAATCTTATCTGCCGATTGCGAAATTTCCTTCTCTACGAGAGCGACGATCGAACTATCCCCACATGCGGAAGATCACAGACATCCACGCAGGTTCAACTGGCTGGAAGCTCGTTTTAGATTCAGATATGTTGTTCTTTCGCTCTCCAACTTTACTGACAGACTGGCTACAATCTCCGCAGCATCCATGTCATATGATTGATATTGAGCCATCGTATGGCTACTCCAGAACACTCATGACCGAACTCGCTCAGGCATCGATCGCGGATCAACTCAATGTTGGCATCTGTGGGCTAAACAGCAATGAGATCGACTGGGAGCAGCTAGAGTTTTGGTGCAAAACACTGATTGAACAGCAGGGAACACATTACTACCAGGAACAAGCCTTAGTCGCAATGCTGATGGCGGGAAAATCTTGCACGATCGCACCCATACAGGACTACATTGTGAAACCCGATCGCGAAGAAGCGATCGATCCCCAAGCGGTCTTACACCACTATGTTGCAGACTCTAAGCCTTGGTATTTCCGTTATGCCTGGAAACATATTGCTGCACTATGAAAGATACAAATAAAGTCATTCAAGGGTTATGGATTGGAGGAGAGCTTTCTATAATGGAACAGCTTTCGATTCAGTCCTTTCTTCAGAACGGTCATGAGTATCACCTCTATACTTATGAGCCTGTTAAAAATATCCCAAAAGGCACGATCGTGAAAGATGGGCGCGAGATTTTGTCTAGCGATCGCATTTTCACTTATCAATCTGGCTTTGGTAAGGGCAGTTATGCAGGCTTTGCTGATCTGTTTCGCTTCCATCTGCTGTACCAAAAAGGTGGATGGTGGGCTGACACAGATGTCATCTGCCTCAAGTTTTTCGATTTTTCGCCCGCGCATGTTATTTCATCAAGCTACGAGGCACAGTGGGGAGATTGTGCGAATACTTGCGTTTTGAAAGCTCCTACTGGCAGTAGCCTGCTAGCCTACCTAATTGAAAAATGCGAAGAGAAAGAAGCAAACGAGATTGGATATGGCGATATTGGTCCCATTTTGCTACAAACTTCAATTCGCGAATTGCACTATGAAGATGCTATTGTTTCTTCTAAAGCTTTTTGTCCGATTAGTTGGAGAGCTGTTGACAAGATTGTTCGCCACGATTCTGTTCTCACTCCACAAACATTTGTTAAAGCCGTTAAAGCTCAAATTCGCCCGATCGTTCGTCCCTATACCAACCCAGGGCGAGTGACTCATAAGAGCTATGCACTCCATTTATGGAATGAAATTTGGCGACAAAATCAGATCGATAAAAACGCGACGTATAGCCCTAATTGTTGGTACGAACGACTCAAACGCCGCTACTCTGTCTCACCTGCATAACTCCCATGAAACCGCTCGTTTCGATTCTGATTCCTGCTTATAACGCCGAAGAATACTTAGCAGAAACACTCGATTCTGCTCTCGCACAGACTTGGGACAATCTTGAAATCATTGTTGTCGATGATGGCTCTCAAGACAATACATTGGCGATCGCGAAACAATACGAGTCGAAGATTGTCAAAATCATTCACCAATCGAATCAAGGGCAAAGTGCCTCTGAGAATCGAGCACTCGAAGCGGCTCAGGGTGACTTTATCCAGTACCTAGATGCAGATGACTTACTGGCTCCCGATAAGATCGAGCGGCAAATTCAACTTCTTGGAGATAGCAACTCCCCCTATGTTACAGCAGGAGAATGGGCGCGGTTTTATCACACCCCAGCAGAAGCCCGCTTTATCCCTCAAGTTCTTTGGGCAGATTTTTCACCGATCGATTGGCTAGTCACAGCTTGGGAGGGAAGCTACATGATGCACGGAGCCGCTTGGTTGATTCCTCGGACTATTTCAGATCGAGCAGGCGGATGGAATGCAAATCTCTCGCTGATTAATGATTTTGAGTACTTTAGCCGGATTCTACTTGCCAGTGAAGGCGTAAAGTTTTGTTGGGGGGCGAAAACCTACTACCGTTCTGGTAGTTCCGAGAACCTCAGTGGATCAACATCTTATGCGGCTTGGAAATCAGCAGTTCTATCGATGAAGCTTGGTACTCAACATTTGCTCTCAGTCGAAAACAGTCCCCGCACTCGCCAAACCTGTGCTAATGCCTTGCAAAGTTTAATTTATACCATCTATCCCGATGCTCCAGATTTAAGACAGAACTTAGACCAGCAGATTCAGCAACTCGGAGGCTCAAATCTTCCTATGCCAGGAGGTCCAGCACTACAGATTCTATGTTGTTTGGTGGGATGGCAACGTGCTAAATCCCTACAAAAGCAAATCTATCACTATGGATATCAAAAGCTTGCTCTGGGTTGGCGATTTTCACAATGGACACAGAAACTGGCGTATCAAGCTCGCACCGGGAATGAGGAGTAACACGATGCGAATTTTCCTAAGTTGTCAGCAATCTCAAGTTCGCCACCCTGTTCCAGCGTATGGATTTTGGCAGACTTACCTTAAAGCTGGGATTGAAGAAGCTGGACATATCTGGACAGATGATGAAGCGATCGATTGGGCTGAAGGACTCGTTTATTCTGATCCTCAAGACCTGAAACAGTGGCGAGATCGCGTTTGGAGCCGTGCGATCGATATCATTCGACAACAACACCAACAACAGCAAATTGATCTGTTTCTCAGCTACCTGTTTCCCAAACAAGTTGAGCCGAGTGCAATTCGCGCAATTCAAGAGCTTGGAATCCCTTGCGTCAATTTCTTTTGTGATAATGTCCGGCAACTGCGCCAAGTTCCGCGATCGTTCTATCCGTTTGATCTCCACTGGGTTCCGGAGTATGCGGCTTTAAAACTTTATCAACGGGCAAAGCTCAACTATCTCTATGCGCCAATGCCCGTCTGGATTGCGGCTGAGCAACGGACTTGGAACCATTCTGAAATTGACAGTGTAAGCTTTATCGGCTCTTACGATATTCAACGTGCAGCATTGCTTGACCAGGTGATCAAGTTAGGCGGCGAAATCGAACTGCGAGGTGCAGGATGGAGTTCTGAACTGACTGCCAAATCTTTATTTGAACCGAAGAGTCGCTGGCAGACCTTGAGGAATCAATGGCAGTTTATTGCGGAACAAGGGGCTTCAGCTTGGATCAGAAAGCTCCAAAGCCGATCAATTCCTGGTATTCCAAGCTCTACATTCTCGGCTTGGGTAAAACCTCAACCGGATGCAGAAGCCTACATCGAGATTCTTCAGAGAAGTCGCATTACTTTAGGCATTAACCGCTATCCCAGTTTTCACTATTCCTTCACTCAGCCGCATACTTATTCTCGAATGCGAGACATTGAAGCACCGATGATGGGTGCGTGTTACCTTACTGAGTGGGCAGAAGGCTTAGAGCACCTCTACGAACTAGGCGAGGAGATTGAAACTTATCGAACGGCTGAAGAGCTAGTTGAAAAAATTCAGCATCTCAATGCCGATCCTGCAAAACGACGAACAATCAGGCAGAAAGGACAACGACGTGCTCTTTCAGATCATACGATCGCTAAAAGTTTAAACAAAATTCAGGTGCATCTGGGACTGACCGAGCAAAAATCTTTCTTAGCCCTATCATGAAGATCTTTTTCCCTAGCGATCACTGTCCAGAACTGTGGCAGCGGCAAAAGATTGAGCAGTTTGTCGCAGACCTAAAACGGCAAAGTCGAACGGTTGCTCCCCAATGTCACGAGGTCGTTTCTCATATAGAAGCAGCCGATATTTTTGTATTTGCGACTCATGTTGCAGGGTTTGATTTGTTCAACTCTAATTTTTACTTTGATCTTAGACATCATCCGCTTGTGAAACAGTTCCCCAATCGCTGTGTTCTCTGGGATGATAAAGATTTTCCGCTCCCAATCCTGCCAGGACTATACGCTTCACTGCATCAACGGGATTTTGACTCGCGAGAACATCGATCGTTTTGCTATTCCTCTGCTACGAATCCCTACATTGAGGAGCATGTTCAGCGCAATGATATTCAGCCTGATTTGCTCGTTAGTTTTGTCGGGTCGATTTCGTCACCGATTCGAGCCAGATTGTTTGAAATCGACTTTCAGCGATCGGATGTGTTCATTCAGAAGAGTCTGAATCTTTGGGATGGACTATTAACCGACGATCGACATCAAGATTTACAGATTGAATATGCGAAGCTACTCTTGCGAAGTCGCTTTGTTCTCTGTCCAAGAGGGAATGGAGTCTCTTCTTACCGACTGTTTGAAACCATGCAGGCAGGTCGAGTGCCAGTCATTCTTGCAAAAGGTTGGGTCTTTCCTGAAGGGTGCAATTGGGAGAAGTTTTCACTACGCATCGATGAACGTCAGATTCATCAACTTCCACAGCTTCTGGCTCAATACGAACCTGAAGCTCAAACAATGGGTGTACTGGCTCGAAAAGCCTAGGAGACTTGGTTTGATCCAGCCATTCGAGTTCATGCGATCGGGAAGCTAATCCAATCGATCCAACAGGCCTGTCCTCAGCGATCGTATTTCTGGCGAAGCTGGCAGCAACGATTGATCATCGCTCGATATGTGAGCCGTCATCGAAAAGGACAACTACAACGGCAGATTCATCGACAAATCGGAACGCTTTTATCCGCTTTTATCCAAAGTCACGAAATCAGGGCATTGACTGATACGAATTTGATCTTTCATCGCCACAGATTCTTGCCCCCCTGCCTACGGCACTCCCCCTTGCCAACGTGGTATTTCTGCTTCCCTCCTTGCTAAGGAGGGGTTGGGGGAGGTCAGAGATCTGTCGCACTTAAAAATCGATTTGGTATGACATTTCTCATTCACCTACGTTCAGCCAAAGTCGCGCTTATGATTACTAACCCACGCTTAAAGGAATTCCAGCTTTTCAGTCCATTTGTGCCTGATTCATCGAATCGCATCCGTCGCGCTTTTGATTGGGCACTTGAAGGGTTACGAGGATATGCTGCGCTTGCTGTTGGGTTTTATCATGTGCTCGGTCCAGAGCTTGATCCAGGATTTCAGCCCAATCGCCTTTGGGGATATCTTAATCCAGGTCCAGCCTGTGTTTTACTCTTTTTTGTACTTTCTGGATACGTCATTGGTTTAACCACAACGGCTGATTTCTCGCGTCAGGAAATGATTCGCTATCTTATCCGTCGCACGATTCGACTCGTACCAATTTATTGGATTGCGATCGTCTGTTCGATTCCCTTTGCAACTGGAGATAGTTGGGGAACCATCCTTGGCAATGCGCTCTTCCTACAAGGGCTTACCGTCCCTGTCATTACTGGAAACGGTGCATTGTGGAGCTTGAGTTATGAAGTCGTATTTTACTTACTCTTTCTCCTCATTTGGTGGCTGAGACCGAAAGTGATTACAGTTTTTGCGATCGCTACTGGATTGTGCTTACTCGGATGGCTGATTCCATCTTCAGCGTTTGGGATACAAATTCTAGCAAGTTTCTCGACCGGGTTCTTGTTTTGGCTCGTGGGCTTGTGGCTGGCTTGGAAAGTCGAACCGTCTTCTGATCAAAAGCAAATTCCTCTATTCAGTTATCTCTGTTTGTTTATCGCATTTTTCCACGTTCGACCCTTTGGAATTTTGTTTCAAGTTTTAGGGTGGTCTAATTCCCACATTGGGCGTGTCAACTTAGCGACGGTTGGATGGTTGCCAATTTGTCTATTGCTAATTGCGGGCGTTGCACGTCGAGAATTTCCCGGATTTAAGTGGCTGCAATTGATTTGTTTATTGGTTCCGATCACTAATCTGATTCCAATCATTCTGAAAGGTCGTCTGTTTCAGCAAGATTTTTGGATTTTACTGGCAGTCATTTCGCTACTCGCAATCGCGCTTTGGCGAGTCCGAATTTCTCCTACTATTCTGAAAATCTTTGCTCCAATTGGACAAATTTCTTATGCGTTTTATGTCATTCATTTACCTGTGATGGAAGCAATTCAGCAATTCTTTCCCATTCAAGGAACGCTCTGGAGCTATTTGCTGCGATTGATTATTTGGTTCGGACTCTCGATCGGGTTGTCGATTCTACTAGAGCGAATTCTACAGCCCATGATTCGCAAAAAACTCACCCCACTGCTGATCTGTTGAACATGACTGCTGCTCTCAATACCATTACCCTCGCCCATCCCGCTCCCACCCCATTTGTGCAACAAGTGGGACGAGCACTCTATGAAGCAAATCTTCTCAGTCAATTCGCAACGACGATCGTTTATCGCCCGGATCGCGGTCTGACCAGAACATTGACAACCTTGAGCGATCGTATTCACTTCGATCTCGCAAAACAACTCTCTCGCAGAGCCATCACAGAGTTTCCGCTGACTCTAGTCAAAGACAATCCTTGGTACGAAATTTTGCAACTATGTATCGGTCGAGTGGATCGCGATCGACGAGTCAGCGATTGGTTTTTTCATCGTGGGCTGAATGCTTACGATCATTGGGTTGCTCAAGAAACAGTGCGCTCGAGTCAGGCAGTTTATGGATATGAAACGGCTTGCCTTGCGACATTTGAGGCATCAAAACAAAAGGGAATTGCTTGTATCTATGATGTTCCAGCACCAGAACATGAATTTGTCGAAAATCTACTTTCTCAGGAACTTCAGCGCTATCCCGAACTAGAAACTCCCTACCGCAAATATGTGAAACAGCGACAGGCAGAACGCACACAGCGACGTAGACGAGAATGGGAACTTGCAGATGTCGTGATTGCAAATTCTGAATTTACGAAAGCGTCTTATGCTGCAGCTGGATTAGATGTGACAAAAGTTCGAGTCGTTCCTTATGGTGCACCACCTGTAAACTTAGCGGCAGTGAAAGAACCACGATCGCAGTCTACTCCGATACAGTTTTTATGGGCAGGAACCTTCAGTATCCGCAAAGGAGCACATTATTTACTTCAGGCATGGCAACAACTACAACCCCAGCACGCTCAGCTCCAAGTTTTGGGATCAATGGGATTACCTGCTACCTTAACAGCTGATCTTCCTGACTCTGTCCACCTTTCTGGAACCGTACCGCGCACAGTGCTTTACGAACGATATCGACAAGCGGATGTCCTTGTTTTCCCCACACTCTGCGATGGATTTGGAATGGTTGTGACCGAAGCACTTGCTCAAGGCTTACCTGTGATTACGACCGATCGAGCAGGTGCAGCGGATTTGATTCAACAGGGAGTGAATGGACTAATTGTTCCCGCAGGTGATCCTGACGCGCTGGCAGAAACATTGAACTGGTGTATGACTCATCGTTCAGAACTGCAAGCGATGCGCCAAGCTGCTTTGGAGACTGCCGAAAAATGGCAATGGTCAGATTATCGTCGATCGCTGATTGAGAACTTACGAGATGGGTTGAGTGCCGCAGGATTTACGCTATGAAGCGAGTGTGTTTAGTCAGTCCTGGTCATGTTGGCTCTAATCCTCGATTGGTAAAAGAAGCAAATAGTCTTCATACGGCAGGGTATCAGGTGCGAGTCGTAGCGGGAGATTACATGGCAGAAGTCCGCCCATTAGATGCCGCAATCTTATCTAAGGCAGAGTGGTCTTGGGTGCAAGTCGGACTTGGATCTCTCATCGACTATTCCAGCCGTCGAATTCGCCAAGAACTAGCTCGCAAGATTGTTCAGAAAATGCCTCATCTGCCTTGGGCAGTCTGGGCGCATAGTCCAATGAGCGATCGACTTGCAAAAGCGGCAATGGCAGAACCCGCTGATCTCTATATCGCTCATTGTTTAGCGGCTCTTCCTGCGGTTGCGATCGCGGCTAGACATCACAAGGCTCGTTTTGGATTTGATGCGGAAGATTTTCACACGGGCGAACTAGAAGATACTCCCGAAAACCAGGCAGAAATTCAAATTCGCGATCACATTGAACGCACTTTATTGCCTCACTGTGATCATCTCACCGCAGCTTCACCCAGGATCGCAGATGCTTATGTAAAACGATACGGGGTTGAGATGGAGCCGATCTTAAACGTTTTTCCTTTATCTGAAGCCCCGGATTCGTCACCAAAACAGTCCAGACCCGTTCCTTCTCTCTATTGGTTCTCGCAGACGATCGGAGCAGGGCGAGGCATTGAAGCGATCGTGCAGGCAATGGGGCAGATGCAAACGCCTGTCGAGCTACATTTGCGCGGAATTCTCGCCAATGGCTATCGAGATCAACTGATGCAGTTAGCAGAGACCATGAACTTGTGCGATCGCATTCACTTTCTTCCGTCTGCTCCACCTCCAGACATGATCAAACTTGCTGCACAACATGACATTGGTTTGTCGCTAGAACTGACCACTCCTCGCAATCGCGATCTGTGTCTGACTAACAAAATTTTTACCTATCTGTTAGCAGGGTTACCCGTGCTCATGAGCATAACGCAAGCACAGCTAGAATTATCCCGACGACTCGGATCTGCCTCTGTATTAATAGATGTCCATAATCCAACCAAAATCGCGAACACGCTCGATCACTGGCTATCGAACCGGGATCACTTGACTCAAGCTCGTCAGCAGGCTTGGCAGTTAGGGCAAAGCCACTATAACTGGGAGATCGAACAGCATCGCTTTTTATCTGTTGTCCACCGAGCACTGCTATGAACTTTTCTGGAATTTCCTATCAATCTCCCCTTGGTAAACTGCTACGATCGCCGTTACAGTGGTTGCCTAAAGAGATGCAAATGACGATTTTACAAGGCAAGCTCAAAGGCAAACGCTGGACAGTTGGATCGAGTCAGCATGGTTGCTGGTTAGGAAGTTACGAATACGATAAGCAGCAATTGTTAGAACAGACGATTGCGGCAGGCAGTATTGTGTTTGACTTGGGTGCGCATGTAGGATTCCACACCCTGTTAGCTTCGGCGCTCGTAGGTTCATCCGGTCGTGTCTTTGCATTCGAGCCGATGCCGAAGAACTTACACTATTTGAAACAGCACTTAAAGATGAATCAGATTCAGAATGTCACCGTGATTGAGGCTGCCATTTCTGATACCGATGGAGTTGCATCATTTGATCTAGCTGCAAGTAGTTTTCATGGACATTTAGCTGCACAAGGTAGCTTACAAGTCAGAACTATCAGTCTAGATAGTTTACTGAATCAAGGCGAAATTCCTCTGCCTGATTACATCAAAATGGATGTTGAAGGTGCGGAAGTTGCTGCATTACAGGGAATGAGAACAATTCTAGAGCAAGCACATCCTACGATCGTATTAGCAACCCACGGTGATGAGATTCAGCAACAGTGCCGCGAGTTATTAACGGCGATAGGATATCAGTTTCAGGTCATTGGGGATAAACCGCTAGAGAGTGCTGACGAGTTGCTGGTTTATCATCCTAGCCGGGGCGTTCACAGAGTTTTGCAATGAGAATTTTACTAACGGCTGATCCTGAACTTCCAGTTCCACCCACACTGTATGGAGGAATTGAGAGAATTGTTGATTTGTTGATTACGCAACTCAAACAGCGTGGACATACGGTTGGATTAGTCGCGCACCGAGATTCAAACACGCTTGCCGATCGACAATTTGTCTGGAAAGGGCAACGATCGCAGGACAAATTAGATGCGATTCAGAATACTTTGCTGCTCAAATCAGCGATTCGTGACTTTCAACCGGATCTCATTCATAGCTTTTCGCGCATTCTCTACCTACTCCCACTACTACGATCGACGATTCCCAAAATTATGTCGTATCAGCGCTATCCCAGTGCACGAACCACGAGTTGGGCAGTTAAACTGGCTGGAGAATCGCTGACCTTCACAGGCTGTAGTGAGTATATTTGTCGAGCAGGTCGCGCTTCTGGGGGCATCTGGCATCCGATTCACAACTGTGTAGAACTCGAGAAATATACCTTTCGTCCTACTGTGGATGAAGATGCGCCGCTTGTGTTTTTGAGTCGAATTGAACGAATTAAAGGAGCACATACGGCGATCGAGGCGGCTCGGAGATCGAATCGTCGTTTACTGATTGCTGGAAACTACAGCACAACTGGAGAAGCAGGACAGTACTGGCGCGAAGAGATTGAGCCGCATTTAGGTAAAGACGGGATTGAGTATGTCGGTGCGGTAAATGACCAGCAGAAAAACGAATTGCTCGGTCAGGCAGCCGCGATGATCGTCCCGATCGAGTGGGATGAACCTTTTGGAATTGTATTTACCGAAGCCTTAGCCTGTGGAACCCCTGTGATTTCTTGTCCACGGGGGGCACTCCCGGAGATTGTGCGTCCAGGAATAGATGGCTTTTTGATCGATTCAATCGAGGCAGCATGTGATGCGATCGCACAAGTTTCAAAGCTCGATCGATCAAAGTGCCGTCAACGAGTCGAACAATGCTTTGCTGCACCTGCGATCGTCACTCAATATGAACAGCTTTATCAACAACATGCTCAATTTAAGAACTTGAGGCAGAAACAGCAATGCTGAAATTAGAGAATGCAAAGAAAATCGTGGTCTCATTCATTGAATTAATGATCCGCGAAAGAAGACTGCCATCCAGACTGACTGAAAATAAAGGTGTCCAGTTTTTTGGTTTTTTACTAGCGACTCTACAGCACCGACTTCGCCCAATTCCTACAGATGACGTGATTGTTGCTCAAATTTCGGGAATACAAAAACGCTATATTTATCAAGTTCTAAGGATTTTAAGTCTAACTTACTCGCAAGTTATCTTCGTGTGGAATTTTAGTCTAGAGAACTATGTTGATTTAGGACAGGAAGGAAGAAGATTATTTAAGATTAAGAACCTGAAGATAATTTCACCTGCTTCAAAAATACCGAAATCGAAAGTCACTTTAACAACACATTTGATCGACAACCACATATCACATGAAGCGCCAAAGATAATTTTAGAAACAGATGTCTCACAAATCCCCCCAAACGACTCTTTGATGCTGCCGTACAGTGTCCATCCTACTTTTCTTGAAGGATTTGAAGATTTCAAGCACCAAATGACTCAACTGCGTCTTCATCCTCGATCTCTGTCTCTGTTCTTTTCAGGTGCAGTCGGCTTTGTGACCGATAAACATCTTGTAGAACGATACTATGGCGTACCATCACGCGATCGAAGTATTGAATTCTTAATTGAGCAGTCTAGTCGTCTCAATCTTCGTGTGATTTCTAACTTTCAAGAACGTCGATCGCTAGTAACCAAGACCGAACAGTATACGAATTACTCTGGTGTTTTCTGCACCTGTAAGGGGATTGTCAATCAATGGCTTTCTGAGTTAGCCAGTGCTAATTTCTTCTTGGCATTGCCAGGAGGATATATGCTAATGTGCCACAATCTCATCGAAGCAATGGCAGTCGGCACAATCCCCGTTCTGTCTTATGAAGATTGGCTCGCACCGACGCTGGTGCATGGGCAGAATTGCTTGACTTATCGAACACTAGAAGAACTACCTGCGCTCATTGATACAATCAATCAAATGGATCAAAGCGCCATTGCAAAAATGCGGCAAGCCGTCATCGATTATTACGATCGCTATCTCTCTCCAGATAACATTGCCCAGTTTCTCCGTAGTTATCAAGGGGCCCAACTCCATCTATTTATCAATCACGAAGATGCAGAAACACTGAAAAACGTTATCGATACCTCAGTTCTTCAACAAGGTGGAACGCTTCAAAATCAACTACGTCCTTTAACTCAAAATCTCACTCAGAACAGAGTATAAATTTATCCTGATGGAACCGCATATCCGCCGTATCTATAGGTGGTGTTTTCCGTGATGGAGATATGCTTTGGCTCGTCGAGTTCTAATAGTCAGCCCTCATTTTCCGCCCTTTAATGCGCCAGATCATCAGCGGATTAGAATGTCTTTGCCGTATTTTGAGGCTTTTGGCTGGAACCCGTGGATTTTAACCGTCGAAACAGAAACGATTGGAGGAACAAAAGATCCGTGGTTGCTGAGAACAGTGCCAGAAACGATACCCATTACGCAGACGCCAGCACTTCCGATCAAGCTCACACAACGAGTCGGACTGGGAAATATTGGATGGCGATGCTTGCCGTATTTTCTGCAAATGGGCGATCGCTTAATCAAGGAACAGAAATTTGACCTGATCTATTTCTCCACGACCGTATTTTTAACCATGGGACTTGCAGCCCGATGGCAACGAAGATTTGGTGTTCCTTATGTTCTAGATTTTCAAGATCCTTGGCGCAGTAACTATTATCAGAATGCTCCCACTACCAAGCGCCCCGGTGGACGATTCAAATACGGATTTGCTCAAACGGTTGCGAAGACTCTAGAACCTAGAGCCATGCGCCAGGTGAGTCATGTGATTAGCGTTTCGGCTGCCTATCCTCAAACCTTGAAACAACGCTATTCATGGCTGAGAGATGACCAGTTTACCGTGCTCCCGTTTGGTGCACCAGAAGCGGATTTTGAACAATTACCGACTTTGGGAATCAAGCAGCGTATCTTTGATCCTAAGGATGGGAAACGGCATTGGGTCTATGTGGGACGCGGTGGAGCAGACATGGCATTCTCACTCCGATCGCTCTTTTCCACCATTCGACAAGAACGCGATCGCAATCCTGAAGTCTGGAAATCAATTCAACTTCACTTTGTCGGAACAAGCTACGCAACCGATGATCGGGCTGAGAAAACGATCGAGCCGATTGCTCAGGAACTTGGTATCAGTGATTTAGTTCGAGAACATACGGAACGAATTCCCTACTTTGAAGCACTCCAAACGTTAGTAGACAGCGATACAATTGTGCTGATTGGCTCAGACGATCCGAGCTATACCGCCTCTAAGCTTTATCCCTGCATTCTCGCTCGTAAGCCGATTCTGGCGATCTTTCACGAGGCAAGTTCCGTCGTTTCGATTCTGCGATCGACCCAAGCAGGACAAGCCGTGACCTTTAATGCCCAAACCACTTGCGAACAGTTGCAACCTGCAATCGCACAAGCACTCAATACTTTGATCGCTTTACCTCGTTCGTTTCAGCCCGCTACAGATTGGTCTGCGTTTGCACCTTACACCGCTAAAGAAATGACGCGGCAACAATGTGCCATCTTCGATCGTTGTCTTCTACCTACTCCAGTGCCCTCATGACCCAAGCTGCTCTCGAATCTTTTCCCGTCCAACTCTCTCGCCAACGCCACGACCAACTGCTGAGTGTGTTTTGGTGTGGTGCGATCGCGATTTTATTGTATGAAATTTATGGAGTGCAGACCGGATCGATCTGGAGCCAGGCGAGTGCCATCTTGATTACGATCGTCTCATTGATCCCGTTCTACTTGTGGTGTTCGGGTCGAGTGTTAGGAATGCCAGTCTTTCCGATGTTCGCTCTGACCTTTGTTTGGACTTATGCTTTTCCATTGATTAGCAATCATCCGGTTGTGATCACGTATACGCCTCAGAGCCATCTATTTGCTGCTGTAACTGTTGCAGGAACGCTTTTACTTGGCGCTTGGGTGTGGTATCGATTTGTCACGGCTATTCCCCCACAACCGAGCTACTATCGTGCTTTAGGAGTTCGGAAAGGAGATCAATTTTTTCTCGTTGCTCTTGCCTCTAGCGTTGTCTTTAATATCTGTAATGCGGCAGGATGGATCACGATTACAGGTCCGCTCTTTTCGATTATTCGGAATTCAACGTTAGGACTGACTGCAATTTCTACCTTTGTGCTGTGTTATCGTTTCGGCGCTCAGTCACTGTCTCGACGGCAAATCACGCTCCTAATCGGGCTAATTTTAAGCTTTGTTTTGACCGATGCGTTGAGCTTCCTCTTAATTGGAACGGCTTCAATTTCCATGATCGCGATCTCAGCTTACACGATCGGACGAAAAAAAGTGCCGATCATTGCGATCGCGGTTTTCTTTGCGTTGCTGACGTTTCTGAACTATGGCAAAGCAGATATGCGAGGAAAATACTGGTTTTCGGATGTTCAGCCGAACGTGGTTCCTTGGGAATATCCAGCCTTATATAGGGAATGGATTGATTATTCTTGGAAATTTGTTCAGAAGCGAGAAAAGAAGGAAACTGAGGAAGATCGATCGTTTACAGAACGTGCCAGTGTCATCCACATGCTGCTGCTCGCACAAAATCTTAGTCCAGAAAAGCTGCCTTATCTCAATGGTGCAACTTACGCGATTATTCCTCAGATTCTAGTTCCTCGAATCTTTGTTGAAAATCGCATTCGGAGTCAGGAAGGAACTCACATGCTAAGCGTTCACTATGGACTACAAACCGAGGAAGCAACCCAAGTGACTTCGATTTCTTGGGGATTGTTAGCAGAGGCTTACGGTAATTTTGGCTTGCTCGGCTGTGCAGGACTCGCGATCGTGTTAGGCGCATTCTATGGAAAGGCAACACAATTAAGCATTAATGCACCACTCTTATCCATCCGATCGCTCTTTACAATTCTGTTAGTGACGTTTGCTTTTCAAACCGAATGGACGGCGGGAACTTATCTAGCAGCATTGGCACAAGCGAGCTATCTTCTGTTAGGAATTGCGATCGTCTTTATGGAAAACTATCGCGTTCCACCTTCTGCGATCGTGGCATTTCTGGAGGCTTCAAGACTCGAATGAAACGCCTCGCGATTATTACTTCTCACCCCATTCAGTACTACGCTCCTTGGTTTCGGCACCTTAGTACAGTGTTTGCTGTTCGAGTGTTTTATCTATGGGATTTTGGTGTCACTAAAACGCTGGATCAAGGATTTCAGCAGGCAATTCAGTGGGATATTCCATTGCTCTCAGGCTATGAGTATGAGTTTGTGCCGAATATCAGTTCTGATCCAGGAACCCATCATTTTTGGGGCTTACAAAATCCATCTTTACTCGCGCAAGTGAAGCAATACCAACCGGATACAGTATTGCTGATGAACTATAACCATGCCAGTTTGTATCGATTCTTGTGGAGTTGGACAGATACACCGCTTTTGTTTCGCGGCGACTCGCATCGATTGATCCCCGCAACTGGGCTGAAAGCAACTGTGAGACGACAGATCATCTCCACGATCTATCGTCGGTTCGCAGCTTGTTTGTATGTGGGGAAAGCAAACTATGAGTACTTTCGGTTTCATCGGGTTGCTCCAGAGCGATTATTTTTCTCACCTCATGCGATCGACAACGATCGATTCATTTCACAAGCCGCTCAAAATCAAGCGATCGATTGGAAACAACAGTTAGGGATTCCACTGGATCATTCAGTCATTCTGTTTGCCGGAAAGTTTGAACCAAAAAAACGTCCGCTCGATCTTCTACACGCCTTTCTCAAAGCCAACCTTTCTCAAGTTGCGCTCTTGTTTGTGGGAGCAGGATCGCTAGAAGCCGAACTGAAAACCACTGCTGCAAGTCACCCGAATATTTACTTTGCACCGTTTCAGAATCAAAGTCAGATGCCGCGAACTTATGCGATCGCAGATGTGATGGTGTTACCGAGCTATGGTGCTTGGGAAACGTGGGGTCTTGCGGTCAATGAAGCGATGTGCCTTGAATGTCCAGTGATTGTCAGTTCTCATGTCGGCTGTGCTCAAGACTTAGTGACTCCGTTTGAAACAGGGTTGATGTTTCCGGCAGGAGATGTCCAAGCTTTGGCTGAATGTTTACAGGAAGCATTTTCGGATCGCGATCGACTTAAAACCTGGGGCAAAAATAGCAGGACTCGGATTACTCAATATTGCTATGAAACTGCAACTGCTGGCTTGCAGACTGCCATGACTACACTGCTTCCTGAAACATAGGAATGAACTGAAGATGCCACACTCTAACACTCGATTGCACCTGTGGATTCCTGAATTGTTTACATCCAAAGGAGGAATTCAATCTTACTCCGCTTACTTTCTCGCTGCTTTACAGCATAGTATTCCACCCACCCAGCTAGAGATTTTTCTCAAAAATGATGCGATCTCAAATTTACCTCTACCCTCGAAACCCCAATGGCATTGTGCAGGTCACTATCCCACTTCATTGCGAACTCTGCTATTTTCGGCTCAACTGCTGAAGTATGGCATTCAACACCGTCCCGATTTAGTGATTACCACGCATCTCAACTTTACCCTTGCTGCCAACGTGCTAAAACGCCTCGCAAATGTTCCTTATTGGACAGTCGCGCATGGTATCGAAGCTTGGGATATTAACAAACCTGCACTCAGAACTGCTTTGCACCACGCTGATCGCATTCTGGCAGTGAGTCGCTACACAGGCGATCGCTTGATTCAAGAACAAGGATTAGATCCGAAAAAAGTCGTTGTACTGCCCAATACTTTCGATAGCGATCGCTTTCAAATCAGTGAGAAACCAATTCATCTATTAAAAAAATATCAGTTACAGCCGGATCAGCCGATCATTCTCACGGTCTGTCGATTAGCTCCTCAAGAACGCTACAAAGGCTATGACCAAGTTTTCGCAGCGCTGCCTCTGATTCGTCAGGCAATTCCGCATGTTCATTACATGATTGTCGGTCAGGGTAGCGATCGATCAAGAATTGAACAATTAATCTCAGACCTAAATCTGCAAAACTGTGTCACGCTGGCAGGTTTCGTCCCTGATCAAGAGTTGTGTGATTACTACAACCTCTGTGATGTATTTGCGATGCCCAGTAAGCGAGAAGGATTTGGAATTGTCTATCTAGAAGCGATGGCTTGTGGAAAACCTGTGTTGGGCGGAAATCAAGACGGCTCGATCGATGCACTTTGCCAAGGTAAATTAGGGGCGTTAGTCGATCCAGAAGACATCAGCACAATTGCAGCAACACTCATTCAAATCTTACAAAAACACTATCCAAACCCGCTTCTATATGAGCCTCATCTACTCCGACAGCATGTGATTGAGACATTTGGGTTCAAGAAATTTCAAGCCACGCTGACTGATTTACTGATGTCTTAGAGGGTGTAAATAGCGTTTATTGCATTCCCGCCTCCGCAATAGAACGGAGCGAGGAAGCTTTTTACACCTTTCAGATACGCTTTCAACGATCGATCCAAAATGGCAGTTCAATCTGTCCTGATTCGCGATCAACAAATTGTACTTCTAAGTAGACCCTTGTTTCAGAGAATGTAAGTAGATGTCCGATGAATTCCCGGCGGCACTGCTCGATCAAGCCAAAGCACATCAATCACTTGACCCTCAAGCTCTGAAAGTGTGTCATGTGATTGCTTGTATTAATCAAAACATTGGTGGACCTGCTCTCTCAGTCACCAATCTGACCGAAGCTCTGAGCCAAACCACGATCGAGCCGCATCTCTGGACCCTCCACTATCCTGAGCATGGTTCACAACTCCAACCTTTTGGAGTTCAGCTTCATAGTTATCCAGCCACCTTTCTCACAAGACATGGTCGAGGATTTCATCCGATCGCCGATCGTGCCTTGCATAAATTAGCCGCACAAGACCTCAACCTGATTCACAATCATGGGGTGTGGATGTTTCCTAACCGCTACGCCCGTCAAGCTGCTCAGCGTTATGATCTACCGCTCGTAATTTCGCCACGGGGAATGTTAGAGCCTTGGGCGCTTCAGTGGAGTGGACTGCGAAAACGAGTCGCATGGTGGCTCTATGAGCGAGAAAACTTAGAGCGAGCCACCCTGTTTCATGCCACATCTGAGATGGAAGTGCAAGCGATTCGACAACTAGGATTTCAACAACCGATCGCATTAATCCCCAACGGCGTATCGATTCCAAATCTCGAACAGATTCCAACGAAAGCTGTACTCACCGCACAGTTTCCAACCTTAGCAAACAAACGCTGGCTCCTCTTTCTCTCGCGACTGCATCCGAAAAAGGGACTTGATCGACTCCTTCAGGTTTGGCATCAGTTAGAAGCACAATTTCCAGAGTGGCAACTCGTGATTGCAGGTCCAGATTTGATTGGCTATCAAGCGGAACTGATTGCGCTCACTACAAAGCTAAATCTTCAGTCCCGCGTTACGTTTACAGGAATGTTGTCAGGTGATCAAAAAGCAGCCGCATTAGGCAATTCAGAATTATTTGTACTACCTTCTCACTCTGAGAATTTTGGCATTGCAGTGGCAGAAGCCTTGTCCTACGCCGTTCCAGTGATCACAACCCACGGTACACCTTGGCAAGACTTGCACCGCGCTAACTGTGGGTGGTGGATTGAAAATCAGACTGAGCCATTAACTCAGGCATTAACTGAAGGAATGCAACTTTCCGATTCAGACCGTCGATCGATGGGACTTAACGGACGGGCATTAGTCACAAAAAACTATGCCTGGAGTTCGATCGCTCAAACCATGTCCGCCGTCTACCGCTGGATCATGCAGGGCGGAATTCCTGTGGAAAGTATTCGATTCGATTAACCAAGATCAAAAATCAACCTGGGTGTTTTTATGAAAATTGCGATCGCGATGGGCCCTTGGTTTCCCGTTCCCGCTATTCAAGGCGGAGCTGTTCCTCGATTTTGGCAAGGGTTAGCCGAGCAATTTGCCGCTTCTGGGCATCAAGTGACGATGCTTTGTCGGAGTCATCCTGAACAGCCCGATTATGAAGTCATCAATAGGGTTCAATATGTGCGACGGGGTGGATTTCCTCAGAGTCCGAACATCTGGCTAGATCTCGTCAAAGATTTGGTCTATGCGATTACCACAACGCCAATGTTGCCTCGAACAGATGTGTTGGTGATCAACGATTTTTGGCTCCCTGCTTTTGCTCAATTCCATCCTTTAGTAGATAAGGTCGTTGTTAATGTCGCTCGTTTTCCTAAAGGGCAATTTCGACTCTATCAGTATGTGGATCAGTTTGCAGTCGTATCGCGTCCGATCCAAAGCGCCGTTGCTAGGCAATATCCTGCTATTACGGATCGAATGCGGGTGATTCCGAATGCGATCGACACTTCTGTTTTCTACCCTTCAATTTCCTCGATCGAACGTTCCGAAAAGGTCCTGCTTTATGTCGGTAGACTTCACCCAGAGAAGGGAATTCACTTGCTTATTGATGCATTTGCCAAGTTTTCCAAGCGATTTCCCGATGTCAAGCTAAAAATTATCGGTCCTGCACAAGGCAATCAAGGCGGTGGTGGAGAGAACTACTTAGCCACACTCAAACAGAAAGCGATCGGACTCAAAATCAAATTTGTCGGTCCGATCTTCGACCCCCATCAACTTTCAGAGACCTATCGAGCCGCAGATTTATTTTGCTATCCTTCACTTGCTGAGAAAGGTGAGTCTTTCGGTGTTGCGCCCCTAGAAGCGATGGCATGTGGATTAGTCCCGATCGTCTCCAACTTAGCTTGTTTTCAGGACTTTATTGAACACAAGCACACAGGCTATATCTTTGATCACCAAAGTTCTCAGCCTGCCGATCAATTAGCGCTAACTTTAGAGACCGCGTTCTCGAATTGGTCGAGCACCTGCAAAATTGCTAGAGACGCAGCACAAAAGGCAGCGCAATATAGCTACGAGAAAATCGCGCAACAGTATCTCGCCGAGTTCGAGCAATTGCTGAGAACTTGATGAGAAAACGGCTTTGTTGCATGAATAACAAACTTGACGATTCCGGAATTGAAGAAGACTGAGATTAAGAGCGTATTTCTAAACTAAAGATCACGCCAATCGGAGTGCTTCTTCACCAGTGAGCTTCTTCGAGAGCCAAAAACTCAGCATGGTTTTTTGCTACAACATCACCAGGTAGATAGTAAACCCAATACACCAAGAGGTAAGCAATCAGATTCCGGGTGCAGCGCACACCGACAACTGTTCTTCATCCTCGACGCTGCACCGCTTGGAGAAACTCAATCGTGCCGAACTCCGTGTCAGCTAGTACAATCACAGGCGCATCTAGAGCTAAAGCCGTTGGCACAGTTGCGAGTAACTTACATGCCAATTGAGCGAGACTGGTCTGACCCTTGCCGCGCCAAACCCGAACACTCCACGGAATGCGCCAATCGCCCAGATTGAGATACAACACCACCAGATGCAACCCTCGCTTGCTGTTGAGCATTCGCACCCAAGGGTCAGGCATCTCTGGGTTCTCGATCGGCGTACTCAGATGCAAGAACTTGCCGCACTTCATCTAAGGTCGTCATGTAAACGATTCGCGATCGCTCCAGCATCCTCTTGCCCCAACAGATGAAATATTCTTTGCTCGCGATGAAATTTGCTACGCAGATCAAATCTTTGGTGTGAAATAGGCAGAAGCCTGATGCAGACATCCAATACTGCTTGGGACACATTCGATTTTTCTGCGGAATATACTGAACTGTTGCGATCGTCCGCCTTTATAAAATCACCCCTGAAATGCGAAAAGTCTGTTATTTGGCTGGTATCTTAACAAAACTCAGGATAAATTATCGGGTAACGTCACGATTCATTTAGGAGCGAACGTCATATGTGCGGAATTGTCGGCTACATCGGGACACAAGAAGCCAGTGGAATTCTGCTGGAAGGGCTTCGCAAATTAGAATATCGCGGCTACGATTCTGCCGGAATCGCAACGATTTTGGAAGGCGAAATTCACTGTGTACGGGCAAAAGGGAAACTGCATAATCTGGAAGAAAAATTGGCAGGCGAACCCAATCCCGCTCGTACCGGAATTGCGCATACACGCTGGGCAACTCATGGGAAACCCGAAGAATATAACGCCCATCCACACATGGATATGCAACAGCGGATTGCGGTGATTCAAAATGGCATTATCGAAAATTATCGCGAATTGCGCGAAGAACTAAAAGCGCGCGGCTGTGAGTTTCGCTCGGAAACAGATACCGAAGTCGTGCCGCACCTCATCGCAGAAGAATTGAGTAAAGCGGAAAAATCTGCCGAATTTCCCTTGCTCGAAGCCGTTCGATCAGTTGTGAATAAGCTGCAAGGAGCCTTTGCGATCGCAGTGATTTGCGCCGATTATCCCGATGAAATTATCGTCGCCCGTCAACAGGCTCCCGTCGTTCTCGGCTTTGGGCAAGGTGAATTCTACTGTGCGTCTGATACGCCTGCATTAATTCCCTACACCCGTGCCGTGTTGAATCTGGAGAACGGGGAATTAGCAAGAATGACACCGATCGGGGTGGAAATTTACAGCTTTGAAGGACAACGCTTGAAGAAGAAACCTCGCACCCTGGATGTCAATCCCGTCATGGTGGAGAAGCAAGGCTTCAAACACTACATGCTGAAAGAAATTTACGAACAGCCTGGTGTAGTTCGCGCCTGTTTAGAGGCTTACTTTGACACAGAATGGAGTGCGGCGAAAGCTTCTTCTCCAACGAAGATTGGACTTTCGGATGCTGTGTTGGATGATTTACAACAAGTTCAGATCATTGCTTGTGGAACCAGTTGGCACGCAGGCTTAGTCGGAAAATACTTGCTCGAACAATTAGCAGGCATTCCCACCTCAGTACACTATGCGTCTGAGTACCGCTATTCGGCATCGCCGTTAACTAAAAATACGTTGACGATCGGGGTGACTCAATCCGGCGAAACGGCTGATACCTTAGCAGCGTTAACAATGGAACAAGAACGTCGATCGACGTTAAGTTCAGGCTTTGAGGCGAGACTCTTGGGGATTACAAATCGTCCTGAAAGCTCACTGGGTCATCTCGTTCCCAATATCATTGAAACTCATGCAGGGATTGAGATTGGCGTAGCTGCTACGAAGACTTTTGTAGCACAAGTCATGGCATTTTATAGTTTGGCGATCGATCTGACGTACCGTCGCCAAGCAAGGTCATCTGAAGCTTTAGAACAGTTGCTTGACGGATTGCGACAGCTCCCTGCTCAGATTGAATTGATTCTAGAAAGCCAAGAGCGCTATATCGAAGAACTAGCGCATGATTTCGCAGAAACACAGGATTTCATTTTCCTCGGACGAGGCATCAATTTCCCGATCGCGTTAGAAGGGGCGCTGAAATTGAAAGAGATCAGCTACATTCACGCAGAAGGCTATCCAGCAGGTGAGATGAAACATGGACCGATCGCATTATTAGATGCTAAGGTTCCGGTTGTCACGATCGCAATGCCAGGAACTGTGTTTGAGAAAGTGTTGTCGAATGCTCAGGAAGCACGGGCGCGGGATGCTCGCTTGATTGGTGTTACCCCAATGGATGAGCAGGAAGCAGCAGATACATTTGACACACTGATTCCAGTGCCTCATGTCGATGAGATCCTGTCACCGATCTTAACGGTGATTCCGTTGCAGTTATTGGCGTATCACATTGCAGCACGACGCGGCTTAGATGTGGATCAGCCCCGAAATTTAGCGAAAAGTGTCACTGTAGAGTAAAGCATACTCCTAGTAGCTTGTATTGTTTGACTGAAAAAAGTCAAATCGTCATTCAACGGCTACTAGGAGACTATATGACTAATCCTGGATATATTTCGTACTATCCAGGATTAGTCATATAGCATGTTGGATAGTACGTGACAAGTCAATCAATTTTATCTTTCGGATCTTCGCGCCTTGCTAATTGACTCCGAGTAACTTATGAGTCTGCAATCCCATTCGCCATTTTGGCTGCTGCTTTACGTATTCAAAAATTAAACTTGTGCTTTCTTGACTGCTCCATTCGGGTTGCAGGTAACGCACTGCTCGATCGCTGACTTGCTGAGATTGCTGTTCTGCCCATTCAAAATCTGCTGCCTGAGTAATCACAACTTTCAACTCATCCACATGAGCATAAACGCTCTCATGCGGCGGCTTAAATTGCTTCGGTGAAAGCGTCACCCAATCAAACGTCCCGCTGAATGGATGTGCGCCAGAAGTTTCGAGATGGAGCCTTAACCCCTCGCCTTTTAATGCTTTGGTTAATTCAGTTAAGTCGTGCATTAAAGGTTCGCCTCCGGTAATCACGACGATCGCGCTTTTCACCTCGATCGCCAGGTTCACGAGTTCTTGAATGGATTGACGGGGATGTCGTTTTGCGACCCAAGATTCTTTCGTGTCACAGAACCAGCAACCAACATCACAACCGCCTAATCGAATAAACAACGCACTGGTTCCTGTCCAAGCGCCCTCTCCTTGGACAGAGTGAAACGTCTCCACAATCGGTAAAGTCTGTGCTTCTGTGCTAATCATCTTCGTACTCTGCCCAAGAATTTGGGGTTTCTGATACTGCAACTTTGAGCTTAATTTCAGCCGGAAGGTCTTTCTTGGTTTTGTCGTAAATGTATTTGGCGATCATTTCAGCCGTCGTTTCGTATCCTTCTGGCAAAACTTCATTTAATACACAATGATCCAAGCCACCTTTGAGCACATCTTTTTTCGCCCATTTTAAGGTTCTAAAGTCAGCCACCATGACCGGATGGGGACAGAATTCAGAGGCATGAAGTTGAGATGCGATCGCGCTAATTCTCACCGTGTAAGTATGTCCATGCATACGCCCACAGGGTCCGTCATAATCCCGAATCCAATGTGCGGCATTGAACGTAAATTCTGTAGTGACTGTCCATTTCGGCATACGCCCCTCGCAAAAAACGCTAGAAGTTCTAGCGTAAATCACATAGGGCTTTTTTTGGGGTAGATTTATTCACAATTGTGAGATTGTGTCAGTATCATATGCAGCTTTTTCATAAAAAAGGAGTCTCATTGTTGAGACTCCGGGCTGCGTGAAAAGTGAACACCTGAAGTGAATCGTCTAGCACTCGTTCAGCGAAGTTAAAACGAGCGACCTAGACAAGCTGATTGCGTTCTGCTTCAAGCAGAGAGAGGAGATTGTAATCGCCATTTTGACGTGCAACTTCGATGCGGTGCTGCAAATTGCGTTGCAAGTTCGCGTGGTGGGTTGCAGCCAAGTTGGCGATCGTATTCAACCTAGAGGTCACTGGTCGATCCCCCGATGCGCCAACCCAGTATCGCACGCCGCGATAAATTAACTCATGCGGACGGCGCGCTTCGGCAGGTTGGGCAGGTTGAGTCGGATCCATTTGGTAGCGATTGCCGCGATAGGTCAATGTGATCGGCTCGCGAGAACTAAAAACGCGATCGACCAGATTGGTTCGCGGTTGGGTTGGGTCGTATTCGTATTCAACACCACGGTAAATCAGTCTCATAACCGCCTCGAAAAGTAAGAATGAAGTGAGTTTGAGGCGCGTTCCTTCAGGAGAACTCCTTACTTCCGTCTCTGTTTACCAGAGATGAACGTTTATGTTTGTATTATACACTACGGTTTTCAGGTTTCCGCAAGAGGATTGTAATATTCTGTCAATAGTTAGAGCGCGATCTGCGTGGGGATCATTACGCTACTAAGTGATGTGATCCATAGAAGTTATGCAGATTCAAACGCCGGATTGGGTGAAGCACGCAATTTTTTATCAAATTTTTCCCGATCGCTTTTCCCGGGCGACTCAGCCGTATAAGAAACTCCTCAAGCAGATGCCCTGGGAAGACTGGGATGCGACCCCAACACTGCAAGGTTACAAAGGGGGAGACTTATGGGGCGTAATGGAACGGTTGGATTACATTCAAGACTTGGGCGTGAATGCGATTTACTTCACGCCGATCTTTCAGTCTGCTAGTAATCATCGCTATCATACGCACGATTACTATCGGGTTGACCCGATGCTCGGTGGCAATGAGGCGTTTCGCGATTTACTAGATGCAGCGCACGATCGCGATATTAAAGTCGTGCTAGATGGTGTGTTTAATCACTCCAGTCGCGGCTTCTTCTTTTTTCATGACGTTCTAGAAAATGGGAGCAATTCTCCCTGGCTCGATTGGTTCAAGATTCACGAATTTCCGCTGCATCCTTACACGGGCGAGTTTCCGGCAAACTATGAAGGATGGGCAGGAAATCGGGCGCTGCCTGTGTTTAATCATGACAATCCAGCCGTGCGCGAATACATCATGGAGATTGCTGAATATTGGATCGAATTCGGGATTGATGGTTGGCGTTTAGATGTCCCCTTCGAGGTTAAGGCTCCCGGATTTTGGCAGGAGTTTCGCGATCGCGTCAAAGCGATTAATCCAGAAGCTTACATTGTTGGTGAAGTGTGGGGTGATTCGCGCGAATGGCTCGATGGAACTCAGTTTGATGGCGTGATGAATTACTTGTTTGCAGGTCCAACGATCGCATTTGCAGCAGGTGATCGCGTTGTTTTAGAGCAAGTTCAAGATCGCGATTATCACCCGTATCCGCCTCTATTCGCAGGTGAGTACGCTCAGAAAATGCAGAGCTTACTCGAACTTTATCCCTGGGAAATTCAGCTTACGCAACTCAATTTACTCGCAAGCCATGACACTGCACGATTACTCACTATTGCAGGAGGTGATCATGCGAGTGTTGAACTTTGTACACTCTTACTGATGACCTTTCCGGGCGCACCTAGTATTTACTATGGGGATGAAGTTGGCTTACCGGGTGGCATTGATCCAGATTCTCGTCGGGGGTTTCCAACTGAGGAAAATTGGAACTTAGATATTGATAAAGTCCATCGTCAATTGATTGCAATTCGTCATGCCTATCCAGCCTTGAGAACCGGAACTTATCAAGTGCTTCATGCCGAGGGAACGGCTTATGTGTTTGAGCGATCGCTGGAGGATCAAACCGTGATCATTGCAGTGAATGTTGGCACAGTTCCCGTGAAAGTTGCGCTCCCTAAAATTGAGAAAGTTCTATATGGAGAACTCACCCTTGGGGAACAGGTAGAATTGCGCGATCGCGCAGGCTACATTCTGCTAGCATCCTCATCCCGATAGATCACCGAAGCTTTCTTTTGAAAGATGCCTCAGCGGTGGGACAGGACTAGGATAGTTCCAGATTTAATATTCTAGGAGTTATTCATATGCCAACAGGAAGCGAACGGACTCAAGCCAATCCGCAAATCGATGCAGAAGATAAACAGCTTGAGCAGGTGAATACGGTCAGTAGCGGTGAAGATCAAGCCTCACTTGCTGAACCGAAATCAACTGCGGATAAGATGGCAGCAGGGCGAGATGATGTTGATGAGCAAAACGAAAGCTTGCCCTCTGAAGTAACCGATAAGTTACTGGACGGTGCTGATCAAGTCTTTATGGCAGCGTTCAAGAACTCTCAAAGTGATGGTTTGAGCCGTGAGGCTGCGATGCAGGTAGCTTGGAACAGTGTCAAGCAAGGTTTTGAGAAAGGTGAAGATGGAAGCTGGCATCGCAAAGGTCATCCCGATGACAATGTTTACAGCGCAGGTGTTGAAGGTAGCGCAAGCTAGTCTACGGATTGTAAATTGATGCTAGAAAATTGCCCAACGATCGAGTCTAACCGTTGGGCAATTTTTTTGGCTTGAATGATTCAATCACCCAATATCGCATTCGACTTCAACTGAAATGGCAGAACTTGGTAACGACAAGGGCTGATTGAAATACACCATCGTGGTTGTCTGATTCACCTCAAATCCGATGCGCTTATAAAATTCCTGCTGATTCGTCGTCATCAGATAAAGCCGTTCTACGTTCGACACCTGCGGATGGCTCAGCACCGTCTGGACTAATTTTCGTCCCAATCCTGCGCCTTGATAGTCCGGATGTACGACCACATCCCAAATCGTAGCGCGATAAATTCCGTCCGAAGTCGCCCTGGCAAATCCAATCAACCGATCGCCATCCCAAGCCGAAATCACCGGGTCGCTATGCTTAATGGCGATCGCTAAATCTTCGACTTTGCGATCGCGCGCCCAAAATGCACTAAGTTGAAATAATTCTTGAAGTTGTTGGAGATCGATCTGAGTTTTGCGATCGCAAAACTGAACCTGACTGCAATCCATCCTGATGTCCTAAATTCTGAGTTGAAACTTTGTTGTATCGGAATTGGCAAAAAGTAACAGTCACAAATTTGTCACTTTAAAAACTATTCTGTGAAAGGTGAGTACTCAGAAACAATTTAATCTTGTTTTAAGTCACCCTTTCATCGGACTCAATGCAGTAAAGGTCTTCGCATGTCAAATTCCCCTAAGCGCCGTCGGATTCGCAGACGATCTCCTGTGATTTTAATCGGAATTCTGTTGATTTGGAGTCTGATTTTAGGATGGGGTTTTTCTCAAGCAATGGAATCCCCCCCTGTCTCCAATGCGCCAGCCGAGATTGGCACAGTCGATGCTGTGACTGGCAATCTTAAACTCGCACAAGACGCTTATTTACAAAATTGCGCCACCTGTCATATCGGCATTCCACCTGCGATTTTCCCGACTCAAACCTGGCGCGACTTGCTGCAAGATTCCCAGCATTACGGCGCGACGCTGACTCCGCTTGTCGATCCAACGCGATCGCTCGTTTGGCGCTATCTGAGAACATTCTCGCGTCAAGTCGTCGAAGGCGAACGCATTCCCTACCGCGTCAACGAATCTAAAGCCTTCAAAATCCTTCATCCCAAAGTCGAACTCCCAAAACCGCTCAATCTTTCAACCTGTATTACCTGCCATCCTGGAACGAATCAATATAATTTCCGCAAGCTCAGCGCTGACTGGGAGAACGCTCCGTAAGGATTGAACCATACTCTCACTGTAGTAAAAAAGTAATAGTCAGCGTTCTCCGGAAAGTTCTGAATGAAAGTCTCCGTCTCTTTACCTGACGATTTGATTGCTGATATCGATCAGCATGTAGAAGATCGAAGCCAACTCATTGAATCCCTTCTGCAACACTGGCGCAGGGAACAGGAACAGCAAGCCTTAGTCGAAGCCTCTCTTGCACTGGATGAACTAAAGGGGAACTGGGAGGAGGAATGGCAACAAGCAGCCATTACCGATTGGGAAGCATCTGGTGGTTTGTAACGTTTGAATCTTCGGTTGGAACAGAAATTCAAAAATCCCTGTTCTGGCAAGTCAAGCCAGAACAGATGCAGCAAGTTCAACGTATTCTCGCTGCTTATCTAGAATTGCAGTCGATCGAGTGAATTGAATTACAATACCTACTGGTTCGGCTTTCCCCCGATCCCCTTGCCCGTTCAGGTTTCATTCTGGGTGATAGGATTGGAATACCTTTGATTAGAATCGATACGGAAACGTTAAAATGCGTCTCTTGTCTCGATACGAACCCATACCCACATTCAGCGATCTCTGATTTTCCCCCGTCATGTTTAAATCTATTCTGGGCGATCCCAATGCGCGTAAGCTCAAAAAATATAAGCCACTCGTTAATGACATCAAGCTTTTGGAAGAGGAGATTGAGCCACTTTCAGATGAAGAACTGAGAGGCAAGACTGCTGAATTTAGAGCGCGACTCGCCAAGGCAAGAAATCTCGACGAGGAGAAGCAGATTCTCGACGATATTCTGCCAGAAGCCTTTGCAGTCGTGCGGGAAGCTGGAAAGCGCGTTTTGGGGATGCGGCACTTCGATGTGCAGTTAATCGGCGGCATGGTGCTGCATGATGGACAAATCGCAGAAATGAAAACGGGTGAAGGAAAAACTCTAGTTTCAACGCTGCCAGCTTATCTGAATGCGCTCTCTGGTAAAGGCGTTCATGTCGTCACGGTGAACGATTACCTGGCAAAACGAGACGCGGAATGGATGGGACAGGTGCACCGCTTTTTGGGCTTGAGCGTGGGTCTGATTCAGCAAAACATGGCTCCGGCGGAACGTCAGAAAAACTACGCCTGCGATGTCACCTACGCCACCAACAGCGAATTGGGCTTCGATTACTTGCGCGATAACATGGCAACTTCGATGGAAGAAGTTGTACAGCGCCCCTTTAACTTCTGCGTGATTGACGAAGTGGACTCGGTGCTGATCGATGAAGCCCGGACTCCGCTGATCATCTCTGGTCAGGTTGAACGTCCGACTGAGAAATATTTGCAGGCGGCAGATGTCGCGCGATCGCTTAAACGCGACGATCATTACGAAGTTGATGAGAAACAGCGCAACATTCTCCTGACGGATGAAGGCTTTATCGAAGCAGAAAAACTGCTCGGTGTATCAGATCTCTTTGATCCGAATGATCCTTGGGCGCACTACGTTTTTAATGCGATTAAAGCAAAAGAACTGTTTATCAATGATGTGAACTACATCGTCCGTAGCGGCGAGATCGTGATCGTCGATGAATTTACAGGTCGCGTCATGCCGGGTCGCCGTTGGAGTGATGGCTTGCACCAAGCGATCGAAGCAAAAGAAGGCGTGGACATCCAAAACGAAACGCAAACACTCGCGACGATTACCTATCAAAACTTCTTCCTGCTGTATCCGAAACTTGCAGGTATGACCGGAACGGCGAAGACCGAAGAAGCTGAACTTGAGAAGATTTACAAGCTAGAAGTCACCCAAATTCCAACCAACCGGGAACGCCGCCGGGTGGATTTATCGGATGTGGTGTACAAAACCGAAGCCGGGGATTTAACCGTCTTTACGCGCGAAGCCGCAGAGAAATCTGAGCAAGGTCGCCCCGTCTTGATTTGGGTGATGAACTTGGAAGCGTTGAGTAATTTGTCTCAACTGCTCGATAAACAGGGTCTTGCCCATAATCTTTGCCCAGGATTACCCCAAAGCCAAGAGCAAGCCAAAGAAATTCTGCGGCAGGCAAAACATCCCGGCATGATCACCGTGACGAATAGCTACGAAGTTTACCGGATGATTCGCCAAGGGGTGCCAGAAGGTGAAAACGGGCTGTTTGTTTTGGGCATTACCGGAAAGTGGAGCGCGATCGCACTCGAGTGTGATGAGATGCACCGCACCGGTCGTCCGGTTCTGGTTGGAACGACCAGCGTTGAGAAATCTGAATTGCTCTCTCAACTGCTGCAAGAGTTGAATGTGCCCCATAACTTGCTGAACGCGAAACCTGAGAACGTCGAGCGAGAATCAGAGATCATTGCTCAAGCAGGTCGCAAGGGCAAAGTGACGATCGCGACCAACATGGCAGGACGCGGAACCGACATCATTCTGGGTGGAAACTCAGACTATATGGCACGTCTGAAGATTCGTGAGTACTTCATGCCGCGCATTGTTGAGCCTGAAGATGACGAAGATTTTTCGGGCATGGGTTTTGCCCAAGATCAGCGCGGTGGCGGTCAAGGATTTGGGCTGGCAACCAAGATTAAAACTTGGAAAGCCAAATCGGATATCTATCCGGTCGAACTTTCGGCAGAGACAGAGCAAGCTCTCAAAGATGCGGTACATGTTGCAGTTCAGCAATATGGTGAGCGCAGTTTGCCGGAACTTGAAGCAGAAGACAAGATCGCAACGGCTGCGGAAAAAGCTCCGACGACTGATCTGGTAATTCAAAAGCTGCGAGAAGTCTACAAGCTGATTCGCTCCGAGTACGATGCCTTTACCGATCGCGAACACGAAGAAGTGGTTCAACTCGGGGGGCTGCATGTCATCGGTACAGAACGTCATGAATCGCGCCGGATTGATAACCAGTTGCGAGGACGAGCAGGACGGCAAGGTGACCCGGGTTCGACCAAGTTCTTCCTAAGTTTGCAAGATAACTTGCTGCGGATTTTTGGTGGCGATCGCGTTGCAGGCATGATGAATGCTTTCCGCGTGGAAGAAGATATGCCGATCGAGTCGAAGATGCTTACGCGATCGCTTGAAGGCGCGCAGAAGAAAGTCGAGACTTACTACTACGACATTCGGAAGCAAGTCTTTGAGTATGACGAAGTGATGAACAATCAGCGTCGTGCTATCTACGCCGAACGCCGTCGGGTTCTTGAAGGGCAAGACCTGAAAGAGAAAGTGATTGAATATGCTGAACGTACAATGGATGACATTGTGGAAGCCTATATCAATCCAGAGCTACCGCCGGAAGAATGGGAGCTAGACAAGCTTGTCAGCAAGGTGCAAGAGTTTGTTTACTTGCTTCAGGACATGCAGCCAGAAGATTTGGCAGACATGACCTTGAGCGAAATGAAGGCATTCTTACATGAGCAGGCACGAATTGCTTATGACTTGAAAGAGGCGGAAGTAGATTCGGTGCAGCCTGGATTGATGCGTCAGGCAGAGCGGTTCTTTATTCTGAATCGAATTGATACCCTCTGGCGTGAACACCTCCAAGCAATGGATGGCTTGCGTGAGTCGGTCGGATTGCGAGGATACGGTCAGAAAGACCCGTTGATCGAGTACAAGAGCGAAGGATATGAGCTGTTCTTGGAAATGATGATCAACATTCGTCGAGATGTAGTTTACTCATTGTTCCAATTCCAGCCTCAGCAACCTCAGCCTCAAGTCGAAGTTGAAGTCGTTTAGTTGAATTGAAAACTGAAGTATCCCAGGTACACCATTCGAGCGTACCTGGGATTTTTTGTAGCCTAACTTGGGGAAGATGGGGGAGTAGGGGAATGGGGGAGTATGGCACTAGAAGAGAATGGGGAGGGATCCAAATCCTTTGAAAACAAGGCTGGTGTGGCGAGGAATTGCTTGTCGATCGACATCAAATCGTAGATTTGGCATTCGTTTCAGCAATGTTGTAAAGCAAATTGCTAGCTCCATTCGGGCGAGTACGGCTCCAAGACAGTAGTGAACTCCGGGGCCAAATCCTAAATGTTCGTTAGGAGTGCGGGCAATGTCAAACTGATCAGGATGAGTAAATTTAGCTGGATCATGGTTTGCTGCTCCCAATCCTAAAGCAACAACACTTCCTGCTGGAATCGTCGTGTCGGAAATGACTATCTCCTCTTTTGCAATGCGAAATACAAACGGTGCCGGGGAATCGTAGCGAATCATTTCTTCTACAGCAGACTGCATCAATTCTGGGTGAGCAATGAGCTTTTGCAGTTGCTCTGGATGGGTGAGCAAAGCGGCTACTCCATTGGGGATTAAATCAGTCGTGGTGAGATGTCCAGCATTGAGAATCAGGATACAAAGTGAAGGCAATTCTGCAAAGTCTAATCCTTGAGCTTCATAAGCGATCGTGAGCAAACTGATGAGGTCGGTTCCTGGCTGGCGACGACGTTCTTCAATTAAATGTTGAATCAGATTGGTAAATTGAATTGCAGCAGCATCCGCCTTTCGCGCCAATTTCTCGATATTTTGACCACTAGGAGCACCCCATAAGGTTCCGATATCGGCTGCCCACTGGATCAAATTTGCGCGATCGCATTCTGGCACACCAAAGATTTCAGCAATAATCAGTGCAGGTAAAGGTACTGAAAGGTCGTCCACAATATCCATGTAACCTTGGGTTTGAACTTGATCCAGTAAACGATCGGTCGTTTGTTGAATGATGCTTCTCCAACTTTCTAAAGCACGAGTAGTAAAGCCTTGATTCGCGAGTTTTCGCATACGGCTATGCTCTGGCGGATCTTTCTCGATCATCATATTGCCGATCAACTGCAAGAAATTCTGAATTAAGCGAATGTCGAGATCGCCGATTTGATGAATGAACAGAGAACTACGATCGGCACTCAATCGTTCATCTTTGAGAGCTGCTTCTACATCTTGATAGCGAGTTAAGATCCAGTAGCCTAGCGATTCTGAATAGTAGACTGGATCGCTTTCCCGCATTTGCTTGTAAAGTTCGTAGGGATTGGCAAGCGCTTCGGGTGAAAATAAGTCGTAAGCTGGAAATCTTGTATTCGTTAGCATATTGAATTGTCCTCGGATTACTCGGTTGATTGTGATTACGCCTGAGCATCACAATCGGATCTGTAAAACAGAAAAATTAAGTTCAATGAAGGCCACATTGCTGAGAAAAGCACCTGTACCAACTAGTAGCAATGTGGCGATCGCAAATTTAAATTGATTCAAGCAGATCCAACGCAGTTGCTTTTGCGTAATCAGAGTAGATTCAACATTCACTCAATACTTATGTCTAACTCCACAACGGTTTCACCTCAAATGGTTCAGACGATTGTTCAGCAGTATTTTGCAGCGAGTCGTTCTCCTCATAAAGCAGAGGCAATGGCGGCTTGTTTTTCTGAAACTTGCATTCATCAAGATCCCGCCGAAGCTCCGATTTTGAAAAGCCGTGACGAAGTTCGTCAATTTCTTCAAGCGATCGTCGATCTGTTCCTGTCTGTCGAATTGACCGAAGAGTTTGTTTCAATCAATGGTCAAGCAGCAGCCGTTAAGTGGAAAGGTCACGGTATTAGTAAAAATGGGGCTGAGGTTCACTTTGAAGGCATTGATGTGTTTGAAATTAATGCCGATGGCATGATTCAGACCCTAAAAACCTACTGGAATCCATCTACAATGTTGGCTCAACTCCAGGAGAAACAATAATGCCATCTGCTTACCGACGGTTAGGCGCACTGGAACAACTGCTATGGTTGCGCGATCGCGTGATTCCATTCCATTTTGCTATAACGGCTCAAGTTCGAGGAACCATTGATTCTGCTGCTCTCACCTATGCGCTGGAGCAATTACAGCAGCGTCATCCCTTACTGCGCGTCAAAATTTCATTAGAGCAGAAGAGTAGCCCCCATTTTGTCGAACACTCGAACGCGATTCCCTATCGAATGATTGCGCGATCGGGAGAAACACACTGGCAAACAGAAGCAGCGAGAGAACTGACAGAGCCTTTTGATTGGGCAGAAGCGCCACTGATTCGGATTGTGTGGTTGTATTCTCCAGAAATTTCCGACCTGATCGTTGTCTGTCACCATGCGATCGCGGATGGAATGACCACGGTAAAACTGATTGAGGAAATTCTGTCCCTACTAGCGTGTCCTCAGCAAGCCGTCCTCAATCATTCTGTTCCACCTTCTTTAGAATCGTTATTACCTGATCACCAACCAATTTCTCACTTTCAGAAAGTTCTAGCAACTGGAATGGTTTACTGGCAACAGTTCTGGCAGCGCATGAAGCCGAGGCAAAATGATAGCTTGTGTGAAAATTCTTCACTCCAAGTCAGTGCAGGACAGTTCTCTCCGGAGATAACAACTCAATTGATCCAATACTGTCGTCAGGAAGCAACAACTGTTCATGCTGCAATTTGTGCTGCCTGGTTATTGACGATTGCACAGCATTGCGATTCTAAACAACTGCTTCATTGTTTATCTCCAATTAATCTCCGTCCCTATTTTGCTAACCTGCCAGAGTGTGGATTGTATATCTCTTCTGGTCGGACGGCGTACACGATTACTCACCAAACTCAATTCTGGCAACTTGCACGATCGCTGAATTTGGATTTGATGCAGCAAGCGAAGAATGTACAGCAATCTGTACAACAACTCGTGCAGCAACACACAGCCCTGATCTGTGCTAATCCTAGCCCTGAATTTGTGAATCACTTGTTTAGAAAACAGTACGCATCTGATGTGATGGTGACAAATCTAGGACGCTTATCAATTCCTCAGCAGTATGGCAATCTATTTTTGAGCGCGATTTATGGGCCGATCGTCTTGTCAGGATTTGAGCAAGAACGAGTCTGTGGAGTCGCAACGCTCAACGATCGCTTGTTTTTTACGATCGTGCATCACACATCCGAAGCAATGCTTGTAAAACAGGCGATGCAGCTTCTAGAAACTGTGATTTTACACCCAGACACAGCGCGATTCACTGTGGAAAGCTTAAGGATAGAAAATGGTCATCTCACACAAACTGCTCACGCTTTGAAACATTAACTCCAAAAACACGATGGCAGAATATCAATTTGTGACTCGCTGGCTCATTGCTGCACCCATCGAACAGGTTTGGGAAGAGATTCTCAACACTAAATCCTGGCATCTTTGGTGGGATGCAGTTGACTCTGTTGTTGATCTCGAAGCAGGAGATTCAAATGGAGTGGGAACCGTTCAGCGATTTGTCTGGAAAACACCGCTCTCTTATACACTGACCTTTAATACTCGTGTGATTCGACTCGAAGCTCCGATCGTAATGGAAGCGATCGCGATCGGAGATGTAGAAGGACGCGGATTATGGGAACTTACAACGCTCGATCGCGGCACAGAAATCTACTACACTTGGACAGTTCGCACGACAAAACGCTGGATGAATGCTCTCGCAGTCATTGCGCGTCCCCTGCTGGAGTGGAACCACAACATCATCATGCAGCAAGGTGGGAAAGGATTGGCACAATGGCTTCAAACAGAATTGCTAGCTTCGGAAAACGTAGAACCGTCGAAATTGTTCTCGAAAGCTGAGGGGCTGAAATATTGAGACTTGAAAAGATTTCTTCTAGCTGAGCAAGAAGATCAGTATACTTGCCAAATATAATTCCGATAAGAAAATTGGGATGAAACCTTCTTCTGCGGTAGATGATGTGGCGTTGCTGACCCAGATTGCTCAGCGCGATCAAACCGCCTTGTCCCTACTTTACGATCGCTATGCCCGAATCATTTATGGGCTAGCGTTCAAAAGCTTGCGTTCAGCCGAAGAAAGTGAAGAAGCGGTGCTAGATGTGTTCGCGCAAGTGTGGCGCATCGCGGAGCGCTATGATGTCCAAAAAGGAAAAGCTGATACTTGGCTATTTACGCTTGCACGCAGCCGCATTCTCGATCGACTTCGCAAACTGAAACGATCGAACTCCACCGCAGTCGTATCAATCGAAGCCGTAGAGATCCAACCGAAGGCAGATTGCGTAGATCTATTTGAGGAGGCATCAATAAAAGAGCGACGTAGCCAAGTCATAATCGCCTTGCAAACCTTACCGAAAGAGCAACGACTTGTTCTTGAGCTTGCTTACTACCAGGGATTATCCCAAGGTGAAATTGCGGCTCACACTGGATTAGCATTGGGAACTGTAAAAACGAGAATTCGGTTAGGATTAAGCAAGTTAAAGTCTGCTCTGGGTTCAAGCGAATACTTGTAAGCGTAAATGGACGACGAAAGGCGATCGAGAACATGGACACCGAAAACTACTGCTTTTGTGAACTAGCTCCCCTCTACGTTTTAGATCTACTAGGTGAGCAGGAAAGAGCGTGGGTCGAGCAGCAGATTGCCGAATGTCCTGATTTAGCAGAAGAACTGTTAAGTTACGAATCTGCTGCTACTGCACTGCCTTATAGTACTCCAGTCTTACCAATGTCAGACAAGCTGAAAGATCGCTTATTCGATCGCCTTGGTCTAGACTCTCCACCATTAGAGACTATCCCTGTTCCACAATCTACGCCTTCTGCGCCTCATCTCGCAATTCGTGCTCAGGAATTAGACTGGCAACCTCATCCTACTCCAGGTGTGATGATTGCGATCGTGCATCGAGATGAAGCAACGCGCGAACTCGTTGGCTTTTTGAAGGCAGAACCGGGGGTTTGCTATCCTTGGCATCGCCATGCCGCGACCGAAGAAATCTTTATGATGGAAGGCGATCTGGTGATTGGCAATGAAGTCTACGGAGCGGGCGATTACATTCGCTCTCAACCCGGATCCAGTCATGCGCCTTTTACAAATGGCGGATGTCGCTTCTTCTTTCACACCTCGATCGATGACGAATATCCTGTTACCGTCTAGCACGATCGAGGTGTGACAAAAGCAATCAGCTTGCGATCGCGCTGACTGTGTTCACAACTCCACTCCACTGATCGAGATCAGCAAAAGCGCGATCGCGATATTGTCCGTATCGCTCTTGCTTGTTGCGAATCTTCTTGGGAAGCTCCGGTAAGATGCCAAAATTGGGCGGCATCGGTTGGAAATGCTTGGGAGAAGCAGAACTAATAAAATCAAACAACGCTCCCATCATGGTTGTCACGGGCAAGGCTAGAGGAGAAAGCCCTAACGCAATTCGAGCAGCATTGGTTCCAGCGAGCCAACCGCCTGCACAAGCGGCAGTATAGCCTTCGGTTCCACTGATTTGTCCGGCTGCTAGTAACGTCGATCGCGATTTAAACTGCAACGTTGGCAACAACAATTCTGGCGAATTGATAAACGTATTGCGGTGCATCACACCCATGCGAACGAATTCTGCATTCTCTAAGCCAGGAATTAGTTTAAATACTCGCTTTTGTTCGCCCCATTTCAGATTGGTCTGAAACCCGACCATGTTCCAGAGTTGCCCCGCTTTATCTTCTTGTCGCAGTTGCACCACTGCATACGGGCGTTTTTCTCGATTTTCGGGATCTCGAAAGTCACCTAATCGCGCATCGAACAATCCCACAGGTTTCAACGGGCCGTAGCGCATCGTATCTTCACCTCGACGCGCCATTTCCTCGATCGGTAAACATGCCTCAAAAAACTTCGCCGTTTCGCGCTCAAAATCTTTCAATTCTGCCTGTTCTGCCTGACAAAGCTCCTGCCAAAAGTGCAGATATTGCTCTTTACTCATCGGACAGTTTAGATAAGCAGCTTCGCCGCGATCGTAGCGCGATGCCAAAAATGCCGTTTCAAAATCGATCGATTCGCCAACCACGATCGGACTAGCTGCATCGAAGAAACTCATGTACGCCATGCCTGTAAATTGGCGCAAATCTTCAGCCAGTGCATCGGTTGTTAAAGGTCCAGTCGTCAGCACCACGATTCCATCTTTGGGAATCTCCGTAATTTCCTCACGCCGCAATTCGATCAGCGGATGAGCCGAGAGTGTTTCAGTCAGATCTTGGCTAAAAATTCCGCGGTCGACCGCTAATGCTCCGCCTGCTGGAACTTGGTGAGCATCGGCTTTCTGAATGACGATCGACCCCAATCTCCGTAATTCTTCGTGTAAGAGTCCCGAAGCGCGATCGGTTGCCTGCGCTCCAAACGAATTGCTGCACACCAATTCTGCCAAATGCTCAGAATGATGAGCCGGACTTTGGCGCATCGGGCGCATTTCGTGCAGCACAACAGGAACGCCTGCTTGAGCAATTTGCCAAGCAGCTTCTGTGCCTGCTAAGCCACCGCCGATAACGTGAATAGGAGAATGTTCAGTCATATGAAAAAAGCGCGCGTCAACAGTCCTTTTCTAGGATAAGCCTTTCGGCTAAAACTCAGGGGATTTAAACATTCGATGAGCAGCGTTGCGATCCGTAAAGAATATAGAACTTCATTGAAGCTTTATATTCAAGCCTATAAAATTTTTCGCATCTCCGTGAAAATACGAATACCCGTACTGATTTAAGCCGAACGAAAAGAAAAAACGAATTTTCGAGGGTTTGAGCCATTTTCACTCTATATTTCATTCTTCAGAGTGATGAATAATGCCGGAACTATCTGAAAACGTGGTCAGATACGTCCGTATTTTTCAAATCCACTTGTGAAGAACTAATAAATTATCCGTAATAACACTGGCTTCTTATGGGGAAGTCCCCTAAAGTATGTACAGAAACCGAAACAGATTATCTCTACTCAGAGCCGTTTAGGTCAGGTTGCTCTACCTTTATTCAAGATTTTCAAAGGATTCAACGTGCTGAAGTCTCCACAACACTAAAACCTAATATCAGGCAAGTTGAAATAGCAGCGGGAGCATTTTTACGGAAATGTTGCTGTCTTTATCATTGTAAAGCGATCGCGCTTAAAATTCAGAAGGTGAATGCTGGTTGGAATTTTATGCGATCGTCTCCTTCTCGTTTCCCACCTCGTCGAAATCTCTGGTTTGAGAGAGCGATGGCAGGGTTGGCACTTGTAAATTTGGGACTTGTTGCCTTTGACTTTGCGTATATTCCTTGGCGGGATTTCTGGTTTCGCAACTTTCCAGCCGTCACCCGCCTCTACGATCCGATAAAGGGAATCGAGCCGCATCGCGATACGGAAGCCTATCTAAGTACAGTAAACACTTTAGAGCAAGAACTTCAACAGTTTGGATTAGAAAGTGTGCAGGTACAGACTCGATTGCAAGATTTGCGCGATCGCAGTTCAGAACTTGTGAGCACGAATCCTTTTGCCGTTGCGAATAAAAGCGGCACGCTTGAACGAATCAAGAATCGTATGCGAGAGCATGTATTTGGTCAGCGTCGAGGAGAATCGGCAAAGCAAGCGTTTGCAACATTCTGGAGCCAGGAAAATTTAGCACAGCGAGGCGTAGCCGCAGAACAGAAGTTTTTCAATCAAGAGATTCGTCCTTTAATCGCGGTGAACTACTATCGACCCATTGGAGAGAATGGCGAATTTGTTGATTGGTTTTGGCTCGTTGATGCACCATTTGTTGGAATTTTTGCTTTAGAATTCATTGCTCGAACGTTCTATCTCAGCCGTCGCTATCAAAGTTTGTCTTGGTTAGATGCAATGCTATGGCGATGGTATGACATCTTTTTGCTCTTACCTTTTCTCAGATGGTTACGGGTGATCCCGACTGTGGTTCGGTTGGATCAGTCCGGGATGGTTAACCTTGCGCGGGTGCGGACTCAAGCAAGTCAAGGCTTTGTCGCGAACATTTCTGAAGATATGGCAGAAGTCGTTGTCATACAGGTTATCGATCGCTTCCAAGATGCGATCGCGCGCGGTGAGATTTCACGCTGGCTGATTCAATCTGTGAATCGTCCTTACATTGATCTCAATCAGCGCGATGAGGTTCAAGAGCTTGCAACGCATTTAGTCAAAACGACCGTCTACAATGTTTTGCCAAAGATCAAGCCTGAGCTAGAAGCAGTGCTGAGACATAATGTTGATATGATTCTCAGCCAGTCGCCTGCTTATCAAGGCTTGAAAGCAATGCCATTAGTAGGGGATCTACCGCGTCAGATCAATGAGAGACTCGTGGCAGAGGTCACAAGCGGGGTTTATGATGCGATCGTGCTGGCGCTAGAAGATAAAAAAGGTGGTGAATTGATCAGTCAACTTGTGAAAAGTTTTGGTCAAAATCTGGCAACAGAGTTGCAAGATCAGCGATCGCTGCAAGAGCTTCAGTCTCTAGCAACGGATTTACTCGAAGAGATCAAAGTCAACTATGTGCGGCGATTGAGTGAAGAAGATGTAGAAGGCATTCTAGAGGAGACTCGGCAGATTCGACAGGTTCGCTGAGTGTTCGAGAGAAACGACTTTAAATCTGGGGAGATGGGGAGAATCTACACTTAGATTGCTCCCTATCTCCCCACTCTGCACTTTGTGCCGTTAAGATTGACCCGACGGATCAGCCGCATTGACCAAATCAGGTTGCTTCTCAAGCGGAGGACGCTGAATTGACTGGTGTAGGCCAGGGCGGTGCTCTCGCTGCATCGTGGGAAGCTGAACAAAGCGACCGGATTGAATTGAATCATAGAGTGCTTGAATGATCCGAATATCAATCAAACCTTCTTGCCCCGACGGTTCTGGATCTTTGTTCTGTAAGATGCAATCCGAGAAGTAAACGAACTCAGCTGCAAGCTGATCGTGACCTTCAAACGTTTGAGTTTGAGTCTTGTCGTCGATCGTTAAAATATGCTTCATCTCACCTTGCCCTGAATAACCTGGGTCAACTCGCAAATCGCCTTTTGTCCCGACCACTTGATAACTCGAAGTTTTTGCTGCACCAAAGCTGACCGTAAACGAAGCGAGTTGATCGTCTGGGAAACGCAAAATTGCACTCGACATCTCTGCAACATCTCGAAAACGAGGTTCGTCTTTACTAGCTGCTGTTGCAAAAACCTCGATCGGATCTGCCTGAAAGAGATAGCGAGCCGCATTGATACAGTAGATGCCAATATCATCTAGTGTGCCGCCACCAACTGCTTTCTGAACGCGAATATTTCCCGCATTTACTTGCTGAGTAAACACAGAGTTAAAGATGCGTGGTTCGCCAATTTGCCCAGACTTGAGAATTTCGACTGCCTGCATATTCGCTTCTTCGAGATGCAGACGGTAAGCAATCATCAGCTTGACTTGATTGCGATCGCACGCATCAATCATTTGTTGACACTCGTCTTCTGTCACTGCCATCGGCTTCTCACAGAGAACGTGGATGCCTGCATTTGCAGCACGCACCGTATACTCACAGTGCAGATGATTGGGCAATGCGATATAGACGGCATCCACTTCACCACTGTTTAGGCAGTCTTCGTACTGATCATAAGCATAGGTATGCTGAACTCCATACTGTTTAGCAATTTCTTCTCGCTTTGTTGGGTCGTCTGAAACCAAAGCTACGAGTTCAGAATTTTCAGCATGAGCAAAAGCGGGAAGTGCGGAAGCTTGAGCAAACCAACCCAAGCCGACAACAGCATAGCGAATCTTCCTTTGAGTAACTTGATTGGGAGTCATAATGTTAGGAGAAACGGGATTAGGATGAATTTCAGAGGATCTTTGAAACGTATCGTTCCTTGCATTCACCCGCCCCCGGAATAAAACAGAGCGAGGACACGGTGGATGCGTTTCAACCACTCTTGCAGGCTTACTGTAACGAGCGAAAATAGACCGTTCCTCTTGCTAATGAAAGATTAGGACTAAACCAATTGACTTGAGGTGCATCGAATTCTCATCAGTTAAGAAGGACTTGGGGATCATCATCTAACGAAAGCATGAACTCAATCGCAGCAGTCTGCTCCTCTGGGGTGAATCCCGCAGCTTGATCAATCCAATACTCATGTCCACTACCATCTATGTTCGATCGCACTAAATCAGCATTTGCCCGATTTGCCTCAATCATCGGTTTGCGTAAATTGCGATCGACTAACATCCGCAAGCTTGCCGCTGGATCAGGCAAAACATGCTGCATCAATGTTCCTGCCATCCCAATTTGATCAGCTTGAGTAATTTGATAAGCTCCGGTCACGTCAGGCTGCAATGCTTCTGAACTCGCTGCGACTCCACCATCATGCAGATAAGGAGCAGTGACTGCTAAGCCAATCAAGCTAGGAACTTTGTATGCTCCAGATGGATCATTCAGCGCAAACGCTCTTTGTTGATCAGACTTTGGCGTAATATCCGTTGGAACAGGTAAAACAGGTGGATTTTCAGGCAGGGGAACGGATTCCCCATTGGGATACGTTTTAGGTGCAACGAAGCTTTTGGCAAAGACTTTCAAAGCAGGCGCGCGCGAAGGCTGAGTTTTGACTTCTTGCTGCGAAATGACGTGGTGATTCGTAAACGTGCGTCCACTGTGACATTCTGCACAGCCTGCTCGATCGAAGACTTTTGCGCCTTGCTGCAACTGCTGTAAATTTTGAGCTTCAGAGTAGGGAGGTGGAGCTAAGGTATTTTGCCAAGCAGACATCGCATTCAGTTGTTGACCTACAGGCAACCCTGGAGAACTTGCCATTAAGCCATCTAACATAAATGGTGAGCCTTTCGGATAACCAGGCATCCGAATCACTTCATTGATTGCAGGTTCGCCGGGAGTTGGATCAATTTGATCGAAAAATTCAGCCGGATTCACACCATCGGGTAGACGAAATTTCGGATTTGAAGCATTTTGCAGCAGAATGCCGAGATAGGTCTCTTTATCAATCCCAAGTGATGCCTGACTCCCATCTGCTCCAGTCGTCGTATCAGAATTGGTTGCATGAACATTGCTATTGAGCGTCGTGAGTCCGTGAAACCAGCCAATCGCTGAATGTCCGCTCCAACCGTAAGGATAAGCCTCAAATGTATAAGACGAAGGATTTTGAGAAGGATTATTCGTCATGGTTCCCGTTGAGTCGAAATTACCGGGTGCCCAACTGAGAAAATCTGCATCTACCGCATCTTCTACTGCTTTCGCATCGGGTAGCTGAGCTTCGTTGCCTTGGGCATCAATGTAACGTCGATCGCCGAATTGCAATTGAGTCGGATTGACACCTGTATGTCGGAACATCGCGGCTGAATTCGATGCAGATGCCAGAATTAGCCCCGTGTCCAAATCATTGTTAGGCGCACCTTCTAGAATTTTGCCTGTTTGACGATCGACTGCTGCATGACAAAACGCACAAGTAATTCCAACTCGGACTTTACCTTGAGATAATTCAGTCCGCATTCCGAGCGGTAAAAGCGATCGAGCCGGAATATCTAACCCAGTATTCAACAAGGTTCCTGCTTTGAATTCTCGCCCACCGAGAGTGACATCTCGATCAACTGCAACTTGTAAATTCGTGGTGGGTTGTCCTGCGAGTTTGACGATCGCTTTTGTAATACTTGCTAAATTAATTGGTCCATCTAACGCTCCTACTACATCGGTCAGAAAGCGCTCATTGCCAAAGGTTTCGCGATAAAAGGTATCTCGTCCGAGTGTGAGCAAGTCTTGATTAATCTCGACTGCACCTTGTTCTGGGGAGAGTTGTTCTTTTCCAGCTTCAGTTTGCAGCAGTTGTTCCGCATCGGATGCGCTGACCACGTGACCCAAGACATCGTAGGAACCGAGACTACTGGGCGGCGCTTGAGTCACTGGAGTGTAAGTACTGCTGAGATTCGGCGGTCGCATCGGTAAGACAAGCTCAGCCTGATACCCCAGAAAGCCAAAAAAGATCAAACTTAGCAATAGCGCGATCGCGCGAACTGGCAATCGTTTCGGGTGTGACTCAAGAGAAGATTCTGGAGAAGATTCGACTGGCTCTAGCTTGTTCGATGAACTCATGCATGACCTCGATCGCGCGAATGACCTCCCGTAAAACTAAAAATTTTCTCGGTAAGAATTCGTCTACCTAAAGCGGGAGACGGCTCTATACAAAAAACGACTTGATGAATACGAAGGTTCTCTATGGAAATCCTTACAAACTTGCATCATAATCAATTCAGCTTTTGCAACATAATGATCAGTTAGAGAACACTGAGGTAAGTATGCCAATTAAGAAAGGCGAGATGGTACGCGTTGTGCGTGAGAAGTTAGAAAACAGCGTCGAAGCAAAAGCAAGCGATCCGCGCTTCCCTAGCTATATCTTTGAAACCCAGGGTGAAGTCGTCGATTTGAAGGGCGATTATGCTTTCGTCAAATTTGGCAAAGTTCCCACTCCTAATATTTGGCTGCGTCAAGACCAGCTTGAATCCTTCAAATAGGCGCGATTCTTAAAGGATTCCAATTGTGCCGCTAGTTTCTTGATCGACAGCGCTAAGATGAAATCAAGAAGCACTGGCGGCAATTTTCATGTCTTCTTCTTTTCCAACCTGCTCCCAATTCCGCGTTTCAATCATTGGCTCAGGCAATGTTGGGAGTGCATTAGCTCAGCGAGTTGCAGAGAAAAATTTAGCAGATGTTGTCCTACTTGATGTAGTTCGGGGTCGTCCGCAGGGATTAGCGCTCGATTTGATGGAAGCGCGTGGGGTAGAACGGCACGATCGCCACATTTTTGGAACCAACGACTATCTCGACACAGCAAATTCCGATGTCATTGTGATTACAGCCGGACTGCCGCGCAAGCCCGGTATGAGCCGAGACGATTTGCTTTTAACCAATGCCAAAATCGTGCGCGATGTAGTGAAACAAGCGATCGCACATTCTCCTCATGCGGTGATTATCGTCGTTACGAATCCACTCGATGTCATGACGCATCTCGCTTGGGCAGTGAGCGATCTGCCGCCTCAACAAGTCATGGGCATGGCAGGTGTTCTCGATTCCGCTCGGTTTCAAACCTTTATCGCAATGGAACTGAATGTCTCAGTGTCAGACATTAATGCCACCGTCCTAGGCGGGCATGGCGATCTCATGGTTCCATTGCCTCGATATTCGACTGTCAATGGAATTCCAATTACAGAACTTTTACCCGAAACCACGATCGACAAACTCATCAAACGCACCCGCAACGGCGGTGCAGAGATTGTTGAATTAATGCAGACCGGAAGCGCATTCTACGCACCTGCATCTTCAGCTTGTGCGATGGTTGAAGCAATTTTGTACAACAAATCTCGCCTGTTACCGATCGCCGCCTACCTTCAAGGAGAATATGGACTGAACGAGATCTTCATTGGGGTTCCTTGCCGATTAGGATGCGGTGGCATCGAGAAAATCATCGAACTCAATCTCACAGATTCTGAGTTAACAGCACTTCATACTTCAGCAAAATCGATTCGAGAAAATATTGATCGTGCAAATCAACTTTTAGCAGCTACAGTGTAACCATGCTGAAAAACCCCGCTGTAGGGGGAGTCTGAACATTTAGAAACAGTGCAAACTATCGAAAGGAAATTCATCAACTTTTTGTCACCGCAAGGAACCGAAGAACATGAATCGTCGCTGGCTGATGGGCATAGTGGGTCTGATTTGTCTTGGAACCGTTGGATACACAGTCTCGATCGTGGCTGCAACGCCTGAAGAAATGCTACGTCGCCCATTTAGTTGTCCTGGCTCATCCAAAGCTGAAGCAAAGGATTTTCAGGTCTTGACGGTGCGAAAATGGGAAAAAGGCATTGTAGCTTTGTCGCGTGGAAATTGTCCGAGTGAAGCCAAATCGTTGCAAAAAGAAGCTTCAGTTCAGCCTGCCCTCAGTTATCGAGTGGTCAAACGCAATGGCATGGAATGGAGCCTAAAATCGACAGGCAGTTCCTTCAATCAGAATCCTGACAAACCCACTGCTGGAAAACAGCAAAAACTGATTCGATACCACGTCGGACGGACTCATCCCAACGTTAAAGAGCGCCATACGGTGTTCTATGGTGAAATTTTTTCTCCCGATGTTGCAGCCGTCGAGGTTGTCTTTGATAACGGTAAGGTTCTCCGAGATACAGGCACGAATGGAATGCTACTGCTGGTCGGATCTGGAGCGACGGGTATCTGCGATGTACGGGCTTTAGGGACAGATAATCAGATCTTGCAACGAGACGAGCCGATTCCCGTACGATCGCCGATGGGAAGTAATACCTGTCAACCGATTTCGGGACAATTATAGACTGCTCGATCGATTAAATTTCATCCATAGACTCCAGTGAATTGATAAGTATATATTGATCAATTTCCCGTAATTTGCCGGAGATTAAATTCTTGGGATGATATCAAAAATGGGCTGCCTCCGAAGAGCACAGCCCACTTATCTTAGATGCGGAACCCGGGACTTGAACCCGGAAGTCCTTGCGAACACTAGAACCTGAATCTAGCGCGTCTACCAATTCCGCCAGTCCCGCATTTATCGGTCGCGATCTCCAAGTATCGTGGATTGCATTGAAATTGTCAATCTTTTTGGAAATTGATTTTTTCTGAGTTTACGCAAAACGGGCGACGTGGAATGCCGGGCAGTGCAGAGTGATGCTGGACAATTTCCTGCTTTCCGGTAGAATCTAAACCAACTTTGAAGTCCCAAATCTTAGCGTAAATTTCAACATGCCGACCCAGGAGGACAGACCCATTACTCTCGCGCCCAATTTGTCTCAAGATTCTTCACCTGAAGAAAGTCACTCTGTACTACACATTTGGGGACAACAACCCCTGAGTGGACACGTCAAGATCAGCGGGGCTAAAAATTCCGCCCTTGTCCTCATGGCTGGGTCGATTCTTTGCTCAGGAACTTGTCGGTTACGAAATGTCCCTTCGCTGCTCGATATCACTCGCATTGGCGAGATTTTGTCAGCCTTGGGCGTTAAAGTACTCCACGATCAAGAAGCTGGCATTCTTGATTTGGATGCTTCTGATATTAACCAATCCAAAGCGCCTTACGAAATCGTTAGCAAACTCCGGGCAAGCTTCTTTGTCATTGGTCCCTTGCTGGCGCGTTTAGGCGTTGCTCAAGTGCCGTTGCCGGGTGGATGCTCGATCGGCGATCGTCCCGTTGATTTGCACGTAAAAGGCTTACAAGCCCTGGGTGCAGAAGTCATCATCGAACATGGGGTTGTCAATGCGTACGTGCGTGGAAATCGCAAACGCTTGACAGGCGCACGGATTTATCTCGATTTCCCAAGCGTGGGTGCAACCGAGAATATCATGATGGCAGCGACCTTAGCAGAAGGCGAAACAATTATTGAAAATGCCGCTCAAGAGCCGGAAGTCGTCGATTTGGCGAATTTCTGTAATGCGATGGGTGCAAAGATTCAAGGTGCAGGAACTAACCGGATTGTGATCAACGGCGTTCCCAAATTGCACGAAATTGATTATTCGGTTGTCCCGGATCGGATTGAAGCGGGAACGTTTTTGATGGCGGGTGCAATTACGCGATCGGAAATTAGCTTATCTCCTGTTGTTCCGGATCATTTGAGTGCAGCGATCGCGAAACTCAGCGAAATCGGAATTCATGTGGCAATTGATGCTCCCGATTGTGTTCGAGTTTTGCCTGCCAAAACTTTCCGGGGTACGGATATTGAAACCTTGCCTTTCCCTGGATTTCCTACAGATCTGCAAGCTCCGTTTATGTCATTGCTGACCTTAGCCGAGGGAGACAGCATGATTACAGAGACGCTGTTTGAGAATCGGCTTCAGCATGTGGCAGAACTGAATCGCATGGGTGCAGATATTCGCTTAAAAGGCAATATTGCGATCGTGCGCGGTGTGCCTCAACTGTCTGGTGCGCCTGTCCAAGGTACAGATCTGAGAGCTTCTGCCGCCTTAGTAATTGCGGGCTTGGCAGCGAATGGCATGACGACTGTAAAAGGGTTGAATCACCTCGATCGTGGGTATGACAACATTGAGGCGAAACTGCGAGGACTGGGTGCAAAAATCCAGCGTGCGCTCGATACTTCTGTTGTCAGCGCTCCCATGAAAGTCACCCTCTAAGTTCAGGCGTTTTCGTTATACTGGCTTTGAGAGATTCTGTACGCCTGAACATGTCATTCTCAAAGTCAGCCCTGATTGGGCTAAAAGCTGATCAGTTCCGTCACCCTCTAGATTTAGAGGCAACCCAAGCGTTGAAGCAGTTGCCTGGATTGGATCTGGCAATTCGCGCTCTGTTGGGGAATGTGGCGGAACAATTTTTTTATCTTGAAAATATTGCCTCCAGCATTTTGGTGAGCGAGCAGCAACTCCCTGAGTTGCACCAGCTTTTGGTTGAAGCTTGTAAAGTTTTAGATTTAGACGTGCCGCAGCTTTATGTGCGTCAACATCCTGTACCGAATGCTTATACCTTCGCGATGAGAGGGAAGCAACCGTTTATTGTGATGCACACATCGCTGATTGATCTGCTCACACTTGAAGAGATTCAAGCCGTGATCGCGCATGAATTAGGGCATCTGAAGTGCGATCACAGCGTTTATTTGACGTTGGCAAATCTGCTGATTTTGGCGGCAGGTCAGTTGCCGATGGGAGGCGTTTTGACCCAAGGATTGCAAGCGCAGATTATGAATTGGGTGCGCTGTGCGGAGTTTACTTGCGATCGTGCAGCCTTGCTTGCGACTCAAGATCCGAGAATTACGATGTCGGTGATGATGAAGCTGACGGGAGGATCGCCCAAGTTGGCGAATCAGTTGAATCTCGATGCCTTTATCGCTCAAGCGCGGGCTTACGACGAGGTGAGCAAGACGGAGATTGGAGAGATGTTGAAGCAGTTGCAGACGGCGCAACTATCGCATCCGGTTCCAGTTTTGCGAGCACGAGAAATCGATCGCTGGGCGAGTTCGCAAGAGTATCAGAAGTTAATCAGTGAACGGTCAGAAAAACCCGCGATCGGCGGCTGGCGAAACTGGTAAAAGCAATCAGCGATTTAGCACTCCCACTGCTTCAATCCGTTGGAGTGCTAAATCGCTTGGAGAGTCTTTAGAGATAAGTAGGAGAACTTGTCCACGCTTCCAGAAATGAGAGAACAAGGCTGATCCGGTTCTCCCAATTGATCAACGACGAGCGCAGCCCCAGAAAAATCGTGTTGGCGGGTGTAATCGTTCATTGTGATCACCGTTTTGAGATTGGCTTGCAGGGCAGCTTGCAGTCCTGGATAGGAATCTTCGATCGCAATACAGTCTTCAGGCTCTAAATTCAATTGCTCCAACGCATACAGATAAATATCAGGTGCGGGCTTTTTCTGAGGCACAATGTCCCCTGCTGCAATCACTTCAAACCAATTCGGGCTATCGGGCGCAAGCGTTGTTTCGAGCAGGGCAATCACATTCTCAAATTGGCTCGTTGTCGCGATCGCTAATCTCACGCCTGCGTCTTTTGCCTCTTGAATCAAGCGCTGCACACCGGGACGTAATGGAATTAATCCTTCTTTGACTAGCGTTTGATAATGCTTAGTCTTCGCAGCATGAAGCTGTGCCGCAAACGCTTTGAGATCCGCTTCAGGAGATGGCACATCATACTTTTTCACATAATGCTGAATGCGCTCTTTGCCTCCTGCAACTTCGAGGAGATCGTGATACAGGTCGATCGACCAATTCCAATCCAAGCCAAAATCCGCGAAGGCACGATTGAACGCAATGCGATGTCCATCCCGTTCGGTGTCAGCCAGCGTTCCGTCTACGTCAAAAATTAGAGCCTTAAGTGCCATAAGAATTTTGTAATCAATTTCCTGATTCGTCGAAGATGCGACTGTAGAGAACAATATCAAGATGTGCTTTTAATTACTCAGTGATTTGTTCAGGGGCGAAAACAATGAAGAACGGAAAATGGTTGAACCTAGCTGAATCCTTAACGTTAGTTGGCTCAGGAGTTGGAGCGATCGCATCGATCGCATCTCAACAATTAGCGTTCACTGCTGCTCCCGTGTCTTTTCTGTTACTTTTGAACGTTGCAAATCGCCGTCGTCTTGATAAAGAAACCCTAAACGCGGCAAATCGTAACATTGCTCATCTTGACCAGCGCTTCTCCGATGATATCAAAGCTTTAGATCAGCAAGTGCGAACACTGCCCACCTTTGTTGATCTTGCCAGCGTTCGCAAAACAATTCAGCAGCGGCACGATAACGCGATCGCTCAATTACAGCACAATGTCTCCAGCCGATTGAGCGCGATCGAAAGTCGGGATCATGAACAGCTTGAAAAAGAATTAGAGTACCTGAAGACGAAGTACTCTCAGCTAGCAGAATCGATGGCAACCGTTTCGCAGTATTTGAATCGGTTAGTGACCACAAATCGCGTCGAAAGTGCCGAAAGTGAGATTGCCGAATTACGCACCGAAGTGGAGCAATTAGCGTCGAAACTCAGCGAGGTTTCGACCAGTCAGAAGCAAGTAATTCCGCGGCTGATGCAAGATGAAATTCATCAAATTCATCGGCGGTTGAATAGCTTGCCCTCGCCTTTTGATGCGACTGCTTTAAAGCAAGAAGTAGATGGACTCGTCAAAATTGTCGGAGATTTGGTATCTCGGCGAGATATGGCAAAGCTGATGGCAGAAATTGAAAAAATCCGCCATCAACATCAAGCTTTAGAGCAAACAGTCGTTCCGATGCGATCGGTAAATACCATTATGCGAAAGCAGATGGAAACTTTATCGTCTTGGATGACAACCGGACATCCGGCTTCGCCTGGGAGCAATATCAATCTTGAGCAGTTGCAGAATACCGTCGCTCAACTCGAAGCGCGGTTAGAAGAAAGTGCAAATCTCAAAGATATGCATACCGAAATGGAAACCATGCTCAATGGGCATTTGAGCCATTTGCAAGAGCAATTTGAAAGCGTTCAGCAGCATACCCGCAGTCTCGATCGCCAACAGAAACAGCTTGCTGAATGGATGGGTCGTTTGCCTGAAATGTTGGATGCAAAAGCATTGCAAAATCAGATGAAGTATCTCACTTCTCGTTTAGAAGTCACTGAAGCTCAGCTTTCAGACCTGGTGAATACGCCAAAATCTGAGTATGAATTGATGTTTAACCTATCTCAGGCACAATCTGATCCGTTTTCAAATACTCGCGCTGTGCTACAAGAAGCATTAAGTTCGGCTCAGTCTCGTGTGATTGTGGTATTCCCTTACCCCGACCAGGCAACGCTAGATGCAGAACTGATGCAAAGCTTTCAAGACTTTCTCAATCGGGGAGGACAGCTTGATATTGGTTGGGGACATTTGGGAGATCGGCAAGCGATGCAACAAGCAAAACTGATCTCCGATCGCGAAGCTCCTTCAACCTCCAAGAGCTATATTAAGCAAATTCTGCAACAGCTTACCCAACTCAAGCGCGATTATTCTGAGCAATTTCATTTTAAGATTTTAGGCACGAATGAAAATTTCCTGGTTTGTGATTCCAGCTATGGCGTGGTTGGAATTCAACCAATTCCGACCGCTAGCGTTGCCTTTCCTGAAGTTGCATTTGGCATTCGGACTGAAAATCAAACGGTGATTCAGGGATTAGTCGATCGCTTTAACAAGCCGATGCTCGATGCAAAAGATGTAACGTCGCATTTGAATCGAGCGATCACCCGGTATGAGATGGGCGATTTTCAAGGTGCGATCGAAGACTATTCTAAAGTCGTTGAACTCGATTCAAACCATTACATTGCTTATAACAATCGGGCGCTGATTAAGTTTGAATTGGGGAATTACGCAGAAGCGATCGCAGATTTGAATCGGGCTGTGATTAGTCATTCGGGCAACTGTATTGCTTACTGTAATCGGGGTGTCATTTGGGCACACATGGGTGAGAAAAATAACGCGATCGATGATTTTAGCTATGCCATTCAAGTCGATCCAGCTTGTCTGAATGCCTATTTTCAAAGAGGATTGGCACGGATGAAATTTGAGAATACGCTCGGTGCGATCGATGATTTTACTGCCATGATTTGTATTGATGCAATGAATGCTGTGGCTTACTTTCATCGAGGGCTAGCTCGCAGTAAAGTGAGTGATAAAACTGGAGCGATTCGGGATTTGAAAGAGGCAGCTTGGTTATTTTCGGTACAAGGCGATCAGGCGAAACATCAACATGCGATCGCGGCAATTCATAAACTCCGCAAACGGTTTGTCACCGTAGACACTCCGGATCTGAAGCTCGTTTGTGAGGCTTAATATTGCAGCATCGCGCTTTGCGGTTTAATTGAGAGTGGACGTTACGACCTCGAAGACCATGACTCTCCAAAGTAAGCCTGCCTGGGCTGGCGATGATTTTCTCTCGCGCTGTGTCAATTTGTTGATTCAGACTCAGCCTGTTTACGCGGTGATGAAACAGCAGGCGCGTCAAGTCCTAATTAAAACGGCTGAGCGAAATGGTGTGCCTTGGCGGAAACGAGTTGAAGAATTGGCGACAGCTGAAATTGAACATTCTGCTGCTCAGCTTACCAATCAGAAAGTCAGCTATCCCGATTATTACCAAGTGCCATTTCATGCTTACGAGCACGGGAATCTATGCTGGCAAGCTGCGTTTGAGGCAGAACCTGCGACTCATGCGATGGCACTCCGAGTCTGGAAGGATGAACCGCTGACGTGGGAGGAAGCTCAAGCTCGACTGCGGGGGAGTTTCCACCAGGTACTTGCTCAAAATATTCAACAGCCTGTGCAAGACATTCTCGACATCGGTTGCTCGATTGGACTGTCTACTATAGCTCTACATCGGTTCTATCAGAATCGGCAGCAGCAGCAAGTTCGCACGGTTGGGCTAGATTTATCCCCTTATATGCTGGCAGTCGCTCAGTATCGGGATGGCGATCGCGAGATCAGTCAATGGATTCATGCCAATGCTGAAGCAACCGAGTTGCCCGATTGCTCATTGGATTTGATCACGATCCAGTTTGTGCTGCATGAGTTGCCGCGATATGCGACGATCGCAGTTTTTCAAGAAGCACTGCGATTACTGCGTCCGGGTGGGCATTTGGCAATCGTCGATAACAATCCCAAGTCTCCAGTCATTCAGAATCTACCGCCTGTACTCTTTACGCTGATGAAAAGTACTGAGCCTTGGTCAGATGATTACTACACGTTTAATGTTGAAGCGGCTCTAGAGTCTGTTGGCTTTGAGCAAGTTACAACGGTTGCAAGTGATCCTCGACATCGCACGATTTTGGGATGTAAGCCATGAATTTTCAGAATAAAACGATCATTCTGACAGGAGCATCGGCTGGTATTGGGAAAAATCTCGCGATCGTGCTCGCTCAAAAGGGCGCAAATTTAGTGCTCGCTGCTCGAAATTCGACCGCTTTAGAAGAAACAGTTGCGTTGTGTATCGCACAGGGAGGACAAGCAATTGCAGTCCCGACAGATGTGACTTACCCTGAAGCCTGTCAAAAACTGATTGAATCTGCGATCGCAAGATTTGGACAGATTGATTGTCTGATTAACAATGCTGGCATCTCGATGATTTGTCGGTTTGAGGAAGTCACGGATCTGACAACTTTTGATCAGATTATGCGAGTGAACTATCTAGGAGCTGTGTATTGTACGCATTCTGCTTTACCTCATCTCAAACAAAGCCGGGGGCTTTTAGTTGCGATCTCTTCTCTTTGCGGTAAAACGGGAGTTCCGACACGCACAGGATATGTGGCGAGTAAACATGCAATGCAAGGTTTTTTCGATACACTCCGAATTGAACTGCAAGGGAGTGGTGTCGATGTATTAGTAGTATCTCCGGGATTTGTTGCAACTGACATTCGAGAACGTGCTTTCGATGGAAAGGGGCAACTACTAGGGCAGAGTCCTCGCGATGAAGAACAAGGCACAATGTCTGTAGAGGAATGTGTGCGGCAAATTGTGGGTGCAATGGAAAGACGGAAACGAGAGCATTTGATGACCTTGAAAGGCAAAGCAATTCCGTGGGTAAAACTCATCGCGCCGGGGCTAGTCGATCGCATCGCTGCCTATGCTGCGCGTGTTAAGGCGGAGAAAAATAGCCCTCTTGCGTAAATCCCTGCGTCTTGACCCAAAGCAATATGCCATGAAGCACAGGACTAGATGATTCAACCCTCTCCAAGATCGCCCTACAAAGTGATCCAGTCCTAGTTCTTCCTTTAGGTGCTGATAAGCTTGCTCGATCGTCCAGCTTTGATGTGCCCAAGCCAAGAGTTGCAGCAAAAAAGTTGGGCGTTGCTGAATCACAGTATGTTTTCTTCGTTTGAATCGGTTGCAGCCCTCACCCCAACCCTTTCCCAAATTGGGAGAGGGAGCCAGAATTCTAGTTCCCCTTCTCCCAAATTGGGAGAAGGGGTTAGGGGATGAGGGCAGAATTCATGCCATCATTCAGCAACGCCAAAAGCTGAGATGGAAGCATTAGAAACTTAATACCGAATCGTCCCATCTTCAAACTTCTTTGCATCTTTGAAGGTCATGTTCTGCTTGCGCTTTAGTTCTATTCCTATTGTAGAAAGTCTTCACGCTACTTAACGGAGTAGTATCTGCGCGCAACCAAAGCATAGGTAGGCTAGCTCTTTAGCTATTCATGTAAACAATGGCTTCAAATTACTATCTATTGTCTCGAATCATGACGTTAATTATATTCTTCTCCAATTATATTTCTCATCTATTATCCCAGTAATCACATCTGTGCTATTTGTCTACAACACTGGCAATTCATCAAAAAAATCTATTCACACACCTCAGGAGGAAACCACTATGAGCAGCGAAAGTGGATGTCCATTTATGGGCGGAGGTCAGAAACTTCAACCTCGTCATGTACCGACAAACCGAGAGTGGTGGCCGAATTATTTGAATCTGAACATCCTCCATCAGCATCCCCCCCAGGCAAATCCTATGGGTGAGGAATTCAACTACGCGGAGGAGTTCAAGAGCCTTGATTTAGCTGCCCTTAGAGCAGATATCTACGAGCTGATGACGACCTCTCAGGACTGGTGGCCAGCCGATTACGGTCATTATGGACCGCTCTTCATCCGAATGGCTTGGCACAGCGCAGGTACGTATCGGATTGGCGATGGTCGGGGTGGCGCAGGCTCGGGTAGTCAGCGCTTTGAGCCGCTCAATAGTTGGCCAGACAATGCCAACCTCGATAAGGCGCGCATGTTGCTTTGGCCGATTAAGCAAAAATATGGCAAGAAAATCTCGTGGGCTGATCTCATGGTCTTTGCGGGCAACTGCGCTCTGGAGTCGATGGGCTTCAAGACGTTGGGCTTTGCTGGCGGGCGCGTGGATATCTGGCAGCCCGAGGAAGACATCTACTGGGGGTCTGAGAAAGCTTGGCTCGGCAATGAGCGTTACCAAGACGATCGAGTTCTGCTGAATCCCCTTGCCGCTGTTCAGATGGGTCTGATCTACGTGAACCCGGAAGGACCAGACGGCGAGCCTGATCCAGTGGGTTCAGGTCGCGATATTCGCGAGACCTTTGGTCGGATGGCGATGAATGATGCAGAGACAGTCGCGCTGGTGGCGGGCGGACATACCTTTGGCAAATGTCACGGTGCGGGCGATCCATCGCATGTTGGTGCTGAACCTGGAGGTGCGACTATCATCGATCAGGGACTGGGCTGGAAGAGCACCTTCAACACAGGTATCGGTGTCGATGCAATCACCAGTGGGATCGAAGGTGCATGGACTACTCATCCGACTCAGTGGGATAACAACTACTTCGAGAACCTATTTAACTATGAGTGGGAATTGACAAAGAGTCCTGCTGGCGCGCATCAATGGGTGCCTAAGAATGGTGCTGGGGCAAATACAGTGCCGGATGCACATGATCCATCAAAACGGCATGCTCCCATGATGACCACAGCCGACATGGCAATGAGGATGGATCCTACCTATGAGCCGATTTCGCGGCGTTACTATGAGAACCCGAATGAGTTTGCAGATGCGTTCGCCAAAGCATGGTTCAAGCTGACACACCGCGACATGGGACCACGATCGCGTTATCTCGGTTCAGAAGTTCCTGAGGAAGAATTCTTGTGGCAAGATCCCATTCCCACAGTTGACCATGAATTGATCAATGAGTCGGACATTGCCACTCTCAAAGGCAAGATTCTGGCTTCGGGACTATCTGTTTCCCAACTGGTTTCGACGGCTTGGGCATCAGCATCAACGTTTCGCTGCTCTGATATGCGGGGTGGAGCGAACGGAGGGCGCATTCGTCTCGCGCCGCAGAAGGATTGGAAAGTCAATGAACCCGCCCAATTGGCAACAGTAATCCAAACGTTAGAAGCGATCCAACGGGAGTTCAACACCTCGCAGTCTGGCGGCAAGCGGGTTTCGCTTGCTGACTTGATCGTTCTGGGCGGATGTGCAGGCATTGAACAAGCTGCAAAAAATGCGGGTCACGACGTAACGGTTCCCTTCCAACCGGGACGCACGGATGCGGTGCAAGAGAAAACAGATGTCGAGTCCTTCGCTGTGCTCGAGCTAACGGCAGACGGGTTTCGCAACTACTCTAGCGGCAACCACAGCGAATCGCCCGAAGAGTTGCTGGTCGATCGAGCACAATTGTTGTCTCTATCAGCCCCTCAGATGACGGCTCTCTTGGGCGGCTTGCGCGTCTTGGGGGCGAACTTTGGAGGAGCCAAACAGGGTGTCTTCACCCATCGACCCGAGACGTTGACTAATGACTTCTTCGTCAACCTGCTCGACTTAGGCACGACATGGAAGGCGACTTCTGAAGATGAGTATGAGTTCGAGGGGAGCGATCGCAAAACGGGTGAACCCAAATGGACTGCGACCCGCGTTGACCTTATCTTTGGGTCAAATTCTCAGCTTCGCGCGCTTGCAGAAGTCTATGGCGCGGAGGACTCGCAACCGAAATTTGTGCAGGACTTCGTGGCAGCGTGGAATAAGGTGATGAACCTCGATCGCTATGATCTTCGTGCGGTTTCGGCGAAAAGCGCTGCGAGGGGCTTCTAAGCATCACTCATCCTCCGAGGTAAGCCACTCTTTCTCCCAAGGGCTTACCTCAAGAATTCTCATTTCGAGAACTGATCGAGAGAGCACATTGAAATCACAATTGCATTCAGGTTGCGAGGCTAGGATCATCGCCTTCTAGCATCGTGCCCTTGAGCGTCGTGTCTTTGAGGTCTGCGCCGCTCAGGTTAGCATTCTCTAGAGAAGCATCTGTTAGATTTGCTTGCTCTAGTTCAGCATTGGCGAGGTCTGCTTCACTCAAATCCGCAGCCTCTAAGTTTGCACCACTCAGTATGGCTTGATTGAGATCTGCCTGGGTTAAGGTCGCTTGAATGAGATTTGCTACTTCGAGATCGGCATTGCTCAAATCCGCACGATCGAGCAATGCGCCTTCTAAAATTGTGCCTCCTAGCATGGCATTACTGAGATTTGCCCCTGTCAAATCGGCTCCCGCTAGGTCTGCCCCACTCAGGTCGGTGCTGCTGAAGTCAGTATTGATCAAGGTCGCGTTTCTTAGGCTCGCGCCTTCTAAGTTAGCACCTGCGAACACGGCATTACTGAGATTCACCCCTGATAAATCTGCTTCTGCGAGATCTACGTTACTAAAGTCGCGATCGCCACTTTCATACCGCTGCTGTAGTTGCTGAACGTCTATCGGTTGTACCATCGCAAACCTCCTAGTCCCCTTATGTCGCTTTCTTCGGCTTTTGTAAAGTTTGAGTGTATGGGTTCTCACTACGAAAAGCGTCTACCTGTTGTCATACGCCCCGCAATCAAAACACTTCTTAATACTTCCGATTTACATCCATCCGATGTTGTAGCGTTTTTAGTTAAGGCAATCCTTTCGGGTTACTTAATCTTTTTGACTGATTCTGACTTGAAATCGACAGTCAATCAAGGCATCAAAGGGCACGATGGGCTGAACCTATAGCCTAACCCTATCCGTGTAAGAACTCACCCCCGAAAGTCAGACTCGGCAGACCTATTGAATTTTCGTCAATTTTTTCATTCCCAGAGGAACAGAAGAGGGACATAAGGAGCCTGTGAGGAAGAATTTCCCGCAGCTAAGGGGGCAGGATAACTTTTTGAGCTAACCCAACCTGTCTAAGCAGCCAAATTGCCCACCACGTTACATCGATTTCCCACCAGCGCCATCCTGCTTTCGCTACATGAGGATAAGCATGATGATTGTTATGCCACCCTTCACCATAGGTCAGAATTGCTGCCCACCATAAATTTCGAGAGCCATCGGGAATATCAAACGATCGATATCCCCAAACATGCGTCACAGAATTAATAAACCAAGTACTATGCCAGAGCAGCACCGCTCTGACAAACATGCCATAAATCACGAACGACCAACCGCCAATCGCATAGAGCAAGAGTCCGAGCGGAAGCTGTAGGAGAACAAAGTAACGATTCAACCACCGATAGAATGGATCGCGCGCAAGATCTGGCGCAAAGCGTTTATATTGCTCATAGTCAAAAAACTCAGCATGAGGATAGAAGATCCACAGCATATGACTCCACCAGAAGCCTCGCCGAGCAGAGTAAGGATCTTTCTCTTCATCTTCTGTATGAGCATGATGTAAGCGATGTCCAGCTACCCAAAAAATTGGTCCGCCTTGTAAAGCTAAAGCACCAATCAGTGCGATTGCATATTCCAACCCTTTCGGAACTTGAAAACTTCGATGGCTCAACAAGCGATGATACCCCAGACAAATCCCAATGCTGCCAAAGAACCAATGAAGCACTAGCATTGTCCCCAAAGCTGACCATGAAAAGAACCAAGGTGCTAGCAGTGCAAGGGCATGAATCAGTGCAAAAAATGCGACGGTTCCCCAATTCAAAGGCGGATTAGACCTTGACGATAAAGATTCAGATGACATAACGTTCTTCCTCAACCACACTATCAGTCAATTAGAGCCATTCCTATGACGTTACTGAAGCTTGTAGCAGTGCTGAGATCGCTGGATAGCGAACAGCTCGTTCAGAACTCATTAATTCACTGCATCACTAGCCAGTAAAGAATGGCAGCAGAATCATGGAATGCTCATCACTCCATGATCTTTTGCATTAAGCTTAGCGCTTAGACATCTTCTGGATAGAGATTGCTATAGCGATTGAGTTCATCGACAGTAATCAGATTTTTCAGTCCTTCTTGACGCGATCGCAGAAGTTCCTGGCTCAGATGTGCAATTTCGCCGTCTGGTAAGTCTGCTTGTGCTAGCTCATCAAAAAACTGATGATAAACATCCCGAAGCTGATGAGCAAACTTAAATCGAAGTTGCTGGGCTTGGAGTCGCTTTTGTGCCAGCGTCGATTCTGGTGCTTGATTTGCCCAATCTTGCGGCTTGAGAAAGACTTCGGTCAGTTCAGCTTCTGGGCTACCCGGTTCCGACTCGTAGGCATATTCCCATCGAGCCAGGGGTGGCAATGACATGAGAATCGATTCAGTCCGTCCATTCGTTTGCAAGCCGAATACAGTGCCACGATCGTAGACCAAATTAAATTCGGCATAGCGTCCTCGGCGGTAAAGTTGGAAATTGCGTTCGCGATCGCCATAGTTCATTGATTCGCGTTTTTGCGCGATCGGTAAGTAAGCAGGAAGAAACGCATTCCCACAGCTTTGAACGAAGGCAAAAAGTTCTTCCCAAGTCCGAGGAACAGAACCAACTTGCTGACTATATTGTGCAGCGAGTGACTCTGATTGTGATCCGACATAAAGCGATCCATTACCATCCTGGTAATCGAAGAAGATGCCGCCAATACCTCGCTGCTCTTGACGATGACGCAAGTAAAAATACTCGTCACACCACAATTTGAAGGCAGGATAGTAAGCCGGATGATGGGCATCGCAGGCATTTTTTAGGGTTTGATGGAAGTGAATAGCATCTTCTGCGAAAGGATAGTACGGTGTTAAATCTGCACCGCCGCCAAACCACCAAATCGAACCTGCTTCAAAGTAGCGATAGTTGAGGTGAACAGTCGGAACATAAGGGTTGCGAGGATGCAGTACCATTGAGATTCCAGTGGCGAAGAAAGGCTGTCCAGCAGCCTCTGGACGCTGTGCCAGAATAGAGGGGGGCAAACTTTCACCCCAAACCTCAGAAAAGTTCACGCCACCTTGTTCAAACACTCGCCCATCGCGAATCACGCGAGTCCTTCCCTCGCCGCCTTCGGTGCGTTCCCAATGGTCTTCTTGAAATTTTGCTTCTCCATCTAGTTGCTCTAGTGCAGCACAAATTTCATCTTGTAGGTTCTGGACAAATTGTTTTGCTCTCTGCCGTGAGTCTACAGGGGGCAGAGAGTTTGTCAAAGAATTGAATTGCAAAAGAGTATTTCTAGCCATAGCAGGGGTAGTGAGTTGCTTTAATCACTCTATGGTTATTAAACTGACTAACTACAAAACTGTTTCAAAACTTAATACAAAGCGTTAAATCATCAAACGAGCTAGAAAGGCTCTAATCATGCACGCTTCCATCGGGCATAATTGCGCCTTGCAAATCTGCATCGGTCAAATCGGTTCCCGTCAGATCTGCACCTTGCAAATTCGCATTGCATAGGTTTGCGCCGCTCAAGTTCGCATAACTTAAATCAGCCCCGCGCAAACTTGATGCACTCAAGTCCGTAATCAAATCTCCCCAGAGCAATCTGCGACTCAAATTTGCTCGACATAGCTTCGCACCATCTAGATCCGCATGATGAAGTACCACAGCCCCCAAATCGGCATAGCTCAAATCTGCACCACTCAACACTGCAAATCCGAGATCCGTTCGTTGGTCAGAACTAGGACGAAGATCCGCTTCAATTAACAATGCGTGTGAGAGCTTGGCATGAGTGAGATTTGCACCGCATAAACTCGCTTTCACTAAATTGGCTTCATCTAATCGAGCGTGGACTAACTTGGCTCCCGTGAGATCAGCCTCACGTAAACTGACTCGATATAAATCTGCTTCACTTAAATCAGTTCCCCAAAGAATTGCTTCACTTAAGTTTGCTTCGCGCAGACAAGCTTGATGAAAGTTAATTTTGCCGAGTCGCGTCTGACGTAGATCTGCATGACTAAAATCGGCTCGGCTCAAGTTCGCATTGGTTAGCTCAGCATCTTGTAAAGCAATGCGCTGAAAGTTGCGTTCTCCAGTGTTATATCGTTTGAGTAGCTCATCTACTTTCATCGCGTTCACTCTTCCTCGATCGTAGTTTCATTCTTCATCTTATGCTGTGAGTGCTGGAATACAGCCCACCCCAGATACGATGTTTCTTCGAGCATGACTATACTCTCGAAAAAATCAAGAAATGGGCTTGACATTTTATAACTATCTAGCTATTAAGTTAGATAGCTGATTATTCAGACTACTTTGTATTTTACTCATCCATACGGATTTATCAACTCATGACAACGCTATTGCAAAGACGTGATCGTGTCCCCCTCTGGGATCGCTTCTGTGATTGGATTACGAGTACCGAGAATCGGCTTTATATTGGTTGGTTTGGGGTGTTGTTGATTCCGACTGCGCTGACCGCCGCGATCGTATTTATTCTTGCGATGATTGCGGCTCCTCCGGTAGATATTGATGGCATTCGAGAACCCGTTTCTGGGTCATTGCTCTACGGAAATAACATTATTACAGCGACCGTTGTGCCAACTTCTGCGGCAATTGGCTTACATTTTTATCCCATTTGGGAAGCCGCTTCATTGGATGAATGGCTCTACAATGGTGGTCCTTATGAATTGATTGTCTTTCACTTCCTGATTGCGATTTTCGCCTACATGGGGCGGCAATGGGAATTGAGCTATCGCCTAGGAATGCGTCCTTGGATTCCAGTTGCATTCTCTGCTCCAGTCGCAGCAGCAACCTCTGTACTCCTGATTTACCCGATCGGACAAGGAAGCTTTTCTGATGGTTTGATGCTCGGCATTTCAGGAACGTTCAACTTTATGATTGTGTTCACAGCTGAACATAACATTCTTATGCACCCGTTTCACATGCTAGGGGTGATCGGGGTCTTTGGAGGTGCATTATTCAGCGCAATGCATGGTTCATTAGTGACATCTTCTTTGATTCGCGAAACAGCAGAAACGGAATCTCAGAACTATGGCTATAAGTTTGGGCAAGAAGAAGAAACCTACAATATCATCGCTGCACACGGGTACTTTGGGCGATTGATCTTCCAGTATGCGAGCTTCAACAATTCGCGCTGGCTACACTTCGTGCTTGCTGCTTTTCCAGTGATGGGAATTTGGTTTGCTGCTCTGGGAATTAGCACCATGGCGTTTAATCTCAATGGGTTTAACTTCAATAGTTCGATTCTCGATAGTCAAGGGCGAACGATCGAGACTTGGGCAGATTTGCTCAATCGAGCAAATGTTGGGATTGAAGTGATGCACGAGCGCAATGCTCACAATTTTCCGCTTGATTTAGCATCAGGTGCAGCTCAACCGCTAGCACTGATAGCCCCGACCATCCAGAGTTAGTCTGATCTTCCTTCATCAACGAGCGTCCTCTAACCAGGACGCTTTCTTGCCAGAGTTTTTAGGAGAGCCTGAATGAAATCCCCCATCCGAGAATTCTTTTTCTGGTCATTGCTGAGTACCTGGGTAATGGTGATCTCACTAGGATTAGGAGTATTGATGAGTTCACCTGCAAGGGCAGAGATTCGGCAGTTAGAAGAAGCACCGGGACAAAGTGTGATCCAATCTCGACAATTGCTGCAAGACCAGCATGGAAATCGCTGGCAAGCGATCGCATTTCAACGCAGTTATCCCAATGGTCAAACCAGTTTTGATCTCAGGCTTGTGGGGTTTCCGGGAATTGCCAACATTGATCACTCTCAGCCTTTGATGCTCACAAATTCTTTGGGCGCAAATTTGACTGCTCACGCAAATGATCAAGAAATTTTTACCGATAAAACTCATCCCGAACCGAATGTTGGGCAATACGATTTACAATCTGTATTCCCTCAGATGCAGGCAGAAATTCCACTCAAACTTTCAATCCCAACGCTTCAAGACGAGTCGGTTCGTCTCTCAGTTTCACCTTTGATTATTCAGGAATGGAAGGCTGTTGCAAGCAGTGAATTGCAGATTAAAAAATAGAGGTTTTATTCCGTAAACTCTTTAAGCTTGCCGCTTGCTGTTGGACTCGTTCACTGATGCGATCGCACGCTAGCTCGCAAAACTCAAAAATCATTGGATCAGCGATTTCGTAGTAGGCACTTGTACCTTTCGCCTCCCGCGATAAGATTCCGGCTTGATAGAGCACTTTGAGATGCTTTGATAAATTCGCCTGCCCTAAACCTGTTGCTTCGGAGATTTCCATCACATTCATCGCGCCCGATCGCAAACAAGTCAGAATCTGAAGCCGACTCATCTCTGACAAGACTTTGAAATAGTCGGCAACAGCAGCAAGAATCGCTGGATCTGCTTTTGATGGTTTAGTTTTTGGCATAGGGTAATTCAGCAATCAATAGGGTAATTTTATAACTAATTAGGATTATAGCCAATTACCGAACTAACTCAGATTAGAGCGTCGATCATAGATATACATAGATATGAATGCTTGAAAAGACTTGTGCTATGTCACGTGCATAGTAAGAGAGAGCATTATCAGCTTAACTCTGAAGATATAAAACCTGTGGAGACCTTCGCTCTTTAGCGTTGCTAAATGCTGCGCGGACTTCGTTTGTGTAGCCGCGAATTCCATTCGCACGGCATTTGTCGCAAACATTCTTCAATTCGGTATCAGGTCTATTTTTGAGTAGATGCTATCTTTGTGTGATTTCTTCGCTATAATACTACGGTGAATCGACCAACTCACCGTAGTATTTCATAAAATCGCCAAATGTTAGTTTTTGCTGAGCAAATTCCGTTAATTTGGTCAAACCGATCAAGCTTTATTTGATGATTCCTTCAAGTCACAACTAGAATTTATGCAATACAATTCCCTTGGTGAAAGTAACCTCAAAGTTTCTGAAATTTGCCTAGGTACGATGACCTTTGGGCAGCAAAATACAATCGAAGAAGCCCATCAACAACTTGATTACGCTCTCGATCGTGGCATTAATTTTATTGATGCCGCAGAAATGTATCCTGTTCCGCCACGTGCTGAAACTCATGGCGTGACTGAAACTTACATTGGTGAGTGGCTAAAATACCAGCAAAGAGACAAAGTGATTGTCGCCACGAAAGTGATTGGTGCAGGACGACGGTTCAAATGGGTACGTGAGGGGGTGAACAAAGTCGATCGCAATAGTGTACAACAAGCGATCGACGATAGCCTCAAGCGGCTCCAAACTGATTATGTCGATCTGTACCAAATTCATTGGCCCGATCGCTATGTGCCGCAATTTGGACAAACCATTTTTGATCCCAAGCAAGAGCGGGAAACAGTTCCCATTGCTGAACAGTTGGAAGTATTTGCAGATCTGATCAAGGCTGGAAAAATTCGCTACTTGGGACTGAGCAATGAAACCCCTTGGGGCATTACAACGTTTAGCTATCTTGCTCAACAATTAGGATTACCGAAAGTGGTGTCAATTCAAAATGCTTACAACTTATTGAATCGGGTCTTTGATTCTGCATTGGCAGAAGCTTCGTACCGCGAGAATGTGGGTTTACTAGCTTATAGTCCTTTAGCATTTGGATTTTTGTCTGGAAAGTATTTACAAGGCGATCCTGGAACGACTCGAATTACCCTATTTGAGCAGTTTGGACAGCGTTATCTTAAACCTAGAGTCAAGGAAGCGGTTGCGGCTTATGCTGAGGTTGCAAAACGTCACAACCTTAGTCCGACAGCATTAGCGTTAGCATTTGTTCGGAGTCGTTGGTTTGTGAGCAGTACTATTATCGGTGCAACAACCCTAGACCAACTTCGAGAAAATATCGATAGCATCAAGGTTGATCTAACTCCAGACATTCTCAAAGACATTGAGGAAGTTTACACGCAATATCCCAATCCGGCTCCTTAAGTCGGTTTGCACTCAATGTCTGACCATCGAGCGTTCTGCTGCGAGGTGCAGCGTTGGGAGATGTCGATCGCAGGACTAAAAATTACGAGTCGGTCAAGCAATTCGACATCTCCAGAAGAAATCTTGAGAAGCGTAGTCAGTTCGATTCGGCAATACCTGAAGAAAAGACAGAACTCATAGCCAATCAATTTGTAAAGGGGCAGAACTCCGCCCCCTAAATTCCCCATTTTCGGGAACTTTGAGAATCTTAGATCACTACGATCGTGGAAATTTTCTAAGATTTGATCAGCGTTGATCGTTAGGAATATCTCAATGTCGCATTTGTTTGAACCACTTACCCTTCGAGATGTCACTCTCCGCAATCGCATTGTCGTCTCCCCCATGTGCCAATACTCCAGCATTGATGGATATGCCAATGATTGGCACTGGGTTCATTTAACAAGTCGTGCTGTTGGTGGAGCAGGATTAGTGTTTACTGAAGCAGCCGCGATCGAACCCCAGGGACGCATTAGCCCTGAAGATTTAGGAATTTGGTCAGATGATCAGATTGAAGCTTTAGCAAAAATTGTCATGAGTATTCATAACTGTGGTGCGGTTGCAGGCATTCAACTCGCCCATGCAGGCAGAAAAGCAAGTACTGCAAAACCAAGTGAAGGGGGACATGCGATCGACGAGTCTCAGGGAGGATGGCGACCGATTGTATCGAGTAGTGCCGTTGCATTTAGTCCCAAGCATCCAACCCCAGAAGCCTTGACTGTCGAAGAAATTCAGCAAACGACTGAGGCATTTGCTCAAGCCGCGCGTCGATCAGTAGAAGCTGGATTTCGAGTCATTGAAATTCACGCAGCACATGGGTATTTACTGCATCAATTTCTCTCGCCTTTGGTGAATCAACGACAAGATGAGTATGGTGGCAGCTTTGAAAATCGCACTCGATTTCTCCAAGAGGTCGTTCGAGCAGTGCGGGAGATTGTACCAGAACGCGATTCGCTCTGGGTTCGCATCTCAGCAACCGATTGGGCAGAGCAAGGATGGGACATTGAACAAAGCATTTCTCTGAGCGATAAGATCAAATCTCTTGGCGTTGATGTGATTGACTGTTCTTCGGGTGGCACGATCCCTGGCGTGAAAATCCCTCTATCTCCGGGCTACCAAGTGCCCTTTGCTGAACGAATTCGTCGAGAAGCCAAAATTCAAACGGGTGCAGTGGGATTGATCACCTCTGCTGAACTAGCAGATTATATTATCCGTGCAGGTCAAGCAGATGTTGTCTTGATAGGGCGGGAATTCTTGCGGAATCCCTATTGGGCACTTCAAGCAGCAAAAGAACTAGGTCAGGAAAAAGTCTATCCCGTGCAATACGAACGAGCCTGGATTTAATGACAGAGTGTCTCGGTCGGATGGAACCTGTATGAACGCACCTCTAGCACCTCTACAGTTGGGGCTAGTGGCTTTAGAGAGTAACCTATTTCGGATTGTCGATCGTCACTTCATAGTTCACCACTCCGAGCCAAGGAGCTTGAGGTTGCTGATAAGGTTTGAACTTCAAAGGTGCTAGATCAGCGTTGCGAATGAGGTGAGCCATAAAGTGCAGCGAACCTTGTAGCAAATCTGCGCTGAGTAAATCGCGTTCTAAATTTGTCGATCGCAGTTTTTGTGTAAACGATTTCATCAATTTCTTGAGAAAACTTGCATTCTGAGACAATTCTAAATACGCAAACGTAGCACTGCGAATTTCAGCTTCAATCTTGGCAGGATTCGTAATTCTCTGACCATCTAGGATGCCATTAAATCTGCGCTGAATAAATGTTCTTACATGCTCCGAATAAGGCTGAGCATGATATTTCTGCATCGCTTCAGATAAAAGCATCTTGGAATTTCCATTGAGCATTGCGCCAACCACCCAAGCAGCAACATCTGCCGCATAATCTGACTCTGAAGCAAACCGATCGAGCGCATCCCCTAAGCCTTTGAACTTTTCTGGAGTGGCGCGATACGTCTCGATCGAAGACCCAATATCACCCGCCCAAGAGGTATGATCTCCTGTCCAGCGCGTCAAATCTGACCATTGCAGCCCTGGCTGATTGATTTGATCCGACAAAGACGCAATGAAATGTCCAAAATCTATAGTTGCACCTGCTAAGATCACATCTTGATTGAGTTTACCTTCAATAAATGCTTGCTCAAACCCTGTCACAACCGTCCAGACTTTCGTCGTATAGCTCGGCTTCGTATAGCCGCGTAAACGATTTGTAATCTCGTAAGTCGAGGCATCAGGGTGAGATTGTTCAAAATCGCTGATAAATTGAAGAACGGTTGTGAAATCAGTCATAGGACAGAAAGAGAAGCGACACTTAAGAGAATATTAGCGAGACATTACTGTGCCCACACAATTAGACACATCATTCAGCGATAACACTACGGAATGGCGGCAAGGTGAATTGCTGGAAGTCACGATTACCGATTTGAGCGATCGCGGTGATGGAGTAGGTCGCGCAGGCTCACGGGTCGTCTTTGTGCCCGATACGGTCACCGGCGATCGCGCTTTAGTCCGATTGATGCACGTCAAGCCGAATCTTGCTCATGCGAAGTTATACAAACTCCTCGAAGCTTCGCCCCATCGGATTCGACCCGGCTGTATTGTTGCTGACAAGTGCGGCGGCTGTCAGTGGCAGCATGTCGATTATGACTATCAACGAGAAGCGAAACAGAATCAGGTCGTTCAGGCATTAGAGCGAATTGGCGGATTTCGTAACATTGCAGTTGATCCCGTTCTGAATGTGAGCGAACCTCTGCACTATCGCAACAAATCGACTTATCCACTCGGAAGTTCCAACACGCGACAAGTTCAAGCGGGATACTATCAAAAAGGCACGCATCAGATTGTGAATCTGAATCAGTGCCCGATTCAGGATGAGCGATTGAATCCTTTACTGGCTGAAGTCAAACAGGACATTCAGCAGCAGGGATGGCGAATCTATGATGAGAAATATCATCGCGGTCAATTGCGGCATTTAGCCTTAAGAATTGGGCAGCGCACAGGTGAAATCTTGCTAACGTTAATTACGGCTGATCCAGACTTGCCGAATTTAGAAGCTCAAGCTCAGGAATGGCTGCAACGCTATGAGAATTTAGTCGGTGTGTCGCTGAATGTGCAGCGCGATCGCACGAATGCCATTTTTGGTTCAGAGACACATTGCATCGCAGGTCAGCCTTTCCTCTCAGAACGATTCGCAAATCTGACGTTCCACATCCGACCCGATACTTTCTTTCAAGTCCATACTGAGCAAACTGAAGCTTTGTTAAACATTGTTTTGGAACAGTTAAACTTACAAGGTGACGAAACATTTGTTGATGCTTATTGTGGAATTGGAACAATGACTTTACCGATCGCACAACGTGTCAAAACTGCGATCGGATTAGAAATTCAACCGGAAGCGATTGAACAAGCTCAACAGAACGCAAGTTTGAATGGAATCGAGAACGTCAGATTTGAAGTGGGAGCGGTTGAAAAAGTTTTACAATCGCTTGAGATTCACCCGGATTTAGTCATGCTCGATCCACCTCGTAAAGGATGTGATGCAACTGTTTTGGAGACGCTTCGACAACAGAAACCTAAGCAAATTGTTTACGTCAGTTGTAATGCTGCGACATTAGCACGAGATCTGAAATTGTTATGTGCAGATGATGCCTATCAACTGATACGAGTTCAGCCTGCGGACTTTTTCCCGCAGACGGCTCATGTCGAATGTGCTGCTTTTTTAAACCGAGTGGAGGAGTAAATGCTGTTTAAGGATCTGGTAGAAAAGTTAGGGCAATCCGTGAAGAGTAGTAGCGAAACACCTGATCTAGAAATTTCAGGAGTTTCCGCAGTACTTGATAGTAAGCCGAATACGCTGACCTATTCTGAAAGCCTGAAATTTGCAAAGCAGCTTCGCGAAACCCAAGCTGCTGCGGTGATTTTGCCTGCAAATGAGGAATTACTAGCGATCGCGAAAGAACGCGGTTTAGCTTGGATCATTGTAGGCAATCCGCGCTATGCGTTTGCTCAAGCGATCGCGCTTTTCTACCAACCTTACAAACCTGCCGCAACAATTCATCCGTCTGCAATCATTGATCCGTCTGCTCAGATTGGTCAAAACGTTGCGATTGGCGCGCATGTTGTGATTGAAGCCAACGTGACAATTGGCAATGATGTTGTTATTCATCCGGGTGTTGTCATTTACCCAGACGTGATAATTGGCGATCGTACAGTTCTCCATGCCAATTGTGTGATTCACGAACGCGCTCAAATCGGTGCAGACTGTGTGATTCATGCAGGGGCAGTGATTGGCTCAGAAGGCTTTGGCTTTGTGCCGACTCGTGAAGGCTGGCTGAAAATGGAGCAATCAGGCTGTACCGTGCTCGAAGATGGCGTTGAAGTAGGGTGCAATTCTTCGATCGATCGCCCTTCTGTCGGTGAGACTCGAATTGGGCGTAATACAAAGATTGATAACTGTGTGCAGGTTGGGCATGGAGTCAAAACTGGAGAGGCTTGTGCATTTGCCGCTCAAGTTGGGATTGCCGGGGGATCTGTACTGGGCAATCGCGTGATCTTGGCAGGACAGGTCGGTGTGGGCAATGAGAGCCGGATGGGCGATGGTTCGGTTGCCTCTGCAAAAACTGGAGTTCATGCCAGCGTGGCGGCAGGACAAACAGTATCGGGTTATCCTGCGGTCGATCATCGAATTTTTCTACGATCGTCTGCTGTCTATAGCCACTTGTCTGAGATGTACAAAGCGATCAAGCAAATTCAGAAGCGCTTAGGAATGGATACGGATTCATAAGCAACGGTTGAGGAGAATGCGATCCAATTTGTATCCAGACAACTGTACCCAAGCAAAATAGTAGGGGTTCGTGCATCATCACTGATTGCTCTATACTCCTACTATTGTATTCATGTGAGCAATAGATTAACCGTCGTCTTTGTCTTTGCTCTCTTTGCGATCTTCTTGGTCATTCTCTCGATCGTTGTTGTTGCGAGCGTTGGATTTCTCGCCATCTTTCTCATCATCGCTATCATTATCCTTAGCTTTGTCTTCTTGGCGCTTTTCATCGTCATCTTCAGATTGATTTGAGGCTTCTTGCTCCTTGGATGACTCTTCTTTTGCCTCAGTCTCAGATTGTCCACTGCCACAACTTGTAAGTGCAGCACCTCCGATTAAGAGGGAAACGCTCACGAGGAAGACTCCTATCGTTTTTTTCAAATTCACCATAATCATTTACGCTGTTTTTAATCTCTCTTTAAGAATTTAGCGAATAGAGCTACAAACAACATTCCTCGTTTTCTATTGATAGAATTTGCTAAATTCAATGCCTTACGAAATGGAGGTCTTGAAATCGTAGACGATCGCATCATTCGTCATCTGAATCGTGCCTCTTACAGTTGCAAAGATTGAGCCAGCGTTTTGAACTAATTTTGGAACGTCAAGCGTGGTCTGAATGATGCCGAAATCGCCCGTCATCTCGATCGGAGGCGTTCCATCTTGCACAGTCACAGTTCCTGAAGCTTGCAGGGTGCTAGGTTTGACTAATGCTGATAGATCAAAATTTGTTGCAAATGCTCCAAAAGGAGTTGGAATATTCAGAATCGCTTGTCCATCGTTGAAGGTGACATTGCCGCTGAGTGCATTAATTGGAATTGCGATTTCGTCATCTTGAATTTCAGGCTGGAAATCCAAGATGACTAAACCATCGTCTAGATTGACAATGCCTGGAGTGCCGTTGAAATTGAATGGATATTGATCAGAGGATTTGAAGTCGATCGATGAAAAATAACTTCCAAAAGGCGTTGTTAAATTGGACACAAGCGCCCCATTACCAAACTCGATCGAGCCTTGGACTGCTCCTGCTGAAGTTGAAAGATCGACGTCGATTGTGCCATCTGCGAATGGAACTGTGCCTGAGATCTCTTTGACCAACCTGCTGATGGAGACAACGATATCTTGAGCAGATTGAACCGAATCTGTTTGATCGCCGCTGGAAGCGGTTAAACCGCTCGTGACAATTTCTCGGTTTAGGGAATTCGAGAAATCAGGGGGCAATTGAGCGATCGCACTAGTCACTTGCGTGTTGCCCGAAGGGGGTTGTAAGTCTGTTGTCAGTCGTGCTTGATCGAACGTGAGCGTTCTACTTGCTTGCTGGAACGTTGGAAGATCAGGAAATAAAGACGAGGATGCAAAAAAGACAGGTAACCGATTGGGCTTCAGCGGCGATTTTAAGGTAGATGGCTCTAACATAAGGCGACTGGCAACTCCTGTGCTTGTACATTATCAGCCCAGTTACAGGACGGTCTACCTCTGGAGTCATAGATTAAAAGATTTCTACATCTCGACAAAACTCTACCAAAAAACTCGACTAATAGTGATACAGTGAGTCACACCTTAAATAAAGTTGGATTGGGGAAAGTGTAGTGCAAAGCTGCCGCTGTCCCGCAACTGTAAAGCGAGATTTCGCTAAGCCAGAATGCCCACCAGCTTTACGGTTGTTAGTTCTGCGAGGTACAGAATGAGGACTCGGAAATGGATGAGCCTTGCTGCAATGGCAGGGCTGAGTTTGTATTTAGTATTGGGATCAGCAACTCCAGCCCAAGCAATGCACATTGCAGAGGGTTTTTTGCCTGTTCAGTGGGCAGCATTTTGGTGGGCGATCTCGCTGCCGTTCTTTGCGTTTGGACTGCGATCGCTGACGCGGATTACACGCCAAAATCCTGAATTGAAACTGCTCTTAGCATTAGCTGGCGCATTCACATTTGTCTTATCTGCGTTAAAGCTTCCTTCCGTGACAGGAAGCTGCTCGCATCCCACGGGAACTGGACTCGGCGCAATTTTATTTGGACCTGCGGTAATGACCGTTTTAGGGGGATTGGTGCTGCTGTTTCAAGCCGTTTTGTTAGCGCATGGAGGCTTGACAACGCTCGGAGCCAATTTGTTTTCAATGGCGATCGTGGGACCTTTCGTCGCATACGGTATTTATCATTTAGTGCTGAGAACTGGGAATCAAAAAGCTGCAATTTTCCTAGCTTCAGCTTTCGCGAATCTTTTAACCTATGTCACAACTTCGATCCAGTTGGCATTGGCGTTTCCGGCAGCAACGGGTGGAGTATGGGCTGCATTTCTAAAGTTTGCTGGAATTTTTGCGCTGACTCAAATTCCCTTAGCCATTAGCGAGGGCTTACTCACGGTCTTAGTCTGGAATTGGCTACAGACCTACAATCGGACTGAATTGGAAACCTTAAACTTGATGAAGACATGAGACAATCATCGACGCGACAGAATTGGTTCCTTGCGATCGCAGTCATTCTCCTCACTGTGGCTCCTTTGGTGTTTGTGCGAGCAGAGTTTAATGGAGCAGATGGACAGGCACAACAACTGATCGAAGAGAGCCATCCGACTTATGAACCCTGGTTTAAGCCCATGTTTGAGCCTGCGAGTACAGAAGTTGCAAGTTTACTCTTTGCATCGCAAGCAGCATTGGGTGCAGGTGTACTTGGATATGTCATCGGGCTGTATAAAGGGCGATCGCAAGGTAAATAAAACCATGCACCTTTGGCTGGATACGCTTTCTCATCGCAATCGATTACGACAACTACCACCGCAACATAAATTACTATTTGCAACGATCGTACTGTTGATTGCTCTGATTGCAACTCCAATCATTCAGATCGCGATCGCAATCTGGCTAGGAATTTGGATTGTCATCTATGCTCAAATTCCCTATCGTATCTATTTACGGTTGCTTAGTCTTGCGATCGGGTTTTGGCTGATCAGTATTCCAGCCTTGATCCTGGGGATTGCGGATCGCTCGGCAAGCGATGCAGTTTTGGGTTTCTCAATTGGATCGACTTACTTTTATTTGAGCCAGCAAGGGATTTTACAAGCTGTCGTCATCTTGACTCGGACACTTTCGACAGTGTCGTGCTTATATTTCGTCTTATTCACAACCCCATTTACAGAAATATTACAAGTTCTCAAACAAATCAGATGTCCAGAGGTACTCACAGAACTGCTGATGCTGATGTACCGATTCATCTTTATTTTGCTCTCAACTGCTCGTGAACTTTGGATTGCTCAACATTCGCGCAATGGTTATCGCAGCGTCGGACGCTGGTTTTATAGCTTGAGTCTGCTGATCAGTCAGCTTTTTCGTAAAACAATGGAGAACTATCAACAATTCGTTTTATCCACTGCAGCAAGAGGGTTTAATGGGGAATTTCGAGTCTATTCGCCACGAACCTATCGCCCTTCTCGACGCTATGCGATCGAAGCTAGTTTAGGATGTCTCATATTGCTTCTTATCAGCCTATGTCGTTAGCCTTTGATCAAGTCGAATATACGTATCCCGGAACCAAAAACCCTGTGATTCAGGGCTTGACGGTAGAGATTCCGATCGCAAAACGAACGGCTTTGATTGGGCAAAATGGCTGTGGTAAAACCACATTGTTTCTACTGGCAAATGGTTTATACAAGCCACAACGCGGCACGATTGCTTGGAAAGGTCAGACATTGAGTTACGATCGCCGATCGCTGATCGAACTTCGGCAAAAAGTAGGCTTAGTCTTTCAAAACCCCGAACAGCAGTTGATCGCATCAACTGTTGCAGAAGATATTTCATATGGATTGTGTAACTTAGGCTGGACAGAATCAGAGATCGAACCTGCGATCGCGAAATCTCTAGCCGAATTTGGTTTAACCGAACTCGCTCATCATCCGATTCATCACTTGAGCCTAGGGCAGAAAAAGCGAGTTTCCCTAGCAGATGTCATGGTTCTCAAGCCTGAGTTATTGCTACTAGATGAGCCAACAGCTTATCTCGATCCACTCCACACTCGAATGCTCGCGCAGACTTTAGAAACCATTCATGCCAATGGCACAACCATTTTGATGGCAACGCATGATCTAGAGTGGGTTTATCGCTGGGCAGATTGGGTGATTGTGCTCGATCGAGGAACCCTCGCCCTAGAAGGAACTCCGCAAACTGTTTTCGCTCAGAAATCGATTTTAGACCACCTAAAACTCGGAGTTCCGCTCACTGGAGACCTGATCTCACTGCTCAACCACCTAGAGCAACAGCACGGCAGACATCCGATCATCCATCAAATCCGAGAAAGGCTACACCCAAATCAGCCCTAATTCTCAACTAAATCTTCAAAATCTCCCCAATTCCCGAAAACGCCTATGCCTGCGCCTGCTGTGCTTCCCACAAATCCGGCACAGTCTTCCCCTGCCGACGCAATTCTGAATCCAGAAATAACCAATACAAAATCTCTTCGGCTCGATCGCGTTCCTCACGAATTTGATCTAGATGCCGCGCCATATCTTCGTACTGAGTTTCATCTGTACAGGCAAACGCTTGATTAAACTCTGCCCAATGCCGATCTTGAATCAATCGGAATCGATACGCATATTCATCTATCACTGGATCTTCGACCATCCAGCAGTGATCGATTACATAAAGCACATCCGATCGAGAGACAGGTTGCATACCTACTTAGTATCCTTAAATACACGATATTCCGTCACGTATTATGTCAGGCATCGGGCAATTGGACAGAAATTTTAATCGATCGTCAGAGAGATCATAGGGCAAAAATGTCAGACAAACGCCAGAAAATAAAAAAATCTGAATCTAAATGAACAGTTTTTAATATGGAGTTTTGCAAAATAAATCCAATCTCCTAAACTAAATCCGCTAAGTTAAAAGAATTAGAAGCCTCTCATCGTTTTGCCCTTCTCTTCTATATGAAAATTCGACTAGACCGGAAGCTGCCTTCTTGCCCCAAACTGCTTCTCTGTACTGTTACCAATGCCGCATTTGAAGTTGGCAATATTCGCATTTTCCTCTATACCGATCGCGGACTGTTGCTCGGTGATATCTCACCGGATTGTTTAAGACTCTCTTCCTCTGAAATTCGTCAGAAATTAAGAGAACAAGCCTGTGCAATCTTACATCCTGAAGAAGCAGGCTGCGATCGCGATGCTAGCCCGACTCGAGAGCGAGCGTTAGAACTCTTGCAAGCTGCTCAAGAAAAGGTAAAATTTCCCAGTGCATTCGATTGGTGGATCAAAAAATTTGAGATCTTTTCTGAAGAATCTCAAGAGATCGAAGCAGCGCGCACGGGACTTTCAGACTATTACGTTTTGGAGCGATCGCGCTTACAAAAAATCTTGGATGACGATCGCGAATAGAGATCATCCCCACATCGATCGCAGTTTGCGCTAGTGTTGAAACGTGGTCATGGATTTAATCGATCGTGCTGTCGTTGCAAAAGATTACGCTTGGACTTGTAAGCTTATGTTTGTTCGCGAGTTGTTCTAACACACCCGCTGCGAATTCAGTTCGGGATGCGTTGTCCGCAGATCCGCGCCTGACAAACAGTTCGCCTAGCCCACAAGCTTCTCCGAGTCCTTCGCCTTCTGACTCTCCAACTCCTTCTCCTGAAACAACGACAGAGCCGAGTCCGACTCCCTCTGCCACTCCGGCTCCGACTGTTGATTCTTCTAGTTCCTTCTCAGATCTCGATAAAGCACCGCAAGCTCTCCGCCAAGCGGTCAAAGAGACGGCTGAATTAGGGATTCTCACGCATAGCAATTCAGCAAAAGCCAATGAATCAACTGTATTTGAACCAAACAAAAATGTAACTCGACGGGTCTATGCGCGATGGCTCGTTGCTGCGAATAACCGCATTTACAGCACTCGTCCTGCTCGTCAAATTCGGTTAGCGGTTGAATCCTCAACGCCTGCTTTTAAAGACGTTCCCACAAAAGATCCTGACTTTGCTTCAATTCAAGGCTTAGCTGAAGCAGGATTGATTCCAAGCTCTTTGTCTGGCGATTCAACCGCAAGTCTGTTTCGTCCCGATGCACCACTGACGCGCGAGGATTTGATTTTGTGGAAGATTCCGGTCGATACTCGTCAAGTTTTGCCAAATGCCACGATCGAATCTGTCAAGCAATCCTGGGGCTTCCAAGATGCGAACAAAATTGATGCAAAAGCATTGAGAGCTATCTATGCTGACTTTCAGAATGGCGATCAAGCGAATATCCGCCGAGCATTTGCTTACACGACTCTGTTTCAACCGAAACGCCCTGTAACCCGTGCGGAGGCTGCTGCTGTTCTCTCGTATTTCGGCTTTCAAGGCGATGGCATCTCGGCTCAAGAAGCGTTGAAAGGCACGCCTAAGCCTTAATTTAGGTGCATAGATAGCAAGCCAAAAGCTAGACATGCACATTGATAAGCTGGAATTGCATGTGTTGAGATTTATCAATTTCAACACATCGATCTTAGAATCTCTTACTATCACAGAGGTTTTTGATCATCCATCATCATTCATGTCAAATTTTTTCAAGGTTAGTGTTTTCCTTTCAGGAATCATTGCGATCGCTCTATCTACCCCGGCTCAAGCTGCTGTCACGACTCAGTGCCAAATTCAATCTCGCGAAGGTCAGCCTAGTCCGTTAGCCATGCGGGCATTGTTCACACTAGAGTCTACCTCAGACGGAAATGTAGCAGTCACTTACACGAATTTGCCCTCTCCAGTAGGTGTAGGTCAGCCCGTGACGATCGAACAAACGCGTAAAATGATTTTCTACAACTCTACGATTCCCGCTGTTCGGCAGCAAATGTTGAGTAATCCGACCTTCTTTACTGAACTGCGCGGATTTTCTGACCCCGAAGGGTTTAAGCCGTTTAACGATTTGCTCGTTTGCCGATCAGTTGGAGCAGATAAGCCTCAATCAAGTCCACCTCAATCAAGTCCACCTCAATCAAGCACGCCTCAGCCAGGTGCAGCGATCGCTGATCTCGTCGATGGCTCATATCGATACTGGAACGGTGCGCCTTCGATGAATGTTACTGACAAGCAGCTCAGACCCGGAAGTTTTACTTTTCTGTTTACTAAAGCAGGCAATCGAATTGTTGGAATCTTTGCCCGCCCTGATGATCTAGCAATATGTATGACCGGAACTGTGAAAGGAAATACCATCTCAGGAGTGGTAAATCTGCCTGTGCGATTTTCAGATGCAGAGGGACGATCGCGGCAAAATAAACCGTTTGATCCGCCAGGATATCTGAAACTAGGCACTTGGTCAAATGCGGGAAATGCGTTTAGTTCTTCTACCCTAAACTTGTCTGAGTTCAATCGCATCAATATCGGACCTCGCAAAGCACCCAGTACCTGTCGCTAAAGCAAAAAAATGGGATGGTTGACATTCCATCCCATCGCACTACCAAACTTGAACTAGACCAAACTTGAACGAGCAGCTTACTTGGCTTGATTGCGTTGTTGTCTCGCGACATCAAGCAATGCTCCCCATCGCTTCTGAAGCTGCTTGGTTGTGCATTTGAGGATCTGCACAATCTCTTGGTCACTCACACCCGATCGCTTTAATTGCAACAACTGTTGTTGCTCGTCTGAAAGCGTATCGAGAAACATTTCCCACTGATTCGGAGACAAACCCAAATTTTGATCTAAATCTGCACCTAACCATTCATGCACCAGCTTCCAATTGCCAGACGTGACGAACTTTTCGACGTGGTACTTAAAGCGCTGTTGGAGATAGTCACGCTTGCGAGGCGTAAGCCCTAGAATCTCATCAATTTCTGGAACAGAGAGGTCTTGTAGCTTCAAGGTGAGATAGTCTACACAGTCCTTTTGATCTTGCGATTCTAGATAGTGCATCAGTTCCATCACAACTCGATCGCGCAAGACCGACTCGGAACCATCGCCTTTGTCCGAAACCATCTGCTCTCGAATCATCTGCATCACTGCAGATCGCCCGTACGTGTCTGCTTCATCGTTTTTTGCAGTTTCCATTGCAGTTTCAATATCGACTGCAATCTCTTGCGGTTGTCGGCTCGCAAACCGCTGAGCGCGTAAGATAATGAGCTGCTGATTATGTTGAGAAGGCAACGTGATGCGGCGCTTTGCATATTGCTCAGTAAACGCCATATATTCTGCTAGCTCTAGTTTCGTGCGAGGCTGATAGGTTTCAGGTAGTTCATTCTCACGCCGAAAAGCTCTTAGAGACTCAGTATAGAACCCTTGTAAAAAATCTTCGATCAGGGTGTAACGAGCTTGAAAGGTCAGTTGCAAATGAGCAGGAGCAATCGGACGATACACCATCGTGCTCAGGTTGCTATGAAGCTCAACTCTGCCGCGCTGAGAGCCAAGCTGATAGTAATGCACGCATTTCTGAGAACGGTAACGGGCAAGCGTCAGCCGCCATGAACTGATCTGTCCAGATGACTGAATGCGATCGCTCTTACTGCAAATGCGATCGACTTCAGTCGCAATGCGGTGAGCGACTTGTGCGATCGTATTCGATTGAATGTTTAACTCAGCTTCAATCTCGGTTTTAAGCAAACTCGCAAGCTGTGCAGTGCGATCGAGTTGGGCTTGAACTGCGTTGGCAGCGATATCTGTTTCTGGCATAGGTACTGTCAGCAGAGAAGAATCGCGCGGGGTAGATTGGGTAGACTTTGCTTTCATGAGAATCCTGACTTGGTAGTGCACATCAGTCGCTACACGCAGATCCAGCAGCGCTTCGGGAAGAGTTCCCAAATCGTGTGTCAGTTTCTGGTCTGGTTACATACGATGTGAGGCTGGTATAAAGTGTTTGTCCCGTTTGAGAGTCGCAAAGTTCCAAGTGTTCGTAGTTCAAGGGCATTCGATCGCATAAGAGGATGAATCGAGTGTACCCCCCAAGTCGTGACAGTCACCAAAGTGGCGAGAGTTGGGCGATGGCTGTTATTCCAACACCCAGTCTGCAGCAGTTTCCCATCCTAATCCCTTGCGCACAATTTCAGGCTCGTCATTTGTTAAATCCAAAATGGTTGAAACCAGTTGAGTCGGTTCTTGTCCCGTATCGACAATTACATCCACCAGTCGATCCATGCTGTCAAAAAGTTCCGGTAAAGAAAGATTTTCAGGGTCACGGACTTTGAGCGGAACCGTTTCATCTTCAACCGGAATATGGGCAGACGTGGAAATGATCGGATTGTCGATCGCTTTTAACAATGCCTGACAGACCGGATGATCGGGAACTCGAATCCCGGTAGTTCTGCGCTTCGGACTCATCACCAATTTTGGAACGAGTTTGGTGGCAGGCAGAAGAAACGTGTAACTGCCAGGAATCAGACTGCGCATGATGCGATAGGCACGATCGCTCACGACCGCATAATGAGCAATATTCGATAGCGATGAGCAAAGGAAGGTCAGCGGTTTGTCGTTAGCGAGTTGTTTGAGTTGCCGAACGCGCTGAATGGCAGATTTTGAATTGAGATCGCACCCGATCGCGTAAACGGTATCGGTTGGGTAGAGCATGACTGCGCCGTTGCGGAGTTCAGCCACGATTTGGTCGATCGTGCGGGATTGGGGATTGTCGGGATGGAGTCGGTAAAGCGTTGCCATAAGCGAGTGCGGGTGTAATGTGGAAAATGTCAATTCACCCTTTTCAAAGTGTAATGAGCAAGATTGCGTATCTAGATTGTCCGACTGGAATTGCTGGAGATATGTGCCTCGGCGCACTAGTTGATTTGGGTGTTCCTCTAGCCTATCTGACAGAGAGACTCGATCGCTTAGGAATTTCAGAAGAATATCAACTGAAAGCCGAAACCGTTCAACGCAATGGGCAACGCGCTACGAAAGTTCATGTGATGCTGAAATCTGAGCAGCACCATTCCCATCATCACGAGCACGAGCATTCTCATCATCAAAATCAGCACCATCATTCTGATCATCACCACGATCACCATTCCCATCATCACGAGCACGAGCATTCTCATCATCATGAGCATCATCACGCACATGAGCACAATGAATTACGGAATCTGCCAGATATCGAAAAAATGATCAAGGGTGCAAACTTACCACCGAGAGCCGAAGCTTGGAGTTTGGCAGTGTTTCGGCAGTTGGCAGTCTCGGAAGGGGCAGTGCATGGAATTCCGCCCGAAGCAGTGCATTTTCACGAAGTCGGGGCGATCGATGCGATTGTCGATATTGTGGGTACTTGTTTGGGGTTAGATTGGCTGGATGTCGATCGCATCGTTTGCTCAGCCTTGCCCACAGGAGGTGGGACAGTGTGGGCGGCTCATGGTCGCTTGCCCGTTCCGGTTCCCGCTGTGCTGAAATTGTTTGAGATGGGGAATGTACCGATTTATAGCAATGGCATTGAGAAAGAATTAGTCACGCCAACCGGAGCCGCGATCGCAGTGACGTTGGCAGATGAGTTTGGCGCGGCTCCTCGCATGAGAGTCAAACAAATTGGCTTAGGAGCCGGATCGATCGACTTACAAATTCCCAATATGATACGGATTTGGATTGGGGAAGTAGAACATCGGGAAGCATCCCAGGGCATCGCTGTTTCTCCTGCGAAAGATTCCAAAAGTGGCAGGCTCGACTCGACTCTTGAACAAGAGACGAATACAGAAACGATTACCGTGCTTGAGACTCAAGTCGATGATCTCAACCCCCAAGCGATCGGGTATCTGTTTGAGCAATTGCTAGAAGCGGGAGCACTCGATGTGTTTACTCAAGCGATCGGCATGAAAAAATCGCGTCCTGGGCTTTTATTAACGGTGATTTGCGCGCCTGAACAGGTCGAACGGTGTGAAACGATCGTGTTTCAGGAAACAACGACGCTCGGAATTCGGCGAACCGTTCAACAGAGAACCGCGCTCGATCGACGATTTGATCCGGTGCAGACCGAATTGGGGACAGTGCAGGTCAAGGTAGCCTCACGGCATGGCGCGATTGTCAATGTGCAGCCCGAATACGAAGACTGCGCCAAACTTGCGAAAGCGACACGGTTGCCTTGGCGAGAGGTGCATCGAATTGCGCTGCAAGCCTGGTACATGGCACAGACTGAAAATCTTTCGTAGAATAAAGCCAATTTGCTTCCGTAATTCCACAGAGAAATTCAGCGGAGGAATGGGCGAGTGTGCGAAAACTATGAAAGACGAAGCCTTCGAGGTCAGGATTTCAGTGGGTTAGATTTAACGAGATCGAACTTTCAAAACTGCGATCTGACCGGCGCAAACTTTACCGGAACAACGCTGATCGGCGCGGATTTCAGCGGCGCAATTCTGCGAGTGACCAATTTTCAAGGAGCAAACCTTTCTCATGCTCGGATGATTCGAGTTGATTGCTGCTTTGCAGATTTCTCTCAGGCAACGTTGCGCCATGCCAACCTCCGCGAATCCAATTTTAGTCACGCACAATTCCAAGAAGCGAACCTAGGCGGCTCAGCCTTGTGCGAAACCACTTTTTATCAAGCGATTTTGAGTGATGCTTGGATTCGAGGAGCAAATTTTTTTCGAGCTGATTTGAGACACGCTGTCTTTATCGGAGCCGATCTCAAAGGGGCAAAATTAGAAGGCGCAGATTTAACGCGATCGAACTTTGCCGAAGCGACACTCGAACGCGTCAATCTTAGTTTTGCTTGTCTCGAATCTGCTACACTGCGCAGTGCAAATCTGCAAAATGCTTATTTGAGAGAAGCCAACCTCAAAGGCACAGATCTGCGTGATGCACGAATGTATGAAGCTAACTTCAGACGCGCATTGCTCGATGAAGCAAACCTAGCATGTGCTTTTCTAGCAGGGGCAGACTTCAAAAATGCTCGTCTGTCTCGTGCGAATCTAACCAGCGCAGAATTGCAAGGCGCTTATCTCAAGTTAGCGAATCTGCAAGAGGCAATTCTCGATCGCGCTAATCTGCGCCGTGCCAAGCTCTATGGCGCAAACCTGTATCGGGCAAGCTTAATCGGCACGATTTTAGAGAATGCGAATCTGTGCTTTGTGCAATTGAGCCGAGCAAAATTGCACGAAGCCATACTCGAAGGGGCGGAATTAGAAGGAGCAGACGGATTTAAAGTAGAAATGGCTGGCGCTTGTCTGAGCCGCGCAAATTTAAACACCGCAAAGCTCTGGGGCGCAGATTTGACCGATACGGTCATGCGAGGTGCTGACTTTAGCAATGCGAATCTCAGTCGCGCAGATTTAAGTCGATCGATGATGCGGGGCGCAAACTTCACAGGTGCAACGCTCAATGGCGCAAAGTTAGTAGCTGCGATTGCCACACGATCGAGCTTGAACGATAGTACATTTCATGAAGCAGACTTGACTGACATTAAGCTGAACCGGGCTTATCTGAGCGGAGCTTCATTTGAAAATGCTATTCTGACCAATGCTCAACTCAGTGGTGCAGCTATGCTTAGAACACACTTCAAGGATGCGAGCTTGCGCGGGGCAAGATTAAACCGAACTTATCTGAGCTATTCTGATTTCACCGCAGCGATGCTCAACAATGCCAACTTACTTGCATCAACTTTAGTCGGTGTGACTTGGCAAAGTGCGATCGTGCAGCAAGCTCGATTTGGCGGAAACCAAGGACTATCCAATTCGCAAAGACACTTCCTAGAACAGCATGGAGCAAGTTTTAGGACGGAGCCAGTTGAGCGCGCATTGCTTCCGACTATCGAGGTTTTAGACGGCTTGCAGAGTGATTTAAGCGATCGCTTATCTGATCTCGATGATGCGTGTGAGAAGCTCCGCAAGACGGTGACAAAACTAAAAATTAGTTGTGAAATGTTGACCCGACAGGGACGATTCGATCGCCTGAATGGGATTCAAAAACAGATTGAAAGAATCGAGCAGGTCTGCGATCGCGCTGCCGCAGACAGCGAGACTTATCAATCTAAAATTTTTGCCTTAACTGAACTAGAGATTGATCAAAAGATTGATCAAAGCGACATCATCATTGAATTACTAGATGGAATTCAAGCGAACAATCTTCAGCTACATCAGCTTACACGAGAAGCATTTGAGCAGATTCGCCGCAACAATCTAGGAGATGAAGATTCAATCATTGATTTGGAAGAACGCAGCAATGAGATTGATTTGAATGTAGACTCGATCCAGGACAACGATTAGACCCTTGCACCGATAATCTCTATAAATCAATGAGAATTTTATTAGTAGAAGATGATACCCAAGTATCTACTGTGTTGGCAGCAACATTAGTTCGTCAGAGTCACGTTGTCGATATTGCTACAGATGGACAGGAAGGATGGGAAATGCTGCAATTTTTTCCCTATGACCTCGTACTCCTAGACATCATGCTCCCCAAACTAGATGGCATCAGCTTTTGCCGAAAATTAAGAACGCATCAACCCGATATCTTGATTATGCTGCTGACAGCTCGCAGCAATCAAGCCGATCGCGTTTTAGGACTCGATGCGGGCGCAGATGATTATATGATTAAGCCTTTTGATCCAGAAGAATTGGTGGCGCGGGTGCGGGCACTTCAGCGTCGAGGCATCAGTTCGTCTCCCGTTTTAGAATGGGGCAGATTGCGATTAGAACCTGCCCATCGCAAATTCACCTTTGCAGGTCAACCCATCAATTTAAGACCCAAAGAATATGCCTTGCTAGAGCTATTTCTCCGCAATCCTCAGCGCATTTTCAGTCGGCGTGAAATCCTCGATCGACTATGGGCACTTGATGATGATCTGCCCGATGAATCAACGATCAAAGCCCATATCAAAGGCATTCGCCGAGCGTTGCGCCCAGTCGGTGCAGAGCATTTGATTCAAACGCTATACGGGCAAGGCTACGGGCTAAGTGCGAATGAAGCCATCAACGATGCACCTCAAATTCCGCCCAATCCGCAAGCGGAACGAACACAAATGCTCGTCGCTGAAATTTGGCAACAGGTCAAAGGCTTGAGTTTTGAGCGTTTGACCGTTTTACAACAAGCTGCAACGGCTCTAAGGACAGGCGAATGCTCCGAAACGCTACGCTCGAACGCCACGCAGAGTGCCCATCAGTTGACAGGTGCTTTAGGCATGTTTGGGTTCTCAGAAGGTTCACAGATTGCTCAACAACTCGAAATTCTGTTTGAGTCTGATCGGTTGCATGAGCCTCAAGTAATTCAGCGAATTGCAGACTTGGTTCATGACTTACAGCAGTATTTAAGAATAAAAGATCAAGCCTCCTCTTCTGAGGCAAGTTCCCAGAATGCAGCTAGTCCTCTCTCTGCCTCTGATTCGACTCCGGTTCCCATTCAAGCGAAAGTTTTAGCGATCGATGATGATGAAATGCTGCTGAACCTGCTGCAAGAAGTGCTGCGCCCCTTAGGAGTCGAGATCATTCCGCTGCCATCTCCATCGAAGCTGTGGCAAACCTTAGATGAGATACAGCCGAATCTCGTGTTACTCGATGTGCAAATGCCCGAAATGAACGGATTAGAGTTGTGCAAGGCGATTCGTGCTAGTGAGCAATGGTGCTGGCTCCCCATTATTTTTCTCACCGTCTGCGAAGATTTTCAGACTCAGAGTACAAGTTTTGAAATCGGTGCAGATGACTATTTGATGAAACCTGTGGTTCCGTCTATCCTGGCGACCCGAATCTTCAATCGCCTTGCTCGCCTGCAAACGATCCAACAACATGCAGTCTCGGAACTCGCCCAACTGTAAATGGAAAATTCGCTCAGATTGCTACTGGTTGAGGACTCGCAGGAGGATGCGCTTTTACTGCTGTACCCCCTACGCAAAGCAGGGTATCAGTTAGAGGTTGAGCGCGTTCTCTCCTTAGAAGCTGTACGCTCAGCGCTGAGTTCCAAAACTTGGGACATGATCATCTCTGACTATGTGCTCCCTGGTTTCACGGCTCACCAAGTTCTAGAACTCGTTCAATCTTTCGACTTAGATCTGCCGTTCATCGTGGTGTCGGGAAGCATGGGAGAAGAAACAGCAGTTGCAGTCATGCGGGCGGGCGCACATGACTATCTCCTCAAAGAATCGCTGAGTCGGTTAGTTCCCGCGATCGAGCGAGAACTGCGCGAAGCGGAAGTTCGACGACAGAAACGACAGGCAGAAGCAGCCCTCCGTCAGGCTTACGAAGGATTAGAAAGCCTAGTCCAGCAACGCACTGCTGAACTGCAAATTGCAAATGAATCGTTGCAACAGTTAGCTGCGATCGTCGAATCTTCCAATGATGCAATTATGAGCACCACGTTAGATGGAATCATTCTGAGTTGGAATAAGGGTGCAGAAAAAACCTATGGCTATTGTCGAGAAGAAGCACAAGGACACTCGATTACAACATTAGTCTGTCGGCACAATCCCGTATACATTGACGAACAGAAAGACCAGCAGACCCAAAAGACTGTTCACTACCGCAAAGATGGAACCGCGATCGATGTCTTCCTAACGATCTCACCTGTCAAATCCTCGGCAGGAATTGTCACTGGGCAATCGTGGATTGTTCGAGATATTAGTGAACTGCAAGCTGTCGAAAAAATGAAAGATGAGTTTGTGTCTGTCGTCAGCCATGAACTGCGCACTCCCTTAACGTCAATTCGCGCCTCGCTCGGTTTGATGCTGATGGGCAGACTGGGCGAATTACCTGAAGCGTGTCAGCCTTTTCTGCAAGTTGCCGTGAATAACACCGATCGCTTAGTTCGATTGATCAATGACATTCTCGATCTTGAGCGCCTGAATGCGGCTGAAGTCAACATTTCCCCTCAGCTTTGTAACCTGAACGATCTGATGATGCAATCGCTGCAATTAATGCAGGGGAGTGCGAATGCTGCCAATGTTCAACTGAAAGCAAACACACTGTCCATTACGGTGTTTGTTGACCACGATCGCATGATTCAAACCTTAACGAATCTTTTGAGCAATGCGATTAAGTTTTCTGCGTCGCAGAGCGTGGTGGAACTGAGTGCAGAATTGCATCCTGGAGAAGTTTGGATTGCCGTGAAAGACCAAGGGCGGGGAATTCCGAGTGATAAGATCGAGCGAATTTTTGGGCGATTTCAGCAAGTGGATGCTTCGGATTCAAGACAGCAAGGTGGCACAGGGTTAGGACTTGCGATTTGTAAAAGCATTGTTAATCAGCATGGTGGAAGAATTTGGGTTGAGAGTATATTAGGGGCGGGTAGCACGTTCTTTTTTACGCTCCCGATCGATCCGATTTAATTCTATGACTATGGCTACACATCGCGTTTTGCTGATTGACGATGAAATGGATATTCGCATGGTTGTCAAAGCCACATTAGAACTGGTCGGCGGTATGCAAGTGAGCGTCGCAACTTCTGGCGCAGAAGGAATCAAGACCGCAGAATTTGAACAGCCCGATGCGATTTTGCTCGATATGATGCTGCCGGATATGGATGGGTTGACGACGTTAAAAAAGCTGCAAGAAAATCCCAAAACTTCTCAGATTCCGGTTATTTTTTTAACAGCTAAAACTCAGGTTTTAGATCTGCAATCTTCCATCAATTCTGGTGCGATCGCAGTGATTAAAAAGCCCTTTGATCCAGCAATGCTTTCTGATCAAGTCGCTGATGCTTTAGGCTGGTCACTTCGCTAAATTCATAATTCACCAGTTTTTCACCTTAATTATCCTATGCTTTCTGATAGATAAAATCAGCGTTTCATTTGTAAATCTTGTAGAAGTATAGCGTTCGTACTTTTGGCACAATTTACGATGAAATCACTAGCTTGACACGACCCTATGAAGAATTTTCAGGATTTAACTTTTGCTCAGAAATCAGCAAAAATCAGCGTTTTATTGCTGTGTGGAATTGGGGTGCTGACTGGGATAAAAGTTGTTCAAGCAAGAGATGTGACCGTCAGAGTGAATCGATGGTTGAGTCTGCAACAATTAAAAGGACAAGTCACATATTGGCAGAATACAGGCTCGCGTCCTGCTCGATCGGGCGATCGCTTGCAAGTTGTTGGAGATGGAGCCAGTACTGGGAAAAAATCAAGTGCAGTCCTGCAGATTGATTTAGGCATTGGGCAAGTCAATCTTTCCGAAAACACTAGAGTCAATGTGCGTCAGCTAGAGGCTACCTCCAATGGTGGGCGAGTCACCCGCTTAAATGTGACGACAGGACGAGTACAAGTGCAAGTTCGTCCATTTACTAACCCTGAGTCGCAGCTTGAAATTGAAACGCCAGCAGGAGTTGCAGGGGTGCGTGGGACTGAATTTGGGGTAAATGTCCAGCAGAACGGCAAAATGAGTATTGCAACTGGCGCAGGGAGTGTAGAATCGAGCGCTCAAGGTAAAAGTGTGTTCGTGAATGCTGGATTTCAAAATTTTACGATTCCAGGCGAGCCTCCGTCTGATCCGGTTCCGCTCCGCAACGATACGACTTTGAAGTATGAATTTGTCAAATCGTTTAAGAATGGGGTGAGACGACTGCGATTAGACGGGCAAGTCGATGCAGTTAATACCGTTCTCGTCAACGACATTGAGCAGAACACAGACCGCAATGGTAAATTTAGGGTCGAACTGGATGCAATATCGTTTCCGCAGGTGCGCGTAACGGTGTTGACTCCGCTTGGACTTCGACGTGACTATGCGCTGGCTTTTCAATAACTTACGACGATTGCGATCAGGCTTAATCTCAATCGTGCTCATTTTGACGTTGTCATGGCTCGGAGTTTTACAACCGCTTGAGAATCTCGCGTATCAGGTGCTTTTTCTGGTTCGCGGTGAGCAGTCTTGGGATTCGAGAATTGTGATTGTGGAGATTGACGATCGCAGTTTGGCGGAATTAGGACGGTTTCCTTGGAAGCGCGATCGCTTTGCTCAACTCTTAAACGTGCTAGCAAGAGCAGAAGAGAATATCGTTGCGTTTGACATCATTTGGTCAGAGCCGAGTGCAGAAGATTTAAAACTCGCAGATGCGATCGCACAGCATCAAGCCGTAGTGCTCGCAACAGCTCAAGATAATCTTGGCGTACCGTTGCTCCCAGTGGATTCATTGCGGTCTCAGGCTAGCGCAATGGGGCATATTCGCAAGCAGATTGATGCCGATGGGATTTCTCGCAGCATTCCGGCTTCGCCTCCGGATCGCCCATCTTTTGCAATTGCAACTTTGGAACGGTATTTCATGATGGGTAAGGATGTAACGCTGCCTCCGCCAAATCAACCGCTCTGGTTGAACTGGTCAAGAGCAAGTCAGCATATTCCGAGCTATTCTTTTGTCGATGTGATGCGCGATCGAGTGCCGATCCAAGCGTTTGAGAACAAGATTATTTTAGTGGGAATGACGGCAACAGGTTATGACGAATTGATTACCCCGTTTAATCGTGCGCCTCCAACAAGTGGGGTCTATCTCCATGCAACGGCGATCAATAATGTACTCCAGCATAAGGTGCTGCAACCTGTGCCCAAGAGTTGGAGCTTTGGGGTGCTCGTGTTCTTCGGATTGGGGTTGAGTCGATGGCTCGATCGCTGGCAAACGATGACACAAGTTTGGATCGGGTTGGGTTTAGTAATTTTTTGGTTTGGTTACTGTGTCCTTGCTTTGAAGTTCGGTTCAGTTTGGTTCAGTGTTGCCACTCCGATTTTATTTGTTCTAGCAGTTGTCAGTATTACGATTCTCCAAGAGCGACTCAGCTTAAATGCGATGCTACAGCGCCAAGTTCAAGAACTCTGGAATCGTTACTATAGCGATATTGTGCTTCGCCAAGTTGATGAATCTTTGCTCGTCTCTCCTCAACTTTCTCAGCAACCTGTTTCAATGAGGCGTGTGCAGCAACTTGCAACACTTGCAGAACAATTTGGGCGATCGCATGCCGCTCAAGCTGCGATCGCTCGAAATTTATCGATCGGGTTACTTGCCGCAGATTTAGATGGCTTTATCTGGTTCTGCAATCCGGCGGCGGCAACTTGGCTGAATGTCAAAGTTGGAATGCTACTTCAATCACAATTAGTTCCCAACTGGATCACTCCGCACCAATGGCAGGAAAAATTGCAGCAGTTAACTCCGTTTGAAGTAGAGCGATCGCAGCGCTGGTTTGAGCTGAAATTCGAGCCATTGTTTTATCAGCCTCAAGATCAATCTCCAAGCGGACTGTTGCTGATTCTAGAAGAGATTACAGACCGCAAGCAAACAGCGATCGCGCTTCAGGACTATGCAGATACTCAAACTCAATTGAATCAACGCTTAACTGAAATCAATCAAGAATTAGAAGCATTTAGTTTTGCAGTCTCTCATGACCTACGTGCGCCCTTGAGACGGATTAAAAGTTTTAGTGACATGCTACTTGAGGATCATGTTACGCAACTTGAGGGTGAGGCCAAAAGCTATTTGAACTATATTCAAGCGTCTGTGCAGCGGATGGGAGATTTGATCGAAGATTTACTTAAGCTCTCTCGCATTATTCGATTGGATATGCAGGTCGCACAAGTCGATATGAGCCAGATTGCTAGTGCGATCGTACAAGACCTAAAACAGACTCAGCCTAATCGCCAAGTAGAGGTTACGATTCAGGCAGATTTAACAGCCTATGGAGATGCAAGACTACTCAGAGTTGCTCTAGAGAATTTACTAGGCAATGCCTGGAAATACACGAGCCGCCGAGCGATCGCAGAAATTGAATTTGGAGTCATGCCGAAAGCTCCGGTTTTTTTCGTCAGAGACAATGGGGCTGGATTTGACATGGCTCAATCAGGGCGCTTGTTTAATGCGTTTCAAAGATTGCATGCGTATGAGGACTTTCCGGGTAATGGCATTGGATTAATGACGGTTCGACGGATTATCCAACGCCATCAAGGACAAATTTGGGTAGATTCAGAGGTCGATCGAGGGACAACTTTCTATTTCACGACTTTGCCGCCCAATTCCTAGTCCTCATACATGTTTAATCACGCGATCGTTTTCACCATCAATTGATACCCGCGATCGTCATAGCCTACTTTTTGATAAACCTGTTTCGCGCGATCGTTGTCACGATGTACGAGAAGCGAGATCACATCAATTCCCATCTGCTGGCACGACTCCTCGACAAATCTCAGCGTCTTCGTGCCAATTCCTTGCCCTCGACAGTCGGCACGGAGATACAACTCATCTAGAACTGCACTGATCCCACGAAATTCGATACTGTAGCTAAACGTAACGGCTGCATAACCAATCACGTTTTTACGATCGTAAATGAGCCAAATTTTTCCGAGGGTTGGATTGAGCAAAAATTGCTGAAGTGAAACGCGATCGAGTACGGGATCAAACGGCAATTTTTCTAACTTGTGAAACTCTTCAACCAGTTGCAATAAAACATCAATATCTTTCGACGTAGCGACACGATAAGCTACGTTTACATCAATAGACAGCATACAAATTTTGTCCTTCTCAAATGCTACGAATCTTGAAACGTGAAATATTCGATCGCACAACCGAGTGTTGGACGCAAAATGATTTGCATCAAACCCTAATAAATTAGAAAAAAGGTAAAAATCTTCCACCTTCGACCTATACCTTAAAACAGGTCGAAGAATAGGGATCAAAATGGCTTAAATTCCAATTTCAATTAACTAATTGTGCTTCCTGACAATGCCCGCTATATGTCTGGAATTCCTTTTAGATAATACATAAAATCACCGTGTTTATTGCCTTTGGGCGCGGAAGCAATCTCAAACTAACTGATTGCTTCTCTAGCTTTAGAGCGCGAGGACTTGTCAAAAGATCTCAACTCTTGCAATTCCATACTCCCAGGGTAATCCGTTCCTAAATTTAAGTCAACTAGAAAATGTTCGAGCTATCCGAACACAAGTTTTTAAATCAGCATCGGTTTTAATTGCTTCACGATCGACATGCGTTAAACTCGCTCGATATCCCAGTTCTTTCAGCGTTTGAATCAAATAATTTGACTTTGGAATATCTAATTTTCCGCGTCTTCCAATCTCCCCTAGGGTATAAAAATAGGGCGGCATTTCTGCTTCAGCTTGCATCAGTTCTAATAAGCGAACTTGCGAGATCCAACCCCATTCTTTTGCAAGTTTAATCATTTGTGTAATCTGCAAAACATCATGTAGTTTTCCAAGCCACATGGCTCCACTGACGACTAGCCATCGCTGGTCATGAGGACAGTGCGATCGCCCTAAACTTCGCCATCCAACGGTTTGATAGGTTCCGCATTCATGACAAAATCCTAAAAATCCATAGTTCTTTTCATTCAATTGAATCGACGACACTAACCGCACCATGACGCGATAGGTTTGCCCTGTAAAGTAGGAAAATACAGGCTCAATCCCCATTCCTCGCGAGGCTGCTTGCTGTTGAACATTGCCGAGAATTAGCCTCAATCCTTGTTCATGAATGGCAGGATGACTTCGAGCTACTGCGCCATAATCTGAAAGGCAATTGTCTGCGGCACGACCTGTCACCGTTCGCCCATCGGTGCTGGTTAAGTAAATCATTCCCCCGATCGCGCAAGCACTGAGGCAAGCATGAACATAGGGAACTGGAGAGCCAAAGCCATCCACATCGACTAAATCATAGTAATCCTGCTGGTTATAGCAATCAAAAAAGACTCGAATTGCATCACGATCGCTAATTCGATACTGCGTCGATTTCAATTGTGCTAAGTTCTGGTGCAGAATGCCTTGAATGTCAGAATTACTATCATTTGCCCATACAAAATCAGCTTGGCTTTCGAGGGCATATCTGAGCGATCGCACTCCGCAGCCTGCCATCGCATCCAACACTCGTAAATGTCCGCGATCGCGTCGATAGATTGCCGCCGCTAAAATTGCCAAATCTCTGACCATTTCAGCTTTCGGATTATAAAAAGCGGAACCGACTTCAAATGTTGCCTTGCCTTCGAGCATTTTAGAACCGTAAATAATGCATCAGATTGGCAATCATCTCACTCGGAAGGGACAATCGTTGCTGAAGATCAACGAGATTTTTGTATTCGCCTCGAATTTGTCGATTTCTGACGATCGCTCTGGCTAATACGGATCGAATTTCTGGAATTTGAGTTAAGTCATTCACCGTTGCTGTGTTCAAATTCACGCGCTGAATCTGATGTAAACTTTCTGGATCGTAATAACAGAATTTCATAATCGGTTCTAACGGCTTCAAGCGCTGAACCGATAAGCCTAAAGCGGCTGCAACATCTTCAATACAAAGAAATTGCACACCGAATTCGCTCATTTGCGTGAGCGTTTTGGCTTGATGAATCGACAAACCCGGAAACCTCAGCCAATCATCGACTGCTGCTTGATTCACATCAATTTGTATCCCTAAATCTGCCGCGATTTTAATCTCAGCCATCGACTGGAAGCGGTAGTAAGGATCGTTTTGAATCTTAGACTTGAGCAGAGAAGAAGAAAGCCAGCTTAGCATTTTTGTCTCACATCAGAAGGGATTCGCTGCGGTAGGGTCATGGGGAAACCCTAAGAGGATGTTTGAAAAGTATCGTTCATTGTATTCACCCGCCCCCGGACTGAAAGTCCAGGGCTAGTTGAACGAAGTCCACTGAAGGGACTAACAGCCAATCAAGGTCAGGTCTTCAGTCCTTTTCAAAGGACTTCGCACGGTTAGCCCGGAATTCTATTCCAGGGCGAGATAGAACGGGGCGAGGAAATAATTGATACTTTTCACACACCCTAAACGCTGTTCCCCTTGCTTAGGAGAACCAGATTATTTGATTCGATCGAGCAATTTCCGCCGTTTCTGTTCAAATTCATACTCTGAAATTAAACCATCTTGTCGAAGCTGATCAAGCTCTCGCAAACTATCGGAAACTGCAACGACCGCATTTGGCTTTGTTCCCCCGATCGTCCCCGTCTCTGGGAGCGGCTGATCATTAAAGTTCGCATCAAACTCATCTGGATTTTGAATCAGATAAAACGCTGCATCAAACAGCCCTGCAATCCAAGCTGCTTTACTCCCAGTCAATGCCAGTGCAACATAGATCAAACACCACCAGCGCTGCCCCAAATACAGCTTATGCAATCCAACCAGATGGAAGCCGCCCACAATGGGAACGGCTCCTGCTAATGCCAGGATTGCGGCAACTCTTCGACTTTTGGGACTGCTCAACATAGTCAAATGGGTCAAACTGCGCGAGAATTGCTCCACTATAACCAATCTGCGATCGCTTGTTGAACAAATCTTGATTCAATGGATCATCAGCTTTTACATCGATTAAACTATGGAAGCAGGATTAATTGTGGCTGCATTGCATTTGAGATAGACCTTTGAAAACGGATTCAATTTTTTATCGAATTTTTCAGCTTGCTCCGAGTGCTTTCTTTGAGTTGATTGGCGATGGTGATCCTCGAACTAGCACTTATGGGTTTGGTTCTCAAGAAGTGAAGCAAGCGAGCTTTACTATTGATGGTATCTTTATGCCGCCGCTGCGAATGCGCCAAGCTCCGATCTATTTTGTGGAAGCTCAGGCTTACAGGGAAGAAGAAAACTTCTACTATCGCTTTTTTGGCGAGATTCATCTGTATCTGAAAGACTACAAACCGTTCCATAGCTGGCGAGCAGTGGTGATCTTTACTGAAAAGCGCTTTGACCCTGGAATTCCAGAACACTATTCAGAGTACGAAGATAATCCAAGAGTGCAGCGAATCTATTTGAACAAGTTGCCGCCAGAAGTGGGAGAACGATCGATAGGTTTAGGATTACTGCAACTGATCGCAACGAAACCAAAACAGGCTCCAGCAAAAGGACGGGCATTAATCGATAGAACTCGGCAAGAGCTTACGGATGTGACAGCACAGCGAAATCTCATAGAATTAATCGAGACGATCTTTGTTTATAAATTTCCACAACTAAATTTCCAGGAGATAGGCGAAATGTTAGGACTTGGTGATCTAAAACAGACTCGTGCATATCAGGAAGCAGAGCAGGAAGGACGCAGAACAGAACGGCAAGAAATGTTACAAATTACAGTGCCATTGCTCCTAGAGAAAGGAATGACAGTTGAAGAAATTGCCCAGTATTACAAATTGCCGATCGAAACAATTCAAATGTTTACTCCTCAAAATTAGGAGCGCGAAATGTGGGGACGAGATGACCTTAGAAAAACTCGCGTTTATCAAGAAGGACAGGAAGAAATCCTTGAGAAGACAGTACCGCTTCTCTTAGAAAAAGGGATGACGATCGAAGACATTGCCCAACATTTCAAATTGCCGATCGAAACTCTCCAAAAATTTGCTTCTCAGAAGTAAAGGCGCAAAATAGGGTAAAAGGGTAAGAGAATAAAGCTTAAGAAGTTCTGGGGCGGGAAAGAGCCAGACGAACCCCCCCCCCGTCGCCGGAGCCGTCGCGCCTAACCCTGTCGCGAATTGCAGCACGGCAGTACCTCGGAAAGTGGTACCAGGAGCCGCCGCGTAGAATGCGAGAAAAGTTTTCATTGTCCATTTCCCAAACCCGACCATCAGTAGGTGCATCCGCATAGCTGTCATGCCACGGATCAGCACACCATTCCCAAACATTTCCGTGCATGTCATACAGTCCAAACGCATTCGGTGGAAAACTACCTACTTCGAGCGTTTTGTTTCGATAAATCCCCTTTGGAGCATTTGCATAAATGTAATTGCCGTTATAGTTCGCGAGATCAGGTGTAATCGTCTCTCCAAAGTGAAACGGTATCGTTGTTCTAGCCCGACAAGCATATTCCCATTCAGCCTCGCTTGGTAATCGGTAAAACTGTCCTGTTTTCCGATTTAGTCGATCGCAAAACTCGATCGCATCGTCCCAAGAAACACACTCAACAGGTCGGTTCTTTCCCTTAAATTTCGATGGATCTAGTTTGAGATCTCGATTAATTTTGGGCAATTTTGCGATCGCTTTCCACTGCGCCTGAGTTACTGCAAACTTGCCCATGAAGAAAGGCTCGATCGTGACTTGATGCCTAGGTTTCTCATTATCTCTCGCTTCTAGTTCCCCATCTGCTGCCCCCATCCAAAAGGTTCCGCCGGGAATCTCAACCATATCGAGAAATACACCTTTTGCAAGTTCTTCTCGATAGTAACTGGCTTGACCCGGACGACGATCGATTACTTCTCCTCGCTCGTTGACTGTAATCACCTCAAAGCTAAACGTCGGCAGTGAAGGCTCAGAAACCAATGCTGTCCGAATTTGAGCTAAGAAAGTTTCCCGATTTCCGACTGTCACGCGATGCTGCTGATGCAATTCTGCAATTTGCGCTAAGGTCATCTCTAATCCAATGCAAAAGATTTGAGAGTCAGAAATCTCAAGCCTTTGCCCACTTTGAGAAATTCTTTGAAGCGCACGATCGATATCTCGATCTGTGAAACATTCAATTAAAAGCGGCTCATCCTCTACTAAAAAGAACAGATCTAGCTCAAAGCGATCGCGGTTAGGCAAAGTAACAGTTACATGACTCAGAGAGCTAAACTCCAAATCTCGCTCTCGAAGCAGATTCGCAACTTTCTGATAGATGTATCTCTCAAACCATACTCCCATAAAAAACTCAGCGAGATCAGGCTGATCTGCCATCGTTCCTCGAATCGTTTTAGTTGCTCGATCGTAGTGAAACTCAACCAGCAACTCTGCATTCAAAAGGTTATGTCCAAACCCAACACAGCGAGAAATCATCTCCTCCGAAATCTCGCCCAAAGCATAGTGAAAATCTCTTCGCTTCCGCAAAAAAGCCCGTCTCATCTGCACAAGAACAGGAGCTAGCACATCGTAATGATCGCCCAGATCCAACGCAAATCGATCGAACACCTCCATTTCATTCGATCGGAATGATTGAACTTCAAATTGGCGCTCTCGAAACCAAGCGATCGCTGCATTCTCTTCCTCGATCGCTGCTTCATCAAACTCTTGCAACAGCGGAATTTCCGAAACTTGACTCGATCCTGCTAGCTCTTCTGCCCAAGCCGCATACTCTTCCCCCCACTGTGCCAACACCTGCCGTCCCACCCGCGCAAACGGAAAAATCTCACTCGCAGCCGACTCTCCCCAAGGCAAATCCGGAATCAAAAACGCCTCAAAATAACTCAAACCCTCCCCAAACCTGCGCGAAATATCCGCATTCACCCGCTCTTGCACCTCAGACGGCAACTGCTTAAACACCGCCTCCGTCACCTCTTCCCCAACCGCCTGAGCCTCAGAAATCGGAATCGTTTTCAGCAAGACCTCCCGCACTCCTTCGACAAAATCGTAGTGAGCATCGATCGGATGCAGCAATCCACTTAAGAAAATCTCTGCTAAATACAATGCATTCTCTGTCTCATCGGCAGGCAAATTCTTCTGAATCAGCCGAATCACAGACCAATTCACAGGCAAAACCGCCATCATATCTGCCAGTTCTTGAGCCTTTGCAGACGCAGTAGACCGAAATCGCTGAACTAACTGTTTTGCTGTCAAAGGAGCCGCTTGAGCCAGAGACTGCATTGGAAAAGCTTGTAAATTCAAAACAACTCCGATCGTTTGCTGCTCATCCATTGCAGAGAGCGCTTTTGCCCACTGCCGAAAAGATTCAGGCTGCATCGTCACCACAGGCAAACTCAACCCCTCTGGCAATCGCTGTCGCTGTCGTGCTGAAAGTCCTTCAATGCTCCAATCTCGACTGAGCGCGCCCGGTAATCTCGACTTCAAACCGACCGGATAGCCTGCCGACAATGCACTTCGCTCCCAATACGACTCCGGTAAAAGCTGCACGATCGTCACTGGATTTTCCTGCGACCATAATTCCAGCAGTTCAGGGATCTTTCCTGAACGCCAAGCCCTCGAAGTACAATCGCTCAGCAATAAAATCAACCTTCGTCCAGCCGAATCCAGTAGCTCTCTCGGACTCCGCGCCCGACTGCGTAACCCGGCTGAGGTTTGTAAAAATAGCTGCGGCTCTCCATCTTCATTCGGCTTCAGTTGCCAAGTTCGCACAGTCCGAAATGCCCCATGCCGCTCCATTAACTGCTGAAATTCAGCGATCGTATCCCGCCAAACCTCCAAAAGATTTGTCACCTCAATCACGATCGCTAACTCTAACCATCGCTCCGGATCTGGCTGCACAACTGGACTCCAAGTTTGCGTCTCGGCAATTTGAATCGCAGTTGCTTCTTCATCGATCGACCGACGTTGTTTCGATGCCACTTTCCGCATCAACGGACGAATCGATCGAGCAATTGCTTGGCGATTTCGTAATGCAACTGACTCTGGAATCTTCACAGGTAAAGCAGATTCTTGCGATCGCGGTTCTGATTCCTCGGCTTCCTCTTCCGCAGGTTTTGGCGGTTCTGTCACGACAGCAGCCGATTCAGAATTCGATCGAATTGGATCTGAATCGGGTTCGACTTCTCGATTCTCTTCTATTGGAGCCTGTAATGCTGGAGTTTCCGATTCATCTAGTTCAATCTCTCCTTGCTGTAATGCCAACCACAAAATCTCAGCCAATTCGATAGGACTCAGTTCAAGTCCTGCACGATCGCTTAAGAGCGCTTTGAGATGTGCGATCGGATAGTCCAAACCTTAAACCTCCTCTGGACTACTCAAATCTTTTAACAATCTCTGCTCCAAATCGCTGAGCTTAAATTCCTTTGTCGCTTTAGTTCGTTCCTGAGTTCTCAGATGAATCGCATTGAGCAGTTGATCGGTGGCTAAAATTGCGCCTGTATCAATCTGCTCACAGAACCATTCGATCAAAGCTTTCGACTGCTGTGCGGCTTGTTCTCCCAAATGCTTTTCTACGATCGCTTCAAGCTCTTTCGGACTCGGATTTGGCATTCTCAACCGCAAACATCGACGCAAAAAAGGCGGCGGAAAATCTCGCTCCCCATTGCTTGTCATAATCACCAAAGGAAAAGCTCGACAACGCACCACCCCATCTCGAATCATCACTTTGCGCTGCTTGCCATTTTCTCGATCGAGCGTTCGCACTGGAGTCTCCGACATCTCTAATCGTTGTAATTCTGGAATCGGAAACTCCCCATCTTCAAACAAATTCAGCAAATCATTCGGCAAATCAATATCGCTTTTATCAATTTCATCGATCAACAACACTCTCGGTCGATCAGCCGCCAGAAAAGCCGTTCCCAAAGCACCCAAAGTAATGTAATTCCCCGTTTCTTGTCGATTGTCTTGCCCACTCGCTTGAGCATCTTGAAGCCGAGCGATCGCATCATAACTATACAGCCCATCTTTGAGCGTCGTCCGAGTCGTAATCGCCCATTTCAGAACCGTTCCTAAGCCTAACTCTCGCGCCACCGCATAGGCTAAAGAAGATTTCCCAGTCCCCGGATTTCCAGTAATCAAAAGCGGTCGCCGCAAGGCCAACGCCGCATTCACCATCTCGATCGCAACATCAGGCGGTTGAAACGTTTCGCCTTTTTTCTGTTGCTGCTCGATCGCACCTTCTGCATCATCTCTAAACTGTCGCCAACTGGGAGGCGCAGGAAGCTGGATCGAGGCTTGAGGCTGACCATTTCCCTGGTAGATGTTCCAACTGGGGCGTTTAGAGCTTGGCATAACTAGGCACTGTGATAATCAATAGTAGGAAAGGGGCGAAATGGATTGTCGAGCAGCAGGCAAAGAGAAGCAGCTTCTAGCCTATCAGTCTCGCAGTCGTGGGATAAAGCTTTTTGACGATGTTCTGCAAGAGAATCTGATAATTGAGCGATCGAGCATTTTGCTACGGTTTGTAGGGCTTTTTTCGCTTTCTCAGGATCCTGTTGACAATGACGCATCCAAAGCGCAACAGGCAAGCCCTGACCCAATAGCGCATCCCAGAATTCTACTTGTTTCTGCACTTCATGATGCTCGACAAACTTGCAGCCAAGCACTTTCGCTTTCTTCCAATTGATTGTCATTTTACGAGCGATCGGATCAAGTGGTACAAGCGTTTCAGAACAGCGCGATTCTCGAAATTCTAGTAGTCGCTTCCAGTATTTGTGCCAATCTCCTGAAGCTAGCTCATAATCACGGCGTTCACAGGAACGAACGATCACCGCTTTACAGCGTATTCCATTCGATTGTTTTTGAATGCGACCAATCTGGATCTGCCAATGTTCTAACGGTAAGCTCATTAGCTCGATCGGTAAAAACCATTGAATGACTAAATCGCTCAAAGCAATTTTGTACTCAGTTCCACAAGTTGCAATTAGCTCATTCAAAATTTTTGGCAAATCCTCTTGAGCATAGCCTAGAGCCAGCTTTGGACTCGGTGCTAGAGAAATTTTGAGCGAATTTTCCGACGGTCTAATCTCAGGATTCCAAGGATCGGGATCTTGAGCGATCGCGGCTTCAACGATGTACGAGTCATTGACATGACGAGGCTTAACTCTAATCATCAGGCAAACCTCAGTCATCTGAGTGAGTTCGTTGGGTAAAGTCATGCCCTGCTTTGTTGCCCAAGTTTTGAGAGCATCCTTCTGTTCAATCGGCTCTTGCATCAAAAGCCTGACAAATTGCAACAGCTTTTCACCCGGAAACTCTGTGAGTTGTTGCACCAAACCCTCAACCGTATCAGGAATCGATCGAGAACGACCCTCTGCTAAACAGTTTCGATAGATCTTCGTCAAAATTTCAAACTGAACCAGACTGAGAAGATTGACCAGGGTTTGGAGCACTTCATCTTTTGCCTGAACTTCTTGCAGTTCTGCTTCAAGTCGATCGCATTTTTCAGCGAGTTTATCCATTCGCGCTCTACAATCTTCTTGTTGACGCTCAAGCCGAAGCCGCTCTGCTGCATTCGTTTCATAGCCAAGTTGCTGAGTGATTGCATCATCTTCAGCAATGAGATTATCAAGTTGTTGCCTATCTGCCTTGAGTTGCTTTTGTTTTAGCTGCAAGCGTCGATTCACCCTAGCCCCCTAGCACATCCAATTTTTCTGCAACTTTCTCCATCTCTTGAGCGAGTGCATCTAACTGCCGCTCTCGTCGAGTTCGCTCCACTGCATCAATGGTATTGCTCAATTGCTGGTTTAAAGCTTCATAGTCTGCGGTCAAATTCTCAAGCTGAGTTTGGAGTCCTTTGGCTTTGATTTGCTGCACTCGACTCGCAGCAGTTGGGAAAGATGCTGCACTAGCAGGCTCAAGTTTAGCTGTGCTATCTGGGGAGGCTGTGCTATCTGGAAAAATTGGCTGCGTCTCTGGTTTTGCCCGCTGAACCAATGCACCGAGTAAAGCCTGCTTCGCCTCTGTTTCTGAAAGTCCAACCAGATCCACATACACGATCGCTCGCAGAATCCCCTCTGGCTGACATTCTTTCACCCGCACTGGGAGTAGTTTACGATCGAGAGATTGCGGATCTTGGACGAATGCGGCTGCCCATTCTGGCTGAGTAAAAGAAGACTTGAGATAAGACTCCGACAAAACCGCGATCGTCTTTTTTGATTCTGCGGCTGCCCTCTGCATATCTAAAACAAAATTACCGCCCGGTCGAAAATCCCATGCCTGAATCAATACTGAATATCCAGCCTCTTCCAATATCCAGGCAATCCATTCCGCCCATTGCTTATCAGCGCGGTTGTAGCTGATAAAGAAATCTTTTGTTTCGCTCATCAATTCCAGAAAATTTCAGGGGCAACCCTAGCGTAGCGATTCGTTGTATCAAATGCCAAGATCTAATCAGAGAAATACAGAGAGTCTTAAGCCTTGAAGGCTGTGATGTATGATTACTTCGCTTGGCAATGTGGACAGTAATACAGTCGCCGTCCGCCCAGAATTTCTTTGACGATCGAGGTTCCGCAGACAAAGCAAGGTTGATTGTCTCGATTAAAAACATAGTGCCGATAGTAGCCGCGCTTGTAGCCTTGTGCTTTGAGTCGCATTGCTATTTCTAAATCATTCGTGATTCCTTTCGTCTGATAAGATTGCTGAGTCACGGATAAAACTGCTTGCGAAAGGGCTGCAATTTGATCGTCTGAGCAGTCTACCGGGCGTAAGGTCGGGAACACCCTTGCAACAAATAAAATTTCACTGCGAAGATAGTTACCCAATCCGCCTAAAAAATGCTGATCTAACAATAAAATCGGCAACTGTCGTCGATAAAATCGCTTGTCTCGAAACCGTTGTGCAATCTGTTCTACGGTGACTGCCTCATCGAGTACATCTAATTCAATTCGGCTGAGAAAGGGATGGGTAGCCAGATCTGAATGTTGGAGTACTTCGATATCAGAAGCACTGTAAAGCAATGCCGATTTTTTGGCATGAATCGCTAATCTAAGCTGTCGATTTGTCTGTGGATAGGAATGCAACTTGCGGACATACCAACGTCCATAAAGCTGATTATGACTGTAGATGTAAAGCTGATTGCTAAAACTCATCACCATACCTTTGCCACGAGTCCGCACTGCCGTCACACAATGTCCGATAAATTCTGCTTCATAAGGCTTCAGATGCTCAAACGCAAAGAACATTTCTGTCACCCGTTGATTGACGAGTGCGGCGGCGAGTTGATCGGCAGCTTGGCGAATTTCGGGACCTTCAGGCATAAGTAAAATGCGTTAACTTAGAAGCATGTTAGAACTACATTGCCACACAACTTTCTCTGACGGAATGCTCACGCCGACTGAGCTAGTCGAAGCAGCTTTGGTATCAGGTGTCCGGGCGCTTGCAATTACCGATCATGATACCGTTTCAGGCTGGGATGAAGCTATCGCGGCGGCTCCTCCTGAGTTGGAGATTGTGCCTGGCTTGGAATTGAGTACTGTTTATCGCGATCGCTCAATGCACATTTTGGGATTTTATCCGGATCGCGATCGCTTAGTTCCCCCGCTGAACGAACGTCTTGCAGGCCGAAAACGTCGCGCTCAAGCAATGATCGATAAATTGGCAGCGCTGGGCTATCCGATCGAACTGCCCGAAATGGGTGAAGGCATGGCTCCAGGTCGCCCGCATATTGCGGCTGCAATGGTCAAAGCGGGGTATGTAGAATCAACACGCGATGCATTTGATGAATTTCTCGGCGATGCTCAACCTGCATTTGTGCAGTATGAAAAATTTAGTGCGGTCGATGGCATTAAGCTTTTACGCGACTGTGGGGCGGTTCCGGTTTGGGCGCATCCGTTTCTGTATCGAGGCAGACCTGTGAAGGATATTTTGCCGGAATTAGTCGAAGCAGGTTTGATGGGCGTGGAAGTCTTTCATCCGAGTCATACGTTGTGGCAGGCAGAACGGTTAAAAGAGATGTGCGCCAAGTATGGCTTGTTAATGACGGGCGGCAGTGATTTTCACGGAATGCCTGCGGACGTGAAAGCGGATGAGTTTCGATCGCTGAATAGCCTGCATGTTTCTTTAGATCTCTTAGAGCCTGTAAAGCAAGCGGCAGAACTATTGAGGCGTTGATTAGGGAAAATTTTCGGCAATTTTCCGGATTGAGAGGGGTTGTTGGGTATAGGGGAATGGTAGATGCACCCTGATGATTCACCCCTGGCGATTTGGTCGGGGGTTTTTTGTATCCAATGTCAATTCAGATTTGATAAGCCAGTGCGATCCAATCCCCTTCTTGAAGCCGATCGCATAACTCAAATCCTAATGCTCCCAAGGTTTCGGTCAATTCCTCTTCATATTCGATCGTAAATCCTGCCAAAATTAATCGGCCTGGCGATCGCACTGCCTTTTTCAAATCCTCACTCAACCGAATCAAAATTCGCGCAAACACATTTGCCACAATCAGATCGAAATTTTCATTGGGTTCGATCTCCGACACTTCCCCGGTTTCGCCTCCCATCCAATGTCCAAGCTCACTTCCTTTTCCCAAACTTGCCAATTGAACTGTGACTAGATCTTGAACTGTATTTTGCTCAACTGCTTTTTGAGTTGCCTCAACTGCGATCGCATCATTGTCGATCGCTAAAACTTTCGCACCTAACTTTGCGATTGCTACACTCAAAATTCCAGACCCACAGCCTAAATCCAAGACTTCTAATCCAGGTGTGATATGCCGTTCAATCAATCGCAGACTGAGAATCGTTGCGGGATGAAATCCACTGCCAAATGCCAGACTTTCTTGAATGTTGAGCGCGATATCATCCGTTTGATTGGCAGAACCGATAACGAAACGATTCCCGATTCGATAAGATTCAGCAGTCGATTCTATTTTTTGTTCGACGATCGCGGTTTCTAATTCTGTTGTCATTCCGGTTCGATACAACGAAGAAAGAGCCTGTTCGATCTGATTTAATTTCGTACGATCGCTTAAATAAAACCGAACATGAAACGCCCAAGGAGATTCACCTTTCTCGATTTGAAGCTCTCCTGTGTAATTTACAGTTGCGAGAAGCGATCGAATCCAATCGATCGCCTCTTCAGTCGCATCTAAGCTCAGTTCGATCAAACTCATAAATACACAGTCCAGCTTCAGCACGCACGATTTCTCATTCTAAAGGTACATTGACACACCACGACCACTGTACACGCTTGCTGCGCTTTACTAACTTAGCCACCTGTCGGCTCTAATCGAATCAACTGACCATTCGATGCATCCGTGAGAATGTACAACAATCCATCTGGACTTTGCCGGACATCTCGCACCCGCTGCCCAATCTTGATCGATTGCTGACTTCGGACATTTCCAGCTTGATCTAACTCAATTCGACGCACATCTTGAGATACTAGACCGCCTGCGAATAGATTTCCTTGCCAGCCAGGAAAGCGATCGCCCGTATAAAATGTAAGCCCAGAAGGAGCCTTGGCTGGAGTCCAAACCGTTTTTGGATCAACCATGCCAGGTCGCGATCGTTCCTGTGAAATCTCACCACCAAAGTACTCTTGGCTATGTGTAACCACAGGCCAGCCATAGTTCTGACCCGCTGCAATAAGATTCAATTCATCACCGCCCCGCGACCCGTGTTCAGTTGACCAAACTCTTTTCGCGCCAGGATCAAAGGCAAGCCCTTGAATGTTGCGATGTCCATAGCTCCAAATCGCTGAATCTGCCTTCGCATTTGCTGCAAACGGGTTATCCGACGGAATGGAACCATCGTCATTCAAGCGCACAATTTTGCCAAGACGACTCTGTAAGTTCTGAGCTTGCTCGCGAATTAGCTCACTTCCTAGCTGAACGGGAGGATTTCCACCATCTCCGATTGCAACGAGCATCGTGTTATCCGGCAACCAAAGAATTCGCGATCCAAAATGCTGTCCACCCGATTTGGCTTGAGCGACTTCAAAAATGACTCGCACATCGCGCAATGCTTTGCCGTCAAAGGTCGCTCTCGCAAGACGGCTACGATTTGAGTCGCGTGTACCGTGCGCATAGGTGAGGTAGATCCATCGATTTTCGCTAAATCGAGGATGAACAGAAACATCCAGCAATCCGCCTTGCCCTGTTGCCAAGACTTCGGGCACACCTGCGATCGCAGTCGGATCTAGCTTGCCATCGCGAACAATTCGTAGCCGACCGGGTCTTTCAGTAATGAGCATGGTGCCATCAGGAAGCCAAGCCATACTCCAAGGGTTTTCTAATCCTTCTAAGACCTTTGTCTGCCGAAATCCCTGAGTTGTTCCATTGGTTGGGGTTGTTTGAGCAGCAGGTGCAGGCGCAGCAGTATTCGCAGATGGAGAAGAACATGCCGCAATGCCGATGGCAAATGCGTGCATCATTGCTATGCCAACCCTACCGATCTGCGTCCTAAGAGTGAACTGTTTCAACATGAGCATTTTTCCTAACCATGCGGTTCATCAAATGTTCTAGCACTGCCTGAAGATCTTGGCAAAGCCCGGTATGAACTTTAGAAGTCTGAATAATCGTACTTCTGGGTGCGACCAGCCAATGAAATCGCTCTCGATGAGGAAGTTGTCCGATCGCGCCTGCTTGCGCTCCGCCTTGGCAGATCTTGGGAATCACAGCGAGATGTTCGCGGATCATTTCGATATCTAGAGTTGGGTCAAGCGCGAGTAAGCGCGATTCATCCAACTCAATCCGAGCGTCGAGAAAGCGTTTCACACCACAAGAAACAATCACCCCAACATTGATAAATTCTTCGCGCTCAACTTTGGGGACAACGCGAATAATAGCGTAATCATAAGTAAAGTGACTGGGCACGAATCGCTTCCTCCAAAAATATCTGCGATGACTCTAAGCGCTTGAGTAGATACTCAACATACGCTTCCCGATGCTGATCTGGCTCTGTAAATGGAGAACCTTCGACCAGCCAACTGTCCGGGATGAGATTGATAATGTGACGGATGATATCAGGTGTCAGGCGCGCCGTCATCTTGGTATGAGCTGCTTCGAGGTGAGTGGCAAAGCGCAGAAGCACATGATCTTTAATCGCAGGAAAGCGATCGAGACTGCGATCGAGATAGTGCGTCCAAGTATGCTGAAAGTACAAGGCAGCGCCATGATCAATTAGCCAAAGTTTGCGATGCCAAACTAGCATATTGGCGTTTCTAGCAGTGCGATCGATATTGGTCACATAAGCATCGAACCAAACAATGTCAGAGGCAAGCTCAGCTTCGGCTTTGCCTGCAACGGGGTCGAACGTAATCGATCCAGGTAGATAATCGAGTGCAAGATTCAGACCCGCACTCGCTCGAATCAAATCTTGAATTTCTGGATCAGGCTCAGTGCGGGCTAAGTCTGGATCAAGTTCAATGAATACAATTTCTGGAACAGGTAAGCCGAGCGATCGCGCAAGTTCGCCAGCGATTAGTTCCGCAATCAGAGATTTTACACCCTGTCCCGCACCCCGAAATTTGAGGACATACATGCCATCATCATCAGCTTCTACGATCGCAGGAAGTGATCCACCTTCGCGTAAAGGGGTGACGTATCTCGTAGCTTGAATCGATCGTAGTTCCATCGTCAGCATCACTCATGAGGTAGACAGGCGCATTGCTTGGGTTCTTCTCCTCACAACTTACAGCACGATGTTACCGTTGCCGAGGCTTTGCCTTCTAGTTTTTGTTGTCGGAGCAATTCATTCCAAGCTTCCAAGATTGCTTTATCCGGCTTTTGAGCCGTTTGAATTTGTTTGCCCAAGACGGTTAAAGCATCATACCAAATGCCGTATCTTGCATAAGCTTTTGCTTGATCTAATGGAGTTTTAGCCTCTGCTAATTCTTGCTGCAAAGCTGGAGGTACAGAGACTTTTTGAACTCGTCCTTTTTTCACCAAAGGTCGATCGATAATATCGTCGCTCGGATTGTTCGGGTCACGAGTTCCACTCTCACAGTAGATTGCAAAATCCCATTGATAGGTCGAAACTGCTAACGGAGCAACGGATTCAGGAATCGAAAAGCTCACAACGCCTGGATCTGTTTTGGGTAGGCGCGTTGTAGTTCTGTAAATCACTTTATTCGTAGCATTCCGTAGTTTCCATTCAACAAGCGTGCCTGCTTTGACCCCGGTTGGAATATTAAACCAAATGGTTGGTCGATCGCTGACCGTTAAGCCCCACTGATCATTCGGAGATGGCGATGGCACTAAAGCTTTTAATCCCGCAAATTCTTTATCACATCCGCGAGCACCTGCACCTGTGCCACGATCGGACGGAGTACTGGTACTCGGAGAAGGCGGTGGAGTAAATCGAATGCGTTGCTGAGCAGAAGTAAATTGAGAGATCGAGACAACGCTGAGCAATGAGACGCTTAAGGCAATTTGAGACGGTTTGAACTTCATAATTGATCCTTCTTAAATTCGGTTTAGAGTGAGTTCGGTTGAGATGAAGCAAGAAATCGGTAGGCAACTGTGCCGCCATTGAGCAAAAATCCTAGCAATGCTGGTACGAGCGGAATCCATCCGGCTTGAGTTAGCACAAACCAACATCCAGCAATCAGGAGGAAAATGCAGCCTGCACCTGCGATCGCGATCCATTTCAACTGACGAAACCGCCAGATGAGTAAGCCTCCGAACACTGTCCAAGCTCCGATCCACATCACCTCGATCGCAGTTGACCAAACCCAGAGCAAAGGTCGTTTATCTAAAACAGCACTGATCATCTGGCTGACCATATGTGCCTGAACCATCACACCTGGGAGTTGTTGCGAAAAGCCTCTACCATAAGGCGTTGCAAAATAGTCTTTTGCGCTCGGAGCCGTTACGCCAATCAGCACAATCCGATCTTGAATAGCATTGAGATTCATTTCACCGTTGAGCAATTGGCGAACGGTTACTTGCTGCGCGACCTCGATCGGGGATTTTGTCGATCGATAGTTCAGCAAAATCTGGCTACCTCGTGCATCAAAGCGCTGATAGCCGCTCGTCGGTTCAGTTAAAGCCGGAAACACAGTACTGCCAAACTTCAAATGCTGATCAGAAGTAAACTCTGGCGCGATCGGAGACGGTTGAGTACTGAGATAGCGAAAGGCAAGCTGAACGCTAAGCGAATAAGCCGTCGCACAAGTGCCAATCTCATCGGCACTTGCAAACAGGAGATGCCGCCGCAAGACACCATCGCGATCTTGCACAACGTCACTAAACCCAACGGCATCAGCACTGATTTCAGCAGGCGGTGCAATGCCTGTCGGATCATTGGAGTCAGGATCGCGACGTTTGCAGATGGCGACGAGTTGAGCATTTTGTGCCATCTGTGCCATGCGCTTTTTTAAGCTCGGACGTTGGGTGGGAAAGTCGCGATAGAGATCAAGCCCTACTACACGCGCTTGATGACGTTCTAACGTTTCTAAAACGCGATCGAGCGTTTCATCAGAGATCGATCCGCCATTCTGAGGCTGTCGCTGAATGTCTTCTTCTTCAATTTTGACAATCAAGACTCGCGGGTCAGGTGGTTCAACTGGGCGATGTTGCATCAACACATCAAACGCTTGAAGTTCGATCGACTGCATTGCTCCAAACCAGCGAATTCCTGAGACTAATCCAGTAATCGCAAGGGTACTGAGTGCGATCGTTTGTAGCTGCGATCGCGACATTGGGGGTAAGAACTGCCGTTTTTGACCACACCAATCCTGCCAAGTTGGAGGAACTTCAGAGGGATTCTGACAAATCACAGGTAGCCAAGTCGCACAAGGAAAGTCAGATTCTAATGCCTGTAATTTCTCTCTCGCTTCTCGCACCGACTGATAGAGAGACTGCCCACTCGAAAATGAACTGAGAAAAGATTTGAGGAATTCTTGAGCAATGTGATCCGGTACAGGTTCGCGCATGACAATCACTTGCGGAAGTTGTAAATCAGCTAAGTCCTGAGCTAGCCCTAACCCATCACAAGAGTTAAAAATCGCAAGCTTCAGACCTTGCGCGATCGCATGACGCAAACTGTACTTTAATTGCTCGATCGTTAATGTTTCGGTTCGATTAATTTGAATGTAGCCTTTCACATCTGTCGAACTATGTCCCGCAAAAAATAAAACATCCCAAGCCGATTGCCAGAGCTTCTCTTGTAAAGCTTGAGGAGTCGGCTCAACTAAACAATGAACTTCTGCATTCGGAAGCTTTTGCAGCAAAGCGCGATCGCGTTCGACATCAATGCCTTGAGAATTGCCGAGAATGCTGAGAATTCGTACTTTCTTGCGGCGATTCGGATTCGGAAGCTGCAGTGATCGCGCAAATTCCGGCAAGCTCAATGCGACCTCTGCGTAAGGATAGTCCGATAGAAAATCCCATAAGCACCAAGGTAATTGAAGAATCTGTCGATCGTGCGCTACAACCATCAGCCGAATTGAATCTTTCGGGGAAAGGCGGGTGCGAAGTTGTCGATCGATCGCCCGAAAGGAACTAGCACTAAGCCAGAGATTAAATTGACTTTGAACTTCGTGCGTCAGTTGATGAAATTCAGCCGCAGAGATATGAGTCGGTTCATCGTCATCGAGTTCAAATTCTGAGCGACGTAACCCAAGGTGAGCATAGAGGGCTGTATAAATTGACCGCCAGCGAGTTAAGCGATCGACTAAAGTTGGAGTCGCAGGCAGACTGCCCGTAAACTGCATCGGGGTCGATCGTCCAGACTCCCACAGTTGAGCAATAACTGTGGGAAATCCATCTTTCCAGTTGCCTTGCCCTAGATTGAGAACAATCAGATGATCCATTGTTCGCACCTATGCAATAAAGTCTTCAGTGACTTGAATTCGATCAAATGAAATCTGTAAGCTGAATTCAGTTCCCGCCGAGCATCGGAAACGACGGAGTTGAATCAGATTATCTTGGTCGCGGGCTTCCACCGATTGCACAACCTCGCCTGCACTCGAAAGCATCGTTAGCATTACTCCACTCGGTAGGATTTCATCGCGTTCTGCACCTCGCAGTTGCACCCGCACCGATAAGCGATCGTCCTCTTCTTGCTCGATCACCACTGACAACCAGAAGGTATGTTCTCTGAGTTCTAAAATTTTGACACATTGAACCGTGGGACGAGTTGCATCAGCCGTTTGACGGAAGCGATAAGCTAGAGCAGGTTCATCACCCAGTAAGCTGTCTAGGGTTTGCCAGCCTTCTGCGATCGTGTTTTGCAACCATTGGCGCAGCGATACACTTCTCACGCCTTGTCGCAATTGCCCTAATCTTTGTTGCCATTCAGATTGCTCGAGTAATGCTCCCCAGAGTTGGAAGGGAATTTCTAAGCGAGGTTGGAGAATTTCGGGATTGGCTAATCGTTGCACAAGATTCTCAGCTTGAACCGCAGGAACAGGGGCAAGTGCCGCAATCTCAGCACGAGTAACTGCTTGCGGATACAGTTCTCGCGTCAATGCAAAGACAGCAAAATCTTGAGACATTTGTTCTGCATCTAAGCTGTACATGCGATCGCTTGCATCATATTCACCCAAAGCTTTCAACTGAGCATGAGTCGTATATCCCCAAATTAAAATCGTCGCCTCATCGGGATCGACCTGAGCCGCAAAGTAGTAATCCCCCACCCAACTCGGAATATCGACCCATTCTTGCGGGACACGAAATTCGCGCGTATCCATTGTTTTATCTGGAATCAGAATGATGCGATGAGCGTCGAGCCGAAACGATGTTCCATTGACTAATTGCCAGAGATTCTGCAACGCAGTTCGATCTAGAGTTTCACGAGCGTCTTGAAGCCAATCTGAAACGGTTTGAGAACAGACCTGATTGAGGTATGTGTTCCAGCGAGCCGGAGCAGTGCGAGATCGATTTTGCCAAGCAGCAGCATTGATCGATGGCGGAATTTCTAGAACAGGTTGAGCTAGAGCGTTTAAGTAAGTCATAGGAAGATCGTTTGGGTGTGCGACATAGCGGTATTCACGTTGCAAGATCTGAACTTATGCAACCTACCAAGGATTTCCAATCAGCGTAAAGGCTGCCCAATGATACGGATGCGCTAAATTCTGATCCGCCAAGGCTCTGATTTCTTCCGGCAATCGACGATCGCGAATTTGTGCCCGAAGGCGATCGGAGTTTTGAATCATCTCAATCTGGGCTTCTCGTAAGGCATCTGCTTTGACAGGAGCCGATTTCAAGGCTCGATAAAACTCTTTCATCAACATTAATGTACTGGCATCACTGACTGACCACAAAGACGCGATCGCAGCTTTACTGCCTGCCTTCACTGCCAATCCTGCAAATCCCATTTCTGCTCTCGTATCTCCCAATGCAGTTCGACAAGCACTCAACACGAGCAACTGTACAGGCGGATTTTGTAATCCCAAGTCTTGAAGCTGACTCAACTTCAACTGCTGATCCCAAAATTGAATATAAGACCGATTCACATCGCCAGACGAGAACTCAGCATGAGTTGCTAAATGCACAATGCCATAGGGAGTTTTTTGTCGATGTGCCCTGAGGTTTTTTAGCGTAAATTCTTGATTCAACAGAGATGTGCCTTGCCAGGGAGTTTGGGTGATCGATGCAATCTCGATCGGTACACCGGGCAGGGGCGGTTTATTGCTAAACGTAGAGGCTCCCATCGCGAGAATTTCAGTGTTGGGAGAGGTACGCGATTGTCGATCGAGTAAATTAAACGCCGGAATAATCGCTAAGTTATACTTCTCAATCAAAAATTTCTGCCCATCATGTAATGCTGCAAGGGGTAAGCTCCTTAGCCCACTGCCCAAGCAGAAGATAATCTGATTGATCCCCTCGGCTCGAAGTTGCGCTTCTAAGGGTGCGACGATCCAGCGATAAAGTTGCTGTCCGGGGACTAAGTAATCGTCCGGGTCAGAATCGTCTCGCACAACTCCCATGCGAAAAGATTGCAGCGTTTGAGTGAGAACAGATCGATTTGCGGCGGTAATGCGGCGATGAATGGGTTTACCGTTGGCAGTGACCAGCATCAAGTCTAAATGGTTCGCGCTTGGAATTGCATAGAATAAAGCCGATTTCCGTCTCGTGCGTTGATTGATCTGGTTCAGCGATCGTGCAATTTCCGCAGCAGGCACAATTTGGGTTTTGAATTTTCCTTGAAAATAGTCTTCGTATTGGTTTTTCCAGCGGATTTCGATTTGTCGAATGGCTTCAGGCACATCTGAACGATCGAGCGCTTCAGTCACGCGATCGGGTTCTGGTTTGAGGACAGAACTCGGACTTTGAGCAAGAACATCCTCCTGTGCCGAGATCGTGACATTGGAGTGGGAACATCCGACTGTAATCAGCAAGGCAACCAGAACAATGGGTAGGAACCATTGAGGATATTTCATAGCGTTCTCACCAAGGGATTTGAATAAAGCAAATGAATCACAAGCTGAGAATTAGGGCGTTTCAGTCTTTTTAACATCAAAGCTCAGGGGATGGAAAAAGATTAAGAAATAGATCAGACTGCATCGAGCGATCGTGTTCATTTACACGAATGAAGATGAGCAGTTATGCAACGCCCTGAAAAAGTCGCCTCGCATTCAAAATCAGGCTGGAATATTGGGTGGCCCCGAAAAGCTTTGTCTCAACAACCTTGCCATCGCGCCACAATTTAACCTAGACTTTTTCTCAACAACTTAAGTTCTAAACAAGCAAATTTAAACCAGACTTTGCGCTCTCAAAGCCTTAGAAAGTCTGGTTTTTCTTATTTGCTCGTTTTTTTAATATTTTTTAACAGTCCTTAGATGCAAATTTATTTCAATAAAAATGGTAAGCTTGGTCTTGAAGCTTATTGAGACTTTTAATCAATAAGGCACGCATAAGTAACTCACAGAATGAAGGATCAACGATGGCAAAGGTCGGCTTATTTTACGGCACGCAAACTGGCAACACAGAGACAATTGCAGAAGCAATTCAAGCTCAACTGGGAGGAGACTCGATCGTTGAGTTGAGCGATATTGCCAATGCAAGTTCTGAAGATTTTGAACCGTATGAATACCTCATCATCGGCTGTCCCACCTGGAACATTGGAGAGCTTCAAGCCGATTGGGAAGGCTTTTACGATGAGCTAGACAATATCAATTTCAATGGCAAAAAGGTTGCCTACTTTGGCTGTGGCGATCAGATTGGCTATGCCGATAACTTCCAAGATGCAATGGGGATCTTGGAAGAAAAAATTTCTGGGCTCGGAGGACAAACGGTGGGGATGACTTCCACCGCAGGCTACGAGCATCAAGAATCGAAGGCAGTTCGCGGAGATAAATTTTGCGGACTTGCCATTGATGAAGATAACCAATCCGATCTGACAGACGAACGGATCAAAGCTTGGGCGACTCAACTCAAATCTGCATTTGGCATCTAAGTTGTATTGCCTGATTTTGCAACAGTCTAGGAGTGACAAAGATGGACAAATTATTAATCCTGATTCTGAGTTTGTGGTTAGAGCAGTTCACTTGACCTAAAGCTTGGTAAGCCGCTCGCACTGATGCTCATCTGCCCCGAATTCTACTCCGGAGCGGATGAGTATGAGCGCGAGTTGATTGGTCGAAGCTCAGGTCAATTTAGAATTCAATTTGTTAAGGAGATGGCGATGGATCAGGTGGTAGATGCAGTTTGGGTTAGTGCAAGTGCTGGAGTGAAAGCTTTAGATCGTCCTTTGATACAGTATCTTTCTCGACAAGCAACGATCGCATTATGGCAGTATGAGCAAGATCTAGACGAAGCAAGTTCTTTAGCGAGTGCCGTTGAACTTCTCCATCAGTATTTAGAGACTCAGCACCATTCTGTTCATCTACTTGGACATGGAACCAGTGGCATTGTCGCACTGTTATATGCTCGTCTCTATCCTGAAAAAGTGAAGTCACTGACGCTTTTCAGCGTAGCTGCTCAACCTGCAATTACTTGGCATACACATTATTACGTTCAACGGAAGCTTTTACCCTGTAGCCGTCAGCAGGTTTTGGGACAAATGGTACGAAACTTATTCGGCACACATCTGCCCTTCCAGACTCAAGCGTTTGTGGCATTACTCGATCGAGATTTAGAAACATCACCGAGTCTCCATTCGCTATACGGATTGGTGCAATTGCCAAAAGGTGGAGTCGAAATCCCATTATTAGTCTGTGCTGCCAATGATGATTCGGTGATCGATCGGCGATCTCATGCTCAATGGAGCCGGATGTTGAAATTAGGCGATCGCTTATGGCGATGCCCCGAGGGCAGGCATTTCTTTCACTTTTTTCATCCAGAGCCAGTTGGAAATGAAGTGGTGCAGTTTTGGCAATCTCTTTCTCGAATGCCTGAGCTAGAGTTGACAGCTTGAGGAGCAATCAAAATGACGACACAATTTAGACAGATTATTCTCATGGTTGAGAATGTTAGTGCTTCTGTAGAGTTTTACCGGGAAGGATTGGGGCTAAAAGTCAATGTAGTCACAGAAACTTGGGCAGAGCTAGAAGCAGACGGAACAGAGATTGCGCTACATGCTACAACTCGTTCATATCAAACTGAAAGTTCACCGATTTTGAGTTTTCATGTGGCAGATGTGTATACCACGGTCGAAGATCTCGAAGCGATGGGCGGAAGATTAGAAGGGATTGTTCGCCAACTATCTTTCGGTAAAGTTGCTTTGGTGAGAACTCCTGACGGACATTTGCTCAATCTATTACAGCCTGTCGATGATCATCAACTTCGTGAGCTTTTGAGCGATGAGTCCTGATCCGCGATCGCGATTGAACTCTTAATTCATGATCAAGCCATGGATCAGAGCAGGCAGATCCGGAATCAGGTTGATGGTAATTGTGTAAATGATTGAGCACACAAGCGATTTTGGGCTGCTCGATTCTTTACTCATTGTATTTTCAATATCATGAAATCTTGGTTATGGTGTGTTGCCTTTGTTGGCATGGCTTCTGTTGTTTCTCTAAGCGCGATCGCAAAAACTCCGGTTCCAACTTCTGCAAATTCAGCACGCGAGTTTATTGTTCGAGGAAATGAACCATTCTGGAATATTACGATCGGCAAAAAAGGCATTGTTTATACGACTCCTGATACAAAGCCGCGCACCTTCCCGTATGTCGCTCCAATCGGGGCACAGGGTCGCCCGATCGACAATGTTCGAGTCTACCGTTTACAAGGAAATAACATCTTAGTTCTTAAGAAAGTCGATTCCTGTAGCGATACGATGTCAGATAAGAACTATCCCTACGCTGCAACTTTGATGATGGGAAATACAGTCCGCGAGGGTTGTGCAGAACCGAAATAAGGAAATGGGGAGAAATAGCGCTTGTCCCTACTCCCCACTCCCCACTAAACCCACTCCGCGATCGTATCTGTCGATTTCACAATCTTCATTCCAGCCGCTGCGAATCGTTCATACGCCTGATCTGCTTGCTCAGTGTAATCGACAACGCCCGGTACAACGACTGCGGAAGTGCAATCTTCGAGCAGATACACTTTCTGAGCTAGGTTAGGATCATAGACTTGAATTTCCGTGAGCAAATCATCGATTGTCCAAGCGACACAATGACTTTTTGCCTGACCTGCAATAATCACCGCATCAAACTTCAACAATTTCTCAATCAAGCGGCTGTTTTTTTGCGCGAGCAATTCACCACCCGTGGTTGTCAACACTTCAGGACGCAGAACAGAATAGTTTTCAGTTAAAGGGTGATTGCCTTTGATTTCAAAACTGGTCTGACTACTGCGAGCAATGCAATGAAAGAACATTGCTTCTTCAACGGCTGACACTAACGCATGTCCAATTCCACCTAGCATTGAGTGATAGGGCCATACCGTTAGAGGATATTTCCCTGCGTCGGTGAGTTGCTTCGTATAATGCAAAGCGTGCTGATTCAGCCTGTCATAGCTTGCTTGCAAACTTGCTGCAACCGAGGGATTGACCCGCCAGACTCCATTTTGCACATCTTCAAATTGAATTAAGGTTGCCGCTGGAATCGGATGCTCTCCTGCTTCATTCACCCAGAAAATCGGATGAAAGATTTGCATTGCCGTGTGAGTATCCATCGTGGGAGCAATCTCGGTGATTGTTCCTAAATTGCGATAGATAAACTCACACAGCCGCACATTGTCTTCGATCGCACCCTGACCCGATCGACCCCCCACAAACAACTCAAAATCGGGAAGACAGAAGGTATTTTGTACATCGATCGCTAATAGACAAATGCGTTTGCGATCGTCAGCAGCGGGGGTGATCTGATGCTGTTTTGCCCAGGCTTCTGCATCGGTGGCGCGTTGCTGATAAGGAACACGCCACACCGAACTCACAGAAGTACGATCGAAGAATGAAGGAATGGGATACATAGGCTGACCCGATTTTTATCGATCGTAGATGAATTCTCTTAAATTGATTCACTCGGATTTTGTTCTGCACCACAGTTGCGACAGTAGGGAAGATGCTGATAAGTCGGTTGGTGACAATTGTGGCACTCGTGATGTTGGTGATAGCCACAGTGAGGACAGTAATCTTCTCCGCCTTTGAGAACTCTGGTGCAGTTAAGACAGCGAGATTGTTGAACTAAAATCGAAGGCTGAGGTTTCGATTTTTTCACAATGGTCTGGAACAGTTTGATCAGTGCGAAACCTGCGATCGGGATAATCAAAATGTAGGCATAACTGACCAGAAAGACTAATCCTCCAAAAATTGTACTGATCAGATCAAACAGAACTTTGAACAGGACACCGACTTGGAGAAATTCAAAGACTTTCAGAATCAACGGAATGAAGAAAATGATCAGCAAGTGCCAGCTAATCAGTGCAACTAATCCGTAGCGTTTGCGCTCGGCAAATCGATTGACGATCGCGGCTCCAATCAAGAGCGGGACGAGAAAGAGCGCTTGTAAGGTCAGTTGAATGCTGGGATACCAGAAAGAAGCATGTTTATAGCTTCTTTCAACTTCACTAAAGGTGTTGCCGTCATTCAGAAGTTTGAGAAATGCAGTGCTTTCTGATTTTGCTAACAAATCAGCTTTAAGTTTCTCGATTTCTTGTCTCAGTTGAGCAATTTGCTGATTATTATTATCGAGTTGTTGTTTTGCTTTTTCTGCGCCAACATTGTTGATTGATTGCTCTCGATTCTGACCTGCAATCTTTTCGAGTAGAGTTGAATCATATTGAGCGCGAATATTTCGATTGCTATTTTCAAGTTTCGCGATCGCGTCTTGTTTTTGAGCGATCGATTTCACGAGCTTTTCGTTGTCTGGCGTATTGACTTTATCGGCAGCGGTGGCAAACCCTTGACAGGTCGGCGATACATCGCCCAATTGTCCTCTTGAATTCTGTCGATAACTGTCTTGTAAGGTCTGATTTGCTGAGTTTGGCGGGAAGCTCGAAATTGGAGGGTAGAAATCTTTATCTGCGGCAGCACGGACGATATTGAAATCTTTATTTTTGTCTTTGGACTCTCGATAGTTTTGCCATGCCGTGTAGCAAGGATTGGCTTGAGTGGGGCTGAGAACCCAATTGCTAATATCATTGAGTCCTGTAAAGACATTTACAAGGATGAAGATGTCGATCAAGATCAGCACGATCAGGCTTGCCGGGTTTAAGGGCTGTTTATTGATCGTTCTGGTTCTAGTAAAAAATTGCCGAATGATTCGCCGAAGTCTTGAAAGCATAGGTTTTTTCTCACCGCCTGAATCGGGGAAGCTTCAGGGCGCGTCTGTATCGATCGTATCCCCGTGATTATTCTTCTATTAAGCCGTGATCTTAGTGGTTTGAAGCATCTAATTTGTGACAGGTCTTCAACCTGCCTAAGCAACTCAAATTTGAAGAGAAATTTGAAGAGATTGTCTTGCTGTATTTTGCCCGTCAAACTCTCCTCAGCATTTTTTCTCGCGATCGCTCATCTATTGCCTGAATGAGCTACCTCATAGATTAATTCATCTGAGTCTAATACTTTGTGAAAAGTGAACAAGAGGAAGCGCTGTATGCCTTTAAATGTTGAATTGTTAGAGTCCAGTTTTTCGCAGATTAAAGCACAGGAGCTTAAGTTTACGAATCACTTCTACACAAATTTATTTGCCGACTATCCAGAGGTCAAGCCGCTTTTTGCAAACACCCATATGGAAGACCAAGCCAAGAAGCTCTTTCAATCGCTTGTCCTAGTTGTAGAAAGTCTCCGTCATCCTGATCGCTTGGCTCACCCACTTCAGGGTTTAGGCACTCGCCATATCCAATACGGGGTGCTGCCCGAACATTATCCGATGGTGGGCAGCACGTTGTTGAAAGCACTCGCCCTTTGTCTAGGAGAGGCTTGGACTCCTAACGCTGAACAGGCATGGAGCGAAGCATATTCAGTTGTGACAGAACTGATGTTAAGTGGTGCAGCCTATTCCCCTGAAATTCTGTCTCCTGCCCTTCAGAAACGTTAGGAGCTTGGGGATGTGAGATACTGATGGATTTAGTTCGCTCAAATTAAGTGATGAGTTGCGATCGCAGAGACTATTCTCTGTGAAGTTGGAAGCCTAGACCATACTGAAGGTTAGTACAGATCGTTCACGAATAATGCTTCTGTAACCATTCTTCCAAAACTAGACCCATGCTCTTAATCACTTCTGGGTCAGTTGCAGGATTGATCGCTTGACTCCACCGAACTAATTTCAACAGTAATGCTTCCCGCGCTTTCGATAACTTTCGGGACACTGTGTACTGTTGCACCTCAAGCTGTTTCGCAATCTGCTGCTGAGTGAATTGTTGCTGGTAATAAAGCTGTAACAGTTGTTGGACAGACGCATCGAATTCGGCGATCGCAGTTTCCAAGACTTGATTGAGCTGCGATCGCTGATCCTGCCTTTCCCGCTGTTCTTCTTGCTCAATCAACTCAGTTAATAGCGAATCTCTTGAATCTATAACCTCATCTTGTAATTCGCCATCGTCTTGTCCAGGTCTTGGCATATTTAAAGAGGAGACCGTCGGAAAAGACTGCGATCGCACCCGATTTGCACAATCGGTTAGCCAACGCTCCAAAGTGGCTGGACTCACCGCTTCGCCTGTTTCTTTTTTATATTGGGTGACGATCGCATTCCAAACTTCTGCACTGGGAGCCGCACTCTGTCTCATGCCTAGCGTTTTTGCAGGTAGATAACACAGTTCAAAGCATTTCCAAGCTGTGAGATATTGCTCGATCGTTGAAGCATCTAATCCTTGCAGCGCTTCAATTAAGCGTTTGCGGCTCAGCTTCAAGAGCAATCCCCAATGATTGCACAGATCAATCTCTCGACGCTGGCGTAACCAATCTCGAACTACGTTGCCAAATGCGGAACTGGCATAAGTCTTCAGGCTGGCTCGTTCGTCGGGATCGCAGGCTTTGAGAATTTTAGGCACGGCAGCGATCGCAACTTGAAACAAATCGGCAAGCTGAAATTGCTGCGACGAAGTTTTAGGTTGAATCTTTTGCACACTCCAGTAGCACGCTTCTTGCAAATAAGCCGAAATATGCCCTGCTGAAATTTGCTGACGTGGAGAGGCTTCCTCTTTTCTCCAGCAGCGATGCCAATACATTACCCAAAAGCGATCGGCGGTTTCTTCGGGCATTTGAGCCAAATGCTTCTGAATGCTGCGATGCAATCTCGAATCGGTGCTCCAGCTTGTGATTTGATCGGATTCAAATCGCAAAAAGGTTGAGAATAGTTCGGGAATGCTTTGACGGACACGCATATCGCCAACATCCTAGATCATTGCCGTTCTCATCATGACCTGTTGCCCAATTCGAGTCAAATCTTGTTTGTTAACATAAGTTTATAGTTCTACCTCTTATGAATATGCTGCTTAATCCGAATCAACGCGAGAAATTAGATCCCACCGATGACAAATTGTTTTACGACCAGCCTCGATTTGTCACGCATGTTGATACAGGATTTATTCAACAATTGACGGATCTGTATCGCGATCGCTTAAAGCCAAATTCGCGGATTTTCGACATGATGAGTAGCTGGGTGTCGCATTTGCCGGACGATGTGCAGTTTGAGCATATCGAAGGACATGGATTGAATGCCGCAGAACTCGCTCGCAATCCTCGGTTAAATCATTACTTTGTGCAGAATTTGAATTTAGATCCGAAGTTTCCTTTACCGGATCAATCCTTCGATGCGGTTTTGAATACGGTGTCTGTGCAGTATGTTCAATATCCCGAAGCCGTTTTTACTGAGATTCATCGAGTGCTCAAACCGGGTGGAATTGTCATCATTAGCTTCTCGAATCGGATGTTTTATCAAAAAGCGATTGCCGCTTGGCGAGACGGATCAGAACGCGATCGCGTTGAACTCGTCAAAAACTATTTCAAAGCTGTACCTGGATTTTCAGAACCGGAAGTGGTGATCAAACAATCTCAGATTCCGCCTGTGTTCCAGATGCTAGGGATGGGAGGTGGTGATCCGTTTTATGCAGTGATTGCGAGTCGGGTCGAATAAAATGGAGAAAAGTGAGGCTCGTTTCTATGACCACTGAAGAATTAGTCATTGAAAAAATCCGCAGACTCAACCCAGAACAGCAGCAACAAGTCTGGGAGTTTATCAACACGCTTCCCGAACCCAAAGAAGAGCCTGAAATCAGCCCACTGGGTAAGAGACTGCGTGAGCTTCGCGCTGAAATTGTTGCATCGGGTGAACCACTGCTTAGTCGAGAAGACCTTGAGCGAGAACTCGCAGAACGACGCGGAGGCATCAGCAATTGGGACGAATAAGACGAACCTTCCTAGATGCAGGAGTTCTGATTATTGCAGCACGAGGTAACACAGTGGATTCTGCTCTCGCGTTGAATATCTTGAGTGATACGAATTGGGAGTTTGTCTCTAGTCCTTTCATACAGCTAGAAGTTCTCGCGAAAGCGACCTATCACAAAAAACGGCAAGAGCTTGAATTCTATGAAGCCTATTTTGCAACAGTTGCGCATTGGACAGTTAATCTCGAAAAACTGCTTCAGGATGCGAGACAAATCGCTTCTACTTACGGTCTAGCCAGTATCGATGCTTTGCACATTGCAGCAGCACTTTCTTGCAATGTAGATGAGTTCATCACAACGGAGAAACCCACGAAACCCATGTATCGCGTGCCGAATCTGAATTTTGTTTCAATTTAAAGCATTGCGCTTCTGCTCAAATTTACAGAAGCGCAATGCTTTTAAGTACCGATCCATTAACCGCGATCGATTTCTTCCAAAAGCGCGATCGCGGTTTGGCACAACTCCCCATGCACCTGTCCGTTACTTGCTAAAATTCCGCCCCACTGGCTGACATCTTCGCGGTTGTACTGAATTGGAGATTGATCGAAGTAAGTGAACTGTCCGCCCGCTTCGGTCAAAATCAACTCTGGAGCCGCAAAATCCCAATCTTTTGCAGCCGATTTGCCAGAAAGAGACACGTATAAATCTGCTTTTTGCTCAACGATCGCTGCAATCTTACATCCGACACTGCCAATCTGTTTTTGCTGCGTGACTGGAAAGCGATCCATCAATTGATTAAATCTGGCATCTCGATGGCTGCGACTGGCAACAACAGTCAGATCATTGAATTCAGCTTTGTTGGATACTTGTAAGCGTTGTCGATCGCCATTCTGATTTTCTACCCAAGTTCCGCCTCTCAAGGTGGCTGAATAGAGTTTTCCAAAGCCTGGACAAGCCACAACTGCAACCACCGGACGACCTCGATAAGTCAGTGCAATATGCATTGCATACTCACCCGTGCGATTGATAAAGTCCTTTGTTCCATCTAACGGATCAATAATCCAAACCCAATCTCGCCCAATTCGACTTTCGAGGGGTTCAGATTGATACGTCTCTTCGCTTAAATACGCAAACACCTGCGGATCAAAAACTGCTTGCAGCTTTTCTAAAATATATCGATTTGCCGCTAAATCCGCCGAAGTAACAGGACTGTCCCCTGACTTCTCAACTTCAAAGCTCTGAGCCTGGTTTGCGAGAATCTCTGCTGCGCCCCAGCCGACTGAGCGAACAATTGCACAAATGCCTTCAAAGTTTGGTTCCATTGGGTTGAATGCTAGAGGGGTGAAGAGGTGGGGAGGGGGGAGTGAGGAGAGTGGCTATTTCCCCATCTCTCCCTGAAATGCAGCGCTCCAATAGCGCCGACAACTCCAGAGCAATGCTGCTCCAACTGCTAGGTAAATCAATCCTCGGATCTCATAGCTCACACCTGCGATTCGCAAACCTAAGCCAAACAGCATCATTGTTGCAATTAAGGCGATCGTCTTGCCGCCAAACAGTTGAAATACACTCTTGATTGGGTTCGGTTCCTGTAAGGTTTCGGCGCGTTCAATCACTCGGTTTGCTGTGCGATCGAGGACGAACTTTCCTTTGATTAGCCCGACTGACAAGGCAAGGGAGCCAAATCCTAAATGCTGAGCATCCAGAAAACCGAGATATGGCAAATGAAACCAGAACAATAGTCCCATTGCTAGCAATCCGGCTCCCACAACTGTCCAAATCGCACCAGCGATCGAGAGATGCTGTCTGTAGGATAAACCGACACGAGGTTGAGTACTTTCCATGTCCACAGAGTTGTCAACGAGCCTCAATATTATAAGAGTGCGCTGATCGCATCCATTGTCTTGTGCCAAAGAATTCACACGAATAAGATGCTACCTTCGCAGCTTCCGCCAAAGCGGTAACAAAGTCATGCTGCAAAATGAAATGGCAAAAGGCTCCGTGAAAAATGTCTCCGGCTCCTAATGTGTCCTTTACATTGACTTGGGGCACTTTGATTTGCGGATGATTGAACACCTCGATCGCATGTTCACCCTGAGTGATCGCAATGTTCTCAATTCCATAACTATATAAATAGTCAAAAACAGATTGTTCAGTCGGAGCCTGAAAGTTGGCAGAACAGATCGCATAGTCCACATATGGGAAAATTTGCTCAAATCCAGGTTTCCAACTTCCGGCATCGATCACCACCGGAATAGTTCCAGCCATTTTGGCAATCTCTGCCCCAACTGCCATCTGATGACCGTCAATTAATATAATGTCTACTTCATCTAAAATGCTGGACGGAATGCAATCTGGAGAAAGCTGAGTGCGAACTGCATTCAAAGAAATCACCGCTCGATCGCCTGTAGATTGACTCACCACGATCGAAGAAATAGGCGGCGGTTCTGGGCTATCAGGGTTCAAATCCATCACATTGATCGATTTCAAGTCTGCTTTAATCAAATGACAAATTGGATGACACCCGATCGCACTGAATAATGTAGAAGAATTGCCAAGATGCTGAAACGCGATCGCTGCATTTGTCGCTGGACCTCCGGCTGCAATCGTCGTCTCTTGTGCCACAATTTTCTGATTTGGTTGAGGTGGCGCATCTGCAAGATAAATTAGATCTAGCGTCACCAAACCCACAAACAACCCACGATTTGCCATAATTCTCACATGACTGCAACTCTATATATTGTGGGCACACCACTGGGCAACTTAGAAGACATGACCTTCCGAGCGATTAAAACGCTGCAATCAGTCGATTTGATCGCCGCAGAAGACACGCGCCACACTGGAAAACTCTTGCAACATTTCCAAATCAAAACGCCACAAATTAGCTATCACGATCACAATCGCCATTCTCGAACAGCAGAACTCGTCGATCGACTCCAGCAAGGAACCTCGATCGCGCTCGTCACCGATGCTGGAATGCCCGGAATTTCCGATCCAGGTTACGAACTAGTCAAGGCCTGTGCCGAATCCGGCATTCCTATTGTTCCAATTCCGGGCGCAACGGCTGCGATGACGGCTTTGAGTGCATCGGGTCTCAAGAGCGATCGATTTGCGTTTGAGGGCTTTTTACCCACGAAAGAACAAGAGCGCAGAACTCATCTTGAAACCTTAATCATCGATGAGCGATCGCTGATTTTTTACGAAGCTCCTCACCGCATTCAGAAAACCCTGCAAGACATTGCCACTGTTTTAGGCGAGGATCGACAGATTGTTCTCGCGCGCGAACTGACAAAACTGCATGAAGAATTTTGGCGAGGAACCGTCAAAGCTGCGATCGCACATTACACCACGACTGAACCCAAGGGAGAATTTACACTGATTGTTTCTGGTGCAGAACCGAACAATGTGCCCCTGACGGAGGATGTTCTAAAAGCTGAATTACTTGCACTCATGCAACAGGGAATTTCCCGCTCCCAAGCGAGCCGACAGTTAGCCCAACAAACAGACCTCCCCCGGCGACACCTCTATCAACTTGCTTTGCAGATTGAACTGACATGAAGGAATCTGACCTGGATGCTCTACTCGATACAGCCTTCCAGCAATGTGAGTCGCTGGGACATCCTTTAAGTGAGGAGCAAAAATGGATACTCCGCACTACCTTAAAGCAAGCCACGCGCATCAATCCGCTCGACCAATTAACCCCGCAACAGCGGCAAGCTTTCCTACAATTCGCCCAAGAGAATGCGGAGTGGAAAACAGTCATTTTGAACGATTGGCTCGAAAGTCGAGATTCAGGCACCGTTCAATTCATTCGAGATGAGTACGGGATTGAATGGTTAAACTCAATTACCGCCGATGATCTGGCTGCTTATCGAGATTCAGAAGCAGTGTTGAAAATCGGCGATCGCATTGAAGTTTCGAGCGCACTCTGGGAATGGGTACAAGAGAATGACAATGAATGGGTCTCGTGTACTGTAATCGGATTGAATGAGTCAGACAATGCTCAAGAGACAAGCTGTGTGGTTCGATTTGACAATGGGCAAGAATTTGAAATTCAAGGTCTGTATGACTGGAATCGATCGAACTGGCGCTAATCTATTTACGATTGCTGAGCGAAATCAAAACTAATCCCCCTAACACACAGCTCATGCCAATCCATTCCGTCAATTGGGGCTGTTCTCCAAGCTGCAAGGCTGCAAACAACACACCCAGAACAGGGGTTAACAACATGCCTAAGCCTGACATTCCTGCTGATAACTGGGTCAAGACATACAGCCACAACACCATCGGAATGGCTGTACCGGGCAGAATGTTATACAACAATGCACCGATAAAAGCAGGTGTCCATTGAATCGGTTGTTGTGGAAGCAAGAGCGCGATCGCGATCAATGGCAAAGCCCCAAACAAGGTCTGCCAAGCGGTCAACGCTAACAAGTTGACCTGCGCTTTAGCATTAATTTTTTTCGCAACAATCGAGCCAGCTGCCCAACTCAACCCTGCCAACACAGCTAAAATGCCACTGAACACTGAGCCTTGCATCTGAAATGGGTCAAGAATGATCAACAATCCTGAGAAAGCAATGGCGATCGCGATCCATTGTGTTCGGTTCACCCGCTCTCCTAGAAAATATCCAGCCAGCAAGACTGTCCAAAATGGCATGGTATAGACCAGAACCGAGGTCTTTCCGGCTCCGCCGCTCACCAATGCCCAAGATGCCAATCCATACACTCCAGCCGTTTGAAATACGCCCAACCAGAACGTCAATGAGAGTTCTTTGATCTGAAAAGGCTGACGTAGGATCACCATGCCGCCAAACAATGCCAGCCCACCGCAGAGAGTTCGTAATGCTGCGAAAGTGAAAGGCGACGAATATTGAACCGCAATCTTCATCTGCGTCCAGTTATAGCCCCAGAGAATTGCGATCGCGAGGAGTGCCAAAATTGCCAGCTTCGGAAATCGAGCTTGAGTCATGGTGATTGATCAGAATTTCGGATCAACATTAGTCCTAAAAATTAGCTCTGACAATCTATCGAGCGCGTTACAAAGCTTAAAATAGAAGAAAAAGGCTTGAACAATGTCGAATTCAGTCAGCAACTCCTCACAATCAACTTGGCAAATCAAGCTACTCTACGACAGTGAATGTCCGCTATGTATGCGAGAAGTGAATTTCTTGAGAAAGCGAGATGGCGATCGTGGCTTAGTCGAATTTGTAGATATTGCCGATGAGAACTATTCGCCTGAAGCCAATGGTGGCATTGACTACGAAACGGCAATGGGTCGAATTCATGCCATCTTGCCAGATGGAACTGCCATCAAGAATGTTGAAGTCTTTCGCCGAGTGTATGAAGTGTTAGGCATGGGATGGGTCTATGCGATTACGCGCATTCCAGTGTTCGGATGGATTGCAGATCAACTTTACGCGATTTGGGCAGATTGGCGATTGAAGCTGACGGGTAGAGCGGATTTAGCGACACTTACAGCCGAACGGCAAAAGCGTTTGGAGTGCTCAGTTGCAGGGCGCTGCCGGATCGAAGAGAATTAGAACAATGCTGAATAAGCTTATACATGGCGATACCTATCAAGATGCTCTAAACAATGGCATCGAAGCACTAGAATCTCTGGTTGCTGCTTATCAGGCGACTGGAGAACCTCTGCCTGAACCGAATACAGTTTGTGTTGTCCCTTGACTCATGCGTTATTCGATCTCAATTTACCTCAATGATGAAGACGGTTATGTCGCTGAGATTCCAGAACTCAAGGGTTGCCTGGCTCAGGGAGAAACTCTACTCGAAACACTAGAAGAACTTCAAATCGTTGCTCATCTCTGGATTGAAACCGCAGAAAAACACGGACGAAAACTTCCCAATGCTGACCTCGCGATCGCGAAAGTGAAGCTGCTGAGCCAGTAAAGCAATTTTGCGGATGTGAATCGATCGTAAATGCTCAACTCGAATCGAGAAAAATTGCTCTAGGATAGACCTTTGTTCTGAGCACGAGGACTTGAACATTGAGCATCGAAGCACAAGCCTGGGAATTGTTAGAAAAATCAATTTTGACCTATCAAGGTCGAGAAATTGGCACGATCGCCGCAAAAGATCCAGAGGTCGTAGCCTTGAACTACGACCAATGTTTTGTTCGGGATTTCATCTCATCCGCGCTCTTGTTCTTGATGCGAGGCAGAACTGAAATCGTCCGCTACTTTCTCGAAGAAACCCTCAAACTCCAGCCCAAAACCACACAGTTCGATTCCTCAAAGCCCAGTCGGGGATTGATGCCTGCTAGTTTCAAAATCATTGCCTACGAAGGCGGTGAATACCTCAAAGCAGACTTTGGAGATCATGCGATCGGCAGAGTTGCCCCAGCCGATTCTGGACTCTGGTGGATTATCTTGCTGAGAGCTTATACGATCTCGACTCAAGACTTCAGCTTGGCACATCAACCCGACTTTCAAGAAGGCATTCGCTTCATCCTCGAACTGTGCCTCGTGACTCGCTTCGATATGTACCCGATGGTACTGGTTCCCGATGGTGCAAGCATGATCGATCGCCGCATGGGCATGTATGGTCATCCACTCGATATTCAGTCGTTGTTCTATGGAGCCTTGCGAGCGAGCCTAGAACTGCTCGTCGAGAACGATGACAATCAAAAAATGATTCAAGGGATTCACAGCCGCCTCATCCCCCTCAGACGGCAACTGAGAGAGAATTATTGGCTCGATCCAGACCGCTTGAACGTGATTTACCGCTATCGAGTCGAAGAATACGGCGAAGAGGCTCTGAATCAGTTCAATATCTACTCAGATTCAATTCCGTTCTATCGATTGGCAAAATGGCTCCCCGAAGCTGGTGGATACATGGCAGGCAACTTAGGACCGTCTCAGATGGATGTTCGCTTCTTCACTCTGGGGAACTTAATGTCGATCGTGTCTGCGCTTGCCACAGAACGCCAGTCCCACAAGATTCTCAACCTGATCGAACTACGCTGGACGGACTTAGTCGGACAGATGCCCATGAAGCTCTGCTACCCTGCTCTCGAAGATGCTGAATGGCGAATTGTCACGGGAGCCGATCCGAAAAATCGCCCTTGGTCGTACCACAATGGCGGAAGCTGGCCAGTTCTACTTTGGATGCTGACTGCCGCTGCGAAAAAGATGAACCGTGGAGAACTTGCCCACCATGCGATCGCAGTTGCCGAACGTCGTCTGGTTGAAGACCAATTTCCGGAATACTACGATGGGCCAGATGGGCGATTGATTGGCAAAGAAGCGCGGCGATATCAAACTTGGACGATCGCAGGTTATCTACTCGCCAAAGAACTACTCGCGCATCCTGAACACCTACAGTTGATCAGCTTTGATTGGGAACCCAAATAATCACAGTTGCGATCCGCTGAAACACTTGCCGCTGGACTTACAGGCAAATTTCTTCAAGCCAGCGGCAATGTTATCTAGAAGGTGAAAAAGTGGGTGAAATACTTAGAGATCGGGCATTGTACCTGCTGATAGTTCAGTAACATCGCAGACTTTTACCTTGAAATTGCTAATTTAAACATACAAAATTGCAAAATTAGTGTTCTGATTGATCCAAGTAGGACTACAATCAAAAACATTTACTAGTGAGGTTTCAACAATGCCCTACGCTATTCTCGACAAATCAGTTCGGAGCAATCTCGAACAAGAACGCGATCGTTTGAAAAAAGATAGAGCTTCTATCATCGAAGCTGCTGTTGCATCAGCAACCTCTGAGATTGATAAAACGCTGGAATATCTAAACGGTTTGCTCGGCGGTACGATTGAACCCAATGGCACGGCTGTTGTTGCTCCTGCTGCTCCTGCTGCTGCTCCTGCTGCTAAGAAAGGTCGTGGCAAAGCGAAAGCTGCTCCTGCTCCCGCTCCTGCTCCCGCTCCTGCTAAGAAAGCACCTGCCGCGAAAGCTGCGAAGGCACCTGCTGCGAAAGCTGCGAAGGCACCTGCTGCGAAAGCTACGAAAGCACCTGCTGCAAAGGCTCCCAAAGAAGAGAAGCCGAAACGGAATGTTAAACCCTCGGTTCCTTTTGATGCAACCATGAAGCGCGACTTCAAAGGCTTAACTCCTGCTGAAGCTGTGCTGAAAGTGATGACGGATTCCCCCAAAGACACCTTCACCACTGACGAAATGATCCAAATTCTCTACGGATCACTCGAAAGCGAAAAAATGCCTGAAGCACGCAAGCGGGTTGCTTTGATGATGGCGCACGGCATGAGAAAAGGCGCGTATGAGAAGGTTGGAGACAATCCTAGCCGTTTCAAAATCGTTGCTTAGTGGTGTGGGGATTAAATCCAGTACAGGTTTAATCCTTCTCAATCCTTTCCCGGTTGCACTCAGGGAATTTCTCATGACGACAATCCTGCAGGGTGGCTCGGAGCATCCTCCAGTCGTTTACTTTCCTGTGTTGTCTCAGATTTTGCTGGAGCCAGTAAACGCTGAGATTCAATCTGCTCGAACTGCTGTCAGGAATGATGTTTGACCGCTATCTTCCTCTGACTTCAGACATCGTGACGCTATTTGCTTGACGATCGCGGAGCAACGGGGCAGACAAATCTGGCAAAAACAGGTGGTTGACTCGAATGCGAAAAACAATGAAGCGAAGCTGAATGAATCTCAGCTTCGCCAATTTGCTATCAAAGTTATGTCCAGATTTGATGAAGAGTTCAAGCAACATCCAGCCGGGCTACGTTTCAGAAGCCGATCAGGCTTCAACTTTTACGCCTTTCCAGAAGGCAATGTAGCCTGCAATGTTTTTCGCCGCATCTTTAGGGGTTGGGTAATACCAAGCCGCATCTTTATTGGTTTGTCCGTCCACAACAATGCTGTAATAGCTGGCAACGCCTTTCCAAGGGCAGGTGGTGTGCGTACTGCTGTCTTGAAAATACTCTGATTTGAGAGCGTCGGGCGGAAAATAGTGATTTCCTTCGACGATTTCTGTCTGTTCGCTTTCTGCTAAAACGGCTCCATTCCAAACTGCTTTCGGCATCAGTTTTCTCTCAATGCAACCTTCAAAGCCTAACATTTCTACTCACCTTGCGGAATGTAACAGGCGCGATCGCTTAATCGGTAGACTTCAAAGGATTCACACTCTGAACGATTCACTTCCGGTACAGAAGAACTCAAATGAAATGCGACTGCGCCGATCGTTAGGCAGAGTGTGACAATTCCAGAAATTGTAGCAACCATTGAACTGAAGAAATTCAGATGTACGGTTTTACATTAAACAGGAATCACCGAGAGATTACGTAGAAACCCAATCGTGCCTTATCAAGTCTTTAAAGTTTCTTGATGCTTATCCTAGAAAATCTTGAAGCGACTTCGGACAATTTCTCAATCATTCCGTCGAATCTCAGACAAAATGAATTCTGTCTGCTCTCAGTGATTTAACGTAATGACTGAGGCATATCGTTAGAGTCAATCCCGCTTTTTTGAACAGGAGTCCCCTCTATGAGCCTCGCCTATCCCTCTCATCCGCTCTATTCCAACGTACAGTCGCTGCCAGAGGTCTGGTCGATCGCGGCAAAACAGTTTGCCAATGTTCTTGCCGTCCATGATCCGCACAGTAGCCCAGAAGTCAAATTAACGTATGCACAACTCTACGATCAGATGCAGGCGTTTGCAGCAGGGATTCAAGCTTTAGGGGTTCGCGTTGAGGACGGAGACAGTGTACCGCCTCGGATTGCCTTGTTCTCAGATAACTGTCCGAGATGGTTAGTGGCAGACCAGGGCATTATGCGATCGGGTGCTGTGGATGTGGTTCGAGGAGCGCAGGCTGATCCGGTCGAGTTACGCTACATTTTGGAGCATAGTGGCTCGGTCGGAGTCGTGCTACAAGATGCGGAACTCCTGAAGAAATTGCGCGGTATTCTCTCAGAAGTTCCGTTACAGTTTGTGATTTTGCTCTCGGATGAAGCGGTAGCTTCAGAAACTTACAAAGTGATGACCTTTTCGGAAGTGTTAGAACTCGGTCGATCGCATTCTCTTCAGCCTGTTCAACAAGACCGCAGTACGCTGGCTACTTTGATGTATACCTCTGGCACTTCGGGAATGCCGAAAGGGGTCATGCTCAGTCATGGAAATTTAATCTATGAGATCAATGGCGCTTATGCGGTGGCACAACCGGAAGCAGGAGAGCGAGTCTTAAGCATTCTGCCGATTTGGCACTCGTATGAGCGATCCTTTGAGTACTTTATTTTCTCGAATGGGTGTACTCAGATTTATACCAATATTCGCTTTGTGAAAAAGGATTTAAAAGAATTCCAGCCGCACTACATGGTCGGTGTACCGCGCTTGTGGGAGTCGATTTATGAAGGGATTCAGAAACAATTTCGCGATCAGCCTGCTCGGAAGCAAAAATTGGTGAAATTCTTTTTAGAACAGAGTCAGAAGTACATCTTGGCTCAACGTACTGCTAAGAATTTGAACTTGGATAATTTAAATCCGTCTGCGACTGAGAAGTTTACGGCAACTGTGAAAGCAGCGTTGCGATTTCCATTGCATCTGTTAGGCGATCGCTTAGTCTATCAAAAGGTTAGAGCAGGCACAGGTGGTCAAATCAAGTTTGTCGTCAGTGGCGGTGGCTCGATCGCAGATCACCTAGAGGACTTTTTTGAGATTGTCGGCATTAACATTTTAGGAGGGTACGGATTGACCGAAACTTCTCCGATTACTCATGCTCGTCGCCCTTGGCGGAATGTTCGGGGGGCAGATGGTGAACCTTTACCGACGACTGAAACGCGAATTGTTGATCCAGAGACGCGCCAAGATTTAGCGATCGGGCAGAAAGGGTTAATTTTGCTGCGCGGACATCAGATTATGCAAGGGTATTACAAAAATCCCGAAGCAACTGCAAAAGCGATCGACAAAGACGGTTGGTTTGACACGGGCGATTTGGGCATGGTTACACCTCATGATGATCTGATCATTACAGGACGGGCAAAAGATACGATCGTGTTAACTAATGGCGAAAATATTGAGCCGCAACCGATCGAAGATGCTTGCCTGCGGAGTGTTTATATTGATCAGATTATGTTGGTGGGACAGGATCAAAAAGTCCTGGGTGCGTTAGTAGTTCCCAACATGGAAGCTTTGGAACAGTGGGGTAGTACTGACTTAAATAGCTCCTCGGTGCAGGATTTATTCCGGGGAGAATTGGCGCGATTGGTCAAAGATCGTCCTGCCTATCGTCCGGATGATCGCATTGGCTGTTTTAGATTATTGAGTGAGCCATTCTCGATCGAGAACGGATTGCTAACGCAGACGCTGAAAATTCGCCGCAATGTTGTGATGGAGCGCTACCAAGGTATGATTGACGAGATGTTTTTGCCGTAGTGTGAAATCATCAGGGCTAAACTGTTCACAGCCGAGGTTTAGCCCACTTTTACGTTCCCCCTTTCTAACTCACAGTATGGAAATCTCTAAGTCTCATTTGCTCCTTCAGCGCAATGTTAATGTGAAAGCGATCGTCACTCCTCGCTGGAAGGAAGAGGCACAGCAAACGCTGCAAGCACAGTTAAATCAGACGGATACGCAGTTACAGCAGCTTGAAATGCAGATGCAGCAGGTTTTGACGGAAGTTCAACGTCAGACGATCCAGCCTGGAAGTCCAGAGGCTTTGCAGCAGAGCGAAAATATTCGGATGCAGTTCAATCAGCGCAAGAGTGAGCTACTAGAACAAAAGAATCAAAGCTTGCAGCAGCTTCAGCAGATTCAAATGCTGGAATTGAATGAGGAAGTGCAACAGGGTCAGATTGGCAGCGTGTTTCAGATTCAGCCGGGTGACAATTTGATCGAGATGATGAATGTTGAGATTCTCTTGCGCGATGGCGTTGTGGAAGAGATTCGTGGAGTGATTTAAGAGAAGTGGGGAGTGGGGAGTGGGGAGTCATAGCGACTCCGTTCTGATGATCTGAAAATTGCTTTTCCTATTTCCCCACCAACCTGCCCGAATACAATGCTCAGAGTCGAACTCAGTCAACTTGGTGATTCAGAGATTCAAGTCGCGGCAGACGTGCGATGGCATCACCGAAATTGAAGTTTTACAATGGTGGAAAGTCGCCACTGATCAAACTATGACAGCAATCTTTCACCAGAGAACTCAGGCTGATCGGCGTATTACTTATTCCGATCGCACTTGGACACATTTCAAGCTGATGCAGCAGAGCTTGGAAGGTGTCTCTGGCGTGCATTTATCCTACTTCAATGGCGAGATCGAACTGTTTATGCCTGGACGTGATCATGAGTTTTTCTCGCGCATTATTTGTTATTTGATTATGACATTCTGCTTTGATCACGGAATTCATTGTTTTCCGACTGGCTCAATGACACAGGAGAAAGAGGGCGAATGTGCGATCGAGGCAGACGAATCTTATTGCATCGGCGATCGCAAATCCACGCCTGATCTGTCGATTGAAGTCGTTTTTACCAGTGGCAGTGAAACGAAGCTTGCAAAGTATCAAGTGCTAGAAGTCCCTGAAGTTTGGTTCTGGGAAGATGGGGTCTTTGCACTTTATGGATTTATCGATGGGAATTATCAGCGTCTCGTTCAGAGTCGAATTCTACCCGGTTTGGATATTGATCTGCTGACTCGATGCGTGTTGATGGCAGAGACAAATGAGCTTGAAGCGATCGCAACTTTTCGGCAAGGTTTGTAGTCAAGTATCTTTGAACACTTTGCTGATACTGAACTATGAAATCTTGGATCACGATTGCTCTGCTTGCCGGATTGCTTGGAGGCGCTGTGAGTCTGCCTGCGGTCGCTCAGACCTCAACCTTTGAAACAAGAGTCAAAGAAATCGAAGCGCTGAGTCGGGCAAAAAATTTAGCGCGGCAAGCGGCTGAAACCGAAAATGGAGGCTTATCGCAATATCGTGCTGAACTCTCAATGCACGGATTCGCGGCAAAATCGCCGTTTGTGGATCAAGGGGATCACTGGATTTTTACGTTCAAAGGGAATGTTCCAGGTGTGATCGAACCTTCGATCGAGAGTGAAGTTCGAGTCGATAAGGCAGATTTTCAGACCACTGTGCTGTATAACGGCGCAATTCGATCACAACGTTAAGATATTTCCGGTCGATTCTCCAATTGCCTTGGTAAATTGGAGAATAGTACAACCTCTCAACGCGATCGGGCAATTTTCTATGCGTCATCAGAATCAATCAGTGTTTGCCTTTTTATTGGGTAGCTTGCTTGTCTGTTCTGTTCCGGTTGGCGCAGAAAGTGTACAAGCTCAAACCGCTCAGCAAGAAGAATTAAACCAGTTACGCCAAGAGCAACAACTGCGATCGCAAGTTCAATCTGAAATTGATCGGGCATTTAGTCGCTCTAGCTTACTGCTGAATGTTGCGCTGATTACCTTAACGCTGTTCCCGATCGCGATTTTGGCATCGCTGTGGCGGTTCCGGCAGGTGATTATTCGAGAAATTGTCGATCGCGGCATGTACCAGCTTCAGAACTTGTCAGAAGTTGAACATCAATTGCACGAGGTTCAGCAAGAAGCAGAACGTAAAATTCAACAGTCGCGCCAAATTATTCAGCAGCTTGAAACTGAAGTTCAAGAATTGCAAAGAAGAATTTCAGAAGATGCAGAAAGTTTAACCGGATTAACGACTCAGCTTTCTCAGTCTCAATCCGAATTACTGGCAGGGTTAGAAACTCAGGTCAATCTCTCGAAGCGAGAATTAGAGAAACTGTCTTCAGAGTTTGCGGCGCATCTATCCATGCTGCAAACTGATGTAGATGAGCGAAATGCGACTGCTAAAAATACTTTCAGTGACCTGCATCAGCAATTAATGTCACAACTCGATGAAATTGGTACGTTTGCAACTCAGCAGCAGCAGTTGACTCAAGAGCATTTAACGCGATCGCAAGCCCAAATTGCTACACACCTTGAGCAACAACACGCGCAACTCCTCGAACGGTTAGAACAATTCGAGCAAGAGTACATCGCTCGACTGAATGAATCCGAATCACAAACTGCCGAGCAGCGCACTCAGATTTTAGAGAACCTGGGACAACTTAAAACTGAATTTGCAGCCCAACTCTCTGTTCTACATGCAGATACCCAACAGCAACGCGATCAAGTGCGGGAACGGATCGAGCACTTAGAAACTGAATTTGCAGCATCGCTCTCAGCCAAGCAATCTGATGTAGAGCAACATCAGCAATCGGCGAAAGATGCGATCGCGGCAAAACAATCTGATCTCATGTCGCAATTCTCTGAGCTTGAATCGAGTGCAATCCAAGGTCGAACAAATTTCCTCGACAAACTAAGACTGCTCGAATCTGATGCAACCCAACAGAAACAAGCAATTTTCAACAAGTTGCAGAGCTTAGAAATCGAATTTGTTTCACAGTTGTCTGGCTTGCGTGAACAAGCTCAAAATCGCCGTCCTGCAGAACCGACTGCATCGCCTGAATCGAATGATCTGGAGCAAGCAGAAGCCCAATTTAAAGCCGGGCAATTTGAAGCCGCGATCGCACATTACGATCAAGCGCTCAAACACCAATCAAACCATCCTGAAGTTTGGCTGAAACGCGGGTTAGCACTGGCGCGTCTGAAACAATATAAAGAAGCAATTTTCTCTTACGATCGAGCAACGCAGCTTGACCCCGATTACTCAGAAGCATGGTGCGATCGCGGAGTTGCCTTAGGGAAACTGCAACGGCATGAAGAAGCGTTTCGCTCGTTTGATCAAGCGGTTAAAGTTCGCGCAAACAATGAAATTGCCTGGTTAAATCGGGGCTTGGCGTTGCAGATGTTAGGACGCTACTCGGAGGCTCTAGCATCCTTTGATGCGGCATTGAAGCTGAACACAGAAGCTTACAAAGTTTGGAATTATCGCGGTTATTTGCTGATTCAGCTAGAGCGCGATCGCGAAGCGTTAGATTGTTTTGATAACGCGATCGATATTCAACCGAAGTATTCTCCAGCGTACTACAACAAAGCAATTTGTTACGCACTGCAAGGACATACCCAAGCCGCGATCGAGAATTTAGAAGAAGCAATTCGATTGAATCCTCGATATCGAGATGATGCGAAAAACGATCCAGAATTTGAGCAGATTATGAGCGATCGTCGATTTCGGGAACTGGTTGAACATTAGACTCCCTGGATGAATCATTGCGCCTTGGCGAATTCGATTCGGAGGGCATTCGTGCAGGAGGAGGTCTATTAATTTAGAGGAAGCGAAGTAGCAACATCGCGAAAATCAACTCCTGAGATAGAGCCAGAATTTTCTTGATCGTGACAAGCTAGTTGTAAACTCTACAGTTACTCCTAAGTGTTATGAACCAAGCAAAATTATGGATCGGGGTGATCGGCGTATTAGTTCTGTACTGGGTTTTAGCCAATATGTTTGTCTAGGCTGTACAGGATTCCGAAAACATGGGATAAACAGCATTGCAGTTTAGAACACAATCCTGATGAGTCTTCAAGTTTACGGAATCCCGACCTGTGGAACCTGCAAAAAAGCGATTTCCTGGCTCGATGCTCAGAACATTGCCTACGAATTCATCAACACTAAAGAACATCCTCCCACCAAAACCACCATCCAAAAATGGGTCGCCGAACTGGGAGCAAAACCGATGCGAAATACGTCAGGGCAATCTTACCGCGCCTTAGGTGACGAAAAGCAAACTTGGACAGATGCCGAATGGATTGAAGCCTTTGCCCAAGATGCAATGTTGCTGAAGCGCCCTTTATTTGTCAAAGACCAAACTGCGATCGCAGTTGGCTTCAAAGTAGATCAAATTCAGCAAGCCCTGAGCGAATAAGGAGACTTTAGATTATGGTGAGCCGCGCTAGAAATGTCCTCGGTGACGAACTGCAAAACTGTTGTCGATCGCCGGTAACTGGCTACTACCGCGATGGATTTTGCAGTACGGGAGCCGGAGATGTCGGCATTCACGTTGTCTGTGCCCAAGTCACGGCTGAATTTCTCGAATTTAGCAAAGCCCAAGGCAATGATTTAGTCACGCCCATGCCGCTTTACGACTTCCCTGGGCTTAAACCCGGCGATCGCTGGTGTCTTTGTGCCTCTCGCTGGAAAGAAGCCCTAGATGCAGGGGTTGCACCTCCGGTCGTTCTTGCCGCAACTCACGCGGCTGCATTAGAGTTTGTCTCTCTGAATGATTTAAAGCAACATGCTGTTACCGACTAGAAATAAATCAATAGGTTGTGTTTAACGAATAAAACCAGGCAGTACCTTGGATCGCTTGAGATAGAAATCTAAGGAGACGCGATCGCATGGTATTGCCCGGAGCTTGTCACGCTACCGCAGCAGCAGGAATGGCTGCACTACAAGTCTTTTATAGTTCTACAACCGGACTTTGGAATTCGACGGGTTGGTGGAATGCAGCGAATGCACTGGAGACAACGATTGATTACTCTCGCCTCACGAAGCAGAAAAAATATCATCCCATCATCGTGAATACCTACGAAAAGCATAAGTCACAAGGCTTTCTGGAGGCAAATGTCTATGACGATCAGGGGTGGTGGGCACTAACTTGGATCAAAGCCTACGATTTGACTGGAGAGAAACGCTATCTCGACACAGCAAAATCCATCTTCAAAGACATGACCAAAGGCTGGGACTCTAAATGCGGGGGTGGAATGTGGTGGCGCAAAGATCGCCAGTATAAAAATGCGATTACCAATGGACTATTTTTTACGATCGCGATTCGGCTGCATCAGCGCACCGTGAATGACTATGGCAAAGGCAGTTACATCGATTGGGCAAAACACGGCTGGAATTGGTTCAAAAAGTCCGGCATGATCAACAAGCAGAACTTAGTGAATGATGGATTAAATGATCACTGTCGCAACAATGGCGATGTTACTTGGACTTACAACCAAGGCGTTGTGATGGGGGGATTAGTTGATTTCTATAAAAGTACAAAAGATCAGACTTACTTGAAGCAGGCACATGCGATCGCTACTGCAACGATCAAGCACCTCTCTCGCAAGGGCATCTTGATCGAATACTGTGAACCTGAGTGTGGAGATGATGGTCCACAGTTCAAGGGCATCTTCATGCGTAATCTAGCTTACCTGCAAGAAACGTCTCCTAAAGCGCAGTACAAAGCTTTCATTCTCAAAAATGCAGATACTGTTTGGGCGAAACGCAACCAGCGGGATCAGTTTGGCTTAAGTTGGTCTAAAAAATTTGATAGTGCAGATGCGGCTCGTCAAAGTTCTGCGATCGACGCTCTCAATGCTGCCATTCCGCTCAAAGATCCCGCTTGTGTTGTGGAGAGAGTTCCACCGACTCGGCAATCTCGTTTAGAAGACAAGAACCAAAGCTTCTATCCATTATTTTCGATGCAAGTGAATGCAACCGATCAGATCAGCTTCGAGGTTCCCAACCTGTTCTCGCTGATCGATCAATTAGATCTCCCGTTTGATCTATTCAGCGTTCAAGAAAATTCTTAAAGATTAAATATCACTCGCGATCGTTCCCCGATTACGGCATAATTAGGAGGTTTTCTAATTTTTAAACCCCTTATTTCTGAGATATGCGTACCCAGTACTGTGGTCAACTTCGAGCGAATCATATTGGTGAAACGGTCACCCTCTTCGGATGGGTGGATCGGCGACGTGACCACGGGTACGTGATCTTTATCGATTTGCGCGATCGCGAAGGCATTGTTCAAGTCGTTAGCGATCCAGAACGCACGCCGAATTCCTACAAAATTGCGGGCGATCTGCGAAATGAGTATGTGATCAAGATTGTTGGACGTGTGACCAAGCGCCCTGATGAATCACTGAATCCGAAGATTCCCACGGGCGAAGTCGAGATCTATGCAGATGAGATTGAAATTCTCAGCACAGTTCGCAAACAATTGCCCTTCCAAGTTTCTGCTGCTGAGACAGAATCCGTTCGCGAAGAATTGCGCTTGAAGTATCGCTATCTCGATTTACGCCGCGATCGCATGAGCCGCAATCTACAACTTCGCCACCAATTGATCAAAACGATGCGACGTTTCCTCGAAGATCAAGAAGGCTTTGTGGAAGTTGAAACGCCAATTCTGACTCGTTCCACTCCCGAAGGAGCGCGAGATTATCTTGTCCCTTCGCGCGTTAATCCGGGCGAATGGTATGCGTTACCGCAATCGCCTCAGCTATTTAAGCAATTGCTAATGGTCTCAGGACTCGATCGCTATTATCAAATTGCGCGTTGTTTCCGCGATGAAGATTTGCGAGCTGAGCGTCAGCCAGAATTTACCCAGCTAGACATGGAAATGAGTTTCATGAGCCAAGAGGAAATCTTGGATCTGAACGAAAGTCTAGTCTGTACCATTCTCAAAACCATGAAAGGCATCGAAGTTCCTCGTCCTTTCCCGCGTCTCACCTATGCCGAAGCAATGGATCGCTATGGCAGTGATAAGCCCGATACTCGTTTCGGCTTAGAGCTGGTCGATGTTTCCGATGTCGTGAAAGATTCTGGATTCAAAGTCTTTGCGGATGCCGTGAAAAAAGGTGGATTAGTAAAAATCCTCCCGATTCCAAATGGCAACGATGCAATTTCCAATGTTCGGATTAAGCCTGGCGGAGATGTGTTCAAAGAAGCGTCCGAAGCGGGTGCGCGTGGACTCGCTTACATTCGAGTGCGTGAAGATGGCGAGATTGATACGATCGGCGCAATCAAAGACAATCTCACCGAAGAACAAAAGCAAGAAATCCTCAAACGCACAAATGCGAAACCCGGACATCTTCTACTGTTTGCTGCTGCCGATGCGAATACGGTGAATAAAACCCTCGATCGCTTACGTCAATACCTTGGTAATGAACTTGGCATGATCGACCCTGACAAGCTCAGCCTACTTTGGATTGTCGATTTCCCAATGTTCGAGTGGAATGCTGACGAGAAGCGATACGAAGCATTGCACCATCCGTTTACAGCTCCGCATCCTGATGATGTGAATGATCTAACCACTGCGCGCGCTCAAGCTTATGACCTTGCTTTCAATGGGTTTGAAGTCGGTGGTGGCAGTGTTCGGATTCACCAACCTGATCTGCAAGCGAAAGTGTTTGAAACGATCGGAATTTCTGAAGAAGAGGCACAAAACAAATTCGGCTTTTTACTCGAAGCATTTGAATACGGTGCGCCTCCGCATGGTGGGATCGCCTATGGAATCGATCGCTGGGTCATGTTGCTCTCTGGCGAAGACTCAATTCGCGATGTGATTGCTTTCCCGAAAACACAGCAGGCTCGTTGTTTGTTAACCAGTGCACCTTCTAGTGTTGATGAGAAGCAGTTAAAAGAACTACAAGTTGCTTCTACTTACAAGCCGAAGCCAGCCGTTTCATAGTAAGTCTCGACTTTATTCAACTTAGGGATAAAGTCGAGACTCATTCTGTGGATTATGCCGATCTGAGATCGAGCAAAGTTGATAGATCGCCTAGCAACCCTAAGAAACAGGTAGAATAGGCTCTGTTCTGCACTTTGCTAGTTTATGCGTAATCCTCCTCAGCCTTTACCCGACAATCTTTGGGGAGAACAGTGGCGATTTGCTTCTCTACGATCGAGTGATTTAGTTGAAACAATTTCCAACCGGACAATCCCGATCGTAGATATGCCTGAAGCTTTGCACCCTTTGAATTTAGGAGTTGCATCAACGGCGCAAATCCCCGGTGTCGTGATTGACGGAGGACGACGATCGATGCAATTAGCCCGTTGGATTCAAGCTAGTGATCCGAGATCAATGAATGCGATCGCAGGAACACCGGACGGACTGGTTTTGTATGCGGGAGAAGTCGATCGTTGGATTCTCGCAACCTTTGATGATCCAGAAATGCGAAGTGCTGCTCAATTGTTTGAACAACGGAAGAAAGAAAGTAAGCAATTGCACTTTTTGTTAGTTGAACCTGATGATTCAGGTATGACCTATACGGGGTTTTGGTTGCTTAGAAGTCAAGGTGTTTAGCTGATTGGTGAAATCTAAACTCAACGCACTGAGCGATCGCTGTTAAGCAGAAGAATCATCGATTGTCTGTCGATGATTTTGACAGAGGGCGAATTGAAAGTTTGTAAGTTACAGATACAAATGTGGCAAGATTGGGGGGTAGAGACATTTCATGAAGACTATGACTGTAGAACTTCAACAAGCCATTCATCTTGCTCAGTCTCTCTCCTTTGCGGAACAGCTTGAGCTTCTCAAAATGCTCTCGGTAATGATTCAGCAATCTCATGCCCTAGAGACTGAAACTTCGACCTCAGAAGTTGATACGGAGTTCTCAGCAGCAAGTTTTCAGCAATCTTGGGAGCAAGCGATAACGGGGCAAACTTTACCACTGTCTCAGTTGTGGGAGGGAATCGACGTTGAGTGATCTGCCTGTGGAGATTCGTCTGACTCCTGAGTTTCAGCGCAAATTGAAGAACCTTGCGAAGAAATATCGCCAAGTCCCAAACGATCTTCAACCTGTGCTTGCTCAGTTACAAACTGGAGAATTTCTAGGAGATCAGATTTCTGGCGTTGGTTTTCGCGTCATGAAAGTGCGAGTTAGAAACAGCGATACGCAGAAGGGAAAGAGTGGCGGTTATCGTTTGATTTACTGGATTTCATCAAATTCTTTGGTTGTGTTAGTAGATATTTACTCAAAGTCAGAGCAAGAGGATATTGAGGTAGAAGAGATTCAGCAAATCATCAAAGGATTTAGCTCAACTTCTGAAACAACGAATGATTAGGATGCGATCGCAAAATTTAGAAGAGCAATCGCGAAAATCGAACTAGGAGTAACGCTCGATCTTCTCCATAAAAAGCTATATTCAGAGAATCAGCCTTTTGGGACACGATCAATGTATCAAATTAACCTGCAAGAAGCTGAAACTCAACTGGTAGAGCTAATTGAGCAGGCAGCGAAGGGAGAGGAAGTCGTCATTACCCGAAGTGATGGAACAGCTTTCAAGATTGTGCCGATCGTTGATCGAGTTGCAGTTCCCAAATTTGGCAGTGCGCGGGGACGCATCAAAATGTCAGATGATTTTGACGATCCATTGGAGGGTTTTGAGGAATACACTCCATGAGATTGTTTCTCGACACATATGTGTTTCTCTGGTTCATTGCAGGAAGTTCTGACCTCAGCAACAAAGCAAGAACCTTAATCGAAGATCCGAATAATCAGAGGTTTTTGAGTGTTGCGAGCCTTTGGGAAATGTCAATCAAAGTTAGCATTGGCAAGCTTGATATCGGTATGACATTTACAGAACTGATGCAGCACGAAGTTTATGGCAATGCAATCGAGGTTCTGCAAATTCAATCCGAGCATTTGGATGCTTTGGCAAAGCTTCCGTTTCATCATAAAGACCCCTTTGATCGGCCGATAATTGCTCAAAGTCTGGCAGAATCAATGCCTCTGATGTCAAAAGATGGTGAATTTGGAAACTATCCCATAACACTGCTTTGGTAGCAAGTTGTGAAAAATATAACTTTGTCTCTCAAGCGTATATACTGGTCTAAGCATTTATCTATACAAAATGCTCGGAGATTTTCACGTAGACCTGAGTAATTCTTAAGGAATTTCAATACATCTGTATAATAATAGTCGTCTCGTTCCAGAGCGCTCATCATGTCACTTGATTACCCTGAATATCAAGAACTATGCAAGAAAAGCAGATTTCTAGCGATGCTTTGGCGTATAGGCGACATTGGGTATTACCTCGGTCTAGTTTGTGCTGTCCTTTCGCCATTAGGAATTGTTTGGATTCAGATTACTAACCGCAAATTTTATTTACCCTGGAATACAGTTCTCTTAATGGCAATCCAATCTACAGTTTTTTGGGTTATTTTCTTTTGGATTTCCTCACAGCTTAAAAACTTTGCATTGCGGAAAGGAAAATTTTTTAAGACAAAGCTTTGATTACTGTAGCGAATTGCCGTTATTCGATCGCTGTTGATTCGGAAACATTTTCCCTAACAACCGATTTACATACGCCTGCCCATACACCTGCCCATTTTGCGAACTAGGTGACTCAATCTCATCCGACTCTTGCGGTTCTGGTGTCGGCTTTGATCCATTCATCTCAGCATCTGGTTTCGATCCGTTCGTCTCAGCTGTTTCTACTGCTGGTGCTGAACCATTATTATCTTGTGGAGCTTCTTCCGCACTGTTCTGTTCAGGTGGCGGTGGACAAAATCCAGGCTCAAATACTTCTTCTTCTGTTGGCGCTACTTCTTCGACATTCGCCTGCTGAACCATCAAAGACCCCGGAGGCACGATCGACAAACTCTCAATCGATCGATTCATCACGGTCGTTCCCGATCCGACACAAGCGCGATCGCCAACAATCACCGATCCAATCAATAACACCCCAGCCCCGAGGATCACACCCTCGCCGACCTCGATCGCTCCGTCATGAGCATGAATCACCGATCCAAGCCCAACACAAACACTGGCACGAATCACAATCTGACAACCCGGATCAGCTTGCAGCAAAACCCCAGGTGCGATCGCTGCCCCTGCATGGATCGTGACATCACCACTCACATAATAGTGGGTCGTACTCACGGGCAATAGTTGTAGGGGCGGCGATTGCATTGGAGTTACTACTTACCTGGCTGTTGAATCACTAACTCAGCCACACGTCGCTTTGCTTTCGGATCAATTCCGATTAAACGAACATACAGACCAGAATAGTTCGCGATCGCAGCTTCAACCTCTAAGATTGCCTCAGCATCGCGGCTCGTCTGAATCGAAGTCGCAGTCTGCCAAGAACTGGTCTTGTAGCGTCGCTGATCCGCGAACTCTACCCCAATCTTGTAGCCTTGACGCACGAACTGACGGATCTGATCCACAGTATCCGAACTTAGACGACCGTTACCATTGCTAGAGGGTGTATAAAGCGGAGGCTCAGACTTGTAGCTTGACGGTGCATTGTACATTGGAGGTTCAGAAGCAGCAGAACCGCTGTAGCCATTGCCGTTAGAAGCATGAGCTTTTCCCGGACGGTGAATCACGACTTCAGCAATGCGCTTTTTCTGTCTCGGATCAACACCAACTAAGCGAACATAGTCATGGCTGTGTTCGTGTAAGAATGCGTTGAGAGAAGCCAAGGCTTGCGAAGCAGAACCCGCCTGAATCGGAGGTGCACTGTTCCAAGAGCCATATTTAAAGCGTCGCTCATCCGCAAATTCCAAACCGATCACTGCACCTTGAGCTAGCAGTTGATTGATTTGATCAGCAACGTCGCCCGAAGTCGAACCGCCGCTACCACCTGAAGGCGCAGAAGCCGGAGCCGCAACATGCGAAGTCGGTTGAGCGACAGGCTTACCATCCGGACGTTGAATGATGGTTTCCAACATCCGACGCTTATTCTGAGTATCAATCCCGATTAAGCGAACATATTCACCGCTATGCTCTGCCAAACAGCGCTGCAGTTCACTGACCACCGCAGATTCTTGCGTAGACTGAATCGGCGCACAGCTTTTCCAAGAGCTAGTTTGGAACTGCCGCTTATCAGCATGTTCGGTTCCGATGCGTCCGCCTCTCGACAAGATTTGGCGGATTTGAGCCAAAACTGCCGAATCTAGACCGCCTGCACTATAACCATTGCCGTTAGAAGCAGGCTGACTGCTGTAAGACGAATTGCTATAAGACGGAGCCGCCGCATAGCTCGAACCGCCACCCAACGATACAGGCTTGTCTCCTGGACGCTGAATAATTGCCTCTAAAACTCGTCGCTTATTCTTCGTATCAATTCCGATCAAGCGAACATACTCGCCACTGTGTTCTGCAAGGCAGGCTTGTAATGCTGCCAAAACACCGGACTCGTTTGTTGCTTGAATCGGCGCACAACTTTTCCAAGAACTGGTCTGGAACTGCCGCTTATCTGCATGTTCTGACCCGATCCGATATCCTTGCGCCAGCAATTGCCGAACGTGGTTAATAACTTCGCCGCTCATAGTTGACCCATTTTCTGTAGCGCTACTGCTAGCTTTAACATCTGCTGTGGACTGATTCGCGGCATCCCGACTCGGAACAGCCGCATTTCTCGCACTGGGAACGTTCAATGCCGAATTCATACCGACCATATAAGTCGCAAAGGCGCGATCGCGCTCACTCACTTCTGGTAATCGATCGGCTTGCTGCTGGGTGGTAATCACTGCACCGGACGGCACAAGCTTCCCAGCCGGAATTTCGACATCTTGAATCAGTGCGTGCATCATCACAATGCAACCCTCTCCGATTCGGGCGTTAAACACCGTCGATCGAAATCCAATAAAACAACCGTCACCCACATAGGCAGGTCCGTGAATCAGTGCCATGTGGGTGATCGAAGTATTGTTTCCAATCCAGACCGAATAGGAATTTCCGTCGTCCCCAACGACTCTCCCCTGCTCTAATCCATGAATCACAACTCCGTCTTGTACTTTGGAATTTTGTCCAATGAAAAACGGATTCCCTTCATCTGCCCGAATTGATGTTCCCGGCGCAATCAACACATTCGCCCCGATCCGCACATCGCCGATCAGATTTGAGAATGAGTGAACTTGCGCTGACTCATCAATTTTCGGTTCAGCTAGGGTTTGCGACCACGGGGTAGGCGGAGCCGCATAGCTACGGACTGCCATATCTTTTCTCCTAACAAAACCGCACATTCAGCAAGCTAAATCTGTGCAGGGAGAAGCTTCTAGTATTGAGTTCCTTTGTTGTACAGCGGGCGATTATCCACGCTCACTGTATCAATAATGGCGATCACAGCCGCATCGACGGGACGGTTCTCGCTACCGGGAACCTGTCTCGCCGCACTGCCACGACTCACTAAAACCCATTCATCGACCCCTGCGCCAACGTTGTCCGCAGCCACTTCATAGACTGAAAGTGGCTGCCCTTCCTCATCTAGGAATTCCACCAGAAGAAACTTTACCCCTCTCAGGCTCGGCTCCTTCTGAGTGCTAACAACGGTTCCCCGAACTTTCGCAATTTGCATCAGGGATTATGGACGGTTCAACGGACGGATGCCGCTCACGCTTTCACGGAACGGTTCAACTGCCTCGGTGTAACGGATCGGCAGCACGTATTCGAGGTTTTCGTGCGGGCGCGCGATGATGTGAGTTGACAGAACTTGTCCGCCGTTAACGCGCTTCACATTTTCAATTCCAGCCGCGACTGAAGCTTGCACTTCGGAAACGTCGCCTCGCACGATCACAGTTACGCGACCGCTACCGATCTTTTCGTATCCAACCAAGGTGACACGAGCTGCTTTGACCATTGCGTCTGCGGCTTCCACAACTGCGGGAAACCCTAACGTTTCGATCATGCCAACTGCAATAGCCATTGTAATTCTCCCTTCCAATCAAAAAACGATGTCAATTCAAACCAGACAAACTTGCGTCAAACGCTAACTTCGGAATTGTTCAACCGCTTCGGTATATCGAATCGGCAACACATATTCTAAGTTCTCATGTGGACGCGCGATGATGTGACTTGAAGCAGTTTCGCCTCCGTTGACGCGCTTGATTGATTCCAATCCCGCTGCCAAAGAAGCTTGTACTTCAGAAACATCGCCCCGAACGATAACAGTCACGCGACCGCTACCAATCTTTTCATAGCCAACCAGGGTGACACGAGCGGCTTTCACCATCGCGTCTGCGGCTTCCACCACAGCCGGGAAGCCCCGCGTCTCAATCATTCCCACAGCGATCGGCATTTTCGATTCTCCAAAAGTTAGGTGGAACTAATTCATCATCTTAAACTGAAAGAAGCGACGGGGATCGCCCATCATCCTTAGCCTTTTTGAATCTTCCACAGTGCCATACTTAAAAGAATAGAGTCGAGCCTGACCCTTGGCAATATAAAGTCCAATGATAGTTGCAAATTTCTGACATAAGTTGGGCTGATGTAGAAACGGCATCTCAGTTCGTCAACTTTTAACCATAGAACGATTTCTAGGCAATGTATAAAATATTAATAAATTATAAAATAAATCTATATAAGTCCAAGTGAATCACAATGATTGGTTCTGTCTATCGATCGCATTTTACTTTTCCACAGTCGAGACGCTAAGCTGAATCTCAAGCATTTTTAAAGCGTTCTATTTGAAGACAACCTTTTGAGGCTCCCCAGGTTTGAGCGGTCGGGGGGCATTTTTATCAAACTTAACGATTGTGAGCGGAGAAAGATGCAGCAGTTCCTAATTGAAACAAGCTGGTGGGTTCCGTGTTATGGGTTACTGGGCGCAATCCTAACCCTACCTTGGTCGGTGGGATTGATTCAGTCTTCCGGTCAGCGTCCAGCAGCATATCTCAATATATTGACGACGGTGCTGGCGTTTGTGCATGGATTGGCACTATTTAGTGCGGTCTGGGGACAGGAACCCCAGTATTTTGATATTCATTGGCTGAAGGCGGCAGATTTGGATCTGACGTTTTCGCTGGAACTTTCTCCAATCAGCGTTGGGGCGATGGGGGTCATTACAGGGTTGAGTTTGCTGGCTCAATTCTTTGCGATCGGCTACATGGAGAAAGACTGGGCATTGGGTCGGTTTTTCGGGCTGATGGGCTTTTTTGAAGCCGCAATGAGCGGGCTAGTGATCAGTAATTCACTATTTCTGACCTACGCGCTGTTGGAAATGCTGACGCTCTCAACTTATTTATTAGTTGGGTTCTGGTATGCACAGCCTTTGGTCGTGACGGCGGCACGAGATGCGTTTCTGACGAAGCGAGTCGGGGATGTATTGCTTCTGATGGGTGTCGTTGCCCTTTCAGCATTCTCTGGTAGCTTGAATTTTCCAGATTTATATGAGTGGGCGGAACATGCAGAGTTGTCCCCTACTGTTTCGGCTTTGCTCGGATTGGCTTTGATTTCAGGCCCGATTGGGAAATGTGCTCAGTTTCCGCTGCACCTCTGGCTTGATGAAGCAATGGAAGGACCGAATCCAGCTTCGATTTTGAGAAATTCGGTCGTTGTGGGGTGTGGAGCTTATGTCTTGATTAAGCTGCAACCGATTATTAGTTTGTCTCCGGTCGCTTCGACTGCTTTAGTGGCGCTTGGGACAGTAACGGCGATCGGGACTTCATTAGTTTCTCTTGCTCAGATTGACATCAAACGAGCGTTATCCCATTCGACGAGTGCTTATTTAGGATTAGTCTTTATTGCGGTTGGAATTGGTTGGACAGATTTCGCGTTGATTTTGCTGTTTGCTCATGCGATCGCGAAAGCGCTTTTATTTATGAGTACTGGCTCGATTATTCTGACGACCAGTGGTCAAGACATTACAGAAATGGGCGGATTGTGGTCGAGAATGCCTGCAACGACGACCGCATTTTTGACCGGAGCCGCAGGATTAGTTGGCTTGCTGCCACTGGGCGGATTTTGGGCATTGCAGCGAGGCTTAGATGATTTTTGGTATGGCGAGCCTTGGTTGATTGTTGTGATCTTAGCGGTGAATGCTTTGACGGCGCTGAGTTTGACGAGAGTGTATCGCTTAGTGTTTATGGGCAATCCACAGCCAAAAACGCGACGTGCGCCAGAGGTCCCTTGGACCATGGCAGTGCCGATGATTTCGCTGAGTGTGGTGACCTTACTCGTTCCGGTCATCTTGAATTCGTTGCAGCTTTTGCCCAGTTGGGAGTTTATGAATTGGTCAGCCGCGGGGTTGTTGCTGATGTCAGGAATTACAGGCTGTGCGTTGGGAGCCTCACTGAAGCTCAACTATGCTTGGACTCGCCCGATTCAGGCTCCACTGCGGTTTGTGCAAGATTTCTTAGCGTATGACTTTTATATTGATCGGCTGTATCGGTTCAGTGTTGTGCTGTTAGTCAGTTCGATTTCGCAATTTAGTGCATGGTTCGATCGCTATATTGTCGATGGTGTGGTGAATTTAGTTGGGCTTGCTTCTATTTTGAGTGGTGAGACGCTGAAATATAGTGCTTCTGGGCGCTCTCAAGCTTATATGTTGACGATCGCGTTGGTCGTTGGCTTGCTGGGAGCTTTGCTCACTTGGTCGATGTGGTAACTTTCTAAACTTCGGAATCGCTTATGTTAAGTGCATTGATTTGGATTCCCATACTGGGTGCGATCGTGGTTGGACTGTTGCCAGGATCGATCTCAGATTTGGTGGTGAGAAGAAGCGCGATCGCGGTGATCAGTCTCACGCTTATTGTTTCGCTTGTGGTGGCGACCCAGTTTGATGTGATTAATATCGGACTGCAATTTAGTGAAAATATTCCCTGGTTAGAACCTTTGGGGTTGACTTACCGCCTAGGTCTAGATGGATTGTCGCTGCCGTTGATTGTGCTGAATAGCTTTTTGACGCTGATTGCACTGTTTTCAACGGATTTGAAGGTTCAGCGATCGCGCTTATACTATGCGCTCGTGCTTGTGATTAATGCGGCAGTTGCAGGAGCATTTCTCTCTCATAATCTGCTGCTGTTTTTCTTGTTCTACGAGATGGAACTGATTCCGCTCTATCTGCTGATTGCGATTTGGGGCGGAGCGAGACGGGGATATGCTTCGACCAAGTTTTTGATCTACACCGCAGTTTCAGGAATTTTGATTCTGATGGCGTTTTTAGGTCTGACTTGGTTAAGTGGAGCTAGTTCGTTTGAATATAATCCAACCCTCTCTCAGACGTTGCCGTTAGCCACTCAGATCATTTTGCTCGGTGCTATTTTGATTGGTTTTGGCATCAAGATTCCTCTGTTTCCGCTGCATACTTGGTTGCCGGATGCTCACGTCGAAGCTTCGACTCCGATTTCAGTTTTACTGGCTGGGGTGTTGTTGAAGCTCGGAACTTATGGATTGCTGCGGTTTGGATTGCAGCTATTTCCGCAAGCTTGGGCAACTTTGGCTCCGGGTCTAGCGATTTGGGCAGTGGTAAGCGTGCTATTTGGAGCATTCACTGCGATCGCTCAAACCGATATGAAAAAGATGGTGGCTTACAGTTCTGTCGGGCATATGGGATTCATCTTGCTGGCAGCAGCAGCAGCAACACCGTTGAGTATGTTGGGCGCAGTTTTCCAGATGATCAGTCATGGATTGATTTCGGCGCTGCTCTTTGCATTAGTAGGTGTGGTGTATACCAAGACCGGGACTCGCGATATTACCGTTCTCAAAGGATTACTTGCTCCTGAAAAAGGCTTGCCGATTATCGGAAGTTTGATGATTGTGGGCGTGATGGCGAGTGCTGGAATTCCTGGAATGGTCGGATTTATCTCTGAGTTTTTAATTTTTAGAGGGAGCTTTAATGCATTTCCACTGCAAACGTTGCTCAGCATGATTGGGACAGGCTTAACTGCGGTTTATTTCTTGCTGTTGGTGAATCGGACGTTCTTTGGACGCTTGCCCGATCAGTTTGCAAATTTGCCTCCGGTACAGTGGTCTGAGCGTGCGCCTTCGTTTGTGTTAGCCGCATTGATTGTCGTGTTTGGATTGCAGCCGAGTTGGATGATTCGGTGGACAGAAAGTACGACGACCGCCATGTTGCAAGAATATTCGACGATCGCGAAAACCCATTCCTCGATCGAACCAGTTTCAAGTTTACCGATGGAGTAGAGAGAAGTTATGGTTGCTGCCCCGATCAAATCCACGCATCCCTTGGCTGACATCATTGAGCGCCTCGAATCTGGTGGCGCATTGTTGCCAGAGTCGCCTCAGAATTTAGTTGAAGTTGTGGGTGTCCTGAAAAGCTATGGCGTTGTCTTAGGCGCTTACTCGAAAAATCTCAACTTTATTGCTGAGAAGCAGTTTTTAGTCTTGTTTCCGTTCTTCAAGTACTTTGATGGCGAGATTACAGCTCAAAAACTCTTCAAGCATTGGTGGCACGATCGCATTAATTACGAGTTCTCTGAGTACTGTATGAAAGCCATGATGTGGCACGGGGGAGGTGGACTAGATGCTTACCTCGATAGCGCTGAATTCATTGAGCTAGCAAAAAAAGCGATCGCAGCCAAAACCAAAAAGAATCTCTTTATTCAAGGTGTATCAAAAGTCTTTCCAGACTTTTTGCTAGAGCAAGTTCGCTTATCTTGCTACTACAGCGGGATTGGGCAATTCTGGACGGTCATGAGTGAGATGTTCTTGGAATTGAGCGATCGCTACGATCGTGGCGAAATCAAAACGATTCAGGATGTCGTCAATCATGTCAAAGCAGGCTTAGTCAACAATGCGAGCTTGCCGATTACGCTGAGCGTTGAAATTGAGGGTCAGACTTACGACCTCATGCCGAAATCTGCGGGACTGACCTTCTTGATGGATACGGCAGTGCCTTATGTTGAGGCAGTTTTCTTTAAGTCTTTTCCGTTTATGGGAACGGTTTCTTACAATGCTCAAGCTCGCCAAATTCCGCTAGAGCAGGAGCGATTCTCTTACGGGGCGCTTTATGCTGATCCGTTACCAATTGGGGGTGGAGGAATTCCGCCCACCTTGCTGATGCAAGATATGACGCATTACTTGCCAGAATATCTGCATGAGATTTATCGGACTTCGGTCAGAGGCGAAACGGATCTGAGAGTTCAAATTTGTTACAGCTTCCAGAAATCAATGTTCTGTGTGACGACCGCCGCAATTTTGGGCTTGGCTCCGCATCCAATTGAGACTCAAGATCCAAAAGAACAAGAAATCAATCGCAGGTATCTAGAAGGTTGGATGGATAAATTGTTAGAGTCGAGGCTACTCACTTTCCAGTCTTGTGATGTTTGAACAAATTGATGGAACTGTGCAAGCAGGGTACGGGGTCGCATCAGGTAAAGCTGAACATAGCCCCTACCCGAAAGGCACGATCGAGATGCAGACTCCGATTTTTAAGGCACGTGGACTTGATTTGACCGCGTGCTTTCCGGGCACGTTGAACATTGATATCAGTCCAAAACGATTTGAAATTCTTGCTGCTCCCTATGTCTTTAGAGATGTTGAGTGGGCAGAAGGATTTGCTCCAGAGAATTTTTCGTTTGTCCCCTGTCAGATTATCTATCAGCATCAAAGCTTTGAGAGTTTCGTTTACTATCCGCATCCTGAAACGAAGATTGGACATTTTCAGAATCCCTCGATCGTAGAAGTGATTGCTCCTTTCATTTCAGGGTTAAAGTATGGCGATCGCGTGATTTTCAGAGCGGATTCTAATCAGATTAAGATATTTGACTGATAGATTTTTCTCAATAAAATTTGATCAAAAAAACATTTATTGAGCTACAAGCTATTTTCTGGATTAACCATAGAAATCTATCAATCTCGGAAATCAGTATCGACAATAATTGATTCGGTGAATTGAAACCATAATCTAAATACTATATGTATTGCAGCCATTGAATTTCAGCGGTCGATCTCTCGCGATAGCAAGGTTTCTTTCAATGTTTAGGTGTGGTAAATATTAAGGGAACACAAATCATTAAGGGAATCTAAACCTTAATTCTGCAGCGCGATCGCGTAGAGTTCGGCGCAATTTTTTCTATCTCAAATTTCTGACTGGTTCAGCTTGCTATCTAGAGGTGAATTTCGATGGCTCACCCTTTGCTCCAGAGCATTTGGTTAATCCCTTGTTATGCTCTTTTGGGCGCGATTTTGTCCGCCCTTTGGTTTCCGGGTATCACACGGCGGACAGGTCCTCGTCCTTCCGGTTACCTTAACGGTCTGATGTCTTTTGCTTCCTTCTTGCACGCTGCTTTTGCACTGCCTGCAACTTGGAACCAACCTCCCCAGGAAATTCTGATTCCTTGGCTCGATGTCGCAGGATTAAATCTGACGATTCCGATCGAAATTTCGACTCTTAGCGTTGGTGCGATCGTCCTCGTAACCGGAATTAACCTGCTGGCACAAACTTATGCGTTTGGCTACATGGAGATGGATTGGGGATGGGCGCGATTCTTCTCGCTGCTTGCCTTCTTTGAAGCGGGAATGACTGCTTTAGTGCTCTGCAATTCTTTGTTCTTCTCCTACTTTATTCTGGAAATTCTGACCCTCGCGACTTATCTGCTGGTCGGAGTCTGGTTTAACCAATCGCTCGTCGTCACGGGTGCGAGAGATGCATTCTTAACGAAGCGGTTGGGCGACTTGTTCTTGTTGATGGGTGTGGTCGCACTCTTACCCCTAGCAGGAACATGGGATTTTAATGAACTGGCAGAATGGGCAAAAACGGCTCAGGTTGATCCGAAAGTGATTACTTTGGTTGGATTAGCGCTAATTGCAGGGCCAATGGGTAAATGCGCGCAGTTCCCTCTGCACTTATGGCTCGATGAGGCGATGGAAGGACCAGTTCCCGCTTCAATTCTGCGGAACTCGGTCGTGGTTGCAACCGGAGCTTGGGTGCTGTTTAAGTTAGAACCCGTTTTGGCGTTGTCTCCGACGGTGTTAGGCGTGACGATCTTTATTGGTGCAGTCAGTGCGATCGGGGGTTCGTTGATCGCGATCGCGCAAATTGATATCAAACGGACGCAATCTTATCTCGTGACGGCATACATGGGCTTGGTGTTCATTGCTGTGGGAACGCAGCAACCGGATGCTGCTTTGCTGTTGGTCTTGTCTCACGCTTTGGCATCAGCGCTGTTGATCATGGGCAGTGGTGCAGTCGTTTGGAATAGCATCACGCAAGATGTCACGCAGTTGGGTGGATTGTGGTCGCGTCGTCCGGTTTCTGGATTGAGCTTTTTAATTGGATTAGCGGGCTTAGTTGCATTTCCTCCGTTGGGCGGTTTCTGGGCATTGCTCAAAATCACGACCGGAATCTGGGAAACGCAGCCTTGGCTTGTGGGTGTGGTTCTATTAGTGAATGCTTTTGCCGCATTTGGTGTGACGCGAGTCTTTTGTCTCGTGTTTAAAGGCGAGTCGAAACAGATGGCTCAGCGATCGCCAGAAATTCACTACTGGATGGCACTGCCGATGATTGTGTTGATGGGCTTTATCCTGCATCTGCCGTTGATTATGCAAGCCTTGAATCTGTTGCCAAGTTGGGCTGAAGTGAATACAGATTTGGCATTGCTGCTGATTTGGTCAACGGTGACAGGAATTGCCGCAAGTGCGATCGTCTATCTCAACAAGAACATTGCGAAACCTGTGGTTCTGCCTTGGAAAGGAGTGCAAGATTTGTTGGCGTATGACTTCTACACGCCAAATCTGTATCGCAGCACCGTTGTTTTCCTCGTTGCGCTCGTTTCTCAAATTACCTCTTGGTTTGATAAATATCTCGTCGATGGTGGATTGAACTTATTTGGCGTACTGACGCTGATTAGTGGACGCAATCTGCGGTATAGCAACTCTGGGCAATCGCAATTCTATATGTTGACCATTCTGTTTGGAATTGCATTGATCAGCGTGTTGTTGAGCTTGCCCTTTCTGTCGCAGGTTTCGATTTCGCTATTCCCTCAAAGTGCGACTGACATTGTGATGAATGTTCAGCGTTAAGAAGCCTCTAAATTCCCTCTAGAACCGATCTGCGAAAGGAAAACATTATGATGCTGAGTCCTTTGATTTGGCTACCGCTCATTGGGGCGTTAGTCATTGGGTTAGTCCCAAATTTGTCTGAAAAACAAGCTCGAACCAGTGCGATCGCAGTCTCTAGCGCAATTTTGCTTTGGACGATTGTGCTAATGTTCAATTTCAATCTCAGCGTTCCCGGATTCCAAATGCAGGAATATCACGCTTGGATTCCAACGTTGGGAATTAGCTACAGTTTGGCAGTGGATGGTTTATCTCTTCCTTTGCTGGCATTAGGCAGCTTGATTACTGCGCTCGTGGCATTTAGTGGCACGTTCGGATTAAAGACTGGGGAAGTTCTACAACGTCCTCGCTTGTTTTATTCGATGCTCCTGATTGTGAATGCGGGTGTTGCAGGGGCATTCCTAGCTCAGAATTTGCTGCTGTTCTTCTTGTTCTACGAATTGGAATTAGTGCCTTTCTACTTGCTGATTCTGATTTGGGGTGGACAGAAGCGCGAATATGCGGCAATGAAGTTTCTGATTTACACCGCAATGTCGGGGATGCTGATTTTGGCAGGATTCCTGGGTGTGACCTGGTTAAGTCATGCACCGAGCTTTGATTATGCAGATATCAATGTTGCTGCCTTGCCACAGAACGCGCAGTTAATTCTGTTGACCCTGTTGCTGGTTGGATTTGGAATCAAAACGCCTCTCGTGCCTCTGCACACCTGGCTACCAGATACGTATGTCGAAGCTTCGACTCCCGTTGCAATTTTGCTAGGTGGAATTTTGGCGAAGCTTGGAACTTACGGTTTAGTTCGATTCTGCTTGGGCTTATTTCCAGACTCGTGGCAGCTTGTCAGTCCTGGATTAGCGATTATTGCAGCCGTTTCGATTCTATATGGTGCTTTGTCTGCACTCGCGCAGCATGATATTAAGCGAATGGTCGCATTTAGCTCGATCGCGCATATGGGCTATGTGTTGCTCGGTGCTGCTGCTTTGACTCCGCTAGCAATGGTGGGCGCAGTGTCACAGATGGTGGCTCACGGGTTAATCTTGGCGCTCTTGTTCTATCTGGTTGGATTAGTTGAGGCGAAGACTGGAACGCGCGATCGCGATATTCTCAACGGGCTGCTGAATCCGATTCGGGGGCTGCCGCTGACGAGTGCTTTGTTGATTCTGGCTGCAATGGCGAGTGCTGGGATTCCAGGATTAGCAGGCTTTGTTGCTGAGTTCTTGGTGTTCCAAGGTAGTTTTGCTCGGTTCCCTTGGCAAACCTTGATCGCGATTTTGGGAACAGGACTGACTGCGGTTTACTTTGTGATTCTGCTGAATCGGACTTGTTTTGGAAAGTTAGACAACAAGACGGCTTACTTCCCGAAGGTGCGATTTGTCGAGTATGTTCCGGCTTTAGCTTTGACTGCATTGATCTTTTGGCTTGGAATTCAGCCAACTTGGTTAGTGTGCTGGAGTGAGCAGACGACCAAGGCTCTCGTCACGGCTGCTTTACCTCAAGCCGAGCAAGTTGCTTTTAATTCTGCTGATCGTTCCTAGTACGGTCGGATACCCATCATCGATAGCTCATTTGCATTCTTGATCCAGGAGAGAACTGACCATGAACATGCCCGCTCCTCGCACGAAGCTGCCCCCATCACAGCATCCTTTTGCTGACGTGATTCATCGTTTGGAAGCAGGGGGTGCAATGCTTCCCGATACGCCTGAGAATCTGATGCAGATTATTGGGCTATACAAAGCGTATGCTGTGCCAATGGATTTTTACTGGCGCGATTTGCTCTATATCGGTGAGCAAGTGTTTCTGAATCCGCTGCCCATCTTCAAATATTTCATCTCAGATGAGTATATGAAGCGCCACAATCACTATGCAGGCGATGACGCTGATCTGCGGATTTGGCGAGGCACAGCAGAAGCGCATCCAGAACTGATTGAGTTTATGGAAAAGGGCGAACTCAATCAGAAATTGCCGCGCGCATTCCATCACCTTTGGCACGATCGCATCAACATGGAGTTTGCGGAAGAATGTATGCGGGCGATGTTGTGGCATCGTGGCATGTATGTTCCGGTGAATCAGTTCGATCCGTATCTCGATAGCGATGAATACAAGGCGAATGCCGATCGCGCCATCAAGGCTTATTTCCGCAAGAATCCAGTGATGGCAGGATTGTACAAGCTGTTCCCAGATATGTTTATGGAACAGTGCCGTCAAGCATCGTACTATGCGAATCTCGGATTGTTCTGGGAAGTGATGGCTCCTGTATTCTTCGAGATGTCAGATTTGTATGATGAAGGGAAGATAGCGACTGTCCCGCAAGCGATGGATTTCCTTGTGAATGGAATTTTCGCGATCGCAGGTCGCCCAATTTATCATCATGTGTACATTGATGGTGAATGCTTTGAAATTATTCCTAAGTCAAAAGGATTCACCTGGTTATATGAGGCAGCGTTGCCTTATGTAGAAGCTGTCTTTTACAGAACGTCTCCGTTCCGAGGTACGAAGTCCTACAACGCTCAGGCGAAACAGGTTCCTGACGATCAAAAGGACTTCCATTACGGTGTTCTGTATGCGGACAAGTTTCCAGTGGGAACGGCTGGAATTCCGCCGACATTCTTAGCTCAGGATATGTTGCACTTCTTGCCGCCTTATTTGGTGGAGTATTACAAGCAGCATTGTCGGGGTGAAGATGACATGCTGGTGCAGCTTGCCGTCAGTTTCCAGCGATCGATGTATTGTGTCACCTCTGCCGTGATTCAGGCATTACGCTGTGCATTGCTGTATCCATTGGATGATACAAATCCGAATCACTTGATGGCGAATCGACGGTTCTTTGAATCTCAGTTGGATCGATTCTTGCGCCCAGAATCCCGAATCCGGGAGATTCAAAGCCAGGATTATCGGTAAAATGACGCGCTGTTGTCAGGAATTGCAGAGAGCGATATGCCTGACAACGTAGCTTCATTCCACAAAAAGAACGATCGTCTAAATGACGATCGTTCTTTCAAACTCACCCGATATCTAACCCATCAGAATCACGGTATCAATCACATGAATCACGCCGTTATCTGCCTCGATATCTGCTGCTAAGACGGTTGCATTCTTCACCTCGAACCCATCCTCAAAATGAAATGGAATCGGTGAGCCTTCGAGCGAAGGCAGCGATCCGAGTTTCTCTAAATCGGCTTTCATGTACTTACCAGCTACGACATGAAACGTCAGGATGCGAGCTAATTGAGGGATGTTTTGCACTAACGTTTGAATGGTTCCAGGAGGAAGCTTAGCAAACGCTTCGTCGTTCGGTGCAAACACCGTAAATGGTCCCGGGCTTTTCAGCGCATCGACTAGATTCGCGGCTTGAACTGCCGTTACTAATGTCGTAAACGAACCCGCGCCAACTGCAATATCAACAATGTCTGCCATAGTGCGATCGCAAAATAAAGGACAAAAGGGAGGCTAGAATTTTTCACACCATTAGCATCACATACCAACCGGACGCTAATTCAGTTCAGTTAGAAAATCTCTGTTAGCAGCCATAAGGAAAGCGTTGCACGCCATAGACTGAAGGGAAGCAACGGACTGCAAAAACTACAATCTGCGACTCGCTCCGACAAAACTTTGAATCGTACAACGCCAGATTGGAAGGGAGCAATATGCTCTTATGCATTATCATAGCTACAAAACCTATAAGAAAAAATCACTGTTGTCTATGAAAAACATAGATTTGATTCTATACAGTGGTTTTTTGATGCTCCGATTAAAAGTTTTTTCCGCTTGTCAATCTGCCATTTCTCGAATTAGGAGAGTTCGCTTTGCAAAATGCTACATTGCACCAACTAAAAGTTTTTGAAGCGGTCGCACGTCATAGTAGTTTTACACGCGCCGCTGAGGAATTGTTTCTCACTCAGCCAACCGTCTCGATGCAAGTCAAACAACTGTCGAAAACAGTTGGATTGCCGCTCTTTGAACAAGTAGGTAAACGTCTGTATCTGACGGCAGCGGGCAAAGAGTTGTACTCGACTTGTCGAGATGTGTTTGAACGGCTGGATCAGTTTCAGATTTCGGTGGCTGATCTCAAAGGGTTGAAGCAGGGGACGTTGCGCCTTGCGGTCGTTACCACTGCGAAGTATGTGATTCCGAGAATTTTGGGGCCGTTTTGTCAGCGGTATCCAGGGATCGATGTGTCGCTGACGGTAACGAACCATCAGTACGTGCTAGATAGCTTGGCAGATAATCGGGATGATTTGTACATTCTGAGTCAGTTGCCGGATGATTCGGATGCTCATTGTGAGCCATTTATGGAGAACCCGCTGGTGGTACTTGCTCCCCGGACGCATCCGCTTGCACATGAGAAGAATATTCCGATTTCACGGATTTGTGAGGAGCCGTTTATTATGCGGGAACCCGGATCGGGAACGCGGAAGGCGGTGCAGAAGTTGTTTGATGCTCACGGGTTGCCCTTGAAGGTGAAGCTCGATTTGGGCAGCAATGAGGCGATTAAGCAGGCGATCGCGGGTGGAATGGGATTATCTGTTCTCTCGAAGCATACGCTGGCGCTGGAAGGGTTAAATAATCAACTGACGATTTTGGATGTTGAAGGCTTCCCGATCGAGCGGTCTTGGTATGTGGTGCATCCGTCTGGAAAGCAGCTTTCTGCGATCGCGAAAGCCTTCTACGATTACTTGATGAATGAAGGGAAGCAGGTGGCTGAAGCAACTTCGCTGCTGGGCATGGAACAACAGCAACCGCAAAAAGTTGAGGTGTAGCTCTTGTTCAGTGGAGCTAGAAGTTGGAGTGCTTCAACACTTCCAACTTCTAACGGCTTCAGCTTCAATCCGGCAATTTATATTGTTCGACGATGCGTTTTGCATAGTCGGGAACATGTTGCTCTAGTTTTTCAGGATGATTGCGTTTCACATACAAATAATTGCGAGTGAAATGAGAATCGATCGAGAAACGCGCATATTCCAATCCTTTCGGTCCGATTTTCTCAATTACAACACCCATCAGCTTTGCTGCCCACATGGGTAATGTGACTGCTTTATCGTAAGCCGGAATACTTTGCTGGACAGCTTGATGTCGATCGCCTTTTGACATCACGGGTTGAGTTTCAATCTGGTCTTGAACGAGATCGAGCATTTCTTGTCCGCGATCGTTTCTCACGACAATCCACTGCCACCCAAATGGCGCACCCATATAGCCAACGACTAAATCGGCTAACGAATTCACATAGTCAAAGCAACTGAGACAAGAGGGTGCAAACACGTCTTTGAGTTCGTTTGTTTTCAAGCCAAAGAAGGGGACTAATTCAGTTGAGCCATCTTCGTGTTTGAAATGCACTTGGAAGTCTTGCATGAATTCGTAGTAGACCACGGTTTCGGGCGATCGACTGGTGGTGTCTAAGAATTTCTGCAAGCCTGCACGGGTGACATTATCGGTGCAAGGTGTGCCTAAAACATAAAGCTTCTCAAGCCCCAGTTTTTTCTCAACGGCTCTCAAAGCTTGAATTTGACACCCGACTCCGATGACGAGAAGCCGTTTCATTCCCGATTGTTCGATCTGCTCTAAAACTGAGAGATTCGGGGAAAGTGTTGGCTTATTGACCCGAGCTGCGAGAATTTCTTCGGGTGTTGTGGCGATGATGGGTTTGGGTTGGAATCGGTCTTCTTCGGTATTTTGAACGCAGACGACCCCTTCGACCATGCCGCGAGTCAGCATTTCAATGGCGATCGTGCTTACAATTCCTGTCCATTGCGCTCCGGGAATCGGTTCTGTTTTGCGGGCTGCCATCATGTCTTGGCTGACTCCGAAATACAGATCGTCTTCGTTTTCTAGATCTCGGCTGCGTCCGTGCGTTTGAGTTTCGAGTTCGGGGATCTGCTGATTGATAAACGCGCAGGCTTCTTTAACGTAGTGAATATAGTAGGTGTCGCACAATCCACATTCGCTGCACAGTTCTTTCGCAGGACGACGGCTCGACGGTTTTAGCGCTTTTGCTTTCTTGTGAGGAACTAGGGTCATTGTTAAAAAAGAATTTTCTCGATCGCTATTGATCACAATACCTTGAACGGGGGTGCGATCGATGCACTCAGATTGCGATTCGCAATGTCCCGGATGAATTGGTCGATGGCAACAGATTAAAGGTCAAATATCAGGAGCTAAATCTAGACGATCGACCGATGAATTAGGATCTAGAAGATGAGTCAGATAAAATGCGATGAAAAATTTAGAGGAAATTCGACAATGGCTGGTGCTGCATAAGCCAATTCTGCAAGAGCGCTATCACGTGAAAGAATTGGGAATTTTTGGTTCTTATGTAAGGCAAGAGCAGACAGAAACGAGTGATGTTGATTTGCTGGTGGAGTTTTCTGAGATACCCAGTTTATTGAAATTTGTCACTTTAGAGAACTACCTCAGTGATAGTCTCGGCATCAAAGTGGATTTAGTTCATAAATCTGGCTTGAAGCCTCGGATTGGGGAACGGATTTTAGCAGAGGTTGTTTATCTGTGAGTCAACGATATACGGAGGACTATCTTCAGGATATTTTGGATGCGATCGCGAAGTCGCCAAGTTTATGAATTTCCAATTGCTATCTCTGCAATCGAAATAAATCTAATCCACCTAGCACTAACAGCCAAGTAGCAACGATTGACCAATGAATGACGATCGCGCTCCAGATCGATTTGCTTCTAAGGTAAGAAACCGTACAAACAATTCCCACCAGTCCTGCGCCGATCAAAAAAGCAGGTGTTCGGAAGAATGGAGGTACGAAGGGATGCAGGTGATAGACCAAAAATAAGAGCCAACTAAAAGCGATCGCCCATTTTCGCGATCCAGTCCGAGGAATCAGCAAGCCTCGAAATACAAGTTCTTCATTCACTCCCGGCATCCAGAACGAACTGAAGAGAACGGCAATGATTGTTTGCCAGTTTGATTCGGGCTGGAACTTGAGGAAGTTTAGGCTGAAACCGATCGGTAAATAAATGATGCCGAAGAGTGTGAGAAGTACGATCTCTTCTTGCCAATCTCTCCACGTTGGAACGGTGAGAAGTGCATCCCGGAGTCGAAGTAAAACTTTCATGATTAGTTTTCTCGGTTCGTAATGGCGATGATTCTACACAAGAAGGTCTGAGGATTTGGGTGAAAGGTGGGCGATCGCTCAATTGGCTCGTGAGTTCGGAATCAGTTCGTCTAGAATTAGGATTACATTTGAAGTGTAAATGTACTGAGTCGGGAGCAGGAATCATGACGACGTTGCTGATTCAATCGGAGCCAATTCCTTTAACCGTTAGCTTTCCGGCGCTGGTACAGATGACAGACAAGCAGTTTTATGAGTTTTGCCTAGCGAATCGGGATTTGCGAATTGAGCGGACGGCGAAGGGAGAAGTGATTATTATGCCGCCTGCTTTCTCGGATACGGGAAATCGAAATGCTAAGATTACGGCGCAGCTTGGGGTGTGGGCTGAGCAGGATGGGACGGGGGAGGTGTTTGATTCGAGTGCAGGGTTTACGTTGCCGAATGGGGCGACACGATCGCCAGATGCTTCCTGGATTCGATCAGAGCGGTGGAATGCGTTAACTGATGAGCAAAAAGCTTCGTTTGCGCCGATTTGTCCTGATTTTGTGATTGAACTTCGGTCTTCGAGTGATATGCTGAGCAGACTGCAAGCGAAGATGCAAGAGTACATCGAGAATGGGGCAGTGTTGGGGTTTTTGATCGATCGCAAAAACACGACGGTTCACGTTTATCGTCGGGGTCAATCGCCTGAGATTTTGGAGCAACCTGAGATGGTGAGCGGTGATCCAGAACTACCAGGATTTGTGCTGCGGATGGCGAAGATTTGGTAAATAGATTTCCAGCTTTCCGCCATTTCTAAGGAAAATACCGATAAATCTCGCTCCGATGCAAAACACGAGCAAACGTCAAAGTGTTCTCTTCAAAGAAGAAGCCAATGCGGTAATCTCCTACACGAATTCGATAAGCATTATCAAATTCCTTAAGTTTGCTCAGATTGTTGATGTCTTCCAATCGCTCAAATTTAGGAATCTCATCAAATACGAGCGAATTTATAGATTCAAATCCTGTAGTACTTTTGAGTGCCTTCAAGTCTTTCAGAAATTTAGGCAAGTATTCAACATTCACTCTTTTTCCATTTCCTTGCGGGCTTCTTCTAAACTCAGAGGCTCCTCGCGACGGGCTTCGAGCATGGCGCGATAAAGTCCTTCATCTTCGATCGCTTCAATTAACTTCCGATAATCCGTAATATCAATCACAACCTTGCGAATTTGTCCTTCCGCATCTGTAATGAATTCCTGAGCAAAGGGATAGTTTTGAGCGCTCATTTGATCGAGTCACATAGGCGTGCAGTTTCATCTTAATCTGGAATCCTTGCTAACCCAAGCTGTTCAACTGGCAATGATCGTTCTCGCGATCGTAAATCACGGTTCAGCGATCGATGCAATGGCGAATGAGTGCGATCGCAAAATCTAATATCGAGGTTTACAATCGACGAAACTTAGGGCTTCTCCGTCGAGGAAACCTACAATTGCCATTTCTAACACGGCTTCTACGGGATAGTTAATGGCTTTAGCGCGTCGTTCAAATGCTGCCTGAATGTGGGGCGGAAATGCGGCTAACATCATTCGGGCTGCAACTAGGCTTAAATGCTCGATGGTTTCTGGTTCTGCATTGAAGGATTCGATACTGCTGGAAGTCATGGTTCATCTCTCATCTGGCTAGTAGATGTGACTTTTAAGTGGTTTATTCTTCCACAATCTTACAGTGGTAAAATTGCGCCTTACGAACATCTATTTCAAGAGGCGGCTTTACCACGATGCAATTAGAGGAAGAAGCCCAAACAATTCTAAATCGGCTATCCTTGATGCCTTTTGACGAGTGCTATCCGCTAAGTCGTGAGTTTAGAAATATGCCTGCTTTCGGTGGGTTGTATGCTGTGCGCCATCGAGCAGAAGGAATCTTGTATATTGGGTTAGCGGTGAGTCTGCGGCGGCGATTTCGAGATAATGGGTATAAGGCTTTTTTTTGGGCGTTTCTGGATTGTTACAGTCCTTTTGATATCCGTATTGCGGTAGAACTGCTCACTATTCAGTCTTTTCGAGAGGGTGATCGACTCGAAACACTGATGATCCGATCTGCACAGCCACGCTATAACGTTCGTAAGAAGCGGGAGGAATAATCATGCAAGCCCAAACTCGTGAACATCTTAGCCCAGAGGTAGCTCAAGCATTTCTAGATGGACTGCCGGAGAAGATTCGGTTAGGACTTTTGACTTATGCGGCGCAGGTGAATTTTCCCGTTGAGGCTGTGATTGAAATGGCGATCGCTGGTTTTCTTGATGAGGATGCGGTCAATTTTCCGGGTTGCAATCCCGTTTCTGTAGATTTTGGCAGCAAGTCAACGGGTCTGAGTTAAAACGACGGATGGATTTGTGATGAGAAGCTGCAATCTGATGAGGTTGTGGCTTTTTTGATGGCGATCGCTGAATTGGCTAATGCGTGCGATCGCAGAGATTCAGGGGTTAGTGGTGCGCGATCGCAATTTTTCCGAATTAGACTAAAAGACCTTGGATTGATTACATTGAGAAGAAAGAATTCTCCTGTTCTCTTCGATCGCTGATGAGTGTTGCCCCATGCCGCTGAAGCTTTTTATTTCCTATTCGCATAAAGACGAGAATTTGCGAGAGAAACTGAATACTCATCTCAAATTGCTTGAGCGACAGGGTGTGATTGGAACTTGGCACGATCGAATGATTCCGCTTGGAACTGAATGGGCAGAAGAAATCGATAAGAACTTGAATACGGCTGACTTAATTTTGCTGTTAGTTAGTGCTGATTTTCTAGCTTCTGATTACTGTTATGAGAAGGAGATGCGGAGAGCAATCGAGCTTCATGATCAAAAAATCGCTCGTGTAATTCCAGTTATTCTGCGTTCTTGTGATTGGGAATCTGCACCGTTCGGTAAACTTCAAGGGCTTCCAACTGTTACAGGTGGTGGGATTAAACCTGTTACAAAGTGGGACGATGAAGATGAAGTTTTTACAGAAATTGCGAAGGGAATTCGGAAGGTTGCTACAGAGCAGCAGCAATGGATTGAAGAAATTCGCTCGCGCTGTCGGCACAAGATGATTTCTCAGTACAACTCAATCCGCTTACTAAACCAAACTGAGATTACAGTCGATCAGCTTTACGTTGATGTGTGGTTGCTGAAGCGTCCCACTCAGACATTGCAGCCAGGATCAAAGATGTGGGAGTTGTTTGATCTGCGGAACGATCGCTTGGGATTGGGCGATCGCAATTTCCGAGATGACGGGATGAAAGTTGCGAATCAAAACAATCGTTTGCTGATTCTAGGAAAACCGGGGGCAGGGAAAACAACATTTCTCAAGCATTTGGCAGTGGATTGCAGTAAGGAGAGGTTTCAGTCAGATCTGATTCCGGTTTTGATTGAACTGCGACGGATTCGATCGACGAAATGGAAGTTGTTAGATGCGATCTCTCAACAGCTAGAGCTATCTCCTCAGCAGACAGAAAAACTCTTAGAGCAGGGGCAGTTGCTAATTTTAATGGATGGGCTGGATGAAGTTCCAAGCAGTTCGTTTCGAGGCAATGTGCAAAGGCAAGTGCGCGACATTGCTAAAGAACCAAAACATGCTGGAAATCGATTTATCCTGACTTGTCGGACTCAGGTTATTACTGGGGAGATGCCACAGGGCTTTACGGCGGTCGAGGTAGCAGACTTCAATCCAGAGCAAGTTCAGCGATTTGTTGAGAATTGGTTTTGTGCGAGTGGATTGGAGGAAAACGAAGTCGGGCAGCAATGGCAAACATTTGCGGGTGAGATCAACAAGAATCCATCTCTCAAAGAATTAACCGTAACGCCAGTACTATTGAGTTTGATGTGCTGGGTTTTTGAGGATACAGGAGAATTGCCGGCTCAGGCGGCTTCGCTCTATGACCAGGGAATCAATTTGCTATTAGAGCGATGGAATGATCGGAAGGAGATTCCTGAATGGGAGATGGGAAACAAAGTCTATCGTGCCCTTACCCTAGAGCAGAAGAAGCAACTGCTTACTGAGATTGCAGCGTGGAAATTTGAGAATCCAAAAAACTTTGTATTGTTTGAGCAGAAAGTTTTGATGCAGCAGATTGTCGAGCTTCTCAAGCTTGATAATCTGAGAGATGGAGAAGCTGTGTTGAGGGCGATCGAAGCGCAGCATGGATTACTCGTCGAACGCGCCGATCAGCTATGGTCATTTTCTCATCTCACCTTTCAGGAACACTTTACGGTGCAATGGCTGAATCAACTTCCGTTAGAGCACCTTGCTAGCAAGATAGCCGATCTTCAGTGGCAAGAGGTAGTGAAGCAACTCGTTCGATCTCAATCCTCTGACAAGTTGCTCAAGCTGATTAAACAGGCGGTCGATTACTCTGTTTCGCAGGATGCCAAATTACAGAACTTTCTAACATGGGTTTGCGAAAAAGCCGAATCTGTTAATACAAAATATCGACCTCTCGCACTTCGAGCGTTTTACTTTGCCCTCGCCCTTGACCTTGACCTTGACCTTAATCTCGCCCGTGCCCTCGCCCTCAACCTTGACCTTGACCTCGCTCGCGTCCGTGCCCGCACCCTTGCCCGCGCCCTCGACCTCGCCCGTGCCCTCAACCTTGACCTCAACCTCGCCCTCGACCTTGACCTTGACCTCAACCTTGCCCGCGCCCTCGACCTTGCCCGCGTCCTTGACCTTGACCTTGACCTCAACCTCGCTCGTGCCCTCGACCTCGCCCGTGTTCTCGACCTCGACCTCGCCCGTGTCCTCGACCTCGCGCTCGACCTGGAGTTAATGAAAAAGCTCGAAAAACTTAGAGAACGGCTATCTCAAGAATCTCCCAAGCAGAACTTTGAGTCTTTCAAGCGTTGGTGGAGTGTCGAAGGACAGCAGTGGACTGATGCATTACGTCAGTTTACGATCGAGCATCGCAACATGGGGCATGACTGGCAGTTTACTGAACCCCAGAAGCAGGCTCTACGACAGTACTACGATGCCAATAAATTTCTAGTCGAATTGCTGAAAATAGAGTGCGCGGTTAGCGAGTCTGTGCGGCAAGAGATTGAAAATAATCTGCTGCTGCCGATCGACAGACTCTAAAAGCGCAACTCTCGACGATCGCGCTTCAAAAACCACAGAGATTCGTCCGCAGGAGAAGGATTTGCCTACCGTCGCATTCTTGATCGTTGTGTGGAAATACGAGAATTCATCCTGCCAGAAGGATTCGTCCTGCGTCGCATTCGATTCGCCCTGCGGAAACTACATAATTCCCTCGTGTTAGAAGGATTCGCCCTGCGTCGCATTCGATTCGCCCTGCGGAAATTACATAATTCCCTCGTGTCAGAAGGATTCGCTCACGATCCACAGCTTGATCGCACCGGGGAAATCGCGATCGCACGAACAGATTCATCATTCACTCATGCCACGTTCCGGAGTTGTACAATGATGAGCGTTCTAAAATTCTTGTCGTCCCATGTCTGTTGGTCAAAAACTCTACGAAGGCAAAGCTAAGATTCTCTACGCTACAGAAGATCCAGAAGTTTTGCTGACATATTTCAAAGACGACGCGACGGCTTTTAATGCTCAGAAACGCGGCAGCATTCAGGGCAAAGGCGAAATGAATTGCGCGATCGCCACCCATCTTTTCAAATTAATGATTGCCAATGGAGTCCCAACTCACTTCATCGAGCAGACTTCAGGCAACGAAATGCGGGTCAAAGCCGTCAAAATTATCCCCTTAGAAGTCGTCGTCAGGAACATTGCAGCCGGGAGTCTCTGTCAACAAACAGGACTGAAGTTAGGCACGACCCTCAATCCCCCCCTCGTCGAGTTCTACCTCAAAGACGACGCGCTCGGAGATCCCTTATTGACTCCCGACCGATTGCGAGTGCTCAATCTCGCATCCGCCGCGCAAATCGAGCAACTGATTCAAATGGCAAACCAGATTAACTCGGTCTTGCAAACTTTCTTTCAGCAATGTGGCATCACATTGGTGGACTTTAAGTTGGAATTTGGAACCGACTCGCGCGGAGAAATTATCCTGGCAGACGAAATCAGCCCGGATACCTGTCGGCTATGGGATCAATCCGAAACCGATCCCGATCGTCGCGTCTTAGATAAAGATCGCTTCCGGCGGGACTTGGGAAATGTGGAAGGTGCTTATCGGCAAGTAATGGAAAGGGTGCTAGGTCAGACGGTATGATCTGCGAAATGTTGAAAATGCAGCATCAGCCAGTTGGAAATCCTCCACATGGATGAGTATCGATACTCAGGGTGCGGTACAATCTTGCCGATTAGCGGGATCGTGACTGACTTCTGTGATGTTGTTGTGTCTGCTTTGAGCAGAAAGAGTGTGAGGACGTGCGAAAAACTGTGAATACTATGCGCTTATCTCCTGTTGTGATGGCTGCGGTTGCGTTAACGGCAACGCTTGGCTTGTCGCATTCTGCTGAGGCAAAATCGCCCCTTCAGCCAGTTAAATTGACGGATCGATCGACCGTTTCCAAATCTAAACCTTCTGCAAAAGATGTCGTTGTGAAAACGACTCCCGTGATGCAGACGAGCCAGCCTGTCGAGACGCGACTGAACGGAAAAATGGCTCCAGTGATCGCTCAGGCAGGAACGATCGAGCAAGAAACGCCCGATCGGATTCAAATTAATCCAACGGCTCCCATCACGCCAACTACGCCGACTCTTCCAACGGTTCCAGAAACCGCACCGATTACGCCTGAAGGACAGCAGACTCCTTCAGAAACGCCTTCAGAAGCGGTTCCAACCCAGCCTTTACAGCCAGGGCAGCCAACTCCTCAACCAGAGCAGCCAACTTCCCAACCCGGACAACCGACCCAACCTCCCGCTGAAGCTGAGCCAAGAGTGTTAGTGTCTGAAGTCGTTGTCTCAGGTGTTGACGGGGAATTGCAGCAAGAAGTCTATCGCGTGATTCAAACTCAGCCCGGACGGACAACAACGCGATCGCAGTTGCAAAACGATATCAACGCCATCTTTGCGACTGGATTTTTCTCGAATGTGAGAGCGACCCCGGAAGATACACCGCTTGGAGTGCGGGTCACGTTTGAAGTAACTGCGAATCCGCCGTTGAAGTCGGTACAGCTTGAAGGCAGCAAAGTCGTACCCGCAGATGTGGTCAATCGAATCTTTAGCCCTCAGTACGGCAAGATTACGAACTTCCGAGATTTGCAGAGCGGCATTCAAGAACTGACGAAATACTACCAAGATCGTGGGTTTGTCTTGGCGCAGGTGATTAATGCACAACAGCCGCAGATTAACCCAGACGGAACGGTTGTCTTGCAGGTCGCAGAAGGTGAAATCGAGCGAATTCAGGTTCGATTTATTAATAAAGAAGGCAGCGATCGCGATGCCAAAGGCAATCCGATTCGGGGTAGAACGCGGGACTTTATTATTACGCGCGAACTCGAATTAAAGCCTGGACAAGTTTTTAACCGTCAAATTTTAGAGCGCGATTTCCAACGACTATTTGGACTAGGACTGTTTGAAGATCTCCGTCCGTCTTTGGATGTGGGTGAAGATCGCCGAAAAGTGGTTCTTGTCGTAAATGCGGTCGAGAAAAATACCGGAAACATCGGGCTTGCGGGCGGTTTTAGTTCAGCTAGTGGCTTCTTTGGAAGTCTCAGCTATGGACAGCAAAACGTTGGCGGGAACAACCAAAAGCTGAATGCTGAAGTGCAAATTGGTCAGCGAGATCAGCAGTATGAACTGTCGTTTACTGATCCTTGGATTGCAGGTGATCCGTACCGGACTTCTTACACGTTAAGCGTGTTCCGACGCAGAACGATTTCGCTGATTTTTGATGGGGGTGATCCCGAAGTTCGACTGGGAAATGAAGATCGCGATCGACCCAGAATTAACCGAACAGGTGGCGGCATTAGCTTTGCCCGTCCGCTGTCGCGCAATGTGTTTGAGCGAGCCGAATGGACAGCTTCACTCGGATTACAGTATCAACGAGTCACCGCAACCGATGCAGATGGAATTCGTCGCCGAGTCGATGAATTGGGTAATCCGCTGACCTTTGATCCTTCGGGTAAAGATGATTTGTTCACCGGGCAGTTAGTACTGAGACGCGATCGCAGAAATGATTTTCTGCAACCGACAGGCGGCTCCGTTCTGCAATTTAGTACCGAACAATCGCTACCGATTGGGTCAGGCAGTATTTTCTTCAACCGATTGCGGGGAAGTTATAGCTTCTACATTCCGACTCGATTGACGAAATTTACGCCTGAATGTCGCGATCGCGATACCCGTCGAGTTGATTTACAGAACCAACCTCAAGGGCGCTGTGCCCAAGCCTTTGCGTTCAACATTCAAGGTGGAACAATCCTGGGAGATGTGCCGCCGTATGAAGCGTTTCCATTGGGTGGAACCAACTCGGTACGCGGTTACGATGAAGGCGATGTCGGAAGTGGTAAGAGCTACTTGCAAGCGACCGCAGAATACCGATTCCCGATCTTCTCGATTATTTCGGGCGCGCTATTTGTCGATGCTGCGACTGATCTCGGCTCAGGCGATAAGGTTCCAGGCAATCCGGCGGGTGTGCGGGGTAAACCTGGCAGCGGTCTGGGCTATGGAGTCGGTGTGAGAGTACGATCGCCCTTAGGTCCAATTCGGATCGACTTTGGTTGGAATGATCAAGGCGGCAACAACATTCGCTTCGGCTTTGGGGAGCGATTCTAAACATGGTAAGCACGCAGAATCAGGGGCGCATGACTCGACAGGTTCAGCGATCGATTTGTCAAAGCTTCTCTTGTTATGGAGTCGGACTGCATAGCGGCGAAGAAACGACAGCGAGAGTGTTACCTGCTGAGCCAGGCCGAGGACGATATTTTGTTCGGACAGACTTACCTGGTGCGCCTGAGATTCCGGCTCGAATTGAGTCGGTGCGTGAAACGATGCTGTCAACCGAACTGGTAAATGGAGATGCCAGAATTCGCACAGTCGAGCATTTGCTGGCATCTCTCACAGGCATGGGCATTGATAACGCTCGCATTGAAGTTGATGGAGCGGAAATTCCCTTATTAGACGGCTCTGCGCGATCGTGGACAAGCGCGATCGCCCAAGCAGGAATTGTCGAGCAGACCGAAGAGAAATCTGCGATCGTCATTTCCGAACCTGTATTTGTGCGTCATGGCGATGCATTTGTGGCGGCATTGCCATCGAGCGAACTGCGATTTTCTTATGGCATTGATTTTGATCTCAGCGCGATCGGAAATCAATGGCACAGTTGGAAATTTGATCCCGAGACATTTGCCACCGAAATTGCTCCAGCCAGAACATTTGGATTAGCTCATCAGATCGAACAGTTACGAGCGAATGGTTTAATTAAAGGCGGATCACTTGAAAATGCGTTGGTTTGCAGTAGTGAAGGATGGATAAATCCACCTTTGCGCTTTTCAAATGAACCAGCGCGCCATAAACTTCTAGACTTAATAGGAGATCTCAGTTTATTGGGGACGTTGCCAACGGCTCATTTTTTGGCGTACAAGGCGAGTCATGAATTGCATACTCAACTCGTGCGTCAACTGTCTGAGATTTTACCTGCACATTTTTAGTTCTATACTCCTTACCCGCCCATGACAACCGTGATCGAAACCCATACTGCACCGCTCGAAAATGTTGAGACTCCCGCTGAGCCTGAAGTGAAGAAAACCTTCACCACTGAGGAGATTCATCAGCTTCTGCCGCATCGCTATCCGTTTGCTTTAGTCGATCGCATTATCGATTTTGTGCCTGGAAAATTGGCGGTTGGAATTAAGAATGTCTCGTTTAATGAGCCTCAGTTTCAAGGGCACTTTCCAGGTCGCCCGATTATGCCGGGTGTGCTGATTGTTGAAGCGATGGCACAGGTTGGTGGCGTTGTTTTAACTCAAATGGCAGATGTGCAAGAGGGCTTGTTCATGTTTGCTGGAATCGATGGTGTTAGATTCCGTCGTCCGGTTGTGCCAGGTGATCAACTGGTTATGACTGTGGAACTGCTTTCAGTCAAGGGTCGTCGATTTGGAAAGATGCGCGGTCGTGCCGAAGTTGACGGACAACTTGCGTGTGAAGGTGATTTAATGTTTGCGCTAGTCGATTAAGATTAGTGCGATCTGAGCCTATGTATCGATCGCGGCTATGTCTTCCTTTTAACCCTTCTACCCTTCGCTATGGCCCCAACCTTGATCCATCCGACCGCTGTAATTCACCCGAATGCTCAACTTCACCCAACCGTCCAAGTTGGTGCATATGCTGTGATTGGAGAACACGTAAAGATTGGTGCGGGGTCAAGTGTTGGGCATCATGCGGTGATTGAAGGGTGGGTTGAGATTGGGGAGCGGAATCAGATTTTTCCGGGTGCTGCAATCGGGCTTGAACCCCAAGATTTGAAATACGACGGATCGCGGGGGCTAGTGAGAATCGGCAACGGCAATCAGATTCGAGAATATGTCACGATTCACCGCCCGACCTTTGCCGATCGCATTACGCTCATCGGTAATGGCAATCTGCTCATGGCTTATGTGCATGTGGGGCATGAGTGCGTGATTGAGGATCAAGTGATTATTGCCAATTCGGTGCAGATGGCGGGACATGTGCATATTGAATCGAAGGCGAGATTGAGTGGCGTGATGGGCATTCATCAGTTTGTCTGGATTGGGCGACATGCGATGATTGGAGGCATGAGTCGCATCGATCGAGATGTGCCACCGTTTGTGATTGTTGAGGGAAATCCGTCTCGGATTCGGGCATTTCACCAGGTTGGTCCGCAGCGATCTGGGTTTTCGTCAGAAGATTTGAGTTTGTTGAAAAAAGCGTATCGTACCGTATTTCGATCGGGCTTGGCGATGAATGAGGCGTTAGAGCGATTGGATCTATTGCCCGAAAATGAGCATGTCCAGCATTTTCAGCGATTTCTGCAACTGTCAATGTTGCCAGGGCGTAGAGGATTGACTCCGAGTGCGACGTTGAAGGACTGATTCGCTGTGTTTGCGGATCAGAGGATCGAGACAGAAGGAGTTATGAAAAAGCGAATTTTTATTAGCACGGGCGAAGTCTCTGGCGATTTGCAAGGCTCATTACTCGTCAAAGCTCTCTACGAACAAGCCAGCGAACTCGGAATCGATATCGAAATTCTGGCACTCGGCGGCGATCGTATGGCAGCAGCAGGTGCAAAACTTCTCGGCAATACGGTCGGAATTGGGTCGATCGGGATTATTGAAGGTCTACCCTACCTTCTGCCGACGCTGAAAGTTCAGAAACAAGCCAAGCGATATCTCCAAGCGCATCCGCCCGATCTCGTTGTGATGATGGATTATAGCGATCCAAACATCAGCATTGGCTTATATGTGCGGAAGCACTTGCCCACAATTCCAACGGTTTACTTTATTGCGCCTCAAGAGTGGGTGGTCAGAATTAATCAGAAGAAAACGGATTGGATTGTGCAGATTAGCGATCGCATTCTCTCGATCTTTCCTGCTGAGGCTGAATACTACGCCGAACATGGTGCGAAAACTGAATTTGTCGGACATCCTTTAATCGATCGCATGAAAGATGCACCTGATCGGAGTTCTGCTCGCGAAAAGTTAGGGATCTCGTCCGATGAAACGGCGATCGTGCTTGTTCCTGCTTCGCGTCAGCAAGAAATTAAATACATGCTGCCTGCAATTTTTGGCGCGGCACAGCAGATTCAGGCGAAACTTCCCGATGTGAAATTTCTGATTCCCTTGTCGTTGGAACGGTATCGATCGCAAATTTTAAGCGCGATCGCACAATATGGCTTAAATGCTGTGATTGTAGAAGGCTCACCCTTGAACGCGATCGCTGCCGCAGATTTAGCGATTACAAAATCGGGAACGGTGAATCTCGAAATTGCGCTGCTGAATGTTCCGCAAGTTGTAATGTATCGATTAGCCCCTTTTACGGCTTGGGTGGCTGAGCATATTTTGAAATTGGAAATTCCCTTTGCATCGCCACCCAATCTAGTCGGAATGAAAGAGATTGTGCCGGAGTTTCTGCAAGATGAAGCAACCCCAGAGAATTTAGCGCGATCGGCAATGGAATTGTTGCAGACAGAGAAGCGGGGGAAAACGATCGCCGATTATCAAGAAATGAGACGGAGATTAGGAGAACCTGGTGCCTGTCGTCGGGCAGCGAAATCAATGCTGGAAATGGTGGGAATGTAAGTATCAGGCTACTTTTATCTCATGGTATATTTGAACTAACAATTTTAATTGTCGATCGAGATGCAGATCAAACTCTGGCAATTTGCTTTAGCTTTGGCAGTCTTTGCGTCTATTGAACATACCAGAGCATCCTCACGGATAAAAGGTAGAGGCACCTTACAACTCACAACTAACTTAGAGAATCGGCAAGTGTCGCAAGAATTTTTAGAGCAGTTGGTACAGCAGAGTCAGCGAGCGGCAACAGAGCTTACTCGTCCATATGCTGAGCGACGTGGGATTGAAACACTAGATCGAAATGCTGAAGTTGTTTTAGTGAGAGTGCCATTGAATCAATTGTCAGATGCACTAGCGACGAAAGCAGTTCAGTCGCTTCGCAACGTGTTGGAAACAGAGATCCAGATTTATCGAAACTCACTATTCACTTATCAATTGGTTGGGCATGATTGGTCATTAATGACAGAGGGGTTTCGATATGCTCAAACCTCTGTCAAGACACCAAATGGATTAATTGAACTCTCAGATCAACTCAAACAACCCATTATCAGATTTCTTGTGAGTGATACGGGAGGAAAGATTGGATATGACTTGATTGAGAACGGCAAACTTGTCGAGTACTTCCGATTCTTTGAATATGAAGAAGATGATTCTCCCGACTCGACCAAATATGGCATTCAACCAAAGCGATTTGTCTGGTTTACTCCACCAGAAGAACGTGACGAAGACGAAGATCCAGACCAACCTTCTCAAACCGCCTACTTTTGGTCAAGTCGCCGTCAACTCACAGACAAAGAACTAGAGCAGGGGTACGACCTTGTATATCGTCTTTTTCATGAATACGACGCGTATGATCCTGCGATCGATGGCGACTATCTAATTGGATACAATGGCAACATCGATTACACAAAGCCGCAACGAGTTCAAAATCCAGGATTTAGACTAGGAGGCATCTACGAGAATCGTGATGGTCAACTGCACCCTAAAGAAGTAAGGTCAATTCCTGAACTCATGAGAGTAGATTACTTTGTCTTCAGGGAGTAAGTACGATCCCAGATATCTAAGAATAGTGAAATTGAAGCATGTTCTTGAGGAGCAAAATTGATGTTGATCTGATGTGGATTAGAGCACTAAAGGGGAAGAGATGTCTCGAAAGGATCGTTTTCATACCGCAGTTAAAAATGCGTTAGAGAAAGAGGGTTGGACGATTACCCACGATCCCTTGCCGCTTAACATTGGGACTCTTAGGCTAGAAGTAGATTTAGGAGCAGAAAAGCTGATCGCTGCTCAAAAGGATAACCAGAAGATTGCTGTAGAGGTCAAAAGCTTTCTCAGAGCTTCAAAAATTACTGATTTCTATCAAGCATTTGGGCAGTTTTTTCCTTACAAGGTTGCGCTGCAAAGACTTGAACCAGATCGTACAATCTACTTAGCTGTTCCAGATTCAATCTATGAAGAGCTATTCGGAGAAATCTTAATTCAAGATGTGCTTGCTCAGTATCCTATCAAACTGATCGTCTATACTCCAGATACGGAGGAGATTCAATCATGGATAGACTAGAACACTATCGTCAGAGTATTAGAGCATTGCTCACACGGTATGCAAAGTCAATGAGTCAACATCCAGAGCCAAACGTTGAACTTGAACTTGTTTTTGATACAGAGCATGATCGTTATCTCTTGCTAGATGTAGGCTGGCGCGGCAAAAGACGAGTTCATCACTGTATTTTTCATTTTGATATTAGAGACAGCAAGATCTGGCTTCAGGAAAATAATACTGACATCGAAGTTGATGAAGACTTTGCAGAGATGGGGATTTCTAAGCAAGAAATTGTAATTGGATTTCATCATCCTGCAATGCGGGAGTACTCCGATTTTGCCGTTTCGTAGCGCGATCGCAAATTCTGCTCAAACAAAGCAAAAAGAGTTTCTCAATGTCTTCAGGAAATTCTGCTAGACCTTGCTCATATCATGTAAAAAAGCCGGAGCTTCCGAAAAAACTCCGACTTCTTACAATTTGGGCAATGCCTACAGTAATGTTCCAATCACCGTTTGCATGTGTTGAGCGATCGCGCTGACCATCTGATGCGTCATCGGCAGCGAATCAATTCCCATGCCTGCACAGAGCAGCATTAAGTACAGAATCGAATATTTGAACGTCGATCGAGCCACCATCAAATCCGATGGAGCCTGCATCAACTTCCAAGCTTTCTGAACAAAAATTCCGCCCAACAAAAGCGCGATCGTCGCATAAACTGCTCCCATCACATGCAGTGGATAAACGAGCAAGAGCGAAACCGGAATCAAAGACAACGTGTAGTAAAAAATTTGCTTACTGGTTGGTTCATTGCCATCAACAACGGGCAACATTGGCACGCCAACTTTGGCATAATCTTCGCGAATCATAATCGCCAACGCCCAGAAATGGGGCGGTGTCCAAAGAAAAATAATCGCAAATAAGACCCAAGCTGCCCAACTCAGATCCCCTGTGACCGCAGCCCAACCCACAAGCGGAGGAATCGCGCCCGCCGCACCACCGATTACAATGTTTTGGGTGCTGTGACGCTTGAGCCAGTGAGTATAGACGACAACGTAGAAGAAAATTCCTGACATTGCCAAGCAAGCACTGAGCAGATTCGCGAAATAGGTTAATAAGCCAAATGATAATACCGCTAACGTAATCGCAAAAATCAAGGCATCTCGGGGACTCACCCGCCCAGAAGGGAGCGGACGAGAGCGAGTCCGCTCCATGATGTAATCGATATCGCGATCGTACAGACAATTAATCGTATTTGCTGAGCCTGCGGCAAACGTACCACTCAACAAAGTTACGATCAACAACACAGGATCAACTTGACCTTGAGCTGCGATCCACATTCCGCCTGCAGTCGTGATGAGCAGCAGCAAGATAATTCTTGGCTTTGTTAACTGCCAATAGCTTTTAATCACTTGCAGAACATCTTGGTTATGGCGAATTACGCCTGTCGCTGAATTTTGCATTTCCATACCTGGTCAAACGAGAGAGTAGAACTATAGGTTTAAGCTTCGGCTTCGAGGGCTGGAGTCGAGTCTCTCAGCGCTAAAACCGTAAACACCAGTAAAGTCCCAAGCAGTGCGGCTCCAGTAGCTTGATGGGCAACCGTCAAAGGTTCAACCTGTAGCCGTAGCTTGAATGTTGCAACGCCCAAAGTTAACTGAAGAACAAGCAACAAGCCAGCAACGTTGATTAAACGACGGAGGAGAGGATGCAGCGCTGGAGTTCGCCAAGCCAAAATCACCAAAGATAAAACTGCGATCGTCGGTGGAACAATTCCCGCAATGTGGCTATTCATCACGCTGCATAATTGCGATTGTCCAAAACATTGATGCAATGCCCACTGAGAAGAAACTAAGCCGCCCAAAATGCTTTGAAAATAGACAAAGCCAGTTGCAGCAACACCGAACCAGCGAAGCTTACCGACCGTTCCGGTTCCCTGATAGGGCATTAAAGACGTTGCGATCGCCAGCAAAGTACTAAAGAACAACAAGCCAGTTCCAAGATGTGCAGTCACAATGTCAAACCGTAACAATTCTGTAACAGTTAGACCTCCTAAAACACCTTGGAAAACCACGAGAAATAGTGCAAACACGGTTGCCCAGGGTGTCCATTTTGGCAGGTCTTGCCGGAACCACCAAGCGACTGCCACTAGCGCGATTGCGCCAAACCCGATCGAGGTTGCAATCAATCGGTGAAACCATTCTAGAAAGACTTCTAGATTCATTTGCGCACGGGGGACAAATTCGCCGTAGCACAAGGGCCAATCCGGGCAAGACAATCCTGCGTTCATGACGCGTGTGGCGCTGCCCAGTGCCATTAAGAACAAGGTTGAGATTGCGAGCGCGAATACGAGCCGCGTAATCCAACTGCGAGCCGCAGCGGGTCGAACGAGCGTTGAGGGATTAAACGATGAATCAGACATAGAGGTATTTCGCGGGGCAGGTTACTAAAACTGTCCAAAACAAAATAAAAGTTTATCAATTGCGAGAGCATCCGCTCTAAGCTCTACTTTAGACATGGAATCCTAGAACGCCTGCGACCTTTGGGAATTCTTCGGATTTGAGAAAAACCAAATCGGTATCCTGTAATACTTTCAGCTAGATCCCAAAGAAAATCTTAAAGTTCAGGTTGAAAGTGGGCATTTTCTGGGCAACCTGACCTACCGTGGAAGGAGACTAGACCAGGATCTAGAACTCTTGAAGTCGTAAAGGCAAGATGGGTGAGCCGTGAATATTCCTAGTCAAATTTCAACTCTTCTTGCAGGCATTGTTTTGACGCTTGTCAGCCTCTGGTATGGTCAAAACCATAACCTGCTTCCCGTGGCGGCGACAGAAGCTGCGCCACTGGTCGATAATTTATTCAATGCCATGTTAACGATTGGGACAGGTATTTTCCTGCTCGTTAACTTTGTATTGGTGTTCGCATTGTTACGTTTTCGTCGGAAGTCAGGTGATGAAAGCGATGGTGATCCAGTTCATGGAAATATTCCGCTCGAGATTGTCTGGACAGCGATTCCTGCCATCATTGTGTTAGGCATTTCGATTTATAGCTTTGATATCTACAATTCTGAAGGTGGCTTCGACCCGATGGATCATTCGGTCGCGCATGGACAACATCATCAGATGAAGGGATCTGCTATGGCTGCTCCTTTAATCGCAGACGTTGATCCCAATCAAGCCACAGATACAGCCGTGAAGCAAAATCCAGTCACAAATGCGGTTGAAGAAGACATTCCCGCTCGTCGTGATGCTCCGGTGATGGGCATTGAATCTCCCAAGGTTGGCAGGATTCCTGCCGGAAAAGAACCGCTGACGATTGCAGCAGCAGGCATGCAATATGCTTGGCTATTTACTTACCCAGACGAAATTATTTCTGGTGAGTTACATTTACCCGTGGGTCGTCCTGTGGTCATGAATATCACCGCTAACGATGTGCTGCATGCGTTTTGGGTTCCTGAGTTTCGCTTAAAACAAGATGCGGTGCCGGGTCGCCAATCTGAGATTCGGTTTACGCCGACTGTCGAAGGAGACTATCCAGTCATTTGTGCTGAGCTTTGTGGGGCGTATCATGGCGCGATGAAGACACATGTTTTGGTTGAATCGCAAGAAAGCTATGACGCTTGGCTACAAAGTATGAAAGTGGCGCAAGCAGATGAACAAAACCGAGCGATCGCGCTCAGTCCAGCACAGATGACTGATGCGGAATACCTTGCTCCTTATGCTCAGGATGCAGGGGTTACTCCTGAAATGCTGCACCAGCTTCACCCGATGAGCGAAGGCTCAGAAGCATATTCCTCTTAAGAATTTGTTATGACACAAGCAGCCGAATTTCAAGAACAAGCGAATCGCCCTGCTCACGGACAAGAACCCGGAAACTGGCGACGCTACTTTAGCTTTAGTACCGATCATAAAGTGATTGGGATTCAATACCTGGTCACGACGTTTGCGTTTTACCTGATTGGCGGTGTGCTGGCAACGATGGTGCGAACGGAATTAGCAACTCCGGATTCGGATTTCGTGAGCCGCGAAGTTTATAACAGTTTGTTTACCGTTCACGCGACGGTCATGATCTTTTTATGGATTGTGCCAGCGGGAACAGGTGGCTTTGGCAACTATCTTGTTCCCCTAATGATTGGGGCGCGAGATATGGCGTTTCCTAGACTGAATGCGCTGGCGTTTTGGATCATTCCTCCGGCAGGGCTAATGTTGATGAGTAGCTTCCTCGTCGGTGCGCCGGAAGCAGGCTGGACAAACTATCCGCCGCTCAGTTTGATTACAGGCAAAGCGGGAGAAATGATCTGGATTCTCAGCGTGCTTCTACTGGGAACTTCATCAATTCTGGCTGCAATTAATTTTCTCGTCACGATTTGGAAAATGCGGGTTCCCGGCATGGGCTGGAATCAGATGCCGCTCTTTTGCTGGGCAATGTTCGCGACTTCGATTTTGGCGTTGATTGCGACTCCAGTTCTAGCGGGCGCTCTGATTTTGCTTTCGTTCGATGTGCTGATTGGGACGGCATTTTTTAATCCCACGGGTGGCGGAGACCCGATCGTTTATCAGCATTTATTCTGGTTCTATTCCCATCCCGCTGTTTACATCATGATCTTGCCTGTGTTTGGCATGATCTCCGATATTATTTCGGTGCACGCTCGGAAGCCAATTTTTGGCTATAAAGCGATCGCGTATTCTAGTCTGGCAATTTGTGGATTGGGCTTGATTGTTTGGGTTCACCACATGTTTACGAGTGGAACACCGCCCTGGATGCGGATGTTCTTTATGATCACCACCATGATTATTGCGGTTCCAACTGGGATTAAGATTTTTAGCTGGTTGGCGACGCTTTGGGGGGGCAAGTTGGACGGAAGTTCAGCGTTGCTGTTTGCAATGGGATTTATTTCTCTGTTCGTGGTGGGTGGTATTAGCGGCGTAATGGTCGCTTCTGTTCCATTTGATATTCACGTCCATGATACTTACTTCATTGTTGCTCACCTGCACTACGTTTTATTTGGTGGCAGTGTGTTTGGGCTATATGCCGGATTCTACCACTGGTTCCCGAAAATCACGGGACGAATGATGAATGAGACTTGGGGCAAGGTGCATTTTTGGCTCAGCTTTGTAGGCTTTAACTTAGCCTTTATGCCGATGCACAAGTTGGGACTCGAAGGGATGAACCGCCGAGTGGCTGAGTACGATCCCAAGTTTGCGACGTTGAATTTGATTTGTACGATCGGGGCTTATTTGCTCGCAGTTTCAACCTTGCCGTTTATTGTCAATGCGACTTGGAGTTGGTTGCGGGGTGAGCCTGCGGGGGATAATCCTTGGCGGGGGTTGACCTTAGAATGGATGACAACCTCGCCCCCTCCGGTTGAGAATTTTGACGCTGATCCAGTCTTAGCGACAGGTCCGTATGACTATGGGATGGGTTCGCGATCGCAAAATGTGGATGTTCCATTTTCGGATGCGAGTGATCCTGCCTTGTCGGCTGGCCCAAGCTCAACTTTGAGAGCGAAACCTGATCCGGTGGTTGCCGCTGATCCGAGTGATCGAGGCACTGAAAGTCACAATCGTTAACTTCTGTCAGGATGGAAACTTTGCTTTTCATCCTTTGCCCTTTAATTGCTCAAAGCTATGACCACTATCGATCCTGCAAAAACTTCTCTCAACTATCATCACGAAGCTGCGGCAGAGGCACATCACGAGCATCCTGATCTGCGGATTCCAGGACTGATTGTGTTTTTGCTGGCAGAAGGCATGATCTTTCTGGGGCTGTTTATGGCGTATTTGGCATTTCGAGCCGTTACGCCGGTTTGGCCTCCAGAAGGAACTCCAAAACTGGAACTGTTACTGCCTGGAATCAACACAGCGATTCTGATTGGCAGTAGCTTTGTGATTCATAATGCGGATTCTTCGATTAAGAAGAATGATGTGAAAGGCTTAAGACTCTGGTTTGCGATTACTGCAGCGATGGGTGCTGTGTTTTTGGCGGGTCAGCTTTATGAGTACTTTCATCTAGAGTTCGGATTGAAAACGAACATATTTGCAAGTACATTTTATGTTCTGACTGGTTTCCACGGGCTGCACGTTTGTTTTGGGCTGATTTTGATTCTGGCAGTACTTTGGCGATCGCTGAAACCCAACCACTACAATAGTGAAAAACATTTCGGAGTAGAAGCCGCAGAAATCTACTGGCACTTTGTTGATGTCATCTGGATTATTTTGTTTTTGCTACTCTATATTCTCTAGAGTTAGAACCCTAGTAAAAAGCGGATGTGGGTTTCTACATCCGCTTTTTGTTGGCTTACATCAGGGATTGCCCTGCTTGTGATAGAAGTTCGCCTAGCTGCTCGACCTTAACTGCGACATTCCCTGTTGCCTCAGATGCAGCTTCCGAAGTATCCTCGCCTAAATCACTCAGGATTTGAGCGATCGTAGACGTATCGCCCTCGGTTAACGCTTGTTTGAGATCCCCTAAGTCTTCTGCTAAGTCTGTGCCTTGAAGTTGCTGCTGCCAGCTTTCGATGACTGCGATCGCTTGCTCAACAGGGATCGCCGTTAAACCTTGCTGCAAGGCTGCGATCGTCGTATCAACATCGATTGTTCTCAGTGAATCAGCCATGGTTCTCTTCCTAAAATCAAATTGTTTTACAGGTTTTGCCCACACCTCCTCGATTCTTGCAATCCTCCTTTAGAATTCGTCACTCTTTTGGAAGAAAGCGAATTTGCGTACCCCCAAGGCGAGTCATCAAGTTCAGCCTTTAGAAAGATTTATTTAGGGTGTAAATCATTAAAAATTGTGAACATGCTTTTTTATCTTTCAGACCTATGAGACTTCCGCTCCCTGCTCGCCTGACTCTGAGCTATGTCGGACTTGCCGGAGTGCTAGCACTAAGTAGCTGCAACTTGATCCCACCTGGGGATGCTCAGCAGCAGCCAAATGTTCAACAAAATCGAGGCGGTGCAGTTGCAGTCGATGCTGCGATCGCCGAAGTTGGCACATTGAACTCTGAACAGACTTATACGGGAACGACTCGACCTGCGAGAGAAGTCTCTCTGCGCGCCCAAGCTGAAGGGCGAATTACAGATATTACAGTTGATGTTGGGGATGCCGTGCAGGCGGGACAAGTCATTGCCAGATTAGACGGCTCGATCGCGAACTCAGCCGTTGCCCAAGCAGAGGCAGAAGTTGCAGCCAGAGAGTCAGAGGTTGCGAGCTTACAAGTGGATGTTGAAGAGGCTCGAACTCAAGTGGAACGTGCGCGATTAGAGTTAGCACAAGCGCGATCGGATTATCAACGGCAAGCCCAACTCTTCCGACAAGGTGCAGTCTCAGAGCAGACGGCAGAAACAGCAAGAACTCGGGTTGGCACAGCCGAGCAAGCCTTGCGATCGGCAGAGAAACAGGTAGGGACTCGCCAGCAGGCAGTTGCGGCATCGGCGAGACGGATTACGGCTCAGCAAGCTGTGGTCGAGCAAGAGCGGGAGCGGCAATCTTACAGTGTATTAACTTCTCCGGTGACCGGATCTGTTTTGGCACGTCCGACTGAACCCGGAAATTTAGCGCAAGCCGGAGTCGAGGTCGTGAGATTGGGCGATTTTAGTCAAGTGAAAGTCGAAGTTCAGGTTTCGGAATTGGAACTCGCTCAGATTCGAGTGGGACAAGCAGCCCAGGTGCGATTAGATGCACTCCCAAATCAGACTTTGAATGGGAGAGTCACCCGCATTGCGCCTGTAACCCAGTCCCGCGCTCGATTGATTCCGGTTGAAGTCACGATTCCAAATACGACAGGGCAGATTAGCAGCGGATTGCTCGCGCGAGTGAATTTTCAGCAGCAGCAAGGTCAGAGAATTGTTGTGCCTGAAACCGCAACTCAGATTGGAACAAAACCGCAGCAGAATCGGCAAAATCAGTCTCAACCCAAGACTGCGACGATCTATGTTGTGACTCGATCGGGGGAACAAGCCAGTGTAAGCCCTAGAGAGGTGCAACTGGGCGAGCGTGCAGATGGGCAGGTTGAGGTTCTCTCTGGATTAAAGCCGGGTGAATCTTTTGTTGTTCGCAGTAGTGGCGAGTTGAAAGCAGGCGCACCAGTACGATTGAGCTTTTTATCACGAGAATAGAATTCATGTCCATGCAGCACCTTCCTCAACGTAGTAGTTTTAGTATTAGCGGTCTTTCAATTCGGCAACACATTGGCACATTGATGCTGACGTTGTGTGTTGTGGTCATTGGTGTGTTCTTTTTGAATTCGATTCAAGTTGATCTTTTACCCTCGATTACCTATCCCAGAATTGGTGTGCGAGTGAATGCTCCTGGCATTTCGCCTGATGTTGCAGTCGATGAAGTGACAAGACCTCTAGAGGAAGCGCTCTCAACAACAGAGGGTGTGGTTCAAATCTATTCTCAAACTCGTGAAGGGCAAGTGAGTTTGGATTTGTTTTTTCAGCCGGGAGGCAACATTGATCAGGCTTTAAATGATGCTACGGCTTCATTTAACCGGGCACGAGGGAACTTACCCGATACGATCGAAGAACCCAGGCTTTTCAAAGTCGATCCTTCTCAGCTTCCGGTTTATGAATTAGCACTGACTTCTGACTCAATTCAGTCTTCTCAGTTGCGGATTTTTGCGGATGAAGAACTAGCGCGAGAATTAGGAGTCGTACAGGGGGTTGCAGCCGTTGATGTCTCGGGGGGTGTCGAAGAAGAAGTACGCGTGATTGTTGATCTCAATCGGCTGCAAGCTTTAGGAATTGGATTAAATGATGTTTTAGATGAGTTAGAGCAGACGAATCGCGATATTTCAGGAGGACGGATTTTAGGTAATCGATCCGAGCCGTTGACTCGAACGATCGGTCGATTTGCCAATGCTCAAGAGATTCGCAATCTATCCTTTGAAGTCAATGATTCTCAGCCTGTTACAACTGACGCGCAAGCGCCAACACAAGCTCCAGGCACATCCCAACGGGTTTATCTGAGAGACTTTGCAGAGATAATTGATGGAACGCAGCAGCAACGAGTTTTTACAGTGTTGAATGGCAAAGATGCTGTGAAAGTGAGTATCCAGAAACAACCGGATGCCAATACGATTCAAGTGGTCGAAGGTGTGAAAAAGAGAATTGAAGAATTACGGCAGTCAAATGTCATTCCTCAAGATGCTCAACTTTTACCAACTTTAGATGAATCTATTTTTATTCAAAATTCAATTTCCAATGTGACCAGTTCAGGCTTGATCGGGGCAGCATTAGCAGCCGTTGCAGTATTACTATTTCTTGGCTCATTGCGGCAGACCTTGATCATCGTGTTGTCGATTCCGCTGGCAACTTTGGCTGCAATTATCTTAATGCGATTGTTTGGATTATCCTTAAACGTTTTCAGCTTGGGCGGTCTAGCGCTTGGGGTGGGAATTGTCGTGGATAACTCGATCGTCATGTTAGAAACAATCTCTGATAATTTAGGAGCTGGTTTTGGCACGAGTTCTCGCAGTCATTTAGGGAAAGAAGAAATTATTGAGCAATCGATCGCAGGTGGGCAATCTGTCGAATCAGCTTTAGTTGCTTCAACGAGTACAAACTTGGTTGCGGTGTTACCGTTTCTGCTGATTGGTGGATTCATTGCGCTATTGTTCAATGAATTGATCTTGACGATTAGTTTCTCGGTTGCCGCATCGATTTTAGTTGCGGTTACAGTTGTCCCAATGGCAACTTCGCGGTTGCTAGCAATTCGTTACTCCAGCGGAGTTGGGCGATTTTGGCTGCTTCGAGAATTCAACCGAAGATTTGAAGCGGCAACTGCGGGATATGGGCGATTGCTCGATCGAGTCCTACGCAATCGCTTTTTAGTCATTGGATTTGCCTTTCTGATCTTTGGTGGCAGTAGTTTATTTGCAGTCAGTCGCATTCCCCAAGAGATCCTGCCTCGCATCAACACGGGACAAGCAAATATTTTTGCTCAATTTCCTCCTGGTACTCCGCTCGAAACGAGCCGCAGAGTCATGAAAGCAGTCGATGAACTGCTGCTCAATCAACCTGAGACGGAATACGTGTTTACGACAGTGGGAGGTTTTCTATTTGGAAGTAATACCAGTGAAAATCCACTCCGAGCTTCCAGTAACATTACGCTGAAGCAGAACACGAACGTTGAAAAGTTTGCAGAAAAGATGAACCAGGAGTTTCGCAAACTCAATTTGGTAGATATCTTGCTGCGAATTAGTCCTGGGCAAGTGCGGGGCTTGATTTTGAATAATTCTCCAGTTCGAGGTGCCGAAGTAGATGTAATTCTGCAAGGTGAGAACACTGAATTACTAGAACAGACAGGGCGACAACTAGTTGGCAGGCTTTCTCAAGCAAAACTCGCCCGGTATCGCCCGGATACAGATGAGCGTCAACCTGAAATCCAAATTCGCCGCGATCGCGAACGTGCCGCCGCTCTCGGACTCAATACACAGGATATCGGAGAAACGATTCAAACTGCGATCGAAGGAACAACTCCAACGCAAATCCAAAGGGGGAATCGGCTTGTCGATGTTCGAGTCGAACTGAATGAAAACTTAATCGATCGACCTTCTAAAATTGGGCAGATTCCTCTGTTCACTGACAACAATGAATTAGTTCGACTCAGCGATGTAGCGCAGATCGAAAACGGACAAGCACCCGGGCAAATTCAACGCATCAATCAGCGACAGGTATATCAAATCGCGGGGACTTTGAATGATGGGGCAAGCTTAGGGGCAGCCCTAAAAGAAGTTGACGAAATTCTGCAACAATTTCAGATGCCTGAAGGAATCAGTCGCTTGCCAAGTTCGGCTGCTGAAAGTAATCAACAGATTCAATCTGCTTTGCCGTTATTAGGCGGGTTAGCTGCTTTTCTGGTCTTTGTAGTCATGGCAGTTCAGTACAATTCGCTGATCGATCCGCTGGTGATTATGTTCACGATTCCGCTAGCGCTAGCAGGTGGGATTTTAGGATTGTTTGTTACGCAAACTGCGATCGGAGCAACGGTGATTGTTGGTGCAGTACTGCTAGTTGGGATTGTCGTGAATAATGCGATCGTCATGGTGGAACTTGCCAATCAAATTCGAGAGCGAGAAGGCATCGATCGCAAATCAGCAATCCTGCGTGCTGCTCCTCAACGCTTAAGACCGATTCTGATGACGACAATTACAACCGTGCTAGGGATGTTTCCGTTAGCATTGGGACTTGGGCAAGGTGGAGAATTTCTACAGCCGTTAGGAATCGTCGTCTTTTCTGGGTTGTCATTGGCGACACTTTTAACCTTGTTTATCATTCCGTGCTTCTATGTTCTGTTACATGATCTCATCGGTGGGTTTCCCCCCAAACTCAGAAAATCACGGCACTCTTCCAAATCGCGCGATCGCGTTCAACCGCTCATTCCAAAAACCTCTGAAGAAACCTAATAAATAGAAATTAATTTGGTTTTAAATCGCGCTTAACCTTGTAAAGCCATAAAGTTGCTTATTGTAAGAATTGGTTCAGTGCATCGTATCGTCTGATCGATTGCAGCAGAACCGATGTTACTTGGTTATTTATGCGATCGTCCGGCTCCGGATTCTCTTTCAGTTTGTCTCAAGCGCGTATTTTAGTCGTCGATGATGATGAAGCCATTCTTGAAGCTCTCACTCCTACTCTCACACAAGAAGGCTATGGGGTAGTAACGGCGAATAATGGGCTACAAGCCCTGGAATTGATGCGCGCTCCAAAAACTGAGGAATCAGCGATCGACCTACTCGTTTTAGATTTGATGCTCCCTGGAATCAGTGGACTAGATATCTGTCGAATGTTACGGCAGGAAGGCAACACGATTCCGATCCTGATTCTGAGCGCGAGAGGAAGCGAGACTGATATTGTCGTTGGCTTAGAGGTAGGGGCAGATGATTATCTGACCAAGCCTTTTGGCATTCGCGAATTAATTGCACGCTGTCGGGCATTGCTAAGACGACGATCGCATCTTCAACCTGAAGAACAGCCCACCTTGCAGCATGGGGAAATCACACTCTATTTGCAGGAGTATCGCGTCACGATCGAGGGGCGAGAAATTAATCTCTCTCCTAAAGAGTTTTCGTTGCTCGAACTGTTTATGAACAATCCGCGTCGTGTTTATTCTCGCGAACAACTCTTAGAGCAGATCTGGGGAATGAGCTATCTGGGAGATTCTAAAACCGTCGATGTGCATATCCGATGGCTCCGAGAAAAAATAGAACTTGATCCAAGTTCACCTCGCTACATCATGACAGTGCGAGGATTTGGCTATCGATTTGGATGATTTTGCGCAGGAACTAGTGCGGAACGAGGAGAAAAGCCGTTTTCTCCTCGTTCTTTCACTCTCCATTTCGTCAAACTAATGGCGAAACCTGCAACTGAGTCGCTTCCCAAAGTTTGTAGACAAAGAACTCGATTCGATCGCCTAACGCAGTTACAAACATTCCAGAATGTGCGTCTGCTGTGTCTGCGATCCAGCTTCCTTGAACACTCACTTCCACAAACCCATCATCCACGGGCACGATCGACACCATTGCTGCCCGTTCCAAGCGCACCATTTTTTCTAACTCTGCAAATCCTGGTGCATGGACTGACAGCAAAAATGCCGCACGGCTCGGCTCAACATGCAGCGTTTGACCTAATCTCATCGCCAAAGTTACCCGTCCAGCTACTAAGGTTTCCAGAGAAATCGTCACCCGTTCCAAGTGCAATCCAAATTCGGTATAAGTGAGCTTTAACATGCGTTGCTCCATTTGAAATTGGCAAAAAATAAACCCCCGTCTCAGTCTCTTGAGCGGGGGTAATCAGAAAAGCTCTGATGTGCTAACTCATACTGGCGTTCGACTACAACGCCACCCGCTGTCGATTCGGTCTAGATTAAATTTCTCGTCGCTAATATAAATTTCAGCTCTGCGATCGCTCCGGAGAATCTCTGTCCCCAAGCCGCCGCTGATATTGCCTAAGATTTGTCCTAGCAAGGTCGCGACCGGATTCGCTCCTGACGGCTGTTGCATTGCCACACCCAATTTGCCCCACAGCTGTGGGCACAGTTTGGAGACATGGCAGTGGCGCAACGAAGTAGGACGAATCATATTCCTCAATGAAAAATTTCCTTTTTACATACTACAAGCGTAGTATGAAATTGTCCATACCTTTTCGGGGAATTTTGCGAAAAAAATCTGATTTCAACTGCCAAAGCGCACAAAAAATCGATGGCAAGAACTTGAGAAACAGCGATCCGGTTGTTCTCAAATTGAGTTATGATGTTGCTTCTGTACACTTAGTAAATGCGTCTAAATCGATCAAGTCGCAACTTGGTCGAAGGTGTAGGCTGCACATCATTCGATATGTGCGTTGCATCGAGAGGAGGCAAATTTTAGCGGAGACAACTGGGAAACGTTTAGCATGACCAATCAGAACACTTTAGCAATGGATGTTGGTTTTACCCACGAAGATTTTGCGGCTCTACTGGATAAGTATGACTATCACTTCAGTCCTGGAGATGTAGTTGCAGGAACCGTATTCAGTCTGGAGCCGAGAGGCGCTCTGATTGATATCGGTGCGAAAACGGCAGCTTATATTCCCATTCAGGAGATGTCAATTAACCGGATTGATGCTCCTGAAGAAGTCTTACAGTCTAACGAGACTCGCGAGTTTTTCATCTTGGCTGATGAAAATGAGGATGGGCAGTTGACCCTCTCGATCCGCCGCATAGAGTATATGCGGGCATGGGAACGGGTTCGCCAACTTCAAGCAGAAGACGCGACTGTGCGATCGCTGGTATTTGCCACGAATCGAGGCGGTGCGCTGGTTCGGATTGAGGGCTTGCGTGGATTTATTCCCGGATCTCACATCAGTACCCGCAAACCCAAAGAAGATTTAGTGGGTGAAGAATTGCCCCTGAAATTCTTAGAAGTGGACGAAGAGCGCAACCGTCTAGTTCTCAGCCATCGTCGTGCGTTAGTTGAACGCAAGATGAACCGCCTAGAAGTGGGCGAAGTCGTCATCGGAACGGTACGCGGCATCAAGCCGTATGGTGCATTCATCGATATCGGTGGAGTCAGCGGTCTGCTGCACATTTCCGAAATCTCTCACGATCACATTGATACGCCGCATAGCGTGTTTAACGTCAATGATGAAGTGAAAGTGATGATCATTGATCTGGACGCTGAGCGCGGTCGGATTTCGCTTTCGACCAAGCAGCTTGAGCCAGAACCCGGCGATATGGTGAAGAACCCGCAAGTCGTGTATGACAAGGCTGAAGAAATGGCAGCGAAGTATCGCGAGAACATGAAGCAGCAACAGCAAGGCGCTCCGGCTGCGCTGGAACTCCCAGTCGCTGAAGAAGTTCCGGTTGCACTGGAAGAAGTCGAGGAAATTCCTGACGCGACGGAAGATGTCGAATAATTTCAGTTGAATTGAAACCTGTAGAGAGGGAGAAATCCCTCTTTTTTATTGCACAGTTATGGCGACAATTTTCTGTAATGGTGTGCAGTTTGATGGAATCGATGCCATTCTCTTTGACAAAGATGGCACTCTGTCAAATTCTTACCAATTTCTACAGTATCTCGGTGAAAAACGCGCAGATTGTATTACAGCGATCGTTCCCAATCTCAAGCCTTCAATCCTGACTACCTTCGGATTCGAGCAACATAATCTCAATCCCTCGGGACTACTTGCCGTCGGAACTCGCGAAGAAAATGAAATCGGGATCGCGGCTCTGATTGCTCAAACGGGCTATGACTGGATCGCAGCAAAAGCGATCGCCCAATCGAGCTTTCAACTTGCCGATCAGCAGCTTCCACGAAAAGCACCGCTAACTCCCCCGTTTGAAGGCATTGTGGAATTACTAGAATCGCTCACATCACTCAAACTTGGAGTTCTTTCCAGCGATAGTACCGACAATATTCAAGAGTTTGTAGATCACTACAAACTCTCCAACTATTTCCAGACGATCATCGGAGCGCAAGTAGGAATCAGTAAACCGAATCCAGCACTCCTGACTCTTGCTTGTCGATCGCTGAAAGTTGAGCCTCACAAGACGTTAATGATTGGAGACACGCTTGCTGATGTCCGGTTGACCCGGCTTTCAATCGGTGTGACCTGGGGTGGAAGTGCAGTTGCTCAACTTGTAGAAGCTGGTGCGATCGCTCATCAACCTGCAGAGATTCGATTAACTCACACTTGAGTAGGAATGCGCTGAAGATAGATAAGCATGAGTGTATTTTGCAACTTTATCTAACAGCTCATCAAAGTCAACGGGCTTACGAATTAAATCGTTCGCACCGATCTCTATATACGGCATTTGTTCACACTCATCGTGTGCTGTCAAAAACACGATCGGCAATTCGGCAAAGCGTTCATTTTGACGAACCCGTTGCGTCACCTCATACCCATTTAGCTCTGGCATCATAATGTCTAGCAAAACTAAATCAGGATCGGTATCGTTAATCTTCTCAAGTGCACTCTTGCCGTTCAAAGCAGTTTCAACAGTATATCCTTCAGACTCCAAGACAGTCTGGAGCAGAAATACATTATCTGCAACATCGTCTACGACAAGAATACGGTGGTGACTGGTTAGCATGATCTTAAAAGGCGGCTTTTTAAAGAAAAGTGGTTGATATAGATGGGAACCCATCCTACATATATGGGTTTTCTAGAAGACATCGCTCTAGCTACAGACAGAGATCTATGATGAATTTTGAAACTTGAATAACTTCTGTATTCCGTCTAATTACGGTACGTGTTTATGACTCAGTGAACCAAATTAATTCTCATCGTCGATCGACTGAATAAGTTTGCAGCCGATAACAAAGGTTACTCAATTCATATGATGAATTTCCGTAATTTTGTCAAAGATCGTATGAAGACGAAGTGAAGAAATACGCATTCTTCATCGAAATTGTTCTTTTTTTCCTGAAACCTCCGCAGAAATGCGTACTAGCTGGATGTCCCTCCATCGGCTGATTTCTGTATGTTAGAACTCATCCCTACGCTACTTGCTCAACAATCAAAGCAAGTCGCGCCCCCGGCACAACCGATCGAGACCCCTGCTCAGACGCAAACAAAAGCTGCCTCTGCTGCTCCTGTAGAGGTGGCTCCTGCAGTAGCAACTCCAGAACCTATCGTTGTTCCTGCTGCGTTGGTAACTTCACCGAAACCGCTTGAGATTCCGCAACCTGCCCCATCAAATTCTGGTTCTGTTCAAGCGGATTCTGCTGCTCCTCAAGTTGCGACTTCCCCGATTCCACTCCCTCCAGTTCCCCTCAAACGACAACTTGCCCCCCAACCTGCAAATTCTCAGATCCAAACCCCATCTACAGCCGTTAAAAAACCAACAACTCCAAAACCAGTTGACAAACCTAGCGCGAAAGCCCCTTCAGGACTACCGCAGCTCTCACAGCAGAATTCAGCGCTGAATTCTACATCAGCTCAACCTGAAGCGAATTCTTCTGCGGCATCTGCGATCGACATTCCCGTTCCAAAAGTGTTTCCAAAATCTACCGCCTCAAATCTTCAGCGCCAGCTCTTAGAACAACGTCTTGCCGATATCGTGGCAAAAGATCGAGCTGCAAAACAAGCTCAACAAGTGCAAGCACAAACTCAACAAAGAGATAAGCTTGTTTCGCGTGCTTATGACTATGCAGCGCAGCGCCAGTATGCACAAGCAAGAAAGCTGCTACCAAATCCGACGATTTCGGCAGATGTGCGATCGCAGATTCTGAATAATATCAATGTGTTAGAAGCTGCAAACCGCGCAGTTAGTCTTCCGCCTGTAAGACCGTCAACAGTCGCCAAGCCAGTTCCGCCTGCTCGAACTGTAACTGCACAAAAACCACCCGCCATCTTTAGAGGAGTTCCATCGATTACTGGACCTTCACAACAAACGATTACGATTCGAGTTCCACAAGTTGTTAAGTCTTTGCCAGTTCAGCGGCGCGCGATCGCAGCGAACAATCTCCCTGCTAAGCCCATTGCCAAAGAGAGTTCTGACTCATCCTATATTGATCAAATTGGCAGCTCTGTCGATCGAACTAGCAGTTCTGTGGATCAAATGAACACTGCGAAAGATCTCCAAGCATTCAATCGCAATTTACCGAAGCCTACGTCGCGCGATCAGCTGGTTTATCCGCTGCCTGACCCGGTTTCTGTCACCTCTAGATTTGGATGGAGACGGCATCCGGTCACAGGCGTGCGTCGTTTCCATGCTGGAGTCGATCTCGGTGCAGGTCAAGGAACACCGATTATTGCCTCGCATTCAGGACGAGTCACAGCCGCCGATCGCATGGGGGGCTATGGGCTAGCTGTGGTGATGGAACAGCCAAACGGATCGCAAGACACGCTCTACGCCCATATGTCGCAAATCTTAGTTCGTCCAGGTCAACGGATTGAGGCTGGAACTGTGATTGGACGTGTTGGAAGTACTGGGCTTTCTACGGGACCTCATCTGCATTATGAAGCACGCCAGAAGACCAATTCTGGCTGGACTCCAGTTGATCCAGGTGGGCAACTAGAAGCAGCACGAGTTCGATTAGTGCAGGCGCGTCAACTCAACGCTCAAGCTCCTACTCAGAATTTGCAATCTGCACTTCCCAGTTCAAATCGAGGCGTGTAGAACTCACTGCGTCAGCACAAGGTACAGAGTAGCTCTAAAAAAGCTCTATCATCGGTCGGACTACTAGCTTCGACCCATAGATGTAAGGCAAACTGCGATCGCGCCTTTATCTTAGAAGTATAGAGAAACGAAATTTGGAGCTACTACAATGCAAACACGAAATAGCACTGATTTACCGCCTGTTGCTACCGAGTACAACGGCAAAGACCGGAATGCCTTTCTATTTGGCTGGAATCCTCAAGCTGAACTTTGGAATGGTCGCCTTGCCATGATTGGATTTTTAGCTTATCTGTTGTGGGATATTGCAGGTTTTAGTGTTGTCCGCGATATTTTGCACTTAGTAAGCTATTAATTTCTGAACTGCGCTTGTTGAATTGCAAATAAGAATACTGCCCTAAACTTTGATTGAAGTTTAGGGCAATTTTTTGTCATCATTCTGCGGAGTGATTATTTGCGCACATTTGTATCTATTAGCTTAGAAGCATCATTGAATGATTGAGCAATACGCAAAATAATTAACAGAACTTGTTACATTTAAGCGATAAATCAGAAACTCAGCCCTTACAATATGAATGAATTAACGAAGTAATAATCTTGAGACGCATATGGTAGATAGAAAATCTAATGCGGCAGTCAAAGTAAAAACAACGATGCTTGATCAAGCGGCATCCTTACTGGATGAACTGCCCGAAAAACCTGAAGCGACAGTTTCTCTCCGACAAGCGATCGAACTTTTACAAGACGATCTTCGGACTTCACTCGATAAAGGATATGGCTATGAAGAACTTGCTGAAGTCCTAGCAAAACAAGGAATAGAGATCAGTCCGTCTACATTGAAGCGTTACCTAGCTTTAAGCCAAAGAGATTCAGGTCGTCCGCGACGTAGACGGACTCGAAGAGCAAAAATAGAGAATGAGTAGCTGTTCGGGATAGAAAGATGGCGAGCAAATTGCCACCTTTCTTCTCTAAGCGATAAGTATTGCTGCTTTAATTATTAATTGCAATGCGAAGCGTAACTATTCTAGATGTTCCTTCAGTAGTTGGTTTACCGGGAGCAGAGGGTCTTACCTCTACATTAAATAGACTAATTGCTTTGTCCGGATTCACAAGATCTGGAGACGTGAGTAGCGCTAGAACAAGACCATCTGCTTCTTCCCGTGGAAGTTTTGCGAGAGCAGGACTGTCTGGCATATTCTTGGCATTCAGCACTGTACCATCTACATTGCGAATCTCGACTGCGACTGTAAAAACTAGCTCAGGGCTTAACGCTCTCCTCATTTCAGGCTCTAGTATTAGCGAGATTTGGGGAATCTGTGACTGTCTAAAGGTAACAACATTATTCTTACTGTCATCCTGTAATTCACTTCGATCAGGCTCAATATTTGATATCACACCAGAGATAGCACCTTCTACCCCAGTCGCATTTCTATTGTCTCCCGGATTAGGGGCAGGAAGAGGATTGTTAGATCTGACTGGATCAGACGGAGGCTTAGGATTGTTGTCAGGTAATGCTGGGTTGGAAGGCTGTGGATTTGAAGAGTTTGGAGGGTTTAGATCAGAAGCGTTTCTTGTGGTTGTAGGAGAGTTGTTAGGGGCAGTTGGATTTGTTTCAGGATTAGAGGAGCCAGATGTGGGATTTGAAGAATTTGACTTGGGGCGTGTTGTAGGATTGCGATTCGCTCGGGGTGAATTTAAGGACGAATTATTAGCAGCAGGACGCTGATCTAGCTGTGTTGATTGAACTGGATCAGGTTGGGGTAAATTTTCGGGTTGTGTTGGCGTTGGCGCAGTCTGACGAGTGAAATTCTGAATGGAAGATGACCCAGACTGCTCAGAATTTGCTGCGTCAGGAGCAGCTTTCGTAACAGTGCCATTTTCTGCGCCAGTTGTAGAAGGTGCGATCGCTCGTTTCAAAGGGGGTGCATTCGGATCGATTTCAATAAAATCGAGAGGTGCTTGAGAACCACCCCCCGCACGGCTTTCTGCGGATTGGCTCAGATACCAGCGTCCGACTAAAAGCAAAACAAGATGCAGCGCAAGCGAACCTGCTAAAACCGAAAGCCATAGCATCGGAGACTCTTGCGATCGCGATCGAGAATTGGAAAGAGAAAACGCCATGCTGAACACTTACCCACACAAAGAGCCACGGGGATCACTCCTAATATCCTAGCTTTTCGTCTGGAATCGGGAGGAATTAGTTCCGAACATGGCTCATTTTTCCGGCGATTTTAGTGATGTGTCGGAACTGCGTCAGGGTAAGGGCTGACCGAGAAGGTTAGAACTGTTTCATCTACTCCCTTCAGCTTGAGCGGACTTTCTTTGGTGATGTTATCTTCATCAACGTAATCTGCTACTGCTGCGGAAATGAGAATCGCACCCGGAGCCGCTGCTTCTTGCAGTCGAGCTGCAATATTGACACTTGGACCAATTGCCGTATAGTCCGATCGCTCTTCGCCGCCAAACATTCCCACCACAGCCGTTCCTTGGTGAATTCCACAGCGGAACTGAACGCGATCGATCCCTTGTGCCATCCACTGGTTATTCAGATTGTCCAAAATACTGTACATTTCTCGAGCCGTTGCGATCGCACGTCGAACCTGTTCATTAGGGGTGAGTTCTTCTGGCGCACCAAAAATCGCCAAAATTGCATCGCCCATAAATTTATCGACTGTCCCGCCGTTGTTAAACACGCAGCGAGTCATTGCGGTCAGATACTCATTCAGGAGTTCTGCAACTCGCCGCGATCGCAATGTGTTCGAGAGTTGCGTGAAACCGACAATATCGCTAAATAGAACCGTGATCATGCGAGGTTCAGGACGCAAATCGAGGGTTAATTCACCCTGAGCCGCCCGTTTGACTAAGGTTTGTGGCAAGAAACGACTCAAGACCGAATCTGTCAGATAAGAATTAATGCGCGAGACGCGCTGCTCGTTTTCTTTGAGTGCTAGTAAATTTCGCACTTCCGCTAACAATTCTCGATCGTTGAATGGCTTCGACAAATAGGCATCTGCACCGCGTTCGACTCCTTCAAGTCGCGTGTCTTCATCCGCTTTGGCAGTTAGCAAAACGATGGGAGTGCCTTTGAGGTCGTCTTGAGCACGGATCATCCGAATCATGTCTAGACCTGACACAATCGGCATCATTAAATCAGTCACAATCAACGATGGACGATGGGTCTTGACCTGTTCAAACCCTTCTGCACCATTCCGGGCAGTCAAAACGGTATAGCCTTGACCTCTGAGAATGCCAGAGACATACGAGCGTAGATCTGGATTATCATCCACAACGAGCACTCTCGCATGGTTTTCACCGACCTCAAGAATGGGTTCAGGTTCGTAATCTTCTTGAAGTTCGACTTCAATATCCGCTAGTTCGACCGCTGCTCGATTTGCCTGAAGTTCGTGCTGAGCATGGCTGACTTGCTCTGGAGGCAAATGCTCTGCACCGGAGTGTAAGTCGATCGTGAATGTCGTGCCTTGTCCATAGGTCGAATCCACGTTGATCTGACCGCTATGCAGTTCGACTAATTCTTTGACGAGAGCTAATCCTAGACCTGTCCCTTCAAAGCTGCGGTTTTCTGAACCTTCAGCCTGACGGAATCGCTCAAATAGATGGGGGATTTGGTCTTCTCGAATACCGATGCCGGTATCGCGCACTTTTAAGCGACAGCGATCGTCGATCATTTCTAGCGATACACTAATGCTCTGTCCTGCGGGCGTAAATTTCATCGCATTCGAGAGCAGGTTGTACAGCACTTTGTCAAACTTCTCTAAATCGAGATACACAGGAGCACAAGGCTCTAATTGAGTGATCAGGCTCAGCCCTTTCTTTTCGCAGTAAGGACGGAACGTGTCTACGATTTGGCTGACAAATTCTACTAAGTCACATGCCTGGAATTTCGGCTGCATCCGTCCTGCATCTAAGCGCTGGAGATCGAGCAGTTGATTGACTAATCGCAGGAGTCGGCGAGAGTTTCGCAATGCGATCGCCGATTGTTCGGCAGACAGTCCTTGACCTGTGGCGACTGCGCTTTCCAGTGGACCGACCATTAAAGTCAAAGGAGTGCGAAATTCGTGCGAAATGTTTTGGAAAAACTCGGTCTTTTGCTGGTCGAGTTGCAGGAGTTTTTCGGCTTGCTGACGTGTGGTTTGGTAGAGCCGAGATTGTTGAACTGCGATCGCGGCTTGTGATGCAACGGATTGAGCGAGCTGAATTTCAGAGGATTGCCAGTTGCGGGTGCGATGGTTTTGGCGGAGTGAAATACTGCCGATAATTTTGCCATCTGCAATTAAGGGCACAACGAGCAAGGCCCGGGCAGGAGTCCGAAATTCTGAAATATTGAATTGTGGATGCTGCTTCAAATCGCTGAGAACGATCGGCTGCTGCGTGACGATCAATTGCTTCAGAACGGGATTGCCTTCAATAGGAACCGAAGATTGCGGCAGGTGAGATTCTGGGGGAGTCTTGTGTTCCCAACTTGAATCATGGAGTCCCACACATTGCACAAATTCGTCGCCTTCTTTCCACAGTGAAAGCGCGCAACCATCGACTTGTAAGCCTTGCCCCAGTTGTTGAGTAATGGCGGCAAAGATTTCTTGGGGATCGAGGCTCGATCGAATAGCGGTTGTAATGGTATTGATCAAGGCTTCTCGCTTGGCTAAAGCGCGAACTTGCTCGTATGCATGGGCTTGCGAGAGTGCGAGTGCGGCTTGATCGGCAACCGCGTGAATTAGATCGACTTCTTCAGGTTGCCAAATGCGGCTTTTTCCAGATTCATGCAGCGCGAGCACGGCGATGAGTTTCTGTTGGCAGATCAGCGGAACCATGAGAGTTGAGTGAATGTCTGCGTCTGCGTAAGCTGCATGACGAGTGGGATCTTCCTCGATCCGATCGCAGACTTGAACATCTGGAATGACTTCGACTTCGTAAGTTTCCCAAATTGTGGGGACGAGATTGGGCTGTGGCAGTTCCGGATGATTCCAGTAGGTGAAGCTATTTTCCTGAATTTCGCCGTCTTGAAAGGGACAGACGATCGCACCACTTACACCAAAATTTTTGCCAATGGTCTCGACGATCGTTTGCAGAATTTCGTCATAACTCAATGCGCTCCGAATGGTGCTAGTGACTGCATTGAGTAGCGATTCACGCTGAAGGGTGCGCCGGAGTTCTTCGGTGCGGGTTCTTAATAGGGTATGCGTATCGATCGCGCTTTTAACAACGTCGCGCAGCTCCATATCGCTCCAGGGCTTCGTGACGTATTTGAAGACTTTGCCGGAGTTGATGGCTTCGACGAGATCTTCAACATCGGTATAGCCTGTGAGAATAATCCGGATAATGTCCGGATACTTAGTAGCAGTGAGGCTCAGGAACTCTGTCCCACTCATCATGGGCATTCGTTGATCTGAAATGATCACCGCGACATCGCCTTCTTTCTCAAGAATATCAAGTGCTGTGGGACCATTTTCTGCCCGCAAAACTTTAAATTCTCGATAAAATGTTCGGTAGAGAAGATCGAGATTATCCGGTTCATCATCGACGACGAGCAATTTCTGCTTTTGAATGTCACGAGATTTCATGTGCCAGCTGCCAACCTGCTATGGAGTGCGCCCAGTAAAAGACTTTACGATTGGGCTGGAACTACGTCAGTTCAGGGAACGTTCTAACGCAGTTCGCTTTAGTAAAGTTGCCCTCGATCAGGGAATTTCTAACGTCTTTGCTCATAATCCGTGTGATTTAAATCGCAAAAGATGGGGATCGTGATCAGGGCTTGTGGTGTTGGTGATCAGCAGAAATACAAAGGAATTGTGAAGAGTCCTATCCGCGAATAATAAAGTTGCCCCCTGCCTGTAGCGGATCTGAAAAAAATAATCAGACTTGCTACACTAGCGGTATGATGTGTCTGATCATCCATTGACAAAATTTATGCGTTGTCCTGCTTGTCATCATCTCGAAAACCGGGTGCTGGAGTCGCGCTCTGCGGAAAGTGGTCAGAGTGTACGACGACGGCGGGAATGTTTGAAGTGTAATCATCGGTTTACGACGTACGAGCGAGTTGAGTTTGCGCCGCTTGTGGTGGTGAAGGAGAACGGAAATCGCGAGTCGTTTGATCGAGAAAAGTTAGTGCGATCGCTGATGCGAGTTTGCGAACGGACTGCAATTTCAGAAGTGCAGATTGAAACATTAGTCAGTTCGATCGAGGGAATGTTGCAGCAGCGAACGAATCGTGAGATCTTTAGTCGTGAGATTAGTGAGTTGGTGCTGCAGCAGCTACGGGCAATGAGTGAGGCGGCTTGCATTCGCTATGCCTCGGTATACTGTGAATTTGAAAATGTGCATGAATTTTTGGCAACCCTAGAACGGGTCAATCGTTTGCCGGAACGGGAAGATCCTGAAATGGCTGCGACGCAAACACCGTCACTGAACTAAGTTTTTTGTCTCAGTGTTGACGTGGTTCTCGCGATTCGCTTAGTATGCTGTTGCTTTGAAATCTATTGCGACTGATGTCCAGTTCTGCCTGTTCCAGCACAATTGAGATGGCATTGGCAGGCAAGGTTGTTGCTCGATTCGTGCTTGAGCAAGGCGAGTTGCTGGTTGGTTCGGATTATGGTGTGATCTTGCTTCCATTGCAGATGGCGCTCAGATCGTTTGAGCCAATTCTGCCAACAATGGAAGTGTATGCAAGTTTTGGACAGAATGACGCTATCGTACAACAGGTTTTAGGGGCATTAGACGCGCATCAGTCGATCGAGATTTTTGGATGTTCCAACGCTGAATCATCGTTTTTATTACGATCGCTGGCACATCAGTTTGAGATGGAACATGTTGTTTTGTATGTTGAGCAAGCCGATGTGCTCGAAGATGTGTTGCAGTGGATATTTGAGCAGTTGTATCGAGTTCCTGCTGATGTCAAGGCTTCTAGAGCAGAGATTCGGGCGGGATTGCGTGACCGACAGGTTCTAGTTTTGCTGAATCATCCAACTTTAACGGGATCTGAGCTTGAACAACTCAATCAAATCTTGCCGGAAAGTCTGTTCGTGGTGGCTTCGAGTAAACGAAGATTTTTTCAGGCGGATTGTGCGATCGAGGTTTCCGGGCTGGATGGGGGATCATGCCAACCGCAGATTCGTGCTGATCGTGACCCTGAAGCGATTTTTGCAGAGAGCAGATTGCTGAGGGAAACCTTGCAAGCCTATGTGAAGCAGAAGCGATGGGCGGAAGTGCTGAGAATGGTGAAATCGACGGAGAAGGTGTTTGCGATTGCGAAGTGGTGGGGAGCCTGGGAGCAACTCTTGAACTTGGGATTACAGGCTGCTTGGGCGTTGGAAGATGAAGGGGCAGAAGCTTGGGCACTACACCAGCTAGGAACATTAGCGTTTTGCCAAGAACAAGTGACGCTCGGATATGATTTGCTGAAACAGGCGTTAGATTTACGGGCTGACTTGGGGGAGAAAACTGCGATCGCATTTAGTCAGCATAATTTATCGCAATTGAAGGCGCTGATTGTTCCAGTTGAGACTGAAAATCTGCCTCAATACAACCAGCGCTATTTGTTTTAGCAGTCTCTATTTGTCACCGGGCTTGCCGAGTTCGATCGCTTTCTTTACGAGATCATCGTCAACGTTTCCAGCGGTTCCAGACATCGGATTGACTTCTTTTGCGAGGTCTTTGAAATCGTTTGGATCACCTGTTGAGTCAAGCGTTGAAGTTGGGATTTCGACTTCTTCGGGGCGATGAACTTCAAACTGTGGTGCAGTTGCTTCTTCTGCAGCTTCTTTACCTGCTTCAGTGCCGTCAATGCTGCTGGTACTAAATTCTTGAGCCGCTTCGTAGTCAGCAGAAACATTAATTTTCGGCTCAGGACGATCGCCGCTAGCAACTTCTTCAGCTGCGAGTTGAGCGTCATGTGTTTGGTTTTCTGTATTGAGTTCGGACATAAAAATTCTCCTATCAGGATTGCAGTTGCAATGCTGATAACTTACGCAATTTTGGCTACCGCTTAAACGATCGAAAGGCAGATCTTGAAAGTCGGTCTTTAGAGGGGAGACTTGGAATCGTAAAGCCTGATACCTCTTGTTGTAGATCGGATTACTATAGGAGAGTATTGAATGCCTCAGTCAGCAAGTCAGAACGTTGATCCGTCTGAGTATTTAGGAGATGCAATTACCAGCGCCATTTCAGACTTTAACCAGCTTCAAGTGGATGATAAATTGGCGTTGCTTTATTACGTTTATGAAAAGATGGGTGACTCGATTACACCTGCGGCTCCGCAAGCGGCTGAGCCTGAATTAGCACCAATGCTGCTGGGAGATTTTTATAATTTGTCGCATCAGGATCAACTGCAAGTGATGCGCGATATTGCTAATCGTACAGATAGTGAATATTCGCGCGCTTATGGTGCTCTGAAGGAGAATAATCAGTTACTCGTTTGGTATGTGTGGGCGGTCGCGATGGGAGAATCTGTTGTGGGAATGCCTGCTGAGTATTCTGCGTCTGACAAGATTACAAACTTGTTGAGACGACTCGAATCGTTTGAGTTTGAGCAGCAGATCTCGCTATTGAGAGAGCTAGCAAGCGAGATGGGTTACACCGATGTGAAGCCGGTACAATCACAAGCGGAAACGGGGAAAACAGCAAGTTTGTAGTTGTTAAGCTTGAAGCGATCTCACTACGTGAGATCGCTTCAAAACAGTTTAGAGTGCTTCTCTCTGCTCATTTGGCTTAACGGATTTCGTCGCAATCATGTTGACACTGATGAGAGTGCCAAGTAAACGTATCGTACTACAGTCATTGAACAAGCCAAACTCTTCAACACAAGTACAATCGACAAACCCGACTTCTTGTAGAAATGCTGCTAATGTGTCTGGATCAAATCCGGCTCGATGAATATCATACGGATTGGTCTGCCCACCATACATGATTCTCATCAGATGATGGCGATCGTAGATAGAAAGATTTGGATTGAGATATAACCAGCAAAGAATCTGTAGGTTCGGAACACTGACCATCAGTTGTCCACCGGGTTTGAGCACACGATGCCATTCTGTCAATGTTCTAATCAATTCATTGTTCAAGCTATGGTGAAAATGCTCTAGGATGTGGCTTGCGTAAATTGCTTCGATCGAGTTGTCTGCAAACTGGCTCAGATCGCCTGCGTCTCCAATAAAATCAACTTCTGGGCGAGCTTCGATATCAAAAATTTTCCAGTCTGAATGAACCTCTTTTCCGCCAAGATGTAATTTAATCGAATCCATACGATGGGTCTCCTACACATTATTTCAATTGTCTCTCTGCTTCTGTTTAAACTTGTGGTGCAAATTAGAGGAAGCAAGCTTTAATAAAAACGAAGAATGTCGCGGTAAATCAGTTTCAGTTTGAGAAATCGCTAAACGCTAATTCTTTATATCGCTAAGTCAGCCAGTAGAATCACTTTTTTGAAAAGGCTGATACAAATACGGAAGGAGTCCAACATGCCATTTTTTCTACCGAAACTGAAAGAAAGCGGTCACTTAGCGCGCCTTGATATGACGATCTGCAATGTTGGTTCGCGTAAAATTTCCATGGCAGATGATTATGGTGAGGCTTGGCAGATTTTTGCCCCAGGATTAACGATCTACGGATTTGATGCAGATCCAGATGCTTGTGATGCTGCGAATCAGCAATTTGAAGCGAAAAATGCGGATTGGAACGAGTTCCATCTCCCAGTTGCGATCGCTGAAAAATCTGAAGCGGCAACTTTGTATATTACTCAGCATCCAATGTGTAGTTCGCTTTATCCACCAAACGAGGCTTTTCTAAAAAAATTCGCAAGTTTATCGGTGATGGCATTGAATCGCACGGCTCAAGTAGAAACTGTGAGCCTGGACGAGTTCTGTGCTTCAGAAGAAATCGGTGGCATTGATTTTTTACAAATTGATGTTCAAGGAGCAGATCTTCAGGTTCTTAAAGGAGCGAAGCATCTTTTAAGCAGTAGTGTTTTAGCGATTCAGGTTGAGATTGAGTATGCGCCTTTGTACATTGGACAACCTCTGTTCGCGGATGTTGATCTCTACCTTAGAGAACAAGGATTTTCGCTATTTGATGTCACGGTTGCTCGTCGTCCTCGATCGATGATTCAATCGGTAAATCGCCCTGGACAGCCGCTTTGGGGAGATGCAATCTATTTACGTGATCTTCAGCACAATGCAGATGATAGCTTTCAATTTCCTGAACAAGCTTTTAAGCTAGCTTGCATTGCAGATGCGCTTGAGTTAGTAGATTATTCATTGGAACTTTTAAAAACTCTAACCTTGCAGCATGGCAGTGGCTACAACTTTGCAACTGATATTCTTGAAAGCTTGGAGCAAATTTCAGGATTAGAGCAGACGGAAGAGGCAAGAACTCTGATTGCCGAACTGAGGCCTTTTGTAAAAGTTCAGAGTTTATAGATAGTTTTGTGTCAAGGCGCAAAATTAGTAATTTAAACGGAAGCCTTCGTTTAGCTGAAGGCAACGCTCAAATCGTTATGCTATCAATTTGAGCGTTGCCTTCTAATCTTGAAAGGTTTCGTCACGTAAACAAGCGGTATCTTGTTTTTTCGGGTGGGAAAACAAAGAACGGGATGCTCCGTTGCCAGTGGTTCATCCAGAAAGACTAGCTTTCTAGATAAGTTCTCCACATCGCTTGATAAGCGCCTTCCATTTCGCGGGCAAACTGCTTACCATTCCACAAAGGAGCAGTTCGTTTCGCTTGATGTAGCTTAGAGATGACACTTTGTCTCAAAGCGGCATCTGTGCCTAAGCGAATTCCCCATTCAATATACTCGCGATCGCTAAAAGCGATGCCTTCAGTGACTCCAACATTCATCATCATGCCGTAGCTATTGCGAGCGGCAAATTGCTCACCCACGCGAGTTACGATTGGAATGCCCATCCAAAGCGTTTCTAGAGTTGTCGTTGCGCCGTTGTAGGGAAACGTATCAAGAACAATATCCGCGATTTGCAAATTCGCCCGATGCGATTGGCAAGACGGATCACCTTCTAAGAACCGAAGCTGGTCTCGCGATACACCCTCTTCTTCAGCAAGTTTATAGAAAAAGTCTTGAACTGAAGCCGTATCAGCGATTCCTTTGATTAAGAAATAGCTATTGGGAACTTGCTTGATGATCTGTAACTGAGTTCTAGCATGATCTTGATGCCGTTTATAGCCGCGTTGAGCACTGAGATAGACAATTGCATCTTCAGGAATATCTAAATCTTCGCGGCGCAAAGTCGGGGGATCGACTTCAAAGCCATCGACTGCAATATAGGTTTGAGGTAAGCGCCAGATTTTCTCACTGTAGTAGCTCTGTGCATCATTCGGCAGGACATAGGGGTCAGCAATGAAATAATCGATCGCTGGAAGCCCAGACGCATCCCAACCGAGCCAAGTGACTTGAATAGGAGCAGGCTTGAGACATAAGACTTGGCAGCTAATATCTAAAGTGATGCTATCGAGATCAATGAGAATGTCAATCTCATCACGGTAAATCTGATCAGCAATTTCTAGATGAGTATCAGCACCGCCTGCATTGAATTTATACGCGTGGTCAACGGCATCAACATACCAGGTTTGTAATGGATCATATACTTCTCGATAGCCGAGAAAATAGCCATAGATTTCAAACTGGTTATGATCATGATGTTGAAATAGCCAGCGGGCTAGCCATCCGACTGAGTGGGTTGCCATGCAGTGAGAGAGATAACCAATTTTGAGAGGCTTGTTTGTTCGATCTCGTTTTTGATGGATGTATTGCTTTCCGTTTTCCGTTGCGTGACGTTGAAGTTCTGTCTGGGCAAATTCTAGAACTTGATTTTCGAGAGTTCGCCACTGTTTCGGTTGATCCTGAAGGTAGACAAGATAGTATCCTGAATTCAGCAATCGTGTTAGATAAGTTGATCCGAGGTTTTCTGGCTGCTGTTTGACAATGGCTGCAAGTAATTCTCTGTGATGCTGAGCGGTTTCTACAGCTTCTTGCCATCGCCCTCCTGTTTCAAGAAATCCCCGCAGAAGCAAGTTGTTGGAGTAGATCTGTTCAGGGAGAGTGTGGGAAAGCTCGTATCGCCGCCGTGCAATCTCAATTCCTTTGTCATAATTGCCCGCGATTTGATGTAGAGAGGCAACTAATCCTAGAATTTCAGTGTGATCGGGATTAATTTTTAACGCGCATTCGGCAAGTTCGATCGCGAATTTACTATTACGATGACTAAAGCCAAATCGGAGTATTCCCGATAAGATAGCATCGACTAGACCAATCGTATCTTGCAAAAGAACGGTCGCAACCTCAGCAAATTTGATCAGTGATGGAGAAGCAGGGGCAGTCTGTAGCAACTTCTGAAAGACATTGAGAAGATATTGAAGTGGAATTTCTTCTGTCGGATCTGTCAGTTGCTGAATCAGTCCAATTTCCTCAAAGGTTGAATCGGTGAGAAGTTCGAGATCGATCGAGAGTGAAACAAGGCTTAGTAGGTTAGTGATATTGATTGGGCAGATTTCTCGTAAGTGCTGTCGAATTGCCCAAGCTGTAGTCTGTTCTTGCTTCTCTACACGTCGCTCCGCTTCAAGGTGTAAAATCTCACTTAATTCTGCAATCGCTGCATCGATTTGGTTTGCATCGATCTCTGATAGTGCGAATAACCAAGTCGTTTGTGCTTCTTGCTCTTGCTCTTGTAGCAGCAGCAGCAATCCTAATTGCCAGTAGTATGAATATTGAGCAGGCTCTATTTCTATCGCTTTCTCATACAGCTCTGCGGCTTGAGCAAATCTGCCTTGCTCAATGTAAAACTTGGCTTGCTGCTGCCAATCTTGCGACAAACTAGCGGGGGGCATAAAGATTGTCATAAGTTGTCTCTCAGTCTATTTAACAGTGATGGGGAATCAGGCAGATCATGATCTAAAAAATGCAAAGTGGATAGAGAGAATCTACCCACTTTGCATTTGAGTAATTTCAGCGCTAAGCTAAATTACTTGATGACGGAAGAGCCAGTTGCACAAGTTGTTGTGTTAGTAGCGGCTGCCAAAGCGGTTTTGGTCGGCGCGTCGCTTTCACAGAGTACTGCGGTCGTGTTAGTTTCGCTGGTGGTAGCATCAGTTTCTACAAACACAGTTCCACCATAGGAGCGGAGTGGATCTTTTCTGGAAGTTCCAGTGCTCAAGCTGGTGGTAGTAGTGCCACCGCCAGTTGCGTAGTCATAGTTTTCAGTTTGAGAAGCAATGGGCTTTGACAGTTGGGTCAAACCTGTTGCAAATGCGCTCTTCTCCAAGTAGAATGCTTGCTGAGTCCGAACCAGAGTACCAACGTAGGTTTTAGCTTCGGATTGCTTACCTTTGTTTGCTTGGTTCAAGAAAGAAGGAAGTGCAATTGCCGAGAGAATGCCGATGATGATAATAACAACGAGCAATTCAATCAGGGTGAAACCACCGTCTTTCTTTTTGGAGAGCAAGTGGGTCAAGAATTTTGCTTTGAGTTCGGATTTCATGAGAAAGGTTTCTCCTTTTAAGGTGCGGTTTGTTTGAACTTCTAACGCCTGAATCTAACTTGCCCAACAGTTTCAAGTTTCATATCACCTTGCAAAAAGATCTTCTGTTTCAATCTGGCGAGTCCAGCAATAGATATAAATAGGATTCAAGTTGCTGAATAATCTGTTGCAACTGTTCAATGGCGATTTCTACTGAAGTTGCTTCTAGCGTGACAGGATGAACGGGTCTAACTTTCAAATAGCGATCGAGCACGGCTGTAAAGGGCTGAGGGCTGTCCCAAAGTGGTAGTAATGCAGCAACGATCGCACCATCAATAAATAAGCTCTCTCCGTCGGGTACTGAGGCAGTCAGGTAGCGTGTGATTAAAAATGGAGCTTGTTGCTCGATGCATTGTTCTAAGCTTTCGCGAACTTCTGAAGTTTTGAGTTGGGGGTGAAGGTGAAGGGTCGATTCTTTCCAGTGAGTGATGTCCCATTCTGCGATCGGAAGTTTGGGTGTTGTTGAATTGGAATGACCACACCAGAAGTCTAATAATCGATGTCTTGCATGAAAAAGCTCATATAGATGAAGTTGTTGTTCAATAGAGCATCCCGGCAACCCCATTGCTAAGAAAGGGGGAAGATTATCTGGTTCTTGAAAAAGAGTGGTCAAATTCCATTGCTGCCAGTTCACCATGCTAATGAAGCCGAGATCAGCGCGCTGCAATCCATCAAATAAGTCTGGAATGGTGTAACCCTTGTCTTCTTGGAAAAGCAGATTCATTAACACCCATTCGTTCCGCCCGTCGCCCTCTGGGTTATGGCGAAGCGTTGTCTTGAGTGAAACCTCTGGTTTGAGAGCTTTTAGGGTTTCGAGTGCAATTTCAATCTCTAAATCTTCTGGGTTGTTTTCCATTAGCCCCATTAATTTAAATAGCTTTTGCGCTCGAAAGTACATAAACCGTTGAAGCTCGCTATGGAGATTGCTGCGAATGATGCCGCGTGGTTTCAGCACAGACTTCATTGCTCTGAGTCCATCTGCAATATCTGGAAATAAGTAGAGGACTTCATCACAGTTGATGTAATCAAATTCCATGCCAAGCTGGGGAAGTTCCTCAATCGAGAGGACATGAAATTCGGCGTTTTCAATGCCGTGATACGCGAGGCGCTTCCGGGCAAGCTCGATCGATTTCTCAGAGAGATCGACTCCAACAATCTTTGCTCCTGGATTTGCTAACGCTAGAGACAGGCATTTACTGCCACTTCCACATCCTGCATCTAAAATGCAAGCCGTTGAGGGATCGATCATCGTTCGATCTCTTCGATAGAATGCTGTCATTAGATTGTGAATAAACAGCAGATTTGCATTGCCTTGGGGCGAAGTTTCGATCGGGATGCGCGGATAAGGTTCAAATTCAAACTGCTGCCGAATCTTCTCAAGTTGGTCTGGGGATGCGGCGCTGCTCGTCATTGGTGGTTCTCCTAGGATGCGACTGAAGCTGAAAACTTCAACCAATATGCCTGCAAGATCTAGATGTACCTCCGTGCGTTTACGGTGAGCCTTGAAAGTTGGGAAAGTCGAAGGTGGGGAATCTGCGGGGTTTGGACGGTAAAATTGCAGTAGGTCAAGGCAGGAGACTGATCTCGATGACGGTTACTACTTATCGCTGGACGCTCGATCGCTATCATCAAGCCGTAGAAGCAGGCATTTTCGACGATCAGCCTGTGGAGCTGTTGAATGGAGAATTAGTGACGATGTCGCCAGAGGGATTGCCTCATGCAAGTTTGAGCAGTAGTGGAGCGAACTACATTAGAAAGCTGCTGGGAGAACGCGCCTTTATTCGAGAAGGCAAGCCGATCACAATTCCTGAAAGTGCGTCCGAACCCGAACCCGATATTGCGATCGTAGATGCGGATGAAGAGATTTATTTTCAGCATCATCCCTATCCAGAAAATATCTTTTGGGTGATTGAATACTCAAATTCAAGCTTGAATAAAGATACGGAATCCAAGCGGAAAATCTATGCAGCAGCCGAAATTCGAGAGTATTGGGTGGTGAACTTGAAGCAGATGGAATTGATTGTTTACCGCGATCCAGTCGAGGGTGATTATCGATCCGAGCAAAAATTGATTGCAGGCAAGATTCGACCATTGGCTTTTTTGGATGTAGAAATCGAGGTCGATCGCTTGATTCGGAGATCGGTCTAATATCTTTCACGCTAAATTTTGGGCAGATGCGATGCAGAATACTCGACTTAGTACGATCGTCAATACAACCGCCGCACAGCTAAATCAAACCTTTCAAAATCCTTGGCGACGGATTTCGCTGCTGTTGATTAGTTGGCTGTTGGGATTTTTTCTGGGAAGCGCAATCTCAACGACTGCAGGGCAGCAGGCTGAGTTGGATATTGTTGCAGCCGCTGTTATTGTGCTCGTGATAGAAGTGATTAGCTGGCTTGCTTATGGCGGGAGTGAACGGTATCGGCGATCGTTGATTGCGGATGTTCTGAATTCCCTAAAGATTGGGGTAATGTATAGCCTATTTCTCGAGGCATTTAAGCTGGGGAGTTAGAGGAAGAGGTTGCAGATGCTCGTTAGAATAACAAAGGGCTAGATGTGTCCTAGGAGAACTCATATAACAAGACTCTGGAGAGACTATGACGGAAAGTACAGAAATTAATTGTGCCGAGATGTGCCAAAACGGCTGCGTTTTAGGAGATAAATGTCCGAATCGCGAGTATACACAGCAAGCGAGTCAGTTTATTAGTGATACTCCGTTGGATAAGATGTTGGAAATTGCGGAAGAGGCAGTACGGAAAAAAGCGATGGAGCGGATGTCTGCGCCGCCGCAATGGGTTATTCCAGAAGAGTAGAACAAGATTGTTGTAAGGTGAGAACTCCGAGTTTTTCAAAAAACTCGGAGTTCTTGAGTTATACAGGAAGATTTTTTCGAGGATTGAATTGCTCGATTTGACGGAGCTTTTCGTAGAGTTCGCGTTCTTGATCGCTGAGTTCTTTGGGAATGACGATCGTGAGTTCAACGATCTGATCACCGCGATCGCCGTTCAAATCTGGATATCCTTTATTGGCTAAACGAAGTTTTTGACCAGAACGGACTCCTGGAGGAATATTCATTTTCACCAGTCCGTCTAAGGTTGGAACTTCCACAGGTGCGCCTAACACCGCCTCACTGGGCGTAATGGGAAGAAGGCAACTAATATCTGAGCCATCGATTTTGAAAAATGGATGGGGAAGCACTTCGATTTTGAGATACAGATCGCCGCCATTCACGCCTTGGTCACGCAGGCGGATTTTTTGACCGGTCACCATATGTTTGGGCATGTTGACTTCTAACGATCGACCATCTTCGAGTCGAATTCGCTCTCGTCCTCCGGCATAGGCTTTTTCGAGCGGAACTGTCAAACGCGCCTCTGCATCTCGTGGAGTTGGTTTTTTAACGGTATAGCTTTCTTTCACCGTACCCGGGCGGAATGGGTCGGGTTCTCTTCGGGGAGGTGGAGAAGCCGTACGAGGAGGTCGCTGAATGGGAATCTCCTCAAACATCGGTTCAGGGTTTGGCGTGCGCTGGCTCAAGACCTCATCAAAGAATTCATGGAAATCTTTCCATTTGCTGTAGCTCGATTCATTGCTCCGTCCTTTTTGACCGTTTTGGAAACCCCGCTGTTTCCAGAAGCCGCCAAACTCGTCGTACTTGGCGCGCTTTTGAGGGTCAGAAAGAACACCATACGCTTCGCTGAGGGCTTTAAATTTCTCTTCTGCTGTCTTGTTTCCGGGATTGAGATCAGGGTGATACTGGCGTGCTAAGCGACGGTAAGCACGTTTGATGTCTTCAGCAGGTGCGCTATTGTTAACGCCCAAAATCTCGTAATAGTTGCGGAAACTTTGCATAGAAAAGAACGGCTAGGAAAGCGGCTTAGGGAGTAGAGTGTAACACTGTTTTGAGAAATCAGAGCAGTCTGGTTCTCCTCTAGTTCTCTTTTACAGCCAGTCGTCTTCATCGTCCCAGTTATCTTGGCGATAATCAGGGCGGTTGGGACGTTTGCGCGGGGTATCGTCACGACGAGATTGACGATCGTTGTAATAATCGTCTTCGTAATCATCACGACGCGGCGGATTCGTTGGTTTGTCGTAATTCTCGCGTCGGGGCGGAGTTCCATAATCGTAATACTCAGAATCGCCAGAGCTTGGGCTACCGTAAGGATCTGGGTTACGACGCGGCGGCGGGGTGGATGTGCGATCGCTATAAGGATCTGGATTGCGGCGCGGTGGATTGTAATCGTCGGAGCCGCCATAAGGATCTGGTTTACGACGCGGTGGGTTGTAATCGTCAGACCCGCTGTAAGGATCTGGTTTACGGCGTGGCGGATTGTAATCAGAACCACTGCCATATGCGTCAGGATTACGACGGGGTGGAGTGGTGAAATCGGCATTGTTGCGCGGTGGATTTGCGCTGTACGGATCGCGATAATCGTCTCGGCGGGGATAGATTTCAGGTTCGCGCGACGGATTTAGGGCATAGCCGCTGCGTCCACCGCTCCAATAGTCATCTCGACGAGAAGAATCGTAGTAGTCGCGGCGATTGTCGTAGTAATAGTCGTCATCGTCTTCGAGGAAGAAGTCTTTGATCGATTGCAGAATGCCGCCTTCGCCTTCTTCGATTTTGTTTTGCTGGTAAATTTCGCGGTTGAGATCGTAGATGGCATCTTTGAGATCGGCTTCTGCAATATCGACTCCGCGATCGTCATTATTGGCGAGAGCTTGCCGTAGACGTTGCACTAGGGGTTCGATCCGGTTGCGATATGGCGTGACAAATTGATAGCCGAAATCGAGTGTGGCTTCTCGCAGTTGCCGCTCGGCTTGGAAAGTCATCGCCTCGGCGCGGTTGCGCTTTTCCACTTTTTGTTTGCGAAGTTCATCAACTTGGGCAAATTCTTCAGCGTTGCGGATCATTTGCTTGATCTCTTCATCGCTTAAAGTGGAAGCGCCTTGAATCGTGATGCTTTGTTCGCGTCCAGTGGTGCGATCCATCGCAGTCACTTGAAGAATTCCGTTGGCATCGATATCGAAAGCAACTTGAATTTGCGGTATCCCACGAGGTGCGGGGGGAATGCCCATGAGTTTAAAGCGACCCAGCGATTTGTTGCCGGATGCCATGTCGCGTTCACCCTGAAGCACGTGAACTTCAACGACCGTTTGATTGTCCTCAGAGGTCGAGAACGTATCCGATCGACGAGTCGGAATCGTTGTGCCACGGGGAATGAGTTTTTTCATAATTCCGCCGATCGTTTCTAAACCAACCGAGAGCGGAGTGACATCTAAGAGCAGGATATCTTTTAATTCGCCTGCGAGAATTCCAGCTTGAATTGCTGCGCCAACTGCAACGACTTCATCGGGGTTGACGTTTTGATTCGGTTCGAGGTTAATCAGCGATCGTACAACTTCTTGAACCATCGGCATTCGCGTTGCGCCACCGACCAGCACGACTTCATCAATGTCGCGAGGAGACAGTCCTGCGTCGCGGAAGGCATTGCGGAGCGGTTCTCTCAGACGAGAGAGCAGATCGCCGCAGAGGCTTTCAAATTGCGATCGCGTTAAGCGAGTTTCTAAGTGTTTGGGTCCGTTTTGATCGGCTGCAATGAAGGGGAGGTTGATTTCTGTGACGCCTACACCCGAAAGCTCGATTTTTGCTTTTTCGGCTGCTTCAGTCAGACGCTGCAAGGATTGACGTTCTTTACGGAGATCGATGCCTTCTTGTTCTAAAAATTGTTCGGCGAGCCAATCGACGATCTTTTTGTCGAACTCGCCACCGCCGAGTTCCGTGTCGCCACTGGTCGATTTGACTTCAAATACGCCATCGCCCACGTCGAGAATCGATACGTCAAACGTTCCGCCGCCGAGGTCAAAGACGAGAATCGTTTCACTTTGAACGCGATCGAGACCGTAAGCGAGAGAAGCAGCGGTCGGTTCGTTGAGAATTCGTTTGACTTCTAAGCCTGCAATTCTTCCGGCATCGCGGGTCGCTTGACGTTGGGAGTCGTTGAAATAGGCGGGAACGGTGATGACTGCGCCGGTGACTTTTTCGCCCAAGTAGCGCCCTGCTTCGTCGGCAAGTTTTTTGAGGATTTGGGCAGAGATTTCTTCAGGGGCGAAATCGCGCTCAAGTCTGGGGCATTTCAGTTTGATATTGCCCGATTCGTCTTTGCGAATGGTGTAGGGAACTCGTTTGGATTCGGGGTTGAGTTCGGCATATCTTCGTCCCATAAAGCGTTTGACCCCAAAAAAGGTGTTTTGGGGGTCGAGAACGGCTTGGCGACGGGCAAGTTGACCGACGAGGCGTTCCCCTTCTTTGCTGACACCCACAACGGAGGGGGTGGTTCGCATTCCTTCGGCGTTGGCAATGACGACGGGTTTTCCGCCTTCCATGACTGCCACGACTGAATTAGTTGTACCGAGGTCAATTCCAACGACTCTACCCATTCGTTTCTCTAACCTTTCACTGCAAAAGAAGGTTTGCTGGATTTATTCTATCTTGCTACTCATCCATCGGGGTTTCCGGCTGATGATGAGATGCAGTGCGATCGCAGCTTGATTATTTTAGTGAAGTTTGCAGGAATTATCTTAAGAAGCGTGAAAGTAGTGTGATATGAAATGGATTTTGGTGTTAGTCAGTTCCCTAACAATCGGTGGCGCAATTGCCGATATGACTCCAGTACGGGCGGATTGGAGAGAGACGGCAGAGATTGTGCTGTCTGAGCCGCAGCCGAGTTTGATGCGAGTGGTCGTGCGGACGAAAGCGCGCCGGGTTTATGTCTATGAGGGAAATGTGATTACTGCGAGTTTTGCGATCGCGGTTGGCAAAAAAGGATGGGAGACTCCGCCCGGACAGTATCAGGTGTTTTCTAAGGAAGTGAATCCGGTTTTTAAGAACTTTAAGACGGGAAATGTGATTCGGCCGGGTGCGGACAATCCATTAGGTGTGAGATGGATTGGGTTTTGGACGGATGGCAAGACGCAGCTAGGATTTCATGGAACGAATCAGCCTGAGTTGATTGGACAGGCAGTGTCGCATGGATGTATTCGGATGAAGAATAAAGATGTGGTTGCGCTGTTTGAGAAAGTGTCGATCGGGACTCCGGTGATTGTCGAGCCTTGAGATCTGTAAAAAACCGGATTCGCTAAATGTGAGGCAGCGAATCCGGTTAAAGATAAAACGAGTATTTTTAGGCTGAAATTGGCAGGACTTCAATCTCTCGTTGAGGAGCGATCGGGTTAATTTCAGGCTGTGTGGGTTCAATTGCCGGGGCGAAATGTTCATCGATGAGCGTCGCCACATCTTTGGGATTGAGTTTGGTGTAGCGGGTTTTGTCGAGTACGACGGGGACTTTGCCGCAGGCTTTCATGCAGCCCGTCCCTTTGAGGGTGACTTGATCTTCGAGACCTCGATCGCTTAAAGCTTGCTCGATCGCGCCGCAGATCGCTTTGCCGCCTCGTTTCATACAGCTTGATTTCTGGCAGACGAGAATCGATTGTTTTTTGGGTTTGGGGCTTGAGGCTTGAGGAGCCGGAAGTTCGAGTTGAGCGACCGAGTTTACAGGTTTGATCCAATAGGCTTTGAACTTGAAGGCGTTTTCGGAGCGATCGTATTTTTGCCAGCCGCCGACTTGAATTTGATCACCGGGTAAGAGCGTTTGACCGAGGGTTGCTCGGGCAAGTTTAGTCATTTTGATGGAATATTCACCATTTTCAGTGGCAAGGTTGAGGCGCTTGATTTTGTAGCCATCTTTGAAGACGTAGCCGAGAAACTTACCCGAAAAGCAAAATTCTGTCGATCGCTGGTCTTGAGTCATGGTTTTACGGAGAATGCGTCCTAGGTTATTGCTAATAATATGCAATAGCTCCTGAAATCAAACATACCCGAATTGCATATTATTTGCAAATACTTCTCATTAAAAATGGATTAAGCGAGCGAGAAAGATTTAGTGCTTGCCGAGAATGCTGCCGTTGAGACTAAGCGTGTAGGTGAGTGATTTCTGGTTGTTTGTCACAGTGACTTTCCAGCCATTCATCGATTTTGTGGGCAGGCAGGGTGTGTTTGGGGGATCGGTCGGAGAGCGGAAACAGTTGAAAGTAGGAGCAACTTGCGTGATTTTGAGGCTTGCAATAGGTCGCTGCAAGTCTTTCTGAGCAGTGCTGAACACTTTGTGAGCGATCGCTGTGGGTAATTCATCGGTGCGAGTAGGCAAACCTGCGATCGCTTCAGTCCTGCGAAATTTTGCATTATTGCTAATGCGATAAATTTGCTGTTGATTTTTTTGACCTGTGACGGTCACGCGATATCCTTTGAGATCTTGACGCACACAGGTTTCTGCTAAATCTCCTAGACCGAGGCAGCTATCTGAAAAAGTTTGGAGATCAATGTTTGTAATCAACACGACAGAGGGTGAAAGTTGAAAGTGATTGCCTGCAATGCGCTTGATCTCATCCCGCACGTTAGCGGGTAAGCGTTGTTCAACTCCTGACGTGCGTTCGATGAGTTGCAGATCTTGTGCAGTTTCGCCCCGAAACACCCATCGAGCGTTTTGTCGTAGCATCGTGATTTTCCAGCCTTGGTGTAAGACTGGATCACAGGCAAAGGGAGCCGAAACATTTTCACAACCACTTGTCCAAGTCACTTTCTCTGAAAGAATTTGAGGTAGGTGTTTTGCTGGATAGTCCCACTGCGCGATCGCGCGGTTTAAGGCTGTAGTCCTCATCTCAGCAGGAGCAATTTCTTGAGCCGGTTTTCCAACGGGATGGGTGGGTTGTCCATTTCGAGACATTAAGACTCTGAACCTACCTTCTTGAGTTGTGAGATAAACGAGCGTTTGACGCTGATCTGCGATCGTCACCTTCCAATAGGGCACAGGATTGTACATCCAGATTTCTCGTCCGACTCGCTCAATCCTGGCTTTTGCAGTTTGATCGAGTTTCTCTTTCGCGATCGCATCTTGGCGAACTTGTTCGGCGATCGTCTTCGGGTCGGGTGAATTGAATGATGAATCGATGATGGGTGCTGATGCCACTGTGGAGTGCATCGCAACGCCAGAACTCGTCAGCATGAGACACCCAAGCAGCGTTGAATTGACAAGATGTTGCAGCATAAGCATTGAGAAGCGTAAGATATCGCTTAGCTTAGTCACTCAACGCTGCTGTTCAGAACGAGATTACCAATTTTGAAACGCAAACGGGTTGAGTTAAACGATCATTCCAGACGCATTTTTGCTCGGTTCTAGCGGGAGAAAGAGCGTGTAAATTTCGCCTTGTTCGGGTCGTTCTCGAACGATCAGCTTTCCGCCTAATGCCTGAAAAATATTCTTAGTTACATTGAGATTGAGACTGAGACTTCCGGTTTCAGGCTGGAAGACAAGAACTTGACCGAGAGATTTGAGCAGTGGCATCTGGTGCGCGTCATGGGGGAGATCATCTTTTTGCGCCTGAAGTTGAAGTTTGAGTTGATGTCCTGCGAGCGAAACTTCGACTTGAATTGAACTGCCTGCGGGCAGACTACGTGCCGATCGCTCAATCAGACTCGATAATGCTTGATCGAGCATCGTCGGATCGCTCATGACCGATGGAATGTGCTGCGGCAAGATGACATCCAGTGTGAGGTTGCGCTGGTTTGCCTGTTTTTGCCAGCGTGGAATGCTCTGCTCTAAGACTTCTTCGAGAGAAGTTGTGGCGAGCGAGGAGACTTTTGTAGCTGAGGTTTCAAGCTCGACGGCGCGAAAGATTAAGCCAAAGCGATCAATCTGTTCACTGCATTCGCGATCGATCATTTCAAGCCGTTTGACGGCATCCGCTGGCAGATCGCGGCGTTTGAGCAGGAGGCGAGTTAGCGTCCGGATTGTTGTCAGAGGCGTGCGGACTTCATGCGCGATCGCTTGCAGCAGTTCTACATCCGCGCTTTTTAGGACATCAGCAGTCGGCGTTTGTAAGGGTCTAGGATCGCGAATGGTACGTTTCTCAGATTCAGCGATCGGGTCAGGCAGATGACTGAGCAACGCATGGCTGAATTGAGTAATCAGTTTGTAGTTAGGTGCGATCGGGGGGAAGGTTGCGTAAAGACGATCGAGCTTTTGCAAATGTCCAGGATTCATCAAGACAACACGCAGGCGCAGAACTTGCCAAGCTTTAGTGATCTCTTCGGGGTCGAATGAGAAGAAAAAGGCAGGATTTTTGGCACGGTCTTCGCCGAGCACCATGAGAAGACTGAATTTTGAGGTCAGGGCAAGGCAGAAGGCTTCGGCGGCAAGTGCATCGCCGGGAAAAAGACCGAGGGTATTGGTTTCACACTCTGAAGTTTCACCATTTGCAGAGGGAAGCTGGAAGGAAAACCCTGAAAATAGAGCGTTCGGGGTGAAGGAGTAGGTGGTGATATTGGGAAAGCTTTCTGGCTGGCTGAGAATTGGTAGAGGGGCGGAGAAGAGTACGCCTTCAGTAGATGAGAGAAGGGATTCTAGAGCCGCGATCGCGCTAAACCATTCGCGCTCTGCTTTGATTTGTCGCAGGGCTGCACTGGGAGGGTGAGACGATTCTGGAACTTCACGAGACAGAAGTTCGCTTAACGTTGGGAAGATCCACTCAGACATATCACGACTGTTGACGGCGACTTATTTAGAGAGTATCGGTTTTTCGGACTTAGGGTAGATCGTAGAACCGAACCTAAATGGACGCAATTGCCGCTGAGGAAGTGGGAAGACTCCTTTATTCCTCGCTCCCTCCTCTCTACGAATCCAATAGAATTGACTTATAGATACCCTTCGCGCGTGCAGATTGCTCATGGATTGGCAGGAAATTTCGGGGAATTGGGTTTTGATTCCGGATCGTCCGATCGCGATCGTTCATTTTTTGGGTGGGGCGTTTGTGGCGACGGCTCCGCAGTTAACGTATCGGCGATTGTTAGAGTTTTTAGGCGAGCAGGGATACTTGGTCGTGGCAACTCCGTTTGTGAATACGTTTGATCATACGGAGATCGCAAAGTCAGTTTTGGTCAGTTTTGAACGGGCAATGGAAACGGTGCGATCGCGCGTCTCAGTGCGATATTTACCCATTTATGGGATTGGGCACAGTATGGGGTGCAAGTTGCATCTGTTGATTGGCAGTCTGTTTGCGGTAGAACGAGCAGGGAATGTGTTGATTTCGTTTAATAACTATGCGGCACGGGATGCGGTGCCCTTGGTTGAGCAGTTTTCACAGTTTTTCAAGCCGCAAGGAGTAGCGGTCGAGTTTACCCCGTCGCCTGTCGAGACGAATGCACTAATTCGCGATCGCTACGCAGTTCGACGAAATTTGTTGATTAAGTTTGCGGATGATTCGATCGATCAATCGTTGGGGTTGGCGCAGTTGTTAGAAGAGAGTTTTCCAGGCATGATTGCGACACGGCGGTTGAAAGGGACGCATGTGACCCCGCTCGGACCGGATGTCAAGTGGCAGGTTGGGGGATCATTTACGCCAATTGATGCGATCGGGCAGTGGATGAGACAAGAGGTATATCGAGAGTTACGACAGTTAGAGCAGGTGGTTTTACAGTGGCTTGATCCCGTCGGCAGAATTAGAAGATAGAGTGTGAGGAGTGAGACGTGGAACTAAGACTTGAGTTGAGATGGGATGCCCGTCTGGACTAAGCGGATTGCCTGAGATTGGCGGAAAGATGCGATCGAGACTAAAGAGTTTGAGTCGGGATCCCAGAGAATGAACTTTGCACAGGTAAACATCCTATCGATGGTTAGCGTTTTGACCTTGGAGAGCAGATGGATGTTTTGATTGTGGCAGGCTTCTAAATGATAGTTTGGGATCCGCTCGGAAAGATGATGGATGTTGTGGTAACCAATATTGGCTGTGAACCATTTGAGAATGGGGTGAAGTTGTAAGTAGCTACTGCCTTCGATCGCTCCAGTAATATAGTTCCAGCCTTCTGTCTTATGCGCATAGGAGCCTTCAAAGATGTGCTGCATGAAGAAAATCCAGATAAAAATCATCGCCGATAAGGTGAGAACACTGGAGTAGATACTAAAAAAGAAGCTTGCTCCGAGTAGAGAGCTAAGCATGATCCAACTGCTGATCACACAAACATTGTTTAGCAAGAGATCCCAGAATTCGGTAGATGACTTCCAATGCTTTGATTGATGAGTTGAGAGAATCTCTGATAGATGGATGCGCGGATTTGTGCTTAAGCAGGTAGCAGCATGGACAATAAAGCCGTAGATTCCGGCGATTAGGGATAGGCGAGGTTGGAGAGCCAGGTAGAAGAAACCGCCGGGCAAAGCCATGAGGGGATGGCGAAGAATTTCGTAAGTCTTTTGCTGTGATGGCGTGAGTTGGGCGAATTCGGTGGTAGAGAGGAAGTCTGCTACGCCACGGTAGCGTTCCCAATCGCCATTGGTTTTGTGATGGTAGGCATGATCTCTTGACCAGGCATATTGCGGGATCGCATTGATGATCCCCAGCAGGAATCCGACAATGCGGTTGATTTGTTTCGATCGAAACAGTGAGTAATGTCCGCAGTCGTGCATCAAAGAGAAGCAGCGCAGCGAAAATAGCGTCATCAGGATGATGAGTGGTGGAAGAAGCCAGACGGAAATGGCAGCAGCTTTGACCGTGAGAAACCACAGCAGGCAATAAGGAACAACGGTGTTGAGAATCTGGAAGGTTGCTCGCCAGTCGTTGCTTTTCATGTACGGGGTCAGCACAAATTCAGACTTTTCGATCACGGTTTCCATTCGGCACAATACTCTTGTAAAGATAAGCAGATCGTCTTTGCCACGATCGCAGAGGCTAGACAATGCGATCGCGCAAGCTCAAGACTGGAAAAATTCGTCAATTGAGACTGAATCGACACGATTCACTCACGATTCAATCTGTGTATATGTCCAAAGCATTGTAATGCCAATAATTGACCAATATTGAGATATCTCCCTATAGATTTAATCTAATTTTGTTGTAGAGGAAATTTTGAAATATGCAAGCGTCCAGGGTTTAAGAGGTACTAGAGCTGAAGACTGCTCGATTGACTTTCTGTTCCAATTAGCGTTGAAGAAGAGAGACGATTGCAACTCAGTTGCCGTAATTGAGAGGAGTGAAGCTGTTGTCCAACCTGGACGTGATGGGCTTTCTTGTTTTGTCAGAACGCTTTGTTGCTTCCGATGTCGCAACTCTGGGCGATTTGATAGCCTAACTTTTTAGACGTTGAGATAGGCTGCATTGTCTTGAATTGTCCGAATCATTTCAGAATCAGAAGTAACTCAACATGGAAAAGCTCACGATCTCGAATCTAGATGGTTATTATTTGCCGATCGCGCCTTGGACAGGACGACTAATTTTGCCGCAAGCTGAGCAACGACGGCAGGATGGCGGAGTGTTTATTGAGATTCAAAATGCTCCCGTAAGTCAGGCTTACCTGAAAGGTCAACAAGTTTGGTTGACGTGGCATGAAGATTCGATTCATCAGCCTTGGCTTGCTAAAGCAACGCGTGATCTGCGATTTGATCAAATTACGCGCGATAGTCAAGCGAAAGGCAATATACATCCAGTTCGATTAGATGGATGGCAGCGGGTGAGTCCTTTGGAGTCGCTGGCTGGAGCAAGGACAGAAGATGAGATGCAGGTAGAACTAGATGTCGTTTCTGTCGATCGAGAAGCAGAAAGTTGGATTATTCGGATCAATGATGAACCGATTCAGATTGAGGGGATCGCACGCGGGTTTGTGCAGTTTGTTGCGCCTGTGGGTGGGAAAGACTATCGGGTGCGACATTACGATCGTACGAGTCGTCGGTTTGAAGGTGCGGAAGAGATTGTGAGTTTGCCTGCATCCGGGACTCTGAATCCGAAGTTTAATTTGGAGCAAAGCTCGATCGTGAATATTGAGAAGTTGCCTCTGAATGCAAATGGCTGGTACATCTATGGTGCAAGAGGTCGTGATGGAAAGTTTATGGTGCAGGCATTAGAACCTGCTGAGATTCTGCGATTGCCACCAGAGCAGATGGTGATTGGACGGGAGGAAACACAGAACTATGTCGATCGAGACAAGTGGAAGCAGATGCCACTATATCAAGTGAATTCGACGCTAGTAGACAATAATGGACAGGTCGTTCCACCGGCTCAGAGAACAGTGAGTTTACTTGAGCGGCGAACGAGAGAGTTATGGCAGCGTGGGGATGAAGCTTTGGTGCTGCATACGTTTGGGTGGCGAGGAGGGGCGCGGGCGAATAAGATACCGATCGTGACAGGGCACTTCTCGTTTGGGTTTGCGAAGCTGCTGCCGGATGAGTTTACTGGGGCGTTGCGGTTTCGGTTAATTTATCGACAGGTTTATGCACATAGTCCATTGTCGATCGTGTCTGGAGCACAGAGTTGGCATTGTTATATGGGCAGTTTGCAGCGGGGTTGGATGTATACGATTCCGGTGTCGGATGTGTTGGTGAGAATGCCGGAATTGGTTGCGTACAAGATGGGAAGTTACACGTTTAATCCGTTGAATTTGATTAAGCGAGAGTTAGCTTACATGGAGGCAAGATATCGATCGGGAGATGGAAACGGAGCTTCGGTTGTGACTCCTTCGACTTCTTGTGTGCGAGATTCTAATCAGGCGTTGTTTGGTGCAATTCGCAAGTTTCGCGATCAGGTCGTTAATGATCCGACGGTAAGTGCTTGGCTCGTTGCCAATCCGAATGACTATCATGCGCGGCGGTTTGCAGGGTTGCGATCGCTCTTAGAACGGGTTGAAAACAATGTGCTATTTCCAATGGGATATGTGCCTCGGAGTTGGCGGGGTGAGAATGATCGAGTGGCAGTGCAAGATCGCGATCGCTTTAATGGGCTGGGGAATGTATTGGAAGCGTTGAGGACTTGGCGGACGATGTTACCTCGCCGGGCTGAGCGATCGTTGTTAGCGGTGTTTCGAGAGCATGGGGCAACGATGATTGATTATCAGTCAGCAATGCTAGGAGGAGAAGTACCGGGGATTGTGCCATTGCCGCCGGGAGTTATTTTGTAGAAAGTTTGGGTGTTCTTGTGGTTTGGCATGTTACTGCCTACGCCAGATGAAAGACCTGTTATTGCAACATAGAGTAGTAAGCCTCTCTCATCAGTGAGAGCAAAGTTGCAAGCAGCGTACCAGTAACATTGGCAGTCGTATGAATCATCATCAACACTCCCTCTCTCAAGCCCGGAACGAGATTTTACAACAACTCGAAGAATGGCTCGATATTCCAATGTTAGTCCTGAGCTTTGTTTGGCTAGCCTTGTTTGTTGTAGAACTTATTGTGGGACTGAATCCATTCCTAGATGTCGCGGGGACTACGATTTGGTTGCTCTTTATCTTCAATTTTCTATTAGAGTTTGCGATCGCACCGTATAAGCGCGTCTATCTTCGACAGAATTGGTTAACCGTCTGCTCACTCGCATTGCCAGCACTACGAATTTTGCGAGTCTTTCGAGTAGTACGAGCAGCGCGGGGAATCCGATTGCTAGGCATTATGACACGTACTAATCGCGGCATGAAATCACTGAGTACTAGCTTTCAACGACGCGGATTTGGTTATGTTATTGCTTCAACCGCGATCGTAATCTTAGTAGGTGCTGCGGGAATGTACGCATTTGAGCGAGAAGTGCCAAATGGATTACAGAATTACGGAACTGCCTTGTGGTGGACGGCAATGCTCTTAACGACCATGGGATCAGATTACTTTCCGCGATCGCCAGAAGGACGAATTCTGTGCTTTGTCCTAGCAGTCTATGGTTTTGCAGTATTTGGATATGTCACAGCTACGATCGCAACTTTTTTTGTCGATCGAGATGCTGAAGATGATGCCGCCGAGATTGCCGGGACAAAATCAATTCAAGCTTTACACGTGGAGATTGCAGCGCTACGAACCGAGATCCAATCCTTAGCGAGTCATTTAACTGCACCATCTGCACCATCAGAATCAGAAAACCTTTAGATGCTTGCAATGCAGATAAATTGAGCAATCCATCTCACTCGGGCTTGGGAAGAAGTCAGCAAAACTGGATGTCGAGGGTTCAAAAAATGAGGAACTTGTGCAAACGATTTATTATTCATCCTCACGAGTTCCTCAACTTGCTGGATTAAAGTGAACTCTGTAGAAGCTCGATGAAAAGAAGTGTTTCGAGGAATCTGATCTGTGCTTGAAGAAGTTCAAAAATCGTGACGATTTGTCGTTTTGTTGGCTCTCCTCACTCAAGCTGCGACTTATGCCTCGATCCCGATTGGTGACTTATTTTTCTCGATTCGTTAAACTAGAACAAGAAGGGGCTGTATATACAATGACTCATTTTTACCCTACTATCCAAGCAGAAGCTCGATTTGTATCGCAACTTCCTACCCCGGTTGATTCTACCGCAGTTGCAGGGAGCTTTTTCTTAGTATTTTTCATATTTTTCTTAATTGCGAGTGTTGTCCATCGTCGGGATCAGCGTGAAGTAGAACAGCTAGAAGCCGATCGAGAATTTCTAGAACGTATTTGGCAGATCAACTCTAACCTAGAGCGCTAACAGCTAGGTCAGGCAAAATGGGGGAAATAAGCGACCCAATCGACAAAATTTCGAGGATGAAAAAATGCTTGCACCGCCCAAGCCATAGCATCTTCACAAGTTCCTCAAGTTTGCCATCTAGTCTGAATAGTGTGCGCAAATTCTAAAAGTAGCGCCTCAAGCTTCAGACGGAGCTTTGTTGATTACACGAGGATAATTACGATGATAGATATTGATGAAATGAATTCAAAAGACATTTTTGAACTTTTAGAAAAAGTCGGATATGGTCATTTAGGCTGTATTCATGAAGGAAGACCCTACGTTCTTCCGATGCAGTATTATCTCAAAGACTCAGCGATTTACCTGTTTACAACCGAAGGTATGAAGACGCATGATCTAGATGCAAATCCTGCGCTATGTTTGCAGGTTGAAGAAGTTCAGGATCTAGAACATTGGCGAAGTGCGATCGTCACAGGTGAAGCGGAGCGTCTGACAGAGCAATCCGATATCGATCAGGTTATGCATCTCGCCAAGACACGGAATTCTAGCCTATCGCCTGCAATCAATCGCACTTGGATCGATGCTCAAGGTAGGGCTGAAGCCATTAAGGTCTATCGGGTTCAGCCGACCGAAATGACGGGACGGATGACGAGCAGAGAGGCGGATTCGTAATCCTCACCATTTTCAAATTTCTAGTGCACTTTAGTGGACTAGGATCGTATCGCCTCACCTCTCATTTGGAAAGCATTGATGGTGTAGACGGTTCAATCATGCCGTTTACACCCCAATTAAAATCTATGTTCAAAGCAGCCGAATCACGAAACTCATCCGACATTCAGGTTTTTCTACGTTGCACTCACAGCGTTCGCCATTTCTGATTGGCTTTGCGACTGAGGAACGCCTTGAATCGTCAGGACGTGACAAGGTGCATGATGCAATACATAATTACTGACACTCCCCATCCAAAACTCTTGGAGACCCCTGAATCCTCGTCGTCCGACGATAATCAGATCGGCATTCCAAGTTTTTGCAGTAGCACAAATGACCTTGCCAGGATTGCCCACATTTTGCGAGAACTCTAGAGCAACCTCTGCTGGTCTCGCCTGTTCTTCTAGTAGCTTCAATCGGTTCAACCCTGCTTGCTCGCGTTCATGCCAGTGTTTCCAATACGCTTGCATTGCCGACTCGGAGACTCCCACATATGGATCACCCGGATAACTCTCCATAAAGGGTTCGAGTACATGCAGGAGCATCAATTCTGCCTGGTTGGTCTTTGCCAATGATAAAGCCTGCTCAAAAATCGCCTGGCTGAGGTCAGAATCATCGATCGCGGCTAGAATTTTGCGAAACATAGTTTAATCTCACTTACTCGTCTTGAGTCTCAGGAATTTTCTACACTTCAAGTTATAGATAACAAAGTTGAGGAACTTGTGAGCAAGGCTATTCAGAACTCTAGAATCCAAGTGTGAAGTGGTGCTCTTGCCTACTCCTTAATCGTGAACTTCTAATCTCTGTCTTCTCTGCTGTCAATCATAACTGTGAAAAAAACTGAGGATAACCTATGCGTGCAATGGTTTTACATACGCCTAATACCTTGCTCAAGCTCACCGACTGCCCGATTCCAACCCCTAATCCTGAGCAAGTACTCATTCACGTGAATGCTTGTGGGATCTGTCGCACAGACTTGCATATTCTAGATGGAGAGCTAACGCAGCCTAAGCTACCTCTGATTCCAGGGCATCAGATTGTTGGAACGGTTGCAGCACTGGGAAGTCAGGTGACGCAGTTTCGAGTCGGTGATCGCATTGGTGTACCTTGGCTTGGTCATACCTGCAATCACTGTCGCTACTGTCAAAGCCAACGAGAAAATTTATGTGATACAGCTGAATTTACTGGCTATCAGATTGATGGTGGATATGCAGAGTACACCGTCGCAGATCACCGCTTCTGCTTTGCGATTCCTGACACTTATCCTGCTTTACAGGCGGCTCCATTGCTTTGTGCCGGATTGATTGGATATCGAGCTTATCAAATGATTGGAGATGCCCAGCGGATTGGATTCTATGGATTTGGAGCAGCGGCTCACATTTTAATTCAAGTAGCCCGCTACGAAGGTCGTCAAGTCTTCGCGTTTACCCGTAGCGGCGATGAGGCAGGTCAACAGTTCGCAAAGAAGCTGGGAGCAGTTTGGGCAGGTGGTTCTGATCAAGTTCCTCCAGAATTACTCGATGCAGCAATTATTTTTGCACCGACTGGTTCTTTGGTTCCAGCAGCACTTCGAGCCGTTGCAAAAGGCGGAGTTGTCGTCTGTGCCGGAATTCATATGAGCAAGATTCCTGCTTTTTCTTATGACTTATTGTGGGGAGAGCGAGTCTTGCGATCGGTTGCGAATCTAACGCGCCGAGATGGAGAAGCATTTTTAGCACTGGCTCCCAAAATCCCTATCCAGACGCAAGTGCAAGCTTTTCCACTGATTCAGGCAAATGAAGCTCTACAAGCATTACGCAATGGACAAATTCAAGGTGCAGCCGTTTTAGAAATCAATCCCTAAACCAGTAATCATGCAACAAAAATACAAATCCATTGCAATCCAAAGTGCTATTATATAGGTGGACTCGTAAAGAGTCTCCAACCTAAAAGCAAATAGCTCAACCATTGATAGCGAGCATTGGTGTGTTAGCTAGCCCAAAGTCAAGTTCTGACTGCGAAGGTTCAGGGGAAGTACGAGATCCGACATCCAAGGTTACGGAGGAACCTAATCTTGAATAGTTCAGTTGGTAGAGGGGATTAATCGATTGTGATTGATCCCCTCTGCGTTGTAAAACACTTTGAAACGTAATATTTCACCCTCACACCTTCTTCAACATTTCGCTGTATAACAAGAATTATAGGAGCTGAATCGACCCTTCAGAATAACTACGAATTTCAGCTTTTATCCGGCAGTACTGACAGCTAGGAGTGGACAAATGCTGAAAAAGATTTTAGTTGCTTTAGATGACTCTGCAATGAGCGCGATCGTATTAGAACAAGCGTTGGCGATCGCACGGGCGATGAATGCTCACCTGATGATTCTTCACGTTCTAGCAGTGGATGAAGCAGGGCTTCCACTAGAAAAATTCTTGAAGGCTGATCAGTCAATGAGCTTTCAAGTAGGGCAAAAGTTTCAGCAGGCGTGGCAAACCTATCAAACTGAATGGGAAACGCGATTGCAATCTTACGTACAGCAAGCAAGCGCCCTTGGTGTCCCCGCTGAAGCATCCCAAAGCTATGGCAATCCTGGGCATGTGATTTGCGATTGGGTCTGGGCATGGAAGGCTGATCTCGTTGTGATGGGGCGACAAGGACAAAGCCAACTTCCGGGTTGGATGATGGGAAGCGTCAGTGCTTATGTGACTCAACACGCCTCTTGTTCAGTCTTCTTGGTGTCTGCTGCGCAAAAACAAGAATCGACTGAGATTCGCGATCGCGCTTTGACTGAAGTTTGATTCATACGGGAATCGAGACAATGAAAGGATTCTTAAACGGTGCAGTTGCATTACTCTCCTGCATTGCTATATTTTCGATGCTTCAAATGAGTCAAGCTCGATCCCCTACTTTGGCACAACTCCGCGATGGAGACTATCAGATTTGCACTCAACCGCCGCCTAAAGGGTGGCAACAAGGCGAAGGAGTCTGTTTTGTGTTTCGGAAGCAGAACCAGCAGATTGAGGGCTATTATGGCTATCCGCACTCGGATGCGTTTGTTTGTCTGCGGGGGCAACTGAATCTTGATCGCCGCATTGTTGGACAGGGTTATCTCGTCTCCTGGGAAGGGAGCCAATGGGGAACTCCTGAAAAGAAAGCATTTTTCTGGGATGAGGAACAACAGCTTCAGCTTGCACAAGGAAGAGTAGTTCGGCATGAGCAGGATGGTCAATCTGAAGCACACTGGATTTTATTTCAGCAAGCAACCTTAAATTTTCAGTCATTTTATCTTTATCCCAAGCCTGAAATGACTGCCCCTCAGCAATTGTGCAATTGGAATTTTGAGCGATCGCTAAAATCTAGCCAGTTGTAGTTGATAGGTACTGACATACCTTACGAATAAACCTGTCCACTGTAAAAAACTCACGAAATCCTCACAAGCTTCAGTTACCTTCAAGGTAGAACATCTTCACTGTGTTCTAATTGATTTTGGGAGGACTGAAGTGCCAATCTGGTGATGTTCATAGGTGAGCCGTGCTAATGGAGGTGACGTATGCTTCATCGATTTTTCCATCTCTCGCATGAGCAGGTGCATGTTTGGAGCAATATCATCCTGCTAATTTTAGTCTTGCTTGTTTGGTTAGTTGTACTAGGAGCACCTGTTATCTGAAGCGCAAATGCTCAAGCCGCCTTCTAAGTTCAGAAGGCGGCTTGATTAGGTTAGCTTGCTCGTGCTTTCTTGAGAGGATTATGCCGAGCTAAAGCGGCTTTGAGTTTTCGCAGTCCAGAGGTTTCGAGTTGACGTACCCGTTCCCGGCTGAGTCCTCCTAATTTTCGTGCAGTAGCAGCACGATTCAAGGGATTGCCATCTTCTAATCCATATCTAGTCTGAATGACTGCCCGCTCGCGAGGCGTTAAACAATAGAGCAAATCTTTTAGTTGTTGATTGAAAATTCTCTCTTCTACTTGCTCTTCGAGAGGTGGAACATCATCTGCTAGTAGATCACCTAACGATGTATCTTCTTCAAATCCGACCATTTGATCGAGCGAAGCAACATGATGAGAGTAAGCGAGCAGTTCCTCGAAGGCTTCTCTGTCTATCTCCATTGCATCTGCTATTTCTTGTTGAGTCGGTTGCCGCTTTAACGTTTGACTAAGCGATCGATAAGTCTTTTTTAGGCAGTTCAAGCGTTCGATCACCGAGGTCGGCAGACAAATCGATCGCGATTGAGTTGCGATTGCTCGGCTAATTGTTTGGCGAATCCACCAGTAAGCATAAGTTGAAAACTTGTATCCTCGCGTCGGATCGAACTTCTCGGTTGCTCGGGTCAGTCCCAGACTGCCTTCTTGAACCAAATCCATCATATCGAGTCCGCGATAGGTGTAGTGCTTTGCAATACTCACAACCAATCGTAGGTTTGCCTTAATCATTGCTTGCTTTGCTCGATTGCCAACTCGGATGAGTTCCCTTTGTTCATGAGTCCGCTGGTCTTCAGGAATCTCCGACAAAGACTGCATGACCTGAATTTGTTGGGCGAATTGTTGTTCTTCTGATCGACTGAGCAGAGGCACCTTGCCAATTGTTTTTAAGTAGTCGCGCACTAAATCGTGGCTCATATAACCTCCTCTTTCAATCCAACTGCATTCTTGAATAAGACTGTGAGGAAGTTGTGAGGAGAAGTGATAGAGATTACTCAGATATTCTATTTTCTACGGACGCTGACACTGAGGTGAATCAGTCTTGCCTTTTTACTTCCAGCCAATTCATCTAGCATCAATACAAACAAGCTTGGCTCAGCACTTTCAGGGAGAATGCGCGAGTTCTGAAAGTGGGACAACTCGATAGCCTTGACGATCGAGCATCGGTAAAATCTTTTCTAGAGTCGTAGCAGTTCTTTTTCCCCACATTCCGGTATCGTGCAAAATGATGATCGACCCAGGACGAATCTTGCAGAGAATAAACAAGCTTGCAAACCAGGATGAAGGGATATGCGTGTCGTAGGGAAAGATATCACCTAAAACCACCCGATATCCATGCTTCTGAGCGATGTCGATCGTAGATTTCTTGTACCAACCTCCACCCGGGCGAAGCCACTTCGGGCGTGTATACTTGGACAGAATATTCTCAGCTTCGATGACTGCTGCTTCAAACTCTATTTCTGACAGCAAAACGCTCGGTTCGTCTTGGGTGAGATGATTGCCAACTTCATGTCCTCGATCGAGTAGTTCAGTTATCAACTCTGGATTGGGTTCGACTCTGCTACTAATCAAGAAAAATGTGGCATGAACTTGATACTTTTCTAGCACGCTGAGGATTTTCGGAGTGGTTGCTGGATCGAGTCCATCATCGATCGATAAAGCTACGATTCGTTCCTGGGTTTTAAAAAAGTAGGTCACTCCTGGAGACAACTTCTCAATGATTCTCAACAGCCAACGAAGTTGAAACAAGAGTACGACTATCAACCCTAAAAGCAACTCCAAAGAGATTAAAAAGATTTGAGAGTAGGACATATTCGCTCCGTTAGAATGTCGATCGCATCAATTGAAGGCAATGATAATGGCGATTCCATTCTCAAACGCATTGGCGCAGGAATTATTAGAAACGTATGGTTCGCCGTTATATGTTTATCAGGCAGAGCGATTGGACACAACGATCGCTGAAATTACTCAAGCGATTCCTTATCCAAAAACAAAGTTTCATTTCGCCAGCGTCACGAATGGAAATCTTGCGCTCCTCAAGCGGTTTCTGAAAGCGGGTTGGGGGCTACATGCGAATACGCCCGGAGATGTGTATTTAGGGCTTCATGCTGGATTTGAGCCGCATCAGATTGTGTATAGCGGCAGTAACTTGAGCCGTGAGGATTTTGAGCAGATTTTCGACTGGGGGATAAGGCGGATTAATCTCGATAGTGTTTCGCAGGTTCAGCAATGTTGCGAGATTGCTGAATCTCCGATCGAGCTAGGACTCCGCTTGAATTTACCTGAAATTACGGGAGAAAGCCGGATTGGGGTGCATCCTGATGAGTTTCGAGATGCGATCGCAGTTTCTAAATTTCCGATTACCGGATTGCATTTCTATCGCGGCACAGGCACGAATGCGACTGAGGCATTTACTCAAGTGATTGATACTGTCATTAATGTGGCTCAACAGCTTCCAGATTGGCGGGTGCTAGATTTTGGCGGAGGATTTGGATATCCCTATCGCAAAGACGGCGCGCGATTTGATTGGCAAGAATTTGGCACAGTGCTGAGTGAGAAATTGAGCGATGTGGAATTGATTATTGAACCGGGGAGAGCAGCGATCGCGGAATCAGGTTGTCTTCTTGCCAAAGTCGTTTCAGTGAAATGGCAGGGAGAAAAGCAGATTGTTGGAGTTGATACGTCGATCGCGAATTTAGCAGTGTTAGCTGTGCATGGTGGCTATCGCGAGATTGTGACCTGGAAGGAGGGAGCGTATTACTTAACCGATATTTGTGGAAATACAACGTATTCGCGAGACTATTTAGGCAAGAGTTGTCAATTGCCTGCACTTAGCGTTGGCGATCGTGTTGTAATTTTAGACACTGGAGCATACGGTTATGCAATGTCTTCGCATTTCTTACATCGGTTTAGACCTGCGGAAGTTTTACTGGAAAATCAGATACATCGATTGATTCGCGATCGAGAAGATTATTCGGTTTTGCTAGGGGGACAGAGATGAAATGTATTGAATGTGGAACAAATAATTGGTTAAGCGATCGCACAAAAAATCAAGGCTTCTGTAGAAAGTGTCAACATCAATTTGCATTTGAGCCTGTGCATATGGAAGGCTCGAAAATGACAGATCAGTATTTTAAGGAGACAATTTCTTCAATCTCTAGTGGTGATATTCTTTTCTTTACAGAGAAACAGTTTTTATATGCAATAAATCGTAGATTAGCTCGTTATAAAATCACTGATGCAGAAGATAAAATTCCGACTTCAATCAATACATTTGGAGTAATTTTTATAATTTTAAGTGTTATTAGTTTTACAAGTTCTGAAATTCGTGAGCTTCCATTTTCTGATAATCTTATTGCAATTCTGGTTTTATCTTTTGTGTTCAGTCTATTTGCTTCACCTTTGATATATGCTGCTGATTTATTGTTTGGAAATAGAAGACAGAAGCAATTTTCAGTAACGGAGGCAGAATTGCATGGCTGGATTGAACGCTGGAAATTTGTGGGCAATTCGATCGATAAGCTTTTAGATCCACCTCAGCTTACAGCAGCAGCAGCAACAATCAGCGACGAGGTGAGTGCGTATAGCTTTGATCGAGTGATTATTTGTGATCGCGCTACGATCGCACAACTTTTAATTGCAAATAATGTCCACTTTGAAAATAGCTGTGCGATTCTCAGCCTAAATGGTTATCCTGCTGCAATTTTTGACACAGTGATGCAAATGTTGAGAAGAAATTCAGATTTAACAGTTTATGTTTTACATGACGCAACACCGCAAGGAATCAGTTTAATTCATACCTTAAAGACCAGTTCTGAATGGTTTGAAAATCAGACCCTACGATATTTTGAATTAGGGCTTTTACCTCGACAAGCGATCGGAAAACGACAAATGATTGTCAATCAATCGGCTGTCTTTGTTCAAGAAGCAGAATTACTTCCGGAATCAGTTCGCCAATCTTTATCAAAAGCAGAATTGGAATGGCTCGATCGAGGATATTACGTCGAACTTGAATCTTTCTCACCTCGCCGCATTATCCGAGTTGTCACCCAAGGAATTGCAAAAAGTTTCGAGCCAAACAATTCTGATACTCTAGTTGAGTTTGAAGAAAATGATTGGAGCAATAGTTCTACCTATTATGCAGATAGTTTTGGTTAGCTTCAGATGATTTCATCGAATCAAAGTATTTCAATCATTCCAAATCCCCTAAATTTGGGCAATTCAGGAAACACAAGCCGCTAACAACAAAGCGCGATCGATACTAGGAGCAATAGCTATGGGCATGAAATGCATACAATGTAATACCGATAATGATCTGCGCGATCGCACAAGAAACTCCGGGCGCTGCAAAAATTGCAATCATTCATTCGTCTTCGAGCCAAGTGCCGAAAGTAATCCCCGCTTAAAGTTTACCGATGCCTTCTTCCAAAAAGCACTGCAAGATATTTCAAATAACGGAACGATCCATTTCACCCCTAGACAGCTTCAATACTTACTCGATCGACGATTAAACAAACTGACTAGCTTTCATCCCATTGTTTTACTCATTTTCAGTTTCATTGTTATTGTTATTTCTATCTTTTTGTTCCTCGCAAATCCGGTGATTACTATCATTGGAATATTCGTTTCAGCTTCCCTACTATCTGGAGCCTGGAAAAGCTTTCAAGAAAGAAGAAACCCCCGCCCCGAACTGATTACGCTGCCTCAAGTTCGAGAATGGCTGCGTCGCTGGCAAACGATTAACGGCGATACGACCTTGCTTTTACCGCCTCTTGCACAGTCCGCTCAACCGCGATCGATTAGTCCCGATGTCAGTGCTTATAGTTTCGATCGAGCAGTAATCTGCGATCGTGATGAGATTGCTCAATTTCTCATTGCAAACAATTTCCACTTTGAAAACAACTGTGCTGTTCTTAGCATTGATGGCTATCCACAAGATATTTTCTCAACTGTGATGGAAATGCTCAAACGCAATCCGGAGCTAAAAGTGTATGCCATTCACAATGCTGATGCCAAAGGCGTGAACTTAGTCCATCAACTGCGAACTGATCCGAATTGGTTTGGGGATCAACCGATTCAAATTTTTGATTTAGGACTTTCACCTTATCAAGTACTGAAAGGCAAACGATTCCGAGTCATCCAATCTTCTCCCTCTCAAACCCTCTCTAGTGAGGCACGCCAATCTTTAGCACCTCAAGAAGTGCAATGGCTAGAAGCAGGCAATCTAGTCGAACTCGACTCATTGATGCCTCAACGATTGCTCCAAGTTCTCAATCATGGAATTGCCACCAGCCAGAGCAGCGATTTGGGAAGCGATTCTGGAGGCGATTTCTTCTTGATGACGGATACGTCGAGTAGCAGCGTTTATGGAGCGGACAGCTTTGGCTAGAAATTTTCTGTTTCGGTCAATCGCTGTACTGCAAGCCGCACGATCGACAACACTAAAATGATCAAAAACATGACCAGCCCGATCGTGCAAGCATAACTAATCTGCAATTCCCCAAAGGCTTGATCATAAACGTAATACACGATCGTCTTAGAACTATTCAGCGGGCCTCCTTTGGTCATGATAAAAATCTCTTCAAAGACCTTCGTTGCCGAAATCGCACTGATCACTGCAACTAAGAGCAAGTAAGGCTGCATCAAGGGCACAGTAATATCCCAATGCTTCCGAATCCCGTCTGAACCGTCGATCGCTCCCGCTTCATAAAGTTCTTCTGGAATCGACTGCAATCCTGCCAAATAGATCACCATGTAGTAGCCCAATCCCTTCCAGATGGTGACTGCCATGACGCTAAAAAGCGCCAAATTCGGATCAGTCAGCCAGGGAACTCCAGAAAGTCCCAGCGATCGCAGAAATTGATTCAATAAGCCATTGTCCGCATAGAGCCATTTCCAGGCGATTCCAGCGACGACCATCGAAATAATCACCGGAGTGTAGTAAGCCACCCGAAACCAGCGAATCCCTTTGAGTTTCTGATTGACTAAAATCGCTAAAGCTAAAGGTGCGATCGCCAAAACTGGAACGACACAAACCAAATACAAAATCGTATTGCGGAGCGTTTGCCAAAACACTCGATCGCCACTCAACCGCTTAAAATTTTCCCACCCGATCCACTCCGGCGGCGCAATCAGATCGTACCGGGTAAAACTGAGATAAAACGCTTGCAGTGCTGGATAAAAAACCGTTAGCCCCAACACAATCAAAGCAGGCAACAGAAACAAATAAGGCGTGAGTCGCCTCTGAATCGGATACCAGCTTTCGAGAAATATCTTATTCATCGGGTATGAGTTTGCGAAAAGCCAACTCACACTTTACCTCTAATCGATTTCTTCTGCTTCAACTCGTCTAATCGCCCGTCGAGCTGGTAAAACTTGCGTCCGGCGACGATTCAAATATCCCGGATATTCATCGTGAATCACTTCGATCGTTCGAGACGGACGTTGCTGTTTCGCAAATAAAACGAACATCCCCACTAAAGCAATTCCGCCTCCAAATGCGAGAATCACGCCCCCAAGCATCCAAAGTAAATTCGAGAACACGGGGTTCTCTTCGATCGACGAATTTGGATTCGCAGCTCCAGGCTTTTGCAAAGTCAAGTTCGACTTGCTTTGAGCATTCATCGTATCGATCAGTGCCTGCTGGCTTTGAAGTTGAGTCTTCAGTTGCTCAGTCTGAACTCGTTGCTGCTCGACCAAAGCCTTTAATTGCTCAGTTTCAATTCGCTGCTTTTCAGTATCCACAGGAGCGGGCGGCGCAGTTGGAGCCACACCAACGGGCGCACCTGGCGCAACACCTGGATAGCCGTAATTGGGAAGGGGTTGAGTTGGGGCAAGTGTGGGTGAGTTTGTACTCACGCCTCCTTTCAACAAAACGACAGCCGCAAGACCTGCGAGTGCCGCTCCTCCTAAAAATGATGTCGTTTCACTCATCTCCCCTTCACCTTTCTCATACTGGATTGCGATGCTCCGGTGCGATCTCCTAAACAGTATTCTGCGTATTGTGACTCAATCCAGGATTTTCGGATGAATTAATGGGTGACTTTGCCACCTCATTCAGTAATTCCTCTACCTATTCAAGGACAGAATCTCCAATTTGTCTATATCAGTTTATCCAGATCTCGATAAAAAGTTGCATTTCCTAACAAATTTAATGATTAGGTTGATTGAATTTGCATCATTTTCGCTGGAGACTAGAGTGCCCTTTCATTGAAGAAACTCTACTTTTTGAAGTTATGCCCGTTGGCAGAGGAGAACGGCAAACCACTGATTCGGATCAGTCCAAACTTGCACACAATCAAGGTTTTTTGCAGAGAGTAATTCTTTCATTTCTTCTAAATCGAATTTGCGTGAGATTTCACTCAAAATTGTTTCACCCTCGCGAAATTCTACCGTTAAATTTAACGATTGGAGATGGACAGTTTGCGCGCTCAAACTCTGTAAATGCATTTCGATTTGGCGATCGCGCTCGTTATAAATTGCCACATGCGCAAACTGTGCGAGATCAAAATCTCCTTGAAATCGCTGATTCAAATGGCGCAACATATTTAAGTTGAATTCGGCAGTGATGCCTTGTCGATCGTTATATGCCGCTTCTAATTGAGCGCTGGATTTGTGTAGATCAATTCCTAACAGAAAATATTCTTTAGGATTTAAAGCCGCCGTGATTTGGCTGAGAAAGAGATCACATTCGGCAGGACTCAAATTACCAAGCGTGCTGCCAATAAATCCGATCAGTCTCGTCGGCAGTTGAGCATGAGGGAGCTTTTTCAATGCCAGTTCATAAGTTCCAACTAATCCATACACTTCTAGGTCTGGATAATCGATTAAAAGGCTTTGGGCACTGCTTTCTAAAATTCCTGCACTAATATCGATCGGACAATAAATTAAAGGATGTCCCGCAGATCGATAAGCATCAAGCAAAATTCTCGTCTTGGTTGAATTTCCGCTGCCTAATTCGATCAACTCACACGCACCTGTAATGTCAACGATTTCGGGCGCACAAGTATTCAGAATCTCAGTTTCGGTGCGGGTTAAATAATATTCGGGGAGTTCAGTAATTTGTTCAAACAGCAGAGAACCGCGATCGTCATAAAAATATCGAGGTGGTAGTGTTTTCGGAGTCTGGCTGAGTCCGCGAACCACATCACTCCCCGGATGTAATTCATCTTCAGACGGGGTTGAGCGATCGACGAGATAAGCAAGATGAATCCGATCAGACAATTGAGACGTATAAGACGCAGACATCCGAACTAAGCTCCTTTCACCACAACACAGCGAAATCCAGCGAAAATTTCGCGAACCTGGGGATAATACCAGTTTCGGAAGGAATTGCGCATCGCCCAAGGGAAAGTTGCCCAACTTCCTCCTTTTAAGACTCGATGTTTTCCATCAAAGTACTGCTGGGAATAGCCTGGGTAAGGATAGCTCTCAAAGTTGGCATAGCCCGCAAACCAGGTTGATGTCCATTGCCAAACTTCACCTAGCATATTTTGAGATCTGGCTGCTTTTTCCCATTCTGCCTCGCTGGGCAAACGCTTGCCGACGAATCGCGCATAGGCGTCTGCTTCGTACCAACTTACGCCACAAACGGGCTGGTCTGCTTTGCCAGAGTAAAGCGGTTGCGTGATTTCGTTGGATTTCACCCAGTCCCAGCCTTCTGCTGTCCAATATTCGGGCTGCTGATATCCGCCCGCTTCAATGAACGCTCGATATTCTCCATAGGTGACAGGATGGCGATCGATCCAATAGTCATCTAAATAGACTGAATGTGCTGGACGCTCATTGTCTTGGGCTTCGATCTCATGACTGCCCTGGATAAAATTTCCTGCTGGAATCAGGATCATGTTGTTGAATTTCTCTGAGGTATGACTCGCTTGGGAATGCCCCCTAAATCCCCCATTCTGGGGAACTTTGAAACTAGAGCATCCGGCTTGAAGTCCCCCATACATGGGGGATTTAGGGGGCTGAATCTGCCCAAATCGCAGCGAGGAACTCTCAATTAACGCCAGTACGATCGCAATTGTCTCTGCATGTTGACATTCATGTTGGATCAACCATTTCCACAGTCGTTCTTGCTGTTCGAGGGGCGCGATCGCTAAATACTCAAATACTTGCGATCGCACAATTTCCAAATACTCTAAAACAGTCGCAATCTCTGGTAATTTCACCCGTTGAGATTTTGGCAATCCATCTTGAGCAAATAAGCGATGATATTCCGGCATCAAAGGCGGATACCCTGCTAAACGCTGCAAAATCCAAAGTGCTTCCGTATAAGCAATATGTCCCACATGCCATCCGATCGGGCTGAAATCAGCATGTGCCTGGGTGCAGAACGTGTCGTAATCAATTGATCGAATTCGCTCTAAGGTTCGCGATCGACACTGCTGCATGTCAGAACGAATTTCAGATTGGAGTGATATCAAGCTTGAGGTCATGATGAACAGTCAACAAACAGCGATCGGGCAATGCTTTCCAGTTTCCATCAAACATCGGTTCAGAAACAACCAAGACTGAGCCAGAATCTTGCAAGTAATAGAGCGTTGGAGTTGGTACACCCTGAGCATATCGAGATGCCACAAGTTGATTGCCATCACTCAAAATCAGATTGGCAGAAAACGGAGTTTGATGTGCTTCACCTAATTCCATCAATACTTTTAGAGTGTGATGCAGTGCTTCGGTGAGATTTGCGCTGGTTTCTAGTTCATCAATTACAGTTGCAAAGATATGCTCTGAATCCGTCAATCCCTGAATGAATTGATACGCCAGATCACTTAAGCGATCGCGCATCGGACGATATAGAGTCTGCCGAAAGTCTTTGATGAATCCGTTGTGAATGCCTAGAAGCGATGCATGTTGAAAGGGTTGGCAATTACTCAAATCGGTCGCTAATCCTGCGGTTGCACTCCGAACATTTGCTAGGACACAGCCTGATTCGACATATCGACTCAAACTCTGCAAATTCAAGTCATTCCAAATGGGTAGCGTATTTCGGTAAGTAAAAGGCTCTGCTTTGCGCGTAGCATGATACCAACCGACTCCAAATCCATCCGCATTCAACAATCCTGCGGTCATTTCTTTGGGCTGATAGCTTTGGACAACGAGAGAATGATCAGGCTGAGAAATCAAGCGATCCAGCAAGACAGGCTGTCCGAAATAGCCAAGTAATCGACACATATGAAACTCATCGATCGAACTTTCTCATGGTGACACAAACCTTTCAATTATGGTTTCCACTGAAAAGCCGCGATCGCGAGACACGCCCATCCAATCAAAAATCCTGCTCCCCCCAAAGGTGCAACGGCTCCTAAAATCTTCACTCCAGACAAAGAAAGCGCATAAAGACTGCCCGAGAAGAGAACAATGCCGCCGATAAATGCGATGCCTGAAGTTGTGAGGAGAGTCCCACTCAGTTCAGCGCGGCTCATGAATAGGGCGACGAGGATTAGTGCGATCGCGTGATACATCTGATAGCGCGCCCCAGTTTCAAAAATGCTTAAAGCTCGATCGTCTAATTTGGCTCGTAAAGCATGAGTTGCAAAAGCACCGAAAGCCACTGACAAGCCTGCCAGAATCGCTCCTGACGCTAAAAAAAATCGGATCATAAATACTTCACCTCAATGGATTTTGAAGGAGTTTTCAGAGAGTGAAAACCTGATCTGTGTAGAAGACTTCTGAAACATAAAAGCTCTCCTGAGTATTCAAGAGAGCTTTTAAAGTCGAATTCGAGAAGCTTAGTAAGCGTCTTGAAGTTCGTAGAAATCGTGCGCGATGTAATCTTTGCGAAGTGGATAGCCAACCCAATCTTCTGGCATCAGCAATCGCTTCAGATTCGGATGTCCTTCGTAGACAATCCCATACATATCGTAGGATTCACGTTCTTGCCAATCTGCTCCTTTCCAAATCCAGAAGACCGAAGGCACTTTCGGATCTTCACGCGGCAAAAAGACTTTCAACCGAACTTCATCCGGCTTGACCACATTGTCGCTCACCTTAATCAGATGGTAAAAACTCACCAACTGATCGCCAGGACCGACATCATAAGCACCTTGACACTGAAGACAGTTAAACCCATACGCTTGAAGTGCTGTTGCAAAAGGGATCAGCAATTCTGGCTCAACTTTGATCATTTCTACACCGCTTGCATCCAAGCCGATGAATTCATGATCAAACCCGTTCTCAGTCAGCCACTTTGAAGTTTTACCCGCTTCAACGATCGTTGATTGTTGTTCTTCAGCCACGATCGACACCCTCCTTTGCTTCTTGCAAGACTGCCGGGACTTCTAGACCCATTGCTTCAGCCAATTCACGCGGCGGCGCAATCCGGCTTTCAGCTTGGAGATATTTCCCATCGTGAATTACTTCAGCAGGAATCATGCTGTGAGTCGTGCTGTAGTAGCGATGAGTTTGACGCAACTGAGCACGTTCTTGAATCGATTCGTTAGAAACTTTTTTGCGCAGTTTGATGATCGCATCCACGATCGCTTCAGGACGAGGAGGACAACCCGGTAAATAAATATCCACCGGAATCAGTTTGTCAACGCCTCGCACTGCGGTCGGTGAGTCTACACTGAACATTCCACCCGTGATCGTGCAAGCGCCCATTGCGATCACATATTTCGGTTCAGGCATTTGTTCATAAAGACGAACCAACGCCGGAGCCATTTTCATCGTGATCGTGCCAGCTGTAATAATCAAATCAGCTTGGCGGGGGGTCGATCGCGGAACCAATCCAAAGCGATCGAAGTCAAATCTTGAACCAATCAAAGCTGCAAATTCGATAAAGCAGCAAGCGGTTCCAAACAGCAAAGGCCACAGACTCGAAAGCCTTGCCCAGTTATACAAATCGTCTACCGTCGTCAAAATGACATTTTCCGACAATTCTTGCGTCACACTAGGACGCTCGATCGGATTAATAATCGACCCGCCATTGAGCGAAGCCGCTTCTGGATTCATGACCATTCCAATGCTCCTTTGCGCCAAGCGTAGACGAGTCCAACAACTAGAATTGCAATGAAAATTAGGGCTTCAATAAACGCTAACAAGCCTAAACGATTGAAAGCGACCGCCCAGGGATACAAAAACACCGTTTCCACGTCGAAGATCACAAAGACCAAGGCGAACATGTAATAACGGATATTAAACTGAATCCAGGCTCCGCCCATTGGCTCCATTCCGGATTCGTACGTCGTACGGCGTTCAGGACCTCGACGGCTAGGGCGAACTAGCTTAGAAGCCAGAAGAGCCAGAACCGGAACTAAGCTGCAAATCAGCAAAAAGCCTAAAAGATATTCATAACCACTTAGGACATACACAGGTATTCGCCGCCTCTCGTTCTACAAAAATGGACTTCGCGCTTTACACTCTCATTATTATAGTGTGCTGCAATTTCTCATGGTGCGCTGAAATACTTACTAAATCAAGAACTTTCAGAGATCGCTTCTAAATCGAAGCCATCAAGAAAAATCTATCAGAATCAGATTCAACTCCCAGATCAGTATATGTGATACGCAATCCCTCGATCGACGTTCAGAATGATCGCAAAATGTCATAATAATTAACGTACATTTTAAGGTTTGGGTAACTCCCTGACGTTTGCCATGAGTACCGAATCTGTTGAACCCCAAGAGAATGCTGTCGAAACGCCTGCACCGCTTGAGCCAAAAGATATGGATCAACATGAGTGTGCGGCTTGTGGATATATCTATCAGCCGACCAAAGGCGACGATCGCTCAGGCATCGCTGCAGGTGTTGCATTTGAGGAATTGCCAATTACCTGGAAATGCCCAGTCTGTGGCGCTCCTAAGAAACGCTTTCAGAATATTGGTCCGCTCAATGCTCCGTCTGGATTTAAGCAAAATTTGGGATATGGGTTTGGGGTGAATACCTTAACACCGGGGCAGAAAAACCTGCTAATTTTCGGTGCGCTGATTGTTGGATTTATTTTCTTTTTAAGTCTTTATGGCTTACAGTAACGAACCCTTTTATTTATTGAGATCAAGTGCAATGTATCGGATTTTGAGAGCCTGGAAACAGTTTGTAATATTATTGGCAGTTGTCTTCCTGGCGACTGGATGTAAAGGGTTTTTGCCAGCGGTTGTGAATAATCCCTGGCAGGTGGTTCCGTTACCGATCGAAGAAAATATGCTCGATATTAGCTTCACCGGTGACAAGCAGCATGGCTGGATGGTCGGCACCAATACGGCATTGCTCGAAACTACAAATGGCGGAAAATCCTGGAAGCAAAAGATTCTGAATTTAGGTGAGCAGTCCTATCGTCTGACTTCAGTAAATTTTTCTGGAGATGATGGTTGGATTGCTGGACAGCCTTCGATTCTGCTGCATACGGGTGATGGCGGTAAGTCTTGGGCACGTCTGCCATTGAGCAGCAAGCTTCCTGGCTCTCCTGAGAAGATCGTTGCATTGGGCAAAGATACGGCTGAGATGACCACGGACGTTGGAGCAGTGTATCGCACAACGGACGGTGGTAAAAACTGGAAAGCTTTGGTGAAAGAAGCGTTTGGGGTGATGCGGAGTATCGATCGCACTCCCGACGGAAAATACCTTGCAGTATCTTCGACCGGAAACTTCTTCTCAACTTGGGAACCCGGTCAAGACATTTGGCAGCCTTTCAACCGGAATAGCTCACGCAAATTACAAAATATGGGATTTGCGCCAGATGGTCGGCTGTGGATGTTGGCAAGAGGCGGGCAGATTCAATTCACAAATTCAGCGAGTCCTGAAGACTGGTCAGAAGCACAGAATCCTGAATTCTCAACCAGTTGGGGTTTATTGGATCTCGGCTATCGCACACCGAATGAACTCTGGGTCGTCGGTGGCAGTGGTAACCTGTTAGCTAGCTTCGATGGCGGTAAATCTTGGCAAAAGGATCGCGATGTTGAGAACATTCCAGCGAACCTCTACAGGATTATGTTCTTTGACTCGAAGACAGGTTTCATTATGGGGCAACGCGGCACGTTGTTGAAATATGAGCCGGTGGCTTAGAAATTAGGGGAATAGGGGAAGGAGTGAAGGGTGACTATTTTATAAACTCCCCCACTCCCTATCTCCCCATCTCCCCAATTATGAGAAACACGGGATCAAATTTTAACGATCGACTTGTGAGGGCATCTCCCGTCCCGTATGATACAGATAAGGCTTTTGTTCGTTGACTTCTGGAGAGAGCAAACATGGCAGGTACTACTGGTGAGCGCCCGTTTGGCGACATTGTAACTAGCATTCGCTACTGGATTATTCACAGCATCACGATTCCGGCATTGTTCATTGCGGGATGGTTGTTTGTCAGTACGGGATTGGCGTATGACGTGTTTGGCACGCCTCGCCCGAACGAATACTATCCAACTGCACGTCAAGAGCAGCTTCCGATCGTCAGCAACCGCTCGGCTGCAAAACAGCAAGTGGATAAATTTGCTTCGCAAGTTGGAAAGTAGTTTTGAGTCAAAAAGGTTGAGAAAATTATGACAGGCAACACCCCGAACGAACCTATTTCATATCCGATTTTTACAGTCCGCTGGTTGGCAGTTCATACTTTGGCTGTGCCAGCAATCTTCTTCATTGGCGCGATCGCGTCGATGCAATTTATTCAACGATAGGAGTTTGAACCGTGGCAGGAATTAAAGGCGCTCCCAACCCTAACAAGCAGCCCGTTGAACTTAACCGGACTTCTCTGTATTTGGGGCTTTTGTTGATTTTTACGCTGGGAATTTTGTTCTCTAGCTATTTCTTCAATTAGTGTTTGATTGTTCAGATTGCTGTTTTAGTTAGGAGGTAAGACCGTGCAGACTGGTGGAAGAATTCCCCTGTGGCTTGTAGCAACTGTTGCAGGCTTGGGCGTGATCGGTGTAATGAGCTTGTTTTTCTATGGTTCTTATACCAGCATTGGCTCTTCGCTGTAAGTTCATTCAAAGATAAGAAAAAGCCGCCTAGTACTAGGCGGCTTTGTTTTGCTAATGCGTTTGGAACCAAGAGGCTTAGATGCCGCTTGGATCTTCACGTTCGATGTACAAGAACAACAAGCCCATGACAACCGTGGGAAGTAACCAGGTCACAACGGGAATGAGAATCCAAGGCAGATATGAAGCTGCATATGAACCTGTCATAAGAAAAGTTTCCTATTCGTTAGATGATTCCATTTGTGAATTTACATGCCTTGGGTAACGCTGAGCGCGTTGCTCTTAGAATTCTTAACATTAGAAGACGTTCTGACAGGGACAACTGCTTTTGGAAAAGCTCAATGGTTTCAGGTTAGGTTTGTCAGACTTGGGCTGAGCTATAAGGAAATCGAGTCCGTATCGAGATCGTCGAGCCATAAGTCCGGCAGTTCTTCCGGGACAACTTGGCGAGTCACAATAACCTTGTGGCTTTCTCGATTCGTCATCACTTCAACGGCGATCGCTTCGATTTGAATTTCAACACACTCAAAGGGGACTTTGATTTCGGTGGTGGCTTCAAGGTTGCCATGTCCGTCCGGTTTGAAGTCGATGATCCAGCGTGAGGGTTCGATTAAGCTGCGATTTTGGCGATCGCTCACCCAGAGCTTGGCATAAATTTTCGGCACAATGTCTGGGAGTTTGAGGCGGACAGTCGTTGATTTTCCACCGATGAGTTCTGGTTCAGCAATCAGAACGATCGGATCGGGGACAGGCTCCGTTTCAGGCAGCAGCAGTGGATTACGGGCACGTTCAGATGCGATCGAGTGATTACGACGCGAGATAATCAGATCATTCAGAGGTAAAATCGGCTCGTCATCAACCACAAACTCATTGACGACCTCATCAGAACTAGGCTGAAGATTGAGTGTGGCAGTTTCGGGGATAGAATCTCGATCGTCTGCTTGAACTTTGAGGTCGCTGGCAGGTGCAGATTCTTCGAGCGGCGCGAGATAGAGATCTTCTACCTTAGGCGGTTCTGGCTCTTGAATCGGTTCTGGCTCTTGAATTGGGTCTGGTGTGACTTCAAGTGGGACAAATGCGCCAGAGAGCGGAATTTCTAGCTGAGTTCCATCGGTGTATTCCGGGTTCGCGACATCAGGCTGAATGCCAAAAGTAGGAAGGTCGAGTTTGCGGCGGACATACGGATTGGGTTGGCGCAGTTGCGGCGGCAAACTGGAAGATTCTTTGACCGTAAAGTTTGTGCCTTCAGATTCTTTGGCAGTTGTGACGAAATTCAGAAACGTGAGATTGAGCGGGGGATGTGCAGCAGTGGGGCGAGTCGTCGGGAGATCGAGCATGTCTTCTGCCATGTTGCGATCGCTTCGCTTCGCTTCGTGCATCGCATCGACTAGCTCATCTACAGCAGACATCAAACTAAAAGATTGGGTTGCTAACGCAGGATGACCTTCCACTCTGAGATCGTGCAGGGTGATCTCGCCCAAAATGACCTGAGTCTTGAGTTCAATCGGCAAGGTGACGCGATACTTCAACTGAAAGGGTAAAGCTTCGTTTTGAAGCATTTCGCGGGTTTCTAGAAGCATTTTCGAGCTTTGGGGATCACGCAGACAGATTCGCAGTTCTGCATGAGCGATTTCGGTCAATTCTTCAGACGCAATTTGCCCCGAGATCGTTAACGGTTCACCGCGATTAGCAATAAAGGTGTCTTGCACGAGCGCGATCACCACAACAGAATCCGGCAACATCGGATTCTGTGGCACTCTGAAATCTTCATAAGGCGATTCTGAAACTAAGCCATATTCTCGTAAAATCTCGTCTGCGATCGTGCCGGATTCGGATTCGGCATCCTGCAGAATATCATCGATAGAAAGTAAATCAGCAGACGTTTCTTTGGGTTCTAACAGGTCGGATTCTAAAGCAGGGGCGACAAATTCGAGCGTGGCGTGCTCTGCGTCTTCCCAGTCAGGGTTCCAATCTTCGACGAGATCAGCCGCGATCGATAAAACTTTCAACTGCATTGACTGCACGGTTCCTGTTTCAGAGGTGCATTGAAACTCCCAGAAACCGGGAAGGAGGGTTGTGTAGGGAATGACTACCATCAGTCCTTTCTGATTGGTCTGCTGAGTGCGAGTCTGAGTCCGGCGTTTGGGAGGAATTTCGTCGATCGCATCGTAGCGGACTCGGACTGAAACCGAGGTGTTTTTGAGTGGAGATTTTGCGGCGATGCGATACCGACCTTCGAGAATCTCGACATCGGCGGTGTCGAGCGGTAGCCAAGCGCGATCGCCATCTTGCTGAATTAAAAATTCCCAGGGTTGCATGTCAGGCATAGGTCGGTAAAGAGGCGTTCACCAGAATTTGCAGTTAACAGGGTATACCATGTCTGGCGGATTTTGGCGAATTTATTGCATTGATTTTAAGTGAGAGAGTGGGGAGTGGGAAGAAAGAGCAAGCGCTTATCTTTTCAGGGCTGTAGGTAAGGCAGCACAAAAAAGCTCGATCGACAAAGGCGATCGAGCTAAATTGGCAAGATATTTCAGTACGGGTAGAAATCTAGTTAAACTCTAGTTAAATGCGCCCGTGAAGATTTTATCGATGATCGGGAAGTTCGATAGGAGCAAGAAAGCAACGGCTGCGCCACCGGTTGCTCCGACGAAGAATCCACCTGCAAATTGGCTCCAACCTTCAGAGGTTTGCAGCGAATCTGTTGCGGAGTCATTATCTCCTTGGAAAGTAGCTAAGCCATAGGTTGAAAGGCAAGCCGTTGCGATCAAAATCAATGCAATTGCAGAAATTAATCCGCCAACTGCTGCATGATCAGAGTCGCGCAGAGGACCTAGGAGCGTCCAAGGACCGACCAAAAAGTACCCATGTGCCATTCCGATTTCAAGACCGCGCAACAGGGGCGATAAGCCTTTCCGGTAAGCCGGGAGGTTACCGATGAAAGCGCGGGTGAAGCCAGAATCACTGATAGGGGTCGAGAGATGTCCTGTGAACGGATCGCCGTTGTAAGGTTTAATAAGCTCGTCAGCCATATCTTAATATTTCCTAATGATTCTGAAGAGAACAAAAAGAATTCGAGACCATTGTAAGTATGACGGGGGGCTGATCCTGACAAATGCTTCAGAAAAGTTCACTATCTGAGATAAGAAGGAAATGATTTGGTTTTTGCGGCTACAAATTGCTCTAACACGGTTTGGCGGAGTAACTGTTGCGGCATAAAACCTTGAGCCAAAATAAAATCGTGAAAAGCAGTTTGATCAAACTGCTGACCCATCTGTTTTTCGACTTCTTGACGAAGCTGCATCAGCCTTTGATAGCCGTAGAAATAAGAAGGCGCATGACCCGGAAGTTTCACCGTGTAACGATTAATTTCTTGCTGAGCAAAGAACTTTGAGAATCCAACATCTTCAGTCAGAATTCGCATGGCTTCGTTGATCGAGACTTTTCCGAGATGCAGTTCTGGCTCCAGAAATGCTCGTGCTGCTCGGAGTAACTGAAACTGGAGCGAAATAAATTGCCCCTCGATCGGCATAAATGGCAACGTAATTGCTTCTGCATATAGTGCCCATCCTTCATGATTTGCAGGATTGTAACCAAAGCGCGATCGCGCTTCTGACGTGCCTTTGTCCTGAATCGTCGTGAATTGTAAATCGTGTCCGGGTCTACCTTCATGTGCGGTCAGTGTCCAGGCAACGGCGGGATAGGTAAAGTCATCGTAAGCTCGCGGCTGTTTGTCAGGTTTTAGCAGTGGAACAATGAACACACCCGCAGTTTTTTGCGAGGATTTGGGCGGGAAATATTGGGGAACTGGGAAATTGGTGTTTTCTCGATCGTTGGTTAAGCGAATGGTCAGATTTCGTTTTGGCAATGTGACTAGCTTTTCTCGTCGAATGATCGCTTCGAGATCTTTTTGGCGTTGTTCATATTGAGGCAGAATCTTGTCTGCGGGTAATTGTTCTTTTTTCAAACTGCGGATAACTTCTCGATATCCTGTGGTTTGTAAGCCTTTTTGTTTCGCAACTTGAGCCGCGAGGACATCCATTTCTTGTTGGATGGATTCAAATGCAGTGTGAGCTTGCTTGAGCAGTTCATCGATCGAGATTTCAACGCCTCGTTCTTGTAATTCCAGTGCGTAAAGTTCTGGTGACAATCGAAAATCTAATCTTGATTTCGGCAAAATTTCTTGCCGAACAAAGGTTGTATATTTTGTGATTTGAGCTTTCAGCTTTGTATAACTTTCTTGATCGATTTTCTGTTGCTCTAAGCGTTTCTGAATTCGCTCTAGTTGAAAGGATGTATTCGATAAATCCTTCTCGATTTGCGACTTAGAGGGAAAGAAAATATTGGGACGAGACACAGATCCGCGCAGATTTTGAATGGCTAAAGTCGCGATCGCTGGTTTTCCCGTTTCGTCTCCATTCAATTGCTGCAATAGTTTCACGAGATCCGGTCTGCTCAAATCATCTAAGCTATTGTGAATCTCTTTAGCTAAATCGACATAAGGTAGGCGAAGTTGGCGATGGAATTCATCTGATTTCAATGATTCAGTTGCAGACTGGATCAGAATTTCTAAATCGAGTTTTACGGCAGGATCGCGTTCTTGTTTGAGCTTCGTCTGAAACCTTTGAAGGAGAGTATTGATGCCTTTCTCACGGCACTGTCCATAGTTTGAATCCAGTTGCAGCAGGGATTTGCTCAGGGCTAAATCGCTACATTGTTTGGCTGATTCGGCTTCGGTCAATAAATTTGTATTCTCGTTGCTACGCTTGATCCAATCGGGTTGTGCAGATGCGATCGCATCAACGACCGAATGAGACATGATCGCAAAGACAAAAGTCGCGATCGCCAACCATAACACTGTTTTACGTGAGACTCGCACGACACGACGAATAATCTTCACAATCTAAAATCAACCTCTAAAATCTAAGCACGCTACTGTTTACACTGAAGCGAATCAAATACAGTCGAGGCTTTTTCTGCTGCCGTTTTGAGATCCTGTCCATTCGTCAGCAAATTCACAACATACCGACTATCTTCTAAATTCACACTAGCGCGATAAATCACGGTAGCTTGCTCAGGAGAATCGGGGTACTTCAACTGCCCTTCGCGAATCACAACTGAGGTAGACGTGCCACAGAGATTTTTGTTCTCCACCCGCACGGATTTAATCTTCAGTTCTTCCTCATCCGCACCCAAGGCAATGCTATCTAAAATGCGATCGACTTGCTTGCGTCCCGATTCTTGCTCGATGGGAACCCGTGCGACTAAGAGCTGAATGTCCGGTTCATCTCCTTCACTGGCGATCAATGCCACTTTCGCCCCTGCAAGATTCACGCCCAATAAGCCCTGTGATGCTCCTGGCAGTGAATAACTCATAATATTGCTGGCGATCGCTTCTGCCCGTTGGGGGGTTGCCGCATTGCTCAAAAACTTGAGCGCTAACCCTGTTAAACCAACTCCTAATGTGGCGATCGCGCCGAGTACGATCGCGACCGTTTCCCAAATCGAGACTTTGTACTGCGGAATTCTAGATGGTACTTCTCTCATGAGGGCTACTCCAAATCCACGCCTAAAAAGCGATCGAGAAACCGAGTTCGCCAAGCGAGTCGCACGATCAATCCCCACTCTAGCGCAACTAATCCTAGGAAGAGACAGTCCTGCACACTAATTTGAGAAAGCTCAAAAAACGTTCGGAGTGGCGGAATAAATAAAATGAGTAAATAAACAACCAGCAGCGCTAACGCAACCCAGGTATAGCGCCAATCTCCGCTCAGCGGTTCTCCTCCCACCCAAGCGGTTGTCGGTGGTTTTAAGAATGGGATTAACAGCAGTTCACAAAATACTAAAATTGTCACAAGTGCAGTCCGAGGAATATTGAATTCGATCTTAGTTAGACCAATATTCGGAGGTAAGTCTAAAGCAGCGCTGACTAAATAAAATAGATACACTGTCAGTGACACTAAAGTGATGGTAATTGTCGCAGGAATCACAAAATGGAGCATTGATCGGACTAAACTCCGTTTCTGGCATTCTCCCGGTTGCGCCCAGATTGGAATAAACGTGGTTGGAATGCCAACTCCAATCAACGTGACGATCGCACTATGTTTGTTTAATAAGGGGAAGCTATCTGAGACAATCGCGATCGCAAAAATCAACAACGCGACACAACTCAATCGCACCATAAAGAGCTTAACGACATCTCGAATGCCATTCTGAATCCGTTGTCCTTCCAAAAAAGTATGCGGTAACGCTTCAAATGTATCTTTGAGCAACACAATGTCCGCAATGCTGCGAGTCGCTTTACTCCCGCTCTCCATTGCGATTCCGAGATTCGCCTGTTTCAGCGACAGCACATCATTCACACCGTCTCCAGTCATCGCGACATAAGAACCGCTGCGTCTCAGGCTGCGAACGAGTTGTGCTTTTTGCTGAGGTGTAATGCGCCCAAATACGTTGTAATTTCTTGCCGCCTGCACAAATTGAGCGTCATCCATTTGAGCCAGTTCTGCCCCGGAGATGACTCGAACCTCGTCGGTGAAGCCCGCCTGTTTTGCTAATGCTGCAACGGTTTGGGGATTGTCTCCTGAAATGATTTTGAGCGTGATGCCTGCTTTGACAAAGCCTTGTAGAGTTTCCTGTGCAGAAGGGCGAAGTTGATCCGAAAAACAGAGAATTCCTAGCGGGTTGAGCGGCGGAAGAGTTGTCTCGATTTCAAATTCTGTATGGGCAAACAAAACGACTCGAAATCCCTGATTTACCTGTTCATCGATATAGTTCAGAATTTCGTCTGTGACCGCGATCGACTTCATGAGGATTTCTGGCGCGCCCATCACGTAGGTTCCAGGGAGATCTTCAAATGCGATCGCGCTCCATTTCCGCGCTGATGAAAAGGGAATCTCATTCCGAATCGGCTTTGCATATCCAGAACAGGCAATTAAAACAGCTTCACTCGTCCGATTTCCAGACGCAGTACTCGCCGCAAAATCCCCAATCAACCATTTCAGTTCTTCCTCAGGAATTCCTAATGGATGGAGAGAATGAAGTTCAATCTGATTCGTGGTCAATGTGCCCGTCTTATCTAAACACAAGACATCAATATTACTGAGTGACTCGACGGCATTCGTTTGCTGAATCAAAACATTTTGTCCTAACATCCGAATTGCACCCATGGCATATGCAAGCGTGATTGCTAATAACAATCCGGCTGGAATCAATCCAGCGATCACGGCAGCACGCTGCACAACTTCATTGAGAGTTTGCGATCGACTAATAAAACTAATGCCAACGAGCAACCATAAGAACGATGCTAAGAGTAACAGAATCCGAATGATGAGATTAATCTCAGCTTGCAGCGGCGTATACACTTGGCGAAATTCTCGCGCTCCCACTGTAAGCTGATAGGCAACCGTATCCGCTCCAACTTTCTGCGCCTCATAGCAAGCCGTTCCACTGACACAAAAGCTGCCCGAATAGACAGGTTTCTCTGCGACTTTCACAATCAGATCTGATTCTCCAGTCAACAAAGATTCATCAATTTCGACTCGCCCCTCTCCAACAATTTGTCCATCGACGAGGACTTGATCGCCGGGGCGCAGTACCAGTACATCGCCGAGAACGATTGCACAGGGATCGATATTCACCTCCTGCCCGTTGCGAATCACGGTTGCATGAGGTCGATTCAGCAAGGCGATTTCGTCTAACTTTTGCTTTGCCCAAATTTCTTGCACGATTCCAATTACAACGCCGCTAAAAATAATCACCGCTACGAAGACGGCATCGCTCGGGCGTTGTAGCAGAATGAAAACGCCGCTAATTGCAAAAAAGACGGCGTTAACAAAGGTAAACAGGTTTTCTTGCAGGATGCGTGCATACGATCGACTGGTTGGCAGTTTTACGTCGTTCGTATTGCCTGCTAACTGTTGATCTCGAACTTCTCGATCGCTTAATCCGGGGAGCATCGCCATGAATCACACATTGTCTCTATCAGGTGATGACCATTATCATAGATGCTCTTTCCCGGTTCAAATGATTCGTTGCAGATTGCGATCGCGCAATCCCAGATTCAGATCAATTTGTAGCTGAGGTAGTGATCAACTAGTCTCTAACTGTTTACGATCGAGAAACCTGGGATCAAATCGCTAGAGGCATTGATGGCTAACGACGATATTAAAGATCGACGTGCAAAGATTCTCAAAGGAGTTCAAGAAGGAATCTCTCAAGCACTTGAGCGGCATCGACGGTTGGGAGAATCGATCGCAGTTTGGCAAGATGGAAAAGTTGTGATTCTAGAAGCGGTTCAGATTCCACAGCAATTAAAGACTCAATCAGACTAAGTTGTATAGGTTCATCGCTTTTTCTCAAAGCTGTGTCTCTCTGATACCGCAAGCAATCCTTACGTAAATATACTGGAATAGTATTCATACTGAAGTCTTCATGATAACTTCATCGTTTCTGAAATAAAGTGTTCGGAATTGAGCCATCTCTCTGTGTTTCATGTTCAAGACGATGGAATCGTGAAACGGAATCAACATTTGAATCAGTGATCGAAGCGATCATACGATCGAAGCCTTGCTCGCTCAAATCTTGTCCAATCTCCGTGGCTTGATGAAGACATTACGATAACTCGCGATTTCATCCGGGTATTCTGGGAACATCGTTCCCGATGCCTGCTTTACATTCATCGCTCGATACGGCTTAGAGATAATGGCAACGACAACCAAGAAGAAACCAGCAAAAGCAAGTAGTAAAAAGCAAACTGAGCTACAGCTTAATGACCTGATTCAGAACGAAATTTCTCGTCTTTCAGAACTTCAGAGCATCGATACGAAGACGCTTCGTGAGTTTGCTCAATTTGTGATTGAGAACCACAAAAAGAAATCGAAAGCACCTGCGAAAGTTAAGCCTTTAACTTTGACCCAAATTAAGCAGGCAGCTTATCAACATTTCGGAGTCAGCACGACAGCAGAATTAAAGAAATCTGGATTTTTCCAGATGGCAACTGATGGGATGGGCAAGCTTGACCTCACCAAAAAAGAAGGGTGGGAACAACTGTATCGTAAGTTTATCGGCATTCTTCCTGGGGAAGATAACGAGACTGGCTATGGTTGCATCAATGGAATCAACATTTTCAAGTACGACTTACCTTGGCGAATCTTTGGACTCGATCCGAAAACAGCACAAGTTGAAGCCATTAAGTCCGCCTATCGCAATCTCAGTAAGATCTATCACCCGGATAATCAGGAAACTGGCGATGCCAAAGTTTTCCATCGCTTGACTGTCTTCTATAACAGTTTGACGGAGAGTTTCTAGACATGGCAGAAATCTATATCCCCTCCAAAGAACTGATTGAAATGTTGAAGATTAGTTCTCAAGAATTGATTGACATTGAAAAATTCTTTGACTCAATCCCTGATGATGAGTGGGAGCTTGAAGAAGGCAAAGATTACAGAATCGTCTCTAGAAGCGGATTGCGTGAGTACACCTTTACAGGGGCTTATACAATTGCACGCTATGTGGAAACACATCGTAAACAAAGCTTTTTTGACGTGTTAAAGGAATGGTTTCTACACACGAAACGCAATATTCGTCGCGCTTTTGTCCGCAAAAAGATTTTAGATAACTGCTCATCACTCGTTAAACGCAATAATCGCTTTTTTCTCTCTAAAGCTGATGTGATTGCAATTTTCGGCACAAATGCATCTTATCTTTCCAAAATGGCGGAAGCGGCAAAGCGGACAGACACCTCGTTGATTGAGGGTGAGGACTATGAAAGTTTTGGGGATAAAAACGAGTTATACTACTCGCTTCCTGGAGTCATGAAGCTTGCAAAACAGTTTAGTACGACACTCACTCGCAAAAATCGGCGTGAGTGGTGTGACGATGTTGGTAAAGAGGCTCCGCCTTATGTTGCAAATACAATTGTGAATCTAATTCTCGATCGAGAAAAAGCGATTCAGAAAGCAAAAGATCAAGCTAAGAGACGCGATAAAAAGATATGTCAGGTGACTGGAAAGAAGCCTGATAAAATTCATAACTTTAATCTTGCAGCACATCATCTATATGCGTCTCATGCATATCCTCATCTTGCAGATGTTGAGAACAACTTGATTACGATCTCTTGTGAAGTTCATGATCAGTTCCATCAGCATTTTATGGGAGGAACACATCAGCCTTGCACGATTGATGATTTTATCGATTTCGTTCATCAATACTATCCAACAAATTCCAAGCTACCTGCTTGGCTCGCAAAACAGAAGGTAGTTTTGGGGCAGCAGCAACCCATTGATGAGCGTAAGCCTCATGTGCTGTATCTTCCAGCAAGTAGAGTGCTATAGAACAATAAAGAGATCGAGAAATTTCTCGATCTCTTTATTCTAAAAGGCTGAGCACAGTCGAACCGCTCTTATCCGATCGCGATCGACCCTAACAACCGCGCCACAATCTCATGCGATCGTCTGCCGCTCGCTGCGATCATCCGATGGGCTAACACATGCGGTGCGATCGCTTTGACATCATCTGGAATGGCGTAATCTCTGCCTTCTAGAAATGCAAAGGCTTGAACTGCTTTCTGAAGCGCAACTGTTCCACGGGGGCTGACTCCGAGAAGGATTTCTTCATCGTGTCTCGTCGATCGCACAATGTTCAATAAATACTGCTGAAGCGAAGATTCCACTCGAACTAAAGCACACTGCTGTTGCAGTTCTCGAATCTCATCCAGCGTAATGCAAGGCGGCAACTCTTCAACGCGCCGTCCTGATTGCAACCGCTCCAGCATTTTCAATTCTTCTGCTTCCGTCGGATAACCCAGAGAAAGCGACAACGCAAATCGATCCATTTGCGCTTCGGGGAGCGGAAACGTGCCCTGATATTCCACGGGATTCTGAGTCGCAATCACGAAAAACGGTTCTGGAACTTTGCGCGAGGTTCCATCGATCGTCACTTGATGTTCTTCCATTACTTCGAGCAATGCCGATTGAGTTCTGGGCGTGGCTCGGTTAATTTCATCGGCTAACAACACATTGGCAAAAATCGGACCTGCCATGAATTCAAACTCGCCCGTGCGCGGATTCCAAACGTTTGTCCCAGTCACATCGGTTGGTAGTAAATCGGGAGTACATTGCAACCGTTGGAACTTGCCTTGAATCGATTTCGCTAAAGACTTTGCCAGTAAAGTTTTTCCAACTCCAGGCACATCTTCAAGCAGCGCGTGACCTCCAGAAAGCAGCGCAACTAAAACGAGTTGAATCGCTTCTTCTTTACCGACGATCGCGGTTGCTAAGTGTTGCGTGAGTTGCTCAATTCGATCGCGCATAGGGGAAGCTCCATTAGAACCTGTTCATCATAGCCAGAGTTCCCCAGAGTGGCGATGATCGTAATCTAGACTCGCGATCGCGCAGGTTCTGATCGCAATTGCCGCACTCCACTCAGCAAAAGCCATCCTAAAAAACACCCGATCGCATAAGGCGGAAAATCCGACCACACAAAGGTATTTCCGAGGACTAAACGACCTGGCAATGTGGCACGAATCGCTTGTAGAAAAGGAGGTTGCCAAAGTTGCAGAAACTCAATCGCACAAGAAAAACAGAACACTGCGATCGCAGTTTTGGCGATCGAGAGTTTTGGAAAACAAAACTGTACCAACGCCATCCAAAAAATTTGATAAGCCAAACTGCCTGCAATATCCGTTATCCACCCAGGCAACGCCGCTGTGAATCGCGCGAAGTACCCCAGTGGAACAATTACGATAATGGTCAGCAGCACCGCAAGACGGTAAGGCATAAAGTTTAAGTTTGGGCGAGTTGGGTTGGAGTCGATTCAGATTTACCCTGATCGATCGCTTCCAGAATGCCCAAAAATTCTCGTTCAAAGGTGACTTGAGCACGATTGGTTCTGCCTCCAATGTAGATGGCTCCATCTTTCTCCAATCCCCAAATCTGCGAGTGAGAAACATAGCTCATAATCACACCGAGCATCAGTAAGCCGAAGCCGAGATAGACAATGGGAATTCCTGGATCAGCTTTGATTTGCAGTCCAGTACTGCCGATCAGATCCACGATCGATAATTTCAATCCTTTCACATCAACCGCCATGCCTTTACGCACGGTTGCGATCAGCTTGCCATCCATGTCGTAGACCAGTAGCAAGCCTTGTAAATCTTTGGCAACGAGAGACACGCCATCACTCATATCGGGCTTCAACGGCAGCCAGGTTCCCCAAATTCGCCCGCTGCCCTGGTCAATTCTTGCCATCGGCGATTGCAGGACTGGACTGTTGTTGAGTCGCACTTGAATTGCCGCGATCGACCAATCTGCCTGATAGAGCGTCACCCCTCTGTGTTTCAGGGGTTCATTGACGTGAATGGTTTTACGATCGACTTCTTTTCCGTTTTGATCGAGCACAGAAAGATCCGAGTAAAACTGATCGATCTCTCCAGTCGGCAAGTAATCAATCCAAAATCGATTGACTTTCACAGACCAATCTTTCGGAATCTGCGGAGCCGCCCAAATTCCCGCATCCGTTACGTTGTCAATCTGAAATGTGGCTCCACTGGGAACCATTTCTTGAGCAATAAAGCCCGTCATCGCACCGATAATGCCGCCGAGCAGAATCAGCAACATCGCGGCATGAACCACGATCGGCCCAATTCGCCCAACAATTCCTTTGTGCGCGTACAGCTTGTCACCGTCTTGAAAAATTTTGTACTTGCGCTGTTCCAGCAGCGGTAAAAGCTGATCAATTCCAGCTTTGGGGAACTCGGCACTTAACGCAAATTTGCGAAACTGGCGCGGCTGACTGTAGAAATTCCAAGTTCGCGAAAACCAGCGCAGCGCAGGCAATTGGCGCGTAAATGTACAAGCGGTCAAACTCGCTCCAAACAGAATCAGTAACGCTAAATACCACCAAGTTCGATACACATGATCAAGTCCGGCTGTCAGCAGAACTTTCCAAGTGAGAAAGCCGAAGAGAGCAGGCTTTTCAGGGTAATTCGCTTGATAAAACTGAACAGATTGTCCTTGCTCAATGATTGTTCCAGCGATACTAAAAACCGCGATCGCGAGTAAAAGCACGATCGCTAATCTCAAATCGGCTAAAACGGGCAGCAATTCTTTTTTCAAATACCGCTTGGGAGCGTTCACTAATTCTGTAAAAGTCATCTTCTAAAACACAAATCGCGACATTAACGAAAACACACCAAATCCCACAAGCAACACACCACTTGTCGGCGTAATCCAACCCGACCAACGCCGCAACTCCAATAATTTCTTAATCGCTGCGGTGAATGTTCCGGCAATAATCAACGGCGCAACATATCCAGCCGTGTAACACAGTAAAAGCGATCCACCCAGAATCGGATCTTTTGTCGTACTAATCCAAGCTAAAATTGTCGCCAAAACCGGGGTGCTACAAGGCGACGCGACTAAACCGAACATCACTCCTAATAGATACGATCGCACACCTGTCGGCAATTCTTCAGAGATCCAATCTGTTCCTCCAATCGTCGGCATCTGTAACGGCAACGCTTCTAATAAATTCAATCCCATGATGATCGCGACAACGCTAATCACGATCGGTAAACCTGTCCCAACCTGCCCATACACTCTGCCAAATAGCGTTGCTGCAATGCCCAGTCCTGCTAAGGTCGTCGCCAATCCTAGGGCAAACCAGGTGGATTGCGCCGCAGCCTGTACCCGAGATTTTGCTTCATACCCGCCGATATAGCCCACCGTAATCGGCAACATCGACAGCGTACAAGGCGTTAAACTCGTCAGCAATCCTGCCGCAAAAATTACCCCAATACTGACCGGAGTAATATGCGTCAATTGGCTAGAAACTAAGCGATCGGCAAATTGCGAAAGCTCATAAAGTTGAGTCTGGAACGTATCAAACATGGTTAAGCAATCCGAAGCGCCTTTCCCATTCTACCGACTTAGCGCGACGGTCTGGGTTTCATTCGTCGGGTTCTCGCTTCTGCAAATGAAACAATTTTGGGATTTTCGGAGATCGGAGATACGCTTGCTTCACTGCTTTCTCGTGCGACCCGAATCAACAATGCTGCACAGACGAGACTAGAAATCATTGAACTCCCACCGTAACTAAACAACGGCAGAGGTAATCCAGTCGTCGGCAATGCACCTGTTGCTACGCCAATATTCAGCAAAGACTGACCAACCATAATCACCATGACCCCGATCGCGACCAATCGATGAATGGCATTTCGCGCTTGTTTTGCCACAATCAATGCCAAGGTCGCATAAGCAATCAGCATCACCATAAATGCGAAACACCCGATTAAACCAAACTCCTCAGCAAAGACTGCAAAAATGAAGTCGGTATACTGAATCGGCAAATAAAATAATTTCTGTTGAGAAAGCCCAAATCCTGTTCCGGCAAATCCTCCTGAGCCGATCGCTAACAAACTTTGGATGAGCTGATAGCCATCTTGCAAGGGATCAGACCAAGGATTGAGAAATGACATGACTCTGCGGCGTTGATACTCTCGAATACTAATACTCAAGGTCGCCAAAAATAGCCCTCCAACCGCTGTTCCGCCTAAATAGAGATAGGGTAATCCGGCAGCCAAAGCAACGAGCCATAATGCCATTCCACAAAGAGCAGTGGTACTGAGATTCGGCTGAAGGAGAATTCCGATCAGCATCAGCCCAAACAGTCCAATCCAAGTCAGTCGCACTCGCCAAGTCAGTCGTTCCCATTGTCCAAAAATTCGAGCGCTCTGCAAGACCAGAAATGGCTTAATCAACTCCGAAGGCTGAATCAAAAATGGACCGACTTCAAACCAACGCTGTCCTCCGTTTACTTCTCGCCCAATCACAGTTGTCAGAAAAATTCCGCCGAGCAGCGAGATAAATCCTAAACTTGAAACGCCCTGAATGTAGCGCAGGGGAGCGTGAATTAGGACGTTAAACAGAATCATGCCTAACGCGATCGCGATTAGTTGCCGTTTAAAGTAGTACAACCCATCGCCGATCGCGTCTCCGACAGGATATGAGGCACTAAACATTACCGCCAATCCTACAAACAACCACACAAAGGTCAGCCAGCGCAACAAGCGAGGCGTGACTGCCCAGTCCATTGCAGTTGTGTCAAAAAACGGAATGAAGTGCCGCCAGTTCATCGATTTGCTAACTCCGATCGCAATTTTTCCAAGTCATCGAGTAGAAACACCGTCAATTGTCCTGAGTAAGCTTTGCCTACATCGGTTTGAGCAATCTCAAGCCAGTAGGCAAATTGTTCTCCCTGCCGTAATTCTCCTTGCAAAGCGGCAATTTGAGGGTTTTGTTTTTGCACCGCTTCTTGAATTCGGGAGTCTGTGGGATAAGATTTGACGATCTTTGCTTGCTCAAAGTCACGGGCGATTTCAAATCCGTAGATCGATCGCACGGATTCTCTGAGTCGAGCTAGGGTTACGCCGTTTCGCATATCAAACAGAGAGAGAGTTTCACTGCGAATGATACGTCTTCCGGGGGCAAAGCGCGCCAATTGTCCCGGAGGATTTAACGACGCATGAAATGTAAACTGCTGCGCGGACGAATTAATGCGCCGCACTAAAAATTTTTCATTTTGGCTCGGTCGCACCGTGGAATTAGATTTCATCCATACGGCAGCTTCGTCGAGTGTTTGTCCTGGAATGGCTTGAGCCGGAGCCGCCATCAGCAATATTCCACTCAAGATTACGCCAATCTTTCTCATATGTTGACTCCAAAAAAGACAGGCTTATCATTCACCGTCCCGATGGTTTTCGAGTCAGATCATTGTAATGGAGTTGTTTGAGATTGGCGGATTTTTTGGAGAGGGTGTTTGTCGATCGCGCTTAAAATAGAAGCAATTCAATCGATACAGAAATATGGCAGAACTCACACTGCAATTAGATCCAGCACTGCTCCAGAAAGTGAATCGCTGGGCAGAGAGTCGAGGAATGTCTGTGAATGAAGCGATCGCAGCTTTAATTGGGCAGATTCCGAATCAAGATTTATCCCTAGAACTGTCTCCGTGGACTCAAAGCTTGGTTGGGACTTCTGGCAAGGAAACTGAAGTGCTGGACGATGAAACGTTGCGGCAGCAGTACCTTGACTATTTAGAGGAAAAATATAAGTGAAGCGGGTAATTTTTGATAGTGATGTGCTGTTGGATGTCTTTCTACACCGACAACCCTTCTTCATAAATTCTGCTTCAGCATTAGATCGGGTTGGGCGAGGAAACGTTGAAGGATTTGTATCTGGACATGCCATCACGAACCTCTTCTACCTCATGAGGAAGCCTTTAGGAAGCGAGAGAAGCCGAGAATTACTCTCGATCTTGTTGGAGAAAGTGAGAGTAGCTTCAGTAACACACGAAGTGATTCAGATTGCGATCGCGAGTCCAATTTCTGATTTTGAAGATGCAGTAACCAATGCAGCGGCTCAGGCAGCATCGATTGAAATTATTGTCACTCGCAATACGAAGGATTTTCGCCAAAGTATCATTCCGGCGATGATACCAGAAGATTTCTTGCAAGTCTCGATTTGAGCAGTTGCACTCTTGCCCTGCTATTACCCTGAATTGCTTGAAGTCTCTAGGAGTTCTTCGACAAACTGATACAGTTCAGCCGTTGCTCTCTCTTCTAACTGCATTTCTTTCAATCCGATCAATCCTTTTGCTAATTCGGGGGCACGATTTTTATAGTGATTATGTGCTGTCAGCAAATCTGTGAAAATTTCTTGCTCAATCTGAGTCCGACTTGCATCTTCTGGAATTGGAGAAGCAAACTCCACGGACTCTGCCTCATATTTCAATAAGAAAATGAGTGCATTACTGAGTTGCTGTAGCTCTTGCTGAAGCTTACGAACATCGAGATCTAAGCGATCGAATCCCACCTGTCCTTCAATTCGCAATTCCACCATTGGACGGGCATCGGGATTCAGTTCTTTGGATCGAATTGCCGATTGGACGAGTTCGATCGCATTTTCCTGAATCTGCTCTAAACTTTCCTGCCCGCGTGCTTTCAATTTCAATCGCACCCATCGCCGCTGCTGATAATCTTGTTTCAGTTGAGCGTCAATGCCTTGTTCGCTCAGTTCAACGAGGAAAACACCGCGATCGTATTTTGCTTCTTCGACACTATTAGTCTCAGTCGATCCAGGGTTAAAAATCCATCCTTGCTCAATGTAGCTCTTATGAATATGTCCCAAGGCGAGATAATCTACGCCTGCCTCTTTCAACGGCAGCAAATCGTTATACTTCAATGCACCTTGATATCGAGCAATCTGACCTTCTAGCCCTTGATGAAACAGCATTACGGTATGCCCTAGACTCGGCGGAAGCGCTTGCATTGCTTCTGACAATTGCAAAATTGCTCTCGGTGCAGATGCTCCATACCAACGCGAGCCTAAAACTCTCACGCCACAAGGCAAATCATAATATCCACCCGCAATGCCATCCCACGGTTCGTAAACAATGCGATCGTCTACTCGGTCAGGTTCTAGCAAAATGACCAATTCATCTTCAGCTAGATATTTCAGCCAACTGGTCACAGTTCCATAGGGGCGATTATCGTGATTTCCTTCGATCGCAATCGCTGGAATTCCAGCCGCTTTCAACATCTGAAAACAAATCTTCGCCTGATTGAGAATATTCGGCTGAATCACCCGATGCTCAAACAAATCGCCTGCAATGATCACAAAATCAACTTGAGTGTCGATCGCATATTTTTGCAGAGCATCCTCGAACGCCAAGTAAAAATCCTTCGTGCGTTCTTTGCTGTCATAGCGATCGAACCCCAAATGAACATCAGCCAAATGTAAAAATCGCGGCATTGCATTCATCCATGAGCAGTAAGAACGAGTTTACTATTAAAACCCAAAAGCTGTAATTTGAATCTCAGATTATCGCTGCAAGTCTTATGAGTCTAGCGATCGCAAAATCAGTATAAAAACTGCAACTGCCAATAGTGTTTCGGATTTCTGAGAATGGCAGCTACAACTGGAACGATTGAGGCAATTGCATTTCCAGCAATTTTGATCTCAATCGATCTCGTGATCGACAGCTAGAGAGATAGCTCGGTGTCGCATAATAACGATATGGCTATCACTCTTACTCACTACCAAGTTCTTGACCTCCAACCAACCGCGACGCAAGCGGAGATTAAGCAAGCCTATCGGCGGTTGGCAAAGGAATTTCACCCCGATACCAATCGGGTCAGTTCGAGTCATGAAAAAATTTCTCGGATCAATGCAGCCTACGAAGTTTTAGGCGATCCCCAAAGACGGCGTTCTTACGATCAGCAGCTTCAGTATGCAGAGGTCGGCTACTCAGAAGCAGGTGTGCGATCGCGAAAAGAACGCACCGAAGCTGCGCAAGCTCACTATCGCAAGCAAAGACAAGCCGAGCAGCACGAAGACAATCAGTTAAAACTGTGGTTAAAAGCGCACACATCGATCAATCGTGTTCTGAATCAGATTATTCGTCCTTTAAAGTCTCAAATTAATGAACTCGCAGCCGATCCATTTGATGACGAGTTGATGGAAAACTTTCAAACGTACTTAGAAGAATGTCAAGAGTTGCTAGGCAAAGCGCAAAAAACATTTCAGTCTACTCCTAATCCCCCAAATGCCGCCGCTGCTGCAGCCAATCTCTATTACTGCTTGAATCAACTCAGCGATGGTATTGATGAATTATTCTACTTTACGAATAATTATGACGATCATCATCTTCGCAATGGGCGCGAACTGTTTCGGATTGCAGAAGGATTGCGTCGAGAAGCACAAGCTGCCGTCCGCGAAATTCCTCGTTAACTTCTACTTAACCTCAACGCTAACCTAAACGGCAGATGTAAATCGAGTCTGGGATTGACTAGGATTAATCTCAGTCGTGATCTGAGTTACAGAATCTTCATAAATGATTAGGTTAACATCTGATTAAGAGAGGTTAAACTGAAAATCTTGATAGATTCAGAGATCCTTTTTCCTCTGTTGTAGGAGTTACTCGCACCGTGCAACCCAATGAGCTGAATCGCCCATTGAAGCGCAAGTTTAAATTTTGGCATTTGGAGATAAGAACGATGGCAGACCAACACAATTTCTTTTACCCCCGCAGTCGCTACCGGGGTCAAGTTAAACCGGAGAACTTGGTGTTTAATGCGAACTTGCAAGAATTTTCTCAGCGAGTGTCGTATATCTGCTGTCTAGAGACAGGCGGTAAGATGACGCCAGAAGAGTCTTATCAAGAAATTCGATCGCTGTGGAAACAGTTGAAGAAAAGCCGTAAGCAGCTTGGCATTTCAACCGGATCTTCTCCTGACTCCGGTGATATGGCAGTCTAGCACGATGCAATTGAGAGAAAACGCGATCTTCTCAGTGAGAAGATCGCGTTTTACGTAGTTGAGTAGATTTAATAGCTATCTTCTCCGGGCACTTTGAAGGGATCTTTCTGACTGGGCAGTTGTTCGAGAGAAGCGTCTCGAATCGCTTGCCAGAGGGGGAGGGATTCTTCTTCAGTTTGCCAATCTGTTGCGTTGTAGCGTCTTACCGCTTCATCGACTTCCTGTAGCGTGTGGAGAACGGGTCTGACCTGTGCATCTGCCATACAACACCTCTATGTCTTCTAGAGATTTGGGTTTGACACCATTTTACTCGTCTTAGAAAAAACGATGTGATATGCGCTACAAATTCTCCAACTTATTGAAGTTTGTACGCATTCGGTAACGAAAATTCATAAATATCCGTAATGACTTGTATCCATCCCGTTACCAGTGCCGCTAAAAGACGATCGCCTTTTTCTTTAGATGCAGTTGTGGGATCTCCTAAAACGCCACTTTTACTCAGATCGCGAGTCATCCAAGCAAACGGAAGCGCCCCCTCCATACTCAGCACACCGTTTTGTGGTTCACCGAGCGGATATTCTGCGGCGGCGCGATCCATTTTGACCTGATCCGGCAAAATCGAGAGCAGCAAGCTCGTCTCGGCATCACCCGCATGAATTCCTAGCTCTAATTCTTTCGGCGTGAGCAGCTCGGTCGCGATCGCGCTAATGGTCGGAACTTTCCAGGTGAACAACGGGAAAACTGCAAAATCCTCGTACTGCTGATGCAAATCCCGTGCAGCAATTTCGAGAATTTGGGGCTGTCCTCCATGAGAATTCATGAACACGAGCTTACGAAATCCGGCTCGATAGATGCTTTCTGCAACTTCCATCAAAATTGCGAGTAAGGTCTGTGTACTCAGCGTAATCGTTCCTGGAAAGTGCCAATGCTCATTCGATTTGCCATAGTACAACGGCGGCAAAGCATAGGCTGGAATGCTTGGATCTAACTGCGCTAATGCTTTGCCAAGAACGGCGACACTGATCGCAGAATCAACGGCTAAAGGCAGATGCGCCCCGTGTTGTTCGATCGCACCCATCGGCTGCACAATCACGACATTCTCCTTATTAGGCATTGCTTGGATATCTGTCCAAGTGAGATAAGGAAAATAGCGATCGCTCGGGATAAACCCATGCATCATACAACCCCCGGTTCTGCATAGCCTTGCAGACTTTCAGGATCAAATGCTCTGAGACTTCGAGTAGCTTGCCGCACTAACACATCTGACCCGTTCACAACAATCAGATACTTTCCAGCATTGATGCGATTTCGATAGGGCAAAGCATCTCCGCCACCGATGACTAAACCAACTCCGCCTCCGACAAAGACACTGCCCATCAGTCCTGACAATGCACCTAAAACGCCAGCAATCAAAGGACTACCAATCTCACCTGCCCAAGCAAATGTATCTAATCCGGTAATCAGATTGAAGGCACTCCCGCCGACAAAACCAAACGGCACGAGCCACGATGCCATCAATCGAACTTGCTTTCTTGCCTGTTCGTTTGGATCGATCAATCCATATTCATCAGCACTCTGATAGCCGCGACCCAAAATCGCCACTTTGTCCATGGGTAAGCCTTCTGTTTCTAAGGCTGAGTAGGCTGCTTCGGCTTGTATGCGATCTTTTAAAACTGCAACGAGATAAGTCATTTTCTACCTTTTAAGATTGCTTCTGCGGTTCATTCTAAGACTGACATCATGGGCGAAGGATTTTGAGTCACTCCGCTCAATTGCCCAAATTTACATGAGTCTGATTGTCAGGTCTAAGTTCGATAAAATGGGATTTTCTAAGTCGATATTGTTATGTTACCAAGGGAAGACCTTCTGAAAGGGGTAGAAAATCGAGAGGCGATCGCGCGAGTGATTGATCAGGCTGAACAAGCGATCAAGACTTGGGAAGTGGTCACCAGTGACTTTCTTTCGCCTCCAGAACTCGCAGAGATTCAACGATCGTTTAGTCGGCTGACCGAAGTTCAGCTTCTCGCATGGGGTGGGTATCCCCAGGCAGAACGGCAAAGACTCGCGATCGCTCGATCTGAAATTCCCTTAGATCCGTCTCAAGTTGAACTGGTTGCCCTAGACATTGCTGGGAACTTCCTCTTCGACCCCGCAACGCATCGCGACTTTCTCGGTGCAATCTTAGGAACCGGAATTGTCCGCGATAAAGTTGGGGACATTATTGTTTTAGGAGAACGAGGAGCACAAGCGATCGTCACTCCTGAACTCGGAGAATTTTTGCAAACTGCTTTAACCCAAGTGCGATCGGTTCCGGTGAAAACTCAATCGATTCCGTTTGAGGAATTGAAGATTCGGGAACCGAAAAAGAAAGAAATCACAACGGTTGAAGCTTCGATGCGGCTAGATGCGATCGCGTCGGCTGGCTTTGGTATGTCACGCAGTAAGATGGCAGATTTGATCACAGCAGGCGATGTGCGTGTCAATTGGAAAGAAATCACATCGTCTAGTTACTCAGTCAAAGCAGGGGATCTGATTGCGATTCGAGGGAAAGGGCGTGTTGAGGTTGGAGATGTAATGGTCACCAAGAAAGACCGTTACCGAGTACAACTCACTCGTTTTGTTTAAGAACTTGCCCCCCGGACGAGAATGACGGTGCAGTCACAGCGTTTGGCGATCGCTTCTGGAATATTTCCTTGGATTGCTTGCTGTAATAGCCCTTCACGCGTTGCTCCCAGCACAATCACATCACACTGATCTTTCTGTGCCAAATCGATTAGTGCGGTTGAAACCGCATTGGCGCAGACAGGCATTAATGCGATTGGGCAAGTTAAGCGATCGCCCAAAAATTCCATCGCTTCATTCAAGACATTGAGATCGGGTAGTTCGCGTTGCGGGTGATGCACTTGGCATAAACAAATTTCAGGCTGTTCTGCTAGTTTTGTCAGCGCAGGTAACAGCCGAATTGCTTGCCGAGAATTTGGACCACCCGCAGTCGGAACTAACCAGCGATCGAGGGCAGGGCGTTTTCCAAACTTGACAAGAACGACATTGCAGCTCGCTTGGCGAATCATCGTATCGACAACATTGCCAAAAATTCGACCTGGTGTAGAAGTTTCGCCATTCCAGCCCATGATTAAGAGGTCGATATGACGTTCTTTAATTGTTTCTAGAATTGCTTCGGAGATGTCATGCGTCACCCGCACTTGGGTATGAACGGGAATGTTCCATTGTTTGCCAAGCCGACCTGCTTTCTTTAATAATTTTCGACTGATTGCAGTTGAGACAGGCGTTTCGGCAGGTGTGTAATGACGCGCGATCGGAATTGCCTGTAAACATTCCAATTCATATCCTCGCTCTTGAGCAATGGCAGCCGCCATTTGCAGTAAACTTCCGGCAGTTTGAGGATTCGCGATCGGCACTAAAACTCGACCCTTTCCGGTTTCCGGCGCACGGGTTTGATAAACCACATACGATCGCTCTTTTTGAGATCCGAGATTGGTTAGCTTATCCGACTCCGCTCGAATAATATCGGCGCGAGTAATGATGCCGACTAATTTTTTACGATCAACAACAGGCAAGCGGCTAATTTTATAGCGATTGAGAAGATAGAGAACTTGGCTGAGTGGATCGTCAGGATGAACTGTGACCGGGCGCGCTGTCATAAACTCACTCAGCCGTTGCTGCTTATCTGCGATATTCGCTAAATCTGTTTGTGTGACAATTCCAACTAAAACGCCGTCTTCGATCACTGGAAAGCCGCGATGATGCGATCGCGAAAATGCTTGCATCGCTTCATCTAAACTAATCTGGCTCGACAACGTTTCGACTCGTGGCTGCATTAAATCTTTTGCTGTCAAACCTGACAATCGATTTTCAATTTCTAAATTTGCACTTAGGTGAATGCCATTAGAAGCCAGTAAGTGTTTATAAATTGATCCACTAAAAAGACTTTCTGCGACCAGATACGCACTCACAGAGCCAATCATCAGCGGCAATACAATCGTAAAATCTGTGGTTATCTCAAAGACAATGACGATTGCCGTAATGGGTCCACGAGTGACCGCACTAAAAAATGCTGCCATCCCAGTTAGGGCAGCCGTTGTTGTAAACGCTTGAGTCAGATCTAAACCGAGTGGAACTCCCATCGTTTCTAGACTTTGCGCGCCAAAGCTAATCAAAAAGCCCAAGGCAGATCCCAAAATGAGTGAGGGTGCAAATAGTCCTCCGGGTGCGCCTGACCCAAAAGCCAATAACGTGAGCACAAATTTAGTCATAAAAAGAACTGCCGTAATCCTCCAGCCTAATTCGCTTGTGAGCCAAACTTCTTGAAGACTGGCTGTGCTCCGCAGTGCATCAGGAAGGATGGCGATCACAAGTCCTGACACTCCTCCGGCAAAAGCAATCCGCAGCGGCAAACTCCACTTCAGCACTTTGCGATTCATCCTTACACTCAAAAGAATGCCGCGCATAAACAGCGATCCCAGCACGCCTGCCGATATTCCAACAATCAACAGAATTGGAATTGCCTGAACATTAAAGCTCGTCATCAACTCTAGCGAGGAAGATGCACCATTAAATCCATTGCCTCCTAACAACCTCGAAACCACTGCCCCGACAAATGACGCTAAAATTGCAGTCCCTAACGTCAGTCCAGACACATCTTGTAGCAATTCTTCGACGACAAATAACACACCCGCGATCGGGGCATTAAATCCAGCGGCTAATCCCGCGGCGGCTCCGGCGGCAATTAATTGCCTACGATGCACAGGCGAAGTCGGAACCCAGTCACTCAACTGGGCAGCGATCGCGGCTCCAATCTGAACGGTCGGACCTTGCCGTCCCAAATTTAATCCCGATCCTAATGACAGTAAGGTTGTAACCAGTTTCGCGATCGCAACTCTTATTGTCAGCGCGCTTGAAACGCCACCCAAGGCAGCCTTCACTTGCGGAATGCCGCTGCCCGCTGCTTCTGGGGCAAACTGCTCGATCAACCATCCGGCGAGCAATCCGCCTACAAGTCCCACAAGAGGGAGTACCATCCAATCTGGATGATCGGTTGCGGCTGACAGTCGCCACTTGCCGAGCCAGTTCACACCTTGCTTTAAAACAACCGCTGCCACCCCTGACACTAATCCGATTAGACATGCCTCGAAGATGGCTAATCGTTTTTGAGAAATCGCACTGAGCCTGAATCTCGATTTCCACATATTTCATTCAAGTGTTCAACTCTCTTTCGCCTGACAGCGATCGCACATGCCAAAAAATTCCAACATGTGATAGTAAATCTTAAACCGATGTGATTGATTCAACTGCTTTTCTAAATCGTGAACCGGACACTCGTCGATCGCAATTGAGTTGCCACATTGTAAACAAGTCAAATGATGGCGATCCTCTTGAATCAAGCTATAGAGCGCTTCTCCATTCGCCAACGTTCTCACCTGTACCATTCCTTCGAGTTTCAATGCCTCTAATGCTCGGTACACCGTTGCCAAACCCAAACTCTGATCGCGATTTCGCAACTCAACATAAAGATCCTGAGCAGAAATCGGTCGGTTTAAATGCTTCAAAATATCGAGAATGCGATCTTGGCTGCGGGTTCGGTGGGATTTCATAGCAAAGAAAGAAGATCAGACCTTTAACATTGTACGTTTTGAGCCGTCGCAGTCTTAGAATAGATGAGCTTTGGAACCTTCTTCACGTTCAGGACAACGACTGTGACTCAAAAATTTCAGGCTCAGATCTATGTTACTCTCCGTCCGTCGGTCTTAGATCCGGCGGGAACAGCGGTACAGTCAGGACTCGCCCACATGGGATATACCAATGTGGAGCAGATCCGAATTGGTAAATATGTCGAATTATCGTTGACTGCCGAAAGTGAATCGGCAGCGCGATCGCAACTCGATACGATTTGTGACCAGCTATTGGCAAATCCGGTAATCGAAAATTACCGCATCGAATTGCAAGCTCTTGCAACCGTCTAGGAGAAAGCGATGAAGTTTGGAGTTTTGGTGTTCCCAGGATCGAATTGCGATCGCGATATTCTCTGGGTGACTCAAGGATTGTTGAATCAGCCGACTCGGATGATTTGGCATGAAGAAAGTGATCTGTCTGATATTGATGTAGTGGTCGTTCCGGGTGGATTTAGTTACGGAGACTATTTAAGATGTGGCGCGATCGCTCGGTTCTCTCCCGTGATGCGAGCGACGATCGATCATGCCAAGGCTGGAAAACTCGTCTTGGGGATTTGTAACGGATTTCAAGTGTTAACCGAAGCGGGATTACTGCCGGGTGCATTAGTGCGAAATCGGGATTTGCATTTTATTTGCGATCGCGTTCCGGTACGAGTCGAGCGAACAGATTTACCTTGGACACAGGGATATGAATCGGGGCAAGTGATTGAATTGCCGATCGCGCATGGAGAAGGAAGTTACTATGCAGATCCCGATACGCTGAAAGCACTCGAAGACAATGGGCAAGTTCTATTCCGTTACTCGGATGCAACGGGCAATATTACAACTGAGAGCAATCCAAATGGTTCGCTGAATAATATTGCAGGCATTTGCAATCAGCAGGGTAACGTTTTGGGCATGATGCCACACCCAGAGCGCGCTTCAGACCAAGCATTAGGACAAGTAGACGGACTTGCATTGTTTGAAGGAATTTTGAAAGCAGTGCCGACTCTTGTCTAACCCTTTTCAAACGAATTGTGACGTTCTACTGGAAGGCAGAATCTTGCCTTCTTTTTTATGGATAAGCCTTAAAACCCTTCACAAATCAGCTTTGCTTAAAAACCCTAAGCAAACTAACAGTATTACTCGAATTAAATTTAATAATTTGATCCAATTTCTGTAACTTGAGATTCATGAAGATATTTAAACTAAATCTGTAAATTTATATTTCTATCACTGCTGTAATAATACTAGACTAACGGATTAAAAGGCATCAATCTCATCGGATTTACTTTCCTTAATCAAATCCGAGGGCAACAATCCTGACTAAACAAACTTTTGTTTTAAGTCATGAACAAACATGAAATTTTTTGCCATAAAATTTCACACTTAAACACTAGAAAAATGAAGATAGATTTCCATAAGATGAGGTCAGGTAAATTGCGGATTTCAAAATTTACCAAAATTCATTTCTTGTACCTCCAGTAATTATTAAAACCATGACCACAACATTACAAAGACGCGAAAGCGGCAATGTGTGGGAGCGCTTCTGTAACTGGGTCACTTCGACCGACAACCGCATTTATGTAGGTTGGTTCGGCGTATTGATGATCCCCACCTTGCTCTCTGCAACCATCTGCTACATCATCGCCTTCGTCGCTGCTCCTCCTGTAGACATCGACGGCATCCGTGAACCTGTTGCAGGTTCCTTGCTCTACGGCAACAACATCATCTCTGGTGCAGTTGTTCCTTCCTCGAACGCCATTGGCTTGCACTTCTACCCAATCTGGGAAGCAGCATCCTTAGATGAGTGGTTGTACAACGGTGGTCCTTACCAACTCGTTGTATTCCACTTCTTGATCGGTGTCTTCTCTTACTTGGGACGTCAGTGGGAACTTTCCTACCGTCTCGGCATGCGTCCTTGGATCTGTGTTGCTTATAGCGCTCCGGTGTCTGCAGCAACCGCAGTCTTCTTGATCTACCCGATTGGGCAAGGATCGTTCTCCGATGGTATGCCCCTCGGAATCTCTGGAACCTTCAACTTCATGATCGTGTTCCAAGCAGAGCACAACATTTTGATGCACCCGTTCCACATGTTGGGCGTAGCTGGTGTATTCGGTGGTAGCTTGTTCTCGGCAATGCACGGTTCGTTGGTAACTTCTTCCTTGGTACGTGAGACCACTGAAGTTGAGAGCCAAAACTACGGTTACAAGTTTGGACAAGAAGAAGAGACCTACAACATCGTTGCAGCGCACGGCTACTTCGGACGGTTGATCTTCCAATACGCATCGTTCAACAACTCTCGTGCACTGCACTTCTTCTTGGGTGCATGGCCGGTCGTTTGTATCTGGTTCACCGCATTAGGCGTGTCCACGATGGCGTTCAACTTGAACGGATTCAACTTCAACCAATCGATCTTGGATTCTCAAGGTCGTGTGGTTTCGACTTGGGCAGACTTGATCAACCGTGCGAACCTGGGTATGGAAGTGATGCACGAGCGTAACGCTCACAACTTCCCGCTCGACTTGGCTGCAAGTGATGCAACTCCAGTTGCTGTTCAAGCACCTGCAATCAACGGCTAATCAAAAAAGTAGGGTTGAATCAACAACCCCACGGCATAACCCTTGATTACAAGCAATCCCTCAGCTATGGCTGGGGGATTGCTGCTTTAAAGATCAGTTTAACTTAACAAAAGTTGATTTACTACACAAACGATTTCTTTGAGTTTGAACTGGCACAGTCAGAAAATGACGCAGAAGAAAGACTGTGAGATGATGACTAACGTTCTCGCAATCCGCTGCATGTTGTGAATATTCAACCGTATCTTAAAGTGTTTCGGAGTCGAAAAATGGCGGCTCTGAGTTTGTTGGGCTTCTCATCTGGTCTGCCATTTCTGTTGACGGGGACGGGACGAGCGTTGCAGGCTTGGCTAAAGACGGCGGGGGTTTCGGATACGATGATTGGGCTGTTCGGGCTGGCGGCATTGCCTTATTCATTGAAGGTGTTTTGGGCACCGTTTCTCGATCGCTACATCCCACCGCTGTTCGGCAGAAGACGGGGTTGGTTAATTTTGACGCAGATTGCACTGGTGGCAGCGATTTTGCTGTTGAGTCGGCAAGATCCGATGAGCCTGACACAACTGGGGGTCGCTTCGACTGAGGTTTGTGCAAGTTCAGCGGTCAAAGGTTTGTGTGAGTTTGGACAATCGTTTAAGACGCTGATTCCCAGTGCATTTTTTCAGATTGCTTTATTGGTCGCGTTTTTGAGTGCAACGCAGGATATTAGTGCCGATGCGTACCGCACGGATGTGCTCAATCCAGCCCAGATGGGAAGCGGGGCGGCTTTTTTTGTGACAGGGTATCGGATTGCACTGGTGATTGCGGGTGGGATTGCGCTGATGATTGCAGATCCGAAGAATCCTGGGCATTGGGCATGGTCGCAGGTTTATCTGTTGATGGCAGGATTGATGGCGATCGGGATCATAGCTACAGTGTTCGCGCCGGAACCGAAAAACTACGCGCCACCCACAACAATGCAGGCAGCCATTATTCAGCCTTTTCAGGATTTTATTCGGCGGTTGGGTTGGGGACGGTTGTTGGCCGTTTTGGCATTTGTGGTGCTGTATCGGTATGGCGATGCTTTACTCAGTGTGATGGTTGTGCCGTTTTTGTTGGGAGCAAAGTATAGCCAGAGTGATATTGGAGCGATTCAGGGATTTTTGGGAATTTTGGCGACGATCGGGGGGACGATCGTGGGGGGTGGAATTTTTAGCAAGATTGGGGTGAATAAGTCGCTGTGGATTTTTGGGATTCTGCAAGCGTTGAGCAATGTGGCTTATTGGCTGCTGGCAATGTTGGGCAAGAGTGGAATCATGGTGTGGATTCCGATGTTGATTTTTGATCAGTCAATGTCGATCGGTTGGTATCAAACGGATTTGGGGCTGTTAGCGACGATTTTTATTGAAAATTTCTGTACAGGCTTAGGGACAGCGGGATTCCTTGGTTTTATGATGACGGTTTGTAATCCGCAGTTTTCGGCGACGCAATTTGCGCTGTTGTCGAGTTTGATGGCAGTGAGCCGCGATATTATGGCTTCTCCGGCGGGGGCTTTCTCGAAGTCGATGGGCTGGAGCAATTTCTTCTTGGCTACAATTTTGGCGGCGATTCCGGGGTTGTTGCTGCTCCCGTTTTTTGCGCCTTGGAATGAGAAGAATCCTGAGTGATGGCTTATCAATTCTTACAGTTGTGAGGGGATGTAAATGATGAATTCTGTTCCCTCTGGGAATTGAGAGTGATCAATGTCCTGTTAATCTTATGGCTGAAGCTTTTGACGTGCCTAGACATTGTGTCTTTCCAGCGAGCTTTTTATTTCCTTTGGTTTTCCCATTCGGACTTGTGAATTCTCAAAACTCGCCCCGATCGAAATGCTTCTATCCCGTTTGGTAATCGCATCAGGAGCCGTCCTTCTTCATCAATTCCTGCTGCTTCTCCAATTAAGATTTCACTTGAGGTTTGAAATTCAATGATTTGTCGATATAGAAAATCTTTAGCTCGAAGTTCTGGAAGTAATTCTGCTAAAGAGTACTGACTGAATCGCAAGAGAGCGTCGCGCAAGTGAGTGAGTAATTCTTCCTCGTCTGGCACGGTTGCTGAAAGCTGGCTGAGACTAATGGCTTGAGTGACGAATTCTGGAACACTGATGCGATTTAATCCAACTCCGACGACGAGGCGCGCTTGATCTGCTTGCAGGCGTGATTCGCATAAAATTCCTGCTAGCTTTTGACCTGCTGCAAACACATCATTTGTCCATTTGAGTTGAAGCTTAACGGGCAGTAGGGATTCAATGGCTTGAATCACAGCAAGACCAGCAATGAGGCTGAATCCAGATAATTGCGTGACTGGTAAATCTAGTACAAAGCTGGCTGTGAGTATTCCAGGCTGTGAATGCCAGACGCGATCAAACTGTCCCCGTCCTGCGGTCTGCTCACGGGTAAATACTACATCCCCATGTTTTAACTGAGAAAGTTGTTCTAATGCCCAAGTATTCGTACTTTCGCAGCTTTCGAGCAGACATAGCCAATCATACACAAATTCATCAACCGATTAAAACACCTGTGATCATTGTAATCTCACTGTGTTCCCGCTCTATGCGGCAGAATCCCGCATTCCACAACTCAATAAGCGTTCGGAGTCCGATTCGGGCTGATGGATCGGAATTTCAATCCCAAATTCAGTTCCCTGCCCCAGACTCGATCGACAATACAAATTTCCGCCATGCTTGCCAACAACAATCTGATGGCTAATCGATAAACCTAATCCTGTCCCTTTGCCAACTTCTTTCGTTGTGAAAAATGGATTAAAAATCTTTTGTTGAATTGTTTCTGGAATACCTGCACCATTATCAATAATGCGAATTCTAACCGAATCTGCACCAGCAAGTTCAGTCTGAATCCGAATCTCAGGCTGGGCAATACGTTTACTTTCTAACTCATCGATCGCATTCGCTAGAAGATTCATTACGACTTGGTTGAGCTGTCCCGGAAAACAAACGACTTTGGGTATCTCACCGTATTCTCGCAACAATTTAATCTCGGGTTGTGTTGTCTGAACCTTCAAACGATGGCTCAAAATCATTAACGTATTTTCGATGCCTTCATGCAGATCGACGCATTTGCGTTCTGCCTCATCTAGTCGGGAAAAATTACGGAGCGATCGCACAATGTCGTGAATCCGATCTGCTCCAACTTGCATCGAATTGAGCAGCTTCGGGAGATCCACGGCAATGAAATCAAAATCGAGATCTTCGAGTGCAGACTGAATCACAGAATTCGGTTCAGGATACTGAGAGCGATAGAGATTTACAAGACTTAGCAAGTCTTCCACATACTGTTGAGCCGGAACAACATTGCCATAAATAAAGTTCACAGGATTGTTAATCTCATGCGCAACACCTGCAACCATTTGCCCTAAAGATGATAGTTTTTCTTGTTGAATGAGTTGTATCTGAGCCTGCTGTAGCTCAGCTGTACGCTGCTCAACTTTCTCTTCTAGTGTTTCATTAAATTGTTTCAGCACCTCATTTTGAACTTCGAGTTGTTGGCTCAGATGGCGCAATCGTAGATGCACTTTTACGCGCGCCAATACTTCCTCATGCTGAAAAGGTTTGGTAATATAATCGACTGCTCCAACGGCTAGCCCTTTTACTTTATGTTCAGTCTCAGATAAAGCGGTCATGAAAATCACAGGAATATCTTGGAAAATCGGATTCGCCTGCATTCGGCGGCAAGTTTCAAACCCATCAATTCCCGGCATCATGACATCTAATAAGACTAAAGCAGGTTGATGATACGCCATTTGCTCTAAGGCACTCTCGCCATCTAAAGCAACCGAAACTTGGAATCCCTCACTGGTGATCGCTTCGGATAGTACCTTGAGATTCGTCGGATTATCATCCACGATAAGAATACTTTGATCGGCAGACTTCATGATCTCTCCTTATCTACTAAGTGCTGTTCTAAGAATGTACGAATCTTTTTTAACTGGAAATCTTCTGCCCAAGTGCTGATCAAGTGACAGAACGGTTTCAGCATTGGATTAGCGCTCTCTAAGGTCTCAAGCTGTTGAGTTAGATCATTCAGCAAGCCCTTGCGAGCAAGGTCGTAGAGTCCGGATAATACAGATGGATCAGGCAGTTCCACTGCATCTGAAGTCGGTGATTCAGGCGGCTGAGCAAGTTCACTTTCTGATTTAGAGTCGTCGTAAATCCATTCAAGCTGAAGCAGTTGCTGAAGTAAATCAAACAGCACATAAGCTTCGATCGGCTTCGGCAGAAAAGCATCTGCGCCTGCATCTACGCTGATTTGGCGATCTTCTTCAAACACACTGGCCGAAGACATAATCGCTCTTAAATCCTGAAATTCTGACATTTTCCGAATCTGTATGAGCAGTTCGTCACCTTGCATCTCAGGCATCATCAGGTCTGTAATGAGGAGATCAGGATGAATTCGCAGTACTTCATTGAGTCCAGCTCTTCCGGTCTCTGCCTCAAAAATCTCAAATCCAATCGGTTCTAGTAGACTTCGCAGAACCAATCGATTTTCTTCCCGATCGTCAACGATGAGAATTTTGCGTCGGCTGCCAATCATACCGATAATCCGACTCGCGTTAAAGTCAGGAGTCTGTGGAACATTGTCGATCGCAGCGGCGAGTGGAATTTCAAACCAGAATCGGCTACCCTGACCCAATTGGCTTTCAACTTGGATAGTTCCGCCCATCAATTGCACGATCGTCTGACTGATGGTTAGACCTAGCCCAGTTCCTTCTGAGCGTTTCTCAACGCCTCCAACCTGCTCGAAAGGCAGGAAGATTTTTTGCAATTGCTCAGGAGTCATGCCTGATCCGGTATCTTCTACTTCAAACCTCAAATTATAAGGGCTACCTTCAGAGCAGGTAAGGACTGAAAATGTCACTTGCCCTTGTTCGGTAAACTTGATCGCGTTGCCTAATAAATTGATTAAGACTTGTCGAAGTCGCTTTTCGTCTGCATGAACATACTTGGGCAGTGTACTTTGAAACTGATATCGAAACTCAATGCCACGTTGTTCTGCCCGAATGCTGCACATCTCGACTACACTCTGCAAGAAAGAAGAGAGTGAAAAGTCAACTGAGTTCAACTCCATTTTGCGCGCTTCGATCTTTGACAGATCTAAAACATCATTGATGAGGGTGAGCAAATGAGTTGCACATTGGTGAATCACGCCAATTCCACGTTGCTCTTTAATATCGAGACGCGTTGATCGCTGTAAAATCTGGGTATATCCCAAAATCCCGTTGAGCGGCGTTCGCAGTTCGTGGCTCATATTTGCCAAAAATTCGCTCTTGGCGCGATTCGCACTATCTGCAAGTTCTTTGGCGTGCTTTAATTCAGACGTTCTTGCCTCAACTCGGAGTTCTAATTCTTCAAATGATTCGTTGATCTGAGCCGCCATTCGTTGAAACGCAGATTCTAGAACTTCCAGTTCGTCCGCATGCTGGATGCTCGAAGTTGAAGTCTCAGTTTCTGTCAGCTCTCTATTTAAGCGCGAAAGGCGCTGAGCATCGGCTTCTGCAAGTTGGTTACACCCTACTAGAATGGGTTCTAATCGGGAATTAAGACGGCGCACAAACAGAAAAACGACGATCGCTAAAACAGTTCCTGCACCGACTGCCCCACCGACTGTAATTGATAAAACAGGCAGTAGGATAATTGATCGAGGAACAGAAGCGAGCATCGTCCAGTTTGTGCCGCGTACCCGCTCATACGCCCAATACGAACCTTCAGCTTGTAAAATCCCAGCTTGTTGCCCCTGAATTTGTTGCCAGACTCGATCGAGTTCTGGCACATCTTTATGGGATGCCAGTTTTTTTGCTTTCGCTTGATCGGGTGGATAAGTCAGAAGATTACCTTTCTCACTTAAAATCGCGAAGTAGCCTCCTCCACTCTTGACTGAAGTATATAGCTGCTCACTCAGCACAGATACGTTAATGTCCAGCCCCGTGACCCCGATTGCCCGATTTTGGTCATCAAAGATGAAGCTCGAAAATGTCGTTAGCGTTTGACCATACCAAAGGTAGGGTTCTAGCCAAATGTCCTGCCCAGCCCGAATGACATCTTTGTAGTAAGCTTTGTTGGGATAGTCGTCATCTTGAAAGAGATCGGCAAACCGGATGTGTTGATTTGGAGCGGGAAGTAATTGACCAATTTGACCGGGTGCTTTCTGATCAACGTAGAAGTAAGGCCAGTACCATTGACGATCAGGCACAACCTGATTAGAAAGTTGCCCAAACCCGAAAGCCATTGTTAAGGGTGAACGTCGTTGGAAGAGTTCAAAGACAAGCTGCTTATAGGCATCTGCGTCTTTTACTCCAAGATTGTGAAGCGTGCGAACACTAGCTTCTAAATCTTCAGTCGATTGTTCAACTTTGGCTAACTGGGATTCAATCGATCGAACTTGTGTTTTGAGACGGCTTTGAATCTCGCTTTCAGCATTCTTCTCCAAAGTCCTATAAAAGAAGTAGGACATGCCGCCCAGTCCAATCAATGCACCGCTCAAAACATAGATAAATAAGTTCGATCCAATTGAGTGTCGCAATGCTTTTTTCATAGTCAAGGTGAGAATGCTTACCACAATATTCCCTAATTCAACTCATAAACATTCCGGAGTCGGGAACACCTACCTAGTAGGTGTTTTCGAAAATGATGGCGATTCAGTTGCGAGGTTTGGAATCCAGCGCACTGAGGAGTGGGACTGGTTTTGAGTTAGGAATTTAGTCCGATCGAAATAGTCAAAGTAAGTTTTCAACAACTGAGTGTTACTAGCAGGGCAGACAATGGAAGTCCCTCGCAAGCCTTGGAGAGTAGATTGACAATCGAAATGTTGGTTACTCAACAGCGACGTTTCTAAATAAGTTTGATGGACCTCTGAGCGTTCATTGAAAAGGGCAGCGAGTGGAGCTAGCGCATTCTCTTCTGAGAGATCTCTCAGAAGAGACAGCCAGCGATCGTAGGGGATTTCTTCAATCTCGTAGCCGAATTGCTGGAGGTCATGAACGAGTTGCCCAAGCTGTGAAGAATTGGGATTGGTCAGGTGAAAAACTTGTCCGCATTCGGTTGATTGTTGTGCGAGATGCACGATCGCCTTACTCACATAATCGACTGGAACCATTGAAATGGGTCGGTCAAGAATCGGGGCAGTTTTCAGTTGAATGATGCCTTTTAAGAACCGACATAGTAAATCAGTGACGGGTGATACGCCCGTTTCGCTATGTCCAGAGATCATTCCTGGACGATAGATATTGACTGGAATTCCGCGATCGCGGGCTGTCTGTAGCAGTCTTTCTGCGACCCATTTTGTTTGAGCGTAGCCGCGATAAAGTTCATGACCGTGAGTGAGGGGAGTCTGTTCAAAGATAGGCTGATCCTGGAAATAGGCTGGCGATTGGAACACATCCAACGTGGAAACAAAGTGAACAGATTTGAGTTTGACCCAGCTTGCCAGTCTCAAAATCTCTTCTGTCCCTCCAACATTGCTGGCTCGCAGTGCAGAGTATGGATAAGCAAGATTAATTAACGCACCGCTGTGATAGATAACTTCTGTTTGACTTGCTAGGGTCAGACACTCAGATTCTGAGAGTCCAAGATAGGGCTGGGTCAAATCGCCGATGACTGGAATAATGCGATCACTGAGTTCCTGATTCCAAATTAAGTACCGTTCTAGATTCGCCTGAATTCGAGCGAATCCATCTCTGGCATTGGAAGCGCGAACTAAACAGTAGAGCTTAGCAGAAGTTTGCTGGAGGAGTTCATAGAGCAAGAATGCGCCTAGAAAGCCTGTTGCACCTGTGAGAAAGATTCCAGTTGGAGTCGTTGGGATGAATTCTGTTTCAGGCTTGATTTTGGGATCTAGCTGAGTTTCAGCCTCTAAGTCGAGTAGACTGTGGGGCTGGCTGATATCCAAGGACTGAATTTGGGCGATCGCATTGAGCAATCCTTTGATAGTTGGATCTTTGAATAAATAAAACAACGGAATTTCAACATCAAAAGTTGCTTTGACCTGTGCTAGAAGCTGAACTGCCAACAGCGAATGTCCACCAACTTCAAAGAAATTGTCCTCGATGCCAATTGCTTCAGTTTCTAGCACCTCTGCCCAAATTGCTGCCATTTGCTGCTCTTGAGGAGTTTTGGGAGCAGATGAACTGCGTTCTGCATGCACAGTTTTGGGTTCTGGCAACGCACGACGGTCAATTTTTCCATTTGGCGTGAGTGGAAGTTTTTCTAGCCACACAAATACTGACGGAATCATGTAGCTGGGCAGTTTATCGCGAAGAAATTGGCGAAGTTGTAGCGTGAGTTGAGGTTTCTCAATGACCTGAAGTGGAGAATTCGTATAAGCTTCTGGAATCGGAAATACTGCACTTGGAAATTGACAGATTTCAGATTGATAAATCCAAGCCTCGTAGAATCCAGGCTGGTCTGAACACATCAGCTTAACTTTGTAGCCGAATGCTCGGCTGATTAAGTCTTCCGGATGAATCCCAGAATATGTTTGGGGGGCTGTAAGCAACTGCTCAATCGTGGCAGAATCCTGTGCATTTTTGAGCAGTTCTACGGCTTGTAAGTCTGCTTGTAGGCGAGCATCTGGAATTCCAGTAATCCTGAGCGGCATTTTTCCAAAATGCGATCGCAGCGTTGCTAAGCTGACTCGATCTCGCACCCAATCCAATTGATGAAATTGAGAGATACTAGGCTGTTCGGACTCAAGGTGTAAGGTGACATCATACCGAAATCGGTTCAGTTCAGAGTCAGATCGACCTCGTTTTAGCTCGATTTCAGCAGTCTTGAGGTGGGGAATACGCTGAACAAGATTCTGGAAAAATGCAGGATCAATGACTAATTCTTTTTCTTGAATGATGCGATCGTATACTCTCGATCGAAGTTGCGTCACCGAGTCAACAGGTTGCCTAAGCTGAACTGACGTGTGGAATGTTTCGAGTAAAGGCAAACTACGCACATCGCCAATAAAGATGCGTCCCCCAGGTTGCAGAAGTTTTACTGCTTTCTCAATTACTGTTGTCAAGTATTGTGCATTTGGAAAATACTGCACAACAGAATTGATAATAATGGTGTCAAAGCTTTCTAAATCGTCAATTTCATGAGCAGCACATTGAGCAACGGTCACATGTGACCGTCTGCCCAATTGGTTGAGTTCTTGGCGTTGAATATACTTCACGGCTTCTGAAGTCACATCAATTCCGTGATAGCGATCGCAGTGCTGAGCTAAGCGGAATAAAAGTAGACCTGTTCCACACCCAATTTCTAGAATTCGTTTTGGACGGAGTGCCAAAATGCGATCGATCGTCAAATTAAGCCATTCCTGCATGACTTGTGCGTCTGTTCGTAATCCCGTGTAGCTATCTATCCAGCCTTGGAGATTAAACGTACTATCTTCGACTGGAGTCGTCTGTTGATAGGCATGATCCCATACGGTTTTCCAGTGCTCAACTTGCTGAAATTGCAGTGTTTTTTCTTCGCTTTCTTTTGAGACGATGTAAGCAATTAAGCGCTGATTTCCAGAACTATCTTCTTTTGCGATGACTGCTGTTTCTTGCACGATCGAGGATTGACTAATGGCAGCTTCGACCTCGCCGAGTTCAACTCGGTAGCCCCGGATTTTTGCTTGATGGTCAATGCGACCAATAAACTCGATTGTGCCATCTGCTCGATACCGCGCTAAGTCTCCAGTTCGATACAATCGATCTCCGGTTCTGGTGCTAAATGGATCAGCAATGAATTTTTCGTCATTGAGTTCTGGACGCTTATAGTAACCTCTTGCAACTCCCTCACCACCGATACACAATTCGCCCGCCACACCGACCGGGACTGGAATAATTGGATCAGTTTTTCGTCGCGATTTCGTCTCGATGAGATAGATTTGCGTGTTGGCAATGGGATGTCCAATGGGAACGGACTCAGTGCCAGGTTCTACTCGATGTAGTGCAGACCAGATCGTTGTCTCAGTTGGACCGTACAGGTTCCAAAGCGACGCACCTTTGTCTAAGAGTTGATTGGCAAGCGATCGAGTCATTGCTTCGCCGCCACAGAGCATCTTCAGGGTTGGACGACCTTGCCAACCGGATTGCAAGAGAAGTCGCCAAGTTGCTGGAGTTGCCTGCATGATGGTTGCCTCGAAAATATCAAGGAGTTGAATCAGACGTTGCCCATCTGCTGTGATCTGAGCCGGGACAATATTGACGCAAGCTCCAACGATTAGCGGCAAAAAGAGTTCTAAAACTGCGATGTCGAAGGAGATCGTCGTAACCGCAAGCAAACGATCGTCAGATGAAATCCCTGGCTCTTGCTGCATCGAAAGCAGAAAATTTACAACTCCTCGATGAGTAATCTGTACCCCTTTCGGTTTGCCTGTAGAGCCAGAAGTATAGATCACATAAGCAAGGTGATCAGAATGACCTGTGATTTCTAGGTTGTGAGTTGGTTGCTGCGAGATAGTTGCCCAGTCTGCGTCAATATCGAGAGTTTGGCAGTTTGAGAAAGATGCCAGATGAGATTGGGTAATGACGATCGAGAGTTCTGAGTTCTCTACAATAAACGTCAGACGTTCAGCAGGATAGTTCGGATCAAGGGGGATGTAGGTTCCGCCAGCCTTGAGAATGCCGAGCATGACGATCAGCATTTTCAGCGATCGCTCAACACAAATACCCACGAATGTTTCTGACGCTACCCCAACTGACCTTAAGTAATGTGCGAGTTGGTTGGCACGCTGATTCAGTTCTTGGTAAGTGATTGTTTCTTCATCAAAGATGGCAGCGATCTCATGCGGAGATCGAATGACTTGAGATTCAACCAATTGGTGAATGAGACAATCTTGAAGAGCAGTGCGCATATGTTTTCTGTAAAGTTGAAGAAAGTAGGGAGACTATCGCATCTTTCCTACAACGAGAATTCCCGAACTCAAATTAATAAAGACTCAACTCTTTGAGATTTATAGAATCAAGTCATAGATCAAAAAAATATAAAAATCACTCAGTTTTCCGGAATTTACTTGAGGCTGGGAGATATTAAACTGGGTTGTGTCAAAATCTGCAGAGGCAGATTTTGGATAGGCTCTAAACTATATATTTCCCAGCCCATAGAATAATTAGTCAGGGATATCTAAAATTAGGAAATGTACTCAGAAGCAAAGCTGAGTAGGGCAGCTAAGAATACTGAACAGACAGAGGAAGATACGCTCAACTCAGAGATACGGTACACCGCATGGATAATTGAAGCACTTAGGTAAAATCAAGGCTGATACTTAAAGAATCTGTATAATTCAAGGTCTTCTTTTCAGCGAATATTCAGAGCTTGACTTAAAGATAGTGATCAACTTATGCATTTTTTCTACTTAACAATCTGCGCTAATTAAGTAAAATGCCACTATCTTAATTAAGATAATTTCTTTTAGTGCTAGTAGCACTTCCTGCTTTGATTTTGTTTGAGGCTTTTCACTTGAGTTAATAGATGAAATTCTTTAATTTTAAATTTCTAAAACTTGTGAAATTTCAAATTGAATCGACTTCAATATGCTTTAGCTTGAAAAGAAGCATGCTTTATTCTAACTATGCAAGTTCTAATTGTAAGAACACTAATTAATGTCGATCTAAAGTAGTCGATCTCATAGTTTAGATTTCTCTCAAGTTTTAGATGAGGGGAGCAAGAACTATCATTTCTAGCATCCCTCTCCCCTCTCTACCCGCTCCACAACATAAATGCAATTGACGACTAGAGCCATCATCCCTTATGGTCAACTCTTTCTCTTCGCCCGCTCTAATTCCTGGGTAAAATTCTCAAATCGTCGCATCAAATATGCAACCCCAAAATCCCCGTGCGAATGCTTCTCCAACTCTTCTGCCAACGCAAACACTCGGTGTGCTAAATCCTCTCCCAAGCGATCGATAGTCGCCTGCTTCTCGATCGCCAAATGCTCTCGCTCTCTCGACAAAACCTGCCACTCGCTTGAAAATAGTTGCTCGATCGCAATATTCAAGCCCATCGTTTCCAGTGCAGCCCATTCTCCGCGATCGCACCAAATTCCTCCACAACTCAAACACCGCTCTACATAAAACGGATTTTTCATCCCCACTTTGACCCGCGCCAAATAACAGCCACACTCAGGGCAAAAAGCTGCCTTCGCATCATGAGGCGATGGAGTAAATGCGACATCTAATGTTTTTGGGATCAAGTCTGCAACCGTTTTCGGTCGTTCGCGTTCTGCTTGCCACACCTGATAATTTTCCAGTGGAATCCACGCTCCCTGACACTCTGGGCATTCCTTCACCTCTAACGACTCAGCCAATCGCCCATCGTTTAGCGTAATTTTCCGTTCTTTAGGACACTGCATCACGCGACCTCAAATTCCATCCGACTCCAAAAGTACAGTGCAGTAGTTCATTAGTAAAGTCACTCGATCTCGAATCTGTTCGATCCGACCTTGCACCGTCTCTGGCTGTCGTGCTGTCTTGAGAAACATCGCATCCATTCCTAACAGCCTCATCTGTTTATTGATTTCAACCAAAACTGAATGGATTCGGTAGACATCCGATTGGATGGATTGAATTTCTTCTGAAAAGATTTTTTGAAGTGACTGCCACGTTTGAGCAAAGATTTGTCGATCGAATTCGGGAGAGTTTAACAATTGATTGAGCGATCCTAATCCAGTGTGAAACTCACGAAATAAATGTACTTGGTTCTCTGTTAACATATCTAAACTTTTTCAATTCAGTATAAAAACGGGGATCACTGACCCCACAAGACTTACGCAAAATCTTGTTTTCGTAGAATGCGATAAACCTCAGTGTAAATTCGAGCTAAAACCGAAGACATCGTGTAGAGTACAGACTCATAACTGTGAGAATTCACTGGGTTAGATTCGATCAAAAATTTTCAATTCTAGCGAGGATCTTTGGGAAGAAACGTATCGCCATTGATAAAATGAACGGTACGTGCGATCGTCTTAACCAAGTTTAAGGCAGACTCTCAATCTTCCTCCGGCATCGATCTCTGAACAACTTCTTCAAGTCCAAGTGACTTGAACAGGCTGTTTTACAGTTTATCGATTGCTCATTTTAACTTTGTTGTCTAGCAGATGGGCAGGTTCCTCATGCTAGACTCTTTCTCTATTACTTCTAAACTTTGTATAGGACGATACGTTTTATTCAATTTCATAAATTCACAATCTGAAACTGCACTCTAGTCACGCGAAACACATGAATGTAGCGGCATCTCTACCCACCATTGATTTTGCTTTACCGGATTGGTTACGGGAGTGTTTTCTCGACCCTTCAGACGACGATCCGAGTCTAGTTTGCCGCGCGTTCGAGTTTGCCTACAAACTACATGAAGGGCAAACCCGCGCTTCTGGAGAACCTTATATTGCTCATCCAGTTGCGGTAGCAGGGATTCTCCGGGATCTCGGTGGCAGTGGCGTCATGATTGCAGCGGGCTTTCTTCATGATGTCGTTGAAGACACAGACGTTACCGTCGAAGAAATTGAAGAACGCTTTGGCTCAGAAGTGCGATGTTTGGTCGAAGGCGTAACCAAGCTTTCAAAACTCAATATTTCTAGTAAAACAGAGCGACAAGCTGAAAATTTCCGCCGCATGTTCTTAGCCATGGCGCAAGACATTCGCGTGATTGTGGTGAAGCTTGCCGATCGCTTGCATAATATGCGGACGCTCGAACATCTTGCTCCGGAGAAGCAACGCCGCATTTCCCTTGAAACTCGCGAAATCTTTGCACCGCTCGCGAATCGATTGGGGATTGGGAACATCAAGTGGGAACTCGAAGATCTCGCCTTTAAGTATCTCGAAACCGAGGGCTATCGAGAAATCCAGCAATTGGTATCCGAGAAACGAGCCGATCGCGAATCTCGCCTGAGTGAAGTTGCAGCCGCTTTTAAGAAACGACTGGAAGAAGTGGGTGTGCGCTGTGTCGAAGTGAGCGGACGACCGAAACACTTGTACGGCATTTATCAAAAGATGCAGCGTCAGCAAAAAGGCTATGACGAAATTTATGATGTCGCTGCAATTCGGATCATTGTCGAGAGCAATGATGAATGTTATCGTGCCCTCGCGATCGTACATGACACATTTCGTCCGATTCCTGGACGCTTCAAAGATTACATTGGTCTACCCAAACCGAACCGATATCAATCGTTGCATACGGTTGTGATTGGTGAAACGGGTCAGCCTTTAGAAGTTCAGATCCGCACCCTAGAAATGCACCATGTTGCGGAATATGGGATCGCGGCTCACTGGAAATATAAAGAGTCGGGTGGCTCTACGTCCCAACTGACGAAAACCGACGAGAAGTTTACCTGGCTACGTCAGCTACTCGATTGGCAAAAAGACCTCAAAGACGCTCAAGAATATCTCGATGGCATCAAAGACAATTTATTTGATGGCGATGTCTTTGTCTTTACGCCCAAAGGTGAGGTCGTTTCACTCAGTCCACGATCGACTCCGGTAGATTTTGCGTATCGGATTCACACCGAAGTGGGAAATCACTGTGCAGGTGCGAGAGTCAATGGTCGAATGGTTCAACTCGATACGCCGCTGCAGATGGGCGATATTGTTGAAATCATTACGCAAAAGAATGCCCGTCCTAGCTTGGATTGGTTGAATTTTGTCGTGACAGCAGGCGCAAGAAATCGAATTCGGCAGGCTTATAAGCGATCGCATCATGATGAGAATGTCTTGCGCGGTCGAGAAATGCTGGAGAAAGAACTCGGCAAAAATGGCTTTGAAGCTTTAATGAAATCGGCTCCGATGCTGACAGCGGCTGAGCGATGTAACTATCACAATGTTGAGGATTTCGTTGCCGCAGTCGGTTATGGCGAAATCACTCTCAACCTGGCACTCAACCGGATTCGCGATGCCGTCAAAGCTCAGCAGTCTCTGGCTAATCCCGCTCCTGCTCCCTCGGATAGCTTGAATAGTGGTGTGATTCCGCTCCCGTCTGCGCCGCGATCGCTTCCGGCTCCCACGACAAAACATCCGATCGCAGGTGTTGAAGATCTACTGCACCATATGGCGGGATGTTGTAACCCAATTCCTGGAGAGCCGATTATTGGCGTGGTCACTCGTAGTAATCGTGGGATTTCCATTCACCGTCAAGGCTGTCCGAATGTGGATTCGATTCCGGGTGATCGCTTAGTGCCGCTGAGTTGGAATCCAGTCGAACCTGCGAAAGGACGCGCTCAAACTTATCCGATTGATATTCAAATTGAAGTGATCGATCGCGTTGGAGTCCTCAAAGATATTCTGTCTCGCTTAACGGATAACAATATCAACGTCCGCAATGCCCAAGTCAAAACCTTCCCGGATCAAACGGCGGTAATTGATTTGGGTATTGATATTTGTGATCATGCTCAGCTTGAACGCACGTTTGCTCAGATTAAGAAAATGACAGACGTGCTGAATATGCGACGGGTGAGCCAGCTAGAAGAAGCTTAGTTGGGGATTCAACTGCGCTCAATTCACGGATTGAGCGCGTTAATTGCAGTCTCTAGCTTGAATGAGCTAACCCCAAATGGTTCTGTAAAGCTTGTCGCATCACCTCGACTGGAACCTCTTGCTGAGTCCAGATTTTCAATGCTGCTGCACCTTGCTGAACGAGCATCTCTAATCCGTCGATCGCGGTTGCTCCCTGTTGCTGTGCCTGTTTTAAAAATCGCGTCGGATTCGGCACATAGATGAGATCATATGCGATCGCATTTTCTTGAATCCGTTCTGCTTGGTGATCCGTGATGGGAGAATCATCAAAATTCGGCGACATGCCGATCGGCGTTGTATTGACAATCAAATCGGCATGAGGCAACAGATCAGAAAGCTGATCCCAAGTGTGCGTCTTCAAAGCGCTTAAGTTCCAAGCTGCCTGAAATTCCTGAAGTTTACTGCGTCCCACTACATGAATTTCAGAACATCCTAACTCAGCACATCCGGCAACAACTGCCCGCGCCGCACCTCCATTTCCTAGGACAACTGCAACCGAGGGGGCGTGAGATCGCAAGGGCGCAAGAAATCCTGTGATATCGGTATTTGTTCCAATCCAGCCCGATTCCCCTTTCCACACGGTATTCACCGCGCCAATGGCTTTTGCTGCATCCGTAATTTCAGACAGCATAGGAATGATTGCCTGCTTATGCGGAATCGTAATACTAAACCCTTGCAAATCGATCGCGGCAAAACCTGCGATCGCAGGTTTCAAATCTCGAACTCGAAATGGAACATAGATAAAATCTAAGCCCATCTTCTCGATCGCAGCATTGTGCATGATTGGGGAGAGAGAATGCTCGATCGGATCGCCAATCACCCCCAGAAGTTTCGTTTTACCCGTTATTTGCTTCATTCTCAGGCTTGAGCAAATCGAGTTGCTTATGATCAGAGTCTTCTTCAGTTAACGTTGCTTCAGTCAGCGTCAAATCTGGAACAGCCATTGCCATTTCTTCGGGAGTCGGATCTGGAATAGGACGAATTCGACGAATCGGCAAATTTGCGATCAGCGAAGTCGATCGCTGATGATTTTCGAGTTGGAACTCCGTACCCTCATCCAATTCCACATATCGCGAAACGACATCTAGAATTTCCTTACGTAATTCTTCAACTAAATGCGGCGGCAAATCTGCTCGATCGTGGGCGAGGACTAGCTTCAATCGCCGTTTGACATCATTGCGGCTATTGTCGAACCCGCGAGGAAATATTCGTTCTAGAAATTCAGTGATCATTGGCTAAAGATGCAAACGGGATAAGCGAACAAGGACGGCCCAAAACACAGGGACTATTTTTTCTTAAATTTACCGAAGAGACGTGAAAAGAAGCCTTCGGGTGGAGCTTCGAGACTCATCAAGGGTACTCGTTCTCCCTCCAGACGACGCACAATATTGTCAAAAGCAGTCGCTGCCTGTGAGGGTGTTTCTGATAATACCAGCGGCTCACCTTTATTCGTTGAGACGATCACTTTTTCATCATCTGGGACGACGCCGAGCAATTGCACTGCCAGAATTTCCTGCACGTCTTCGACTGACATCATGTCGTTGGCTTGTACCATGCCTGGTCTGATCCGGTTGACAATGAGGTTAATCCGTTTGATGCCACTCGCTTCGAGCAGTCCAATCACGCGATCGCCATCTCGAACCGCCGCAATTTCCGGGGTCGTAACAATAATTGCTTCACGCGCAGCCGCGATCGCGTTTTGGAATCCCATTTCAATCCCAGCGGGACAGTCGATCAAGATATATTCATACACCCGTGCTAATGCATTCACCAGTTGCCGCATTTGATCCGGAGTCACGGCTTCTTTGGTGCGGTTTTGAGCCGCCGGAAGTAAGACCAAATTCTGAAAGCGTTTATCTTTGACTAAGGCTTGTTCGAGGCGGCATTGACCTGCCAAAACTTCGACCGCAGTATAGACAACCCGATTTTCCAGTCCCAGTAACAAGTCTAGATTTCTCAACCCAAAGTCAGCATCAATGACCGCCACTTTGCGTCGCCGTTTTGCAAGTGCCATGCCGAGATTGGCAGTTGTGGTGGTTTTGCCGACTCCACCTTTTCCGGAGGTAATTACGATGATACGCGCCATTAATTAAGATCAGCTTTTGAAAGGAACGGAGTTTGCCGATTACAGGTTTTATAGGATATCAGAATTCGGCATTTTTCTAAGCTCGAATTCTAAATTCATCGCAAAATAGAAAATCTTTCCGATTTTACGATCGCTTCAGCATAGCGCAAGCCAAAAAAGCAACATCGCTTCTCTACAAAGATTTACCGCTTTTGTGAATCATCGTTACGGTTTGCGAACCGCCTGAGAAAACGGCGGCTGGCAGTTCGGACAAAAATGTGCCGATCTCCCGGCTAATTTGACTCGCTCGATTGGGGTTTCACAGGTTCGGCAGCGATCTCCCTCTCGCCCATATACCCAAGCGATGCCGCCATAGTTACCATTCACACCCGATACATCCCGAAAGTCACTAAAACTCGTGCCGCGCGCGGCAATGCTATCTGTGAGCACTCGGATCACGTTGGCTCGCAGTCGTTGGGCTTGCCGAGGATTGAGATCAGCACAGAGCGTTTCTGGGTGAATTCCACTTAAAAATAAGGCTTCATCGGCGTAGATATTGCCGACTCCTGCGACAAGCATTTGATCGAGTAGAGCTGTTTTAATTGAGCGTTTTCGTCCCTGCAACTGCGCGTAAAAGTACTCGTCTGAAAATTCTGCCGAAAAGGGTTCGTGACCCAATCGTTGCAAGCCTGTGATGATGGTTTTGGGGTCTTGTTCCCCGATGACATGCCAGATTTGCCCAAACGTGCGCTGATCGACAAAGCGTAATTCTCGATCGTGCTCAAAAAAGAATCTCACGCGCGTGTGTTTCTGTAACGGTTCAGCTTGATTCATCCACAAAAGCTGCCCGGTCATTCGCAAATGCACGCCTAACCAACCGACCGGATCGAGTTTGGCAAGCAAATATTTGCCGTAGCGATGCCATTCTCGGATGGATAATCCGATCAGACCGTCGATGAATTCAGACGATAAAGGATGAGCGATCGTGCGATCGAGTAACACGGCTCCGCCTTGGATCGGTTGATGGAGCGTCACCTGATTGAGTCCTAATCGCACAGTTTCGACTTCAGGCAGTTCTGGCACAGAAAACTCACGGGGAATAAAAAATCGGGCAAGAACAAACAGAAGAAACGTTCTTGCCCGATTTATTGTATCAATTACAAAGCCGCGATTTCTCGCCCTTTGCTTATTTTGCTGCAGCTTTAGGAGCTTTCTTGGGTGCTTCGACTTCTTCAAGTTCGCTAAGGGCGAAGTTGTTGGTATTGACACCGCTGGCAGTACCGCTGTATCCGGTATAGTTCACCTTGTCAAAACGGACGATCACTGGATATTTGATACCGCTTTGGTCGATCGACGCAACTGTGCCGATGTCGCGATACCAGTAGGACTCTTTGCGCAAAATGCGGACTTTAGAACCACGTTGAACCATGATTGTTCTTTTCCCTTTATTTTGAAAATTAACGGACTCAGTGTGGCGATCAAATGCAAGAGCGGATGATGCCAGATTTGCCACACGATGGTCAATTTTCCCCAATTTACTACGCTATCTGAACGGTTCAGCGATTGGCTTCACAGGTTGAAACATTCTGAAACATTAGCGCGATCGCGAATCGGCAGATTGAGGGGAGAAATTTGCCGGGCTAGGCACGATCGAGAACTGTAATGCCTCGGGGAATGCGGGCTGCACTTGGGCTAATCGCTGCCGCGACGAGTGCACTAGACTGAGAACTTCGCCCTTTGTCGTGACTGATCCTGTGGAAGGACTGGGTGCAGATGGAGATAGCCCGGTCTTCATCGTCCGAGGATTGAGAGGTTGAGTCACTTTCGCGGTGACGACGGGAGCGCTCATGAGCTTTGCTTGACGATCGACTTGCGATCGCATTGTCGTGAAGTCATGCGTCGATTGGTGCAGCGCGCAATATACTTGCACTTGTTCTAAGCTTGCGCCGTCGGTTCCTGCGACTTCTCCAAGTTCTGAAGGGGGTGAGCAAAGGAAATCCGGCTTGGGATAATTGGATTTGAGAAAGCGCTCAACCGCAGAAATATGGAGCAAAATTTGTCCACCGATCGTTTTGAGACGCGTTGCTTCGGGAGTCGCTGCAGAGCGTTCCACACGATCGAGCAATCTGACTTGGTCTTGGGTCAATCGATGCGCTTCTCGCCAATAATCACGCGTTGCATCCTCAATGGGTGCGTTAGAGCGGGTACTTGCTCCGGCAAATGGTGCACTGAGCAAAAAACCAGCTGATGCTAGCCCGATCAAAAGAACATACCGCATATTTCTCCGTCCCGCTTTATCTGCCACAGGTACGATTTTCCTGTTTATCCAATTCATTCAACACTGAGAAAGGGTGGCTCTGCCGATCTACATCCGTATCTTTACGGGATTTTTAATTTTAGAGTTGTAGCATCTTTTGTAAATTTCAAGCCGCATCCTAATTTTCAAATTTTCGTATGCACTTCCGTGGGATTCTTTGTCGATCGCATAGACTCAGGATGGAGCATCGATCAAGCCTCGCAATGTATACCTACGCTTTCTTTAAAACACCAAGTTCGTCCCTACAGTTGAGTGAAGGGATCGCCGGAAGACTGGAAATCATTACGATTCAGGGTTTGTCTGCTTTAGTAGAACCAGATTTCGAGTTTGAGACGATCGAGAAGGATGATACGCAATTAGTCCAAGCTGTTTTGACGCACGATCGCGTGATCTGCGATTTGTTTTGGCAGGTGACAATTCTCCCGCTGCGATTTGGGACGCAGTTTTTATCGCGCGATCGCTTACTCAAACACTTATCAAAGAATGCAACCCAATATTTAGACAAGCTGAATCAGCTTGAAGGAAAAGCAGAGTATCGATTGAAATTAACGCCGATCGAGATAGAGCTACCAAACGATCCAGAGATGAACGGCAAACTAAAGGGACGAGAGTATTTTGAGGCAAAGCGACAGCAGTTCCAGTTACAACTCGATCAACAGGAATTGCAGCGGCAGGAATTTCAACGAATTCTGACTGAGATCGAGCAGACTTATCCCGATACGATGCTGAAGGCGGGGTCTGATGGAGTGGAGAAACTCTATTTATTAGTCAATAAGCAAGAAGAGATGGAGTTATATCAGCATTTGGAGGAATGGCAGCAGCAGTATCCCCATTGGGAGTTGGGATTAGGTGAGGCGTTACCGCCTTATCATTTTGTCTAACGTCGGGGTCTAACGTCTTGCCAAGACCAAACCGAAGCTCAGAACAATTAACGCAACTAAGGCAATCCAACCCGCATTACGACGAATCCAGACTCCGGGCTGCATCTCATATCGAGTGGGTGTACTCAGGATCGGTACGGTAATGTTGTGATACATGGTACATTCCCGTGCCTCTGGGCGCTGTGGATAGTTACAAGAATCATCTGCGTCATAAATGCAGGTTTTACACAGCGATTCAGTTCCGGTAGCACGGTGTAGGACAATACCGGGATGTCCATAGGCTTTGAGCGGTGTGCGACAGCGTGAACAGGCGATCGCGTTAGAGGGCATCGATTGACCACAACGAGGACAATTTGGCATGACTATCGGTAGCTTTACTTCACGGAATGTGCGTTAAATTTACGAACCTGATATTCTTTTTGCTCTAAAAATGGGAAGCTTTGTCCCATCGCTTTGACAAACCGTTGTTCAGTCTCTTCTAAGACCGAAGCCGGAACATTCTTCCACGCATCTTTTGTTTCCCAATGAATGACCATGGTTAATTCCGATTCATCCTGAGGATTCAACCAGATTTCTTTTCCAACATAGCCCGGATACTTTGAAAGTGTCGCTGTCCAAATCTCGGCATCTTTTTGAATATAAGTTTCTCTTAGCTCGATCGGAACTTTCACTTTCAACCATTCAATCACCATAGTTCTACCTGCAGAGGAATGACGTTAATCTGCTCAATCGACTAGCTTAGATTCTAACGCTTTCGGATAAGGCTAATGCTGAGGATGCAGGTTGAGGAGCAGTGGAAAACTGAGCTTACAGATTTAGTACGGGGTGCATCGGGCGGCTTCTTATTTGGAATTCCATTACTTTACACCATGGAAGTTTGGTGGATTGGCTCATATGTTAGTCCCGTGAGAATGCTATTCGCACTGGGATTCACTTTCTTAATTGTCTTTCTGCTGAATCAAACATCAGGGTTCAGAAATGATACGACGACACAAACCTTTGATGCGTTGAAAGATTCAGTTGAAGCTTTAGCGATCGGGATTGTCTGTAGTGGCTTAACGCTGGTTCTACTGCAAGAAATTACATTCAATGTGTCACTTTCAGGAGCCTTAGGAAAGCTGATCTATGAAAGTGTGCCTTTTACGCTTGGGGTCGCCTTGGCGAATCAATTTTTAGGCAAAGATCAATCGCGATTAGGAACCGATTCCAATCCCAAACAAGGTTCCAATCCCAAAAAAGGGAGTGCAACTCTATCAGATATTTCAGCCACTTTGATTGGCGCGCTGATCATTGCATTTAACATTGCGCCAACCGATGAAATTCCGATGCTCGCTTCGGCTGCAACTGGAGGCTGGTTACTCGCAATGATGGCAGCTTCTTTGGTGATTTCCTATTGCATTGTGTTCGCAGCAGGATTTGGTCGGCAAGCTCAACGATATCAGCATCAGGGGGTGTTTCAGCGCCCGTTCGGAGAAACGATCGCCGCTTATTTAGTCTCTCTGTTTGCTGCCATGTTAATGCTAGTATTTTTCCAAAAGCTGCACTTCGATGATCCGTGGCAGCTTTGGTTGAGATACACGATCTTATTAGGACTGCCTGCTGCGGTGGGGGGAGCAGCAGGACGGTTAGCAGCTTAGGAGGATGAGATGACAGACCGGAAACCTAGAACGATCGCGGAGTGGGTGACATTTGGGATTGCCAGTTCGATATTGAGCGCGATCGCAGGACTTGTGATCTATGTTTGGGCTTCTGAGCGCCACGAGCCGCCTGCGATTTCAATCGAACAGAATCAAGAGATTCGGCAAACTCAGGGTAAGTTCTATGTTCCGTTTGCGGTGACGAATACAGGTGGAGAAACTGTAGAGTCGCTGCAAGTGATTGCAGAATTGAGAGTGAACAATCAGATTGTTGAAGCAGGCGATCAACAGATTGATTTTTTATCGAAAGATGAGAAGGAAGAAGGCGCATTTGTGTTTCAGCGCGATCCGCGTTTGGGAGAATTAACTGTAAGAGTAACAGGTTATAAAATTCCTTAGAGAGTATTTGAGACCATCGCACTGATATTCTGGTTGATTCATCCAATTCGCGAGATTTGAGCTACCTCGCGAGAAATGCAAAAAAGTGCTGTGCTGAAATCCAAACTTAGGACGGAACGACTAAAAAAGAGACTTCTGTTGCTCCATAAAATTTGTCGAACTGAAGATTGCCGTGTTGCGTCAAGACTTCTCCTTGTCCACTGTAGATGCGCGAGACGCGAAAGCGATGATAGTTCCTGAGGAGCGATCGCAAAATGAGGTAATGGCTCTGACTATCTGAATAAAGTTGTCGATCGAGCTTGGGCAAAGAATACCAGGGACACGTCATATCTGCATGATGAGCATTGTGATACCCAAAATTGAGCAGGATTAGATTCAGCCAGGGATATTGATGAGAGATGATATTAGAAAAAGTGTTCGCTTGCTCATAGATATTGGCTTCCTCGCGAGAAATGTTTTGAAACTTTTGAGGTAAGGGAACTCCTACAGGTAGCGATTCATAAGTATGTTGAAACGCATCCATTAACCGTAGGATGTGAGTCATGCTGATATAAGCAACTAAATATAGAAGTAGCACTTTGAGAGAAATCGCCCCGAGTACAGCAAAGAGAGCGCTGCGAATCAAAAAAATCGAGACAACCCGAATGCGATCGTGTCTGCGCTCAAGTTGCCTAAAAGGAGCAAGCATCAAACGAATTCGCAAGAAGAATGCGAGCGAGGGAATGTAGAGCCACTCGCTTGCCAAAAAAGTAAATCTGAGGAGCGATGGTAGCGAGTCAAGAAACGCAACGAGATTGAATCGGCAATAGTCAATGCGATCGGTATGATGAGCAATGTGCATCTTCATTAACTCAGAGAATCGCACATAGCAACTTCCATTCAGCCACAGCATCACATTGCCTCCAAACGCATTCCAGCGCAGATGCGAGAAAACGTTAGCGTGCATAAACTCATGTGCAAGATAGGTTGCTAACGTTAAACTGTGAGTGAGAAGTAACACGCCAACAATGTTCAGCCAACTAGTAGGCAGTAAGAGAAGCCCAATTCCTGTACTATAACTGCTCAATGTATAAAAGATAGCGAGTCCATTCCAAAACAGCTTTAGGGAATGTAAATCTCGTTTTAAGTACATTGTTCTAGACACCATAAATAGATAGGCATAATTAAACATCAGTTCGGTGAGTTCTCTTGCTTCGTTACTGACCCACCCCGGAATGAATTCGGGGCTAGTTGAACGAAGTCCACTCAAGGGACTAACAGCCAATGATCACACCTTCTTCAGTGGGTTTCAACCCACTTCGTACAGTTAGCTCTGGAATTTCATTCCGGGGCGGGACGCAAACCAGAGCGGTAATCTTCCAATTTATCTCACCTTCCTACTTTTGATGACTTTAGGTTAGAGCGATCTGTTCGATGAGTTACCCCTCCTGAAATAGCACTGTACTCAGATATCGTTCTCCAAAGCTTGGCTGAATAAATACAATTAACTTCCCGGCATTCTCTGGACGCTTTGCTAGCTGAATTGCTGCACTCAAGTTCGCCCCCGCAGAAATGCCTGACAATAATCCTTCTTCGCGAGCTAAGCGACGACTATAGTAAATCGCATCCTCATCCTTAATTTGTATGACTTCATCAATCAGTTCAAGTCGCATCACATCCGGCACAAATCCTGCTCCAATCCCTTGAATCTTGTGCATTCCTGCTTGCCCACCGGATAGCACAGGACTATTTTTTGGCTCGACTGCGATCGCTTGAATCTCTGGTTTCTTCTGTTTGAGGGTTTCCGCTAATCCCGTAATCGTGCCGCCTGTCCCCACACCTGCAACTACGATATCAACCTGCCCATCGGTATCTGCCCAAATCTCCTCGGCAGTTGTTTCTCGATGAATTTTAGGATTCGCCGGGTTTTTAAATTGATTCAACATAAACGCATTGGGAATCGTCGCAACTAATTCCATGGCTCGATCGACGGCTCCCTGGCTAAATAGATGACCGGGTGTAAGTTCTAACTCCGCTCCGTAAGCTTTTAACATTGCCCGCCGTTCCATGCTCATTGTGTCTGGCATGGCAACAATCAAGCGATATCCTTTAGCAGCGGCAACCATTGCAAGCGCAATTCCAGTATTGCCTGTCGTTGGCTCGACTAAAACCGTTTTACCGGGTTCAATCAGACCTGCGGCTTCTGCCGCTTCAACCATGCTGATCCCAATGCGATCTTTGATAGAAGCGGCGGGATTCATCCCTTCTAGCTTCGCCACAATCTGTGCGATGCACCCTTCTGTTTGAGGAATGCGCTTGAGTCGGACGAGGGGAGTCCGACCAATAAGATCAGTGACATCATCGGCAATTCGCATGATTTTATCTCTGCAACTTGAACGGAAATTGCTAGCGGATTAGTCAACAATCATACTCCACTCAATGATGAGGTTGAGTGGAGGTGCTGCGCTCTTATTTCTGAAAGTCGTTTTACAAGGATTTCGCTGAGTTACCCTTTGGGTAATGGGACAAGGACATCGATAATTTGGGAAAACAGAAACGTGATACCAATTCCACAAATTACAAATCCAGTAGAGCGTAAGCTAGCAGAAACCTGTGATTGCTCAAGCAAACGTTTCCCTAACTTAAAGACAACCAGGACTACCCCCAACTGAATACAAGTAAAGCCGAGCAAATAGGCGAGCATCGGAGTCATCTGTGCTCCAAAAATTGCCTCGCCATAAGCATAGCCATGACAGACTCCTGCGATCGCACTCAGTCCAAAGACTGTTGTACTATTTAGGTCGTCTTTTCGAGTCAGCAAGATGCCTACAATGAGAATGGATGCAGCGATCAGGAGTTCAACCCCTGGCAAACTCAGTCCAATCAGGTGTAGTCCTGCTCCTAGCATTGCCGACAAGATAAACGCGATTGGAATCATAATCCCTTGTCGTTTCGCGACAGCTAAGAGTGCGATCGCGACGACGAATGCAAAGTGATCCACGCCAATGAGAGGGTGTGCTAGCCCCGACAGAAAGCCTTCAAAGAAGTTTCTCGGCATTTTTCCGTCCATCGCATGGTGAGCCATTGCGGGAGATGCGATCAGTAAAACACTGGCGATGCTTAGAAGAAGGACTCGCTTTGGTTGCAGAAGTTGACTGAAGGAAGCTAGTCTAGAAACCTTGCTTTGATTGATCATTCTGACCTCATGTATCGTACTTAGGATGTTATTGAATTGCAGAGAGAGCAGTCTTCTCTTGAGCAATCATTTCAGCCGTTCGCTGCTCTAGTTCTTCTGGCGAAATCAGATCAGAGTCTAACGTTAATCGCTCTAAAGCCAATAGCCAACGCATGTAATAGTCCCAATCCGGATCGTCTTTACAGTGAGTTGCTTCCCACTCTGCGATCGCAGTAATTAAGCCTTGGCGAAAATCTTCCCACTCATAGTGTCCTTTCTTAGAGAGCGCGATCGCCATCCCAAACGCGCGTCCTTCCCAAGGTCTTGCAAATAAAAGTTCTCCATTGCTGCGAGGCGGAGCATTCGGATCAACTAGCATACTCGCAGCCGCAAACTGCTCAAATTTGACCTGCATTTAACTCTCCCTCCGCTTTCTAAGCGGGAACAACAACTTTAGCTGCCCCTTGCATTGATTCAGGGGTAATGATGGCAGCAAGCTGCTCCTCTGTCCAACCCTCGGTTCCATCTGGGCGTTCTGGAACCACAAACCATCGGATTTGGGCGCTCGTATCCCAGACTCGAATTTCAGTCGATTCGGGAATGTCTAGCCCAAACTCTTGCAAGACTTTGCGAGGTTCGCGAATTGCTCTCGCTCGAAACGTCGGATCTTTGAACCAGTAGGGCGGCAGTCCTAACACAGGCCAAGGGTAGCAGGAACACATCGTACAAACAATGAGATTGTGAACGTCATCAGTATTCGCAACTGCTTTCATATGTTCACCTTCTGCGCCTGCCATGCCGCGTGGAAAATTCATCACTGCGATCGCAGACGGCGTATCTTCGAGCAATTGCTGCTTAAACTCTGGATCAACCCAGGCTTTTGCAACAATTTTGGCACCATTAAACGGTCCCATATCTTTCTCAAAAAACTCGATTACCTTGTCAACCGTTGCACTGGTAATGACCCCTTTCTCAATTAGCAACGACTCTAACGCTCTCACACGAGCAGCACTATAAGTTTCGCGATCAATGCTATCAGCCATGTCTCACATCCTTAATCAAACAAAATCAAGCGCACCCAAATTAAGCCGGATCTTCTAGATAGCCTTCAAAAATTTGGACGTAAATCCATGTTTTTGGCTCGGTCAAATTGCCCCAAATTTCGTGAGAATCAAATTTGACGTTGTAGATGGGCATCGGATCGCCGACTCCATCGCCTGTTGGGAAGTAATAGTTATAAGCCCCTTCATAGACCACATCAATCACTCCCTGCTTCGTGCGGAGGTAGCCTGGTAGCTTGCAGTGATCGGTTGGAGGTGGATTTCTGACCGTGACCACATCGCCAACCTTGAACTTCGGCTGAATGGCAACGTCACACTTCGGCGAATCTCCAACTCGCAAGTATTCCATCACTTGATCGTCGATCGCAGGTTCTTCTGCTTGAGGGAGCGGTGCATCTAGCTGTTCTAGGTAAGCTGCTGTTTTTGAATCCAGTTCTTCTTTAGAAACATAGCCAGATTCAACAAAGAAACCAGAGATGCCACCGAGCCACTTTTCGTAGTAGCGGTACTTGAAATAGTCGAAGGGGTTTAAACCTTCAGCACCTTTGCGAAGATGTCCCCACGTCCAGAAACTTTTGAACTGAGTCGGAACTGTCTTGACTGCTTCTAGATGATTACTTAACGCCATCATTGCCACATGAATGCCAAAGATGCGCTCTTCCCAAGGTTGCACAAAGACTCGCTTTTCAAAGCTAGAAGGTTCAAGTCCCTCAAGTCCACCCAGGTAGTGCTGTAGCTTCATTTTTTCGTTTCTCCTAATTGAACACGCAAAGGTGAATCACGATTTATCTAAACGCGGGACTGCTCTCTGGCGGAGATGGGTTGTGTGGTCATCGCATCTCCCCACATTTCGGAGAGATAGCCGAAGATTCCGCCTAAAATCATTGCTGCTGCTGCGACCAGTGCTGGATTTTCTAGTCCTGGAGTTGTAATCGCTTTCCCAGTTGCAATCGTAGTTCCAACGGTCGAGGCAAATCCCCAAACAATGGCAGGAATCGCCCTAAGTAGAGGAACTTTGGAAGCCTGCACCATCGCTGCACTGCCGATGCCAACACAGATTGCCGCGATCAAAGGATTGCTTCCCAAGGCTGAAATCGAGAGCAGTGTCAAAGATGCGATCGCAATTCCAGTGAGGTTAGAAGCAATGCTCTGCTTTAAGCCAGAAGATTTTCCCCCTAAGATAAAGAAGGATGCCCAAGCAATGAATGTCACCCACACGGGGACAAGAATCAATGTTGCTGTGAGATAAGTATCCAATGCTCCTAAAGCACCAATACTGACACTGTACGCATCTAGCTTTTTCATACCCTTCCTTCCTGTTTGTGAATGATTTAGAGAACCTTACCTAAGCGAAACTTAGGACAAACATGATTGAAATCCACTTTTCAGTTCTGATTCCGGCAACTCCCGCCCGATGAAAACCATCTCATTTCGGCGCAGTTCGTCAAATTTCCACGGGCGTCCCGGTCTTCCTTCTAGAAGCATATGAACCCCTTGCAGCACAAACCGTCGATCTTCATCGTCTACATTCAAGATGCCTTTCATCCGAAAAATATTTTGCCCTTGCATCTGAATGAGTTGGTTGAGCCAAGTGGTGAGCTTATCGCCATTGACGACCCCCGGTTCAACGATCGAAATCGAGAAAACAGTGTCATCATGCTCATGCGCGGCTTCATTGAGAAACTCTGGATCAATTGATAAAGCATTCTTGAGGTCAAAGGCTTTGACTCCTAAAATCGAGTCAATTTCTACATCGCAGTTGTGAGTTCGATAGATTTTGGCAAAGGCATTCATTGATCGAATTCGGTTTTCTATTGTTTCGATTTGTTGAGGAGAAACGAGATCAATCTTGTTGAGTAAGATAACATCTGCAAAAGCGACTTGTTCTTGAGCTTCACTGCTGTCCCAATGTTCCTCAATGTGTTTAGCATCGACAACCGTGACCACTGCGTCTAAGTGAGTTTTAAATCGCATGGTTTCATCGACGAAAAATGACTGAATCACAGGTGCTGGATCAGCTAATCCAGTTGTTTCAATCACCAAATGATCAAACTTTTCGCGCTTCTCCATCAAGCTGCCGATAATGCGAATTAAATCCCCCCGGACTGTACAACAAATGCAGCCATTATTCATTTCTAAGATTTCTTCATCTGCATTCAAGACAAGCTGACCATCGATTCCCACATCTCCAAATTCGTTCACAATCACAGCAACCTTTTTGCCATGTTCATAATGAAGAATGTGATTGAGCAGTGTCGTTTTTCCTGAGCCAAGATAACCTGTAATGATCGTAACGGGAATAGAGCTACTCAGCATACACAAATGCCTATAATTGCGAGCGGTTGAACGACTAAGTGGCTTGAAAGAATTTACTAACTGCGCCTTTTGCTTTGCTATATCTTACGCCTATTGATCTCATTAATGCTGGTTGAAAAAAGTAGTGGCTGAGACAAAAGAATTAGAAGGTTAAATTGTGTCTAAGATGAACAAAAAATTCAACTTTATTCATCATGAAACAATAATTTCTCCTTTCAGTTCTGATAACAAAGCCTTCTTTAAAAACTTTATCTCCTGATTTGACTGCAAGTTTTATTTCTCAATGTCGAAAAGCTTAATTGAAGCAATAAATAGAAGTCAAAGCATTTTTGATATCGTATCTATCATCAAAATAGATAGATACGATACCTTCTCTTTGTCCATTGTCTGAAAAAATCCTGTTTACTACCATTCACACCCCTTTTCCTGGACTTATGGAACGAAAGCGTCAAAGCAAGATCAAGCTGGCGCAACTTCATGCTTTTATTGCAGTTGCAGAACACAATAGCTTCAGTGAGGCGGCTCTTGAGTTGGAGGTGGCGCAGTCAGCCGTAAGTAATGCGATCGCAGCACTCGAATCAGATCTCGGGATTGTTTTATTTTCTCGTGGGCGTTATGGTGCAGAACTGACTCCCGCCGGAGAGAGGGTGCTTACCCATGCTCAACAGATCGTACATCTGCAAGGACAAATCTTGAAAGAGGCAAATTTGCTGCGGGGTCTTCAAGGAGGCAAGGTGCGCCTGACCTCGATTCGCAGCGTTGCAACTCACCTGCTTCCAACAATTATTGCCCAGTTTCAACGACAGTTTCCAGGAATCACGGTGAGTGTGATCGAGCAGTTTGATGAACAGAGCATTGAGGATGACTTGTGTAAAGGACATGCTGACATTGGGTTTACAGATGACTTGATGACGGATGAGTTTGAAACTTGGGAGTTTTTGCAGGATGAGTTTGTGGTGCTACTTCCCTTGTCTTACACAGAACCACCCTTCAAGTTGGGGTGGGAGCACCTAAAATCCTATCCCCTGATCGTCGCGACGAATGGATTCACCTCTGACAAGTATGCTTACGAACACTGTGCGAGATTTTGCAGATCGATTCAACCTGTCTATCAAGCGAAATCTGACTCAACTGTTGTCAATATGGTTGCCCAAGGTCTAGGCGTTGCGATTCTGCCTCGTCTAGCGGCTGAACCCATCCCACCCAATGTTGAAGTTCGTAGCTTGCCGATCCCCTTTTTTAGAACCATTCGGATGGCGATCGTCGCAAATCGTCCCCTTTCTCCTCATGCCTTTGCGTTCATGGAATCCTTGAAATCCTCGACAGGTTGCTTCAACTCATCTTCTCTAGGACGGGCTAGCTAGCACGAGATTCTGCTCCCGATTTGCACAATCTACAGCTTTCACAAGCCGAACTATCAACCCTCTCTAACTTCAATCCACTCAGTCGTTTCCAGACTCTACTAGGATAGAATGTTAGCTACTATCGCTTTGTTTTAAATTGAAATGAGCATGATTGAACCAGTCATCCGGCAGCAGTATGACCAAATGTCGGCGATCTATGATCAACGCTGGAGCCAATATATTTCCAATACGCTCAATTTTTTGAAAGCTTGGGCAGAGCTTGCCCCAACTGACAAAGTGCTGGATGTCGCCTGTGGTACTGGAGAGTTTGAGCAGTTGATTCTGACCGAACACTCAGAACAAAATATGGTCGGAGTAGATATCTCTGAAAAAATGCTAGCGATCGCACAACAAAAACTGCAAGCTTATCCAAACGTCACGCTTTCTCTAGCATCTGCGGAACACTTACCCTTTGCGGATCAAAGCTTTGATGTCATTGTTTCTGCAAGTGCTTTCCATTATTTCGAGAATCCCGCGATCGCGCTTGCAGAGATGAAACGGGTACTGAAACCGAATGGGAAAATCATGATTCTCGATTGGTGTAAAGACTATTTGCTGTGCCGGATCTGTGATCTAATCTTAAAAGTCACTGATCCGGCTCATCAGCAGTGCTATACCCAAGCTGAATTGCACGGTTTCCTGAAGGCTTCAGGCTTTGACATTACTCGTGCAACGAAAGTTCGGTTTGGTCTAGTCTGGGGAATGATGGTCGCGACTGCTTCGCCAAAGTTAAACTAGCACCAGGATTGTTCGTCGGGTGGATTGTGTAGCAGTTCTCGGATATTTGCTTCGATCACCCGATAACCTACATTGCCGTTGAGCCTTTGCCGTCCTTCGTTAAAGATCAGCGTTGGACTCACTGCAACCGTATGCTCTTTTACTAAGTCAAGATCTTTTGAGAGTTGGGCATAAGCTTCCCCACTATCAATTTGTGCCTGAATCTCTGCAATCGGCAGTCCCAATTTCTCGGCAATTTCTAATTGAACTGCGCGATCGCCAACATTTGCCAAGTGCGTGAAGAACTGTTCTCGGAACGTCCAGATTGCTTTTTCAAAGACCTTTTCTGACTTTGGAATGATGCCCTTGAGTTCGAGTAACTGAATCGCGTGAAGAAACAAGTGACAAGATGTGGAGGATGGAGGAACTACTGCTGTCCAAATCTCAGGGTGAACGGTAATGTGATTGAACTTTCCCGCCACATCTTGAACATGCTGACTATATCCTTGGAAGCCACCTTTATCCCGCCAGCGTTGCTCTAACTTTTCCCGAGCATTACCAAAAATGGGAACGAAATGATACTCGATCGCAATCTTGTCTTGAAAATTCGTTTTCAGTTCATCTAAACGAACTTGAGCGATGTAGGCCCAAACACAAAGAACATCTGAGAAGTAAGAAATGCGAATAGGTTGCATGAGCTTCTCCAATAGCAGTCATGATTGACTCTATGCTGTTAATGCCGATCTTAGCAACTGACGTACGGCATCAAAATGGCGCTGCAATCGGGTAGGCTCACTGTATAAGCGCCCAAGCAATAGCGCACCTTCGATCATGACGAGTAATTGTTCTGCTAAACTATCGGGGTCGATGTCCGGCTTGAGCTGATTTTGTCCGGCTTTCAGCGATCGAGCAATGGTGGCTTGCCATTCGTCAAACACTTGCATCAGATGATGCTGAAATGCCACATCTTGCTTGACGACTTCCACGATTAAATTTCCTAAAAAGCAACCTGCGCAATCGGGTTCAGCCAAATGCTTGGCTTCAAGTTGATCAATCATCCAAAAGACTTGAGCGATCGGATCATTCGAGGATGCTTGCGCGGGGTCAAGCACAGCAGTTTTGATCTGATGCCATTTAAAGTCAATCAGCGCGTGAGCCAATTCATCTTTTGACCCAAAGTAGTTGTAGAAACTACCCGAGGACATGCCGCTCGCTGCGAACAGTTCCTTCAGTCCGGTTGACTGAAAACCTTGATGATGAATCAGAGCCTCAACAGCAAACAAAATATCTTCACGGGTACGTTTCAGATTGACCATGCGCTTGTCATTGAACGACGGTTAGCTTCTCCAATATTATGGCAGACACGAGCCTCGCTGCTTTCGTTTGAGCTATTTAAGACTTCAACGAGAAGAGCGAGTTACCCTTCCTGATTTACCACTTCTTATAGGGTAAGAACTTTCCGTTCATGATTACTTTGACGCGATCGCCTTTTGGATCTTCGATTTTTTCGATGTCTAACGTGAAGTCGATCGCGCTCATGATTCCATCTCCGAATTTTTCGTGGATGATCTCTTTCATCGGCATTCCGTAGACTTGCATGATTTCGTAGAACCGATAAATCAAGGGGTCGGTGGGAACGATCGGACCTAATCCTTTTGACGTAGAAGCCGTGAGTTCTGGTACGAGATCTTGGCTCAAATCCAACGCATGGAGTAACTTGCTTGCTTCGTCTTCAGAGGCAGTCGCTTGCCCATAAAACAGGGCGGCAATCCAAACTTCGTCACGGTTGAGAATCGTTTCTAAATCCGTGAAACTGATGCCTTTTGCTTTTTTAGCTGCAAGCAATTTCTGAGTCATTGCCGGAAATTCGGTACTTGACATAGTTCAATTTCTCCAAATCACAGATCAATCGTCTAGTTACACTTCAAAGCGCTTCAGCAGATCAAGATCAGCTACGGTTTTGGAGCCGGGATTCTTCGATCGCGCGCGTTTCACGAGATAAGTGGTGTTCGAGTTCTGCTTTCAGTTCATGGTAGCGCGGGTATTGGTCTAAGGCTTCACGACTGCGCGGACGGGGAAAGGGAACATTCAGAACTTCAACAATTTGGGCAGCGGGTCCACGGCTCATCATCACAATTTTGTCAGACAGCAATAAAGCTTCTTCGATACTATGCGTGATCAGAACGACCGTTTTGCGGTGCTGCTCCCAAATCCGTTCGATTTCGTCTTGTAAAAAGCCTCGCGTCAGTGCATCAAGTGCGCCGAAGGGTTCATCCATCAACAGAATTTGGGGATTGATCGACAAGGCTCGGGCAATGCCGACGCGCTGCTTCATCCCACCCGATAATTCATGCGGATGCTTGTGCTCAGCACCATGAAGTCCCACCAAGTCGATGTACTCTCGAACAATGTCTTTTTGCTGTGCGATCGATAAATTCGGCTGCACCGTTTCAATGGCAAACCGAATATTTTCAGCCACCGTCATCCAAGGCATTAAAGAATAGTTCTGAAACACAACTCCGCGATCGGGGCCTGGACGATCGACCGGAACACCATTGATTAACACTTCTCCATGAGTGGGCTGTGTTAATCCAGCGATGATGTTGAGCAGGGTAGATTTCCCGCAGCCTGATGGACCAATAATCGAAACGAATGTATTGGGTTCAATCGTGAGATTAATCTCCGAGAGTGCAATGAAATCCGAAGAGGATCGCTTGAGTAACTTGTCTTGCCAGGTTTGCCGACCTGGAAAGACTTTGAATACATCCTTGAGAACAAGCTGAGCGCTAATTCCGGTTGTCGAAGTGGATAAATCAGTGTGCGAAGAAATCATAGCCCCTAGTGCCCTAATACAGTGTTGAGTCGTAGTTCGAGAAAGTCATGGAAGCGCTTGAGAGATGCCTATTGGGTTCGTTGTCCAAATGACACCCAGTTATGCAGTAGCCCGAGTAGACGATCGAGACAAACTCCTGCCAGTCCAATCACGACGATCGCGGTAATGATACTGGTGACATTGAGATTGTTCCACTCTGCCCAAACAAAGCTTCCTAGCCCTGTTCCGCCGACAATCATCTCGGCTGCTACAATCACGAGCCAAGAAATCCCAATACTAATTCGCAAGCCAGAAACAATACTAGGCGCAGCGGCAGGCAGAATGACTTTGCAAATGGTGCGCCAGCGGGAAGCCCCAAGTGTTCGAGCGACATTGAGATAGTCGGTTGAGACGTTACTCACCCCAAATTTTGTATTGATCAGCGTCGCCCAAATGCTACTAATCGCGATCACAAACAGCGCTGTGCCCTCTGAGCTTTTGAGGATGCCTAACCCCAGGGGAAGCCATGCAAGTGGAGAGACAGGACGTAGAAGTTGGATGAATGGATCAACGGCTTTAGAAGCAACGTCAGATAATCCAATCAAAATTCCTAGCGGAATCGCGATCGCGGAACCGAGTAAGAATCCCAACAGTACCCGCTGTAGGCTAGCGAATAGATGAGTTCCAATGCCTTTGTCATTGGGACCGTTATCGTAAAACGGATCGGAAATCCAACCCAAAAAATCTGAGATCGTGCGACTTGCAGGAGGCATCACCGGAGAAAAAATTTGATACTGTACGCCCAGTTCCCAGATGATTAAGATCCCAGAGAGCAATAGCAAAAACAGAATCAATGCCTGAATATTCTGATTTTCAAACCAAGGTTTGGACTTTTGCTGTTTTGATCCGAGCGATCGCGAGTTTGTGAGAGATGAGTTTGCCATGGCACTTACTAGACTCCAAATTGCTTCACTTGATCTTGAACATAGCTATCGACCTTGGCAGGATCAAAGGTGTCAAACTTGAGCGTTTCTACTCTAGTGGGTTCTGTCGGAGGAGTCTGTCCTAGCTCTTTTGACAAGTCTCGGGCTAAGTCAGTCATGTAAATTTGGTCAGCGATTTCTTGGAACTTAGCTTTGTCGGTCGGCATTAAGTCCCAACGTACCATCTGGCTGGAAATCCACTTCGCGAAGCTCTTCCAAGGATACGGATCAAACTTAATGCGATCGGGAACATCCAAGGATTCACCCAAACCATTGTCAAATTTTCCGGTCATCACAGCTTTGAGCACTGGCTCTGGCTGATTGAGATATTTCCGGGCTGCCATTTGTTGAGAGACACTTTCTCGGTTCTTCGCATCATCGGCATACGCGGCAGCTTCAATGATCGATTTATTGATCGTGCGGAAGGTGTTAGGATTCGCATCAATCCATTTCTGACTCGCTGCAAAAGCACAGCAAGGATGACCATTCCACAGGTCTTTGGTCAGCATATGAATGAAGCCAACTTTCTCAAAAATAGCGCGCTGCCCAAAGTTGTCGGGCATTAAAAAGGCATCGATTTGTCCGGCTGCCATTTTTGCAACAGAGTCAGGCGGTGGAACAATTTCCAGCTTGACATCTTGATCCGGATTCAAGCCTCCAGAAGCAAGGTAGTACCGCATCAGCAGATTATGCATTGAATAGGGGAACGGCACCCCGATCGTCATTCCCTTAAAGTCTGCTGCACCTTTTACTCTGTCCTTGTGCTTCATCGCGACTGCGATCGATTGTCCATTGATGTTTTCAATGCTGGCAAGTTTGATCGGAAAGACCGAGGAGCCTAGCCCTAATGACATCGCGATCGGCATCGGAGAAAGCATATGATAGGCATCGAGTTCACCTGCGATCGCCGATTCTCGCACTGCTGCCCAGTTTGGCATTTTCTTCAGTGTGACATTTAAGCCGTATTTCTTGTAGATTTCAGCAGATTCAGCAACCAAAATGGGAATCGAGCAAGCAATGGGAATAAAGCCGATCGTCAAGTCTTTCTTCTCTAAATTTCCGGTGGTTGCTGTCGTGGAAGAAGTCGTGTTCTGCTGATTATTACCACCCGCGCAACTGGTTACAGTCACAACCGCAGCAGCAGCAGCAACTTTAATGAGAAAGTCACGACGACGGAACCGACTCAAGCGAATCGCATCCCCTAGAAACTCGGTTGCATTGGGACCAAATGCTGCTGCTAGCGCTTCGTCGAGTCCACCAGCGAGTTTGATCAGTTCATTACAGAGTTGGCGCTGTTCTGGAGGAGCTTGATCGATCGCTTTTAATAAAATCGCTTTACGAAACTCAGCATGGGTCAATGCTTGACCAAACTGCAAAGCATCTTCTGAGTAATGCCCCATTTGCACTAAGTCATCGACCAAGTCCACTGGATCTTGAGGCATTCCCTCGATGAATTTCCAATGGTCTTCTGCAACATGAGTCCCGCCACATGGACAAAACATTGAGCTTGTCAAAGGATCGAGAGAATAAGTCCGATCGGATTGAGAAAGATCCAGAGAAGTGGGCATACAGTATGAAAAATATATAGTGAATCAGAGTAGAAACATCTTACAAACTTGATCAAAGAAATAGTGTAGTAATGAATACGAAATAGTTTATAAAAGCAAATTAGATGTATCTGTGAAACGGGAGTATTCTTATCATAAATAAATTTTTTATAGGCAGGTTTAATCTCTTAAATTCCAAATCAGATCGCCGAAACCAGCCTTCTAATTCGGAAGCGCTGAATTTGAAAAATTCTTGCGATATTTTCATCAGAAAAAATCTCAAAACCTGTGAAAATAGGGTATTTGAAAAGATAATTTTATCTTTTCAAATACCCATCTTGCTTAAAAAAATAGTTCTGTTCTAGCTGATCTTGTCGAGATCATGCAACATTTTTTTAAGCTGTTTAAGCGCAGGAGTGACAATTGCGACGAAGTAAGCTTCTCTCAGTTTTCGTTCAACTTTTGAACCGTGAAGATAGGCTCTTGCGCCAGCATGTAACATCGCTGATTGAGCTGCTCTTAAAGATAATTCTGAGCCAAGAATTCTGGCTTTAATGACTTCCTTAAACAGCGATCGCTCAATTTTCTCTTGACCTACTAACTCATCTGCTAAAGCATAGGTTGTTTGCCGAGCCGTTTCTAATTCTGCGGTTAATTCCTCAGCTTGATCAGGTAAAAATTGATTGACATGTCCATAGCGTTGATTCGATCGCTCAATCAAATCAATGCAGCTTTCGACGAGTCCTAATCCCATACCGACCTGAGTCAAAACAAAGCCAGGACGAATCCGAGCAACATAATTCTCACAAGGTGCTGCCAAAATCCATTCATCGGGCACAAACACATCGCGAAAGACACAGCTAAAGGTATTACTTCCTTCTAGTGCAATGAAATGAGCATTGCACCGAAGCGTTAAGCCTTCTAGCTCATCCGATACGATCGCCATCAGATAGTCATCGCTGTCTGCCATCTGAGCCGCAATGCCAAAGTAATGTCCTGCCCCAATGTTCGACACCCAAGGCAACATGCCATTCAGCTTGTAGCCGCCAGCAACTCGTTCTGCTATCAGCGCAATTTTCTCAATCCCGGCAAAGTGCTTCATCGGGTTCGATAGTCCTGTGCCTCCCAAGGCTTGTCCAGTTGCAACTAACGGCAGAATTTGCGTTTTCAAATAGTCGTTGTCGCTATTTTCCATGTACCAAGTGCAAGCAACTTGGCACCAACTCATAAATCCTGTGCAGAGACACTCCTGCGAAATTGCTTCGATCGCTTGAATTGCCCCGCGCAATCCAGTCCCAACTCCGCCATATTTTTGGGACACTGCTTGCCCAAAGCCTCCGACTTCTCCAACCCGGTGCATAAATGCACGCGGATATACGCCTTGTTGATCGATCGCCTCAACTTGCGGTGCGAGATCTGATGCGATCGCGCTCTGCAACTGGGCGAGCATCAAATCAACCGATGCAGATGTCTCACAACTGGGATCGACTCTCGAATGGATCATTGAATCAGTCATGGGATCGATCGTCGAATCGATCATTGTCCTGGAAATTGCTTGCATATTCTTGATGACTTCAATAATGGATTCTGACCTGATCAGATTGGATTTTTAGTATCGAACCTGATCAGGAACCGAGTCGGTCAAAAGCACTACTTCAAGGAAACATCCATATTGACTGGGAGCCGCAACGTGTTCGCAACAGGCGACCAAACATTAGAGTGAGCAACCAGATCGTCTAATTCCTCGCGGCTAGCATCGCCTTCTAAATCGACTTTGACGCGAATATCGGTAAAGCCCAAGCGCTTGTCCGATAAGTCACCGATGCCCCAAACGCCCGTAATATTGATGTCTCCTTCAAGTTCAAGCTCTAGCTTTGTCAGAGTGATTCCTCGCATGGTTGCATTGGCATGGATGCCCACCGATAGACAAGAGCCAAGACATGCTAACACTGCTTCAGAAGGGTTCGGTGCAGTGTCTTCTCCTAAGAGTCCAGGCGGTTCGTCAATCACGTGCGCGGGCAAATCCCGAACATAGGTCAAATTGCGAAATTGACCTTCGCAGACAGTCTTCACTTTGAGCGCTTTCACAACCGTCGGGTCAGCTTTAGCGGTTTCGGCTAATTTGTCGAGTCCGACTTTGCTAATCGGGCGGAGGGGAGTTTTGACCTGAGCGGTGACAGTCGTATCAGCCATAGCGATTTCATCTAAATAGAATGTTCTATCTAATTGAATCAGAGATGGCTTGGCGAATCGGTTCGTTTCGTTACAAAATTGCATTCATGACGCTGAATTCTCAAAAATTGCCAAAATCCCCAGAGCCGTCCTTAAACTTCAGTTGGTTCACTTGAACCAAGGTATCGAGCCGAAGGATGGTTCCGCTTTGCAGTCGCAAAAATTCTTGCTTGTTTTGGGAATACACATCGACGATTTGATCTTCGAGAACAATTTTCTGATGGGCAGCATCCTGGTAAACGATCGTACAAGACTGATGACGCATTGCCAGTAATACAAGCTCGTCATACAAATCGCAACGAATAGGCTGATAAGGTTGCATCGGATTAAAGCGGAACAACACTGTTAAAAGGCTAAATGATTTGGCATCTGAAGAGGTTAAAACTTGCTCTGAAACAGAATGAGTTTTGTCGGTTCGAGTTCACCCATCAGAAGGCAAACTTCTCTTCATTTGACAGTTCAGTACTTTGCCCAATTCGTCAAAGAACTCCGTAGGTCATCACTTCGATCGTCGTATGTGTTGGGGACGACTTCCAACTTATAACAGTTCTTGGGAGGATAAGTGTTACTGACTTCTAATCAAAAAATATGCCTAGGGCAAAACAAACCGCTTCGAAGTTCCACCTCGACGACCCCCAGTACTATCTCAACCGAGAATTGAGTTGGCTAGAGTTTAATCGCCGCGTTCTGCATGAAGCGATCGATATACGCACTCCTCTACTAGAGAGAATTAAATTTACGGCGATCTTCAGTGCCAATCTCGATGAGTTTTTCATGGTACGGGTCGCCATTTTAAGAGAACAGGTCGAAGCGCAAGTTGGCACGTTAACGCCCGATGGTCGTACTCCCGAGCAACAGCTTGCTGAAATTAGCCAACAGCTTCGTCCTATGCTGGTTCAGCAGCATCAGCTATTTGAACAAGACTTACGCCCACAGTTAGCCAAAAACAGCATTCATATTCTTAATTACATCGATCTCAGTCAAGACCAGCAGACTTATTTACACCAGTACTTTGAGAAACGAATTTTTCCAGTTCTGACCCCGCTTGCGGTTGATCCTGCCCATCCTTTTCCGCAGATGTCGAACCTCAGCCTCAATCTAGCGGTTGTTATCAAAGACCCAGATACCGGAGAACAGGACTTTGCTAGAGTCAAAGTTCCAAGCAATCTGTCTCGATTCGTGACTTTTCCCAAAGAGTTACAGCAATACAAAGGAGAGTCATGTTTGTGGCTCGGTGTTCCCCTAGAACAAGTAATTGCTCATAACTTATCGCTATTATTTCCAGGAATGGAGATTCAGGAATACTATCCCTTTCGAGTCACGCGGGATGCTGACTTGGATGTGCAGGAATATGAAGCAGATGATTTGCTGCTCGCGATCGAACAAGAATTACGGAAACGACTGCGAGGCGGCTCGGTCTTACGACTGCAAATTCCAACCTCTACCTCTGAGTTTGTCCGCCAAAAATTGATGCAAGGCATGAGCCTGACCGAACTAGAAGTGTACGAAACCGAGGGACTGCTTGGGCTAAAAGACTTAATGACATTAACGGCAATTCCTTGCCCATCGCTGAAAGATTCGCCTTGGACACCAGTGATTCCCGCGCGGTTGAAAGGGCTAGCCCCCCAATTAGACACTCGAATCGATGCGGACGATCGTGGCGATGGGCTAGATATCTTCTCTGTCATTCAACAGCAGGACTTACTGGTACATCATCCCTATGAATCGTTTACCGCTTCGGTTGAAACGTTTATTACCCATGCGGCAACTGATCCAGATGTTCTAGCGATCAAAATGACTCTTTATCGTACCTCTGGTGATACCTTACCCAAAGCGCTCATGCAGGCAGCAGAGAATGGTAAACAAGTGGTCGTCTTAGTCGAACTGAAAGCACGATTTGATGAAGAAAACAACATTAACTGGGCGCGTCGATTAGAAGACGCAGGGGTGCATGTTGTTTATGGCTTAGTTGGATTTAAGACCCATACGAAAGTCGTGCTCGTGGTTCGTCAAGAAGCGGATCAAATTCGTCGCTATGTTCATATCGGCACTGGAAACTACAGCCCAAAAACCGCAAAACTCTACACGGATTTAGGATTGCTGAGTTGTCGTGAGGATCTCGGTGCCGATTTAACCGATCTCTTTAACTATCTCACTGGGTTTTCCAAACAACGATCGTATCGGAAATTGCTGATTTCACCCATGACCATGCGCGATCGCATAACGGCAATGATTCGGCGTGAGATCCAACATTGTCAACAGGGGCAACCGGGTCGCATCATTGCTAAGATGAATTCCCTCACGGATGTTGAGATGATCCGCACTTTGTACGAAGCATCACAAGCGGGTGTGCAGATTGACTTGATTGTGCGCGGGATGTGCTGTTTACGTCCTGGTATTTCAGGAATTAGCGACAATATTCGAGTGGTGAGTATTGTCGGACGATTTCTCGAACACTCTCGAATCTTCTACTTCCATAACAATGAGGAGACTGAACTCTATTTAGGAAGCGCGGATTGGATGCGACGCAATCTCGATCGACGAGTGGAAGCTGTCACGCCCATAGAAGACCCATCCATTAAGCACACCTTAACAGACACTCTGCATCTGCTGCTGTCGGATACTCGCCAAGCTTGGCTGCTTCATGCCGATGGTCGCTATACCCAATTACGCCCGCAAGAAAATGAGGCAGAGTGTAGTGCCCAACAACGGCTGATGGAACTGACTCAACATCATTAATCAATAGGATTAGCTCACAACGCGAGTCTAGATGCCATAATCTGAAGACAAGCTTACCAGAGCAGGATTTTTGAAATCTTTCGGAATCTCTGGCAAGCTTTTGTTTTCCGGTGCGCCATCTAGCCTATTTTCTATTGAACCAATGTCGTTGTCACAGTCGTTCGGTTCCGATGATCATTCCGTTCAGCCATCATCTGACTTCATCTTAGTGTGTGGCTTGGGGAGTTTGGGTCAGCAATGTGTGCGCTATCTCAAAGAATTTGATGCGCGTGTGATTGCGATCGAAGAAGCGAGCAGCAGAACTTGGGAACTTCCAGAACTGCCAACTCTGCTAGATGAATTCGTGATTGGAGATTGTCGGCAACTCGAAGTGCTAGAGCGAGCGAAAATTGCTCAATGCCGCGCGATTTTACTAGTGACGAGTAGTGAAACTGTCAATATCCAAGCAGCTTTGGCAGCGCGATCGCTCAATCCAGCGATTCGATTGGTGATTCGTTCTGACCAGCAAAATCTCAATCAGCTTTTGGGACAGCAACTCGGTAACTTTGTTGCATTTGAAGCCACTCAGCTTCCAGCACCTGCGTTTGCTTTGGCAGCATTACACCAGGAAACGATCGGATTATTTCGATTAGGCAATCAACTGGTGCGAGTTGTTCAACAGCAAATTGAACCAGAGCATCCTTGGTGCGATCGACGCAAGATTTATGAGCTAAACAACTCAACTCGAACGGTTCTCGCTCACAATCAAGTCTCACCTCGTTTTTATCAGTGGGAGCAAGAACAGACAATTTTTTCAGGAGATACGATCGCTTACGTTGAAGTAAATGAAATTCCACACCATCGATTACCTGATAGGTCGTGGAGGAGAATCAAACTATCAATTGCTTTAAAGGCACTGATCAGTTCACTACAGAAACAGAATTTAAAGCAACTCCTATATCAATTCTGGCAAGATAGTAATCAAACTCAGAAAGTCACGATCGTTTCAGGTGCAACAATTAGTGGATTAGCGTTATTAGGCACGCTACTGTTTTGGTTGAACTATCCTGACATTACGCTACAAGACGCATTCTTTACAACAGCAGTTTTATTACTCGGCGGTTATGGTGACTTATTTGGGCAGGTCAAACTAGAGCTACCGATTCCGTTGAGCCTAAGACTGTTTAGTTTGCTGCTTGCGATAGCAGGTACTGCCTTTGTTGGTGTATTATATGCTCTCTTAACGGAACGTTTGCTCACTGCAAAATTTCAACTTCTCAAGCGCCGTCCTCCAGTTCCGAAAGAAGAACACATTGTCATCGTTGGTCTCGGACGAGTCGGACAGCGAACGGCAACCCTGCTCCAGGAAATGAGACAATCCTTGGTTGGTCTCAACAGCACCAATCTCGATCCGACTATTTTGCCGACGATGCCTTTATTAACGGGTAAACTGACCAGCACATTAGCAAAAGCAAATTTGCAAACCGCAAAAAGCGTAATTGTGTGTACCGATGATGAAGTCGCAAATTTAGAAATCGCATTAACAGCTTGCCAACAAAATCCAGGGCTGAATTTGGTGATTCGGGTCTTTGATCCTCGCTTTAGCAAGAGTATCGCCCAACTCTTACCTTATGCAAAAGTATTGGGCGCTTATCGCTTGTCTGCGGCAGCATTTTCAGCAGCCGCATTTGGGGAAAATATTCTGAGTCTATTTCGGCTCAATCAACAAACAGTTCTAGTAACCGAGTACCAAATCACCGAAACCGACACGCTACACAGACATCTTCTTTCAGATGTGAGCTACGGCTATGGCATCGTTCCTATTTTGTATCAATCTGCCCAACATGAGCCTGAACAATGGATGCCTTCGGGGGATATTCGAGTGGGGAGCGGCGATCGCTTAGTCGTGTTAGCCACAATGGAAGGATTGCGAAATGTAGAACAGGGGAAAATGACGGCGAAAACCTGGCAGGTGCGGGTCACAAAAGTCCTGACTCAGGATGCACAGTTTGAAGCAACAATGGCGATCGCACGAATTTCGGGCTGTGAGATTGACGCAGCAACCCATGCTCTGAAGACCTTACCGACAACACTCCCGATTGACCTTTACCCCCATCAAGCCCAACGTTTAGTGCTGCAACTTAGACGAGTGCAAGTCGTTGCTGAAGCATTCCCCAATTCCTCAAGTCATGATTAGAAGGTCTGATGTTCTGCTTTATGCTCTAGAACGGCGACGGTTCCACTTCAGCAACTCAATCAGCAAGTAAACTCCTAGCGAAGTTGCCAAAATCACGCCCCATTCACTTGGCTGTACTGGAGCCGTTCCGAACACTTGGTTCATCCACGGAGCATAGGTAAAGAGCATTTGGAGTGCAATCATCACCCCAACTCCTAGCAGCAAAATCGGATTCGAGAATACGCCTAACTGAAACATCGAGTACGAGAGCGATCGACAATTAAACAATAAGAAAATCTGACCAAATACGATCGCATTCACTGCGGCCGTACGAGCCGATTCGATACTTGCCTGATTGCGAATCGCAACTTCATAGACCACAAACGCGAAAATACAAAGGAGGATGCCTGCCAATGCGATAAATCGCACCATTGATGGTCGTAGTAATGGCGATCGAGGTGGACGCGGCGATCGCGTCATAATCTCTGGTTCTTTCGGTTCAACTGCTAGTCCTGTACCGAGTAAAACGGCGGTCGTCGTGTTAATCCACAAAATTTGCAGCGGTAAAATCGGTAAAGTAATCCCCAACAAAGTCGCGACAAAAATGACTAATCCTTCACTCAGATTGGTCGGTAACGCCCAGACAATAAACTTGATAATGTTATCGTAAACGCCTCGTCCTTCTTCTACAGCCGCTTCGATTGTGGCAAAGTTGTCATCTGTCAAAATCATCGAAGCAGCTTCTTTTGCAACTTCCGTCCCTGTAATTCCCATTGCAATGCCAATATCAGCTTGACGCAAGGCAGGCGCATCATTCACACCGTCTCCCGTCATCGCAACCACATGCCCTCGGGATTGCAAAGCTCTGACTAGGCGTAATTTCTGTTCTGGAGTCACTCGTGCAAACACAGCTGTATGTTCTGCGATCGCTGGAAGTTCTTGATCGGATCGCTTGGAAATCTCAGTTCCCGTCATCGCGGCTCCGGTGCGATCTTGGGGCGGCGATTTGGCCAGTCCAATTTGTTCCCCGATCGCGGCGGCTGTGCCAATATGATCTCCGGTGATCATTTTCACTTTAATGCCAGCATTTCGACAGGCTTGAACAGCTTGAACAGCTTCTTCGCGAGGCGGATCAATCATGCCTTGCAATCCTAAAAAGGTTAAGCCGTGATCTAAACTTTCATGCGTCAGAGAGGGCGGAACAGTTGGCAGGTCTAATTTTGCAAATGCTAAGACTCTTAATCCTTGGGTGGTCATTTGCTCGACACATTGATGAAGTCGATCGACTTCTAACGCGATCGTGTCTCCCGATGCAGACAATTCTCCGGTACAACGAGGAAGCAGGCTTTCTACAGAGCCTTTAATATAGATCAATGCCTGATCTGCAACCGGATGTAAGGTTGCCATATATTGATACTGTGACTCGAACGGAATACTATCGTGTCTGGGCAACTCTTGTGCAAGCGTATGACGATCTAACCCTGCTTTGTGAGCAACGGTAATCAGCGCGGCTTCAGTCGGATCACCAACAATCGTCCAGCCTTGATCTTCCTCAACAATGCGAGAATCATTACACAAGAGTCCTGCTTTCAAACATTCGATGAGCGCTTGATTTTCACCTGAAGTCGCAAGCTCTCCTTCGGGCGCATAGCCAACGCCTGACACCCGGATGACTTGATCTCCTGCATAAATTTCTTGCACGGTCATTGCATTCTGCGTCAAGGTTCCAGTCTTGTCAGAACAGATTACCGTTGTGCTACCCAAGGTTTCGACGGTTGGGAGTTTGCGAATGATGGCATTGCGTTTTGCCATGCGATTCACCCCGATCGCTAACGTGATCGTGACCGCAGCAGGCAATCCTTCAGGAATTGCGGCGACTGCTAACGCAACGACGCCTAAAAAATTATCGTCCAAAGAGTAGCCTCGCAGTGCACCTGCCACAAATGCGATCGCAGATGCTCCCAAGACGACATACATCAAAGTCTGACTAAAGTGGTTAATTTTGCGCGTCAAGGGAGTCGTGAGGACATCGGCGGAAGAAATGAGTTCGTTAATATGTCCGATCTCGGTTCGATCTCCAGTGGCAATCACGACTCCCGTTGCTGTTCCATACGTAACCAAGGTGGAAGCATAGGCAAGATTTAAGCGATCGGCTAAAGCAGTGTCGAGATCGAGTTGTGCGATCGTATTCTTTTCAACCGGAACAGATTCACCGGTCAGCGCAGATTCATCAATCTGAAGATCGCGCGATCGCAAGAGTCGCAAATCTGCTGGTACTTTATTCCCAGATTGAAGTGTTACGAGATCACCTGGAACTAATTCAGTCGCTGGAATTTGTTGCTTTTGCCCGCCGCGAATGACAGTAGCATCACTTTGCGCCGTTTGCGCGAGCGCTTGCATCGCTTTGATCGCTTTATACTCCTGAGCAAACCCAATCAAAGCATTGATCACAACTACTGCTAAAATCACCCACGTTTCAACCCAATCTTGCAATAGGGCAGTAATTCCAGCAGAAACTAACAAGATATAGATCAGCGGCTGATTAAACTGTTCGAGCAGCAAAATGAGCGGATTTTTTCCGGCTTTCTGCGTCAATTGATTCGCACCATATTTTTGCTGACGCTGTTCTACTGCTAGAGGATGCAATCCCTGATCCGGATGAGTTTCCAACCGAGTCACCACTTCAGGAGGAGGAAGATGATGCCAGTCTGAAGCAGATTGTTCAATATCGGACGAAGACTCACGCGTGATCATAGTTGCTCGTTAAGGCAAAGTACAACAACTCTTCTTTTGTGGAGAGAGTTTAGCCTCAAGACTATCTTGGGGCTAAAATTGCAACCTCAGCCTTAAGACTTAGGCATTGCTCAGCCAAAGACAGATGTAATTCTAGAAGGGCAAATCACTTGCGAAAATTAGTCTTTCTGGAGTTACACCTGCCTTACAGCAGATACTCAAAATTCTTCTGTATGATAATATCGCTGAATTTATCAGTGAAGAGTAGGATTACCTTGACTCAATCGCAGGACAATTCATCGATCGCGGCACTTCAACGAGTGCTGCAAGGTCTCAGATCGCATCGGTACGTAGCGCTTGGAGCAGTGTTAAGTCTGATCTTGCTGACGATCGCAACAGCGGTCACTCCGCAGATTTTTCGATGGGGAATTGATCGAGGGATTGCTGCGAAGAATTCTACTGTCGTCTGGGAAAGTGCAGCCCTGATGGTCGTTGCTGCGATTGCGCGCGGATTGTTTAACTTTGGGCAAACATTCTGGTCAGAATCGACTTCACAAGGCGTGGCGTATGATCTACGCAATCAGCTTTTTATTAAGCTGGAAACGCTGAGTTTTAGCTATCACGATCGCGCGCAAACCTCACAACTGCTGACTCGTGCGACAAGCGACATCGAGCAGATTCGATCGTTTATTGGCACAAGCTTGATTCAAGTCATTGGAGGCGTCATCACGCTTGTCACGATTTCAACGATTTTGCTGATTATGAATTGGCAATTAGCGCTGATGACGCTCTCAGTTTTGCCGATCGCGGCTTGGATATTGACGCGGTTTTTCACTCGGAATGGCAGTGTGTTTCAGCGAGTGCAGGAGCAACTCGGCGACCTCAATGCTGTTCTGCAAGAAAATCTAATCGGTGTGCGGGCTGTCAAAGCTTTTGTGCGGGAGTCCCAAGAGGCAACTCGCTACACTGCATTGAACAATGAACTGATTGCAGTCAGCATGAAAACGCTGTATGCGATTCGGAACACGTTTCCAATCATTTTTCTGCTCAGCAATTTGATTACAGTTGTGGTCATTGGCTATGGCGGCGCACAGGTGATTCGCCAACAATTTTCCATCGGTGAACTCGTTGCGTTTAATTCATACCTACTCTTCATTCTTCAACCGATTTTACTCATTGGATTTGCTGCACCTGCGATCGCTCAAGCCGCAGCTTCTGCCCAACGCGTCTATGAAGTGCTGGATGCAGAAGTCGAAATTCGCGATCGACCGCATGCAATTCCATTTCAGACTTGTGGGGGCAGGATTACATTTGAGAATGTGTCATTTCGCTATCCAGGCGCGACAGTCGAAGCCTTGAAAAATGTTTCTTTTGAAACGAAGCCGAACGAATTGATTGCAATTCTCGGCATGACTGGATCAGGAAAAAGCACGATCGTCAATTTGCTCCCTCGATTCTATGATCCAACTGAAGGGGCAGTCCGCATTGATGGGCATGATGTTCGAGAATTTAACCTGATGAGTCTGCGATCGCACATTGGCATTGTGTTTCAAGAAACAACTTTGTTCTCAGGGACATTGCGAGAAAATATTGCGTATGCAAAGCCGGATGCGACCCTTGCAGAAATCATTGAAGCAGCGAAAACAGCCCAAATTCATGACTTTATTTCAGAGCTTCCAGAGGGCTATGACACGGTAGTGGGCGAGCGGGGAGTCGGATTATCTGGAGGACAGCGCCAGCGAATTGCGATCGCACGCACGTTGCTAACCAACTACCACATTCTGATTCTCGATGATAGTACTTCCGCCGTCGATGCGAAAACTGCTACACAGATTCAAACAGCACTCGATGATTTGATGGAGCAAAAAACTTGTACTGCCTTTGTCATCGCGCAGCGGATTACAACCGTTCGCAATGCCGATCGTATTTTACTGATGGATCAAGGGTTGCTCGTCGCACAGGGAACCCATGAAGAACTTATGCGAAACAGCCCATTGTACAGCGCGATTTTAGAATCTCAGGTGAAACCAACATGAGCAGTGCTTTTGGAGCAACTGAAAAATCTACCCGCCAAGTGTCTACACTGCGGCGATTTTTACGATATGTTCGACCCTATCGAAAACAAGTTCCGATCGCATTATTGTGCGTGTTGATTGGTGCTGCATCTCAAGCTGTTGGACCATTCTTTATTGGATGGTCGATCGATCATTTAATTGCACAGGGCAATCTGCAAGGGTTACTTCTCGCTTTACTCGCCTTGACTACGATTTACGTGCTCGGTATCCAAGCCATTCGGGAGCAGATTGTCCGGGTCGGTTGGATTGTGCAGCATGTTCTCGCGCAATTGAGGCAAGATATTTTTACTAAGGTACAAAGCTTACCCTTGAGCTATTTCGATCGTAGTGAAGCAGGCGATTTGATGAGTCGGTTGCTCAATGATGTAAGTACCGTCAACCAAGCCTTTGGTCAAACGATCGCGCAAATGTTGGGGAATTTGTTTAGTTTGATCGGCATTATCATTGCGATGTTGTCAATCAATCTTCAGCTTGGATTAGTTAGCAATTTTGTTGTGCCGTTGATGATTCTCACGACTGCGCTCTTTTCACGATGGGCGCGATCGCGATTTCGAGTTACACGTAAAACGATCGGAGAACTCTCAACCAAGCTCGAAGAAGATATTGGCAGCGTGCGGGAAGCCCAAGCATTTAACCGGGTGCAGTTGAATATTGATGAATTTGATCAATTGAATGCGGCAAATCGCGATGCCAATATTGAAGCTGTTGCGATTACGGCTGCATTTTTACCTTCGATCGATTTTCTCAATACTCTAGCAACTGCGGGTGTCCTTGCCTATGGTGGGTATCTAGCCGTAAGCGGGCAAGCAACCGTCGGAGTCGTCACGGCATTCTTGATCTATGTGCAGCAGTTCTTCAGACCGATTCAGATTTTGAGCCAGTTTTATACTCAAGCACAATCGGCTTTAGCAGGACTGGAACGAATTTTTAGTTTACTTGATGAACCCTCGCAGTTAAACGATGCACCGAATGCGATCGAGATGCCCCCGATTCAAGGCGAGGTCAAATTCCAGAATGTTGCTTTTGGCTACACGCCTAACCAGCGCGTTTTGAATCAAGTGAACTTGCTAGCAAAACCTGGACAAAAGATCGCGCTTGTCGGCGCAACTGGAGCGGGAAAAAGTACCATCATTAATTTAATTCTGCGCTTCTATGATGTGACCGAGGGAGCAGTGCTGATTGATGGAATTGATGTTCGATCAGTGACTCAAGCGAGTTTACGTCGTCAGATTGGTATTGTTTTACAAGATACGGTCTTGTTTAGTGGAACGGTTGCCGAAAATATTGCCTTTGGTCGTCCAGATGCCACTCACGCTGAGATTGAATCTGCCGCCCAGATTGCTAATGTGCATGAACTGATTACTACCTTGCCGAAAGGGTATTCGACCTATCTCGGTGAGCGAGGAGCAATGCTCAGTCAAGGTCAACGTCAGTTGATTAGTATTGCGCGTGCCGTGTTGATTCAGCCTCGGATTTTGATTTTAGATGAAGCAACCAGTAGCATTGATACACGGACTGAGGCACTGGTACAAGATGCGATCGCTCGGTTATTGCAAAATCGAACGAGTTTTGTAATTGCTCATCGACTCAGTACAGTGACTCAAGCAGATCAAGTGCTGGTCGTACAAGGTGGACAGATTGTAGAACATGGAACCCATCAAGAATTACTAGACCAGCAAGGGATCTATGCCAATCTCTATGCGTTACAGCTTGGGTCAACGACACCCGTGAATACAGCACCTTAAGTCGATAGCCAAACCCGCAAGAGCGAGATCAGTTGATCTAAATTGAGCGGCTTTGTAATGTAATCTGACGCGCCTGCTGCTAAACATTGTTCTCGATCGTCTTTCATTGCCTTTGCTGTCAGGGCAATGATGGGCAGCGATTTGAAGCGGGGTTGTGCTCGAATTGCACGAGTCGCATCGTACCCATCCATTTCTGGCATCATAATATCCATCAATACAAGATGGATGTCTGGATTCTGATTCAAGACTTGCAGCCCAGTCCGACCATTCTCTGCATAGAGGACTTCCATGTCATATTCTTCTAGCAGACTCGTAATCGCAAAAATATTGCGGACATCATCATCGACAATTAAGACTTTTTTTCCAACCAGAATTGCATCAGAGGGCTGCAATGACTGAGTGAACGATTGAGATTGAACTGATTTGAGTTGAACTTGATGGAGAAAGAGCATCATTTCATCAGACAAGCGCTCGGGCGATCGCGCATCTTTGATAATGATGGTTTCGGCGAGTCGCTTCAGTCGAGCTTCTTCTTCAAGCGTCAATTCTTTTGCGGTATAGACCACAATTGCCAAGGTTGGATAATGAGTTTTGATGTCTTCAAGTAACTCAAATCCGTCTCGATCCGGCAGCATTAAGTCTAAAACAGCACAATCAAATTCTGTCGATTGCAGCATTTCTAAAGCTTGTACTCCGGATCGGGCGATCGCAATTTGTACTTGATCCTGTTTGAGCAATTCACATAGACTTTCAGCCTGCGTTGGATCGTCCTCAATGATTAAAAGCTGCTTGACTCGATCAGCTAAAAACTGTTTGAGGATCGAAAAAGCCTCATTCAGTGCAGTTAGCGTAGCGGGTTTTTGCAAATATGCGATCGCACCAAGCTGTAAACTGCGCTCTAAATAGTCATCTCCTGACAGCACATAGACAGGCAGATCATGTTGAGGATTTGATCTCAAGTAGTTTAAGATACTCAATCCGTTGCCATCCGGCAGGTAGACATCCAGCATCATTGCCACAGGTTGAAACTGTCGTAAAAGTTCAAGCGCTCTATCACTTTGCGTCGCAATTAGCCCCTTAAAGCCTTGTTGATGAGCGATTTCTAGCAAGCTGTAGGCGAAGTTTAAGTCATCTTCAACAATCAGCAAAACAGCATCCTCCGGTTGCAGTGATGCGAGATCGTCTGCAACGACCCTAGTCATAGAACGCTCACTGGTCTCAGGCACGATCGCAGGCTGCACCGTTTCAACAATTGGCAAATAGAGCGTAAACGTACTGCCCTGATTTTCTTGACTCGTAACCGTCAATCTTCCCCCCAAAAGCATGGCGAGTTCTCGACTAATCGACAGTCCTAATCCTGTCCCACCATACTTACGACTGGTCGTTCCATCGGCTTGCTGAAATGCCTCGAAAATCGCAGTCTGCTTATGAGCCGGAATCCCAATTCCGGTATCTTTTACTGAAAATGCAATCTCAGAGGATTCAGCCGCTATGCTGATCTCAATGCTTCCTCGTTGAGTAAACTTAAAAGCATTCGATAACAGATTTCTGAGAATTTGTTGAAGGCGTTTTGGATCGGTCGTAAAGTTGGTTGGCAGGTGCGGATCGAGCGCGATTGTAAAGTCTAATCCTTTACTCAAAGCGACCTGCTGAAAGATTTGTTCGAGGGCTATCTTCAAATTGGGGAATGAGATGGGTTGTAGCTCGATCGACAATTTACCCGATTCAATTTTGGCAAGGTCTAAAATATCGTTGATCAGATCGAGCAAATCATTGCCCGCCGCATAAATGGTTTGGCTATATTCAACTTGTTTTGCTGTCAAATTACCATCGCGGTTCTCGCTGAGCAAATTTGCCAGAATCAATAAACTATTGAGCGGAGTTCGTAGCTCATGCGACATGTTGGCGAGAAATTCAGATTTATAGCGTGAACTGAGTGCAAGCTGTGCCGCTTTCTCTTCTAGCTCTACATTCAACTCTTGCAACTGTTCATTGGTCTGCTGTAATTCTTCTTGCTGCTCGCGTAACTGAGCTTCAGAGACTTTCAGTTCTTCTGCTTGTTCTTCTAATCGGCAATTCGTATCTTGAAGCTCAGTTTGCTGGCGTTGTAGCTCTTGCGTCAGCGCTTGAGACTGTGCGAGTAATTCTGTTGTCCGAGCCGTTGCCGCGATCGTCGTCAGCACAACGCCCAAAATCTTACTTGCCTCATCCAGAAAAGTCAGCGAAATTTCACTAAACGGCTGAAATGAAGCAAGCTCAATCACTGCGACTACTTCAGACTCAAACAACACAGGCAGAACAATCAGTTGCCGAGGAGAGGCATTGCCTAAGCCGGAACTAATTTGAAGATAATCACTGGGAATATCACTCAGCAGTAAAGATTTCTTATCGATCGCACATTGCCCAATTAGCCCTTCTCCCAGTTGGAGCTGGGGTTTGAGTTGTGCTGAGGCTTGACTTGCATAGCTGCCAACTAATTTCAGCACAGGCACGCCTGAGTCTTGCTCGAGCCAGTAGAATACGCCTTGTTGCGCTTCTACCAGAGAACAGAAATGAGAAAGCACGCTTGCCGCAGTACTGGTTAGATCTCGTTGCCCTTGCAGTCTCTGGCTCAGTTCTGCCACATTCGACTTGAGCCAAGTTTGAGCAGCATTATTTTGCTGTGCGACTTCTAACTGTTGCCGTCGCTCCTCAGCCAGTTTCAGCGTTTTCAGCAGGTTTTCGACTCTGGGAACGAGTGGAGGTAGCGTCAGTGCAGCAGAAATTGAAGCGAGTGCTGTCAGCAGTTTGATATCACCTGATAGCCAATACATCGGGTTCCAGAGTGTGACGACCTCCATGAAATGGGTTGCACCACAGGCGACGATAAATGCACCAAAAACGAGAAAGATCCAATGAAAGGGAATTTCTCGGCGGGTTCGATACACGAGATACGCAAGCGTCGCCGAAATCGCGACGTAGCAGATCCCAATAATCGTATCGGTCGCAACATGGAGCCAAACTAATTCTGGTTTCCACAAATAACAGTGACCGTGAGGAATAAATCCAGCAGCGGTCAGCAAGTTCTGGGCGAGTCCAGGATATAACAGCGTAGCGGCAATCGCAAACGCGATCGCGAGGGTAATGTAAAGAGAATTATTCTCCTGGCGACTCTGTAACATCTATCCGATGGGTGAGAACTGAGGTGATTCCTTCAAGGATATCGCAATTCACTCGTTCCACTGATCGAGATCAAAACCTCGCGTCTACGCACGATCGCGAACATTGCTCTCAAGATAGTAAAACACCTCGACCTAGCACTACTTTGTGAAGGTAATAGTACCTGCCCTAGGTCTGAACGTACTGCACCGCAAAGTTCAAGAAATATACAGGTAAAGTTGCTCGAAAAATCGCATTCGCAACGACAAAGCAAAGTCGATCGACTGCTGACATTGAATAAACCAGTAGGGCTTGTCTGAATAAGCCATCATAATTTCCTCAAGTGTCTCTGCATGGGCATCGTCCACCTCCATATGAAGCTTAAAGAAATAAAGATGTGTTTCTGGAATACCCGCTTTTAGCAGACCTTCTACAAAGATGCCGTACATTCGAGGCACAATCGCTTCTGTTCCTAGTGAAAGAAATGCGCTGCTTAAGGAGGCAGACGATCGCAAACAAAAATCTAGATACTCTTTGACGAACAAAACCGTGGAATCTAAATATTGAATTTGAGAAGTATCAACATTCAACCCTTCTCGAAGAAACTGGTGAAAAATCTCTGTGTGCCGCTCGTCTGGATTAGTTCCACCGCTCTCTTCCCAAAGATTATCAATCAGTTTGACCCGCAACGCATCGAACTCCATATTTGCCATTAGCCCGGCAAGGTAGCGCGTGAAATTTTGAGAGTAGAGCGAGTATTGGGCAAAGATCAGTTGAAAATCTGATTGAGAGAGGCTACCGGAGCGACAAGCTTGAAAGAGCGAGTTCTGCCAGAACGGATGCGACTGCATGAATTGATTGAGCGCCATTCTAGCCTCAGCAGGAGTGCTTGGTGGCTCACATGCCCCAGACTCTACGGATGCTAAATCTTGTCGAATCGAAACAACCGATTGCCCAACTTCACGATTGAATTTCAGGATCGTTCGCTTGAACGGGGGAAGAGCATTGTGCATAGGGGTTAGGGAGATCTAGATGAATGGAACAAGGACAAAGCATACTTACAAAACTGATCAATCAAACGGAAACAGAATCGGATTCAAACTTGTTCGAGCCACATCCGTAGCAATAAACGTTTCTGATCAGGCTCAGCATAATCTTGATAGTTCGTTCGGTTGTGAGCCACTTTGAAGTTGTTGACCCACAGGATGTCTCGCGCTTCGAGCTTAAATTGTAGAACCAGATCTTCAGCGCATAAAGTGCGATCGAGCGCATCAAATGCTGCCGTTTGCGCTGCATCCAGTAAAGCTCCTGCTTTTTGATGACCCCGCTCAATCCAATAGCGCATATAGCGAAACGTTAAACCGCGCCGTCCTTGGTGAGAAAAGATAGGAAACTGGTTTTTTCGTAAGTTTTCTAACGAAAACGCAGATCCTGGGGTAACAATATCGCGAATGTAGTCCTGATGAAGAAGCGATATTGCCTTCGGATCACTTGCTGCTAGGCGCTGATAAACAGCAGGGACACTCACCACTTGCGACTCTCCACCCGATAGCGCAGGACGAAGACACATCAAACCCACAACATCTGGCAAACAATCGATCGCGCTGCTGTCAGTGTGAAAAGACGTTTCGGCATTCGTCTGAGAAATAGGAATTCGGCTAGTTTGATACGATCGCCCCAAATCTGTTACGTCATAAACCAGACCATAGCGATCGATGGGTTTACCAATTCGTTGACCCAATGCCAGGTAGAAGTTGCGGCAGACCAATTCACTAAAATTGAGGGGAACGCCCCGCAGCAAGACGATGCCACTCCCATCAAACAGTTCTTTCTGAATGGTGCGGGCAAGCTGATCGAGGTGTTGCAAACCAGCAGACGGATTTGCAGATGCCCGATGAAATTCCTGGAAAACGACTGCCGGAATTGTCAGTTGCCATTGAGACGATCGCAGCATATCGGCTCTTGTCCAGTCCTGATCACGGATGAGATCGACCTGGTTCTGAGCCTTAGTTAAGGATTGAATCATGGAAGTTATGATGAACGGGTCACTCGCATCAGTAAGTGGAGCGGAATATCAACAACAGGCTCAAAGAAAGACGAATCTAGCTCAAGTAACTCAGGCGTAACGGTGAGTTCTTTCAATTCAGGCATGGCTGTGAATCCAGCCGTTTTTAGGGCTGTAAAGTAGTCTGAGAAGACTTTATGAAAACTACGCACATCTAATGCAATTCCATCGCGCCGCCAAATCTTGCCACTGAAAGCATGGTCGCGTCCTGAGAAGTATCCTTGAGATTCGGAGTCGAAGTAGAATGGCGCAGACTGACGGTGAGTGAATGCTAGCATCGGATGGGGAACGACAAAGATAAAATCTCCCCCGACAATCAGTAACCGATGAACTTCTTGCATCACACAGAGCATTTCATCGATCGAAAGATAGTTAAACAAAAAGACTGCAACCGCTAGGTCAAAGCTTTCTGTCTTTAATGCTTTTAGGTCGGTTGCGCTACCAGCCTGATACTGAATACCTAGAGGAGATTGGCGCTCTTGAATTTGGGCGCGCTCAATCATCTCTGGAGAAATATCAATGCCGAAAACGGATGCTGCTCCTCGTTCTTTGAGTTGTCGCGCACAGTATCCTTCTCCACACCCTAAATCCAGAACTCGCTTTCCAGTAACGTTCCCGCAAAAATCCAAGGTTGGTGGACGAGCGGTAAAGTCCGAGAGAATCGTCGGCTCATGTCTGACCCAACTAGGCGCACTTTTATCGTATATCGCCTGAACGGTTGAAGGTGGCTCTCGCATAACGCTTGAAATTTCTAATTATTTTTACGTAATCTAAAAACATACTTAAGACCATAACTCAATAGATTTACGGTGTCTAGGCACTCTTCAAATATAATCTTCACAATATGATAAGTATTATCTATAGTTTAATCGACTTGGATGCAGTTTTGCTAAACGCATGAAACGGCAAATTTACTGAATTATCGATTCAAGAATTTAGTCCTGCAACAGTAGCCGCCTTTGCTCTGTCCAATCACAGACTCAATAGCACTATGGCACTTGAACAATCGCAGTACTTTCCTAGTAGACAACCTGTCTGAGGATTCAGAAGCAATGACTTTGACTGTGCTACTAACTATTCCTATAAAGCAGAATCGTAAACTTTATCATCGGCGCTGTATTTTTGATGTATTTACAGATGATAACCGGAGAGCTTTCTTACCCCCTTAATGGTCTTTTCAAACATCCTCTAACTCTTGCTTTATTTTTTCCTTCAGCATGATGTTCTAGAGATCCTGCACTTCTAGTATGAGCGATCGCTATTCTTCCTCTTCAGCAGGAACTAGCATAATGTCTTCGTAGAGAAGCTCGATCGGGAATTTGTAATTAATACTAGTCAGCTCAATTTCATCTCCTTCAGCATAAGCAGTCAGTTCCCATTTCTCTTTCTCATTCAATCGGAAAATCTCAACATTGATAGTATCAGAGCTAATTAAGACATATTCTTTTAGGCTTTTCAGTTGGCGGTATTTTGCGAACTTTTTACCGCGATCGTAAGATTCAGTAGTGGGTGAGAGGACTTCAGCAATCATGCAAGGATGTTCAGCAAATTTTAATGCAGTACGATCGCGCTCATCGCAAGTCACAGTTGCATCAGGATAAAAGAAAGGACCTTTCTCGCTGATTCTAACTTTTGCGTCAGAACTAAAAACGCGACAGCCATGCCCCCGCAAATGGCTTTTTAACACAGTAACAAAGTTAACAGCAATTTCACTGTGCGGAAGTGTTCCGCCTGTCATCGCGTATACTTCACCCTCTAGATACTCATAGCGAATTTCCTGCCGTTCTTCCCATTCGAGATATTCTTCAGGACTCAAAGAGAATTGGGGACTCGCAACCATAAGAATCTCTCCGCCGAGATCAGATGTTTCTACTTTAACGGCTTCTACTTCTTGATAAGCTATGGATTCAAGAAAAAGAAACAATTCAGCACCGCCAATATTCCTAATATTCTTACTGTGTCGTTGATTCAAATGCCTGATTCAGAAGCTAACGGTTGTGCGGAGTGTACCCACATCAATTGGATCGTTGCTGGCATTGTCATCGAGATTAAGGAGCGAAAGATTCAGATTGAGCGAGTTCGATCGTTGGAAACATTCCTAAAGCTATTTCTGCCACCATTATGCCAAAGCGAAGAAACTGATACCTAATCAATTTTTGATCGCGACACTTGATGTCCTAGCGAATTCCATTCACAAGGCATTGGTCGCAAACATTTTTCAATTTGGTATGAGTCATAGACAGTCCAAGATTCAATCGATGCGACCTTCAACCTGAGGGCGATTATCTCAGCACCAAAGACGGTTGCTTCAATCGATGTTCGCAGTGTTCCAAAATCGCTTCTGTAAAAGGCTGACGTTCCGGAAATTGCGTACTGAGGTAGATATGCCGGACTAACGTCAGAGTAGTATACACTTCGATCGCATGATGAGTTGCTTCACCGCTAATCTGAATAAAGCGATCGCTAAGTGCAGCTTGCTGAGTTGCTAGAGCATTCGGATCACCCAATAAACGCAAGCTTTGTTCAATGAGATGTCCATTGAAATTGCCAATATCAAGCTCTCTGTCACCGCCTGCAAATAAATCAAAATCTAGCAAATAGAGCCGCGATCCATCGACCAGCACTTGATCCGGGTAAAAATCGCGATGAATGCCGCAGATCAAATTCGATGAAATTGAACTGGCTAAGCGATCGCATTGAGCTAAAACTTGTTCTAGCCGGGTTTGCCATTGAGGGTATTGCACGATGACTCGAGATAAGCGATCGTGCAAAATCGCCATTTCTTCCTCAATGCCATGACAACGTTTCGGCAGAATCCAAGCGCGATGGAGTTTGTGTGCTGCATCTGCAATCCGCTGTGCAAGTTCTGTTCCTGCCGCTGTTGAGATGACCTCAGTTGCTAGAATGCCAGGGACTTTGCACTGAAGCCACATCCGCCATTGAGGAATTACCCCGATCGGCTCTGGCACAGAAATTCCATCGGTACTATCCTGTCCAAATCCGTGATCCCAGAGGAGTTGCTGCAATCGGTAGCAGGATCGATCGAGTTTTTTCGATCGTACTTTCGCGATCCAGGTCATAGATCGTACCTCACCTGCGTGCTCGATTAAGACATCGTACTCAATCAAACAGCGTCGTTGAGGTTTGTAGCGAATCACGCGAATCGCTTGTATCTCTATTGCTTTAAGCCGCTCTGAGCGGTAGAAAAGCTGAGTTTGGAATTGCTGTTGGACTTGTACTGGATCAAATGCAGTCGCTAAAAAACTCAACTTTGGATCAGCAAGAATGTGGAATGGGTCTTGAATCGCGATCGACATAACAGACAAAACCTAAATTGAACACTAAATCGAACACTCAAGGTTAGATGCAGCAGCATACTGTCGTTCAGTTGCTTGCAGTCGATAAAGAGCAGCGTAGCGATCGTTGAGTTGCATTAAGGCTTCATGGGTTCCTCGTTCGACCAATCGCCCTCGCTCCATGTAAAAAATAAAATCAGCACGGGCAGCAAGTTCTAAATCATGCACAATCAAAAAGGTCGTGCGTCCAACTGACAAACGTTCTAAGGCATCGATTACTTCTTGCTCGTTTGCTTTATCTAAGCCCGTCGTCGGTTCATCTAAAATCAAAATCGGAGCCTGACGAATGGCGGCTCGTGCGATCGAGAGCCGCTGGCGTTGTCCACCCGATAGTGTTACACCCCGTTCGCCCAAAATCGTGTCATAGCCTTGGGGCAAGTTCAGAATAAACTCATGGGCATTCGCAAGTTTAGCAGCCGCGATCACATCGGCTTCGGTGGCTGTCGATGCCCCATAAGCAATGTTATCCCAAACACTCGCAGCAAAGAGTAAACTATCTTGCAAGACAACACTCATCTGAGTGCGCAAAGACTCCAGGGTATAACGGCGAATGTCTTGATTATCAATCAAAATTGTGCCTTGATCCGGTTCGTAGAGGCGTAGTAATAATGTTGTTAACGTCGATTTGCCACTGCCAGAATAGCCTACAATTGCAACGCGCTGCCCCGGTTTCACTGTAAAACTAATGTTTTGTAGAACCGAATAGCCTGGCTCATACGCAAAGCTCACGTTGTCAAACTGAACGGCTCCAGCCAATCGAGGGGCTGGTTTTGCTTCGGGCAAGTCGTAGATGTCTGGGGCTTGATCCAGCAGATCGAGAATGCGATCGCCAGCGGCAGAAGCTTTTGCCAATCGTCCAATATACTTGGCAAAGTCGCGCACGGGCTTAAAGGCATTTTTCAGATAAGTGAGAAATACAAGCAGATCTCCCGGAGTCAGCGCGTTCCTCAATACTAATTCTGCTCCACGCCATAGCACAAGCGCGGTTGCTGTCGCCAGAAGCACTTCTACCGTACGTTCTAGCTGAGCCGATAAGCGCTTTGCCTTCACACCTTCTTTCAAGCTTTTCTGATTTTGATGCGTGAAGACTGTCGTAAATTTATCTTGTAACGATAATGCTTGAACTAATTTGATGGCTCCGATGGACTCGGCGGCGGTCGCTGCCATCGATCCTTCTCGTTGCCGCTGCTGTTTGGAGACAGCACGAATGCGTTGGGTAAGCCGAAAGGTAGAAAACCAGAAGATTGGCAATAAGGTTAGCCCTAGTATCGCGAGTTGTGCATTCAGCCAAAACATTACACCCACCATGCCTAAAAGAATCAGGCAGTTCGCGAGTAGGGGCAGCAATGCCGTAACAACGACCTCTTGAAGCACCGCTACATCACTGATCACCCGAAGGGTTAAGTCTCCACTGCGCGTACGACTGTAGAACGATAAAGAGAGCGTTTGCAAATGGGTATAAAGCACACTGCGAATTTCAGTGAGCACCCGATTTCCTGCTAATGCAAATCCCACCGTGCTCCAATAGGCAGCGATACCTCTTATTCCAGCGAGTGCCACGATTGCGATCGCGCAAAGCAACAACAGCGATCGCGTATCTAAAGCCCCAATCAACGGCACAGGATGCAAAACGGCTCCACCTGCTTGTTGAACAAAAAGCTCATCAAAAATGAACTTGAGCGGCAATGGTTCTAGCAATCGCAGCGCAATTTCGCCAAACAATGCCAGCATCGAGAGTGTGATCAAAGATTGCTGCTTGCGAATGTAAGGCGAAAACCGTTTCAGGATTCGCCCGATGCCCGGAATCACCACTTGAAGCTGTTGAGCAGGATTCATCAAGCAACCTCCAGCGTTGAAACCGTTTGCTGCATGAAGCCGACGATCTGCTGTGCTACTCGTTCCCAAGTATGCTCTCGCAGAACAGTTGCTCGTGCTCGTTGTCCTAGTTGCAGACGTAATGATGGAGATTGATAGAGTTCAGCGAACTGTTGGGCTAACTGCACCTGATTCCCTGGCTCATACAGCAGCCCATTGACATCAGATTGAATCAAGGTCTGGAGTTCTCCAATCCGGCTGGCAACGACAGGTAATCCGGCAGCCATATACTCATACACCTTGAGCGGCGAGAAATAAAAATCAGGATAGTCAGGATAAGGAGCGACGGCAACTTGCATTGATGCTAGCAGTCCTGGAATTTCGGTTGGAGCAACCTTGCCTGTGAACTGCACGGCTGTGTGGATATTGCGATCGAGGAGATCTGCTTCTAAAGCAGCACGTTCAGGGCCGTCTCCCACGATCAAAAGTCGCGTTCGAGGAAACTCGTCGTAAAACTGAACAAAAGCTTCGACTAAGGTGGGCAACCCATGCCAAGGTTTCATGGTGCCGACAAAACCGATCGTAAAATCGTCGCTCGGTTGAGTCGGAACTTGCGGCTTCGTGAACCGATCAGGATTCACACCATTCGGAATAACCTGCACCTTTCCCTGAGTTTCCCGATAGTGCTTGAGATAGTTCGCAACTCCTTGGGAAACTGCAACAATGACATGAGCGGCGCGAAATACTCGTTGTGCAACTGCTTCTGCACTTTCGCGATGGACTAAGCCTCGATGAGTCGCTTGTTCTTGAATTAAAGGGGCATTGACCTCCAATACTGCCGGAATGCTATGACTGCGAGCATATTCCATGCCAGTAAAGCTCCACAACGAGTAGCGTTCATATACGGCATCAAACGGTTCTGCTTGCTCTAATGCCAGTCGTAGCTCCAGATTGAGAGAGAGTAAGGTCAGTTCGCGTTGTCCGGTTTGGCGCGGTTCTATGGCAGCTTGACTCACCGCTCTCGGTAATGTAGGCAAGGTGTGGCAAGGAACAGCAGCAAAATCTGCTGGAGGTTCTCCGCCCCAGCGCATTGCAAATAGTTCTACTTGATGTCCTTGTTGCAGCAGTGCTCGAATCACTTCTTGTACATGAATCGAACACCCTTTACACCCAAATACGGGAATGCCTGGATCAGCACAAACATAGGCAATTCGCATTGTCATTCCTCCTACGTCACAATCGGATGTACTGAGATCGCGGCTCGAAACAAGGTTCGTAACTGAGCCGCATTGCGATGAATATCAAATTCTTGCTCAATCAGTTGTCTCGCTTGTGTCGCAAGTTGCACCCCGAATTTCGGGTTTTGTAGCAAATGCGCGATCGCATCCGCAAGCGCGATCGCGTCATGCTGGGGAACGCTTAATCCGGTCTTTTCGTGACGCACTACTTCTGGAATTCCTGCAACATCCGTAGAAATACAAGGCGTACCCAGTGCCATTGCTTCGAGTAACACAGTCGGTAAACCATCTTGATTACTATCCCTGCCAACGACACAGGGAGCCACTAACATCGCTGCGGATTGCACGTGCTGCACTAGTTCACCTTGCGGACGTGGGCCTAAGAGTTTAACTTGGTCTTGCACCCCGGACTGGAGAATTTGACGCTGTAAATTCGCTTCTTCTTCGCCTGTGCCGATAATGTCGCAGGTAAAGGAGATCCGGCGATCGACGAGAATTTTGCACGCCTCAATCAGTACTGCAAATCCCTTTTTCTCGATCAAGCGTCCGACTGCCAGAATCTTAGGGTTGCGCGGGTAGGGAACCGCAAACGGAAAGCGCTGTAAATCGAGTCCATTGTAAATTCGCTGCACTCGGCTTGCGACAGAATCGTAGGTTTGCTGAAGATAGTTGAGGTTGTAAGCACTCACTGTCACGACAGCATCAGCATCTTTCAAGAGTTGCTGATACTTGGTGGGAATCACACTGTTGTGAAAGATATCTTTCGCATGAGTCGTGAAAGAGTAAGGAATTTCGGCAAAGTAACTTGCTAATCGCGCCACGATCGTGGCAGAGGTCGCAAAATGTGCGTGTAGATGCGTAAAGCCTTGTTGCCGAACGATGCAGGCAAGCTGCACCGCCCTGTAAACATGATTGACCTCTTCTGCCTGAGCAACTTCTAGTTTTTGCCAAAAATTCGGTAGGATTCTACTCGCATCGTTGAACTGAGTCCACAAAGCAATGCCTGTTAGATCGTATGCAAACAGGTAAGTGACCCGCGATCGCACTTGAGCAATGATGTCCTGAAAGTATCCATCAACGGGTGGATAGAGTGCAAAAATTTGTAAGTCTAATCCAGCCGCTTCATGGGCGAGAATCTCCGAAACAACAAAGGTTTCAGAATAGCGCGGGTAGCGCTTCAAGACATATGCGACTTTTGCAGAATCGGGAACAGAACGGCAAGTATTCATTTTCTACTATGAGGCACAATAAGCAGATGCGGGCAATGCTGATTGGGTTAAGACAGCCATCACGAATTCGGGCAACCGATTTAAGCCATTGAGATCAATCGGCGATCGCGATGTTGCGGGTGTTGTCGGCTGATGCGCTAACCAATCGGTCAGGGCTGTTGGACTGAGATGATCTGGATGCAACACATCAATCCAACCTAGGTCTTGTAACCGTTTTGCTCGAATCCATTGTTCCAATCGGGGCTTGACGCGCGGCACAATCAGCGATCGCTTGCCAAACGACAGCAATTCGCAGGTCGTATTATAGCCGCCCATCGAAACGACAGAATCCGCCTGCTGCAATAGTTGAGTGGGTTCTTCGAGATACTCTACGATCCGTAAACGAGGATGAGTTGCCGCGTACGTTTGGAGAAGTTGTCGATCGCTAGCTGACATAAACGGACCTGTTAAAATCACGCCATTTGTATCCGGTGGAAAAGTTGCTTGAGCGAAGTGCTGCGACAATGCTGCACCATCCTGTCCGCCCCCCACCAAACAGAGCGCTAATTTTCCCCCTGGCAAACCCAGATCATTGATAACCGTTTCGGGTGATGCAAGATACTGCAAGCGTTGACGCTGATCGAAATAACCCACGTAGCAAATTTTATTGGCAACCGTTCGCGAAAAACGATATTCCTGGGTGAGATCAAAGACGGCTGGATCACCGTAAACCCAAACAGCATCATAATATCGCGCGATCGCTTCTTCGTTTGAGGCACGCTGCCATTCTCGTTGGACGATCCTCGGCTCATCCAACACATCCCGTAGTCCTAACACCATGCGGGTTTGACCCTGAGATCGCAAGTACTCTAGGGTCGGATTGAGTTCTCGCACCGCTCCGCGTGGCACGTTATCTACAATCAACAAATCCGGCGCAAAGGCTTTGAGCGCGGCTTGAATCACCTGCGATCGCATTGCAATTAAGGCTTGCAGCGGCATCTCTAAACGGCGGGGTTGGTACTGTCCCTCGCCATCCTTGTGCAAAGCAGGCAATGACAAATAATCGATATTCGGTGGGAGACTGGTACTGCGCCCTTCTTCCATTCCACTGATCAGGAGAATCGAGGCTTGCGGGAGTGATTGAGCCAGTGTCTGAGCAATCAGCAAATTGCGGCGCTTGTGCCCGAGTCCCATCGTGTCATGGGAGTAAAGCGCAATGCGGAGTGGAACGGATCGCTGAGAAAACTGTGACCAAGCATGTGATGTCATAAAATTGAATAACGATGGGTTGCACTGATGCTTGTAAGATTCGTTTTATCGATGGGTAAGGGGGATACTCTCTCAGCATGAATCGAGCAGAGATGACAAAAAATAACCAAAGGTAAAACCTTCATTAACCGTAAATTAACGTGGCGTTCACCCTTGTGTCATGAGCCTTCTGTGAGAAATGGATGAGAAGATTCTCATGAAGCTGTTTTCGTGAAACGATTGAATCTTGAGAACCAAGCTGCCAAGCTCCTCAAAATCGATAAAGCTATGGAATTTAAAGGCTCCTCTACGTCTGACTCAGCGAAGCGACGAGTCCCGACAGTGATATCGAAGAATCCTCACTCGACCATCAGGCAATTTTTGGGGCAAAAACTGTTTTGGGCTGCCCGGACTCGCATCTTGTTTTGGTACACCGCGATCCTGCTATTTATTTTTTTAGTTTCGATTCCCGCCTTTCGCTATCTTCTGGCGATCGCAATTGATCAACGGGTCAGCCAGGACGTGAGTGAAAAAATTGAGGTCTTCAAAAATTTGCTAGAGGGGGAACTGTTGGATGAGCATAACGTCGAAGTAGACGACCCAGAGCTAATTAAGAACGACAAGCGGTTTCAAACTCCTTATTCCAAAGAAGAGTTAATTGATTTTTTTGATGCGTACTTAGCACGGCAAATTGTAGAAGATGATATCTTCCTGCTCACGTTTGTGGAGGGGAGATTTTACCAATCAAGCCCTAGGGCTAGACCCACTATTTTCAAAAGTGATTCCGCGCTCATGAAACAGTGGAAACAACAGACGACAGCGACACAAGGAAGATTCTCGCTCAATGATCCCAAGAGCGGAGACGTTGTTTATATGCTTGAACCTGTAAAGGTGCGAGGTCAAACTCTGGGAGTACTGGTTATTGCTCATACAACTCGTGGAGAGGAGGCAGAGACCATTGAGGCGGTGGGTGTCGTGGTTAGGGTCGTTGCGGCATTGCTTCTACTAGCATTGCTGCTCGCGTGGTTAGCATCAGAGCAAGTCTTATCGCCCCTACAGTCGTTGAGTTATGCCACTCGCAGAATTAGCGAATCCGATCTAAATCAGCGCTTAGAAGTGCAAGGCACAGGACAAATTGCAGACTTAGCACATTCGTTTAATGCCATGATGGATCGGCTAGAGGCATCCTTTATCAGTCAGCGCAACTTGATTAATGATGCGGGGCACGAACTCCGTACTCCGATCACGATCATCCAAGGGCATTTGGAACTCATCAGCGACGATCCAATCGAACAGCAGGAAACGCTGGCAGTGGTGAGAGACGAATTGGATCGAATGACGCGACTGGTGAATGATTTAATTCTGTTAGCTAAATCAGAGCGGCCGGATTTCTTGCAGGTTGAGCCAGTTGATCTAGATGGGTTTACTGAAGAACTCTTCTCAAAAGCACAGGCATTGGCGGAACGAAACTGGGCACTAGAAGGCAATGCGACAGGGATAGCGATGTTCGATCGCCAGCGCATGACGCAGGCAATCATGAATCTGGCACAAAACGCAACGCAGTTTACACAAGCGCGTGACACGATTACTCTCGGTTTAGCGATCGCGCAAGGGGATGTGCATTTCTGGGTACGCGATACTGGCGAAGGCATTGCTTTGAGCGATCAAACCCGAATTTTCAATCGTTTCGCCCGTGCTGCGAACAGTCGGCGGCGCTCGGAAGGATCTGGACTAGGATTATCTATTGTCAAATCGATCGCCGAAGCGCACGGTGGCGAAGTCACGGTTCGGAGCCAACCCGGGCAAGGGGCAACCTTTGCGATCGTCATTCCCCTTCAAATCGAGGAGAAGTAATGCTCATGCAAATTTTAATTGCAGAAGATGAACCGAGAATTGCAGCATTCATTGAAAAAGGCTTACGTGCGAATGGATTTACCACGACGATCGCATCCACAGCAAGCGATGTGCTGAACTTGGCAGTAAAGAGCGACTTTGATCTGTTGATTCTGGATTTAGGATTGCCCGAAAAAGACGGGCTAGAAGTGTTAGAAGAACTGCGCGGACAAGGCTGTCAGATCCCGATTGTGATCCTCACGGCACGAGACGATATTCAGGACAAAATTGCAGGCTTAGAAGGTGGGGCAGATGACTATATGACGAAGCCCTTCCGGTTTGAAGAACTGCTAGTCCGGGTAAAGCTGAGACTGCGGGGACACACGAACACCGCAGCGCCAGAGGAGACCATTCTGAGTGCCGGAAATGCTGTTCTAAATTTGCGAACGCGCAAAGTGCAGGTGGGTAGCAAAATGATTGAATTACCCGCGCGTGAGTTCACGTTAGCTGAGATGTTCTTTCGGCATCCCGGTCAGGTGTTAAGCCGCCAGCAATTACTCGATCGTGTTTGGGGCTATGACTACGATCCTGGTTCCAATATCTTAGATGTGTATGTGGGCTATTTGCGAAAAAAGCTTGGGGGCGAGTTGTTTGAAACCGTTCGAGGTGTGGGCTATCGCTTGCGTGCCTAAGCGTGTTTTCATCTAACATTCATTGAGTTTTGATGGAAGATGTCGAGGCTTCAAGGAGAACACTTTTTCTGCCTAGCTCAGATGTTTCTGCTTTAACAACTGCGACTTCTTGATAAGCTATGAATTCAAGAAAGAGCAACCTGTCCAACCATGAAATTACAAGTCAAAATTTGTGGAATTACCCAAACCGATCAAGCGATCGCTATTGAAAACGCAGGTGCAACTGCGATCGGGTTTATCTGTGTTCCGGGCACACCTCGCTACATCGCTCCGGAACAAATTCGATTGATTACTCAGCAGTTAAATGTCGAACGAGTGGGTGTGTTTCTCGATGCGGATATCGATACCATTCGCGAAACCGTTGAGATTTCAAATCTCAACGTCGTTCAACTGCATGGCAAAGAATCCCCAGAGTTTTGTCAAGCCCTGCGATCGCTCAACGTCAAATTAATCAAGGCATTGCGGATACGATCGCAGCAAGATCTCGCACAAGCTCAGAACTATCACGCTCACGTGGATGTGCTACTCCTCGATGCTTACCATCCACAGCAAGCAGGCGGAACTGGATTAACGATCGACTGGACAATGCTCAAAGAATTCAATCCCACCTGTGAATGGTGGCTAGCAGGCGGATTGAACCCGGAAAATATTTTAGAAGCCCTTGCCTTAGTTACCCCGCATGGCATTGATCTTTCCAGCGGATTAGAAAACGCCCCAGGTGATAAAAACCTGGAGCGTGTCCATCAACTATTCACTTGCTTGAAGAGTTACCAGAATGAAGGCTGGTGACGAATCAAGTTCAGATACTCCTCGCGAGTCTTCTGATCATCTTGAAACACACCGACCATTGCACTCGTCACTGTCCAAGAACCAGGCTTTTGCACCCCACGCATGACCATGCACATGTGCGATGCTTCCATCACCACTGCAACACCTCGCGGTTGTAGCACTTCTTGCAGAGCCTCAGCAACTTGCCGCGTCAAACGCTCTTGAACTTGCAGGCGGCGAGAATACATCTCTACAATCCGCGCTAGCTTACTCAATCCCACAACCTTCTCATTAGGAATGTAAGCAACATGCGCCCGACCCATAAACGGCAGCATGTGATGTTCGCACAAGCTAAAGAAATTGATGTCACGCACCAACACCATTTCATTGTGACCTTCATCAAAGATTGCACCATTGACTAACTCTTCAAGCGATTGGTTATAACCGCTCGTCAAAAAGCGCATCGCATCAGCAACCCGTTTGGGTGTTTTCAGTAAACCTTCGCGCTCGGGATCTTCCCCCACCCCGACTAACATTGTGCGTACCGCATCCATCATCTGTTCGCGGGTTTCATCACTAGGAGGCGTAATTTTAGCTTCCTGACCGTTCTGTGTATTGCGATCGGGTCTGGATTCTAAATTCTTGGAGCTAAATCCGTTCGGTGTGGCAAGAGTCATAATGAATGTTGCAAAAAGTAAGTGTGCAAAAAGAGAACCAGCTAAAACGTCCCGGCATTGGGCATGAGAATCATCTCTTCTACCACAGCCCGATCGTTCATTGTTGCCGCCTGCAAAATCGCATCCGCTACAATGTCAGGCGTTAACATTGCAGCACGATCGAAGTCGGCATGAACCGTCTCGGTATCCCAGATGGCAGTATTGACTGATCCAGGCGAAATGGTTACAACTCGAATCCCATGTGCTCGTTCCTCGGCAGCAAGGGTTTTCGAGAGTGCTAAAACTCCAAACTTACTGACGCAATACGCGCCCCAGTTTGGAAAAGTCTGATGTGCTGCGATCGAGGCGACGTTGATAATTGTGCCGCGTTTGCGCGATCGCATACCGGGTAAAACGGCTTGCACACATTGGAAAACACTGGTGATATTGAGATCGATCACCCGTTGCCAATCGGATAAAGGCATCTCACCCAAAGTTCCGGTGTATGCCATCCCTGCATTGTTAACCAGAATGTCGATCGTGCCCACCTTAGAAATCAAGTCTTCTAAGCGCGATCGCACAGTCGTTACATCAGCTAAATCAATAGCATAGGCTTGGGCATCGACCCCAAGCGATCGCGCTTCTTGTGCCACTGCATCCAATTTGGATTGAGAGCGGCTGACCAAGACCAGATCAATTCCGCTACGCGCGAACGCTAGAGCAGTTGCCTGACCGATTCCGCTACTCGCCCCGGTAATCAGGGCACGTCGATTGATGGAGGAAGTCATGAATCCCCAGTTAAAACCTCAATAGATGGAAAACTTTTCTCAATTTGCAAACGTTCTAGATCTCGGTGTCATTGCGATGAAATAGACGCGCACGCAGCTTGAATGAATCTGTGGCGAACATGGAAAAACAGCTTAAATGAACGGCGTTGGCAAATGAATGAGAATGAGCCAGTTTTTTAACAAATCGTTACGTTCTCAATTATATCGTGGTGTGACGCGGTTTGTGAGGGGGAATTGGATTTAGGTGGATGAGGGTGGGGAGTAGGGAGTGGGGAGTAGAGCCACTCCCCACTCAAAAACTCTAAACGTGAGTCGGCATCCCCGCTTCTGTAAACACGCCGATACTGCGGAATTTTTGATAGCGCAGTTCGCGCCGTTGTTGGGGAGTCAGTTGATCTAATTCGGCTAAATTTCTCAGAATTGCGGTTTTTAGGGTTTCGGCAGCTTCGAGGGGATGATTGTGCGCGCCGCCGATCGGTTCTGGTAACACCTCGTCGGCAATGCCGAGTTCTTTCAAGTCGGGTGCAGTGATTTTTAGGGCTTCGGCTGCTTGTGCTGATTTTGTTGAGTCTCGCCAGAGAATCGTTGCACAAGTTTCGGGTGGAGCCACACTATAGACGGCATGTTCAAACATCAGCAGGCGTTCTCCAACCCCGATCGCGAGTGCTCCTCCCGATCCGCCTTCGCCAATTACACTACAAATAATCGGCACTTCAAATCCAAACATCTCACGCAAGTTATACGCGATCGCTTCTCCTTGTCCGAATTGTTCTGCTTCGAGTCCTGCCCAAGCTGCCGGAGTATCAATGAAGGTCAAAATCGGCATACCAAAGCGATCGGCGTGTTCCATTAATCGAATCGCCTTACGGTAGCCACTGGGCGAAGCCTGACCAAAATTTCGTCGAATGTTGTCTTTGGTGTTGCGTCCTTTTTGTTGACCGAGCATCACAACGGGGCGACCGTTGATCCGACCAACTCCTCCGACGACGGCAGGATCATCATGCCCACCGCGATCACCATGTAGCTCCATCCATTCGTCACTAATTGCCTGAATATAATCGAGCGTACTGGGGCGACGGGGGTGACGGGCGACTTGCAAGCGCTGCCCAGGCGTGAGGCTGCTAAAAATTTCTTTGCGAAGCTCAACGGCACGGGCTTCTAACAAGGCAATTTGATCAGACAAATCCACCTCATTTTCTTCTGCCAATTCCCGAACCTGAGTAATTCGGGCTTCGAGTTCAGCAAGCGGCTTTTCAAAATCAAGCAAAATTGGACGACGATCGGCAGAATTGGGCATAACTACACCACTCCAAGACTGTGGAGATGTGAGGGATTTTCTTTGGTCTAGCGTAGCGGTATTCGGACAGATTCACAACTCAGAGCGTTGTGCAGTCAAATTTGCTACACCTTCATTACTGTACAGAAATTATTCATCCACATCTGAAAATATTGATGTCGAAATCGTTCAAATCCTGCAACATTGACTAAAACTTGCTTGAGTTTTTGGCGATCGTAATAGCGTTTATGATCGCGAATTTCGGCTTCATCGATAATTCCAACGCGGTAGGAAAGAAACTCCAAAACAGGTTGTGCCCAAACGGAAGGAACCGTTAAAACCAGTCTCCCACCCGGTTTGAGTACTCGATGAATTTCTTTTAAAATTGCTTGCTCATGCTCGATATGCTCTAAAACAGCTAGCATCGTGACGGTGTCAAAACTCGCATCAGCAAAGGGAAGTTCTTCCCCCAGATGGACTTGTACCGCTTTGAGCTTATCCGTTTGAAATTCTGCGACTTTGAAATCGACGCCATAGCCTTTTTGAATTCGCGGCTCGATCGCTCTTAAGAAAGCGGCATTGCGACCGCAACCGACATCTAAGACGATCGCGTTTTCGGGAATTTCCGCGATGACTCGTCGCAGCCGCAACCAACGCAACAAAGGTTCTAAAAGAGGCTCACGCTGCTTTTTCAACTTTCTACTCTCCTACTTGAACGGGAATGTCTAGGGCTTTGGTTTTGGCATCGAACCAAGTGACAGATTCTTGAACCATTGTGAGCCGCAAGGTGTACTGACCTGCGCGATTGGGTGCTGTAATTTTAGCGTTCAATGCTACCGCTTGATTGGGCGGCAGGTCAAAGGGGAGGGGCGTGCGATCGTACTCGATCGGCTCACTCTGAGACTTTTCATTGATCCAGCGATAAGAGAAATTGACAGGAGTATTGCCACTTCTAAACCAGGTAAAATCACCTATGTTACGAACGAGAACTGGCAAGGTGATCGCAGATTTGACTCTCATCTGGGTCGGCGGAGTCGTGATGATGCGAATCGCTTGGGCATAATCGGGCAAGGGGCTATTCGGCGGTACTGGAATCACAAAGGAAGTAAACCCTCCGGATTGAAAGGTTTGAATTCCCGCGATCGACGAAGCAGGCAGATCTCGACCCGGTTGATTGTTTCCTGTAGTCGCCTGAATCAGGCACAATCGACCTTTAGCTTTTCCACCTGAAGCGGTATGCAGCCACTCCAGTAAGCCCGACAGAGGAATATTTTGTCGCATTGGTAAGCCAGGAGGATCAGCACCGCTATAGCCATTAATCATAGGCACATTGGCGCGCATTCCTGCCCACATTGCTTGGGTTTGCTCATTGTAAAAGGCATCTTTGCCACTCAACGCGACATAGGCAAAGCTACAGTCTTTCTGCATTAAAGATTGCAGTTCTGCTTCAGGTTTCAAGACTGCCATGCGATCGAAGCTTTGCGGAGTCCAGACGATTTGTTCAGGTAGGGTGAGCAGAATCAAGCTTAGGGCGATCGCAGTTCTAATCTTTGGATTGGCAAAGCGATGTTTTAAATAAGCATCCACACAGAGCAGAACGCCGAGCAGTAGATAGAAATACATCATCAGCGCAATCCGAGATACGGCTCGAACGGAGTTTGCGCCTGGAATCAGTTGGGCAATGAATTTCCATAGAGAGTAATCAAAGACTGAAAGCGAAAGCAGGAAAATGATGCCAAAGGTGAGCAGACAAGCTTGAGCAAGTAGTTTTCGCTCTGGATCAAGGACGTGAGCCTGTGCTTTCAAAACATAAAGCGCAAATCCGGTTACGCCTAAGATGACAAAGCCGAGAAAGATCTGATGCTCATGAACCATCGGCGTATGGGCTGAAAGTGGAAACAGCCACGGTCGCCACAAACTTCCATCTGCGGGCAAGAGCCAAGATTGCAGTCGCGGCAGCATCGATGCAATTTCTGAATAAGGCTTTTTGCCGATGACCTTACTAATTTCCAGGTAAGGCAGAAAGAGTGCTATCACTGCACCACTCCAAACCAAAAGCGCGATCGCAGTTTCTTTCCAGGTTCGTTTGAGAAATTCCGTGATGCGCGTCTTAAAGTCACGATCAAGCCAAAACATTACAGGCAAGAACACAAGTAAACTGAAAACGAGAAACCAACCTAGATAGACTGCTGCCAAGAGTTGCAGATAGATCAAAGTCAACGCCCAGCGCAATCGATTGGAGGTCGGCTTCTGAATGAACCGCCAAACACAGAGAAATGCGATCGGGGTAAAAAACTGAGGAAAGAGTTGATGATGTCCGAGTTTTGCGGCTCTCGGCAGTCCAAATGCAAATAAAAAACCTCCGAATCCAGAGAGAACAGGACTGACTCGCAAGCGGCGCAAGACAATCACAAAGGCAGCAAAACAGAGCCAAATGATGGTGATCATCCAGAGTTGAAAGGCGTGATCTGGATTCAATACCGATCGAAATAACCAATAAATCGGCGCACAACCAAATAAGTTTTCTGAAAATGCTAAAGCATTTTTGAAAGGATAGAAAAAAGAAGGCGACCAGAGCGTTCCTGTATAGTTACGATTCACTAGAAGCTGAAAGGAATGCTCCAAAAAATAGTGCAGGATGCGAGTATCTCCGCGCTCTGCTTGAATTTTGGTGAAGCCACTGAGGATGGTAGGTGAATACATCATCAGGGTGCCAATCAAGCTGATGACGATATAGAAAAGGCTCGTCATGAATTTGCGATCGGGAGCTTTTGATAAAGTCATAACTGCTAGTAACGCTGATCAATAGACGTAACCGTTGCTTCAATTGCTTGAGTTGACTGTGGCAGATGGGTCGGCATCTCGCTGACTCCTTCAGCAATCAAAGAAAATCTCAGGGTGTATGTTCCAGGTTTGGACGGGAACGTGATATCTCCGATCGCTTCTGCGGTTTTTCCACGTCGGGGCTGTCCAGGGATAAATAGGCGATATTCCGCCACATTCTGCTTGAGAATATCAGTAAATAAGACCCGAACTCGGGCTTCTCCTAGATGGCTTGCCCCGGTTTGATAGCCAAACCAGCGAGATGTGCCTGTATTTTGTACGATCGCACGCACGCGAATTTTTCCGCCCACTGGAATCGAGAGCGTGTCCGGTAGAGGATTTTTTTCTGCATCTCGAAGCTGGAGAATTTGACCAGCTAATCCAGATATATAGTTGGGCTGACGAGTGGGGTGCGTGATCCGAAACATCAGACTATGGGCATGTCGCTCGATTTGGCTGTCTGGATGCTGCCACAGTTTTCCTTCTGCATCAGTTAATTTTGATGAGAACGGGTCATATTCGATCACCGTCGGAATTCCATCCCAAAAACATGCACCAAACACGCCAACAACTTGGACAAAGACTGAGAAGGTTAATAACCCGGAAACGATCAAAATTTTCAAATTCAGCAGTTTACGCCGGGAAAGAGCATCTGCGATCGCATAGTTCACCGAAAAGCATAGAATCGGCAGCAGATCCGTTAAAAAACGATAGCCATAAGACGCACCTGCCCACCACATTCTAAAAAAGCAATATTGCAACAAGAGCGGAATACAGCTTAAAAACAGCAGAATCAATAATTTTTCATCTTTTTGCTTCCAGCGTCGAAAGATTTGTATGAATCCTAGAATTGCCAAAATTAGGATTGGACTATAAACAAATAAACCTCGACTTGGGCTAAATAAAAGTCCCGTAAATCCTGCAATAAACTGTTCAAATGTCAGTGTAAAAAGATTAGAAAACGTGCCATATCCGCCTGTGAAACTTTTAAAGTAATAGAGATTCCAAGCAATACTAATTAGGGCAGAAGATAACCCTAGAACTGTAAAAAATGCTTGGCGCCGATACAGCGCGATCGCATAAACCACGATCGATAATAAAAACACCAAATTCGTTGGGCGAATCCCTAACATCAATCCGCCCAAAATTCCGGCATTTAAGAGCAAGAGAGATTTTGTCGTTGGGTCACGATTTGCTTTGAAAAAGCAGAGCATGACGGCAATCAAGACCAAATTTGTCGAGCCATGCTGCCATAAAGCTTGTGAATTAATCACCCAATGATGCGTTGCAAACGCATAAATAAAAGCAGAAATCAGTGCAACTGATCGCTCAAACTTCAGGCGACTTAATTGATAAAACAAAGCGACAGCAAAGCTTGCGATGATCGCAGCAGCAAATCTTTCTAACAGTAATCGCGTGTCAGAAAATGCAGCACTGGTAATCTCGATCGACTGAAAGCCATGACTGATCCATAACAAGAGCGCAAAGCAGACATAAATCGGAAAGCTGACGATCGCAGGTCCAATCGGATAGACCGAGACAAGATGAGCACTCTTCGACTCCCAAAAGAAGTAAGGAGGCAGACCGCCGTTGTAGTAAATTCCCTGCCTGAAGTTATCAAAATCCAATCTGCCGTTGAATAACCAATTGAAGGCAAGTAAGGAATTCGGAATACTATCCGGTGATGCGAGCGCCTGATAATTGACGATGCCCTTTGCACTCCATGAGTAGACAAGCAGGCAAGCAAAAAAAATCAGCCACGAATCCTTGAGCTTAAAGCGCTGTGCATCAAGTAAAGACTGCCATTTTATCGACATAGCAGATTATCGGTGAGGTGAGGGCTGCTGTCTGAGCGTTTGGCTAGCGTCTGAAACAGGATAAGCACGCTTCGAGGCGAATAAGTTGTATTTCATAATGCAGTAGATGGCGCGAAATCCATCTTTCCAGCCGATTTTCTTACCTTCTTTGTAGGTTCGCCCATAGTAAGAGATGCCAACTTCGTAGATACGACATCCCATGCGAGCGACTTTAGCAGTGACTTCAGGTTCAAATCCAAATCGATTTTCTTCAATCCGAATCGATTGAATCACCTCACGCCGAAATGCTTTGTAGCAGGTTTCCATATCGGTCAGATTAATATTGGTCAGCATATTCGAGAGTGTGGTCAGAAATTTGTTGCCGACCATATGCCAATAGTAAACGACGCGATGCGGCTGATTTCCCGCAAATCGTGAACCAAATACAACGTCTGCTCGACCCTCTGCGATCGGCCTTAACAATAGCGGAAATTCCTGCGGATCATATTCTAAATCTGCGTCTTGAACGATCGCAACATCTCCTGTCACCGCTGCGAATCCGGTTCGTAATGCTGCCCCTTTGCCCCGATTTGTACTGTGGTAGAGCACTTGATCAACGATCGGTTCAATTTTCGATTTCAACAGTTCTGTTGTGCCATCTGTAGAGCAATCATCGACAATAATGATTTCGAGATTGCGAATAGGAGAGGCTTTTACTGCTTGAATTACGGTCTCGATCGTGCCTCGCTCGTTATAGCAAGGAATCACAACCGAGAGTTTTAAGCGAGACAAGCGATCGAAACCGATAGTAGATCCCTCAGTACCGTGCATAGGCTGATTCAGAGTTAGGGGCTTTCACACAGCGACAGTATATCGTATCCCTTAGCACTTTACTCAAGGGATCAAGGCTTTCAGCCGAGACAGTACTGAAAGCTAGTGCGATCGCTAGTTTGGATTCGGCAGCAATAATGGACGGAATCCATGTCGAACCGATGCCTCTCCAATCTGCTCCATCTTCTCGACGGTGATGCGATTGCGACCCCAAGAGAAGTTCGTATGCAGTTTCTCGAATTCCAGCAGCATCGATTCTGCAAAACAAGCAAACAGTTGCCGTGCCGGGACATCCATATTGACAATGCTCATGATTTTCCAATCAATGTCCAGTGAATGTTCCACAATGCCACCGTTGAGTACGGTCACGCCCGGATGCTGAATCTTGGTTCCCAAGTTTTTCGGGTAGCCGCCATCAATCAGCAAACAAGGTTGTTTTAACTGAGTCGGATCAATCTCCACACCTTTCGGCATACTGGCGACCCAGACAATGATGTCTGCTTGCGGCAGGGCTTCTTCTAAGCCCTGAATTTTGCCGCGCCCAAGTTCATCTTGCAAAGCTTGCAAGCGTTCTTGATTACGAGCAATCAGCAGCAATTCTGCCACATCAGCGCGTGTGTTCAACCAGCGACAGACGGCACTGCCAATATCGCCCGTTGCACCACAAACCGCCACCGTTGCATCTGACAAGTTGATGCCCAACTGTCTGGAAGCTTGTTCGACCTGGCGACACAAAATGTACGCCGTGTGAGTATTTCCGGTCGTAAACCGTTCAAACTCCAGCATGACATTCCGCACTTGTTTAATCTGTGCCAGATTGAAATTCTCAAAAATAATCGAAGAGAATCCGCCGAGTGCTGTAATATTAATGCCATTTTTTTGAGCATGTGCCATGGCGTTAATCACTTTGCGTGTCGCTGCTTTAATCCGTCGAGTTGCCAACATTTCTGGCAAAAAGCAAGATTCCACGTAGCGTCCTTCAATTTCTTGCCCCGTGGCGCTTTTGACTCGGATCGTATCGACAATCTGCGGCGGTGCACTACACCAGAAGTCCAAACCTTGATCCGCGTATTCGGGATACCCTAGTTCTCGTGCAACAGACTGAGCGTGTTCCAAACTTGTGAGATGACCAATTAAACCAAACATCGATCGTATGAAGAAGCCCGGTATCAGGCGGCGAGATGGATATGAACGGAACCGTATTCTAATTTAAGAGAAAATATCAAAAAATTGGCAATGAATTTGTAGGAGGGAGTGGGGAGTGGGGAGTGGGGGAGTGGGAAGCCTTGTATTTTGCCATTTCCCGATTCCCTCATTTCCCGATTCCCCGATTCCCCTAACTCCAGAGTTCACTGCCGCAGACTTCAAATTCGGTGACTTATGCCGCAGCTAATCCATGCGCGGACATCCGCATCACATCACGGGTCGTAAATCCAATGTTGGTGAGGGCTTCGCCGTATTGAATCATGAAGTCTTCGACGAGGGCTTCGCGTTCCATGCCGAGGACTTGTGCGTCGTCTGCAACTTGATTCAGCATTTTCCAGACTAAAGGCAAATTGGCTTTATTGGCTTCTTCCAATTCGGCTTTCGAGGCTTCAAAGTTGGCTTTTAGCCATTCTTCGCCGTAGTTGAGGTGCATGTATTCGTCTTTGATGACCCCTTCAGTGATTTTGCGAGCAAAGTCGTCTGCAACAGGAATGTAGATGTTGTATGCCGAGATCGCAAAGCATTCAATAATCAGCGATTGAATCAACAGACAGGTGACGATTTTTCCTTCGGCTGCCGCAACTTGGAAGTTTTTGTGCAATTCGGAGAAAAATTCGCGTGCGAAGTCCATGTCTGGGGTGACGCTGAGATTCCGACCACAGGCTTCAAAGCCTTTTTTGTGGCGGTTTTCCATGCGAGCGAGTCCGATCAATTGGTCTTTATCATTGGGCAGCAGGTCTGCCAATTTTTGATAATTGTCGTTCGCTTCCTGTTCGCCTTCGATGACGATCGCGTTAATTCGGCTATAGGCATCTTTATAGAGTTCACTCTGGAAGTCAATCTCTGGGGTCGCCTCAAGTTGCGGCATAGATCAGATTTCTCCTGGTCATGACTACATTTCCGCGTGCTGCGGGTTAGGGTTGGGGTGGTCTGAGTAGAATTTCTCATTCTTCCCCCCTCTCACTTTACCGTCTAAGGTTGAGGATGACGCTAAGAATCGATAAAATCTATAGGCGATCGAGCATTGAAGCGCTAAAATAACCGATTCTTCAGTTTTGTGAGCGGTATGGAAGTTCAGAAGCGTCTCAGTTTGGGACTGCTGGTGGCGGGGGCAGGAGTGGTGCTGTTGCCATTAGGAGTCGTTTTTCTAACGTCGTTGCAGTCGGCGGAAGGTTCCCCAGGTTGGACGCTGGAAAATTATCGCTCAGCTTGGGAAAAGGGACAGTTTTTGCTGGCATTTGCGAATTCGATTTTTGTGGCGATCGCGGTAACACTGTTTCAACTGTTTACGTCGGCGCTGGCGGGGTATGCGCTGGCGCGGCTGAAGTTTCAAGGAAAACAGGCGATTTTATTAATCATTCTGGCGACGTTGGTGATTCCGTTTCAGATTTTGGTGATTCCGATTTTTCTCGTGTTGAAAGCGGGACATTTGATTAATACTTACGGAGCCTTAATTCTTCCAACTGCGGTGAATGGGTTCGGGATTTTTCTGATGCGGCAATTTTTTCAGGGGATTCCGATCGAGCTTGAGGAAGCGGCGATGTTGGATGGGGCGAATCGGTGGCAGGTGATTTGGCGGGTGATGTTGCCGTTGTCGCGTCCGGCGTTGGTGACGTTATCGCTGTTTACGTTTATTGGCGAGTGGAATGATTTGTTTAAGCCGTTGGTGTTTACGACGCGACCGGAGTTAAGAACGGTGCAGTTGGCGTTGGCGAGTTTTCAGGAGCAGTTTACGAATAGTTGGTCGCTGATGATGGCGGCAGTGGTGATTGCGACTTTACCGATCGTGGTGATTTTCGCATTGGGTCAACGGCAATTGATTCGGGGCATTGCGACGACAGGAATTAAGAATTAGGTTTTGCAAAAAACGACCGTGAAGATTCCCACAGATGCAATTCTTCCAGATAAAAAATGCCTGGCTATCTCGTGGTGCAGAAGCTCAGACATGACACATCAAAGTTTTTAGCACCAGCTGGATTTACGCAAGAGAACCCGGAAGGTTTGAAAGCAGCAATTCTATCGCTTGCTGACGAGGGAGAAGCGATCGCAGATAAAACCTGATTCGAGTTTGTGCGTCGGAGTCGAGATACGATCGCTGCCGCTCGTAATGCGCTCAACGCTGGATGTACGATCGTCGGTGATATCTTCCCAGTAGTTTCGGTATTGGATCAAACTCGCATTGCTCCTCTCAACTGCTTGGTTGCAATCTTAAGTGGCGGACTCCCATCGGCAATGGCTTGAAATGCGCTCGTTGAATCGTTGATTGAGAAGCCTGATTTTCATTGATTTCTGAGTCACGCTAACTATTTCGCTTGAAACGGAGTAAATTGACCTCTCAATCCTTCGACGATCGCTTTTGTGTTTGCAATTAGCATCTTCTGATAAGTTTCTCCACGACTCCCTGCTTCACCCAATCCATCGGCATAGATCTCTTCTTCAGCAACCTTGACGTTTGCCTCGTTCGCAACTGTTTGAATGACCTGCGGATTGATCGAGAGTTCAGCGTAGATAGTCGGGACTTTTTTTTCTTGGATTTCCCCGACTAGCTCTTTTACCTTCGCAGCCGTTGGTTTTTCTTCAGTACTGATACCTTCGAGGGCTGCAACAGGAATGTTATAAGCTTGTGAATAGTATCCTAGTGCATCGTGGGTTGTTACTAATGTTCTAGAAGCTTGAGGAATGCTATTGATCTGGGTTTTGATCCAGCTATCAATTTGACTAATTTCTCCGGTTACTTTTTTAGCATTGTCTGCATAGAGTGTGGCATTGTTTGGAGCAATGTTTGCAAGGTTATCGCGAATAACTTCTGCAATTCGCACTCCGTTTTGGGCATTGTGCCAGACATGAGGATCAGTCTCGGTTTGTCCATCTTCTTCAAACTGCTGAGGCTTGGGAACTGCAAGTTCGTTGACTGCAACTTTTGGAGCCGAATTCGATGAGGCTTGAATCAGTTTGATCAGAGTCGGTTCAAAATTGTAACCTCCATATAGAACTAAATTGGCTTGCTCGATCGCTTTACGATCTTCGGGAGTCGCTTGATAGATATGCGGATCTGCACCAGGTTTGACTAAACAAGTTAAATTCACTGTCGCTGCTGCAATTTGCTTGGTTAAATCACAGAGGATTGTATTAGTTGCAACAACTTTGGGTACACCTTCTAACCTGGGTGAGGCTTGCGGAGTTGAGGCGGCTTGATGAGTAGAGGGTGACTGAGGCGTACAGGCGAATCCACTGAGAGCGATTGAGATCGTTGCCATAGTCCAACGCAGCCGAAAGGGCTTATCCATACTTTTTTAAGATTTAAAGTGAACATCTTGACTCTACAATGATAATCGTTCTCACTTAACTCAAATCTAAATGAATGTTGAAGGTTCAGCAATTAGCAGTTAGTTATCGAGGAATGAGGGGGCTGGATGCAGTGAGCTTCTCAATTCGAGCGGGTGAACTCGTTGGGGTGGTTGGACCGAACGGAGCCGGGAAAAGTACGATGCTCAAAGCAATGTTGGGCTTGATTCCGATTGAGCATGGAAAAGTTGAATATTGTACTTGTCCGTTGCATCGTCAGTTGGAAAAAGTCGCCTATATTCCCCAGCGATCGCAGATTGATTGGGACTATCCAATCACGGTTTGGAATGTGGTGCTCATGGCGCGAACTCGTAACTTAGGCTGGTTTCGCAGTCCCGGTCGCCCTGCAAACGAGCTTGTCAAGTCTGCTTTGGCACGAGTTGAGATGCTCGATTTGAGACATCGTAGAATCGGAGAGCTATCGGGTGGACAACAACAACGGGTATTTCTCGCACGAGCATTAGCCCAACAAGCAGATCTCTTCTTGTTTGATGAGCCATTTACGGGTGTAGACAAGAAGACAGAGGGAATTATGCTCGATGTGTTTGATGAACTGCGATCGCAAGGGAAAATCCTGCTGCTGAGTACTCATGAATGGGGAAAATCGCTCTCGCAACTCGATCGACTGCTGTTGCTCAATCAGCGGCTCATTGCATCCGGAACGCCGCAAGAAGTGATGACGGCTGAAAATTTGCAACAGGCTTATGGAACATATCTACAGAACCCGTTCCATCAAGATTTTGATTCTACACTCGCTTGCTAAGGTAAATGATGCTACAGATACTGACAGAGCCACTTGGATTTGAGTTTATGCGAAATGCTCTAGCAATCGGGCTTTTAGTCGGTATACTCTGCCCAGTGGTCGGAAGCTACCTCATTGTGCAACGAATGGCACTGTTTGGGGATGTGGTCGCGCATTGCGTGCTACCAGGACTATCGATTTCGTTCTTTTTGGGGATTGATATTTTGATTGGGGCATTCGGTGCTGGAATCTTAGGCGCGTCTTTGATTGCTTGGATTCGATCTCAAAGTCGTGTAAAAGCTGATGCAGCCATGGCGTTAACTTTCTCGTCTTTCTTCGCGCTTGGTGTGACGCTGATTACAGTTCTAAAAAATAAGCTCGATCTAGATAGCTTTTTGTTTGGTGATATTCTCGGTGTAACGGGTGCAGATATCCAACGGACTTTAATGGTTACTTTGATCATTCTGCTTGTCGTTCGATTGGCTTATAAGGAAATGCTGTTCTATACGTTTGATAAGACGGGCGCTCAAGCAATTGGACTCCCAATCAATCTCATTTACTTTGCATTTATGTCAGCCGTTACACTTACAATCATTGTCAGTATGAAGGCGGTCGGCGTAATTTTAGTCATTTCGATGCTAGTCGGTCCCGCTTTGAGTGCTTACTTACTAGTCAAAGAACTCCATCATATGATGATATTAGGCTCAGTGATCGGAGTTTTCTCTAGTATCACAGGAATCTATCTCAGCTACTATTACAATCTGCCATCGGGACCTGCGATCGTGCTCGTTTCATCGACCCTATTCATTCTATCGCTACTATTCAGCCCCACCCAGGGCATTCTCACCCGGACTCAAAATCCTTTATCACAACGATTTCGTTAGAATGAAAACACGCTGCTGTTCAGCTTCAATCGTCGCTAGCGCCGCTTAAATCCTTGCCCTCGCGAAGATTTCCCCCAAATCAGAAGCTCACCTTGTTCTCCGCCTGCTACAAGGTAGCTCCCTTGAGGATGCCACGCGAGGCAGGAAAACCCATCTGAGACGCCTTCTAAGACTTGAGCCATTGAAGTTGCTTGCCACCATAAAATGACCGAACCGTCTTCAGAAGCTGAAGCTAATAGCATTGTAGCCGGTTGAAAACAAAGTCCTTGAACGACACCCTCATGAGTGCCCAAAACGCGGCTTTCCCATCCGATCGCTTCCTCTTCATGCTTTTCCCAGACCACAATGCCCTCTACACTCGCAGAGGCTAGTAAGGGCGCATTGCTAGCGAATTGATCTGACCAAGCCAGGTCGCGAATCTTTCCTGGAAAACCTCTCATCATCCACGGTTCAGGATTTCCCCATTCTAAAACAGTGATTGTCCGATCGAGGTTTCCCGATGCCACATATCGACCACTCGGCGACCAAGCGACTGCAACACTCGCAGAAGGAACCATCAAATGATAGGGATCATCATCCCAGTTGCTTGTCATCCAAATTTTGATCCCTTGATAACCACCGAGACTGATACTCTCTCCGCTAGGATGCCAAACGATTTGAGAGACTGAAGAATCACCAAATAAGAGTGTCGTTACTCGCTCTCTAGATTCAGCATTCCAAATCTGTACTGTTTTGCCTAGACTGAATGCGAGATCATTCTGAGTAGGACTCCATTGAAGTTGATCAATCCAAGCTGATTTGTTTTTGAAGGTCTGAATCAGTTCGGGCTTTGGCTTGAACTGCCAAATATTGACTTCTCCTGACTGTCCTCCTGCGGCGAGAAATTGCCCATCATGAGAAAAGGCTAAACCATCGATCGAGTACCCTGTTGCAGCTTGCAGAACAACTGATTCAAGAGTCTTCATCGAATAGAGGAGAATTTCTCCCGCAGCAGAACACACTGCTAACCCTTCGCCATTGGGCGACCAGGCAATTCCAGTCACATAGTCAGATAGCGCACTCTGATGACGTAACTCAAAGAGCGATCGCTGTTTTGCACTTACACTAAACATGCTCGAAAATCCTCTTTCAATGCTGTTTCATCTAAGTTGCGACCAATAAAGACTAATTCATTTTTGCGCGTCTCATTCGGTTTCCAAGGTCGATCGGGCTTACCATCAAACAACATATGCACCCCTTGAAATACAAAACGATTGTCTTCGCTTGCAATGTTTAGAATTCCTTTCATCCGAAAGATATCTTGTCCTTGATAGCGCAACAATTTACCCAGCCAAGCATTTAGCTTTTCTCCATCCAGTGCACCAGATTCAACGATCGCGACTGAAGTCACTGTTTCATCATGTTCGTGAGCATCTTCACCGAGGAAATTCGGATCGATTTCTAAAGCGCGATCGAGATCAAATGCTTTCACACCTAGCAACGCATCCATCTCGATTTGAGCATCTCTAGTTCGATAAATTTTTGCCATTACATTCATCGATCGAATCTTCTTTTCAAGCTCATCGAGTTCTGCTACTGAAATTAAATCGATCTTATTCAGCAAAATCACATCCGCAAATGCAATTTGTTCTTGTGCCTCATCTGCCTCCCAATGATGTGCAATATGCTTTGCATCTACAACCGTTACAACTGCATCCAAACTGGTTAAAGATTGCACATCTTCATCCATGAAAAAGGTTTGAATGACTGGAGCCGGATCAGCTAGACCAGTTGTTTCGATGACAATGTGATCAAAGCGATCACGCCGTTTCATCAGATTGCCAATCATCCGGATTAGATCACCCCGCACTGTACAGCAGATACAGCCATTATTCATCTCAAAAATTTCTTCATCGGTATCGATCACAAGCTGATTATCGATTCCGACTTCGCCAAACTCATTCACAATCACCGCAACTTTCTTGCCGTGTTCGTGGGTGAGAATGCGGTTTAACAAAGTTGTTTTTCCTGCTCCTAAGTAGCCCGTCAAGACGGTGACAGGTACAGCCGTTTCTAGTTCAGTAACCATCGCAACCTTTATAATGATAATCGTTATCAAGCTTATTATTAAAGAGATCGTTCGAGTAGGCAAGCAGGCTTATTGAATTTCAACAAAGCACGATCGAAACTCTGCGCTCAATGCTTCTGTCTTCACACGGCGGGGGGGTTATTCTGTAAACATACGACACACGGTTTGAGATTGCACCAAATACTTTGCTTGCTCACGATTCATCAGGAAAGAAAAAGTCTGTTGCGTCCTCAGCTGGAAGAGATTGATTTTGATAGTAAAGTTCTAGTTCTTCTGGGCTGATCGTCTGCCGAGTCGGATCAAGAAAAAAAGCTTGTACTTTCAGATAACGCCGCAATCCTTCAGAACTAGCATCTAAATGAGTTGCATCTTTGAAATCTTCAGGAAAAGTATGACTCACTTTCAGCCAAGCCTCTTGTAGAATCTGCTCAATCTCTTGAGTCGGCGCAATTTCCATCGCGTTCTCTAAGTGTTCGAGAACATCAATTGCTTTTAATAATCGCGTCATCAGTTCCGAATCTGCCATACGCTATCGCAACATTAATGCAACTTCTTTCGCAAAGTAGGTCAAAATTAAATCTGCTCCTGCCCGTTTGATGCTCAGCAATGTCTCTAGAATTACCTTTTTCTCATCAATCCAGCCCTGTTGTCCAGCCGCTTTGATCATCGCATATTCGCCGCTCACGTTGTACGCTGCAACTGGAAGATGTGTATGTTTTCGAACGCGGTGAATGATATCCAGATACGCCAGTGCAGGTTTGACCATGACAATATCTGCACCTTCTGCAATATCCAGTGCCACCTCTTTTAAGGCTTCTTGAGCATTGGCGGCATCCATTTGATAAGTCTTTTTATCGCCGAACTTGGGAGCCGAATCGAGCGCATCCCGAAACGGACCATAGTAAGCAGACGCATACTTCGCAGAATAAGCCAGAATGCTCACATCAATGAATCCACGCTGATCTAGAGCTTTGCGAATGGCTCCAACTCGTCCATCCATCATGTCAGATGGAGCGACCATATCTGCCCCTGCTTCAGCATGTGCGATCGCTTGCTTTACCAACACTGCAACCGTCTGATCATTCAAAATCTTGCCATTTTCGACGATGCCATCGTGTCCTTGATCGCTATAAGGATCAAGCGCGATATCAGTAATCACCACAATCTCAGGAGTCTGCTGTTTAATCGCTCGAACAGTGCGAGGAATCAAACCGTCTGGATTGTAGCTTTCGGTTCCAGCATTATCTTTCTGAGCATCGGGAATTAGAGGAAATAGAGCGATCGCACCAATTCCTAGCTCAAACCCCTCCGCCACTTCTTTCAGCAGAAAATCTAGTGAGTATCGGTAGCATCCAGGCATCGACTCGACTTCAACCTTTTGTCCTTCGCCTTCCATCACAAACAGAGGATAGATCAAATCTGCGACTCGAAGCTGAGTTTCTTGCACCATGCTGCGTAAGGTAGATGTACAACGCAGACGACGCGGGCGATTGGTCAAATGTAGACTCGATTCAGCAGTCATAACATTCTAAAGAACGACAACGATTATCATTATGAGATATTTTGTGAAACAATGATAATCATTCTCTAAATTGTCGTATTTCTCATGCCCCAGGAAATTGATATCGCGATCGTTGGTGCTGGAATGCAAGCTCTTACGCTCGTTGCTCATCTGCTCCAGAAGCGCGAAAAGATGCGAAATCGGTTTAGGGTGTTCGATCCAAGCGGCAACTGGATACAGCAGTGGAATCATCAATTTGCAGCGTATGAGATTCCGCATTTGCGATCGCCTGCTGCTCATCATCCTGACCCCGATTCGTTTGCACTGCGACGATTTGCAGAGTCCCGACCGAATCAACTATTTCCGCCCTATGATTTGCCGGGAACTGCTTTGTATGAATCGTTTTGCCAGGATGTGATTCGACGTTGGCAGCTACAAGAGTGTGTAATTTCAGCTTCGATCGTGCGAATTGAGCCTTTAGCGCAACGGTTTCGATTATGGCTTCGAGATGGGCGAACAGTTCTAGCACGAAGAGTCATTATGGCAACCGGAAGTGCTGTGACGCAAGTTCCAAGTTGGGTGAACCAGATTTCAACAGTTTATCCAGACGATCGCTTAGTCCATGCAACGGCAATCGATTTACGCCTACTGAAATTAACTGGAGATCGCATTTTGATTGTAGGAGGTGGATTAACGAGCGGACACTTAGCGATCGGAGCAATGAATCGAGGCGCACAAGTAAGTTTAATGTCACGTCGATCGCTCTACGAAAAGCTATTTGACGCTGATCCAGGCTGGACAAGACCGAAGCACTTAAAAGGCTTTTATCGGGAACCTGATTGGTTCGTTCGCTGGCAGATGATCCAACAAGCTCGCAATGGCGGATCAATGACCCCGGCAATGATGACTCAACTGCGTCGTGCCCGTCATGGTGGACAACTCACGTTTTATCCTAACTGTCAAATCGCTCAAGCAAGTTGGAACGGTCAGCACTGGAAGGTCGTCTGTGAGGATGGCATAGTGCAGGAATACGATCGCATCTGGTTGGCTACAGGAACCCGATTCGATGTGACTCAAGATCCGTTGTTGGCAGAGATGCTAGAAGCTTATCCAATTCAAATTGTGAACGGACTACCTGTGTTAGATCCATGCTTGCGATGGGCAAGTTCTGAACTCTATGTGATGGGCGGATTAGCAGCACTGCAAGTCGGACCAACAGCCCGAAATATTTCTGGGGCAATGTTAGCCAGCGATCGGATGGTTCCAACTTTGATCAAACCGAGAACCGCACTCGGTCGAAAAATCGCTTGATTGATCAACTAAAATGATAATGGTTATCAAGCAATGCGCTCTAAAGCAATGGCAACCCAAACACGACAAACACGCGGACAGGTCAAAGTCTTGGAAGTATTGAGACAGAGTCAGCAACCGATTTCTGCTCAAACGCTCTTCGCAGAACTGAGACAGCGAGATCAACCCTTAGGATTAGCAACCATTTATCGAGCATTAGAAGCGCTCAAGCGTGAGGGGTTAGTCCAGAGTCGAGTGACTCCGCAAGGCGAAGCCCTTTATACGGTTGTAGCTGACGATCATCGGCACTTTATGACTTGTCTACGCTGTGGCACTTCAACCCCATTAGAAACTTGCCCCTTTGAAACATTAGAACAACAGTGGCGACAGTCTCAAACCTTCCAACTGTACTATCACACGCTAGAACTGTTTGGAATCTGCTGGCTTTGTCAAAACAATTCTTAAGCTTTTTAGATTGAGTGAACAAAATCGCTAGAAGCCTGTATAATTTACGAGAATGATTCTCATTCTAATTATGGACTTCCCGGTAATTCTCGTGGCTGGTGCGTCTGGAACAGGTAAGACAACCTGGATTCAGCAGCAAGGTTTGAATTCATCGATCGCGTATTGTTCGCTTGGTAGCGATGGCATTGCGATCGATGCAACGTATCTGACGACTGAAATGAGCAGCATTAATGTGTTCTCCGATCTGACGGAACTCCTATCTTTGAGGGTTCCAGTCTATCTGGAAGTTAGCGCTCAGTTAGATTTAGACTCGCTGACAATTCCGCTAGGGCATTTCCAAAAGCTTGCGATCGTGGCTCCCAATACGAACGACACAGAATGGCATCGATGGGCAGATCGAATTGTCGTAGGAATTCAAGCTGCAAAGGGTTCACAAATTTGGCGATCGAACTTGTCCGGTCAGGTTCTTGATCCCGCAAGCCTCGATACCTTTTGGGATGAACTGATCGAAGGCGCGTACGGAACCATTCAACGTGCAAAGGGAATCTTTGAAGTCGTTGATGGTAGAGCCTTTCACTTTAACTATGTTCAGGGTCATGAAACGAACTACACCGAATTGAATGTTGCGCGATCGTTCAAAGGTAGACCCGATCGCTTTAGTGGCATTGAGGTCGTTGGGGAAGCCTTTGATCAAACTGCCATTAAGCAAACGCTTCAGGACTGTTGTTTGGCAGACGATGCATTGGCATATTATCAACATCAAATTCGGCAGTCATTAGAAATCCCTGCTTAGAGGAGAACACAATGAGAACAGCAGTTTTATCCTGCATTCATGGAAACTTTGAGGCGCTGAATGCCGTGCTATCAGATATCGATGATCAAAACGTCGATCGAATGTTCTGTCTCGGTGATTTGGTTGGATATGGTCCGTATCCCAATGCAGTTGTGGAAATGATTCGCTCTCTAGATATTCCGACCGTTCAAGGCTGTTGGGATGAAGATGTGGTTGAAGGCTTGAACGCTTGTGAATGTAGCTATCCATCTCTACTCGCTGAAAAACGAGGACGACAGGCGCATGAATGGACAAACCAAGAAATTCATCCAGAAGTGAGAGCATTTTTAGCACAACTCCCTCATACTTTACGGGATGGAAATCTCTGCTTTGTCCATGGAAGCCCGCATAGTAATCATGAATACTTGCTGCCTGAGATTGATGCATTTGTGGCGATGGAACGCGTGCTATCAACCGGAGCCGATATTCTATTTTGCGGTCATACGCATGTGCCCTATGTGCGATCGCTGGACTCTGGAGAACTCCAAATCAAAGTACAACAGTCGAAACAAGATCAATCCATTCGCTTTACTGCGCCCTTAAAGCGCATTGTTAATGCTGGCTCAGTCGGTGAACCTCGACATGGCAGACCCAATGCAACGTATGTGATTTACGACGATAGTACTGATCAAATTGCGCTGCGAGAAGTTGAATATGACTACCAAAAAACCTGTGCTGCAATTGTCGAAAAAGGACTGCCTGCCATCTTTGCCTGGAGACTCTCAAAAGGGATGGAATTTGCAGAACGCGCCGACGATCCGACTCATATCTGTGAGCGATAATTAAATGATGTCATCTTGGGCAATTTTGAGCGGTATTGAAGGTAATCTTGCCGCCTACGAAGCAGTTCTAAAAGATATTCAGCGGCAAAGGGTTGATGCTTTGTTTGTGTTGGGCGATGTGATTAGTCCCAGAGCCGATAATGAGAAATTGATTAATCGATTGACTTCTCCACGTCGAGGTGAACTTGTCCCACAAGTCTGTCAGGGTTGGTGGGAAGAACAATTACTCGTTTTGCATGGTTTAGGGCGTGTGGGAGAACCAACCGAGCTAATTGGGCGATATGGCATTCAGATGACTAAGAAACTCTGGGATTCTGTGCCTCGTAATTTAGTACGGTGGGTACAATCACTAGAATTTGGCATCTTTGAGCTAGATTGCTTACTGATTCATGGCAGTACAGTCAGCGTCAGCGATGAGCTAACCCCTGAGACTGATCCGATTCAAATGCTCGATCGCGCTATGCGAATGGATGCAAACTATCTCTTCTGCGGTCGCTCTGGACTGGCTTTTGAATACGAGATCGAATCTGGAGGAGTGCTGACTTCAGTGACAACGCTCGATCGACGATCAGAACCAGAGCCAACGAGCCTTCATCCGCGTAAAATTATTGGAGTTGGAAACGTTGGGCGAACTGCGGGACAGGCGATTTACACGATCTACAATCCGAATACCAACGCACTCAAGTTTTGCACCGTTCGGTATGATTCAGGAAAAGGATTTCAGATCAAAAGGTAGTGCAATATGACGACTGGTCGAAGATTTGCGCGATCACATTAGCTTTCTCCTAAAGACTGTAGACCCAGAATGAATGACTTTGCTGCATGTCTGATCCGATTTCTCAGTTTACGCTAAAATGAGAATGATTATCATTATTTTGCTTCTATGGTCAGCCAACTTTCTCGCTCCTTCTCCGGTAATACCTGGCAGCAGAGCGATCCGCAACAATTGCTGAAAATTCGCCATACTTGTGCTCACATTTTGGCAATGGCAGTTCAAACGCTGTTTCCTGAGGCGAAAGCGACGATTGGACCTTGGACAGACACCGGATTCTATTACGACTTTGATCGAGCCATTTCCTTTACTTCAGAAGATTTGGTGCAGATTGAAGCAGAAATGCAGCGAATCATTCGAGCCAATCTTCCCATCATTCGAGAGGTGGTGGAATATGACTCGATTCGAGCCGAGATTGAGCAGTTGAATGAGCCGTATAAGTTGGAAATCCTCGATCGTATTCCTGCTGGAGAACCGATTACTCGCTACTTTATTGGTAATCCTGATAGTGGACGTGCAACTCAGATCGAACCTTCGCTGATTGATGCGATCGCACTGCCGCCTGATGAATATTGGTGGGATCTCTGTGCAGGACCGCATTTAGACTTTACAGGTGAAATTCATCCCGATGCGATCTCGTTAGAAAGCATTGCGGGCGCGTACTGGCGCGGGGATGAAACCAAAGCACAACTCCAACGCATTTATGGCACAGCCTGGGAAACTCCAGAACAGCTACAAGCCTACTTACAGCAACGAGAAGAAGCAAAACGTCGCGACCATCGTAAGCTCGGACAAGACTTGAAGCTGTTTAGTTTGGAGGAAGATGCAGGCGGTGGATTAGTCTTCTGGCATCCACGCGGCGCAAGAATGCGTCGAATCATTGAAGATTACTGGAGACAGTCACACATTGATGCAGGCTATGAATTGCTCTACACTCCGCACATTGCGAACCTAGACCTCTGGAAAACATCGGGTCATTTCGATTTCTATCGTGACAGTATGTTTGATCAGATGGACATCGAAGAACAGCAGTATCAAATTAAGCCCATGAACTGCCCGTTTCATGTGTTGACCTACAAGCATGAACTCCATTCCTACCGAGAGTTCCCGATCCGATGGGCAGAGCTTGGAACTGTGTATCGATATGAGCGTTCAGGGGCGTTACATGGTTTGATGCGAGTACGCGGCTTTACTCAAGATGATGCGCATATCTTTTGTCTGCCGGAACAGATTGAAGATGAAATTCTCGGCGTTCTCAATCTCACAGAGCAGATTTTGTCAGACTTTGGTTTCTCGAACTATGAGGTCAATCTTTCCACTCGTCCACCTCAATCGGTTGGGAGTGATCAGATTTGGGAGAAAGCCACGATCGCGCTCCAACAAGCCTTAGATAGAAAAGGTTGGAACTATGTTATCGATGAAGGCGGCGGCGCATTCTACGGACCTAAAATCGATTTGAAAATTGAAGATGCGATCGCACGTCGTTGGCAATGTTCCACGATTCAAGTTGATTTCAATTTACCAGAACGGTTTGAGATGGAATATGTGGCGGCAGATGGGACTCGCCAGCGTCCGATCATGATTCACCGAGCAATCTTCGGATCGTTAGAGCGCTTCTTTGGCATTCTCATTGAGAACTATGCGGGAGACTTTCCGCTGTGGCTTGCACCGATTCAAGTTCGATTACTTCCAATCAGTCAAGACCAACGGGACTATGCCGAAGCGATCGCGCTGCAACTTAAGCAGGCTGGATTCCGTGCTGAAGTCGATCGCACCAACGAACGATTAGGTAAGCAAATTCGCACGGCTGAACTTGAAAAACTTCCAGTTGTCGCGGTTGTTGGCAAAAAAGAAGTTGAGTCTCAAACCCTGAGCATTCGGACTCGACACAAAGGAGAATTAGGAGCCTTGACGCTCTCGGAACTCTGCGATCGACTCCAGCAAGCCGTCTTCAATCACGCAACTCTGTAACCATTGCATCAAAAGGCATCAGGCAATGACAACCTTTCTTCGTTCAATCCCTGAAACTATCGAACTGTTTTGTATTTCACGAGGCTTTAGATGACGGATCATGTCCTGTTTATTTGTCGATCGTGTGCTGTTTCCAAGCACCAGCGAGAACATCTCAAACATCGTGGTGGATTCCATCTGCTCGAACACCTCAAGCAGCAATTTAAAACTTGGGAGATGAATGCACCCTTTGTAATTCGAGAAGTGGAATGTTTGAGCGCCTGTAATCGTCCTTGTGTCGTTGCGCTTTCGGCTCCAGGTAAAACGACGTTGATGTTTGGAGACTTATCACCGTTTGAAAGTGCTCCTGCCATTCGAGAACTTTGCCAGCAGTATTTCCGCAGTGCTGACGGCATTGTACCGAGAAGCGATCGTCCAGACCTTCTGAAAAGAGGCATCTTAGCAAGAATTCCACCTGTGACGTAGATTTCTCTCAAATTAATGTAGAATGATAACCGTTCTCAAAACCTCCTTATACTATGAACGCAGCAACTCAATCCCACCTCGAGATCCCGAAACGGGGAATGCCCGTTACGATCATCACTGGATTCTTAGGCAGTGGCAAAACAACCCTGCTGAATCAAATCCTGAAAAATCGCGATGATCTCAAAGTTGCAGTGCTAGTCAATGAATTTGGAGACATCAACATTGACTCGCAGCTTCTCGTTTCGCTAGATGAAGACATGATGGAACTGAGCAACGGCTGTATCTGCTGCACAATCAATGATGACTTGATCAATGCGGTCTATCGGATCTTGGAGCGAGAAGATCGAATTGATTACATGGTGATTGAGACGACAGGGGTAGCTGATCCGTTACCGATCGTGCTTACCTTTGTTAGCTCTGAACTCAGAGACTTAACGCATCTCGATTCAATTTTGACGGTTGTTGATGCAGAGACATTCACACCGGAGCATTTTGAGAGTCAAGCTGCAATCAGCCAGATTACATATGGCGATATCATTCTGCTCAACAAAACAGATTTGGCAGGACAAGAGAAAGTTGCTGAACTCGATCATTGGATTCGTAGTACTAAAACAGGTGCAAGAGTTCTACAGACTCAGTATGGCGAGGTTCCACTACCTCTAATTTTGGATGTCGGCTACTTCCAACCCGAAGCCTATGAGGACGAACATCACCATCATCACGAACATCACGAACATCACCACCACGATCATGACCACCATCACCACCATTCCGATCACCTAGCCAATGATGGTTTTGTTTCAATGTCTTACCAGAGCGATCGACCTTTTTCGGTTCACAAATTTCAAAGCTTTCTGGATGAATTACCGATCGAGATTTTCCGTGCAAAAGGATTGCTCTGGTTCAAAGAAAGCTATCTGAAACATATCTTTCAGTTGAGTGGAAAACGGTACGACATTCAAACCGAAGAATGGCAAAAATCTCCCTCGAATCAGCTTGTGCTGATTGGTCGAAATTTAGACACTGAGCAGCTGCGACAACAGCTTGATCAATGCTTAGAGCCGATTTCTTCTAAGCTAGTTGCTCAGTAATTTCAGCTTTCACACTCCATGTTAGAGGTGAAAACCGTCAGTGCAGAACTGGCGTAATGTCCGATTGTCTACCCTTCTAGAAATAGCAACATGAACCCACAATCCTCCTCTGATCTTGTCCTGCCCGATTCGTCTGAAACGTTTGCTGCGCTTAAGACTCAATCAAAGCCACCTGTTTCCGATGCTGAAATGATGCAAGCCGTCAGGACTTTGCTGCTGGGATTGGGAGAAGATCCTGATCGAGAAGGCTTACGCGATACGCCGAAACGAGTTGTGAAAGCCTTGAAGTTCTTGACCCAAGGCTACAATCAATCGCTAGATGAATTGCTCAATGGTGCGGTCTTTCACGAGAATGCCAATGAGATGGTGTTAGTTCGTGACATCGATCTGTTTAGCTCCTGCGAACATCACATCTTACCGATTCTGGGACGCGCTCATGTTGCGTACATTCCCAATGGAAAAGTGATCGGACTGTCAAAAATCGCTCGAATTTGTGAAATGTATGCTCGACGCTTACAGGTTCAAGAGCGATTAACCAGCCAAATTGCAGATGCACTTCAGGGCTTGCTCAAGCCACAAGGCGTTGCAGTTGTCGTCGAAGCATCGCACATGTGTATGGTCATGAGAGGGGTACAAAAGCCTGGATCATGGACGGTTACCAGCGCAATGAAAGGTGTGTTTGCGGATGATGCGAAGACGCGGCAGGAATTTATGGATTTGATCCGCCATAGTCCAAAGTTTAACTAAATGCTTTGTCGAGCAATCCATATCCTCAAGCCGATTGGATTGCTCTTTCCTAATCATTTGAGTGTGCCTGCAATGCCAGAAGAATTGTCCATTCCAGAAACTCGCCTACCTGTAACCATCATTACAGGTTTTTTAGGAAGCGGAAAGACAACACTGCTCAATCAAATTCTGAAGAACTATCATGATGTCAAAGTTGCAGTTTTAGTCAATGAGTTTGGCAGTATCAATATTGATAGTCAGTTACTTATCTCGATCGACGAAGATATGATCGAGCTTTCAAATGGCTGTATCTGCTGTACGATGAATGGCAATTTAGTAGATGCAGTTTACTCGATTTTAGAACGACGCGATCGCATTGACTATCTCATTGTCGAAACTACAGGACTCGCTGATCCGTTACCGATCGCACTAACTTTTTTAAGCACAGAACTTCGCGATTTTACCCGACTCGATTCGATCTTAACGCTGGTTGATGCTGCAACCTTTACACCTGACCACTATGAGAGTGCAATCGCGCTACAGCAAATCTGTTATGGAGATATCATCATTCTCAACAAAATGGATCTCGTTTCAGAAGATCAAGCAAACGAGCTAGAAGACTTTATCCGAGATGTCAAAGAGAAAGCGCGAGTTCTAAGAACTCAACAAGGGTATCTGCCGCTGTCACTCATTTTAGATGTGAATCTATCCCAAAACAGCTTTTATCAAGGAATCCAATCGGCTCCAGAGAGTTTAGAACAATCAAGGCAATTGCGATCGATTGAAGGATTCACGGCGGTTGCTTTCGAGAGCGATCGACCCTTTTCAGTCAAAAAGTTCCAGGAATTTCTCGACTATCAACTTCCTGAAAATGTATTTCGCGCCAAAGGCATTCTCTGGTTTTCCGAGAGTCCAGCCCGTCATATTTTTCAACTGAGTGGAAAGCGATTTCACCTTGAAGACAGCGATTGGGATGGCAAGCCTAGAAATGAAATGGTTCTAATCGGGCGTAAACTCGATGCTTTATTTCTGACGCAAACCCTGAATAATTGCCTCACCCGATGACAACGATCGATCAAAATTACCTGTGGATAGAACGCCTCAAATTTAACGAAGCAGGGTTAGTTCCAGCCATTGCTCAAGACTATCAAGATAGCTCTGTACTCATGATGGCGTGGATGAGCCGTGAATCGATCCAGCGAACGCTAGAGACAGGAGAAGCACACTACTGGAGCCGTTCTCGCGCTGAACTGTGGCATAAGGGTGCAACTTCAGGACATATTCAGAAAGTCAAAGCATTGTACTACGATTGTGATGCGGATGCTCTTCTGCTCCAAGTTGAGCAAGTGGGAAATGTTGCCTGTCACACAGGGGTAAAAAGCTGCTTTTTTAACCCTGTTCGACTTCGCGTTTAAGGCTGTTGAATCACTAAACTTTTACCCCGCTGCCTAGTCTTTGGGGCAACGCTAAATAGGCGCAAATACTGGCGTGGATATTGATGTAGAAGCTGCTCTAAAGTCGCGATCGCATCGCCTTCATGACGAGTCCTAATCAAACCACAATTTGACCAGGAATTGGCTCGAAAGCGTCTATTATCCGCCTGCTCAATTCCAATCTCTAATCCTTGAGCTAATTGATCTTGAACCCAAGCCAATGTTGCAGAATTCAAAGTTGCAGAATTTAAAGTTGTCGATCGTAGCTTTTGAGCACCATTTTCTGGTTCAGACTGTCCATCCACTTCATTCTGAATTGCAGCCATGCAAGCATTATCTTCAGCACAGAGATAACCTTGACGCAGCTTTTGATTGATACTCACCACATGACGTGCAAATGTTGAATCTGTATCCTGAACAGTTGGTAGGCGATCCGCTTGTTGCTGATGCGTGATGATAGAACCAGAAGCAATGTATCTCCCGGCTGGAATTTGAACATTCTCGATCAGCGCATGAGACATTACAATGCAGCCATTGCCCACACGAGCATTAAACACTGTAGAGCGGAAGCCAATAAAGCAATCTTTTCCCACATAAGCAGGCCCATGAATCAACGCCATGTGAGTAATCGAAGCATTCTCACCAATCCACACTGAGTAAGATTCACCATCCTCTCCCGTGATCCGCCCCTGTTCCAAACCGTGAATCACCGCGCCATCTTGAATATTCACATTTGAGCCAATGTAAAACGGCATCCCTTCATCTGCCCGAATCGAGACTCCAGGCGCGATATGAACCTGTGTGCCAATTCTCACGTCTCCAATCACGTTTGTTAATGGATGGATATAGACACTCGGATCAAGGGTTGGCTCAATTAGAGTTTGTGCCCAAGGTGTGGGTGGAGCGGGAATCGAATGAATGTCCATGCTAGTATGAGAACGATTATCATTATGAAGTGTACCTGAAAGTTGCTGCTGTTCACGATCGAACTTTATCTGCCATGAGTCTTACCCTCTACAACACCCTGACGCGCCGCAAAGAACCCTTCACGCCACTCAATCGGGATCAGGTGACAATGTACTGCTGCGGAGTGACGGTATACGATGACTGCCACTTAGGTCATGCTCGTTCTTACATTGGCTGGGATGTGGTGCGGCGATATTTACAGTGGCGAGGCTATTCTGTGCGCTATGTTCAGAACTTTACGGATATCGACGATAAGATTCTGAACCGCGCGAAAGCGGAAAAGCTTGCAATGAAAGACGTAGCAGATCGCTATATTGCTGCCTATTTTCGAGACATTCGACCGTTAAACATTCTCGATGCAGATGAGTATCCTCGTGTTACCGAACATATTCCAGAGATTCATCAACTGATTCAAGCATTAGAAACCAAAGGATATGCTTACGCGATCGAGGGGGATATCTATTATGACGTGCGGCAGTTTGCAGACTACGGCAAACTGTCTGGACGATCGCTCAACCAAATGCAAGCAGGCGCAAGTAGACGAGTTGACCCTAACGATCCGGAGCGAAAAAAGCGTTATCCGGCGGACTTCGCTCTGTGGAAAGCAGCAAAATCTGATGAATCTGCTTGGGATTCTCCTTGGGGAAAAGGACGACCTGGATGGCATATTGAATGCTCTGCGATGATTCGGGCGCGGTTAGGAGGCACGATCGATATTCATGGTGGTGGTGGCGATTTAATTTTTCCGCACCACGAGAATGAAATTGCTCAATCGGAAGCTCTAACTGACCAGCCATTAGCTCGGTACTGGCTGCATAACGGCATGGTGACAGTAAACGGCGAGAAAATGTCGAAGTCGCTTGGCAATTTCACCACGATTCGAGATTTACTAGACGGCAAATGGTTGGAGTATCCGCATCCAATTGATCCGATGGCGATTCGATTGTTTGTGCTACAAGCGCATTATCGTAAGCCGCTCGATTTTACGCCAAACGCGATCGAGGCTGCCGAGAAGGGTTGGCAAACACTCAAAGAAGCATTATCTCTCGATCTTCAGTTGCTTAATCTATCCCCTCAGATTCTCAGTCAGCCTGATTCAGCATCAGTAGAGCAATTTCAAACAGCATTGGACGATGATCTCAACACAGCAACAGCCCTAGCGATGCTGTTTGAGTTGGCAAAGTTACTGAAGCGAGAGTTCTACTTGCGTTACTACTGTGAATCGCATAAACTATCTGACATTCAATTGGTTCAGCGATCTCAAGCCTTAATTCAACTGGCTCAAGTATTAGGTCTGGAAATTCAACAATCTCCAGCTAAATTCGCGATTGATGCAGATTGGATTGAAGCACGCCTTCAGCAGCGGCAACAAGCGCGTCAGGCTAGACAGTATGCAGAGAGCGATCGTATTCGGGATGAATTGCAATCAATGGGAATTACTATAATCGATCAACCTGGCGGATTGACTCGCTGGCATCAAACTTGATCTGGCTGCATCGTAGAGTCAGAGGATGCTTTAAAAGACAATCGAGGGGATAAAAAAGCTCTCCGGCGATAAGCTGTAAATACACAAAAAACACAGCAGCAAGAGAGCCATCGCGAACTTGGTTGAAGAGTGGGGAGTGGGGAGCTAATTGATTGAGAATGCTATAACTTCTTGAATTGTGATTGAACTAACTGACCTTGGTTGCAGTGCCCTTGTACAAATATGCGGCAACTTTCGGGGCATTTTCTAAATACAATTCTTGTACTCTAACCTGCTCAAACTGATGTTCAACTAACTCTCGAATATTCCGATTGAAGTGACATCCTCCTGCAATTTTCTTCTGAATCGGTGTGAGTCGATTTTGCCAAACTTGCACATTCGGTTCACAACTCAAGCCATGTTCAACAAAAAAGAATTTTCCTCCTGGCTTCAGGACTCGATATATCTCTGCAAGCGCTTGAGCTACATCAGGAATGCTACAGAGCGTAAAAGTACTCACGACACTATCAAAAGAACAATCCGCCATTGGCAAGTTTTCACCACTGAGAACATGATGTTCTACGGTAATGGGAGAAGCTGCAATCCGTTTTTGAGCGATCGTATGCACGCCAGCATTTGAGTCAACTGTTACGATTTTACGAACACTCTCGGGATAGTGAGGCAAGTTCAAACCCGTTCCAAATCCAATTTCTAAGATGTCTCCTGTCACACCTGCCAAAATTGCTCGGCGATGCTTTTCTATCGCAGATGCAGAGCAAGATAAATCGATGAGATAAGGCAGAATTCGTTGTTCATAAAAACTCATATAGCCGTCCTAAATTAGTTGAGGAGTGGGGAGTGGGGGAACTTACTAGCTCTCTACTCCCTACTCTTTTTTTAGCATTTACAACTCAATCAGGATTACTACAGTGATGTTACATGCTCGATCGACGAATCAATCAAGGCACATAAACGGGCATCGGCTCAATCCCTAACTCGGCTCGCCATTCTGCAACAGGTTTCTCCCAATGATCTTCCCATTTCTGTGCCAATAGTGGTTTCGCCTTTGCACCCATGCGATAGCCTGATGCGACTCGATCGAGCAATCGATCCAACTGTTCTGGTTGATTGAGCAATGTACTCACAAAAGCTGCCGCGATTAAAATTCCAGCGAGTGGACGACGAGTTTGTGCCAATTCAAACGCTTTTAACCCAATTTCGCCAGCTACATCCACACTCATCCCGGTGACCACATGCCAGATGTCATGGGTCTGCCGCAGTCGAAACAATAAGCAAGACGCATCATCCACAACGTCCATTTTGCGGTAGAATCCTGGATCAAATCCCGAGGATGAAATGTACTGTGCAAACGCATAGCCTAAAGAGTTTGGCGGATACGTCATCAGCTTGACTAACTCTGGCTCAGACGGCGAGTAACGCTCTTTGGCAAAAGCCGCAATTTCAGGACGACTCAGCATGTAATTTAAAGAGGCTGCCATCGTTTGAGGATGCGATCGCAAGAGCGAATCCTCAATGTCATAAATCGAGTCTGTCTGTGTTGGATCGCGCAACACATTCACAACCGACTTTAAGGTATTTAAGTAATTTAAGTTTAAACGGCGTAATTCTTTGAAATGCATAACGCTCCTGATCAAAGGTCATGCCCACCATAATCGATGGCTTCTCAAACGTCCTCGATTATTTAGCTTTCTTTTTACCTTTTTTCGCTTTCTCATCCAATGCCCCTTCGATTTTGGCATTGAATCCATACACCTGCCGCGAGCCAACTAAAGGCACGAGCGTCACTTCGCGATCGTCTCCCGGTTCAAATCGTACGGCTGTCCCTGCCGGAATATCTAACCGCATTCCACGGGCGCGATCGCGATCAAATTCCAAAGCTGCATTCACTTCAAAAAAGTGAAAATGAGAGCCAACTTGAATCGGTCGATCACCTTGATTTGCAACCTGTAGTGTGACCGTTTCGCGTCCTGCATTCAGTTCGATCTCGCCTTCTTCAATCAACATTTCACCGGGAATCATCGCTTGCTCCTATCGAATCGGATGATGAACTGTAACTAATTTTGTACCATCTGGAAAAGTTGCTTCGACTTGCACTTCATGAATCATCTCTGCCACACCTTCCATCACCTCATCTTGGGTGAGAAGCGTTGTGCCATAGTTCATCAATTCGGCAACCGTTTGTCCATCTCTTGCGCCTTCCAAAATTGCCGCAGAAATCAACGCCACTGCTTCAGGATAGTTCAATTTCAAGCCTCTCGCCTTACGACGCTCGGCAACCAAAGCAGCCGTGAAAATCAAAAGCTTATCTTTTTCTTGCGGTGTGAGTTGCATCGTTTCTTTCTGTCAATTAAGCCAAACAAAGACAGTTTATCAATCGAATTGCTTTGACCAAATTCTGTAATCTTGTCTAAAGGAAGTTCAGCGCATTTCCAGCTGCCAAACTCTGGGAATACAGGCTGGACGCTGAAAATAAGACACCCGAATCAACTGCCAAACCGCCAGAAACCATCGGCGGGCTTCGCTGCTGGAATGTCCTCGATATCGGCACAGTAGCCCGATCGATAATCGCGTCACCCCGATCTCACCGGATGATCCCGCCCAGAGTTCTCTCGCTTTCTCGACTAATTCTGGTGTGACCACTTGCCCGACCCAAGCAAAACTTCCCACCACAGGACAACCCGCTAAGCCATGCGGACTCGCAAAATTTTCTTCGCTACCGGGCATCCATTGACGATCAATCCAAATCGGCTTGCCCGCTTGCCAAACTTCAGTTCGCGATCGCCAATTGCCTTCGACAAATTTCTCACCCCGAGCACTGCGCCCAAATCGAGTAATCTCCCAGCCGAGCCAGTTTGCTCCCTGAGCTAAATTGATCTGCATTGTTTGCCGATAGATCGCTTGGTTAAATACGATCGAGTCAAGCGGCAACCATTCTAAGCACGCGCCTTCGGCAACATCAACCCGAATGACCTGATGAGCCTCGCGCCCATTGGTGCGGTAAATCTTACTGGCTGCCGGAGTTGTGATCAGTGCTTGACTACCTGATGCAAGGTGGAAGTCAAAGGTTAAACGATCTCCCCCGACGATACCGCCTGCTGTGTGCATAATCACGCTATGACAAACCTCGTCGCCTTCTGGATAAAAAGGGCGCTGCACTTTTAGGGGAGCTTGCCCCTGGTTCCGAATCAGTTGAGTTTTCCCCTGGCGATATTCAAATCCCAATTGCAGGATGCCATGCCAATCGGTCGGGTTTAAATCAGGTTCAACGAGACGAGGATAATTCACGGAATAGAGCAGCTATTAAGGAGTTCATCCTTAGCTTTTCGTAAAATCGCCTCTTGTCTACAAATTCACCGAGTATTTTTACATTTGCCCCAAGAGTATGCGGTTTGGCACAGATGAATCTCTATCTCTTTTCAGATTTGATCGTTAGTGTAAAAATAAGCTGTCAACTTGTTACAAAAGGTAAAGTGAGGAGAAAAGCTTGTGCAATGGAATGTCTCTCAGTTAGCGCTACTGGCTCTCGGATCAAGTGCGATGATCGCAACGGTCGCTCAAGCCAATCCAACCAGTAACTTCACGGTCGTCGTGGGTGGCGTGCAAAATCAGCAGGGTAGAGTCTGTGTCAGCCTATTTGCCAATAGTCAGGGATTTCCGGATCGAGGAGATCGAGCTGTGCGAGCGCAATGTGTTGGGGTTGGAAAAGGACAGACTGCTGTGACCTTCCAGAATTTGCCGTTAGGAAATTATGGGGTCGCAGTGTTTCACGATCGCAATAGTAACGGAAAGCTCGATCGCAATTTTCTCGGCATTCCCAAAGAAGGATTTGGCTTCTCACGCAATCCAACGATTCGCACAGGTGCGCCGAAGTTTAGTGAAGTTGCTGTTTTTGTCGCAGGCACAAACAATACGGCGCAGGTGCAATTGCAGTATTTGCTAGGCGGCTAACCTTTAGAAGCGATGGATTGAGCAGGCATCTGTGTCAGCGTTGGCTTTTTGGTTTGCCGGAAGTGTTTGGGCAAGAAGTAACGCCAGTTGCCTGCTTTGGTTAAATAGCGTAGGACAACTCCTATACATTGAACTCGTTCTGCTAGAGTCAAGTCTGCTTGAAAAATGGCTTGCATAAATCTGACTGAGCCACGTTCCCAGATCGGACGTTTACGCTTGCCGCTGAACCATTGTTGCCGTTCTTTCGCGGATTGCATACACGTCGATTGCTTGAGATGAAAGCGCCGAAAGAACAGCATTTCTGGAACTTGAACGAGCCGACCTTGTAAACTCAGTTCTGCCAAGATGACGCGATCGCTGCCATAATTCGCGTGCCACTTTAGTTTTTTTAGCGCGCTCGAGCGAATCAGACCAAAGAGTTCATAAGACCAAAACGTTTTTAATACGATCGCTGCAAACCGTTCAGACACTTCCCATGCATCGATCGGGCGAGGACTATCCGCTTTCGGAGGTTGCTCGTTGCCTGCCCAATCGATACGCCCTGCTTCAGAAGTGCAGAGAACAACGGAGAGATCACGGTCTAGAACTTCGACGCAGCGTTCTAAAAAGGTGGGTTTGCAGAGGTCATCATGTGCTGCCCATTTGAAGTATTTGCCGCGAGAGAGTTGAAAGACGCGATCGAAGTTTTCTGCGGCACCAATGTTGTGATCGTTACGGTAGTAGCGAATTCGAGCATCTTTTGCCGCGTAGGTTTGGCAAATTTCTGCGGTGCGATCGCTCGAAGCGTTATCGCAGAGAACGATTTCAAAATTAGTATAAGTTTGTGCTAAGAGGGACTCTAAAGCCGCTTCTAAATAATCTTCACCATTAAAAACAGGTAGCCCGATCGACACCGTGGGTAGATTGCTGTTCATATTGCTGGATTCTCAAAGAATTAAGTCTTAAGTGCTGAAGCGATCGGTCAACGATACGGTGCTGACTCTATTGGAGGGATTGACTTAATTCTCTCGATTTTCCAAGCAATTTAGGTGAATTTACAGAGAACTTTGTGTAAACTCTGCTTGAATTATAGAAGCAAGCTAAATTAATGCACCCCCACAAGAACTTCCCGAGCCGGCAGTGCAACCAAAACAATGCCGATCTGTGATTACAGTCCGGTTTCTTAACCGGGCTAAATCAAACGATCGAATATGATTCGTCTCGCACTTGAGATCGAGCATCTGATTAAAATCGCAATCATAGAGATACCCGTCCCAGGAGATTGAGAGCGTGTTGCGACACATTAACCCATCGACGGTAGCTGGATTAAATGAATTGACCAATAACTCCATGTAGCCTTGAAGATTACCAGATGATTCTAACCATTCCAGAAATCGAGAAATTGGCATGTTGTTGAGTGTAATTAAGCGATCGAAGCTGACACCCTGATATTTCTTCAATCCAGCTTTCCATTCTTGTTCCAGTTTTGTTTGTCCACTCGCAAGAAAAGCTCCAACTGGATTGCTCATTAAAGTCAGTTGGCGATTCGGATCACCTGTTCCATATCCGACTGCATTTAATCGTTTCAGTGCCTCGATCGATTTTTCAAATGTGCCATCACCGCGTTGCGCATCGGTATTGCGTTGCCGATAGTGCGGCAGAGAACAGACGATTTCGACTCCTCGTTCTGCGAACCATTTGGGTAAGTCTTGCAGCGTTGGGAGCAGGAGAACAGTGAGATTACAGCGATCGATCACGTGCTTTCCACGAGCAACACATTGATCAACGAGATAGCGAAAGTTTGGATTCAGTTCAGGTGCGCCACCTGTGAGATCAACAGTGTGAGCAGAGGTTTGATCTAACGCCTGTAAGCAAAGATCGATCGTTTCGCGAGTCATGATCTCTTTGCGATCGGGACTGGCATCGACATGGCAATGGCGACAAGTCATATTACAGAGCTTGCCAACATTGATTTGAAAGATTTCTAGCTCGCTTGGGTGGAGCGATGCTCCTAATCGTTCTGCAAAGTTTGCATTGTTCAGAGGCAGGCTGTTTAAAAGCGTTTGCTGATACTTGGTGGAGGTAAGCGGCGATTGACGGTTCAGTAACGAAGACATAACTCAAGTAGATGGGCGTAATTCAACATTAGTTCGGCACATTCTTTCGCTTCGTTGCTCACCCGCCCCAGAATGAATTCGGGGCTAACGGTGCGAAGTCCGCTCTGGGACTAACAGCCAATGAAAACGGCTTCTTCAGTGGGTTTCAACCCACTTCGCACGGTTAGCCCAAACTTCTAGTTCAGGGCGAGACGCAAACGAGAGCGACGATCTTCCAATTCATTTCACCTCCCGACTTACATTGCGAGTTTGTTCACTTGATCCAACATTTGCAAACCGTGGATTAATGAAGCTCCGCCTCGAATTGCAGTCGCAACATGAACTGCTTCGGTCATTTGTTCTAGGTCTGCGCCTTGCTGTAAACATTCTTTGGTGTAGGCATCGATGCAGTAGGGACATTGCACCGTGTGAGCGACTGCGATCGCGATTAACGCTTTTTCCCGCTTCGACAATGCACCTTCTTCAAAAACTGAATTGTAGTAGGCAAAAAACTTTTCTGCGAGTTCTGGATTGCCTTCGCCAATTTTGCCAAAATTTGGTAAGTGTTCAGGATTGTAATAGGTCTGCATTGCAACTCTCGGAAACGGATGAGCTAGGTGATAGACAACTTTTCTGTGCCAAGCGTAGGTTTTCACCCCTCGAACTTGGAGTTGCACATCACGTTGAGTGTTCTCATCATAATCAGAATAATCAGAGATTTGCAGGTTTGCATGTTATTGCATTCGATCGATGGTTCGATATTGTATCGCTTCTGCAACATGCTGGGTTTGTAGCTGCTCATCGCCTGCTAAATCTGCGATCGTTCTTGCCACTTTGAGAATGCGATCGCTGGCGCGAACCGATAAGCCTAAGCGTCGAATTGCATTTTCAAGCAGCGATCGCGTTGTCTCATCTAAACTGCACCACTGACGAAGATGCGCGCTTTGCATTTCAGCATTGCAGCGTAAAGAAGTGCCTTTGAAACGAACAGAAGCGCGATCGCGAGCCTGCTGAACTCTAGCGCGAACCGTTGCGGAATCTTCTCCGGTCGGTTGTTGAGTAATTTCTTCTGGCTTGAGACGGTTGACCCCGACTTGCAAATCAATTCTGTCCATCAATGGACCGGATAACCTTGCCCAATATTGCTCTCTTGCCCTAGGCGAACAAGTACAAGCTTGCACCGTATCCGCATAAAATCCACAAGGACAAGGATTTGTACTCGCAACTAATGTAAACTGAGCCGGAAATGACACAGATTGACGAGTCCGAGAAATCGTGACATTGCCATCTTCAAGTGGCTGTCGTAGAAACTCTAAAACGTCTCGTCGAAATTCTGTCAATTCGTCCAAGAAGAGAATGCCTCTATGAGCTAATGAAATTTCGCCCGGACGAGGAAAGCTCCCCCCACCGACTAAAGCTGTCCCTGAAGCTGAATGATGCGGACTCCGAAACGGTCGAACGCCGATCAAGGCTCCTTTATCTTTCAGCAAGCCTGCAACAGAGTGAATTTGTGTGACTTCTAAAGCTTCTTGAAATTGCAAAGGCGGCATAATTCCAGGAAGTCTACGAGCGAGCATGGTTTTGCCACTGCCAGGCGGTCCGACAAAAATTAAGTTATGTCCGCCCGCAGCAGCAATTTCTAAGGCACGACGAGCATGAGCTTGCCCTTTGACATCGCCGAGATCTGGAGCCGAGATCTGCCCCTGTGTCAGTTCCAATTCGCCATCAATGCGAGCTGGAATATAGCCGTTTGGATCATTGAGGAATGCGCCAACTTCAGAGAGATGCTTGAAACCATATACATTCAAACCTTGAACGACCGCAGCTTCGCGAACGTTATCCGCCGGAATAATCAAGTTCTTAATTCCAAGCTGTTGAGCCGCAGCTGCGATCGCCAAAACTCCTGCGACGGGTCTCAGACTTCCATCTAAAAGTACTTCTCCCAAGAACAATGCATCTTCGAGCAAGTCAAGCTTAATCTGTTGAGTCGCGGCTAAGATTCCAATGCTGATGGGAAGATCAAAACTAGGACCTTCTTTCCTGAGGTCGGCGGGCGATAAGTTGATGACGATGCGACGCATGGGGAAGGTAAATCCGGCGTTTTTGAGAGCGGTTCTCACGCGTTCTTTTGATTCTTGCACCGCCGCGTCCGGAAGACCGACGACTACAATTGCAGGCAATCCTCCAGCTACATCAACTTCGACTCCAACCTTGACTGCATCAATGCCAATCAGTGATGCACTCCAAACTCTTGACAGCATGAACTTTTCCCGCAACTGTTGATCTTCAACATGCCCAAATGCCGAAGAGGATAACGGGGAAAGAAGGGTTAAGGCAGTAACGAGGTCGGTAAGCCGATCGCTTCAATCAAATTCGTCCAAGCCTGCTTCACCATCGGATGATGAGGCTGTTGTTGGTGGAGCATTGCCCATTCTGAGAAAGCGTCGTACCAGAAGCCCTTTCTTGCATACAGTTCGATGCGCTCAATGGGCAGAAGCCGGGAAATATCCTCAGACAGAGTGCGATGTTGAATCCAGCCCCCGATGATTTGATCTTCAGTGCGATCGTCGATATTACAAATCACCGCGACTGTCCAATAGTAGTTTTTTCCTTGAACAAGCTTAGGCGCATCGCTCGGGAATGCTACACGAATTAAACCGGATTGATTGTGAATCGAGAGCGTCGTTTGATAAAGTCCGCGCTTTTTTTCATCGAAGAGGCTAAACTCAAGCGCGTGCGCTTCGTTGCGAGGAATATAAACGAAAAGCGTTGGCTGATCTGAACGAGTCAATCCGATTGTTTTACTAGGATTCAGGACCATCAGCCTTTGAGAGACTTTCGGGATGGATTTGAGGCAGGTTTGGGTTGGACGAGTTCCACCGCTTGTGGTTGCAGTAGGGGCAGGCGAACCTTCGGGTGGCTCGATTTGGGCGCGGAGTGGAGCTGCTAGTGAAATCAACAGACTTGCTAGTGGAATCGACAGATTTATAGCCAGAAAAAAAGTAGACTTGTTCATTGCATTCAATGCCGGGAGCTTATAGCAGACAATCTTTTTTACTACAGTTTTTTACTTGGTCGAGAAGGTACTAGACATTCATTACCGAATCTTTATATCCATCTTCCTACTAAAACAAAAGATGCCCAGTAGTAAGGATGACGAAACTCCGCTCTCTGTAGGAGTTTCAGTTGGGCTTGACGAACAGCTTCTGCTTTAGAGGGCTTCTCAGTGCTGAGGAAAGATTTATAGAATTCAATCATAAACGATGTCGTTGATGTATCGTTTACTGTCCATAAGCTTGCAAGGGTGCTGCTAGCGCCAGAACGAACTGCGACACCCGCAAGACCGATCGCAGAACGACGATCACCTTGAGCCGTTTGGCAGGCACTTAAAATGAGGAGATCAATAGATGTGGATTGTTCTAGCTCGCGATTGTTCAAGATAGTTCTCAGTTCTTCTAAGTTAATGCGACCATCCCAAGTTAAGAGAAAAGTATCGTCTGGATTGGAGCTAAATTGCCCATGAGTGGCAAGATGTACGATCGAGAAAGGAGAGTCTTCTGTGGTTGTCTTAAACGATCGAGTGGTAAAGGTTTCATTGAGTAGAACCTTTGAGGGTAGCATTGAGCGAATTTGCTCAACTTCTTGCTGAACGCCTGGCAGTGCATCTTCATCTTGCACAGGTTTGCTTAATCCTGCAATTAAAGCTTGCGTATTTTTCGGTTCTGGACTTGCAAAAAGCTGCAAACTTGGGGTCACTGCAATTCGATAGTCTTCGATGAGATAGCGTTGTCCGTTATGCAGGGCTGCCATCGGAATATTGCGGAGCGAGCCATCAAGTACAAACGCGATCGTTTTAATTTGAGCCTTCTCTAAGTCTGCCTGCGTAGGTTGAATGAGCCACGAATATAAGGTTTGAGCCAGTGGAAGCCGCTCTTGATCAAAAGATGTCGGACGCAGAGATTGCCGCATTTTGAAGATAATATCTTCGATTTCGGATTGCGATCGCATGGTGGCAAAGTGCTTCAGAGGTTGATTCGGGAGCGAAATAATAACTTCTAGTCGATTCGGAAGAATGATTGGATAGATGACGGCAGCCGTTGAATCAATCGATTCGATCGGCTGTGTTGAGGCATTTAAGCAAGCTTCTCGGAAGAAATTGTTAAGTTCTGCTAATTGTAAGGATTCAATGGCTTGACGAGCTTTTCTCAGGTTCTCGGGAGGCGTTTGCTCGACGAGAAGCAGATCGACGAATTCGCGGTAGACGGGTTCGATTTGTTCGCGAAATGAGAATTGAATAGATTGATCAATGGCGGCAATGTCTCGACGTAGAGTTTTGAGCGAATCGATTGCATCTGCATAAGCAATCTCAGCAGGTTGGACTTTGCCCTGTGCTTTGAGAATTCTGCCGAGTTGCCACTGCCATTGGTACGCAATTTCTGGAATGTTTAACTGTTTTGCTAATCTTAAAGCTTGCTCAGTCAGTTGAGCGGCTTCTGACCATTGTTTCGATTGTTCATATAAGTGTGCTAAAGTTCCGAGCGCATAAGATTCAACTCGTTTGTTTTTAAGCTGTCTGGCATCTTGAATGGTCGCAGCTAGTAGCTGTGCTGAATTCAGTGTTTCTGATGCGATCGAGGCAAGCTCAATCTTTTCATAGAGGGTTTGCTGAGTGGCAGGGAGGGCTGTAAGTTGAGTTTGCAATGTTTTGATGATAGTTGCGGCTTCAGTTGCGCGATCGAGCTTTTGGAGAACTCTAACTTGTTGAAGTTGTGCTGCATGTTGTAAGTCACCTTCGTAAGTAGTAGCTTGCTGCAGTAAGTTCAGTGCAAGTTCAAATTGTTGTTGTGCGATCGCAGTATTGCCCAATTGTAAAAGCGCTGCTTGAATGTCAGAATTTGCCTGAACCTTCTGAGCAATCTCTAAACTTTTCTTTAAAGCTTGTTGAGAGCCTGCAAAGTCTCCGATCAGTCGTAGATTCTTGCCAAATGTTAGAAATTGATTGGCTTTTAGGGTGGAATCAGGTTGCTGAGTGGACGTTAAGCGTTCTAAAAGCTGTTGAGCACGACGGTAGAATCCTAAAGCTTCAAGTGCTTTAGCCTGATTGAGTTGAGAACCGAGAATTCCGGTCTGATCTTTGCGATCGCGATAAGCTTGTTCCGCTTTTTGCCAGCTTTCCAAGGCGAGTTCAGGTTGTCCCTGCTCAAATTGTTGTCGTCCTGTTTCATTCAAAGATTGAGCTGTCGCGAGTTGTGCGAATCCTGGATATTGCAACATCAGTGCTAGAAAACAACTCAGGCACAGAATTAAAACATACTGTTTTTTCACTTCGATTCTCCTGCCGAGCAGTCTATCGTTGTTTGAGGATAAGGAGCAGCAGCAACCAGTGCGATCGTGCCATCGGATTGTCGAATCCATTGAGTTGCTTCGACGATCGCAGATTGTTCGCTCCCATGTTCAATAGCCTTGCCATCTCGTTCATCTCGCCAGATGGGAGTCGATTGCACAACTTCACTGATCGAAGGCTCTAATCCTCCTCGTTCTGTCATTACAAACTGACTGGTTTTGGCAAATCTTGCACAAGTTTGAGCAATCCGGGCAGAATTCTCCATCACGGTAACAGGGAGTTCAGCCGTCACGTTTGGCTCAGTTCCAAAAGTCGTTAAGGTGACTATTCCATCAAGACCCTTGATCTCAGAACTTGCCGTAATCTCACTTTTTGAGGTCAGCGATCGACTTTGCTGGAAGCCAAAGATTCCTTGAGCTGTAATGTTGATTGCTCCGCCTTGCCGTTTAGCATTTGCAGTGATGTCGCTATTTTCTTTGGGAATCGCTGCCAAAACACCTGTCTTGATATCAATGTTGCCGCCATCCGAATTGTCTGCCCTAGTTGTAATTTGGCTACCATTTCTCAGCAGAATCAACTGCGATCGCAGATCAATATTGCCTTTTCCTCCAGAATTCGTGGTCGCAGTAATTCCGGCATTCTCTAATCGAATGACATTCGCATTCACCTGAATCGTTCCGGCATTGCCACTGCCAATACTGTCAACATTAATTCGTCCGTTATTCTGAATCGATAGTTGTGAAGTGGAGAGTCTCACATCTCCTGCTGCGCCCGTTGCCGTCGGCAATTGGGAGATAGTGAGAAAAGATGACTTGCCGGAGTACGTCCCAATTCCAAAGGAATCACTCGGTTGCCCAACAATATTGATGGAATCTAAAGCATTGACCGTAATTGTGCCGCCTTGTCCCGATGCAAATGTAGAAGCCACGACGAAACTCTGACCCAGGCTCACGAAGCGCCGAGTATTGAGATGAATATTGCCTGCGTTCGCACTGCCAAATGTATTAGTCGCGATTAGACTGGCAGAGTCTCGGTTTAATCCAATGCCGTCTAGCCGAATCTCTTCGGAAGCATTGAGGGTAAGATTTCCGCTCGTTCCAGAACTGACAAAAATGCGATCGACCACGGCTGATCCACTTGAAGTTGAAATCGTGCCACCGTTTTCAATCTGAATGCGTCGAGCATTGATCTCTAAATTTCCGGCATTGCCCTTGTCAGAAATTGTCGTGGTGGCAATGTACGATGGCAAGAAGCCATCTCTGACTCCCCCATTAACGATTACGTCATCCGTTGCATGAATCGTAATCCTTCCACTATCTCCGTCACCCAGCGTAATTGCGGTAATAACCCCGGTACGATTTAAGCGCAAACTGCCTGTCTGAATTGAGAGACCTCCGGCTTTGCCGCGATCGATTGCCGTTGTGCCAATTCCAGAGCTAGTCACATCAATGCTCTCGGCCACCCGCATTGTTAAATCTCCACCTGCGCCTGCTCCCTGAGTCGGATTGCCAAGCACTGCCCCATTTTCTAATCTGACCTGTCGCGCTTCCAGAGTGAGATTGCCTGCGTTTCCCTGACCAAAGGTTCCCGCTAAGATCGCACTTTCTAAGTTGTTTGGTTGCACAGTGCGATCGAAAGGGACTTTGAGATAGTTCCGATCAAAAGCTTCATAGCCTGCTCCGGTGAGTGTGATAGTATCTTTCGCCTGCACTGTAATATCTCCTCCAGTACCAGTGCCGACCGTAAAGGCCCGAACTACAGCCCGATCTTGAAGTCTAAATTGATGGGCTTGAATCTCAATGTCTCGACCGTCGATCGCGCCAACCGTATCCGAGAAAATTCTCGCTTGATCGCGTACGATTACATCCCCGCCCCGAATCTGAACGGCTCCTCCTCGCAATCCACCCACATTCACTGCGGATGTTCCTGACAGTTCAATCTTGCCAAGTGACATGAGACTACTTTCTCCCAGGCTCAAATCGGGTGCGATGCGAACCGTCCCAGGAGCGATCGCGCTCATCAGAAAAATATTGCCGCCAAGGCTGGTGTAGCTCCCCTGATCGAACTGAATGTCTCCGCCTGCGAATCCAAGCGTTCGCAAGGGTGGAAGGGTTAGCCTGGCTTGATTGATAATGCTCCCTGGACGAGTGCCAAACTGTAAGCCGATGGGCGTACTCATCCTGAGTAAAGGTGGAGCTTGCGGAGTTCTCGCACTAAATTCGCTGCCATTGGAGAATGTCCAACTGTCAGCCGTACTGGCAATGAATGACCCATTGATATCGAGTCGAGCATCTTGCCCGAAGGTGATGCCATTCGGATTGAGAAAGAAAAGATTCGCCTGACCTTGAATTGAAAGTAAGCCGTTAATTTGCGATCGTTCAGTTCCCGTCACGCGAGTCACAATGTTCTGAATTCCGGCATTGGGTAAAAATTGAGCGACTCCCCCTGTCGGAATTGAAAACGTTTGAAAACTGTGAAAAAGCGTTGCTCCTGAAGCAGTCCCGCCTGTGATGGTCTCTTGATTGATGATCGAAGACTGGGGCAGTGTCGTATCTGGAATAATTTGAGCCTGTAACTTTTGAGCCGTTGCAAGCCCGTAAGTCAATACGCCACATAAGACGAGAGAACACGGTATCTTTTTCATGGAGCCGAATCAGCACGAGCAGGAATCAAACAGGGATTCAGAATTGGGCGATTTGCCGATTCTGAGACTAACATAATCTCTCCATCGGCTCGCTTCACCCATCCGGATGCTTCTGTAATTTCAGGGGCAGATTCTTGAAGTATTTTGTGCGATCGCTCACCTCGAACGTCTATCCATACTGGAGTTGATTGCACCGCTTCATTCACATTGGGTTCTAAGCCACTTCGCTGTGTGACGACAAACTGACTGGTGGTTGCGACCTTTGCACAAGTTGGAGCAATTTGAGTCGAACGATCGACCATGCCATTCGGCAAATTACTTCTAATCGTAGGTTCCTGTGCAAAAGTTGTGAGCTTGACTGTGCCATCTAGCCCAAGTCCAGAACTCGCATTGACATCACTGAAATCAGAGGCACTTCCTAGCTGAAAACCAAAAATGCCTTGAGTCTTGATATTGATATTGCCGCCCCGACCTGCCTGTGCGTCTGCTGTAATGTCACTATTTTCTAATGGAATTGCCAACAGAATTTTGGTTTGAAGATCAATGTTGCCACCATCCGAATCTCCTGCATCGGTTTGAATCTGGCTGCCGTTTCTCAGCACAATATTTTGTGCCTGAATTCCGATATTGCCTTTGCTGCCTGCGCGAGTTGTGGCGCTGATTCGACTGTTGTTGAGTTCGATCGTATCTGCCTGCACATCAATTGATCCAGTTGCCCCTTTTCCAAAACTTGAGACACTAATTTGTCCAAGATTGCTCAGTGAGAGTTTGGACGTGCGAAGTCTAATATTTCCAGCCGAATTGGTGTTCGTGAACGGCTCACCTCCTTCAGCATTCGTATTAATTCCAATCACACGATTGAGATTTCCCACAATTTGGATGGATTCAGAGGCATTAATCGTAATGTTTCCGCCTTTGCCGAAAGTCAAACTCGAAGCCTCGATCAAGCTTTGATCGAAAATCAGGAGCCGACGAGTGTTGATATAAATGTCTCCTGCTTGGGCTGTCCCAAATGTCAGCGTCGAGATTGAACTATTCGGACTTTGAGGTAGACCGACTCCTGATAAGCGAATTTCATCCGATGCATTGAGAATGACGTTCCCCCCTTTTCCAGAACTGACCAAAACGCTGCCTCCGAGATTCACGCCACTTTCGCTGACGATCGAGGCTCCATTCTCAATGTGGATTTGCCGAGCATTGATCGTTAAGTTGCCTGCGTTCCCTGTTCCTGCCAGAGTAGACGTGACAATATTGGATGCGACGACCCCTTGAGGAAATGCGCCACTGACCTTGACTGTATCGGCAGTAATCGTTAGATTTCCGCTATTTCCTGACCCGATCGTCCCGGACGTAATAATTCCCGTGTTACTTACGTTCAAGCGTCTGGTTTGAATCTGGACATCTCCAGATTTTCCATCTCCACTGGCGAGCGTTCCGAGTGCAGAACTGATGACCTCGATCGTATCTGCTCCTCGAACTGATAAATTTCCTCCTGCGCCTGATGCTTGTGTGAGATCGACGATTGCAGATCCTTCTTTCAGGCTGAGTTGTGGAGTTGAGATCGTCAGATTGCCCCCTCGCGCAGATCCGGCGGTTCCTGTCAAAATCGAACTTTCTACAGTGCGCGGATCGAGATTGCCAAACAGGTAATTTCCTAAAAGGTTCTGCTCAAAAGCTGGATAGCCCATGCCAGTAAGTGCGATCGCATCTTTGGCTCGAATCGATAAATTCCCCCCACTTCCAGAGCCAACCGTAAAGGCTCGAACGAAAGCACGATCTTGCAGGCTAAATTGATTGGACTGAATCTCAATGTCTCGACCGTCGATCGCACCGATCGTATCCGAGAAAATCGTAGCTTGGTCGCGCAATGTTACTTGATTACCTCGAATCTGAACCGCTCCACCCCCTAAACCGCTGGCATCGATCGCACTCGCTCCTGATAGCTCAATATTGCCAAACTGTTCGATGTTCGTTTCTCCAAGCCCCGTTGTCAGCAGTTGCAGCGTGCCTGATTGCATCGCACTGACCAAGAAAATCGTGCCACTCGGACTGTTTAAGCTCGCATTGTCGAGCCGAATCTCTCCGCCTGCGAGTCCGAGTATTTTTCCAGGAGGAAGCGAGAGGTTAGCTTGATGGACAATGTTTCCTGGACGAGCGCCAAACTGTAAGCCGATAGGCGTGCTAATCGTGAGAAGTGGGGGAGCTTGAGGGTTTCTGGCACTGTATTCGCTGCCATTGGAGAAAGTCCAGCTATCGGCGGTACTGGCAATCAGAGAGCCATTGATTGCCAAGCGAGCATTCTGCCCGAAGGTGATGCCATTGGGATTGAGAAAGAAGAGATTAGCAGTGCCATTGACTGAGAGCGTGCCATCAATGAGCGATCTCTGATTGCCTGTGACGCGCAAAATAATGTTTTGAACTTGAGCATCGGGAAGAAACTGAGCTTGGCTATCTGTTGGAATTGAGAACTCTTTAAAGCTGTGAAAGAGGGCTGTTCCAGAGCGTGTTCCACCTTGAATCGTATTGTTGTTCACGATCGAAGGTTGAGACAGTGTTGCATCAGGAACAATCTGAGCGAGTAATGTTTGAGAGCCTGAAAGTAAGGGTAGAAATGAACAGAATGAGACTGGAAAGCCGAGTATCTTTTTCATGAGCCATGAGCAGCACGAGATGGCAAGAGACAGGATGCTAGAATCTGACGATGAGTAGATTCAGAAACTAACATGATCTCTCCATCGGCTCGCTTCACCCATCCGGTTGCTTCTATCATTTCCGGCATAGATTTTTGTAAGCTAAGTGAGTGAGTGCTCGCTCTTTCATCCATCCAAACCGGAGTCGATTGCACAACTTCACTCACAGGCGGTTCTAATCCTCCTCTGGCTGTAATCACAAACTGACCTGTTTTAGCTAAGCTCGTGCAGGTTTGGGAGATCTGATCTGAAGAGATAATCTGAGTCCCTGGAAGATCAGTGCTCACGTTGGGTTCTGTGCCAAATGTCGTCAGTGTTACGGTTCCATCCAACCCAATTCTTGAGCTAGCAGTAATATCGCTGTTAGAGGTCAGAGATCGACTCTGCTGCAAGCCAAAGATGCCTTGAGCCGCGATGTTGATATTCCCACCACGACCACCTTGCGCAGTCGCAGTAATGTTACTATCTTCGGTTGGCACTGCGAGTAAAAGTCCAGTATTGATGGTGATATTGCCGCCATTAGAGAGATTTGCATCGGTTTGAATGTTACTTCCGCGACGTAAGAGAATGAGTTGCGATCGCAGATTCACGTTTCCTCCTCCCGCAGTCCCAGTTCTGGCATCGATACTTGAGCCATTATTGACGAAGATCCGATCGGCATTAATATTCAGATTGCCAGCTTTCCCAGAACCAATATTTTCTACGGTGACAGTTGCACCATCTCGAATCGATAGTTCTCGCACGTTGAGATTTAAATCCCCAGCATCGGAAGTTGCTTTGGGATTGATGATTGAAGAAAAAGAAAGTTTGCCAGTAGACGCTTGAATTCGACTGGGTAAATCTCCTTTGCGTCCTGACACTTCGATCCGGGTGGCATTAATGGTCAAAGTACCTGCTTGACCAAATCCCAGTGACCCTACCGAAATGTTCGCTCCATCTCGGACTCGCAAAATAGGAGTTTGAATAAAAAGGTTGCCGCTCTGACTACTTGTGCCAGTATCAGTTGAAAGGTAGCTAGAAGTTTGAGTGCCATTTGCTAAGACTTCAGAAATCCCAGATACATCAATTAATTCGGTTGCTGAAATCTCCAAATCTCCAGCTTTTCCACCAGTTGGTGAGATTAAAACTGTACCCGATGCTCCACCGGAACCAGCGCTAATTCCAGCTCCGTCAGAAACTAAGAGCCTGCCCGTCTTAATGCTGATATTGCCTGCTTGTGCTTGATTATCTCCAAAAGCATTTGATCCGATCGCAGTCTGAATCACGCTGCCTTTTGGAGTGTCTGCTAGGGTAATGGTATCTTTCACATTCAGATCAATCTTGCCAGAATTACCTCGACCAAATGTACTCGTCGTAATCGCTGCACCTTCTCGAACGGTTAAGCGATCGGCTTGAATATTAATATTGCCTGCTGCTCCTGTACTACCTCGAAATGTTGAGGTTACGATTGATCCACTTGCAATCCTGATATCTTTTGCCTGTAAATTGACTGCTCCAACTTGTCCGGCTTGTAGCGTGGTTCCACCAATTCCAATGCCATTCTCAAACTGGATTTGATTTGCAACAATTGAAATATTTCCTGCTTGACCTTGACCAAAAGTACTGTTTGTAATGGCGATTGTTGGACTATTCAGATCTAGCACTCCAGTCTGAATGAGACTCGCTACGTCTCTTTGATAAAGTGCAGAATCAATTCCTCGTAGTCTAAAAGACTCAGTTGCAGAAATATCAATATTGCCACCTTTTCCCGATCCAGTTGTGATAGCTGCAATTTGTGCGCCATCTTGGAGTCGGAACTGATTGGATCGGATCGAAATTCCTTGCCCATCTTGATCGCCAACCGTGAGAGAGGCAATTCGAGCATTACTCAGTACGACGTTGCCTGCATCAATTTCAATGCGTCCCCCACCCAGCCCACTGGCATCAAGTTGTGCTTGATTCGAGATTTCAAGATTTCCCAGTCGTAAGTTACTCGGTTCAGACAAACTCACGTATTCGGGACGGTCTACAGTCTTTAGCGAAATTTTTCCAGAATTTGCGATGAGACTCCCCCCATTCACCAGCACATCTCCACCCAGTAAAGCTAAAGTTTGCCCTGGTGGCACGAGCAATTGCGAACCCGTTTGCTCAATGCTAGCTGGACGAGTCCCAAACTGTAAGCCAATGGGAGCACTCATCGTGAGGAGTGGAGTTTGAGGCGATTTTGCACTAAATTCACTGCCATCTGAAAATTTCACGCTCTGTGCAGTACTGGCAAAGAATGAACCATTGATGCCAAGTTGAGCATTTTGACCGAAAGTAATGCCGTTCGGATTGATTAAGAAAAAGTTGGCTCTCCCGTTAACTGCAAGGATGCCATCAATCAGTGATCGCTGATTGCCTGTGACGCGAGTAATGATGTTGAGAATGTCTGGATCTGGAACGAAGAGAATTGATCCCTTGACAGAAAAATCTTGAAAGCTGTGAAAAAGGTTTGTGCCTGATTTCGTTCCGCCTGTGACTAAGGTATCTGTGACGAGCGAATTTTGCGGCAAGGTACGATCGGGAATAACCTGGGCAAAAGATCGCTGTGCTGTTGAAGCAAAGGCTAACGGATACAAGCCACCTAGCGCAATGACGAGACAAGATCTAGGGGATGCGGAACTTAAACAGGTCAGGAACTCGGATATGAAAAGCATCGGACAGATAAGGGCGACATTTATCACGATCGCACACTAACGAGTTTTGTGCTCGATTAGCGTTGCGATCGTCACCCGTATCTTAGAACGATTTAATCAGGAAACTTAAGGACACTCTAGCGATTCGCGAGTACTGATTCCCGTTTTTGAATTCACACCACTGGCAGTCTTACAAAGTTCGACCACTTGCGGACGATCGAGCACTGCAAAGCTAAAATCTGCGCCCGTGATCTTCGCACCCTTCAATACCGAACCAATCATCATGGCAGAAGTCAGAACAGTATCTGTGAGATCTACACCAGACAGGTCTGTAATGTAAGCAATGCCATCGCTAAAATCTGCTCCACTCCAGTTTGAATTTCTCAAATCTGAACCGCTAAATACCGCACCCCTGAGATCAGCGTTGCTAAAATTACTATTCGGCAATCGCACCGCAGCAAACTCAGCCCGAATTAAATTTTGTCCCGAATAGTCCTTTGTTGTTGCTGCAACATCATCGATCGCGCGAGTTGCATTAGAACTCGCAGCATGAGCCATTCCAGGCATTCCAATCATCACGAGGACGGCAAGACACAGTCCAAAAAACACGCGCAGAGTTTGCATACGATCGCTCAATATCCCAACAGCTTTACATTTCGTAATTCTATCAGGCATTCTCCTCCTTAAGGTTTTCTCTGATTAACTCTGATGGCAGATGGGTAAATTCGAGGCAAATTGATACCTTCTACTCATGGGCTAAAAACTTTTAAGAGGCACTGAATTATGAATCTGATTGCGTGGATTATTTTAGGTTTGATTGCAGGGGCGATCGCGAAAGCAATTTATCCGGGTAGTCAAGGCGGCGGCATTCTCGGAACAATCATCCTAGGCATCATTGGTGCCTTTGTCGGAGGAAGTCTCTATACTTTCCTAACCACGGGCGCGCTGAATCTGACCGCAGCATCCCTCAGTATTGGTGGAATTTTGATTGCAGTCTTAGGCGCAATTGTGGCAATTTTCCTGTGGGGACTCTTAACCCGTCGCGCAGCGTAACTGCATGGCTTCAAGATCGATAAAAGCGCTTTCCAACTGAATTGCCGGAAAGCGCTTTTACTCAACGATGCAAAGGTGCGATGTATTCGGTTTTAGATTTACTCTCCCTTCGGTTTCGCTTTATTGACTCGAAGCTGCCGACCCATCCACTCTGCCCCGTCTAAGTCAGTAATTGCGGCATCTTCTTGCGCGTCTTGTTCCATTTCCACAAATGCGAAGCCTCGCATCCGTCCAGTTTCGCGATCGGTAGGCAGGACGACCCGCTTTACCGTGCCATATTCGGCAAAGACCGATTTCAGGTCGTCTACGGTCGCTTGGTATGAAAGATTTCCAACGTAAATGGTCATGAGAATGTCCGAAACGAAGAGCAAAACTGGATTCTATGAACTGTTGAGCCGGAAGCACTGCGTCCTAGGGCAATTTGCACACGAGCTGATAAATTCTCCAGCTCATTCAGGTCATTGCAGTGTTCATTTTCAAATTCGTCAAGAACCCAATCTGATCATCCCTCTTTTTGAACCATTATTTTTGTTCTTCACACTACATCTTGATAGAAAATTACAACTTAAATCGATTATTTTTTCCGGAATTCAACTTAATCAAGTCTAACGATCGCGTTAAGAGCCTTGAATTATTTGTCTTCTGAGCGTAATCCTTTCGTAATTCGTGACAAATCAACTTTCTCATCGACTGCAATCCGAGTCGGTGAACCGCTAATAATTCGCTCGAAATTGCGGAACGAGTCCTTAATTTCTGGACCTTGAGCACTAATGGTGTATTCGCGAATTCCCTTGTCATGCCAAGATCCCCGCATCTTAAACACGTTCAAGGCACGCGACATTTCGCCCCGGATCTCGACGTATTGCAGCATGATGATCGTGTCGGTGATCGTGGAAATATGCGAATCGGTAATCGAATGCGATCCCATAAACTGATCGGTCGTATTCGTGAAGAATCCGGTGATCTCCTCTTGTTTCGCAAATCCGGTCACGCCAATCACAAACTGTCGGAACGCATTGTTACTGACGCCTCGCGCCAAGGCAGAAAGCGAGTCGATCGCAATCCTGGACGGCTTAAATTCCGAAATTTCCGATTTAATAATCTGCAAGTGATCTTCTAAGCCTGCTGACTCAGGATACGCACAAATAATTTTTAACAATCCTTGTTGTTCGAGTTCTTCAAAGTCGATGCCCCACGAGTAGGCGTTTCGTGACAATTGCGCCCGCGATTCTTCGTAGGCAAACAAGATTGCGCGATCGCCTCTTTGACACGCTTCCTGCAAAAATTTGCTAACCAGCAGCGTTTTTCCGGTTCCGGTTGCGCCCGTTGCCAGAATGATCGAATCTTTGAAGAATCCACCGCCGCACATTTCGTCTAGGGTGTTGACCCCCGACGAGACGCGCACATTCGACGATCGCTGAGTCAGGCGCATCGCACCTAGCGGGAAGATATTGACCCCTTGATTCGTGATCGTGAAAGGGTATTCCCCTTTCATGTGAGTTGTCCCGCGAAGTTTGAGAATCTCGATCGTTCTTCTGCGCCGCTCTCCTTCGAGGACGTTGCGCACAATTACGACATTATCTGAGACAAATTCTTCTACGCCAAAACGTGCGACCGGACCATATTCCTCAATCCGCTCGGTGGTCATAATCGTGGTTGCCCCGACTTGCTTTAACCGGGCGACGAGGCGAAAAATTTCTCGCCGCACGACCGACGCTGCATCATATTGCTGAAACACTGCCGTCACAGAGTCGATCGACACCCGCCGCGCTTTGTATTTCCGAATCGCATACTGAATTCGTTCAATTAAAGCTGAAAGATCAAAATTTCCGACGACATCTTGACCTTCAGGATCAGGAGACGCATCGAGAATAAACAGTTTTCCTTCATCTACAAATCGTTGTAGATCCCATCCGAAGCTATAGGCGTTTTTGATAATGTCAGCAGGGGATTCTTCAAAGGTGACAAACACACCTGCTTCGTCAAATTGAGTGATTCCGTTATAGAGAAACTGTACTGCGAGTAGCGTTTTGCCTGTTCCAGAAGTGCCACTGACGAGGGTTGTGCGACCAACGGGCAGTCCTCCGTGACTAATATCGTCGAAGCCTTCGATCAGCGTACGAATTTTTCGCACGCTAGAAAGATCAGCGGGATTACGCGGTTCGGTTTGATTAATCGAAGTCATAGGATTAGGGTCAGACAAAATGGAGCAAGCTCCTGAGTATCAGAAGATCTCAAAGGGGTTAGATTATGCCGTTTCACTTATTTACCACAAAACTTGTAAATAAGCCGTTCAATTCCAGAGTTATTGCGAATCAAGCTCTTCTTCTCGCAGTTCTTCATAAAGCAAGTCCAACCCGATCAAAACTTTTTCTCGATCGGACAAGTCGCCAATAATTTTACGTACAGGCGGGGGCAGGATTTTTGCCAAAGTTGGAGTTGCGAGGATTTTGTCTTCTTCTGCAAGTTGCGGGTTTTTCAAAACATCAATGACTTTTAGCGCATAGACTCCTTGAAACTCCTTTTCGAGAATGTTATTTAACGTCTTGAGTGCCCGAACCGAATTCGGTGTATTTCCAGCGACGTATAGTTTTAAGACGTAGGTCTTCTTTAAAGGACTCATAGTTTGATCGATCGCTATTCACTCTAGATTACGACTAGCATTACAGTCAAAATCCGCATTCTAAGTTAAGATTCTCGCGGAATAGAACGCCGATACATTTCACACAAATGTGCGATCGTATCAATCAGCGTCAGTCGATAATCCAGCAAAACTTCTTCATTTCGCCCTTCTAATTTTAGCTGTTTGGCAAATTCATCCATGAGTTCCATGTGGATTTCCACAATTTGGGCGACTGAGACATCTGCGAAAAAAGCAGCATTCACGAAATTGTCAATGCGATGATTGAGAGCCGTCTCGTCTGTGAAATAGCTCAAAATAATCGCACGATATTCGAGCCGCAGCGCCTCGATCAGTTCATGCTGCTCTTGAGGCGGAAGATTTCTCAGATAAGACTGAGGATTGCGTTTGTAATAGACTCCCAAATATCCAAGTCGCTCATGCAGTTTTTCAGTCAGCCGTCGCTGTTGCAGCATGAGAAAATTCTGGGTCGTCAGATCTCGTGTCGGATCCGGCGGAGCCGTTTCGCGCGGAATTTGACAAGATGGCGAGAGATTCAGAAATCCTTCGATCGCGTTCGCAATCAGATTGTCAACCTGTTCGAGGTCAGCTAGAGTCGCCCAAACTTCGCCCGTGTGATACAAAAATGTGAAATCTGGTGGACGAGTAGTGTGGGGTTCAGATTCGACTAAAATCGCAGGCAACAGTGTGGCTTGGCTGTGAAGCCATTCAATAATTGCAGGCAATTCAGAACTGTCTTGCAAAATTAGGCAATCGAGCTGCTGTTTGTGCTGCTGAATGAGCTGAAAAAAGTCCTGGGTCGATTCGACCACCGTCATTGCATAGCGCTCGTGGCTAGTCAGAATTTGCTCCAGTGATTGCGGCAACGCTGGAGAGTTGAGATATACGCCAATCGAAAGTTGAGGACGCACGATCGAGGAAACTAGGGCTATCAAGGGCAAATTTTAGAAGGAATGGTTAGCGCTTGTTATCTGATCGTTCTATTGTGACACTCCGAGCCAGGACTTACCTGGAATAAAAGGAAAGTGCCATCAAACTCTCGAATTTGCATTGATATAGATTTACAGACTTGGCGAACTGTTAACTATAATTACATAAACGCTTTCCATTCGAGCGTCAATTACGCTGAATGAGATAGATTTGAATTTCTTTTTAAATTTTCGCTTCGTTTGAAGCATTTACATTTGCACTTATTAATTTCCATTTCAGGCAGTGCGTTTGTCGGCTAAATTACCGTCTACAGCGGTTGAGAAGCGATTAAGATCAGAACCAGCACTGGTTTGCGATGCGTTGTGCCGCTCGGCAGGATAGAAGAGAGTGATATATCCACCCTCGATTCGTGAATTTATCGAGCCTGCTCCGGTTTGTTTTCAGTCAGCCACTCTGGCAGAAGCGATCGAGGTCATGGGGCAGTATCGATCCGACCGCTTGGTATTAATCGATGAGCGGCAATTTCCGATTGGCGTGATTCATGCTCATCGCTTACTGTCTCATGCGCGCCAAAATGACCCCCGCTTAGATCAATGTGTGGAAGAGTTGCCCACGATCGCAGACACTCTCTCTTTCCATCAGCTCGAATTTGTCAGTCCGATGCGATATTGGGCTGTTCTTGATGCAGAACAGCGATTTTTAGGATTAGTCGATAGTGTTTATTTGCGCTTGTGGGTCGAAGTCATTTCGACTCGATCGCCGAATAAGCCTTCATCTGAATCGCTCTGGCGACAAGCAAAAACCGAGGCTTCTGTTGAACCTGAGTCTTCTTCGACTCGCCTGAAGCAAAAAATTCAAGTCCAAATTGCCGAGATGGGTTATTCCAAATCGCTAGAGTTAGGCTTGTCGCCTGCTCAATTGGCCTTAACTGAACTCGAAACGAAGACCACACTGATGCAGTTTTTGGAGCATTTGCCCCTGCCGCTGATGTTGCAGACAAGCACCGGACGGGTGATTGCACGCAATCAACATTGGAGCGAGCAGCTGACAGATTTTGTAGATACAGGTTGGGTACAGCGTGATGTTGCATCGGTGCTAGAAGATAGCGCCGCCGATCATCCGTTGCTTGCAAAATTATGTCAGCTTGGATCTGATCCGAATACTTGCGTATGTGTCTGTCCTTTAAAGAATGGGCAGGAACGAATTTTACAGTTTGCAAAAATTCCACTCGGAGCGCTGCTATCGGGTCGAGAGGCGTTGAGTGAAACGGTTCATCAGCCTTTTCATTTAGCCACATTTGAGGGGGGAGAACGGGCAACTGAGCGATCGACGGCAGAAGAGTTGTGGCTCGTTTTAGTGCAAGATGTGACTGAGCAACAGCAACTTTCTCGCGAACTCGCCGCGAAAAATGCGGATTTAGTGCAATTGAATCGTCTCAAAGATGAGTTTCTCAATTGCATCAGCCATGAATTAAGAACGCCGTTGACTGCGGTATTGGGCTTATCAAGTCTGCTCAAAGATCAACTGTCGGGCACCTTGAACGATCGCCAAATTCGCTATGCGCAATTGATTCACCGCAGCGGTCGGCATTTAATGGCGATCGTCAATGACATTCTCGACCTGACTCGAATTGAGACGGGTCAGATTGAATTGACGTTGTATTCGGTGAATGTCAAAAACTTGTGTGAGCGTGCCGTTGAGCAAGCCCAGCAGCTTTGTCTTGAAGAAGAAAAGCCAGAGACGCGCACCAAGTTGAACGCGACGGCTGATCTAGCTCAATTCAGCTTAGAAATTGAACCCGGATTAGAAACATTAGTCGCTGATGAATTGCGTCTGCGTCAAATGCTGGTGCATCTTCTGTCCAATGCACTGAAATTCACAGAGCCATCGGGACGGATTGGCTTACAGGTCAGTCGATGGGAAGGCTGGATTGCATTTACAGTTTGGGATACCGGAATCGGCATTCCGGCTGAGAAGCAGCATCTAATTTTCCAAAAGTTTCAGCAGCTTGAGAATCCCCTGACTCGTCGATTTGAAGGTGCAGGATTGGGACTGGTGCTGACCCAGCGTTTGGCGCGATTACACGGAGGAGATGTCTCCTTTGTGTCGCGCGAGCATCAAGGCAGTCAATTTACACTGTTACTGCCGCCAACGCATCCTCAACCGACGACCAGTATTGTGGTGCAGCGCGGTCAGATTCTCAGAACCCCGACTGCGATCGAGAATCGTTTAGTCCTCGTTGTCGAAGCGGTTGTGAAGTCGATCGAGGTGCTGTCTGAGCAATTAGCGGCACTGGGATATCGAGTGGTGATTGCGCGATCGGGAACGGAGGCAGTTGAAAAAGCTCGCCGTCTCCAACCTTGTGCGGTTTTTCTCAATCCCTTGTTGCCGACTTTATCGGGTTGGGATGTCTTGACATTATTAAAAGCAGAACCGCAGACGCGAGAGATTCCGATAATTGTCACGGGAACTCGGGGCGATCGAGAACAAGCTTATCGCAATCATGCCGATGGATTTTTGGCATTGCCGATTCTTCAGAAATCGCTTCAGCAAGTTCTCAATCAACTGACTCCGGATGAAGTGCCGATCTCGATTGTGGAATCCTCTCCTCAAACATTGGTGATTCTCCGTCTTAGTCCGACTCGGTATGGCGAACTTCACCGATTAGGAACCGTTTCAGAAGTCGATCTGAATGCCTTGCTGCATAGCCACAATTATCGGGTTGTCGAAGCGGACGATTTAGAACAAGCTGAACTTTTAGCGCAAGTTTGGAAACCCAATCTTGTACTCCTCGATGCTGCTATCCCTGATCCAATCGGCTATCTCAAACTCTTAGGAGACTGTAGTTTCCTCGCGTCGTTGCCTTTGGTCACACTTGATCCGGCTACAACTCAAGCGGCAAATCAGATCCAAAACTTATCCGTTTTTCCCTGCTTAGCTCCGATTTCAGATGCGTCTGAGCCTTCTGCACTGTTACAAGTGATTCAAGTGGCAGCAGGATTTGCGTGGCGACCGTTGGTATTAGCGATCGAGTCTTCTAAGCTGCGCTCGACCGAAACGACCGATAAGCGCTCAGACTGGCTACAAGCGGTGATGCAATATCTCCAAACGGCTGGATTCCGAGGAATGATTGCGCGATCGTGGCAAGATGTGCTGCAAAAGCTCGACACTCAGAGTATTGATCTCTTGCTGATTCACGCTGAGGATTTAGATGCATCGGCGATCGCGCAACTGTCAAGCTTGAAGAAATTTAAGGAGAAAGTCTCGATCGTCATCATCAATCAGCAAGCTCAACTCGATCCTGTGTTAGAGGAAATTTCAACGATCGTCTTACCTCCCCTGACAATGGAAGAGTTATTAGAACATCTCAATCAGCTTTTATCGGTATGAGTGGAACCTATTTGACTGATTTTCAGCAGTGGATTGATCAGACTGTAGAACGCTTGCGTGATCGACGGTGGCAAGACATTGAAATAGAACCACTGATTGAGGAGATCGAAAACTTGGGTAAGAGTGAACGCCGTGGAATTACAAGCCAACTCACTCGCCTCTTGTTACATCTGCTCAAATGGCAATATCAGCCTCAACGCCGTTCTGATAGCTGGCTGGATTCAATTACAGATGCTCGCACCCAAATTGAACTCGCGATAGCAGATAGCCCAAGTCTTAGCACGTACCCGCTCGAACAACTTGAAATCAGCTATCAACGCGCTCGGCGGCAAGCGGCTCAGCAAACGAACTTGCCTATCGCGACTTTTCCTGAGCAATGTCCTTATGGAATCGAACTGGTTTTGTCCGAAGATTGGCTACCCCAAGAAAGTTAAATACTCTTGGCTAATGTCTTTCACTGCCAACTGATACAACCGCTCTCCATGTTCTGGAGTTGCCAAACCAGGATTTGATCCCATACGTCCATCTGGGTAGTTGCGTCGAAAGTCGATCGCGCCATAGATCCGATGTCCTTTCGCGACTGGTTCACTCAACGGTGCAGACTTAATGAAATCGGGATAGACATATTGAGTCACAGCAACTTCGCTCGGTGTCGCATGAGAACCTTCTTGATCGCCATATAATTCCTTCGCCAACTGATAGACAGAGCCACACATATACCAGTTACTCACCACACACTGCACTTCATTGGAAATGCCCAAATTTGACAGATGATCATAAGTCTCTGAAAACGCAGCTTTTAGGGTCGCAATATTCCCACCATGTCCATTGATAAAGAAAAATTTCCGAAATCCAGCTTTCGCCAAACTGGTTAGATAGTCGCGAATCACAAGAATCATCGTGCTTGGTCGTAAGCTCATACTGCCTGGAAAAGCCGTGTGATGCAGTGCCATTCCGACCTGAATCGTCGGCGCGACCAAAGCCTCGATCTCAGCTCCCACTCCTTGCGCGATCGCTTCTGCACAAATCGCATCTGTGCCAATCAGCCCCGTCGGTCCATGTTGTTCGGTTGAGCCGATCGGTAAAATAATTCCCGTCGATCGTTCTAAATATGCTTCAACCTCTAACCAGGTCGATAAGTGCAATAACATAAGAGTTCGCTCAGAGTTGAAAATCCTATTTTAAATTTCGCATTCCGAATCGCGTTATCATTTTCAATATTGATGTTGCTTAGAAAGTCGGTTTTGTGGGCGCTGTGGACTTAAAACAAATATTCAAAACTCCAAATCCTATTATTGGTGTCGTTCATCTTCTGCCCCTGCCGACTTCTCCGCGCTGGGGCGGTAGTTTGAAGACCGTGATCGATCGCGCTGAACAAGAGGCAACCGCCTTAGCAGCAGGTGGCGTAGACGGCATTATTGTTGAAAATTTCTTTGACGCACCGTTCCCGAAAGATCACGTTGATCCCGCTGTTGTCAGCGCGATGACAGTGATTATTCAGCGGTTGATGCAGATGGTGGCGTTACCGATCGGCATTAATGTTTTGAGAAATGATGCTCAAAGTGCGTTAGCGATCGCGTCTTGTACACAGGCTCAGTTCATTCGCGTGAATGTCTGGACGGGCATCATGGCGACCGATCAAGGTTTGATCGAAGGTCGTGCCCATGAGTTGATGCGCTATCGGCGCGAATTGGGCAGTGATGTGAAAATTTTTGCCGATGTGCTGGTGAAACATGCGCGCCCCTTGAGTTCGACGAATCTCACGGTTGCAGTGCAAGACACGATCGAGCGTGGTTTGGCAGATGCCGTGATTCTTTCCGGTTGGGCAACAGGTGATCCGCCTAACTTAGAAGATCTAGAGTTAGCGCGAGATGCGGCTCAGGGCACGCCTGTCTTTGTCGGCAGTGGAGCAGATTGGGAAAATGTGCCTCAGATGATGCAGGTTGCCGATGGGGTGATTGTCTCGAGTTCACTGAAGCGGCAAGGGAAACGAGAGAATTCAATTGATCCGATTCGGGTAAGTCGATTCGTAGAAGCAGCAAGACGAGGGGTTCCAATGCCAAAAAATGACAAGGTTCCGCCTTCTGTCAAACTGCATACTTAAGAAATTTTTGAGAAATTTCACAGAAACCAAGAAATCGGAGCTTGTAAAAACTCCGATTTTTTTGCAGCTTGAGATGTTCTGCGGTTTGAGATTACGTGAACGATCTCGTTACCAAAATTCCCATTGCCAACAAAAATACTAACCCTAATAATCCTGCTAAGGGTTTGCGATCGATGCCCGTTCCCCATTCTGGAGCAGTGGCTTCGTACCTCAACATCTTTGCAGTATCCAGGCTCGCAATCATCCAGACCCAGCCCGCATGCAGTCCCCAAGGGAGTCCAATACTATTTTGATCTTGCACAAACGCCAAACACAACACAACACCCATTAATGCCAACCCTGGCAATTGTGGAATCTGGGCACGACCTTCCCAAATCAAATGCAGTGCCGAAAAAATGACGCTAGAAACAATCGCGGCGCTCCAAAAATCAGACGCAAATTCTCCAAAACAGAACCCGCGAAACACCCATTCTTCCGTAAATCCAATCCAAATCCCTAATACTAACGTCGGCAAACATGCCGCGAGCCACTGCTTCCAATTCTCCAGATTCCAGTGCAGCCAACCGATTGCAGTTTGCACGCCAAACAGAATTAAAATTCCGATCGCACCAATCCCTAACCCGATCGCACTGGAACTGAAAAGATGCAAATCCCAACTCACTCCAAATGTCGGGAAATCCCGCTCTTTTACCCGTGAAACTCCCCATAAAACGAGTGGAGCAATTCCGTAAAGTGAGGCGACAAGCGGTAATTTCTGTGACGATTGTAGCGGTTCAAATGGTCTCCACTTCATGGCAATTGCGATCGGAATCGCGAGCGGTAGCCATAACAGGAACCATGCCAAAAAAAAGAATCCTATCTGAATCAGAGGAGGCGCTTGTGAGAGACTCTTAACAAACGAATCCAACGCGATCGAGATAGGAAAATTCATTATCAAACTCAACTGATATTTATTTAGAAAGCGAACTAATCTTCTTCAGCGGTGTCCACTGCGCCATTTTTACTCGCTTTGTCGCTATCGAGTTGAATCAGATGGATATGCTTGTAACCCAGCTTAATTTCAAACTCGTCTCCCGGCTTTAAACCCATCGCTTTTGTATAAGCTGCGCCGATCACAATTTGCCCATTTTGATGAACACTGACGCGATAAGTCGGTTCACGTCCCCGTCCATCTTTTGTGCCTTCTGGGTCGAGAGGTAGCCCTTTCGCAACCAATAAAGCATCATAAAAATCAGTCAAATTGACACGAGTTTGGTTGTTCTTCGTGACAGTGTAATAGCCACATCGCTTAGCCGTTTCTCGACGAGGCAGATGGGACAGTTCTTTTACTTTTTGAAGTAATGCCTTCCCTGTTAATGGGGTGGTTGCAGGTTCACTCATCTGCTACAGGATTTCCCTAACGAATTCTGAAATGGTTCTTGAGCGTCAATGTTTGAATGTTTGACTTAATAAAATATATCTCTAAACGCCTATTTTTGAACAGTCACTTTGAATAATTTGCCACACTATCAATATTTTTGATTAAATCTTGCAATTCCATCCGGATACATTTCTAAGAATGCCTTTTTACATTGCTTGATGAAGTAGAATCTATGACTCTGAATGTCAGAAAAAATCCGTGCTCGAATCAAGAATTGTGATCACAATTATGAATTTGAATCGAAAGTTTAAGCTCGATTTAATGAAGACGATCGCTTTTATTTCAGGAGTTTACATCGATCGCCGAGCTTGAAACAACAGTGTTAAACTATGCTTCTGGATCAGCCGTACTCTGAGAGTGTATGCAAGTTGTTTTTAAGATTGTCCGACAGGATCAAAATGCTGCCTCGCGTGTGGAATCGTATTCATTAGAGGTAGAACCCGGAACTACGATTCTCGACTGCCTGAATCGAATTAAGTGGGAGCAAGATGGCACACTTGCCTATCGTAAAAATTGCCGCAATACAATTTGTGGCAGTTGTTCGATGCGAATTAATGGACGCTCGGCATTAGCTTGTAAGGAAAATGTGGGCAGTGAGGTAGCGAGATTTGCCCCCGATGCTGAGATTCCAGAAATTACGATCGCACCGATGGGAAATATGCCTGTGATCAAAGATTTGGTTGTGGATATGTCCAGCTTCTGGGCAAATTTGAAGGCGGTTGATCCCTATGTCAGTACTGCATCTCGCCAAATTCCAGAACGCGAATTTTTGCAATCTCCAGAAGAGCGTGACAAGCTCAATCAGACGGGCAATTGTATTATGTGCGGAGCCTGCTATTCCGAATGTAATGCGCGCGAGGTGAATCCGAATTTTGTCGGGCCTCATGCGCTCGCGAAAGCTTATCGGATGGTGGAAGATTCGCGTGACGATCTCAGCGACGATCGCTTGGATAAATACAACCAATCGACCGATGGAGTTTGGGGCTGTACTCGCTGTTATTACTGCAATGCGGTTTGTCCAATGGAGGTTGCTCCGATGGATCAAATTGGCAAGATTAAGCAAGAAATTCTCGCGCGTAAAACGACCGAAGTGACGCGCTCAATTCGTCACCGCAGAACTTTAATCGATTTGGTGAAAAAGGGCGGTTGGATTGATGAGCGTCAATTTGGGTTACAGGTGGTTGCCAATAATTTTCGCGATTTAGGTGGGTTGATTAGTCTGGCTCCATTGGGCGTGAGAATGTTGACGAAGCGCAAGCTGCCGATGGGATTCGAGCCGTCTGAAGGCGTGAAGACTGTACGATCGCTGATTGAATCTGTGCAGGCATTTGAGGCACAATCAAAACGTTGAGTTTTCGGAACGATTTGATGACTGAAAGTGCCCCTGAATCCCAGGAAACTGTGGAACAAGAAACCGAGAATCAACCTGCATTGGGTTGGACACCTTATGCCGAGTTAATGAATGGACGTTTTGCCATGATTGGATTTGTGGCATTGTTGATTCTACAATTTGTCACCCGTCAAGACTTTTTTACCTGGTTAGGCTTTTAATCTCTAGATACAGAATCTAGATAAAAAAAGGAGCGCTAGACTAGCGCTCCTTTTTCAATTCGTTCAATTCAATCGTTACCAAGTGTCTTGCCGATTTCCATCGATCGGGCGGTAGTCTACATAACCGCCGTCTTCAGGTTGATTGATATCTTCAACCGAGGAAGAACTCCGACGCGGGCGATTAGATTTAGCAGAATTGCGACGCGGCGGACGGCTCGTAAAATCTTCTTGAGGCTCATCAAATGACGCATCCCGACGCGGGCGACGACCTGACGGACCTAAACGAGGTTCACCTGCCCGCTCCGAACGCACTGGACGCTCGTACTCTTCTTCACGCTCAGGTCTTCTACGCCGAGCTTCGCGAAGCTGCTCACGACGCTCGCGTTCTGCAAAGCTTACGGTATAGTCGTCTTCAAACTCAGCCTGATAATTCCGGCTGACTGGACGACTATCATCGACGATCGGGGTTTCCCGTTTTGCTTGCTCGGTCGAAATTTGACGTAATCTCAAATTCTCAAACACAAAGTAGATAGCAGCTCCCGTCAGCAGGACTTGACCGAACTGCATGATCGGGTCAAACCGCCAGCCGTAAAAAATCAGAATCAACCCGCACAGTAGCCCAACTGCCGAAAAGAAAATATCGGTATCACGAGCAATTTGCGGTCGAAACGATCGAACTGCATACAGGGAAGTCCCGCCGACCGCCAGGACGATCCCAGAGATACTTGCCAAATTGAACTGAAAATTAACCATGTCCGGTCTCCAAGGATAGTCCTATGTTAGCGGCTTCTCCCGCAATTCTCCACGAAAATCTACGTTTAGAATAGGCAAAAACCTCAGTCTGTTCGCAAGCGTCCAGGTTCTGAGGTTCGACTCTAATATAACTGGTTCGGTTCAAATCACCAGTGTTTCTAATTAATTGCGTTGAATTTTGTCTTTTTGGCTAACGAAAATCAGAAATGCAGTTGCGGGAACCACGACGATTACGAGTCCTGCAACTAAGCTCAACAGAAAGTTCATTAAAGAAGGGGTCATAGGTCTTTCAAGTCCTTATCGACAACACGCAAGTCATCATAATTTTAATAGTTTGTCATGTATTTGTATAGCAAACCGTCGCAAAGTCCTGGATTTCTCGATTCAAGAATGAGGAACTGCTTGACTGCTACAATGCTTGCGTCGATTCTCGATAGAATGAGATCAAGTTACAAAGCTTAAAGATTTGGCACGAAAACTTATGGATGCTACAACGATCGCTCTTACTTCTCTCAGCATTGCGTTGGGTGCGATGACGTTTCTGTTTATTGTTCGAATTGTTTTGACTTGGTATCCGCAGGTGGAATTGCAGAAGTTCCCGTTCAATCTAGCCGCGATTCCAACTGAACCTTTTTTAGCGCTGACTCGCAAAGTGATTCAACCGTTGGGCGGAGTAGATATCACGCCAATTATTTGGGTCGGAATTTTCAGCCTGTTGCGTGAAATGCTGTTGGGTCAGCAAGGCATTTTGACGATGATGTTTTAAGCTGAAAGAACTTCAGCACTACCTGAAATGACACAAGCGAAACTTCGATTTAGCACGATCGAGGAATATTTGGCGTATGACGATGGAACTGACACCCGTTACGAGTTGGTGGATGGGGTGTTGGTAAACATGGGATCGGAAAAGAGACTGAATGAGAAAATTGCACTATGGCTGTTGAGCCAATTTCTACAAGTTGTCTCGATCGATTTAATTGCCAGAGGAACGCAAATCGCGGTTAAGAGTTCATCTGTAACGGCTCGGAACCCTGATTTGATGATTCTGACAGAAGACTTAGATCAGATGCTGAGCCAGCAGAATCAATCTCTAATCACGGCAAATATGCCTGCCCCAGTGCTTATCGTTGAAGTCGTCTCGCCCGGTGAACCTGGAAGCGAAAATTATGACAGAGACTACATCGATAAGCGAAGAGAATACGCAGAACGTGGTATCCTTGAATATTGGATCATTGATCCGGCTCGAAGTGTAGTGACTGTATTGCGCTTAGATGGAAAGCAATATCAAGAAGTCGGGCAATTTCAAGACTCTGATATTGTCCTTTCTCCAAGCTTTCCGCAACTGAATTTAACTGCGATGCAGATTCTAAAATCAGGCTGAAAGTTTGTCGATCGCTCGAGTTGAGCCGCTCCTAGTCTCTTCTCGAATTCACCAACTTACTCGATACACTTGGCATGGAATGCCGTCTTTATACCAGTCCGTAACTCTTCGCAGACTCCAATGAAATATCTGGCAGATTGCAAAGCATATCGTCCCACGTTTTCTGTGAGTGCAACGAATCTACAATCAGTGGAAGAGGATCTGAAAGAATTGCTGGAAAATCAGCCTCTTCAGGAAATTGAATTGTGAACGCTAACTGCTCTTGAGGAGGAGTAAATTGAGCGTTAACTCCTGCCTTGTTCCCTCTTGCATCAACCCGATACCAACCAATTTCAGGCAAATAGATTGCATTGAATCCGTGTAAGCTGTACGGCGCACCCTGATCATCAATACTCAAGCGCTGATAACAGAAACCTGTTGGAATCTGGTTTGCCCGTAATAGTGCTGCAAGCAAATGGCTTTTCGCAAAGCAATACCCTGTTTTATGTTGAAGCACATCTGATGCCCGACAAGTCACAGGATTCAGTTGGTAATCATAACTGTGACGAATTTCATCTCGTACCCACTCAAAACACGCTTTTGCAATTGCGATCGGAGTCTCACATTTTAATGCGATCTGATTGGCGCATTCCAGGATGTCGGGATGCTGCCAATCAATCATTTCACTAACTTTCAAAAACTCTTCCATCTCAAGCAAAGTGATCTGTCCAGGAGTTCCTATTTTCCCGACATCATTACCTTATCGACGAAATTTGTGTAAATATCGCCTTTCTGAAACTCAGGGGTTTCCAGAATTCGTTGATGGAAGTTGATTGTCGTTGGTAAACCTGTGACTGCACATTCTCGCAGCGCCCGCTTCATCCGCAGAATGGCAGACGGACGATCGTGTCCCCAAACAATCAATTTGCCAATCAAAGAATCGTAATACGGCGGAATCTCATAGTCGGTATAAACATGAGAATCCATGCGTACACCTGGCCCACTCGGCGGAAGATACCCGCTAATGCGTCCAGGGCTAGGTCGGAAATTGTGATCGGGATCTTCTGCATTAATTCGACACTCGATCGCGTGTCCACGCAGTTCAATATCGTCTTGAGTAAAGCGAAGTTCTTCCCCTTGGGCGATCCGAATCTGCTCTGCAATTAAGTCGGTTCCTGTAATCATCTCAGTCACAGGATGCTCAACCTGAATGCGAGTATTCATCTCCATGAAATAGAACTCACCTGAACGATCGAGCAAAAACTCAACGGTTCCTGCACCGACGTAATTAATCGACTTGGCGGCTGCAACCGCTGCTATTCCCATTTTTTGACGCAACTCAGGCGTAATTGCAGAACTGGGAGCTTCTTCTAACAGTTTTTGGTGACGACGCTGAATCGAGCATTCACGCTCACCCAAATGCACCACATTTCCATAACTATCTGCCAAAATCTGAAACTCAATATGTCGCGGATTTTGCACAAATTTTTCAACATACACCCCTGGATTGCCAAAAGCCGCTTCTGCTTCTCCTTGCGCTGCATGAAAGAGCTTTTCAAGTTGATCATCGTCGGGAACCAGCCGCATACCACGACCGCCGCCGCCTGCTGTCGCCTTAATGATGACCGGATAGCCGATCGATCTTGCAATCTCTCTCGCTTCTTCTTCGCTATGCACTAGGCCCTTACTGCCGGGAACCGTTGGCACTCCGACTTGCTGCATCGTTTTTTTCGCAGTCGATTTGTCCCCCATCGCTCGAATCGAATCGGGAGAAGGCCCAATAAACGCGATTTGGTGATCCGCACAAATTTCTGCGAAGCGAGCATTCTCGGCTAAGAATCCATAGCCAGGGTGAATCGCTGTGGCGTTGCGCGTCAGAGCTGCGGCAATAATATTGGGAATGTTGAGATAGCTCTTGCTACTGGCAGGTTCGCCAATACAGACCGCTTCATCGGCTAACTGAACGTGAAGAGAATTACGATCGATGGTCGAGTGCACCGCCACCGTCGAGATTCCCATCTCTTCACAGGTGCGAATGATTCGTAGGGCAATTTCTCCCCGGTTTGCAATTAAAATTTTTGAGAAACGCATTTCAGTAGCCTAGATCCGTAAACAGTAGGATAAAGCGAATAGGGGTGCATTGCGTAGATTTTTGTCGATTAGTTCGGGAGTTGCCGCATCACCGCAGGCGCAAGGGCTGACCAGAGCGGCGTATTAATTCCTGCCGCGTCTAAAGCTTCGGCTGACCAACTGTTACAAGTTCGTAATGCAGAATACTGTCCAGTTGCCGCATAAAAGCCATCGGTGGTGGCGGCTCCATCTTTAAGATGGATTAACTTACCTTGAGCATCGTGATCGAAGGAGTTCTGCACGAAATTGACAAACGCAAGATACTGTTCTCGATCGACTCCGACACATCGAACTTCTTTGGGTCGCTCCGCATAGCCTTGCACATACATGACCGAGGCATTGCCCGGTTTGAATAAGACTCTAGCAATATCGAAAACGTTCATACTCTGCCAATCTGGGACTTCTGTGTACCAAATACGATCGCCCCATCCCATTTTCAAATATCGGTAATCTTCATGTATATCACTGCCAATTTGTTCCAGGTTCAGAAATTTTTGCCAATCATAAACGCCGTTGTCAACTGGCATTATTAAATTCACATGCATCGCATCACCCTCAACATAGATTTGATACGGGTGATCGCTGCAAGATTGTGCAGTGTTCCAGCGACGGGGAGTGAAAAAGCCGATCGTCAAGGCACTGCTTAGTAACAAAACTCCACATATTGCGCTCTGAGCGAGGCGAATAAACGCAGTACGATACTTCATGTGAACTTATGAGTAGAGATTATGGGCAGAAAACCGACTCCCACTGAAAAAAGAGTGACGCTATCGGGGGTGAGTTGGCAAGCATTTGAAGAATTGCTTGGGGAGTTGGGGACAGAGCGCACCGCCCGGATGACCTACGATCGCGGCAAGCTGGAAATGATGACCCCGCTTGAAGAACACGATCGCTGTAATCGCTTGATCGAGTCACTGATTTTGGTGATTGCAGATGAACTCTATCTAAAAATTCAGTCGCTTGGATCGGTGTTGCTGACACTTCCGGAGGTGGGTCGTGCGATTCAACCCGAAGGCGCTTATTCGCTGAGCGAGGTGCGCTTGACGAAGCGAGCAGAGATGGATATGAGCCGAGTGGCTCCCCCCGATTTAGCCGTTGAAATTGCGATTAATGTTGGCAAGCTCGATCGCTTTTCGATGTATGCCTCGATGGGCGTGCCGGAACTGTGGTTTTATCTGACTACAGTTGGAGATGATGTGCTGAAAGGGAATTTGCAGATTTTTCAGCTTCAAGGCGATCGCTATGTGGAGACGGCGAATAGTCGATTATTTCCGACGTTACCTGGAAAGCGAATTTTAGAGTTTTTAGAGCAGAGCGATACGATCGGGCTAGCTCAGGCTTTAACTGTGCTACGCGACTGGGCAAAAAAGCAACTTTGAAGCTAGAAGTGCAGTTGTGTATTTAAGAGAATGTTCTACAAAGTATCAACTGTTTCCTTGCTCCGTTCTAGCTCGCCCCGGAATGAAATCCCAGGGCTAACGGTGCGAAGTCCACTAAAGGGACTGAAGACCCCATTCTGGTTGGCTGTTAGTCCCTTCAGTGGACTTTGTTCAACTAGCCCCGAATTCATTCCGGGGCGGGTGAGTGTGTCTCAACGATTACTTTGTAAAACATCCTCTAAAACTCTACATCGTCCTCTTCCGCTTCTCCAATGACTGAAAGCGGAAATTGCTGCTTTAAAGCTGGAATGACTGGGCAAGGTGCGCGATCGTCTAAATTTTCCGGCTTGCTCCAGCTAAATGGAGCTTGCTTTGCCGCAGAAAGCCACAACAATCGTTTTGCTCGCGTCATCGCAACATACAACAGTCGAAACTCTTCAGCCGTTTTCAGATATCCGGCACGTTCCCAAGCTTGATCATTATCAGGAATCGGTTCTTGATGCACGATCGCTCTAATTTGTGCTCGTGCAACTTCCGGCAAAGTATACTCTCCCAAGAACCTTGCTGCTGGAGGAATGTAGAGCGATCCAGGAATCATATTCTCATGCAAAAAAGGCATGAACACATAGTCCCAATCTAATCCTTTAGCTTTGTGCATTGTAATGATAGTAATCTGACTGGCACGAACATAGCGATCGTCATCTTCTGCTTCGACTGGCTCAAATCGCTCCGAAGTCACAATCTCTGCGAGTACTTCTAAAATAGCAGTCAGCGAATTCTCCCGCGTTTGCTGCATGATGCGTTCTGCAAGCTTGTCTGCGGTTGCTAATTCGGTTTGCTCATAGTTCAGCGTATAAGCTAAAAACGAAATGAGTTGATACAGCGGTAGCTCTAATCTCGCTCGGAGCAAGCTAGTACAGAACCGACTAGCTTGTTGTACTTGCGGAGATTGCGGTGGATCAAGCGGAGCCGGATATAAAAATTGTTCAGGAAAAGCAATCAGCGCATTGAGATCTTGGGCGGGAATGATGCGACGATGCACAAACACTGATAAGGCTGCTTTGAGATTATCCGGTGAATGCGGTCGATCGAGAAATTGTAATAGTGAGAGCATTTCAGCCGGAATATGCGACTGACGATCGCGCATTCCTACCTCAAAAATTGCAAGCTTTTCATCAAACCAGCGTGTGAGTTCTCTCGCCACAAATCGCCCTTGATCATTCGTTCTAACTAACACAGCAGCAGTGCGGTGTGGAAACTGGTTGAATAGTGCGATCGCTCTCTTACCAATCCATTCCACAGTTTGATGCACATCTTCTGGCGTGTGAATCTCAAAGCCTAATCCTTCAGGATTGGGATTGGCATCTGCTTGTGGGTCATTCGCAGCAACAGGGTGAATCATCTGCGATCGAAATGGTGCAGTTTCTTCTTTGGCATAAGTTCGATTTACCCATTTCAAAACATAGTTAGCCGCTTCAAGAATAATGCGACTGCTGCGACCTGCTTGATTCATTTCCGCAAGTCGATTTTCTAAAGAACAAGCCTGACAGAATTCTCGAAAGAAAACCGGATCAGCAGGCGTAAAGGTTGAGTTAATGGCTTGATTCGGATCACCCACTCGAATCAAATTCTGCTGATCGGAATCTGCATCAGTCGCCAATAGTTCTAGTAACTGAGTCTGAAGCGGGCTAGAATCTTGAGCTTCATCTTCAAACACTGCAAAAACTTGAGATTGCCAACGCGATCGCACACTCGGATGCTCTAAGACTCTCAATGCACCGAGAATCATCTCGTCATAATCAATAAAATTCCTTTGCTGTAATTGCAGTTGATATTGCTCATACAGTCCTGCTGCGATCGCTAAAATGTCATACTCATCCGAGGTCACTTGATTTCTCAAATCCTCAGGTGCCAATCCCGAACTCTTAGCTTCTCGAATTACGGTTTCAGCTAATGCAGGCAGAACTTCAGTTCTCAAGACAGATTGCCGTCTCAAGCGTTCTGTCTCTTCTCCATCGAATTGCTGCCCCTCTAACAAGCGTTGATACAAGGTTGGATTCATACCAATCCATTGCTCAACACTGGTTCGGATCAGGCGACTGCCTTGTGTTGGAGTAATCAGCACTGCGTCTGGATTCAAGTTCGATCTCTCAGGAGCACTTCGAGCGATCGACCAGGCTAATCCATGCAAGGTATGTACGACGAAACCGCCTTGAGGCAAACTGAGCGTTTTCAGATGCGCTCGAATTTTAGATTTAATATTTGCAGCGGCAGATCGCGTAAAGGTGACGACGACTAACTGCCGCCGACTATGCAGTTGATATTTCGCGATCGTCATTGCTGCTGCAACTGCCATTCCGGTCGATTTTCCGGCTCCTGGCACGGCGGAAACTGCCAACCGACCTTCGCTCCAATCTGCAATCTCTCGTTGCCCAGGACGAAGTGTACTGCGTAATTCTTGCAGTAACTTCTCGCGCATTTCTAAGACCGTTGAAACTACAGGTTCGGTTGTCATATGTGAATCAGATAGTTTGTACTATTAATTTAAACGGTATTCTGGTTGACTGCAGAATTGAAACGAAATCTATTCGGAAGCTGAGCCTATTTTTTCAGACAAATTCTCTGGTTTCAAGAGATACGACCTCGAACTGTCATACTCTTGCTGTTGCAGTCCAACACACTTTTTGTTGCAACTCTAACAAATCGTTTTAACGTGCGGATACTTCAGAATTTTTTGATCGTAGGTGACGAGTTCAATATCGTAGCGGCGTGCGATCGCAATAAGAATTCGATCAGCAGGATCTTTATGAAACTCATCAGGGAGTTGGGTACTTGCAATAGCATCGAGTGGATTGAGAGGCTCAATTATTATACCAGGTCGAGTTTTTGCAAGTGCAAACCACTCATCCATTGGAAGCGGTAATGGCAATTTTCCTGCGCTATTCTTGACTGCAACTTCCCAAACCGAAATGGCAGAAACAAGAATCGCGTCTTGGTTTTCGTTGAGTGTGACTAAATTTCGAGCGCGATCGGATAGCTGTTCTGGGGTATGGAGCCACCAGAGCCAAGTGTGAGTATCGAGCAAAATCATTGTTCCAAAGCATCCCATAACTCGCTCATTGGCTCATCAAAATCTGGAGGAATTGTCAGAGGGAGACTGCGTAGGGGATGGTTTGGACTACGATCTCGATTTAGATTGTCAGTGTCTTGGGAAGATTCGCTGGTGACAGTTGGAATCAGACTTTGGATGACCGACTGAATGATGCGAAGTCGATCAGTGGGACTGAGACTGAGAAGTTGTTTTTCGAGTTCTTCAAGCGGCATGGCTGGAAAGACCAATGGGTTCTCTTTTGCTTCAGTTTAATTCATTTCCACTGTTGGCAGACCTCACGCATGGCATCAACCATGCCTCGGACGGCTTCTTTTCCGCCGAGATGAACGATCGCTGGGTAGAGCGTAGCAAAGTCTAACAAAAGATCGCCCCGATTGCGGTGAGCGAGGTAGCGAAGGTAAGTTGTCCAATCAAGATATGAGAGAGAGACAAGACAAGGCAGCGACAAGTGTGTTTCAGGCAGTCTATCAACTCTACCAGCGAGTATTCTTGCGTGTCTATGTGTAACTTGACCATGAGTCGTTCTTTCCTCCTCCTTAGCAAAACGATCAGGGCTAATTTTAGCTAAGGCAGTTAATAGCGCTACACGGCTCAGCTTATCCTCAACTGACCAGGCTACATCTAACGCTTCTGTAAAGTAAGCCGGCTCAGATTGAGCTATGGCAGCCAAAGCTAATGCACTTAATGCTTCTGCACGGCTCAGTTCATCCTCAATTTTCCAGGCTACATCTAACGCTTCTGTAAAGAAAGTAAGGTCAAAAAAGACACTTGATATGTTCTGAGCTTGAGCCAGTGCTTCCATTGCTTCCATAAAATAAGTAGAATCAAATTGGGCTATGATGCCCAATGAAATGACATAAACTCTCTCATCTCGAATTAACCGCGCCGCTTCTAACAACTGCGTAAAGTCAGCATGGTTAATTTGGGATAAGGCAACTAAGGTTTCCTTTCTATGGGAAGAAGCTCGCAATGACATAAATGCTTCTAGCAATTGAGCAAAATCAGCAGTATCAATTTGAGCTAAGGCTGAGATACACCAATCAGCGCACGCATTGTACCCGTTCTCCGGGATGAGCTGCCGCACTGCATCTAAGGCTTTTGAAAAATAAGTAGGCTTACTCTCGGCTAATGCGGTTAGTATCCTTGTATGAGTGTCTCTACGCTCACATTCGTCCTGAATCAACTGCTCTGCTTCTAACAATTGAGCAATGTCAACATCGGTAGTAACGATTTGAGCTAAACTGCTTAAGGCAAGTCCTCGATTATACTCTGACGGAATTAGCCACACTGCATCTAAAGCTTCTGAAAAATAAGCAGGGTTGATATGAGCTAAAGTATGCAGTACTTCTGCACGTCTTATACTAATCCTTAACAGTTCGGTAGGGTCTATTGAATTCTCTTGAATTGATCGAGCTGTATGCAAAGCTTCTGAAAAATAAGCGGAATCAACTTGTGCTAGAGAACTCAATACTTTGGCACGATAGCCTTCATTTTGAATCGACCGCACCAACTCCAACAGATGAGTAAGTTCAGCATTGTCAATTTGAGTCATTGCACACAATACGATTGATCGATAAAACTCATTTTGGATTGACCGTACCACATCTAATAGTTGAGAAGAATCAGCAGTGTTAACGGGAACGACAAATCTCTCCAACGCCTCCACAAGGTCTAACTCAATTTCGATCGACTGTACAGTATCCAGGGCTTCTGAAAAGTAAGCAATATCGATTTGTGCCAGTCTACTCAACACCTCTGCGCGTTGATAACCGTCTTGAATCAACCTTGCTGTAGCCAATGCTTCTATAAGATAAGCAGAATCAGTTTGAGCGATAGAGCTTAACGCCATAGCACGCCAGTAGTCATTTTGTATGGCTCGTGCCTTTTCAATTGCCAGCCTAAATGTTGGTTCAGGTAAATATGGTGTGAGCGCTTGAATCGCCTCATTAATGTTTTTTTCGTTCTGCATCTGCTCCACATATGCCCAAGCCTGTGCTGGAGTCCAATACTGGTGTTTCAAAAACTCTGCCATCATTCCAGCAGGTAAATTCTCCACCAAACTATTCAAAGTCGCCGTAATCAACGCATACCGACACTGAAGCACGATCGATTTCGTCCTATCTTCCTCATACTGCTGCTCCGCAACCTCCCAACCTCGTTTCACATCCTGCACAAAAATCGCAGGCTGCCCAATGCGATCGCATGCCTCAAACCAAGCATTCCTTCCATGCTCATCACTCATCGCCATCAGCGCATGAATCTCATCCTCCATTCCCGCCTGCACAAAATGCCAAGTCAAATGCCGATAAATATATCCATCATTCGGCAAGCGATCCCAGCGTCCCTCAGCTTGTAGACGATAACGCTCTAGCAATTGAGCATGAGCCGAGGCAAGATTTTGAATTTTAGATTTTAGATTTTGGATTGGAGTTAACAGACTCCGAAGCGGCTCAGAAAGCGCATCCTGCTCTAGCAATCCTCGTGCCGTATCATGCATCAAATCATGCACTCGAAACGTCGGTTCACCTTCTAGCGTTTCCGTTCCACTTGTCAGAAACGATCGATTCTTCAACAACACCAGTACTTTTTTCGCCTGCACCCGTGGCAACTCCCACAAAGTCATTGCCATCCGCACATCCAGGCTCACATCCTCTGGCAATACTCCCAACCAAGCAAACTGCCACAACTGCTCCGCGCTCAATCGCCGCAAACTCAAATTAAAACAAGCCCGCAAACTATATTTGCGCTGTTCTTTCTCATCGAGCGTTTCCCAGGCTTCTGAAGAATCTAGCACCTCTAACGCTACCGCCCGACGCTCCGTCTCAAACTCCGATCGCAATTCTCCCCAACTTAACCCATCGCGCACCTGATTTGCCGCCAAATCCAGCGCCAACGGCAAATATCCCAATGATTTCGCAAATGCTTTTACCTCGGATTCCTGTGCAGGGTTCCATTGTCGATTTAACTTCTGTCGAACAAGCGCGATCGCTTCTTCCTCCGACATTAGATCCAGTGCATGAACCTCCGCACCCTCAATCTGAGCCTCCCGTGTCGTTACCAACATCCGACACGCCGCGCCTCCCACCCGAAAATGCTCCACATGCGCCCCAATCCAAACATCATCGACCACAAGCAACATTCGCTTTTCAATCAACAACGTCTGCAAATACCTTGAAGCAGCTTCTAAGGTCGTTGCCGAGTAGCTCTCCCGCGACTTATCCAACGTCCGAATCCAATCCCCTAGCAAACTCTGAAGATCCGGCTTCTGTCCCAAAGTCACCCAAAGAATTCCATCCTCAAAGCGTTCTTGAACTTCAGGATCAAGCACTAAAGCGGTCGCCAATACCGATTTTCCTAGTCCGCCCAAGCCAGCGATCGCACTCACCACTAAAGGCTTCTCGCTCTCTTCCAGCAATAATGCTTTCACCGCATTCAAAGCCTCTGGTCGCTCCACAAAGTTCTCCGGCAATCGTACCCCTGGTAGCGGTGCACCCCGTTTCATCACCGATTTTCTAGGCTTTGCCAAAGCCGGATTCAGTTCTACCGCCACCCGCCGAATTTCTTGAGCGATCGCACTCAACGCCGTCTCGATATCTCCTGCCGTAACAGGCTTTCTCCCCTTCGGCAAAACTTCCAACTCTGCAAATGGCGCACTTTCCCAATCACAAGGCTTGAGCAAAATCGGAATCACCCGCGCCTGTCGATTTTCATGCCGCTCGAGCGCTCTTTGCATCTCAATTTCATAGCGATCTGACGCAATAAAAGCTGCGCTGATGAGCAACAAAATAATCTCAGCTTGATCAATCTGCTGTGCGATCTCTGGCTCGCGCTCCGTTCCAGCCATAATGTCAGAAACATCCCAAGTATCAAGAATACGCTCTCGCTTCAGCAAACTCAGATGCTGAACAAGTCGATCGCGCAGATCTTGGTCAGGTTGAGCATACGAGAGAAACAGACGCATGAGGCAGCATTCAGGAAAATTGAGCAGATCAGAGCAACGTTTTTCTCTAGCTTAAGGTAGAGACGGTATTCTAAGAGAGCGGAAAACTAAAACAAAAGACTATGACGCGATCAGAAGCTGAGACTATTTTGCGGCAATTTATTTGTAATGATCCGAAGACCGTAACAACCGATTACGCTGTCTTACGAAAAGCGGTTTCACAAGTTGTAGAACTTTCGGACTATCAGATTTTTGGAGTCTGTGCAGGAACCGCGAAAGAGGGACTCCAAGCCCTTTCACAGTATGTGAATGCAATCGGCTACGACATGCCAGAGATCCAAGAAATTGCAGGTGAGGTTTATATCAAGTTCAATCCAAATTTACGGCGATCGCACATTGAACCCTATGTAGGCAAACATCGTGGCGTTTTAATTTCTTGCCAGTCTGCTTATGATGACGGAGTGAACGAAACATTCGGACATTTGCCGCTCGATTTGTTTGCTTAAGATCTATCGCAAGATGCTTCGGGATTTACAAGCGAGACGATAATCTGTTCAAAGACGATCGAGGTAATTTATGGTGGATGCAATTTTGGCGCGATCGAAAGAACTCAAACAAGCGCTGACCGATTTTGTTTACGACGCAGAAGGAGAGTTAGCGACTGCATTTGAAAAGTTCGTCGCCGATCGCTTAGAGCAATCTCAAGCACGAGATAGCAAACACCGAGAGACGGTTGTCGATATCTTTCTGAGTCATGGGCAGATTGGCACGAAATCACCCTTGGAATTGTTTGTTGAAAGCGAGCCAGAATTGTCAGCGAGCGATCGACAACTCGTTTTGAACTGGAAACATAACTTTTCAGGATTGTTTGCAATTCAAGAAATCTTACCGGATGGTTTCAAATTAATGAATTGGCTCACGACTAAGCTGTATAGCGTGAAGCCGAATGATGAAGACACGCAAAATGCAATGTCGCGGCTCAAACTCGGAGAAATGCTCACAACACGCATTGCACCTGTGGAAGAGTACTGGACGTTTTTTAGTCCGTTTACTCAGCTAGGAAAGCTCGGAAAGCCAAAGCTAGCAGTCGCGATCGGAAATTTTCGCCAAAACTATAAATCTGATCTTTACGGCGATGCACCTGAGTTACTAGAAGAAGCTTGGAAGTCAGTAGAACGCTATCACCAGGACTTTCTCGACTTTTTTGGAAGTGAACAGATAACCTTGTCGGGCTACCATCTGAGCAAGAAAATTTCTGAGTTTCAAGAGTTTCTCACACAGCGACGACTCGATGAAGTTGGACTCGATAAAAACAAGTCCATCACAGAACTTGCGCAAGAAGCAGGCGTGAGTGATGAAGAACTTGCTGAAATGGCAGAAGCAATGGGATTAGATGCAGAATCGGCTGCCAAAATGCTACAAAACAAAACGGCTGCTAAGATGGCAGCCCCGCACGTCGAACTGCCACCCGATTTGAAAAAAGCTGAAGAAGTAACAGTTCTAGCTCATCCACGATGGGGGCAGATATTGCTCACCACTTACACACAATTTGAGGCGCTATTAAAAGCAGAAGATTGGAGAAGTGTGAAAGGGGCGGAAGCCTTGGTTCAGAAATATCTCAATGATGCTGAAATCAATGCGTTTGTGTGGCATCGATTTGCTGAACAGTATCCGACTCAGTTAGAGAAGGTGTTGCAGGAATATACGGGACTACCATTTAATTTGGAGCGAGATTTAGATCCCTTACTTCAGATGCATCGTAAACCTTTAGAACCCACTTTGCCTGATATAGCGAGTGTTCCGATTCACCTGCACAATCTATTTCAGGAAGCATTAGCAGAGGTTAGTAAAACGAAATCGAAGGAGAAAGCAGCGAAGAAGGCGAAAGGTTTTCAGCGTTGAGGATTGCTTGGGGTGAGAACTCCGACTGTACTTGAAAAGCCAAAGTTCTCAAGCCCCAACAAAGCTAAGGTTAAAGCCAGTGTTTAGGATAGGGTCTTCCGGGAACTAGATTATTGAATGCGATCGTACAGAGCAAAATGACAATCGAGCCTGTCAGTACGGGAATCAATAAAAAATCCCATGAAGCCTCGCTCATCACACCAACTAGCGCCACAGCACCTCCCGGAGGATGCAGCGTTTTTGTTAACTGCATCAGTTTAATTGCAGTTGCAACGGCAAGTGCCATCACCCAAGGCGCTGTGCCAAAGGCATACACCAAAGTAATGCAGACGATCGCGCCGATGAGATTACCACCAATCAGGTTGCGGGGCTGGGCAAGCGGGCTATCCGGAACAGCAAATGCAAGCACAGCGGTTGCACCAAACGGAGCCGCAATTAAAGGATATTGAGTATGTACAGATAAATAAGCGAGTGTTGCAATTCCTAAGAAGCTCCCCATCCAAGATAAGAAAATTTGAGAGTAAGAAAATTCAGGCTGATAGATTGAGCTTCCCATCGTCCTGAAATTTTGCGATCGCACTCGTCGTCTTGCCTGACCAATATTCTTTACAAGTAAGGATTTCATAGGAAAGTTTTCTGAACGAGGTGTCTGAACTACTGTCAGATTACCGTAATAATTTCATCAGAAAGATTGTAAAAGTAGTTTCTGATACAGAAAATTCCTATGGAGTTTATACAGATTTACTTATTCCTGCCACAATCGCCGTCCAGCTTTTCCATTTAAGCGATCGTGGGTCTCTCTCAACAATCTCGGAATCTCTAACTTCTCTGGGCATTTGGGCAGACAGTCTCCGCAATCTGTACAGCGATTGCCTTTATTCCCTGGAAACCAATGCCCCGCATTCTCAAACATCCGATAGCGGTACTCTCCAAACTGCTGCATGTCATAAGCCGTTGCTAAATTTCTCAGTCGCAGCACTTCCGGAATATTGATGCCCTCTGGACAAGGCAAACATTCATAACACTGGCTGCACTGTTCCGGCGCGCGAATTTCGCGCAATCGTTCAAAGACTTGCTGTTCTTCTGCACTCAATGCTCCAGTTCGATAGTCTAAATTCAATTCATTCGGATTTGCAGCACCCACACTTAACGTCGTAATTCGTCGATCGCTCAACAAGAACCGATAGTTCATCTCTAGCGGTGACATCGGCGCACACAACTGAGTCAACTTCTGCGGCGGTGTGTGTAACATGCCCGCTTTGTCAGCAGGCGAAATGATAAAAATCCCTAAATCTTTTTGAGCAGCAAGCTCGATCGCGGGTGCATTTCGTTGAAAAAAGAACGAGTAATGCAAATTCACAAATTCAAAGAAGTCCGTCGCGATCGCTGCCAAAATCACATCTAAACTGCCATGCGTCGAGAATCCGACATGCCGCACTCTGCCGTCAGCGATCGCAGATTGAACTGCCTTCATACATCCATGTTCTGCCTTCACCCATTCCAGATGTTCCCAAGTATTCAGACCATGAATCGCTAAACTATCGACAAAATCGACTTGCAGCTGTTCTAAAGACTCATCAATCCAGCGATCGGTTTGGTCAGCATCCAAACTCGGTGGTAACTTTGTGGTCAAAAAAACGCGGGAGCGCGCACCTTGCAATGCGGCTCCCAAAAACTCTTCACTTTTCCCATAGCCTCGTGCAGTTTCAATATGGTTAATGCCAAGCTCGATCGCTTTTTGCACGGTTGCTTCCATCACCGACGCAGAAGAGAGACAGCGCATTGTTCCTAACGAAAATACCGAATACGCAAGCTCAGTTTTACCGAATCGCCGATCGTCCACGAGCTACTGCGCTTCTCCACTACTAAACCGTCCTCGTTGGATCAATTCATCCGGGCTGAGATTCGAGATAAATTCTCTAAAGGCGCGACGTTCTGCTTCGTCTGCGTCTCGATCGACTGGAATCGAGGCATCTGCCACGACTTCTTCCATCACCCAAATTGGGCTATTTGTTCTCAGAGCGATTGCGATCGCATCACTGGGGCGAGAATCAATCTCGCGCCGGGTTTCGCCCTGCTTCGTCACTAAAATCGCGTAGAATGTATTATCTTGCAATGAGTGAATAATGACTTTCTCGACCTCTATTTCCCAGGCTTCTAAAAAATTGACCATTAAGTCGTGAGTCAGAGGACGAGGATGGGTCTGACCTTCAAGAACGCTAATAATTGCTTTTGCTTGGTCTTGACCAATATAGATTGGCAGCGCTCGTCGATCGGTTGCATCTTTTAACAAAATGATCGGACTTCGAGTGGATGCTTCTAGTGCAATGCCTGCAACCTTCATTTCAATCATGGTGTAGCCTCTAGATCTCCAGAGATCACGAAATGGATAGAGAAGTGTCTAAAACGAACTTCGTTCAAGAGACGTAATCGATCGCGCTCCGGGAGCAGGATTGCGTTCGAGAAATCGCATTCGGGTGCGTTCTTAGATCAGATCCTAATTCATCCCTTTCAGAATTTGACAAAATAAAAGAGGACTTCCAAATTTCATCATTTTCTTGAGGAAAAGATTAAAGTAGCGCTAAACCACCCTAAACTCTCTATTGTGATTTTAGACTGTAATTCGTCTGACTTTGAATGTCTAGATAGGATTCAAAAAAATTCTGAATCTCCCGTTACATCAGCAAATCAGATTGGGGACAATCGGCATCTTATTGTCAATAAGGACTTAATTTTGTGTTTACAGGACTTGTACAAACGGTTGGTCATTTAGCAGTTCTCAATCCCGAACAAGTAAAAATTTCGGGGTCTGCAATGTCGGTGATTTTGCAGGGTTTAGAACTCGGCGATAGTGTCGCAGTGGATGGAGTTTGTTTGACCGTTACGGAGATTCTCGATGATGGGTTTGTCGCAGATGTTTCTCCGGAAACGGTGAATCGTACAACTCTCGGACGCGCGGCAGATAGTGCAAAATCGGTGAATTTGGAAACTTCGCTGCGGGTCGGCAGTAAATTAGGCGGGCATTTTGTCACAGGGCATGTGGATGGGGTAGGAACGTTTCATTCTGCGGCTGAGTCTGCGACGTCTTGGGAGATGCGCTTCAATACGGAGAGTGACCAAGTTGCCCGCTACATTTTGCCGAAAGGGAGTATTTCCGTCAATGGCATCAGTTTGACTGTGGCAAATTGTGCGCCGGATGGCTCCTGGTTTACGGTTGCAGTCATTCCTCACACTTATGCTGCGACGAACTTGTGTGAACTGAAACCTGGGGATTGGGTGAATTTAGAAGGCGATATTTTAGGAAAATATGTAGAGCGGTTTTTGCGGGGTGAGAAACCAGGAGCAGAAGTGCCCGATCGCGTTTCGATGGATTTTTTGGCGGAGCATGGCTACGTTTAGATTAAGGTAGTCGTTCACCGCAATTCATCCTGATAGGGAGATGGGCGTCATTCAACATCAGTTCGGCACATTCTTTCGCTTCGTTGCTCACCCCTCCGGCATGAATTCGGGACTAGCTGTGCGAAATCCGCTCTGGGACTGACAGCCCATGAAAACACTTTCTTCAGTGGGTTTCAACCCACTTCGCACAGTTAGCCCGGACTTCCAGTTTAGGGCGGGACGCAAACGAGAGCGACAATCTTCCAATTCATTTTCCCGACTTAGTTGCGGCTCCCCATCTCCCCACTTCGCAAAATGAATGCCGTTGACTAGCAAAGTGAAATTAACGGCTCAGCTTACCAGATCACTTTCTGAGCAGTGTCTACTGACATCAGAGAGTCCCCTGGCAATTTATCCTGCAACTCGCTCGAATTCAAGAGCGGCAATCGCACCGTGAACGTCGCCCCTAATCCTGCTCCTGGACTATCCGCTGCGATCGTTCCTCCATGCATTTCGACCAAATGTCGCACGATCGCGAGTCCTAAGCCTAGCCCATTATGAGATCGAGTCGTAGTACTGTCTGCTTGGCGAAAGCGATCGAACACATGCGGCAAAAATTCTGACTCAATCCCCATGCCCGTATCCATCACAGCAATTTTCGCCATGTTCGCATCATCCAACGTGAGACGAATGGTAATTTGTCCCTCGGATGGCGTAAATTTCACCGCATTCGTGAGCAAATTCCAAATAATTTGCTGCAACCGAGTCGAATCTCCCCAAAGGCTCGGCAAATCGGGTTCAAACTCTGTTTCGAGTAAAATCGATTTTGCCTCGATCTGAGGACGGACGGCATCGATCGCGGCTTGAATCACAGCGATCGGATGCACCGCCCGATAATTCAGCCGCAGCTTGCCGCGAATAATCTTCGACACGTCTAAAATATCTTCAACTAACTGCGCCTGAGTTTCCGCATTGCGTTCGATCGTTTCTAAGGCGCGATCGATCATTTTCTGGTCGTACTGTTTCGATCGCAGTAACCGTACCCAGCCCAACATCGAATTGAGCGGCGTTCTCAACTCATGAGAAAGCACCGCCAAAAACTCATCTTTCATGCGATTGGCGACTTCTGCTTCTTGGCGCGCGAGCTGTTCGCGCATGACTTGAGCACGGGTGGCTTCCGCTTCTTTGCGCTCTGTAATGTCCTCGATTGTGCCAACATACCCTTGAGGTTCACCAGTTTGGGAAAACATCGGACACGATCGCACTTGTACCCACAACGCGCGCGTATCTTGAGTGTGTAGGCGAAATTCTTCGGAAAATTCTCCGCCCTGTTCGAGATAGACCTGCCACTGAGAAATCGCGCGATCGCGATCCTCTAAGTGAACACACTCACACCAATTCTCAGCCAACCTGCCACAAATCGCGTCGTAGCGGGGATTGGTATAGGTACATTGTCCCGTCGGATCAATCACAAAAATTCCAGATGGCGAGGATGCTGATAGAGAGCGAAACTGTTCTTCACTCCGCCGCAATTCAGCATTGACTGCCTTAAGCTGCGCTGCTTGTAGCTTAACCGCTGCCGTTTTCTTAAATAAATCGACGAATACTGCAACTTTAGAAACCAAAATGTCGGAATTAATCGGCTTGATCAAATAGTCCACTGCACCGAGTGAATAGCCTCGAAAAATCCCGTGATCACTCGAATCAAAAGCCGTCAGAAAGATAATTGGCGTATGCTGCGATCTCGCTCTCGATCGAATCAAACTTGCCGTTTCAAACCCATCGATCCCGGGCATCTGGACATCGAGCAGAATCACCGCAAAATCTTGATTCAGCAGACATCGCAGCGCTTCTTCTCCAGAGGATGCCTGTATCAGATTCTCCCCGAGCTTGCCTAAGACCGCTTCCAATGCCAGCAAGTTTTCAGGTTGGTCATCGACAAGAAGAATGTTAACGGGTTTGTTCAACGACATGGGCACGATCCTAAAACAGCGGGAGTAGGGTGAGGTTAGGAGCAGAGAGTAACCAGCATAGATGGAATCTGATGCAACGGGAGAACATAATCAACAGCGCTTTTAGCAATTGCGGCTTCCGGCATAATCGGGCATTCAGCAGTACGCGGATCTTGCACGATGGTCGTGCCGCCTTGCGCTTTAATCTGAGCCAGACCTTCTGAACCATCTTGATTTGCACCCGTCAAGATGATCCCGATGACCGACTGAGCGTAAACCTTTGCTGCGGACTCGAACAAGACATCGATCGAAGGTCTTGCAAAAGCAACGGGGGGATCAATTGAAAGCGAAAAATACTCAGGTTCAGCAAGAAGATGGTAATTCGGCGGAGCTAAGTAAACGAATCCAGGGCGAATCGGCTCTTTGTCCTCCACTTCCAAAATGGTCAACGCGCTTTCCTGCTGTAAAATCCGGCTGAGCATGTCTGTCGATCCTTGATCCCGATGCTGTACGATGGCGATCGGCACTGTGAAACATCCTGGTACCCCTTTTAACATAGTCCGCAGCGCGGATAATCCCCCTAGAGAAGTACCTATCGCCACCAAAGCAGGTGCCATTAGTCTAACCTCCGATAAAGCTTCTCAGAGGTTGAAAGGGGTTCGTAGCGATCGTGATACGCCGTAAATCGGAGGGATTCTTGCCGTCCCAATGCCAAAATGCCAAAAGGGCAGAGGCTTTGATAAAACAGCTCATGCACGCGATTTTGTAAGACACGATCGAAGTAAATCAAGACATTGCGGCACAAAATTACATTGAATTCATTGAATGATCCATCAGTCACAAGATTGTGTTGCGAGAAGACAATGTTGTCGCGCAGCGAAGCGCGAAAAATCGCATTTTCGTAGGCGGCTGTATAGTACTCAGAGAATGATTTGCTACCTCCTGCTTTGAGATATTGCTGCGTATATTCTTGCATTGCAGACAGTGAAAATATTCCAGTTTTGGCAGCTTGCAAGGCTTTCTCATTAGTGTCGGTTGCGTAGATCCGACAGCGATGGTAGATGCCTGCTTCTTGCAATAAAATTGCCATGGAATACACTTCTTCTCCGGTTGAGCAGCCTGCGTGCCAAATCCGAATAAAGGGATAAGTGCGCAACATAGGCAAGACGACGTTTCTGAAGGTCAGAAAGAAGCTCGGATCGCGAAACATAGAGGTGACATTGACGGTCAAGTTGAGCAAGAAGCGATCGAGCGTGGCGCGATCGTGCAAGACTTTTTCCTGTAATGCTGAGATTGTCTCGATTCTTTCAGACTGCATAAAATTTTGCACTCTTCGTCTCCGAGATGAAGAGGCATAGTTGCGAAAATCATAGCCGTAGTAGCGATAAATGCCATCAAACAGCAGTTGAACTTCAATATCTTCGAGGGTAGGCGACTGTGACAGCATGGGGATTGAGCGTAAATGCCGATGAATTTGTCAATTCGCTAAGTTGAGATCCCCATAGCCCTCAAGGTGAAGGCGCTAAACAAGATCTCTACAAGTATTGATGACAGAGTGAATTTCTTGAACCAATCCTTTCTAAATTGACACAATTCCAGACGGGATGGAATCCTCCCGCCGCCCTAATTTCTAGCCATCGCGTTTTCCCGGAATCTGGCTTGTGGGGCAAACGATCTCACTAGAAGAATCACCCTTTGGAGAGTTTAAGCGCGATCGCAACGCATCCTCCCATGCCTGCTAGCAAACTCGCTAAAATGACCCAAAGCTGTCCAGGTCGGTGTGTCCGAATATTCAGCGTCTTTGCAGTTGTGTCGGCAATAAAGCGATCGAGCAAATCCCGTTGCTGCAACAATTGCTGATTGTTGCTGGTTGACCAATTGTGAGTGAGAGGAATCACTGCACCGGATTGTAAAACGATTGCTAACCGTTGATCTGTAGAGCGCCGTCCTTGCTGGATGGTGGTCATCTTTAACTCTTGCTTCTCAAACTCAATTGTTTTTAATGAACCGATTAAAGGTTCATGCGTTAATTCACAGATCACACGGTTTGCGGTTGGGCGACAGTTAAAGTGAACGAGGCTGCCCATTGTCTCAATCGTCATCTCACCGATCTTGCCTAGCCCAGCGATGCCTAATCCTGCGATCGCAAATATCAACCATTTCACCATCAGTCTAAAATTTCCGTATCTTGAGGGCGCAGAGGCAACATCACTTGAACCATTGTTCCTTGATTTTCATGACTCGTTAATTGAATCTGCCCTTGATGAATTTCAACTGATTGTTTGACGATCGCCAGTCCTAATCCATTTCCAGAAATCATTCCGACATTCGTAGCTCGATGAAATGCTTCAAAGAGCCGCACTTGATCACTTTCCGGGATTCCAATGCCTTGATCTTGCACTTCAAAGTAAACGTGGGTCTGATCTTGTCGGATTCGGAATGTGATGGTGGACTCAGCCGGAGAGTATTTCAACGCATTAGAAAGCAGATTGGTAAAAATTTGCCGCATCAATTTCGCATCCATGTAGCCGCGAATTTCTGACACATCCGCTTCCGGTTCAAACCTAATCTGGTGCTGAGCTTGATCATTCAATCGCATTTCATCGATCAGGTTCTCGCAAAAAGACAAAATATTGAGTGGAGCCGGTTCAAACTTGACTTTCTTGGCATCAGCCCGCTCCAGCATCAGAATGTCACTGAGAAGGTCTTTCATGTTCAAAGATGCCGCTTGAATGCGCTGGATATGTTCAAGTTGTTTATCGATCGAACAATTTCCCGCATAAAACTCCAGCATGTCTGCCGAAGAAAGAATCGTACTCAAGGGCGTACGAAACTCATGCGAAACAGTGGTGACAAAGTTGGATTTCAGTTCGCTTAGCTCGCGTTCTTTTTCTAATGCTTTTCGCATTTCAATCTCAGCTTGTTTGCGGTGGGTAATTTCACGCTGCAAGCCGACCCAATAAGTGTAATGTCCGGTTTGGTCGGTGACTGGGAAAATACTCAGTTCGATCCACACTTCAGACCCGTCTTTGTGATAGTTGATCAGTTCGGTAATCACAGGCTGCCAGTTCTTTAAAGCCGATCGCAGATTCTTCAAGACTGTCCAATTCGTTTTCGGACCTTGCAAAATCCGAGGGGTCTTGCCAATCACCTCATGCTTCTCGTAGCCCATCATGCGCGTGAAGGCATCATTCACAAAGACAATTCTCGGACCTGGTGGCTCCACGGGTTCTGCTTCAGTAATCACGATCGCATCATTTGCATTTAAGACGACAGACTCTAAAAGTAACAAGCGCTGCTCTTGTGCTTGGCGTTCTGCTTCTCGATGCTTAGCTTCGGTAATATCTTCTGCAATTCCCGCTATGCGATAGACTTTGCCTTGCTGATTGCGCACGGGAAAGGCACGTGCGAGTAACCAGCGCTTTTCTTGATCGGGGCGCTGGAACTGAAATGTTGCCTCTGCGGATTTGCCTCTGAGTGCTTGCCGACTGACTTTCATCAGATGGGGGATATCTTCTGGTAGCCCCCGATTGAGCCAAAAACTTAACGGTTTCTCATAACAGCTTTGACTGTCATACCCCAAAACTTGCTGACATCCTGGACTGATGTAAATCAGCTTGCGTTGCTCGACATCGTACATCCAGAAGATCTGTTCAATGTTCTCAGCTAACTGCCGGAATCGTTCTTCACTTTCTCGCAGCTCCGCAGCCGCAGCTTTGCGTTCATCTTCGACTTGCTGTCGCTCTCGCACATTCAAAATCAGCGACAAGACTGAAATTAGCTCACCTGAGCTATCAAACAGGACGGAGTTATACCATTCACAGGGCACGATCGAGCCATCTTTCGAGACATTGCGGCTGGTACAAACATTGCGAGTCGTCTGCCCGTTGAGAAGCTGCGCGATCGCGCGATCAACCGTGCCTAAATCCTCTGGTACGACTAATTCCCAACTTCCAAACTGTTTGCCAATCACTTCAGACGCATCCCATCCGAGTAAGGCTTCGGCTTCGCGTGACCAGCGAGTGATCCGTAAATTTTGATCCCATTCAATGACAGCAAACGGTGAATTATCCACATGGAAGGATAACCGCTGTAAGGCACATCTGAGCGCTTGCTGAGCTTGGTCGCGCTCTCTTGCGGTTTCGACCGAATCGGTCATATTGCGGAAAAATAAAGACACGCCAGACTTAGCAGGATAGGCGCGCATTGAATACCAGCCCTGGCAGGGGATATAGTAATCGACAATTTCGAGGGGGACACCTTCTGCCATCGCACGTCGATAGAGTTGCCCAAAACTCGTTTCTGCAAAGTCGGGAAACTCCTGCCAAAGCACTTTGCCGAGCAAATCTCGGGCAGGCTTCCCTAAGATCTGTGCGGCAGCGTGATTGACATAGGTAAAACGAGCAGAGCGATCGAGCGCGACAAATCCATCGGTAATGCTCTGCAAAACCCGGTTAATCTGTTCACGGGCTAATTCTGCTTCAGCACGGGCAGTTTGCTCACGGGCTAACAGTTGATGCCGCTCCTCTTCGATCCAGCGGCGCAGACTAATATCTGAAAAAGAAACAACGACCGCGTAGGGTAAAACTTGTCCAGGCTGAAACAGCGGCTGAGAATTGATCGAAATCCAAGTTACCTGTTTCTCAGGTTTGCAGAGACCCAGAATGACTTCTGAGCAGGGAATCCCCGTTTTTGCCGTGATCAGACCCGGAAAAGTTTCGAGATCAAATGCAGAACCATCTTCATGGATCGCTTCCCAGCCCAACTCCAAAATATTGCGATCGATTAATTCCTCGATCGCACATTCCAAGATTTTCTCAGTACTGGCATTACAAGTTTCGATGAGTCCTTCTGCATTGAGCATCATCACAGCTTCATGCATCGCTTCTACAACGGATCGATAGCGTTGTTCGCTCGTTCTAAGGCTTTCTTGCTCACGACGGCGACGACTGACTTCAGCTTGAAGTTGTTCGATCTTATGTTCGAGTTTGGTGATTTGATAGCGCAGCGATCTCACGGTATCCAGATCAAATTCCGCCTCTACGCTCGACACTGAAGGAGCGATTGCTTTGGGGGTTTTTGTCAGTTCTTGCACAGATTGGGCTTGAAGTTGCGATCGCAGTTCGGCGACGAGTACTTCGAGTTCCGCATTGCGCTGTTGTAACTGGATCTGGTCAGTTTCTCGCATGACTCACGCTCGAATTCAGGGGTGAATAAATCTTTGCCTCTAAAATCTTTACTCAAATTTTGATCGAACTTCATGGAGACTTGCTGAAGTTCATTTAAAGAGTTTCATAAGGCAGTTCGATGACAAAAGTAGTCCACCCAGTCTGGCTTTTTACAATAATACTGCCTTGAAGCTGTTCAACGAGCTTTTTGACGAGGGCAAGTCCTAGACCTGTGCCGCCTTTTTGCCAGCGATCGCTGCCCGGAACTCGATAAAATTTGTCAAAAATATGCGGCAAGTTTTTTGTCGGAATTTCGGATTGATTGGCGATCGTAAATTGCAAAAGTGGAGTCTGATTTTCACTCAATCCTTCGCGAACTTTGAGGCAGATTTCACCTCCACTTTGTGTATATTTGCAGGCATTATTTAAAAGCTCAACGAGAATTCGGCGCAAACTGACTCCATCTGCCACAATCACAGGCAAGGTTTCGGGAAGATTCACCTTGAGAAGTTGTTGACAATCCCGAGTTCTGACTTGAAACGCATCTGTTGTTTTCCGCAAAAGCTCTCTTAAATTGAGCGGTTCGGGTGGAGCTAACGCTTCTCCAGATTCCAGTTGATACAAATCTAATAAGTTTTGGATCAATTCATCGCCTTGATCGCACGCATTCAGCGCAATATCGATATATTGCCGCCGATTGTCCGGCATCGCATCCATTAATTGCAGCGCCACTTTAATTGTCGTGAGTGGTGCGCGCAGATCGTGCGTAATCGTGTTGAGCAGATCGTTTTTCTGACTATTGATGGATTGCAGTTCATCGACCTTTCTCTGAATCTCAAGTTGGGCGCTATGCCGTTTCAGACGAGCAGCGATCGTCTCTAATAATTCCACCCGGCGAAAGGGTTTGGTTAAGTAGTCATCCGCGCCCAAATTCATCCCCTGTCGCATATCGGCTTTATCGGCTTTGGCAGTCAGAAAAATAAACGGAATCATTGCTGTGCTTGGATCTTGACGCAATGCTTCTAAAACGTTGTAGCCGTCAAAATCAGGCATTTTGATATCGCAGAGAATCAAATCGGGCGATCGCTCCTTTGCCAATTGAATTCCGGTCATACCATTATCGGCATTCAGGGAGTCAAAGCCCCCAGAGGCAAGAATTTCTAGAATGTTCAGCCGAACATCTTTTTCGTCTTCAATCACCAAAATTTTCATGAAGGTTCCCCGATCTGGCGGCTGAGTCGATTGAGATCTGATGATGGAATCATTGCAGTTTTGCATTGCAGTCGAATGGGAACGTTTTTGGGGGTGTACTCGCTTTGATGCTCACTGACATCTGAAATTACGATCCTGCTCCGTAATTGTGACGATGCTCCCCGTATAAGCATGGATTCAAAATTCCGAGCACCCTCGTAAAAACACGGCAATTAAAGCTGATTTTAGCGAATTTTATGCCGAAAATGCCAGATCCCTTATGACAGTCTGATCCCTTCCTTCAGAGAAACTGTGGAAATTACTTAAACTTTATCGCTGAGGCTGTTTTTTGATGTCTGCGCGACAAACTGCATATTTCGTCTGTCTTAGGATAGATAGGTTGCCCGACTTTATTAAATAGTATTAAGAATAAGAACTGAATCAACCTGAGTTTGACATTCAATACCCTAAGAAATGGGGGTGCACTGACTGCGCCAATTGGATTGAAAAGATACATTTATATGTTCTAAAACTGGCACAATGAACCGGAAACTCTGAATTTTCCTTTGAAGTATTTAATGATTGGGCTGATCTATTATTTTGCATGAACCTGCTACTCGCAAATGAATCCGATTGTCGATTTTTTAAGTTTTGGTTTCACGATCAACTCTGTGATGGAATTAGCTATCAAGGTGAGTTGTTTTGCCAGTTTCATAGCTTTAGTGCGCAGCGTCGAGATCAAGCGTATGACTTAGGCTCAAGATTGCTCGATCGCGGAATTTCGGTGATTATTTGTTGTTCTAGACAACGGTACTCATTAGGCATTAATTTGCGAAATAACTGGGATGCCTATGGTGAGCGTGAAAAGCAACAGGTTTTACTAGAAGTGCAGGGCATGGATTCAGTGCTGAGCCAGCTTTTACGGTGATAGTCTAGTAGGTGCAATTTTTTAGATCGCTCATGCAAACCTACGATGTCGTTGTTATCGGTGCAGGCCCCTCTGGCTCGATCGCTGCTGCTCAACTTGCCCAAGCTGGATTCACTGTAGCTCTACTGGAAAAACAGTTTTTGCCTCGCCATAAGACGTGCGGTGGCGGGATGCCGATGGTGATGCAGTCTCAGTTACAAGATTTAGCTCCAGAGGCGTTTGTCGAGTCGGATGTTACCCAGATGCGGCATACCTGGAAGTTTGAAGATCCCTATCTTGTTTCGATGAATCCGCGATCGACCGATGAGCGCTTATCGCTCTGGATGGTTCAACGACCTCTTTTCGACAATGCTCTGGCTCAAAGAGCGAACCAGTTTGGAGCCGAGTTGCGAGATGGAATTGCGCTCCGATCGCTTGAACCTGAACCTGAGGGCGTGATTGTCCGAGCGCAAGGAATTAAGACAGGATCGGAATTTACAGCAAAGGCGCGATATGTGATTGGAGCCGATGGCGCGAATGGAGTAGTTGCAAAGGCGACTCAGTTGAGAAAGCGCAAAGCGATCGCGTTAGCAATGGAGATTGAGCATCCACATCAATGGGGCAATGGTCATGCAGATCTACGTCCCGATATTGCGCATCTAGAATATGGCGCGGTGAAACGCGGATATGCCTGGATTTTTCCGAAAGCTGATCATTTGAATATTGGAGCAGGCGTGTTTCGTCCAGATAATCAAGATGCGAGACGTGATCGCGATTTACCCGCACAGTTGCAGAAGACGATTCTGGAATATATGGATGCGTTGGGATTGAAATACGATCGTTCAGCTTTGAAATTTCACGCTCATCCGTTGCCGACGTGGAGTGGGAAAGAGCCATTACATGAAGGACGGATTTTACTAGTCGGGGATGCAGCGGGATTGATCAATCCATTGTTTGGTGATGGAATTCTCCATGCGGTGAAGAGTGGTGCGATCGCAGCTCAAAGCATTATTGATCAAGCAGCAGATGAATATACCGATCGCATTCACGCCGAGTTTGCAGCAAATTTTGATGCAGCTTTGAATTTAGCGCGGGTGTTTTACCAGTGGACGGGAGTTTGCTATAAGTACGGCGTGAAGTATGAGAAAAGTACACGCTATGCTACTCAGCTTTTGTGTGGCGATTTACTATTTACGGATATGGCAGGGCGGGCGATGCGGCGATTGAAAAAATCGGTGGGATCAAACTTCTTTCCAGCGTTCAATAGCTAGGTGATGATTGTTCAGAAGTCGGAGTTTTGTAAAATTCTGACTTCTCGCTCCACACTGCTAGTTTTACTTCAATTTACTAGCTGTTCTCAAAATCTGACCTGCTAACATGGCGGCTCCAAATCCGTTGTCAATATTGACGACCCCAATTCCAGTCGCACAAGAATTCAACATCGTGAGCAATGCGGATAGTCCATTAAAACTGGCTCCATATCCGATACTGGTGGGAACAGCGACGATCGCACAATCTGACAGACCAGCTACTACACTCGGCAATGCTCCTTCCATGCCTGCGACGACAATTAGCACATCTGCCTGAGTCAACACATGCACATTACTTAGCAAGCGATGAATTCCAGCAACGCCGACATCCCAAAGTCGATTCACCCGAAATCCACAGAGTTCAGCAGTAATGGCTGCTTCCTCGGCAACAGGAAGATCTGCTGTGCCTGCTGAAAGAATCCCAATCGTCCCTGGATAAATCGGAGCTTTTGGACTACCTAACGCGCAAATCTTAGCAGTCGCATAGTAAAGGGCATCTGGAACCATTTCTTTCACCCAAGCATACACTTCTGGTTCCATCCGAGTTGCCATGACGACTGTCGCTTTATCTCGCATCGTTTCCATGATTTGAGCAATCTGCTCGGGCGTTTTACCCGGACTCCAAATGACTTCCGGGAAACCCGTTCTCAGCGATCGATGATGGTCAATATTGGCAAAACCTCCAACTGGCTCATAAGTGAGATATCTCAGCTTGCTCAATGCATCTTCTGAACTCAGTTTGCCTTGAGATACATCATCTAACAGTGCTTTTAGTGCTTCGGGATGGGTCATGTGAAGGGTACTACTACTCTTTGATTTTAAGTTCTTGAATGTTCCAAAGTCCCCAACTGGGTAAACCAGAATACTTCAATCCTTGAACTCGATTTCTGACTGCCATGATTGCAGAGTCATTGACTAAGTGGATCACAGGAAGCTGTTCTTGAACAAGCTTCTGAAACTCACCATAGATTTTTTTGCGTTTCTCTGGATTCAGTTCTTGAGCACCTTGGATAAATAAGCGATCGATTTCTTTCTCCCACTCATTTGCTACATATCCTTGGATTTTCGGCTGTCCAACTTGCTGGCTCAAATTAAATGAATGCGATCCCCCACTTGTCATCCACAGATTTGCTAGTCCATGTGGCTCGGTTCCGCCCGTAAATCCGATAATGTGAGCATCCCAATCTCTTGCTCCATTGATTTTATCGATCAAAACGTTAAAATTCAGCGGATTATAGTCAACTTGAATTCCAATTGCAGCTAAATCTTGCCGAATTTGAGCGCCGATTGCAACACGAGTTAAATTATTCGAGTTGGTGAGTAAAGTAAAGCGAACTCGATTGCCATCTGAGTCAAAGAGCTGACCGCGATCGTCATATTTGAATCCAGCTTTCTTTAGCAAGTTTTTTGATTGATTCGGATCGTAATTGTAGGCTTTTAAACCTTCCTTGAGAGTGAATGGGCTTTGCACCGAAATCGGCGAATTTTGGACGACTCCTAAACCTCGGAATAGATTAGTGTTAATGCGATCGCGATTAATTGCATAAGCGACAGCTTTCCGAAATTCAAGGGTATTAAACCAACGCGATTTAACCGGATCAACAAAGGGCTTGCCATTTTTATCTTTCGCCTGACTGAGATTAAAAGTCAGATACAAAACACCTGACCAAGGGCCGCCATTTAAGACCTGGAAATTTCCGCGTTTTTCTTCTCGCTTTAATAATGAAAAATACTCCGATCGTAAAGGTCGAGTATCGCCCATCACATCCAAATCGCCAGAGCGAAATCTCAGCAATTGCGTATCTAAATTCTCGATAAATTGCCAAACAATACGATCGATATAAGGCAATTGCTTGCCGTCTTTGTCTTTCCGCCAGTAATACGAATTTCGCTTTAAAACTAATCGCTGACTTGGGCTATAGCTATCAATGACATACGCCCCATTCGTAATAATTTTTTTCGGATCGGTGTCTGTTCCCCAAGTTGAAATGAATTTAGGATTTCCATCCGGTAGTTTTGAATTTATTGCTTCTGCTAAGGCATGTTTCGGCAAAATCATAATGCCCTCAGGTGCAGCAGTCGCAGCAATAAGAGGCGCGAAGGGTTCAGGCAAGATGAATTCAACTTGGCGATCGTTGATTTTCCGAATTTCTGGAAAAACCTTTTTCACCCCAATCTGAATACTCTCTTTCTGATCCGTTGGAATCAACGGATTAAAAACAATATCTCGATAGGTAAAAACAACATCATCTGCCGTCAGAGGTTTTCCATCTGACCACTTCAAGTTGGGTCTTAAAGTAAAAGCGACTCGTTTATTATCAGGCGAGAATTTCCAAGATTCAGCTAATGCAGGTTCATACTCTCCTGTTAAACCATTCTCTCTTGTTAACCCTTCATAAATGAAAGGAAAAACAGATGGGAAAGTTTGATTATTGGCGTAGTTAAACGTTTTGGGATCAGTTGGACTCGCTAAGACTAACTGAGGAACTTGTGCAGCAACCGTTCTATATCGATGAGGATTACAGCTCGACAAAAAGAGAAGTGCGATCGTCAAACACACTCCAATCTGGATTCTGACCTTTTTCATCACTAATCCTCAATTCTCAGGTCAGTCAAATTCCAAAGTGCACCGCCACTTTCAGGATAATTCACTCCTTTAATCCGATTGCGAACCACAGCCATCACACGCGCATTCACAAGTGGAATCCAAGGCAAATATTCTTGTGAAATTTTCTGAATCTTTCCGTAAATTTCCTTCCGTTTTGCTTCATCTAATTCTTGAGCACCTTCGACATATAATCGCCCAATTTCCGCTTCCCAATCTGCAACAACCCGACCTTCAAGCGGAGGTTTTCCAGGTGCACTCGATTGATTAAAACTATGCGATCGACTTTCCGGCAACCAAACGTTTGCTCCACTATTTGGCTCTTTACTTCCGCCCATTGCCAGTAGATACGATTCCCATTCTTGAGTGTTATCTAACTTATCCAACAACACTCCAAAGTTAATCGGATTAATATCAACTTGAATCCCCAACTGGCTCAAATCCTGCTTAATTTGCGCCACCATCGACTCACGCACCACATTCCCTGCATTCGTCATCAGCGTAAAACGCACGACATTCCCCTCTGGGTCAGCAAGTTGTCCGCGATCGTTGAGCTTAAACCCGGCTTCTTTCAGCAGTTGCTTTGATTTGTTTTGGTCGTATTGGTAAACTTTTAAGCCTTCTTCGGGCTTGAGATAATAGGGGCTAGTCTCCAAAATTTGCGAATTGATCAAGACTCCCAAGCCTCGGAAGATATTTGTGTTCATCCGTTCTCGATCGATAGCATATGCGACTGCCTGACGGAATTTTGGATTGTTAAACCACTTTGATTTCACGGGATCAACGACAGGTTTTCCGTTTCGCCGTCCTTGATTTAAGTTAAACGCCATAAAAGTCGTAATCGGACGAGTGCCGCCAATATACGCTGTGAAATCACCTCGTTTTTCTTCTTTTTTGAGAATGGGATAATCTTCAGCCCGAATCGGTTCAGAGATATCGACTCCACCTGATCGAAATTGAAGAAGCTCAGTATTCTGGTTTTCAATCACACTCCAAACAATCCGCTCGATGTAAGGCTTCTGATTGCCTTGCTCATCTTTTCTCCAATAGTTCGGGTTACGTTTGAAAATGATCCGCTGTGTCGCAAAATATTGGTCGAGCGTATAAGGTCCGTTGCAAATCACTTTCCTCGGATCGGTATCCGTTCCCCAAGTTGAGAAAAAGAGCGGATTGCCGTCTGAGCCAGTCTTGCGAATTGTTTCTTCAAGCGCATGTTTGGGCAAAATTGCCAATCCGCCTGTCACTCTCAAAAAGGGAGCAAACGGTTCAGGTGTGGTGAACTCAACTCGGCGATCGTCGATTTTTCGCACGGTTGGAAATGCCCGTCCTTTACCAATTCGCAGGACATCTTGAATATCCGTTGGCACTTTAGGATTCAGAAAAATATCCCGGAACGTGAACACAACGTCATCGACTGTCAGCGGCACACCATCTGACCATTTCAAGTTTTCGCGCAGGGTAAATGTTACTTTCTTCTTATCTGGCGAAAGTTCCCATTTCTCTGCAAGTTCTGGCTCAAGCTCATTGGTCAATGCGTTTTCTGTGATTAATCCCACATACAAGAATCCCGCGACATTCGGATCTTCGTTAATCAACGCATAGTTAAATGATTTGGGATCGCTCAGGGTCGTATCGACAAGCTGAGGAACTTTTGCTGCTTGTGTTTTGTAGCCCTGCGGATTGCAAGCCGTAATGCCCAATATCAGGCAAAATGCTGCCATTGCCACTGCCCAAAACCGCCAAAAACCTGTAAGAGCGGAAAATTTCATAGCCGATCGCGCATCATTTAGAAAGTGATTCTATCCTTTCTACACCTTTTGCGCGGTTTCTGCTCGATTTAATTATCAATCATGCGATCGATACGGTCACGCATTTTCAACCCAATCAATGCTTTGACTAAAAATAAGCCTGCAATTGCTGCGATCGCAAAAGCAAACATTGAACCGCTCACTTTTCCGACAAGCAAAATTGCTCCAGTTAGTGCTGCGAATCCTGAAATACAGGCGTAAAGCAACGCTCTCAGCGAAAGATTGAGCTTTTTCAAGGCGCGTTCTTGCTCGATCGAGCGCACCTGAATTTGTAATTCTCCTTGCTCTAAGCGGGCTTCTAATCGCTCGATCGCAGTCTGAGTGGGATTCGGCTTCGTCATGCGATACGCCAAATATCCCTTCGCCTGCCGCGCCAATTCTCCCAGCCCACCTTGCTTCGCAGGAATTGTCGCCAAACTCTTCACAAATGGTTTCGCTGCCGCTAACAAGTTATAGTTCGGGTCAAGATCGCGCGCAACTCCGTCCAACGTCGTCAAGGCTTTAATAATAAAAGTCATCCGCGCAGGCAATCGGAACGGTTGCTGCTCAAACACAGCATAGAGTTCATTTCTAACGCTCTTAAAGGCTTGAATCTCAACAGGCTTATCCGCAAATCGTTCAACCAACACGCCCACAATTCGCTTCACGGGGGTCATGTCTGCCATCGGCTCAACCAAACCCATATCCACCAGCGTTTGCACGACTTGATCGGTATCTTTCTTCAATACTGCAAAGAAAGTCTGAACCATCTGATTGCGGTTGATCGGCTGCACTTCTGCCATCATGCCAAAATCGTAAAAGATTAGCTTTCCATCGTGGCTCACTGCCATATTTCCAGGATGGGGATCAGCTTGAAAAAAGCCATCTTGGAGCAGTTGCTTGAGATACGAACAAATTCCTAAATGATTAATCTCACGAGGATCAATCCCGATCGCAAGTAACCCTTGCCGATCGTTGACCTTGATTCCTGGCACATATTCCATCGTCAGCACACGCTTCGTCGTGTACTTAGGATAAATTTTCGGAACGACAATGAGATCGTGATCAGCAAAATTATGTCGAAAGCGATCGGCATTCATCGCTTCTTGCACATAATCAATCTCACGATTCAAAATCTCAGAAAATTCCTCATGAATCGCCAAAATATCGTAGTGTCTTGCGGTTGGAACAATGCGATCAATCCATCGCACGAGCCGACCTACAATCTGAAAATCCATCGCAAAGAGTTGCTCTAACCCCGGACGTTGTACTTTCACAACAACTTCCTCACCCGTATGCAGCCGAGCACGATGCACCTGTCCTAAGCTAGCAGCTGCGATCGGAGTCGAATCAAATTCTCGATACAAGACATGCAGCGGATAGCCTAGTTCAGATTCAATAATGGCGATCGCTTGGCTCGAATCAAATTCTGGGACTCGATCTTGAAGTTGTCCCAATGCTTTGACATACTCCAAAGGCAGCAAATCAGCTCGAGTCGAGAGCGATTGCCCAATTTTGATAAATGTTGGTCCTAAATCTAACAGCGTTCCGACTAACCACTGAGCACGGCGATTGCGGTGATGAGCAGACTGCCTTGCGATCTGACGATCCCACCACAAATAAAACGTCAATTTGGCAGCCGACACAGAAATATCCACCTGCCGAGCCAGTGGAGAAGAGAGTTGCCGTTGCCAGCGTAGAGGTTTAGGGGCTGTAGTTTGTAACATAACTTCAAATTATTATAGCGCTGGAGGGTTGAAGAACTGCTCCAGAAGCAGAAGATTCCTGCACGAATATCATTGGGAAAATTCGACACTGCTAGAAATCTTGACAAAATCCCTCTTGGTTCGTCATTCATTGCATTTCTTGCGGAGTGCCAAACTTAGCATACCCGTCGAGAAACGTAGCCGTACGGAGCGATCGAAAATTGCTGGCTTCTTCTTACAACCGCTCAAATTTTGAACCAAGAGCGAGATCATTAGGATTGAATCGCCTCTACATATTGGCTCAGATCAACACACAATTTCAGTTTTTCTATCAGTTAGGCAAAGTCAAAACCTAAATGACATCACAGATCTAATTGAGTTTCTGATGGAGTTCTCCTGACTCAAACCTCTACGATTTCCAAGTTCTGCGGTAAGGTTATCGTAAAGCAAGTCTCGTAAGACTGAGTTCCTTCCATCTCCGTACTCGTTGCCTCGATCGTGCCATTGAGATGCTGAACTAAACTTTTAACCAGTGCCAAACCGAGTCCAGTTCCAGGAACTGCATTTTGCGTCATTCCTTGGCAACGCCGGAACTTATCAAAGATATGGGGTAATTCTTCCTCGGAAATCGCTGATCCAATGTTTGAGATTGAGAATTTCATTTGCTGTCCAGGCTGAGGCATCACCTGTAAGTAAACCATGCTATTCGGATCAGCATATTTACCCGCATTAGTTAGCAGTTCTAGCAAGATTCGATTGAAGCTAGTTAAATCAGTATTGAGAAGGGGCAAGCGTTTTGGAAGTTCAAGTTCGAGCGTTAAGCCCTTCGATGACCACCGCTGGTTAAAGGAATTCGATAAGTCAGCCATCAATTCCTTCACATCCACTTGTTGAAGCTGGAACGCAACTTGTTTCGTTTCTAACTCTTGAAGGGCAAGTAGATCGTTAATCAGATTCGTTTCTTGAGCACATTGCTGCTCCAAGATGTTGAGATATTGCTGACGGCGATCAGGAGAAAGATTTGCTTGCTGCAACATCCGAATGGCTAACATCATGCTTGTGAGCGGCGTGCGCAGTTCATGGCTAAGTGTGCTGAGAAACTCATCCATTCGCTGATTCATTTCCCGCAGTTTCTCGATTTGTTTGCGGGTGATCTCGTAGAGTTTGGCTTGCAGTTCTAGACTTTGCTGAAGTTGCGCTGTTCTTTCCTCAACAAGAGATTCAACTTGTCGCAGCGTTTCGGTTTGAATAATTGCAGTGCTGATTTGAGCGCTGACAAGTTCGACGAGTTCGACTTCTTCGGGTTGCCAGGCGCGGGGTTCTTTTTGTTGAAGAGCGATAAATCCTAAGAGGCGATTCTTGCTTTCTAAAGGAACTAGTAACAGTGCAGGCATTTTCTCAGCATCAAAAATTGGCGCAGTTTCTAGGTTACTGGGAAACTTACCTGAATTGCTGAAGGCAAAGAATTTAGCTGGACTCAGAAATGCACTCTGGCAAACCGCGCAGTCTGTAATCCAGAAAGACTGGCTAAGCGGCGTTTCTGACTCATCGACCTCGATTGGGTCACGGTTCCACTCGCTGTCAATCATCACGCGCGCTTTCGGAACTCGATCGCTCTTTGCCCGCAAGCTATGCCGTGGATCCCAAAACTTGGTGCGCAGGACAAAGGCTCGATCGATTTCAAGGGTACGAGCTAGTCCCTCTAGTACCATGACTTGGATTTGAGGCACATCGACTGAGTTCTGAATCGCGATCGAGACTTCTCGCAATAGCGCTTGCGATTGCGACTGTTTTGCGACTTTGCGCTGAAGGGTGAGTTGGGTGAGTGCAATCGCAATGTGATCAACAACTTGAGTCAACGTTTCGATTTCCAAGTCTGACCAGCGATGCGCCTGTGCTGTCAGCAAGCTGATCACACCGTTGATGTGTCCCTGAAATTGAGTTGGTAAGCTGAGTACGCCTCGAATTGGCAGCGCTTTCGATATGCTGTTAATTTCGCTGAGGTTCAAATCGGAGACAAATAAGCTGGAACGTTCCAGCGTCGCAGCCTGAATCATGCCATAGTTTGCCAGAATTTCGCCCTGTTGGCTGGCGCTAAGGTGCGTCTTGGCAAACCAAGCAGTCAATGACTTGGAATAAGGTTCACCCGGATTTGAAATGATACAAGCTTGAACCCCATAAGCTTCTCCTAGCAACGCTGCAATTTCCACAAGGACTGTTTCGCTCTGAGTGGCGTGAGCGAGAGCTGTAGTAATCTTGCGTCCGACACTTGCCAAACTAGAAACGAGAGGGCTGGAATGCGGCACAGTTTCAACCGGATGGGTAGACAAAGAAGTTAGTCGATCAGTTTCGATCCGAAGGGCTTCTTCTCTTGTAGTGTTGACAACATCCATGACTCGCCCCACAACTTCCTGAGATTCTGTCGGTCTCGATCGCGAAACTTTTGCTTGCATCCTGCTACATGCCTATCGTTGCATTACTTTTTCAGGAATCTCCCATCACAAATCTCTTTCGGAATCCGTTACGGGAAGCGCATGGCTCTGTATACGAAAAATAAACTAGGTAAGATTTTACCTATCTTGCATTTCGTTAGACCATCGCTTTCAGATTAGCGTCTTAACGCTTTGAAAGTATCCGTAATTTCCCTCGATTGCTGTTCTTGATTGACTAAATTCTCAAAAATTTATGCATTTCCACATGAAGACGATGTGAAGTTGCGCTCCATAAAGCAATTCAAAGGATTTCACACCTTTTTTTCTTAGACATAGTACACTTGAACGAAGCTTGCACTGCCTCTCTATTCCACGATAATTCGCCTTGGATCTTATGAATTTAGAGCCTGGAACTGCCAATCCAATCAGCGTTGTCGGTACGGTAAAGGGACCGGGTGAAAACGGCAATCAGTATGTTTTCATTACGTCTGATAACCGCCATGTGCGAATTGGCGAGTATGTCTATTATGAAGTTTATGAAGCTGGGCTTCTCCGTAAAATCCTCGGTAAGATCTCGGATCGAAGACTTATTGATCACTTACCTGATCGCATTTTTGCGGACACTGAGATTAGTCCAGAAGCGATCGCGGCTCTTGTCGGATTTACGTACGAGCATCCGGAGATCTATGAAGTTGCAGTGGATGTGATCGGTTATTTCGATCCGTCGCTGGGATTTATGAATCCGCGAAAAAGTCCAGATCCAGGCGCAAAAGTAGTGTTGGCAAGTGACGAGATGCTCAGGGAGATCTTAAATCGTCGTCAGCCTCAGTCGGTGGGATCAGCTCATATTGGCTCACTTTTGTTGAGAGAAGTCGGATCTGTGCCGATCGCATTAGATGTCAAAGAATTAGTTAGTACCCATATGGCGATTCTGGCGGGAACTGGCTCAGGGAAATCCTATACGGCTGGAGTTCTGGTAGAAGAGTTGCTCCTTCCCCACAATCGAGCGGCGGTTTTAATTTTTGATCCGCATGGAGAGTATGGAACGCTGACAGATATGCGGGGGCATCCAGCATTTAAATCAGCAGATGGCTATGCTCCCAAAGTGAAAGTGATGACACCGGAAGAAGTGAGGATTCGAGTGTCTTCGCTAGATTACTACGATATTTTGGCATTACTGCCGGAAATGAGCGATCGTCAACAAGCTATGTTGAGCAAAGCCTTTCGGATTTTGCAGCGACATCGCAAAGGAGATTATCGTTGGGGTATTCAAGATCTAATCGCAGCCGTTCGAGAAGCCGATGTGCAGGTCGATGACGATGGCAATGAAAAGACGGGATCATCTGCTCCAGCTTTGGAATGGAAATTGGAGAAGATTGAGCGATCGGACTATTTTCATAATGTGGAACACACGGTTAGCCCAAAAGAACTATTTGAACCGGGACAAGTGACCGTCCTGCAAATGAACGAAATCAGTCAAGAAGAACAGCAAGTGATTTGTGCGGCAGTGCTGCGGCAAGTCAATCATGCACGGATGAGTACTCAGAAAGAACTCATTTCACCGCAAGATGAGAATTACTTGCCCTACCCCGTGTTTATTCTGGTTGAAGAGGCGCATCGTTTTGCCCCTGCTCATGAACCCTCTCGCTGTAAGTCAGTGATTCGGACAATTTTGAGCGAAGGGCGGAAGTTTGGCTTAGGAATGGGATTAATTACGCAACGTCCAGGTAAGTTAGATGCGGATGTCCTGTCTCAATGTATGAGTCAGTTTTTGATGCGCATTGTGAATCCGGTGGATCAAGAGAGTCTAAAGTATGGAGTTGAAGCAGCAGGACGGGATTTGCTGAAAGAACTGCCTGCTTTGACCAAGGGACAGATCATTATTTCTGGGGCTTGCGTGAATACGCCAGTGCTATGTAAGGTGCGGCAGCGTTTGACAAAGCATGGCGGTGAGACGTTGAATGCACCAGAACTCTGGCAGAAGCATTTTGAAGGGCATCGGCTTCAGGAACGTAAGATTGAGCTTGCACCCGTTGCGGCTCCCCGACGATCGCAGACGGTTCGCGGGCGAAGCATTGATTAGATTGTTCTTGATGTTGAGCAGTTTTTATGAGGAACGATCAATCGGCACTAACTCAACTTAGATTGCTTGCGCACCAGAAAAAGATGTGCGTTAGGAAGGATCTGAAGGGCGAGAAGTTATTTATTGACCAACGATTGAGGTTGCGATCGCGGTTTCAATGAGTGCTGCCAATATCCTTTTGAGGTATCGACGGGGACGGTTGCTGCAACAGAATTAGACTGAGATCGCGGTGAAGCGAATAGAAGTCTATCTGCCTTCTGAACTCTTACATTCGCTGACTGAGCAGCACGGGACACTGCTGGTGGATCCGTTGCTCGAATTGCTAATCCGACTAAGCCTGCGATCGATGCGACCCATCCTGCAAGTGCAGCGATCGTTAACCACTTTTCGATCATTCGATTCATTCCTCAACTCCGCAAACTGCACAGTTACCAACTTCAGATCGCAGACATGACGTTTCAGGGGGTGATGAGTCTAATTATATCTTGTTCGATGAAATGATCAAAGATCTTGTTCTTTTGTCAACCGTAAAGTTTGGCAAATTTATCGGAAAAATCGCCAGAGAATTGATTAAGAAATTATGGGGTCAATGTGCGATCGCGCAAATTCAGCCAGCATAATAGCGTCGGAGATTCAGCGCGCAACTCCTCATGATTCATCGATAGGCGCGCTCCGTATTTTGACGCAATCTTTTCAGTTATGAACTTCAAACGATTTCTAAAATGGCTTGCTCCGGTGAGTTTGACTGCAATTCTGATTCTCTGCACAATTGTTCAGGGATGGAGTGCCCCTACAGCCGCACAAACCCAATTGCACTGGTATGGACAATCCGCGTTTAAGCTGACAACGCCGACTGGAAAAGTCATTTTGATTGATCCTTGGATTACGAATCCCGTGAATCCCAACGGCAAGACTGACTTAGCGACTCTGAATCGTGCCGATTTGATTTTAGTGACGCATGGACATTTCGATCACGTCGGCGATGCAATGACGATCGCGAAAAAGACGAATGCTCCTCTCGTCAGTACTGCCGATTTAGGACAGGCATTAGTCGAATCAGGCTATCCAAAAAATCTCGTGACCTTGGACACTCAAGGAAATTTTGGCGGCGAAATCTCATTGCTGAATAATGAGGTCAAGGTTGCCTTTATTCCCGCGATTCACAGTTCGGTGATCGCTTCTGATGGCAGTCCCGCAAAGTATGCAGGAAATCCAGGGGGCTTTTTGGTGACTGTACAAAATGGTCCTACGATTTATCACACGGGTGATACGGATGTCTTTGCGGATATGGCGTTGATTCCGCGGTTTCGCAAAGTGACGCTGATGTTGGCGTGTATTGGAGATCGGTTCACAATGGGACCGCAACGAGCTGCAACAGCCGTCGGCTATGTCAAACCCGATCGAGTGATCCCAATGCATTTCGGTACATTTCCAGCTTTGACTGGGACACCTGCTGCTTTTGCCGCAGAATTGAAGCAGCAAAGAGTGGGCAGTCGATTGCAAGTGATGAAGGTCGGAGAAACAATTCGGTTGTGAGATTTCTACTGTCTAGCGAGCTAGGGATTCGGTAAATTCAACACGCTGATAGAGACGGGTCGCCGACTCGTCTCTATGAGTTTGAAGGAACACGCAAGCTATTGAGTCAGGCGGAATCGTCCGATCATATTTTTGAAGTCCCAGCGTACAGCATTGCCGGGATATTCATAGAGCGCACTGAGAACAAATACTTTTGTGCGATCGCGGCTTGGCACAATTACGCTATCTCCGCAGTTATTGGTGCCACACCAGGAGTAGGAAATTGCAGGCTGACCCGCGAAACTGTAAGCTCGATAGTCACTTTGTCGCCCATCAAAAAAGGATTTATCTCGGTTTTGTTCTGCCCACTGCTGTGCAGATAAACGTTTAGGATTAGAAAATTCGGCGACGATAATTTTGTCTCCTGGGGAAGATTGAGATTGCACATTACTATCGACAGGTGCAGGTTCATCACTTCCGACTGCTGTGGGAGCTTCTACCGTACTCCGAAGTACGATTGTTCCTTTCGATTCTTGAGAAGTATCCAAGTTGTAAGTCGTTGGAAAATCAAATCGAAATCCTAATGGACTTTTATGCGTTTGAAATGTGCCAGCGGAGGCTTGAGCGATCGTATAGATGGTTTGATCTGAATTGCTCGTGAAGGGAGATGCTTGAGCAACTGCGGGCACTGCAAGGCTTAGTAACCCTGCACAGAAAAACACTTGGGGGCGAGATAATTTTGTTAGTTTCATACAAGAACTCCAACCATCGCTGGATGAAAACCATGAGCTAGAAATCTATTAAGACTCAGAACTAAATCTGTTTTGATGCTACAGATCATGCACCCTTATAAATTGAATTCTACCATGAAAAATATAGGACATCTAGACTCTCAGCTCTACCCTTTTGTAGACTTTACTTGGTTCTTTTTATAGATATTATAGAATCCTGAAATTCTATTAATTAGATTTAGAAATTTGTTTACTTTCGATTGATAGAACGTCTGTTTTCTTCTATTACTTAGAAGTACAAGCAATTGAGCTGGCAATTCTCAATTGAGAATTGCCTAAGCTGAGGTGAACTATTCGATCGTGATTGATTTCGGGGCGTTCCCGTTGGGGCTATGTCCGTTTGTCGTGTAGGTGGTTGAACCTGTTTGTTGATTGAGCCAGCTTCGGACGGGTTCTTCGGTCAGGCTCAATTTGAGGAATCCGGTAAACAGTCCCCCCATGAAGGCGAGCGGCTGTTGGGTAAACTCTTGGACGAGCGGTGAAAGTTCGGTCAGAAACATGTAGCAAACCCTTTGTAGTTAGACTTTAAGCCCGATCGTACCTTAGACCGTCAGGATTTGGGTCGGTGGGTCGCTGCGATCGTAAGATGGTAGAGAAATTTGACCTGAAGAATTGCCATGACGAACCCTGCCGCGATCGACCCTGCTGATCAAACTGTAGAACTTGCTCCAAGCTATGTGATTCCGATCGTTTTAATTGGGGCTGCCATCCCGTTAGTCTTGATCCAAATCTGGGTCAGTGCAGGGATTGCGCTATTTGGAGTATTTTTGCTGATTCAGACGGTTCTGCTGCGGCTGAAGTTTACGCCGACAGATTTAGATGTCTATCGAGGGGAAACGTTGATTCGGCGCTTTCCGTATCGGGAATGGCAAAACTGGGAAATCTTCTGGTCGCCTGTACCGATTCTCTTCTACTTTAGAGAAGTTAAAAGTATTCATTTTCTGCCGATCATTTTTGACCCTAAAATGTTACGGATCTGTCTAGAGCAGCATTTTCCCAAAGCCTGATTTTTGTTGAGTGTAATTTATGAATTCTGATGAGTTGCCAATTGCAGATGAGAATGCCTCCTCGGATGAGACGGGAGCGGTGTTGCCTGAGTTGAAGCTGCCTGAGCGGGAGCGGATTGCTGATCTGATACAGCGCGAACAAGCGATCCAGCAGGAGATCGCGGATCTCACGACGACTCGTGATCAGCTTCAAGCTCAGGTAGTTGCGACGCAAAATAGTCTTGCTCAGGTGGTTCAGCAGAATTTATCGGAGTTGGAGCAACGCAGACAGGCTTTGCAATTGTCGATCGAACAACTCGAACGCCGACAAGAACGGATTCGCAATGAGATGAAAACCAGTTTCGCTGGAACATCTCAGGAAATCGCAATTCGGGTGCAGAGTTTTAAGGATTATTTGGTCGGAAGTTTGCAGGATTTGGCGATCGCTGCTGAGCGGTTGGAGTTACCGAAATTTCAAGAACCTCAGGTGGTTGCACCGACTCAACCTGTGGTCGAAGAACCGAGTGCGATCGCGGCTCCGAAGTTTGCGGAATCGAAGTTTCAAGATCAAGCACGTGAGATTCGCAATGTGATTGATCAGTTTCGCAATCAGCCCGATTATTACGGTCCGGTGTGGAAGTTACGTCGGACGTTTGAGCCAGTTCATGCAGAGCGAGTCTCCACGTGGTTTTTTGATCAAGGCGGACGGGGGGCGGTGCGAACGATGGGATCGCGCTTGCAGAATATTTTGATCGCGTCGGCGACAATTTCGATTTTGTATAAGCTCCATCGCGATCGTGTGAGAACGTTGATTTTGGCAAACTCGCCGGAACGGTTGGGAGAATGGCGACGCGGATTGCAGGATTGTTTGGGAGTGACCCGCAGCGATTTTGGCAGCGATCGCGGCATTACTTTGTTTGAAGCTCCAGAACAGTTGGCGCTAAAAGCAGAACGATTAGAGAAGGATGGCTTTTTGCCGCTGATCGTGGTAGATGAAACAGAAGAAAGTATTAGTCTTGCTTTGTTGCAGTTTCCGCTGCTGCTTGCGTTTGCACCGAGTCCTCAGCAAATGATTCAACAGCAATCTTATTTCTAATCGCTCGTGGGGTTTGAGCTTTGGCTCCGCTCAACCCACGTAGGATCTCAATTTTGGATGTTGAGCAAAATCGAAAGACGGGCGTTTGTGGAGTCGAAGCGCAGTCTGTCATTATTCTACTGGTCTCATTACCTATGCTTCCCTGGTTTATTAACAATGCTTTGCTGCTGATTGTTGCCTACCTCTTAGGCTCGATTCCGACCGGCTATCTGGCTGGACGCTTACTAAAAGGCATTGATATTCGGCAGGAAGGCTCAGGCTCAACAGGCGCAACGAATGTGCTCCGCACGCTTGGGAAAGTTCCCGCGATCGTGGTGTTGGCTGTTGATGTTGCCAAAGGCGTATTAGCGATTGCAGCCGTGAACTATGCGTTTACTACGCTTCCGGGTTGGCTCTACTTCTCGAAGATTGTGGGGTTAGATTTTAATCTTTGGCAGCCTGTGATGGTGACGTTGGCAGGTCTGGCAGCTTTAATTGGGCATAGCAAATCAATCTGGCTAGGATTCACAGGGGGCAAGTCAGTTGCCACCAGTTTAGGGATTTTGCTGGCAATGAATTGGGTGGTGGGATTAGCAACGCTTGGGGTGTTTGGGTTAACGATCGCCATCACGAGGATTGTGTCGATTAGCTCGATTCTGGGTGCAGTTTCGGTGATTGTGTCGATGATTCTCTTTGCTCAGCCATTGCCGTATGTGCTATTTGCGATCGCGGGTGGCGGATATGTGATTTGGCGACATCGATCGAATATTGAGCGATTGATCGCTGGAACAGAGCCGAAACTTGGACAGAAGCTGGAGGAAGCAGAGAATGCGCCGGGTGAATCAGCTTAGTGTTGGTTAGATTGATGTTGCACTAAAAGACAAACAAAATAATTCAACGGGATAACACCTTTAGGTAGAGTTCTGATTGCTAAAGCCGAGTTGAATAGAGAAGTAGGCAGCAAATGAATCTGGCTCATGGTTTCTTGAAAAGATTGAGAAACTCAGGATTAGCCAAATTGATTTTTGCTGAAAGTTTTTAATAACTGAGGTTTTAGTATGCAAGAGTCTTCTGCTTTGATGTTTAAGAAATTGATTGATGCCCAACGGCTTTGTGCATTAATCCTTGGAATTACTTTCTTGTTCATTGGAATTGCTGGATTTGTTCCAGGTTTTATGTCACTTCCAGGTGATGCACCTGTGACGGGTGCTGTTGTACCGCGATTAATTTCACCAGATGGATATGGACATCTCTTTGGCATTTTTCCGACCAATTTTGTCCATAATGCGGTTCATATTGTCGTTGGATTGTTAGGGATTGCAGCCGCAACGAGTTTTAGTGGTTCGTTAGTGTTTAACCAAGGGTTTGCAGTTTCTTATATTGCGATCGCAATTCTCGGAATTTTGCCGATTACGAATACGACGTTTGGTTTAATGCCCATTTACGGTAACAATGTTTGGTTCAATTTACTGACTGGAATTGCAGCCGCTTATTTTGGTTTTGTGAAGCCTGCTGAACTCGCCAAAATGGAATCGCCGAACGCCTAAAAATCCATTGATTTGAAATAGAAAAGGCATCATTCATCGTGATGCCTCTTTTTTGTGCCCAAGCTCTCGTTAGAATACGCCTTCTCGATTCTTCGCAAAGTCTTCGAGTTGCTTAGTTCGATCGTTGGTCATTTTCTCAATGCAATTGGAATAAACCATCGGCTGAATTGAGCCACCCTCATACGCGGCACTCGTGAATGTACAATTTGTATCTCGGAACTTAATCCAGGCTTGTTGTGCTGCGACCAATTGCGATTCGCGACGGCTTCCTTTGTAGCTGCGGATTAATGTTTGATACGCCTGATTGAGTTTGCGATCGGCAGCTCTTGCTTGCTGATTCGCGCAAAAATTCATATCAAATTGCGTTTGCTGATTCTTACAATCTACTCGAATGTTTCTTGGTAAATTCTCTGAGGGGGTAGGTTTATTTTGAGCTGTTGCATGCTGAGAAATCGCACTCATTACCCCAATCATTACTAGAGCAATTAACTTTCGTTGCATGAATTTATTCCTAAATCGTTCTCAGATTGTAAATCTTTCAGTAGCAGTTTAATTTGCTGTTGAATCGTCTCCCATTTTCCGGTTTCGATCGCGATTTTTGGAAATAAGTTTCCTCCGATCCCAACCGCGATCGCACCAGCTTGAATCAAAGATTTTGCATTCTCGATCGTCACGCCTCCTGTGGGGATCATCGGAATATGTCCGAGCGGCGCTCGCACTGCTTTGAGATAACTGACCGAGGGAATTGGAAAAACTTTGACACAGCTCGCTTTTGCATTCCAAGCAGTCATAATCTCAGTCGGCGTGAATGCACCCGGAATAATCGGGATCTCTTGACGTTTGGCGATCGCAATTAAATCAAAGTCTGTATGAGGCATGAATGCGAACTGTGCCCCTGCGGCGATCGCATTCTTTAAATCAGATGGAGCGAGAATTGTGCCAACCCCAATTGTGCAATCAGGAAACATCGATCGCAATTGAGAAACTAATTCAGTCGAGGCATCTGTATTCCAAGAAATTTCGATTAATCTCATTCCCCCTGAGATCGCAGTTTTTGCCATTTGTAGCCCCATTTGGAAATTTGGGGCGCGAATAATACTAATCGATCGCTCTTTTTCAAGTAAGTTCAACCAGGCTTGATCTTCCATTACAAATTCAGCAAAAAATAACGCAAATTTTCTAATTTCAAAAAATATCATTCTAGCCGATTTCACTCATTAGGAAGAGTCAGTTCGGTCATTAGAAGGACGAAGGAAAAAATTGAAACTCTTAAGCTAAAAAACATGTTCAGAAAGGAGATATCAACAATGGTTTTATACAGAATTAAAGACTTTGATCCAGATTACCGGAACCACTTTGATGGCAACGATATCAAAGATTTGGATCTCTATAGTGGAGATGACAAAATTGGTTCGGTGAATGATGCTCTAGTTGATGAAGATGGAAAGTTCCGCTACCTTGTCATTAGCACTGGTGCGTGGATTTTTGGCAAGAAAGTATTGCTTCCGATCGGACGCGCGCAAATTGATTACAATGCTCATCGCGTTTATGCACCCGGCTTGACCAAGGAACAAGTTGAGCAACTGCCTGAATTTACCGATGAAATGAAGATCGATTACAACGACGAAGAACGGGTTCGGGGTGTCTATCGATCGGGTGATTATTCTGCAACTGGTGCAGGTTTGGGTACAGCGGCAGGGACAACTACAACAGATGCATCGATGATGGGTTCGACGGCAACCGCAATGGGTTCTAGCCCGCTGGAAAGCTCGGCAGCTCTAGAAGCTGAAGGAACAGCTTACACAGGTTCGTCGATGGGTGCAACTCCTGCAACGTATGACCGGGATTCCTATCGCTACGATATGGATCGCGACTTGTACAACATGGATCAGCATGACGATCGCATTCGGTTGTATGAAGAACGTCTGATTGCGAACAAGCGTCGGATGAAAGCAGGCGAAGTGACTGTCGGCAAGCATATTGAGACGGAAACGGCTCGCGTCGATGTGCCGCTTGAGAAAGAGCGCGTTGTAGTGGAGCGCGTTACCCCGACGAATACTTCAGCGGTTCCGGGCGAAGCAGCATTTCATGAAGGTGAAGTGGCTCGCATGGAAGTGTATGAAGAAACGCCAGACATTCAGAAAGAAGCGTTTGTGCGTGAAGAAGTTCGCGTGAAGAAAGTGGTAGACCAAGACATCGTGAACAGCGAAGAAGAAATTCGTCGCGAAGAATTGGATGTTAATACTCAAGGTCGCCCGATCGTGGATGATGACACTGCACGCCGCCGCGTGTAGATTCAGTTGAGGCGTTCTCTTGAGAACGTCTCTGATTTGATTGACGTTCAATTGCTCGAGCACGAACCCCGTAACGATCGTTGCGGGGTTTAATCAATGGGTCTAAATTTTTCGACATCGGCGCGGGTTTGAATCGATGGAGGCAATTCGATCGCACAAATTTGATCAAACCGAATCGATGGATTGAAAGGAATTTTGGGAATTAGCGATCGCTTTTCAGATTCCGGTAGATTGGCATAAATCAAACTGAGATGTGGATTCAGAATGAAAGGCGACTCAAAGTTTTGACGAAATGATTCGCTCAGATGATCTAATTGTGGATTTGAAAAGAACTGAATAAATAATGATTTTGTAAATGAATCCGAGTATGAAATTTGATCGACTTCTAGAACAATATCGATATCAGTTTGAAAAGTGATGAATGTCTCAACTTTGCAACTATGCAGTGTGACATGCGGCGCAAAGATTGGAGCGTTGTATCGAGCAGCGAAATCTTGAATGAGAGATTGATAAATTGTGTGATCGGGTTCTGCTGGAATCAGCCAGAATGCAATTTTCATCATAAAAAACTGTAGAGACGCGATCAGTCGCGTCTCTAGCAAAATGACTCAACAGTATCGATTCAGACTGAATCTAAGATGCGATCGCAGAAACCAATTTGGCTTCTTCCTCTTTCGAGAGGACGCGACCTTCATCCTCAAATCCAGCAATGCGATCGAAGTTCAAGTACCGATATAGATCAGCCGCAAACGGGTCGATCTTCGTCGTCACGACTTCCATATATTCCTGAATCGTCGGAATCTTACCGAGCAACGCACAGACTGCCGCAAGTTCAGCAGAGCCAAGATAGACTTGTGCGCCTTTGCCCATGCGGTTATTGAAGTTCCGAGTGGAAGTCGAGAACACGGTTACACCGTCATCGACTCGCGCTTGGTTCCCCATACAGAGCGAACAGCCTGGAACTTCAGTCCGTGCTCCAGCCGCAACGAAAATGTCATAAATGCCTTCGGCTCGAAGTTGTTGTTCATCCATCCGAGTTGGAGGCGCAATCCAGAGCTTCGCTTTGGCAACGCCTGCACCTTCGAGAATTTTCGCAGCAGCGCGGTAATGCCCGATATTCGTCATACAAGAGCCAATGAAGACCTCTTGAATCGGATCGCCTGCGCATTCTGACATGAGTTTGATGTTGTCAGGATCGTTAGGAGCCGCCACGATCGGTTCTTTGAGTTGATCCAAATCGACTTCGATGATGTCTGCATATTCAGCATCCGCATCGGCTTGCAGGAGATGGGGATTGGCGAGCCATTCTTCCATCTTGCGAACGCGGCGGAGAATGGTACGCGCATCGCCATACCCACGCGCCACCATGTTTTTCAGCAATGCAACGTTCGATCGCAGGTATTCAGAAACCGTTTCGATCGAAAGCGCGATCGTACATCCGGCAGCCGATCGTTCAGCCGTTGCATCGGTCAGTTCAAACGCTTGCTCTAGCTGCAAATCAGGCAAGCCTTCCATTTCGATAATCTTGCCAGAGTAAACATTGATTTTGTTCTCTTTAGAAACAGTGAGCTTTCCTTGCTGCATTGCCACATAAGGAATTGCATTCACCACATCGCGCAAGGTTACACCAGGCTGCAACTTTCCTTTGAAGCGAACTAACACAGATTCAGGCATGTCGAGCGGCATCGCACCTAAAGCAGCAGCAAAAGCGACTAGACCTGATCCTGCGGGGAATGAGATTCCGAGGGGGAAACGAGTATGCGAATCGCCCCCGGTTCCAACTGTGTCAGGAAGTAACATGCGGTTCAGCCAAGAGTGAATAATGCCATCTCCTGGACGCAGAGAAACCCCGCCGCGAGAATTGATGAAGTCGGGAAGCTCGTGATGAGTTTTGAGATCGACAGGCTTGGGATAAGCTGCAGTGTGACAGAAACTTTGCATGACCAAATCCGCGCTGAAACCGAGACAAGCGAGTTCTTTTAATTCATCGCGAGTCATGGGGCCTGTTGTATCTTGCGATCCCACGGTGGTCATGATCGGTTCACAAGAAGTTCCAGGACGAACACCGGGCAAACCGCAAGCTTTTCCGACCATTTTTTGAGCTAGGGTAAAGCCTTTTCCGGTGTCAGCAGGCATTTGCGGACGGACGAATAAATCACTCGGCGCAAGTCCTAATGTGGTGCGAGTTTTATCCGTTAAGGTGCGTCCGATCAGAAGAGGGATTCTACCGCCTGCGCGCACTTCATCCAGAATCGTGTCGGGTTTGAGTGCGAAAGTTGAAATGACTGCACCCGATTCATTAGTGATCTCGCCTTTGTAGGGATAGATCGTGATCACATCGCCTGTGTTCAGTTGAGTGACATCACATTCGATCGGTAAAGCACCCGAATCTTCTGCTGTATTGAAGAAAATCGGAGCAATTTTACCGCCGAGAACATATCCGCCTGATCGCTTATTCGGCACAAAGGGAATATCTTGCCCGATATGCCACAACACGGAATTAATCGCTGATTTCCGCGATGATCCTGTGCCGACAACATCGCCGACATACGCGAGGGGATGCCCTTTTTTCTTCAAATCTTCGATGACTTCCAGCGATCCCGGTTGCCGCGTTTCCAGCATTGCCAAGGCATGGAGTGGAATGTCTGGGCGAGTAGTAGCGTGAGTTGCAGGAGACAAATCATCGGTATTGGTCTCACCTGGAACTTTGAAAACGGTTACTGTAATCGAGTCAGGCAAGGGAGCGCGGCTGGTAAACCAGTCTGCATTTGCCCAAGCATTCATGACTTGATGAGCATAAGAATTGCCACTTTCCGCTAATTCTTGGACATCGTGGAAGGCATCATACACGAGCAGCGTTTTGCTCAATGCTGCGGTTGCGGTTTCTGCGATTTCGGAATTGTCAGACTTGAGCAGGTCGATCAGCGAGTGCACGTTATAGCCGCCCATCATTGTGCCAAGCAGTTCGACGGCATCTTTGGGGGAAATGAGCGGGCTGGTGGTTTCACCTTTGGCGATCGCGCTTAAAAATCCAGCTTTGACATAAGCGGCTTGATCGACTCCGGGGGGAACGCGATCGCGCAACAGCGAGAGGAGAAATTCTTCTTCGCCTGCGGGCGGAGTTTTCAGGAGTTCGCACAGTTCCGATGTTTGTTGCGGACTCAGGGGTAAAGGCGGAATTCCTAAAGCGGCGCGTTCTGCAACGTGTTGGCGGTAAGATTCAAGCATGTTCGGGTTTAAGTTCCTGTGTGGATGTAGGTAGTCAGCTTTACAAGATTTTGCGGCTTTGCGGTCATCGATTCAAGCGGTAGCGAACGAAAATCTGAATTGGGTGTCGATCTTCAGTGTAGAACTTGAGAAAACGGGACGACTATTCAAGCAAGCTCAGTTGAATCACGTTCGGATCAGGCTGAGATTTTTTTCGACGAGACGTGGTTTTTTGCGGTTTAATTTCGACATGGGCAACTAACCACGATCGCAACCAAGTCGATCGCTCAATATCTAACTGATCTAAATCCAATGCTGCCGGAAAGAGAGAAGGAGAAGATTTTTGCGCCCATTGAATCTCACTTTCAAATCGATCGCTTCCAAATGGCAGAACTGATTTCGGCATACGAGCTAAATGCGGCAAAATATCGGATTGTTGCCGAAAACTCGATCGCTGTTCTTCGAGTTGCTGAACGCGACGTGCCCGCGCTTCTCGATAGTTCAAAATTGGCTGAGGGTAGCCTTGCACTCGTGGCGGTAAGCCGAGTTGAACCGCCGGAATCTTTGCCAGTTCTGGAACCCATTTTTTGATAAATGCACCTTCGGGATCGCAGCGATCGACGGCTGCCTGTTCGGGATTATAGATGCGAGTCCAACTTTTATCTAAACAATGCGTCACTCCGGCTTGCATTGCCCATTGATAATGATCGATCGGGCAATCTCCATCAATTAAATGCCGCATGAAATGCAGCGCCCCATAACGCCAGTCGTGATTCATCAAATTGCTAAGAAAGCTAGAATACAGCGCCCGCGATCGAAAATTTAACGCCATCCAGCCGCCCGTTGCTTCTAAACATCTTGCAGCCGCATCAATGATGGGGAATCCAGTTTGTCCTGTTTTCCAAGCTTCGTAGAGGGTTTCATCGAATTCCCATCCGTCTTGATCAAAAATTGAATAGAGCGATCGTAGTTCTAACTGCGGTAAATATCGAAATCGTTGAGCAAATCCACTTCCCCAACGCAAGCGTGAAATAAACTGTTTACAACTACGTTCAATTCTTTGATCGCTCGCATATTTCAAAATGCGTTGTGCAGTTTGATAACATTCCCGAATCGAAATTGCTCCAAATTTGATATGTGGGCTTAATCCAGATGTGACTTCTGCACCGGGATACGAAAGTTGCCAATAATAGCGATCGAGCTTTTCATTCAAAAATTGCCCCAAGATATCGCGAGCGGCACTCGTTCCCGCAGGCGGGATTAACTTACCATCGGGAACTAAACCCAAATCATGTAGTTTCGGAATGGGTTCGCTTGCAATATCTTCAGGAGTCGGAATATTCAATGGAGTCGAGAGCATTTCTGCGCTCATGTCGCGATACCAAAGTTTCCGATAGTCCCGATAGTCCATCAATTCCGATGCGGCTCCGCTTGGCTCGAACCAGCGAATTTTTAGACCTTGTTCTACTAACGCCTGATTTAATCGGGCATCTCGAACTCTGCCATAGATGCGTTCGTAATCCACATACGCGTAGATTCCATCTGCTCCAGTTTCGCGAATCAGATCGGGCAAGAGTTCAACCGGATCACCGAATCTGAGAATTAAGCGTCCACCGCGATCGCGCAAATCCTCATCGAGCGATCGTAAACAATCGAGCATAAATGCGACTCGCGCTGATCCGGTTTCAGGATGATGTAAAAGCGCACGATCGAAGATAAACACCGGAATTACAGCACCTCGTGAGATTGCACGATGCAAAGGTGCATGATCACTGATACGTAAATCCCGGCGAAACCAAACGATCGTCCGATTCATTGCTGTTCGATAAATTGGTTGACATCCTCAATCAGGCGGCTCAGTTCGGCTTCGGTGTTGAGTCGAATTCGATCGTCTCGCAAGGTCACGAGCACTCTAGCAGCAAACGGAGATGCCCAAATATTGGGATTGCAGAAAAGCTCTAAAAAGACATCTCCAGTGTAGCGATATTCCATCGACGGTTGGGGTGCGGTTTTACCGCCTGGTGTTGTTTTAGTTGCCGTATTTTTCAGCCGCCCCATTAATTCATTTAACGCGGTTTTTAATTGCTGTGCGGCTTCAGGCGTGAACTGAAACATGACTGAGCCAGTATCAAGGTTTAACGTAAGTTGAGACATTTTCATTTTGATGCGTCGTTTTCAATTATCTGACAATTTTTTACAACAAGTACACTAATCAAATTTGCAATTAATCGAGAAATGGCATGATTACAGTTTGATATTGAGAATTCTTGTAAGAAAACAATCAGATTATGAATAGATAAAAGCACTTATTTCTAAAGCTTTCGAGCTTTTTTTGAGCGTCAGATCTACACTAAAAATCGTAGCAATATTAAACCGATATGCTTTTCGATAATCGATCGACAGTTCGCAAAGTTTTATTGATCACTTTATTCTTAAATCTCTTTGTTTTGCTGCTCAAGGCAGTGGTCGGTTGGCTAACAGGTTCGCTGAGTTTACTTGCTGATGCACTGCATAGCCTAACGGATAGTGCGAGTAACATTTTGGGATTAGCTTCAAGTCGGTTCTCTTCGCCTTTGCCCGATCGCGATCACCCCTATGGTCACCAGAAATATGAAGCGATCGGCGCTTTAGGAGTCGCTGCGTTTCTAGGAATTGCCTGTTTTGAAATTGTGCAAAGTGCGATCGAGCGCATTGGAAAAAACCATATTGTGGCGATCTCTGGTACGGAATTGTGGTTGTTATTGCTGGTGCTAGGTGTGAACCTATTTGTCACGTTCTACGAACGACGAGAAGGACTCCGGGTGAATAGTCCCATTCTGATTGCCGACGCTCAACATACGATGAGTGACGTTTGGGTGACGATCAGTGTGCTAGGAGGGCTGATTGGAATTTGGGTATTCAACTGGCAATGGTTAGATGTAGTCCTAGCATTTCCAGTCGCGATTCTCGTTTTCCGCAGTGGCTGGTCAGTCCTGAAGCAGAATTTGCCGTGGTTAGTCGATGAAATTGCGATCGCGCCCGAAGCGATTCATGCGATCGCGATGTCAGTTCCGGGTGTGTTGAACTGTCACGATATTGCTTCTCGGGGTGTAGTTGGGCGACAGACGTTTATCGAGATGCACTTGGTTGTAGACACGAATGAGGTTGAAATTGCCCATCAGATTACAGAAGACGTGGAAGCAAAACTGATGGAGCGATATAGCCCTGTGCGGGTGATCATTCACGTTGAACCGCCTTCTTATCAGGAAAATCACATTAGTTTTGGGGTTTAAGTCTTGAGTTCGTTGGCGATCGCAATTTTTTCTAACAACAGAGTTTGTAAGTAGTTTTGTGTCGAAGGGCAAAATTAGTGATTTGAACGATTGTCAACATCATCATCTTGCTAATCCAGCAATTCAGGCGACAGCAAACCAGCCTCAAGACCCGCGATCGTACTCAATCGAACATCCGCGATCGCTCTAGTGTAGAAGGTTGAATTGGCTTAACGGAGTAACCTTAGTAAATCAATCTGCGAACGAATCGATATCCTCTTTTACTCAGGAACCCAAAACTCCAACCCCTGAATTGCACCAAAATCCCGATAATTCATCGTCCAGACTGGGCAGCGAAATCGCTGAGCAACTAAAATCACCGTTGCATCTTCTAAACTTCCACCCCAATTTGGCAAACTGCTGATCATTTGCTGCAAACTTAGGATGTCAGACGGATTTAAGAAAACAGGCTGCAAAACTTCTAGCATCAAAGAGAGAGCATTGTAAGCAACCTCGTATCGTTCTTGATTAAGCAACCACTTGTAAACCTCAAAAATGATGGGAACTGGGGTAAGCAGCGTCGTCTTACGCTGAAAAAGCTGACGAAATCCAAGTTCTGCTTCTATATGATGGCGATCGCGCTCATGAAATAGGGCAATTAATGCTCCCGCATCTAAAACAATCTGCTTCAATCGACGTAATCCTCTGCATGCTCATCCGAATGGCGAGGTGACTGCTTCACAATACCCGACAGCGCCATAAATGCTTCAACCTGATTCGAGATAGGAGAATCAACTTCAGGCGTTCTCTCTGAATCAGAGAAGACAACTCGCAAATCAGCATCAGGAATTTGAGCTGCCAAGAGGTTGAAGAGGGCTATTTTGTCAGACTGGCTTAGATCGTTCACCAAAGGGATTAACTCAGCAAGAGACATGATTGCGACTCCAACTTACAATCCTTTCCATCATAGGCGATGTAGCTTTGCTAGATGCGGGCGATCGTAATCCTACAGCAGACCTATTACTGTTCTAGAAATGGGCTTTGTCTATTGATGTATCAATTTCAGATTGCATCTCCAGTTCAATCGCGATCGCTAGAGATTTTGCTACAGCATCTCCAGAATTGCGCTTCCCAACTAGAATCCAGCCAATGCTCCCTCTAAATCCTTTACAATTCTCCAGACGAATCCGGCTCCACGGTCACTCCATCTAATCCCACTGAAATCGATTCCCCTTTAATCAAATCGCTCAGCTCATGAAACTCGATCCGCATATGATCGCAAGCTTGCTTCAGTTCTGAGCGAAACCCGTTCAAATCCGAACCGTATCCACAGAGCATCGCTGCCTCTTCAATACCTTGTTTCGCATTTGCTCTCGCACAATCTACTAAATCCAATCCAGTCAGCCGAGTGGAAGAAGCCATCAGATACTCCTAAAAATCAACTCGTTTCAGTATTCGCGATCGCGTCACAATCGCGCTTCTCTCACAAGAAAGAACCTTACTGATGCCAATACTGGTATGCAGCACACGCCATCGTCACAACTCCCGTCACGATCGCACTTTCATCGACCTCAAACTGCGGATGATGCAACGGATAATTTTTCTTATCTGCAAATCCAACGCCTAAACGAAACATACTCCCCGGCGCATGTTGCAAATAGCACGAAAAATCTTCTGCACCTAAAGAAGGCTCTGGAATAATCTGAATACTTTCGCTGCCCCAAACCTCACGCGCCGCCGACTCTAACAAATTCGTCAATTTCGCATCATTCTGCACCGAAGGCGTACCGCGTCGATAGTTCATCTCATACTTTGCCCCGTAGGTCTGACAGACACTCGACACAATATTCTCAATCCAAGTCGGGAGCGCGTCATTTGTCTCAGGATGCAGCGATCGCACAGTGCCCATCATCGTTACCTGATCCGCGATCACATTTGGCGCACGTCCGCCGCTAATTTTCCCGATCGTCAACACCACCGGGCGCAACGGATTCTGAGTCCGACTAATCGCCTGCTGCAACGCCGTAATCACCTGCGACGCAATCCAAATTGCATCGATCGCCTCATGCGGACGCGCCCCATGTCCCGACTCGCCAATAATTGTCAACTCCAGATCATCCGCTGCCGCTGTCAATGCACCATATCGAATACCAATCTTTCCAGCTGGAATACTGGGAAACACATGCACCGATAAGATCGCATTCACATCATTCATCGCGCCATCCTGAACCATCCACTGCGCGCCTTGAGCAATTTCCTCCGCAGGCTGAAATAGAAATCGAACCTTTCCTGGAAGAGAAACACCTAGTTGCGATAATACCATCGCCGTTCCAAGCCCCACAGTCGTATGTACATCATGACCACACGCATGCATAATTCCGGGCTGTCGAGACGCAAATTCGAGTCCGGTGCGCTCTTGAATCGGTAATGCATCCATATCGGTGCGAATCGCTAGCAGTCGCGGATCATCCCCGCCCGAAAGCTCACCGATGACTCCAACTTTCCCGATCGCTTCTTTTACATGCAATCCACAAGACGACAAAACCCCAGCGACATACACTGCGGTTTGCTGTTCTTGTCCACTTAGCTCTGGATGACTATGCAAATGGCGACGGATTTCAATGAGACGAGGCGCAAGTGAAAGGGCGAGATCTTTAATGCGGTCTTTCATGGGTGAAAATCGTTGCGTTTCACCCATGATAAAACGGTCAATTTGCAAACAGCACAATATTGCGCCAAGTTCCAGCATCTAATTGCTCGATCGGCAAAACTTGATCGAGCGATCGCATCTCTGCATACTGCACATAGCCCAATTCGCGCAAAAGTTGTTTCATTTCTGCTGCAGGTGTTCTGGCTGCTTTTAATGTGTCAGGATTAATTTCCATAATCAGAATCGGCTTTCGTGCGGCAATCATCTTTCTCGCGCCGTTGAGAAAACGATATTCACAGCCTTCCACATCCAGCTTCATCACCACTCTGCCCGGAAGACTCTGCCAATCTAGAGCATCAAACGGCTTCATGGGCACAGTCACTTTCTCATAGTCCTGAGTGCCCGAATGTTCTTGATACAATCCTGCTGCACCGGATGTATCTTTCGGAATCATCAACTCCACTTCGCCTTCTGTATCTCCAACAGCAATTTGATGCACCTGAAAAGGCGAGAAGCGATTTTCAGACATTGAAAGTTCGATCGCTTTTGCCAGTTTTGGCTGCGGCTCGATCGCAATCACTTTGCCTTCAGTCGCGACTAATTGACTCGCTACGATCGAGAAACTGCCGTGATTTGCCCCGACATCCAAAAAGGTATCTCCTGCACTCAAGTAGCGCGACAGAATCTTAGTATCTGCCTTATGGCTCATTAATTCATGCACCACCGCAAACATTCGCCAATCCTTCGCATCAAGAAAGACTGTAAATTCTGGAAGTTGAAGTTTGAGATACTGCTGGTTCGAGAATTTGGCAACCATTGGAAAAAGGAGATGTCCTCCTCGTAGATATCCGGCTCCTGTGAGGTCAAAGAACCATTGGCAATAGACTCCAAAGAAGCGATACAAACCAGGGAGCTGCTGTCTCAAAGTCGGATCACAGATCCACTGCAAAATTGGGCGTTGAAACACCCATCCCCCCATCCCGTCATACTTAAGAACAGAGGCAAGATAATTCAAACCTGGAATTGTTTTCACTGCCTTCTTCAGACGAAGGGTTTGAGAAGTCATAACTGTATGCAATGCAACGTCTTTCCCAGGATTCCCCATTGGTTCCCTAACTTTTCGTTAAGAGAAAACGTTGCAAATTGCATACAAGTACTCTGAATCATTACCCCCGATGGACTAGAGTGATAAGAGGTAGAGTTCCTCTACCGCTCACATCACGTCATCCGAAGGATACCCCGGTATGCATTTGAGTGAATTGACCCACCCAAACCAGTTGCACGGTTTGTCGATTTTTCAGCTTCAGCAAATTGCACGTCAAATTCGCGAAAAGCACTTACAAACGGTCGCAGCGATCGGGGGGCACCTCGGTCCCGGATTGGGTGTTGTCGAACTAACCCTCGCCCTCTATCAAACCCTAGATCTCGATCGCGACAAAGTGATCTGGGATGTCGGACATCAAGCGTACCCGCACAAACTGATTACGGGTCGTTATGCGAATTTCGATACGTTGCGGCAAAAAGACGGCGTTGCAGGCTATCTAAAACGCTGTGAAAGCAAATTCGATCATTTTGGCGCAGGTCACGCTTCCACCAGCATCTCTGCTGCATTAGGCATGGCGCTGGCTCGCGATGCCAAAGGTGAAAATTACAAAACTGTTGCTGTGATCGGTGACGGTGCGCTCACTGGCGGTATGGCACTCGAAGCGATCAACCATGCAGGACATTTGCCCAAAACAAATCTTCTGGTGGTGCTCAATGATAACGAAATGTCGATTTCGCCCAACGTTGGTGCAATTCCCCGCTATTTGAATAAAATGCGGCTCAGCCCGCCTGTCCAATTCCTCACTGACAACATTGAGGAACAAATGAAGAACATGCCATTTTCTCCAGAGTTGTCGCGACTCAAAGAAGGCATGAAGCGACTGGCAGTGCCCAAAGTCGGAGCCGTGTTTGAAGAACTTGGCTTTACTTATATGGGTCCAGTCGATGGACATAACTTAGAGGAATTGATCGCAACCTTTAAAGAAGCGCATAAACAAACTGGTCCCGTGCTGGTGCATGTGGCAACCGTAAAGGGAAAAGGATATGCGATCGCCGAACAAGATCAAGTCGGCTACCATGCCCAAACGCCATTTAATCTGGCAACAGGTAAAGCGATTCCTTCGAGCAAGCCCAAACCTCCGAGCTACTCGAAAGTGTTTGGCGAAACCCTGAGCACGCTGGCTGAAAACGATCCTCGCATTCTCGGCATCACTGCAGCGATGGCAACGGGAACCGGATTGGATATTTTCCAAAAACGAGTGCCCAAGCAGTATATCGATGTTGGGATTGCTGAACAACATGCTGTCACTTTGGCAGCAGGTCTCGCGTGTGAAGGAATGCGTCCAGTCGCGACGATCTATTCCACCTTCTTGCAACGCGCTTACGACCAGATCGTGCATGATGTCTGTATCCAGAACGTTCCGGTGTTCTTCTGTATGGATCGTGCCGGAATTGTTGGCTCAGATGGACCGACACATCAAGGCATGTATGACATCGCCTATCTACGATCGATTCCCAACATGGTGCTGATGGCTCCGAAAGATGAAGCCGAATTGCAGCGCATGATTGTTACGGGAATCAATCACACGCAGGGACCGATCGCGATGCGTTATCCGCGCGGCAATGGTTATGGTGTGCCGTTGATGGAAGAAGGTTGGGAAGAATTACCGATCGGTAAGGCTGAAATTCTCCGTCAAGGGGATGATTTGCTGCTGCTTGGATATGGCTCGATGGTCTATCCCGCAATGCAAACGGCTGAAATTCTCAGCGAGCATGGCATCGAAGCAACTGTAGTGAATGCTCGGTTTGCGAAGCCGCTCGATGAAGAGTTGATCCTGCCATTGGCTCAAAAAATTGGGCGAGTCGTGACGCTGGAAGAAGGCTGTCTGCAAGGTGGATTTGGGTCTGCGGTTCTCGAATCCTTAATGGATGCTGAGGTGATTGTACCTGTGACGCGGATTGGTGTACCGGATATTCTGGTCGATCATGCGACTCCAGATCAGTCTAAAGCGGAGTTAGGTTTAACTCCCCCTCAAATGGCAGAACGAATTCTGAAATCGTTTGCGAAACAGCCCTCTGTAGCAGCGATTTAGATACAATCGAGGTTCCTAGTTGTAGAAATTAGGAACCTCGATTTTTAAGAAGAAGCGTTATGGCAACTTCATTTTTTGCGGTTCGATTCTTGAAAATCCAGAACTTTTCCATATAAACTCGCAACAGATTCCTGATCAAAAAGCACATCTTTCGTCTTAAGATAATCGCCATTTCCCAGATGGCAAGCTGCCCAGAACTTCGCGACTTCTGAGGGTTCCATATTCGCTAAGAGGATCTGTAACCCCTGCTGAAGAACTTGTTGTTCATTCTTCACTTGAATCATTGCTGCTCATCTCCAATACAAAATCCGCTGGGTTGACAACTCTCATCGTCAGAGCTTGGCAACGATTAATCAATCGCTTATCGCAAGTAATGAAATAATCGCTATTTGCCGTCTCAGCACATGCCACATGAAGTGCATCGATCGCTTTTACTCCATTATGTCCTAGTTATTCTGCTCGCTGCTGGATTGCCTCATTCACTTCTTGTCGGATTTCAGCAAGCTGAAGATATCGAGTCATCGCTTCTTGCCGGAGCAGATCTGGATTTCGGCTATTTTCATACTCCAACACAGAGGATGTAACTAACTCAACGATTCCAGCTTCAACCATTTGTAGAATGATTACGACTGCTTGAAGTTCAAGGAAAATTTTCGGTTGAGTTTGATCATCGAAAGGGCGATTGTAGGCACTTGTATCCAGATAGATTCTTGTCATTCAATCAAGCAAAACTAATATTGCCATCTTAAAATCTCCTCAGAAATTACGATCGCACTTTTCGTAACTCGATTCCAGAATTGAAATCCCAAATTTTTCCGTCCAAACCCCTGTAGATGTGGAATAATAGATCTTCGTGTCTTGACACATTTATCGTTCTCGTCAGTGCAAAAATCATGGCAAAGAATAAAGGCGTAAGACTAATCATTACGCTGGAATGTACCGAATGTCGGACGAATCCGGCAAAGCGTTCTCCCGGTGTTTCTCGCTACACCACCTCTAAGAATCGTCGTAACACCACAGCTCGTTTAGAACTGAAGAAGTTCTGTACGCACTGCAACAAGCATACGGCTCATAAAGAGATCAAATAACCGAATCTCGGTTGTCAGCAAAAGCTGGTAAGTTTTTGCCCGCAGTGATAACTGCCGCCCAATGACCTTTTACCAAACATACTTCCATGAGCTATTTCCGTCGTCGAATTTCTCCAATCAAACCAGGTGATCCGATCGATTACAAAGATGTCGATCTCCTGCGCAAATTCATCACCGAACGCGGCAAAATCTTGCCCCGTCGAATCACAGGACTCACTGCAAAACAACAACGGGATTTGACCGTTGCGATCAAGCGCGCCCGTGTGATTGCATTACTGCCCTTCGTCAACGCAGAAGGCTAAAAGAATTGTTTTAGGGAGATGGGGAGATAGGGAGAAGTGCCACCGCGATTCTTGCTCCCCGTTTCCCCATCTTTTGTGATCACCCTAGTTACACCCCACAGATTTCAATGGAGAAGGGAACCTTAGTCGAATTTCGCGTCAATGGTGAGCGTCGTCTCGCTGTTGCCGAGCGTCCAGAAGGCAAAAAGCACTGGATCGTAATTGACGATCGTTCTCAGAATCATACGCTTCACCCGCGACAAATCACCTACGAAGTCGCCAACCAAAGTTTTAAACCGACGGATATCCCTAGTTTTCTCAAAGAGACGCAGCCTTATCTCGACCCTTCAAGCCTAGAGGTTGCTTGGGAAATTCTTATCGAAACCGGAGACAGCACTAACCCTGAGGAAATGGCAATACTGCTGTTTTCCGACAAAAGTGCAGCGATGTGTTACGCTGCTCACTACTTACTTTCAGAAGATAAGCTTTACTTTAAGCAGAAGGGCGATCGCTATGAGCCACGTTCTGCGAATCAAGTGGCAGAATTAAAGCATCAGATCGAGATGGAAGCTCAACGCCAACGCGAATGGCAGAGTTTCTTAGAGCGAGTCCGATTCGCCTTGGACGGGGAAACGGTCGAATGGCAAGCCAGCGATCGACCTCGTTTAGATGCGTTAGAGCGATTTGCAGTCAGCGAAGAAACTCCCAATCGGGCTAGCGCACTCGAACTGATGTCTGCTCTAAAGCGTCCTGAAACCTCTCCCGCCGCCTTTCAACTTCTCGTTGACCTGAGAATTTGGAGTCCTCACGAGAACTTGTTTCTACGGCGCGCACAGGTTCCGATGCAATTTTCTCAGAAGGTTTTGGAAGTGGCGCACCACCGTTTGGAATCCCCACCTGAAGATTTAGATGTCAATCGTCTTGATTTGACACACTTAAAGGTTTATACGATCGACGATGAAAGCACAAAAGAAATCGACGATGGTTTGAGCTTGGAAGTGTTACCTGATGGGCGAGAGCGCATTTGGATTCATATTGCTGACCCGACTCGGTGGGTGGTACCGGGAGATGAGTTAGACCTCGATGCGCGCAAGCGGATTACAACGATTTATTTGCCAACGGGCATGATTCCGATGTTTCCATCGGAGTTGGCGACGGGTCCGATGAGCTTGAATCCGGGTGTAATTTGCTGTGCGTTGAGTTTTGCAGTGACCCTGACCGCAGAGGGTGCGATCGAGGACTACAGTATTCATGCGAGTTCGATTCGATCGACGTATCGCCTGACTTATGATGATGTCGATGAAATGCTGCATCTCAATGTGCAGGGCGAACCGGAAATCGAAGGATTAGCCAAGTGGGCAAAGCAGCGCACAGCATGGCGGCAGACTCAAGGCGCGATTAGTATTCATATGCCGGAGTCTTCGATCAAAGTCAAAAATGACGGAGAAGTGACGATCGAGGTTCTAGACGATTCGATGTCTCGGCAATTGGTCGCTGAAATGATGATTTTGGCGGGTGAAGTGGCGGCGCGCTATGCTCAGACTCACAGTTTGCCATTACCGTTTCGGGGACAGCCTCAACCAGAGCTTCCTTCAGACGAGGAATTGTTGCAGCTTCCAGCGGGACCTGTGCGATCGTGTGCGATTCGGCGCTGTATGCCTCGAAGCGAATTGACGATTACGCCTGCGCGTCATGCGAGTTTGGGATTAGATACGTATACACAAGTCACTTCTCCCATTCGCCGCTATAGCGATTTGCTCGCGCATTTTCAGATCAAGGCGCATTTGCGAGGAGATGTGCTGCCCTTCTCTGAAGAAGAAGTCAAAGAATTGATGATCAATATTGGCTTAGCTGTCCAAGAAGCGGTCTTTGTGGAGCGCCATACGAATCGCTACTGGAGTTTGGAGTATCTCCGACGACATTCTGATGAGATCTGGGATGCTCTGATGCTGCGCTGGTTGCGAGAGCATGAAGGCTTAGGATTAGTGTTGCTTGAAGAGCTAGGGCTAGAATTACCGATGGTGTTTCAACAGCGATCGATTCGCCCCGGTGATCAATTGCGCTTGAAAGTGAGCTTAGTTGATCCACGTCGCGATGAAATCCGATTCCAAGAAGTAACTTCACAAGAAGCTCAGCAGGTTGCAGGTTAATTAAAGGTTACAGTAGACGCGATTCGCATGGAGTTTGAGTGGAACCCAGAGAAAGCGGAATCAAATTATAGAAAACATGGCATCTCCTTTGAAGCAGCAGCAACTGTATTTGATGATGCTCTGTCTTTCACCTTCCCAGATCCAGATCATTCGATCGGAGAAAGTCGCTACGTTATCATTGGGATGTCTCAATATGGAGAACTGCTAGTCGTTGCTCATACTGACCGAGACGAAAAAATCCGAATTATCAGCGCCCGAAAAGCCACTCGTTCAGAAAGGAGGTTCTATGAGCAAGGAGAATGAGATGGAAGATGAATTACGCTCTGAGTATGACTTTTCTCAACTTGGAGAAGGAGTCCGAGGGAAATATATTGAACGATATCGAAAAGGAACCAATTTAGTTCTCCTAGCTCCTGATGTTGCACAAGCTTTCCCAACCGAAGAAGATGTCAATAATGCTTTACGGCTATTGATGCAAGTTGCTCAGCGCCAAGTGAGTAGATCATCCGAGTCAGAGGCATAAGCGGCTCGATTCGCCCCGGTGATCAATTGCGCTTGAAAGTGAGCTTAGTTGATCCACGTCGCGATGAAATCCGGTAACTTCACAAGAAGCTCAGCAGGTTGCAGGCTAATTGTGAGCATTTACATTGCTACAATTTAGAGCTAGCAAGCAAGCTCTAATTGCTGCTGGATGATTTGAATTGACCTAGAATTAGACCAAGCATTCAATTTCTAGTCATGCCTACTGCACAGACTCATTCTCAGGATTCTGTAATCCTGCTTCATAACAAAAGTTGGCAAGATTTTGAGCAAATGGATCGTCTTTTCTCTGAGGTGAAAAGACGGTTGAGTTTTTATCAAGGAACCATTGAATTACGGATGCCTGGACAAGACCACGAAGTTTTTTCGGGAATCATTGCTTTTCTGCTAGGGCTTTACTGCTTGGACAAAGGAGTCTGGTTTCTTCCTACAGGAAGTTTTACTCAGAAAAAACCGCCTGAAGCTGCGGCAGAAGCAGATGAAAGCTATTGTTTTGGGTCTAGAAAACCGATTCCAGATCTCGCGATCGAGATTATTTTCACTTCTGGTAGTGAGTCTAAATTGTTGAAGTATCAAGCTCTAGGAGTGCTGGAAGTCTGGTTTTGGGAAGACGGTGTATTTACGCTGTATCGCTTATCTGACAATGGATATCAAGCGATTCAAAGCAGTTTGATTCCAGGGTTAGAAGATTTGGATATTCAACTTCTCAGTCGATGCGTTTTGATAGCAGAAACGGATATGCAGACTGCTGTCAATGAATTGAGAAAAGGGATTTAGGAAATTAGCGTCGTAGCTCTTGAATGCTCTGGCGAATCAGTGGAATGGTTGAGCCTAGAATTAAAACTGCGATCGCTAAACTAATCGCGCCATCTGCCCACATCCAATGGAATGCAGCAACCGCGATCGCTGCGATAATCACTCCAATTGCTCCCAACGCATCTGCGACCACATGCAGGAAAGCGGCACGCAAATTCAAATCGAATTCGCTGCCTTGATGCAGCACTGCAATGTTAATTCCATTGACAACTAAGCCTACGATCGCAGTCAGTAACATGGGAATGCTGGAAATCTCTGGTGTAGCCGTTTGAAATCGCTCGATCGCTTCCCAAATAATCCAAATCGTGACGGCAACTAGTCCCAAGCCATTGAGTAAAGCAGCCCAAGTTTCAGGCGATCGGCTCGGTTTAATCGCAACGGTGTTCTCTCCAATCCAGCCCCATTGCATCGGAGATTGAGCGATGCGAGTGGCGAGCAACGCCAGCAACAAAGCAAAGCAATCAGAAACTAAATGTCCTGCTTCAGCCACTAATGCAAGACTATGACTTGATAGCCCGATCGTACATTCCGCAACAGCGAAACTTCCCACCAGAATGAGAGCGGTGAGAAGTTGACGCTGTTTGGTTTGCGGATCGTGGACAGGACAGGAACAATCGTGCGGGTGCATCGGCTCTCTCAACTAACACAAAGAGTCAGGGATCTCTGACTGTGATTAGTGTAGATGAGTTTCCGAGGATTGTCCGAAAAATCTACCACTTCTTATAAGGGAGGAATTTTCCATTCATTGTGACGAGGACGCGATCGCCTTTTGGATCTTCAACTTTCTCAATATCAAGCGTGAAGTCGATCGCGCTCATGATGCCGTCGCCAAATTTCTCATGGATAACCTCTTTCATCGGCATTCCATACACCTGCATGATTTCATAGAACCGATAGACCAAAGGATCAGTCGGCACGATCGGCCCTAATCCTTTCACCGTGGAGCTTACTAATTCAGGCACAAGATCCAGGCTTAAGCCTAATGCTTCTAATAATTTGGTTGCTTCTTCTTCAGATGCACTCGCTTGTCGATAAAACAACGCTGCGATCCAAACTTCATCGCGTCCAAGCACAGATTCGAGATCTGCAAAGCTCAATCCTTTTGCTTTTTTCGCGGCGAATAGTTTCTGTGAAATTTCTGGAATAGTCATCATGCAATCAAACTCGATACCGTTCTACTTGTAGTCGAGTTTGATCCCGCTGCGTTGTTACAAACGATACAAAAAATGGGGAGCGCTTTCTACTCTCCCCATTCTGCATTTGCGATCGCCTTATGATTCAGACGTTGCTTCATCTTTCGGTTTTGCTTGGGCTTGCTCACGCTCTTCTCGTTTTTTACGATCGGCAGCCAAAGCTTCTGCAATCACAACTTGCATCTGATTCATTTTTTCGAGATTGCTGCGATACAGTTCTAAATCTTTCTGAACTTTCTCTTCGGAAATATTTAACGCTTGGCAAATTTGCTTAAACGTCTCGTTCAGTTTTGCGGTGTCTTTGACCACATCAGGGCTAGACGCTTCCAAAATCGTATATAAACCCACGGCAAAAAGGCGGCTGTACTTGAATTTTGGATTCGACGCGACGGCTTGTAACGCCTCTCGATAATCGTATGCCTTATCTGGAATCAGCATTGAATCCCAAGCTGCGCTTGATGCCGTCGAAACTAATCGCTGAGCATCAGTGCGATATTGCTGTGGATCCGCTTCTAATGCTTTGCATAATGCTGTAAAAATCGACTCTTTATCAGCTTCAGGGCGATACCCTTGCATAAAGCGATCGAAAGTTGTCACGACACCCAATGCATAAAACGGGTCGTAACGAAAATCAGTATTCACAGCCAGTAGGTGCATTTCGACCATCAATTCTTCCACGACTCGGCGGAAAATCGAATTCACCGGACGGGTGTGAAGACTATAAAACGATCGCTTAGTATCGGAAACAGTACGGACGCTATTCACGGTTTAATTTCTGTGGGATTCTACATTCAACTATTGTAAAGGGTATTGTGGGATCGATATTTTTTTGATCAACCTAGGGAACTGAATCTGCCAAAATCATTCAAGCCATTTGTATTCGGATGAGGTCTGTATGCAGCGCTTAATCACTATGACACTTGCTCTTACCATTTTGGGTCAGAGTTCAGCAATGGCAGCACTTCCTGATGTTGAAACGTTTAATTTCGTGATGAGCAAATATAGTCTGCTGATGCGGCAGACGCGGGATGGTTGCGAATTTTATACAGATCCAGAATTTATCGTGGCACGTCAGGAACGCCCCAATCAGCCAGATAAAAATATTCGTCAACTGATCGTTGTGCAGACGATGGGAAAAAATAGCGGGACAGCGTGCAGTGGCGTGTTTCAGTTTCTCTATGCAGATGTGAATTGCAAAACCAATCAGATCACGTATACCAACGGAGTCGGCTCTCCTGCCACTTGGAAAACCGATCGCTATTCTGATCCACAGATGACGAAAAAGATTTGTGCGCTGCCGACGGTTGAATTCGGTACGCCTACTCAGAATCTCCCGCCTGCAAAATAGTTTTAGAAACGAGTCGAGTTTTTTTACGATCGACTTCCGATAAGTCTTCTCCTAAACTCAGTTGAGTTGCATTAGTTTGTAAAACGGTTGCCGCATTGCGATCGCCCATTTGCAAAGCAGTTTGTGCGGCTGTTTGCAGCATTGTTACGGCTCCTTGTCGATCACCTTGCTGCAATTTGGTTTCAGCGATTTGGGTTTGTCGATATTTTGCGAGAGCGAGAATATGCTGCTGAACGTCTGAGTTTGGTGCGGGTTGGTATTGAGTTTGAGCTGTAATTTCAACCGGGAAGGTTTCAGAGGCGAGTGCTAATTCACCTGAAGTTGGATCATCATATTTCACTTGAATTTCGGCGATCGTATTTTTCCCTTCCGGCAACTGCGTCAGGTAAACATTCGCCAAAATCACGCGAGGTGAGCCGACCATCAAATCGCCTAAGCGCGCGCCGACTAAGTTATCTTCATGCTGCACAAGTAATTCGACGGTTTCGGGTGCAACTTGGGCGACAGGCTTAAAGTCTGCGAGGCGAACTCCTGGCGATAAAACAATGCGTAAAAAGGCATTCGTTAAGCCGATCGATTGAATGCGATCGAACAATCGCCCAAACTCTGTCACCGCTTGCTCAGGTTCTTGAATATAAGAAAGTGCCCCACCACCCGCATCGGCGATTTTTTCTAAAACGTCTTGATTCCAAGCACTTCCGAATCCGAGTGAATTAATCGACAGACCGTATCCGGTCGCGACTTGAGCGAGTTTGAGACAGCGATCGTTACTGCCGTGTTCATTCTCTCCGTCCGTCAAGAGAAACATTTGTGAAACGGCATTCTTTTTCCCTTTTGCGACTTCTTCAATTCCGAGTCGAATCCCTTCGTCGATCGCAGTGCCGCCCGACGCTTCCAGACGGTTTAAGGCGAGTTTTAACGGCTCTGGATCCTCAACGATTTGATTGGGGAGGAGAACTTTGGCTTTGTGATTGAACGTGACGATCGAGAGTCGATCTCCTGGGGATAAGCGATCGATGAGCCTAGCGGCGGCTTGTTGAACAGTTTGCAGCGATCGACCTGCCATCGATCCACTCTGATCGAGAACCAGACAGAGATTGAGCGGAGTCTCACGAGGCGACGCTTGGGGGATGGCTTCGATCGAGATTGCCATCTGACGCTGACTACTTGCTTGAGCAGCATCAATATGGACATCACTCAGCGCACAGTTCAAACCGACCTGCATGATAACAACTCCACTTTGGAGAACTTTGACTTGCTCAACAACTACAGCTTAGCTTATGCTCTCTCCGCATTCGGATTGCCGAACGATTCAAATTGATTGGTTCGAGTTTGTCTGACGGGTGCAGGAGTGTGAGCAGAGCACACCGAAACTCTGAACATATTCTTGTATGATACCTGTGCAAATCAAAATCAATGTCTAATAACGATGCAGAGCAACATCTTCACCTCTGTTTTACTGCCGCTGGCTCTGGCAATTGTGATGTTGGGTATGGGGTTAAGTCTGGTTGCAGAAGACTTTAAACGAATTACTCGTGATCCCAAAGCAGTTGCGGTGGGCACGATCTGCCAGCTATTGCTGCTGCCGCTGATTGGGGTACTGATCACATTGGTTGTTCCCATGCAACCCGAAATCGCGGTTGGTCTGATTGTTCTGGCAGTTTGTCCGGGTGGCCCTTCTTCTAATCTCATAACTTATCTGGCAAAGGGCGATGTTGCTCTGTCAGTAACGCTCACAGCGCTGAGTAGCATCGCTACTGTGTTTACGATTCCGATTTTTACAAATCTGGCGCTGCAATATTTCCTAGGGCAAAGTGCGGCAATCGCTCTACCGATTGGGCAGACCATGCTGCAAATTTTTCTGATCACACTGCTACCGACAGCGATCGGCATGGCAATTCGTCATCAGTTTCCTGACACAGCACGCCGTCTAGAAAAGCAAATGAGCCGACTTGCCATAGGATTGTTAGCGCTGATTATTGTGCTGTTGCTGGTACGAGAAGGAAGTAAACTCCCAGGATTTCTGGTGCAGGTGGGAATCGGTGTCGTATTGCTCAACCTCCTGGCAACACTGGCAGGATTTCTGGTCGGAAAGCTGTTTCGGCTGCCGCTCGCTCAACAAATCTGTATCGCTATTGAAGTCGGGATTCAAAACGGAACGCTAGCAATTGCTATCACTGCGGGTTTACTCAACAACCCCGATATGGCTGTGCCCGCTGCGGTTTATAGCTTATTGATGTATGTTACTGGCTTCGGTTCTATCCTTTATGGCAGACAAGCGAGCAGTAGAGCGTAGTAGTTCACTACAGTAAATCTGATGGGGATAGGGAGCAATGTGAATCTGGGTTCTCCCCACTCCCCCATCTCCCCACTTCGCACGACTAGCTTAAAGTCCTGAACCTCGAAAGATATCTATGGCTTCTCAGTCAACACCATTCGCACTCCACCTGTCGGAGCAAGCGTAAACCCACGGCGCTGTAGTTTCACAGGTTTATCGTCAGCTAAAGCAAGTTGGTATTTCGATAAGATTGTTGCCAGAACGAGCTTCATTTCTAACTGAGCCAGCGCATATCCCAGACATCGCCGACTCCCGCCTCCAAAGGGAAAATACTCAGCAGGCGAGTACTGTCGATCGAGAAATCGTTCCGGCTTAAATTGTTGAGCATTCGGATATAGCTCTTCTCGATAATGCACCAGATAAGGAGATATCCAGAGAGTCGTCTCTGCATCAAATGAATAGTCTGCAACCTTCACAGGCACTTTAGAAATGCGCGGAAACAGCACAGGAATCACAGGATACATTCGGAGTGTTTCCTGACAGATAGCATTCAAGTAGGGAAGTTGAGCCATGCTCATTGGAGACGCATGTGCATCTAGGCTTTCAAGCTCTTTGAGCAATTTCTCACGCACTTCTGGCTGTTGATGAATCTGGTAAAACGCCCAAGATAGAGTTGTTGCAGTGGTTTCATGTCCAGCAAACAAGATCGTGAGCAATTCATCTCTCAATTCTTCATCGCTCATGGCTTGCCCAGTTTCATCTCGCACTGCCATCATCAGGCTGAGAACATCACTCCGTTTCTCATCTCCCTTCGTTCTTCTCTCGTCAATTTCTGCCTGAAGTAGGTCATGAATTTGGCGTTGGCGCTGTTGCATCCGTCCCCAAGGAGTCCAAGCTCCCCAGTCTTTCTGCAAAAATTTTAGGAATAACATGCTCGATCGTGAAGGTGAATCGGTCATGTCCAGCCATTCGGTCAGGAGAACTTTAAGCTGTTGATATCGCTCTCCTTCACTCAACCCGAAAACAACTTGCAAGATGATTTCTAAGCTAATATTTTGCATCGAGGTTCGGACAATAAAAGGCTGTCCAGTTTGCCACTGACTTGCCACTTGATCAGCAACTTTGCAGATTTGCGTGGCGTAAGTGTGCAGTCTTTCCCCATGAAAAGGCGGCATGAGTAATTTGCGTTCTCGTCGATGGCGATCGCCATCCAGTAACAGCAAAGAATTTCGTCCTAACAGCGGTTCTGCGAGCGCATTACCCCGTCCCATATCAAACTTTGCATCTTGATTAAAGATTTCCTGAATCGCTTTCGGATTGGCAATGACGACAGACAATCCCAGTCCAGCCAGTTGCATGGTAAAAACATCACTATACTTCTGAGTGTATTTGTCCAGGAATCCAAGCGGATCAACAATCCAATTGAAAAGTTGCACCCAAGCTGGAGCCGTAATCTGATTCGGGAGTTGGCTCATCATGATTGTTTCTCGTGAAGCGATACATGTTTAGCTCTTAAACGATAGCATTCTTGAGCGATCGCCCAATCTTCTTGCGTATGAATGACTAAAACTCGTACCGTTGAATCTGTTGTGGCAATATCTTGATCAACGGGGCGATTTTCATTCTTGTGAGCATCAAGCTTTAAGCCCAGAAAACCAAAGGATTCACAAGCTAGAGAACGCACGATCGCTGAATTTTCCCCCACGCCTGCTGTAAAAATCAAAGCATCTACCCCTCCTAAACTGGCGAGCATTGCCCCGATGTAAGCGCGCAAGCGATGAATGTAAATGTCGAGTGCTAACTGTGCTTGAGAATTGTTGTCTGCGATCGCCTTCATGACTTGGCGCAAATCAGCAGAAACGCCAGAAATTCCTTTCAAACCTGATTCTCGATTCAGTTCGCGATCTAAGCGATCGACAGAATAGCCTTCTTGTCGCATCAAGTGAATTAAAATCCCTGGATCAACCGAACCAGAGCGCGTTCCCATCATTAAGCCATCGAGCGGCGTGAATCCCATCGTTGTATCAACACTATGTCCCTGAGCGATAGCAGAAAGTGAGCACCCGTTGCCAAGATGACACACAATCAGGCGCAAGTCTTCTAAGTTTCGCTGTAACAAGTGTGCGGCTCGTTCAGCACAGTACTGATGACTAATGCCATGAAATCCATAGCGCCGAATTCCTTGCTCGACCCAAGCATAAGGAACGGGGTAGATTGCAGCAGCATCGGGGATTTGACGATGAAAGGCAGTATCGAATACGGCAATCTGTGGAATTTCAGTTCCTAAAAATTGCTCGATCGCTTCAATACCTTCGAGATTAGCAGGATTGTGATTTGGAGCCAGCGTGGAAAGACGATCGATCGTTGCTTTCACTGTTTGATCAATCTGTACAGGTTGAGAGTATTCTTGCCCACCTTGTACGACTCGATGTCCAACCACATCAATGTCAGTCGGGTGATTGAGAACTGCGGTCTTCCCTTGCCAAAGCATTGAGAGCAGATGCGCCATAATCTCAAGACGCGATTTGACTTCAATCTCTTCTGTCAGTTCTTCAGTTGCGGTTTTGACCTTGATCTCTGCAAAGCCGGGATGATGTGCCCAATCGATCGCGGCTTCCCACATTGGCTCTGGGGGTTCATTGGGTAGGCGATCGTCGATTGAATACAGACAACTCTTTTGGCTGCTTGAGCCTGCGTTCAGCACCAGAATTTTCATAGTAAAGCTGGAGAAGGGTGGTAGACAACTTCGTTCTTCAATGGCTTTCCTTGCTCAAAATCTGAAATATTGGAGAGCGTTGTTGTTGCGATCGCTTCTAAGGCATTCCGAGTAAAAAATGCTTGGTGCGCGGTAATCAAAACATTCGGAAAAGATTGTAAAAGCTGAAAGGTGTCATCTTGAATAATGGTGTCAGAGAGATCTTGGAAAAATAAGTTCTCTTCCTGCTCATAAACATCAATTCCTAGATAGCCAATTTTGCCAGTTTTAATTCCTGTGATCACAGCATCCGTATCAATTAAAGCCCCCCGACTTGTATTGATCAGCATGACTCCGGGCTTCATTTGTGCGATCGCACTTTGATCAATCAAATGATAGGTTTCTGGCAACAATGGACAATGCAGCGAGATAATATCAGACTTCTCAAATAGTTCAGGTAAGGAAACATACTGTGTCAATTGCTCGTTTGGATAGGCATCATATCCAATCACAGAACACCCAAATCCCTGCATGATTTGAGCAAAGACCATGCCAACTCTGCCTGTACCAATCACCCCAACGGTACACCCATGCAAATCAAATCCAAGGAGTCCTTCTAATGCAAAGTTATCATCTCGAACTCGATTGTAAGCTCTGTAAATTTTACGATTCAACGCCAAAATGAGAGCAACGGCATGTTCTGCAACGGCATAGGGAGAATAAGCTGGAACACGGACTACTTTGATGTCTAGCTCTGCTGCTCGTTGTAAATTCACGGTGTTAAATCCAGCCGATCGTAAGGCGAGAAGCTGAGTTTCATTCGCAGCAAGACTGTTCAAAGTCTCGGTATCTGCGACATCATTCACGAACATACAAACTGCGGGATAGCCTGTCGCAAGCATTGCCGTATCGGCGTTTAGTGGTACTTCAAAAAAGGTGATGTCGTGCTGATAGGTTGCATTGATAGCTTCAAAAAATCGGCGATCGTATGATTTGGTACTGAAAAAAGCAACTTTCATAAATCTGGCTCACTTTGCGACGATCATTTTAACGAAATTGCCTGTGCGAGTCTTGTCTCTTCAGCTACGAGTTCTGATTCTTTGGATTTCCTCAAGGATTGATGTGTGTGGAGTGGGGAGTAGGGAGTCCCCACTCTGCATAATGAATGAGATCGACGAGTAGAACTAGCGCATCTTATAGCCGAAAGCGCTCAACTTTCTCTTTGAAGATAGTTTGCCAGCCTGCTTTGCGATCGCCAATCGGTTCAGGCGATTTATTCCACAGGGTTTCATAGAAAAAAAACGACATTCCAGCATAGCCTTGATCGCGGACGGCTTTGACTTGACGCTGAATTTCTTCGATTGGGCGAGGTGTGCTAGACAATCCACTTAAAATCCCGATCGCAGTGGGAACCGTATCGCGAGCAGCTTTTAAGGTTACCCAGTTGTCAGGGTTACTACGATCAACAAACTTCTGTCCCTGAAAGTAGATTTGGGGAATGACTTCTTCAAGCAAACCTGCTTCTCTCCACTTATGCCAATCCACTAGATGTTCCTCATAAGCAAAGGGTAAATCTAGCGGGGACAGTGAGATCAGAACATTCGGCTTGCGAGATTTGACCGTTTGGAAAAGCTTGGTCAGAAAGTCTTGTAGTTTATCTGAGCGCCAACGTGACCATTCTGGATCTCGCTCATTGCTAGGTGGAGCTTTACCTTGATGTTCTTTTTTGTAGAGATTAACCGTAAAGTCGTCGTATCCAAAGCTCACAGGTAAACCAAAGTGATCATCGAACTGAATCCCATCAACATCATATTTTTCAACCACTTCAGTGACTAAGTTCAGAAGATACTGTTGGACTTCAGGTTTGAAGGGATTGAACCAGACTGGAATTTGCTTGCCGTCGAGGGCTGAAGGTTGATAATCAACCGAGCCATTGCGTTTCTGTGTCCACCAATCTTTGTGTTTTTGAGCAAGTTCTGAATCTTTGGGAGCCATGAATCCAAACTCAAACCAAGGAATCACCGCCATCCCTTTTGAGCGAGCTTCGGTGATGAGTTCTTGCAGCATATCGCGATCGCGTAATCCTGCTGCAACGGGGCGCGGATCGACTGGAAATCCAATCTCTTGCTGCATGACATTACTGGGATACAAGGTATATCCCCAATTCAGTACCGTCGGATAAAGCGTATTAAAGTTCAATCGCGATAGTTCATTGACAGCATTACTCAGGCGCTCTTTCTCAAACAAGACATCACTATCAATGTTAGTTAGCCATACACCACGAATTTCTCGCGCCTGTGTTTCTGGTTTAGGAATGAATTGGTTGCTAATCAAGCCTTTAGTATCGGGTAATGCCTGACAGAGAAACGCTGCGATTTCACCGCGTTGAGCAGTTCGATTCGGGTTCAATCGACGCATGATTGGATAGTTGACGGTAATTTGCTTTTCGGTGGTTGCCGCGATCGCGCTTTTCGCAAAGTTAGGAATAGTTCGAGTGTCAATGAATGCTTTGTTGCTGAGTTCAACATCATTAGTTGGTTTGAGCTTCAAGCCGCTTGCTAATGCGGTTAATGCTTGCGCTCTCGGAATTTCTAAATCGGGCTTAAAGGTCTGATTCTCAAAGCCTGAGAAAAACTGCGATCGATACGCTTTCTGAATGACATCTCGCGCCCAGAAATTCGCGGGAACATCGCGAAACTGAATCGCAGGACGACTGGGAGCATTCATCTGTTCAGGAAATGCCTTAGCAATCATTGCCGCAAATTGTGCGCGGGTGACTGGCTCATTCGGACGAAACTGATTGCCTGGGAAACCGCTAATGATTCCTTTTTGTGCCAATTTCTCAATGCAGGGTTTTGCCCAGTGAGATTGAATGTCCGTGAAATTGGTTTGGGAGAAAGTGGGATGTGCGATCGTCAAGAGTGTCAGGAGTGTGACGAACCCAAAGATCCAAGCACGACGCATAGATAGGACTCCGATGATATTGAGCTGGTTTGTCTCAAAGCTCTGCGTCGATTCCTGTGAGTTGGGAAGGACGAACGCATCACTCTCTGTGAGTCAAACCAGAAAGCTTGATTCAACATCGCATCTGTGTTGTTCAATTCCGCATTTTGTTAGCGTTTCTTATCTTCGTCGCGCTTTACTAATCATCTTGCGAGACAGTCTCAGGGTCAGATCTTCTTTTTCTGCCCACTCTTGTAACAATCGATAAAAGGTTTGGCGATCGTCATTTTTCAAAACTGCGACTTGATCCGCCGTTTCGATCACATAAGGATATCCGCCGCCAATGATGACCTCAGCCCGAACCCAATCGAGAATTTGATCGTGCCAGCCTTCTTCATAAATCCACAGGGGCAGTTCAATTCGAGCCGCATAGCTATCCCGATTGGTTTTGAGGTAAGTAAATGCGATGCGATCGCGATGTTCCTGATATAAGTCTAGAACTCCAGACCGTTGAGACAGAAAAATTGGTGTGCGATCGCCCCACTGCATCTGATTTTTCGCGCGATTTAACAATTGAGCATCATGAATCGTTTTACTATCGGGTAGCTGAGCTAATCGCTGAATCATCTCTGTTAAATCTCGTGCGCTGGAAGTATCGATATATCCAATCACCGGAACGCGATAATCTTCACTCGCACGTAATACGTTGAGAATACATCTCAAATAAAAACTGCGTGTCTCTTCATCAAACGCTTCTGAAAATGTTGCAATCAGCGATCCATCGAAAAATGCTAAACAATCGCGTTGTCCTGCATGTTCTTCCATGTATTGAATAATGCGATCGCATTCCATTTCAAATCGACGTAAATTTACTCGTCGATCGGCAAGATCACCGCGTCCAACCTTCAAATCGTTTGGCGTGAGAACATCTAACTCAATATCTTTTTGATACTCACCGGAGGGCAAGTGAAAGTTTTCATACCAGCCAATTTGCACAAGTGCGACTGGAATCGAGAAGTCTTTACTCGGGTAGATTTGCGATCCGTCTACCGAAAACGTTGAAACTCCAGTAATGCGATCGCGTACCCATTCCAAACTTTCTTCACGATTTTGCCAGGACAATCCCGCGTGCATGACCCATTCTGGAAACATTCCCAACGGCTCTAAGGGTCTAGCTCCACACTCTCTGATCCCGTCGAGTGCTGCTGATATGGCTTGATCAGATTTCTGCGACAGTTGAATTAATGCAGTTCCATACTGCTGCAACGCTTGTAGAGCAGCGCGATCGAACAGTGCAAAATCTTCGCGTTTACGATCGAGCAGATTGAGAATTTGCGAGGGCTTAATCGGCATAGGGAGATACCATTTGGTATCTAGGTACTATATCAGACCTTTGAAGAGGTGAGGAGTGGAGAGTGGGGAGGTGGGGAAATGTTTTTCTGTCCTCACTCCCTACTCCTCTACTCCCCACTCTCCCTACCATTTTCAACGGGACGAACTACTTACAAAAAACAGCTACCGATTCAGCAAAATTCCCCGCAACCCTGCCGCATTCGCCGCTTCATAATCCTCTTGCTGACTATCGCCAATGTGCCAAGCATTCTCAGGCTGACAATCATGTTTCTCAAGCGCGATCGCAAAAATTTTTGGATCGGGTTTTGCGACTCCGACTTCTGTTGAAATCGTAATTGAGTCGAAAAAATCTTCTAGATTCAACGCTTTTAGAACTTTATATAATCGGGAATCAAAATTTGATAAAACTCCGAGCGGGATGTCTAAAGAGCGCAATTTTTCTAGCGTTGGAACGGTATCGGGATAAATGAACCAAGGTTTTGCAGTCTCGAAATGGTAGTAGAGATCTGAGAAGAATTCAGAAAAATCTGCAAACTGATGCAAAACGCCAGCCCGATCGAAAGTCTGTTGTGCGATCGTATTCCACCACTGCTGCTCAAGCTGCGGAATTTCTAATACATCCACTCCTGGAAATGTACAGGGCGGAGAAGCCTTGAAACTCTCATAAAATGCGCGATCAATCTTCGCGGCATCGACTTCTACACCATGAGCACGAGCAATTTCTCGATAAACTTGCCCGACACTTCCTCGCACACCAAATAATGTACCAACAGCATCAAAAAACACCACTTGGGGGCGTTTCATAACAACAAAATCCCGATTTCAACTAGGAACAGACCCAATAGCCTTCTAATTATTCACCCATTTGCGCGATCGCGGAAATAATTGGGCGAGTGATCCAGTTGAATCCTACACGGAGTTGATGCTTTAAAGTAGGCATCCGATTTAAATACGCTAAACGGCGGATTAAGTGAGCCGCAGTGCCTTCTAATTGAATGCCAAGCCCGGTTAAAGTTGCGTCATGAATGCCTAAAGTCATCATTTCGCCAAAATATTGATACCGAAATGGCAGTAATGGGCGATCGCTCAACGATGCCCAAAGATTCCATCCAGTATAGTCAGACTGCTGAAAGGCAGCTTGTGCAGTGGCAGGCACTTGCTGACCATCGGCATCCTTGCAATCTGCTAAGTCGCCAATAGCAAAAATCTCAGGATGATCCACAACTTGCAATGTCGAAGTGACGAGAATCTGACCGCGCTCATTTTGTTTCAGTGGCAAATTCTTGACGACTTCATTCATGCGCGTCCCGATTGTCCACAGCACCAAATCGACTGGAATCGTATCAACGACCCCTTTGTACAGCAGTGAAATACTTCCAGCACCAACCGATTCAACCGAGGTTTCTAAATCTGTCCAGACTCCGCGTTCTTCGAGGGCTTTTGTGGCAGCATCGCGGTTATGCGTAGACGACGATCGCAAAATCTGATCTCCGACTTCGATCACGCGTACTCGACCGCGATCGCCTAACTTATCCGCGAGTTTACAAGCCAGTTCAATCCCGCTATACCCGGCTCCAACGACTGCAACTCGAATCTTATCGGTATCAGATGCTTCTAACTGACGGAGCCGATCTGCGAGTTGATAGGCATCCGAGATCGTTCTAAAAGGAATGGCAAATTCTGCGGCTCCTGGAACCCTGTCCATCGGAGTTTCGCCGCCCATCGCCAGCACTAAGCGATCGTAATCGAGCAGTCCACCATCTGCGAGTCGGACTTGTTTCGTGTCGGTATTAATATCTGCAACCGCCGTTTGGCGAAATCGGATCGTTGTGTCTTCGAGCAATTCTTCGTAAGGCGGAGCAACTTCCCAAGATTGCAGTTCTCCGGTGACTAATTCATACAGCAACGGCGAAAAGACAAAGCGATCGCGCGCATCGACTAACGTAATTTCGGGCTGCTCGTTTCTTCCCCAAGGAAGGTTACTGAGTCGAAGTGCGGTGTACAAGCCTCCGAAGCCACCACCGAGAATGCAGATTTTTGCAGGAGTCTGAGACATAGGGCAACGCAGGAAAGGGCTACTTTAGAGGATATTTGAAATGTATCGTTCATCGCATTCACCCGCTCCCAAAACGAAGCGAGGAAATTGATACGTTTCAAACACTCTCTAAACTATTCTAAGTTCGGATTCTCAATTCTGGAATCACCGCATCCTTGATCGCCTGAATTTCTACCTTGCGTCCTTCGTCTTGATAGGTCAGAACTATCTCAAGGTAGGAATCTGGCTTAAATGCTAACCGCTCTGCCCATTCGATCGCGCAAATTCCCGGCTCCACTTCAATGCCTTCCCAATAGATCTCAGGATAAAGCGTTGCCGTTTGCTCTGGCTCTAATCGGTACAAATCAAAGTGATAGAGCGGAATTCGTCCGGTTAAATACTCATTGATCAGCGTAAAGGTTGGAGACTCGATCGCATCTCGAATTCCCAAGCCTTCCCCAATTCCTTGCACTAAAGAAGTCTTGCCACTGCCTAAATCACCTTGAAGCAGTAAAACTGTGCCTGCGGGTAAAACTTGACCGAGTTGGATGCCGAGCGATCGCGTTGCTGCTGCATCTTGGAGTTCAATTACCATTTTTGCCGTGCCCGTTCCGACCATCGATAAATCACCCGTGCTAAGCGCCGCGAATCATGGCGGACATAGCCCGTCTCTTCATCTTCGATCATAATATTGGCACGAATGATTTGCCGACCTAACTGCGTCACCGCATCCGCATCGAGATCCACCGGATGAGACTGTTCTTGAGCATATCGAATCAACGCTTTGGCAGAAGGTGGCGTTTTCTGAACGAGTACTGAATCGAATAATCTTTGTCCACACGCACGATCGATGGCCTGAATATGATCCGCGACCGAATAGCCATCGGTTTCTCCAGGCTGCGTCATGATATTGCACACATAGATGCAAGGCACTTGTCGAGCGGAAATCGCTTCTGCAATTTCTGGAACGAGCAAGTTCGGAATCACGCTGGTGTACAGGCTTCCCGGTCCAATCACAATATAATCCGCTTCATCGATCGCATCTAAAGCTTTCGGCAATGCAGGCGGATTGGCAGGCTTACAGCCCATGCGAACAATTTTTCCCCGGGCTTCTGTAATGTTCGATTCGCCTTCGATATAGCGTCCATCAGCAAGTTCTGCCCAAAGCCTGACATCACTCAACGTCGCAGGGAGCACATGTCCTCGAATCGCCAAAACTTTAGAACTGGCTGCGATAGCGCGTTCAAAATCTCCGGTGATATCACTCAATACGGTTAAAAACAAATTCCCAAAACTATGCCCGACTAAACCGTCGCCTGCTTTAAATCGATATTGAAATAATTCGGTTAAAAGTTTTTCTTCATCCGCTAAGGCTGCAATACAGTTGCGAATATCTCCGGGTGGCAGTACACCAATTTCTCGTCTCAGTCGCCCCGAAGATCCACCATCATCTGCCACAGTCACGATCGCGGTAATATTGGCGCTGATCACTTTTAAGCCCCGCAGCAGCGTCGATAACCCGGTTCCGCCCCCGATTGTAACGACTTTCGCGCCTCGGTTTAATTTGCGATGATTAATCAACACATCGACTAATTCTTCATCGCGATCGCTCATCAAAACTTCACTGATGGAGCGGACGGTGCGCTTTTGTCCCCAAAACACCAGCAACAAGCCCAAACCCAGGACGAGCGGTCCACTGACATAATTCGGAATTAAGCGAGTCAGCAATTCGAGCAAATCACCGAACAACTGCGTAAGATGAAACACTGGAGTCCGTCTGCTCCAAATTCCCACTCCCAGTAGAATCAACAACACCCCGCTGGCACTGATAAACATCCAGCGCTTTACCAGTAACCCCGGAGATAGCCACTTAAACCAGTGATTGGCTCGATTGGGGAGCCGTTGTGATGCCGATCGCGAAACGCGAATGGCTCGTTTCAAAAAACGGTTGCTCGTCATGTGGATTTTCAACTTCAAACGGCTCGAACTATCTCAGCAGGACACACTAACTTTTGACTCTCAAGGGGACTCGCCCGTTCAGAAAAATGCAACGTAGTGATCTTTGAGTGATATTTGACAACTACTCTGTTTTCTCAGAAATCGCCTCAAAAACCGGGAAGTCTTTACGCAAAGTTTACTGAATAACTGTGGTAATTGCGGATTTAATTAGAATTTTTGGGCGTGTCGGGAGTGCGATAAATTCCAATCAGGAGACAAATAATCCCCAGATTGATAAAAACATCCGCTAGATTAAAAATTGGAAACTGAATCCAAACGAAGTTCGGAAATGGGTTGGGATAAGGAACATAGACGAATGGCACTTTAATAAAATCGACAACATGCCCGAGTACAAAGCGATCGATGCCATTTCCGAGCGCTCCACTCAAGACCAATCCGTAACCCCATTGCTCCCAGCGCAGCATTCTCCGCCCAAACCACGCCCACGCCATCAATGCGACACTGGCAATCAACGACAACCACCGCAGAATCGGACTCCCCGATAAAATCCCAAACGCTGCCCCATCATTGATCACATACGCCCAATGTAAAATCCCTGGAATCACGATCGTTTCTTGGGGCGGAATGGTCAATACCATCGTTTTCACGACCCACAATTTCGTCAACCGATCAAGGAGTAATCCTGCGATCGCGGCAATCCAGAAAAAACGATTTCTCAGCATGAAAGAATCAGCAAAGGGCAAGATACTCAATTCTCACAGAAAATTGGTTCTGTTAGTAAAACATCACCCGTCGGAGCACAAACGCCAGGACAGCAACCGAGCACGTGACTGCCATTTGTCCGGGCAACAAATTAACCGAATAGGAGAGAAAAGCCTGCCACAGCGACTGTTCGCCGAAATTGATCCAGCGGAATATCGATCCGAAAATTAAATACAGAATCCCGATCGCATGAATCACGACGACTCCACACAATCCACTAAAAGCGAGTGATTCCAAGCGCGGGGGCACCCGAAAAGCGAGATATCCGCAAATCCAAGCTGCCGGGACAAATCCGAGCAAATATCCAAATCCGGGTGAACTCATATACTGAATGCCGCCGCCTTGAGAAAAGACGGGAAATCCAGCAAGTCCCAGAGCAAGGTAAGCAATCTGCGACATGACGGCTGCATTTTTCCCTCCCAAACAGCCAATCAGTAAAACGGCTCCAATCTGATAGCTGGTTCCTAAAAAGTGGAGCGGAACCGCTTGGGGTGTCCATGCCCAGGGTGCGCCTGCGATCGTGGCTCGAAGCAAGGTTCCACCAATCGTCAACATCAGCCCAATCAGTGCCCACAGCATGTCGGTGAGCGTGATCCGAAATCGTTTAGGACGAACCGGAGGACGTTGGCGGGAGGGGGTTCGGGTCATCATCGTGGAATTGTACATTGAAAGAGGGTAGATGGGAGAATGGGGGAGTAGGGAGTGGGGAGTAGGGGGTAGAGGATCTAAAAAATGTCTCTCCAGTCTCCAATTCCCACTCAAAACAAAATCCGGCAGTCGAGATTGTATCTCAGGTCAGAATCACCGATGATAAAGAATCGTTCTTTCTCGACTGTTGCTCATGATTTCTGCTGTTCACACGCGCGATCGCATTGCCCAGATTTATCACCAGCCTTTTCCAGACTTGTTATTTGAGGCGCAGCGGGTACACCGCGAACATCATGATCCGCGGGCGATTCAGTTTTGTACGCTCGGCAATATTAAGAGTGGGGCTTGTCCGGAAGATTGCGGCTATTGCGCTCAGAGTGTGCATCACAATACAGGCTTGAAGCCGGAACCTTTGATGCAACTCGATGCGGTTCTTGAAGAAGCACGAGCCGCAAAAGCAGGAGGTTCGACTCGGTTCTGTATGGGTGCGGCTTGGCGAGAAGTGAAAGATGGATCACAGTTCGATCGCGTTCTCGAAATGGTGAGACAAGTGGCAGCCTTGGATCTAGAAGTGTGCTGCACGTTGGGAATGCTGAAACCGCATCAGGCTCAACAACTGAAAGAAGCGGGACTCACGGCGTACAATCACAATCTCGATACTTCTGAGGAGTATTACGACAAAATTATTACGACTCGGACGTATCAAGATCGGCTAGAGACGATTCGCGCTGTCAGTGACGCAGGAATTTCCGTCTGTTGTGGTGGAATTGTCGGATTGGGTGAAACGATCGACGATCGCTTATCGCTCCTCGAAACTCTCACCAAATTAAATCCGCCTCCTGAATCGATTCCCATTAATGCACTGATTCCAATCGATGGCACGCCCTTAGAAGCTGCGAAACCGATTGACGCGATCGCGCTCGTTCGGATGGTCGCGACAACCCGGATTCTCTTTCCAAAGGCAATGGTAAGGCTGTCTGCGGGTCGGACTGAAATGAGTGATGAATTGCAGGCGATGTGTTTCTTTGCAGGGGCAAATTCAATCTTTACGGGTGCGAAGTTGTTAACAGCACCGAACCCAGAGCGATCGCACGATGAAGAATTAATTCTCGATCGATTAGGAATGATTCCAAAACCGCTTTAGAATCGCGTCGAGCCACTAGAATGAAACTGAATTTCAAGCAAATCTTAGAAAGTGCTTGAAAAGCTTAGCTTGCTTGCAGATAATTTCTGATACGACTCGGTAGATTTCTGCTGCAATTCAGTCATCAACTCTGTGTTCCATTCATCTAGTCGGGGGATCTGATATGACAGAAGCACTACTCATCGGCATTGGTCAGTACGATGATGCCAATTTGCAGCCCCTGGCAGCACCCGATCGCGATGTTGCTGCTCTGCAAGAACTCCTTCGCCGTCCTGATATTGGCGCAAGTCGTACCGATGAGGTCACGGTTCTCAATCATCCAACCCTCCAGCAGATTCGAGACACGATCGAGACATTCTGCACGCTGCGTGACCCGAACGAAACGGTTTTAATTTACATTTCGGGTAACGCCATCGTCACTGATCAAAGAGAACTGTTTCTGCCTTGTCGCAATACGTCGCGATCTCATTTAGAACAAACAGCCTACTCTCTGTCTGAACTCAAAGCCGAACTTGAGTCCTGTCCGGCTCGCCAGCAAACTGTGATTCTCGATTGCTGCTTCAGCGGCACGTTTGCCAAAGACATGATCGCCCCCGAAGACTTTAGTGCGATCGCCGAATCCTTCGTCAGTCCAAGCCGTGCCTTGCTGACTTCTCCGATCTCGATCGAGTACTCTGCCAAACACAAATCGAATCGCAATTCAACCTATACCCAATTGATCATTGATGCGTTTGAAACAGGGATGGCAGACGGTGCAGCGAACCAACCGATGCGAGGCGAAATTAATGTCACCGAGCTTCATGCTTACATTGCGACCCGTCTACAAGATAGCTTGCCTGCTCTATCCCCAACTCTACACAGCCAAGAGCAAGGCTATTTCATACAGCTTGTGAATGCGCCTTATCTGAACTTCCGTCAAGAAGCAATGAGCCTAGCAAGTCAAGGAGAAATCTCGATCGTCGGGCACAACATTTTAGAAGCGCTCCGGATCAAAGAAGGCATTCCCGAAAATATTGCGAATGCGATTCGAGAGGATGCGTTACTTCCGCATCGTCAGCAAGCTGAGAAACAGCGCCAGTATGAAAACATCCGCGAACAAGTCAGTCAGCGCGAGTCTCCGTTAAGCGACAATACTCAAGCTGAGTTAATGCAACTGCGGCAACTATACGGGCTTCAAGACAATCCGTTAGTCACACAACCGCTGCCAGTAGATTCAGCAAATGCAACGCTTGCCCCCCTCCCCACAGAAATCGAAGTCCCTGTCGAAGCCTCGGTCGAAGCTCCTGTGGAGAATGAGATTCCCGTCGAAGCTCCGACGACTGGCGATCGATTGACTCAATTTCTCAGAAATCGTCGAATTTTGCGATCGTCGGATGAAGCAGTCGAACCTGCAACTGATCCAGCCTCGCAGTTTCTGCAAGAGCGCAATATTTCTCCAGAACTAGTGCGGCTTGGACTAGCAAGCTTAGCGGTACTGGCTCTCTTTGGGGCAGTGCTTTGGGCGTTGTTCCAACCTTTCCCAAATTCGCGTCCTCAAATTGCGACTGCAGATGGCTGGTTTGAGGAAGGCATTCGCAAGTCGAAAGAGGGCAATCACAATGCTGCGATCGCAGCCTATACCGAAGCGCTCAATCTCAGCCCTACTCCTGCGAATCGTGCTGCGAATCTTTACTACAACCGAGGAGTCGAATACGCGAAGAATAGCAACTTTGATCAAGCGTTTGCAGACTATAACGAAGCCATCCGGCTCGATCCGAAATTAGCAGATGCTTACTTTAATCGAGCAAACATTGCAGCAAAAAGAGGCGATCGCAGTTCTGCGATTAAAGACTATCGCGCAGCAGCTCGACTCTATCAAGCTCAAAATGCAAGAAATCTTCAGCAGAATGCCCAGAATGCAATTCGCGCATTAGAACAGCCTGCGACTTAATGGGATTGAAAGCAACCTGTGATAGAAAACGTATCAACAGGTTGCCGCTCCGTTCTAGCTCGCCCCGGACTGGAAGTTCGGGGCTAACCGTGCGAAGTCCTTTGAAAAGGACTGAAGAGCTTATTCTGATTGGCTATTAGTCCCTTTAGTGAACTTCGTTCTGTTAGCCCGGATTTTCAATCACGGGTGGGTGAATGCGATAAACAATACTTTTCAAACGTCTTCTGATAGGGATATGGAGAGATAGAAAGCAATCTGAGTTTAGGTTCTCCCTACTCCCTACTCCCCACAATGAATGCCGTTGACTACTAACCCAATTGAGTCAGGAACTGCATTGCTTTTGCTACAAAACTCGCACAGTCATAAGGTGAAGTTTCATAGAACGATCGCCAAGCTGAACCTTTGAACTCATCATAGCGATCGTGATGTTCTGGATGTTTATCGAGCCAAGCTAGGCGAACCGCGTGACCGATGAGGACATCCATCACGATGTATTCTTCTACTTTGAAATCGGGGTTGCGTTCTGCGATCGCGGCAAGTTCCATCAATGCTTCAACATTCACTTGTCGATATTCAGGAGCTTGCATTTTGTTCAGCAAATGCTCGATTTTCAAAGCAAAGTTTTTTTCGCCTGCGGTCATTTCTGTCGTCAAAAACTCACTTTCTAACCGATTGCGGCGTTCGAGCTTGTCTCCGACGACTAAGCCTTTACAGTGATGAAGTACCTTCCACACACTCGGATAGAAGTCTGGCGGAACGCGATTTAATGCACCATCTAATTGACGTTTGCGCCACCAATCTTGAGCAGTCGGTTCGACCTCAGCTTGATCAACGATGACAACCCAATCGATCGCTTGTTTGGGCAGTTTAACTTTCAGAGATTCTTGCTTGAGTAATGCTTTGTTCAAGTCAGCATAACCAACGACGATCTGCCGCAGTCGAGTTTTAATCTCAAAGGGGCTGAGAGTCATTAACTTCTCATAAGCTTCGTCTTGCGTTAGGTCTAGCTCACGAGCCAGATCAGTCGTAATCAGCAAAATCAGATAGCCGACTCGCAGTGTCAGTAATCCCTTAAAAAGATTGGGTTCTGCTTTAATCAGCAAACTGAGATAGATGATCACTTCTTGCGTGAGAACGCGATCGCTAATATCTTCGCGACAGAACTGACGAATTTTTTCTAGTACTTCAGTGTGTGGAAGCGGTTGCACAATCAAAGAATCTTCGCTGTACGCTCGTCCGATCGCAATTTGTTTCTGCCTGACCAGAATATCAGTGACCGCATCAGAAAGCCCAACATCAACTTTATCCAGCAATCCTGCACAACGCCGCAGTAAGCTCCAGTAAGGCTGTCCACTCGAATCTCCCTTACTTGCTCTTGCATAGCTCTCATTCAGCAAGTCTCGCACTGTGACTGGTTTTCCTGCGCCTGCTAATCCGGTGTCAAACTCTAATCCCTCTAATCGAGCTAAGGTTCCGAGTAGCTCAACTTGTTCGTAGAGATTTTGCGACGATCGTAAGCTGTCAAGTAAAACTTTGACATCCGATTCGTACTCTAGTTTGAACTCTTGTGAAATGCTGAGTGGATGCGTTTTATCGGGATCGAAGCCCAGATGATAGCGAGACACACTCAATCTAGCAACCGAAGCAGTTTCAAACTTGAACGCATGGAGTGAATCAATTCGCTCCGTTCCTGCTGTAAGAATGAACTGTTTAAGCTGTCCCAACTGCACCGGAATATCACCACATCGTCCAGCTTGAAGTTCTTGAGCGAGATCCAGTAATGCTTCTCGACCCAGTTCAAACATCTCTTTGGTCAATAGTAAGGTGACAATCGGTCTGCCTAAACTTTGCCAATGTCGATGAATGTAAGCGAGTTCGGTTTTGATATTAGAGACGAGGAAGTGATAGTCCAATGTGAGGTAGAAACGCTCAGGTTCGAGAAATGAGGGAAGAAAGACGATCGTATCTTTCTTAATCTTGTAAACCCTTGCAGTGGTCAGACTTCGCATTCGTCGCTGAGGACGACCTGAGAGTGCTAATTTTGAGTTTTGCCCAACGTAGGTATACGCTGCGGCAAGTTCACGGGCGTGTCGGACTTGAATCGGTTCAACTTGTTTGAGCGTTTGAGTCGTAATGTTATTGGCTTCAAGCTTGACCTGTAGTGATTCGTCCTCTGCAATTAGAGCAATTTGAATCGTTGCTTTGCGGCGTTGTCCTCGACGGAGATAGCGTCCACACGGATCAATGTCTCCGACTGAAATGATGCCCTCATGCAGCATTTGAGCAAGCAGATATAAGCTTTGCGCCCAAACTAACGGGACATTGTCATTGGGGACGCGAATTTGGCTACGCGGAGCGGCTTTCTCAGCTTCGATCAACTCTTCTGGAACAATGTACAACTCGGGTAACAGTTTGAAGCCATCTCGCTCGACAGTGAGGGTATCTAAGCGATCGAGATAAGCTTGAGCTTGTGCGCGATCTCCTCTAAAAATTCCATCTAAGGCAAGGTAGGTAAAAAACAACGGCCATTCGCATTCAATATGCTCGAATTGCTTCAGTTCAAATGGCTCGTAGTGTAACCGAGTCGTGTCTTCGATAACGGTTTGGTGTCCATCTCGGAGGAATCGCTTGCAACCGTAATTGCCTTGCAGTAAATCAATGATTTTATTGCGAGTGCGATCGACTAATTCCGAGTCTTCGACTGCAAATGCAGGAAACCCGATCGCGCTTAATAACGCTGCATCTACTTCTTTAGAACTTGATTCCCGTGGTAGCAGTGATTCTAATGTCGTGCGGCATCTTGCAATCTCATCCGGCAACACGTGAATAACCGAAGCTTGTCCGCCTTGCGTTCCAAACAGATTTAAGCCGCTCATAGCTTCGAGCGCAGCTTTTGCCATACCGACAGAACTGCCGTTTAATTCTGGATTGCCGTGATTGATCTTATTACCCCGTTCCCAAATGCCGTAATCAGGAGTGCGATAGGTTCGACCAATGTAATAAACCAAGTTTTGGACAAAGTTGACTTCATCGATCGTGTACACAATTGACAATCCCGAATTTGTCATTTGCGCCAACATTAAGAGAAACACTGAAGTCGCATCTAACTGCAAATGTCCCCATTCGTCATCGCCAACAACAGTTGATCCGGTAGCGGTGTCGTATTTGGCGTGGAGTGCTTCTAAAGGATTCTGAGTTTCTTTGAATTTCTCCACTTTCTGCGCTTGGTGCATCATGGCATTGAGCAATCCGCGCATGAGTTTGACGACGCTATGTTCTAACTCGTAGGTGCGTCCCCGATCGTCATCAAATTTGCGATACGCAAGTGACAATCCCCAAACTGCCAAAATGCTGTAAACGTTGTCTCGTACCCAGGCATCGGTATAGTTCCCGTGTTCGTTGATCGCCGTACTCGCGGGCAGCAATCCAGAGATCGGATTTTGGCGACTCAAAATAATCGCTTGAACCTGCTCATAATAGCGATCAAGACGATTTGCGAGATCAACTGCGGAAGTTGCCATAGCGGGATTCAGGGTTAAGAGTTGAAAGACGACATTCGGACAGATCTGAAGATCTTAACCGAAGTTGTTGTTATTATTTCATCTTGTCTTAAGGTTTGTAGTTCGGCTTTCCTCCCAATTCAATTTCAAATTCAATGCAATGGGGCGCAATCATTTATGTTGAAGACTGCTCGATCGCGATTTCAGGCAATCCCATCACAGATCGATATCGCGCCTCTGTTTGGGCAACTGCTGCTGATTTTCGTTTCGGGTTCCATTCACTTTGCTCAAACAATTTCTCTACGAGATCATTGACGCTAACATTACAAACTTCATGATCTGAGATAACTTGTTTCCCATTCACCCAAGCGTGACTCACCACATTCACAGGGCGACCTAAAATGAGTAATCCAATTGGATCAGTTCTCGGCAATAACGATAAAGTCTTGAGGTTGTATAGAACGAGATCGGCTTTTTTGCCAACTTCTAGCGACCCGAATTGATCAGCCCGATTTAGTCCGATAGCACCTCCTCGCGATGCCATTTCTACAGCTTGTCGAGGCGTGATCCAGTGTAGATAATCAAAATCGGTCACATTATGCAAAATTGACCCCATTTTGATCGCTTCTAGCAAATCTTGAGAATCATTGCTGGCTGAGCCATCACATCCGAATGAGACATTCACCCCGGCTTGTCGGTATTTCAAAATCGGCGCGATGCCGCTGCCTAACCGTAGGTTACTGAGTGGATTATGTACGACGGTCGATCGCGTTTCTGCCATAATTTCGATATCACGATCGTCGAGCCAAACACAGTGAGCTAGAGAAGTTTTCGGACTGAGAAATCCAATCTCTTGCAGATGTTTCACAGCACTACAGCCATACTTCTCTTGTGCTAAAAGCTTTTGTGCTTTGGTTTCCAAAAGATGAGCATGGCGATTGAGATTATAGCGATCGCTCAGTTCAATACATCCAGCAAACAAAGCATCTGAACACATTTGAATGCCCGTGGGAGCGACCATAATTTCTACGCCTTCGTCAGGACGATGAAACTTTTCTACAGCCGTTTGCAGCAGATCAAGCATTGCTTCTGTTGTCGCTTGATAACTGCTGTGTTTTACTTCATCGCCTCCAGTCGGAATACCCGCACTCAAGGCTTCGTCCTGAATCAGCGGTGCAATAAAGGCGCGAATTCCGACATCGCGATAGCCTCGTTCCGCAGCCGCGATCGTTTCAAGCTCCCAACCTGGGATCAACACTAAATGATCGACAACACTCGTTCCCCCCGTCATTAATGTTTCAACAGCTGTTCCAACCGCGCTGAGATAAGCTTGCTCTGGATCGAGAGGCGTAAACTCGTACAGTTCTGCAATCCAGAGTTCAAGTGGACTCGGAGGAATGATGCCGCGTTGCCACATCTCAGAAGAGTGCGTATGAGCATTGACAAATCCAGGTAATAGAAGCTGATGACTGCCATCGATCACAGTTCCGATTACAGGTAAATTCGGCGCGATCGCAGTAATACGATCCGCTTGAATCTGTACGTCCACGGTTTTGTAACCCTGATCGTCTGGAATCAAAACATTCTGAATTGTAAAGCTCATAGATTACGATATCCGATCACGTTCTTGTAGCAGTGTACGTGATTAATTTCGATCGCGAAGTTGTTTAATCCACAATTTCGGGTGATCATCAGGACGCACTCGAAAACTGAGGATGGAGAGTAAAAGCGGAACTCCACCCACTTTTGCACTCATCAATAGGTGTAGAGCGAGACAAATCAGCATCGTTGCCCAGGCTATCAAGTGAAAACTGTAAGCGACATGGAATAACTGACCTTGGGGCAACCAAGTTTCATCCATGAGTTTGCCAGTTCCAGCGGCAAAGACGATCGCCACAATCATCAAGGTGTTGGTGCAGCGTTGCAGCGTTGCCCACCAAATCGGTTTGCCAACTTGGGTGAGATTCGCGATCGTATTGTTTTGAATCAGCTTCTTTCTGCCTAGCCAAAGACTATAAATTAAGAACAAAGGTGAAAACAGAAAAAAAGTCAACCCGATCGTACCGTGATAATCAATAATCGCGTTAATTCTCGGTAACGGAATCTTGCCAAATCTTTGATCAAATGTGTCATAAACCCAGAATCCACTGATCAACGCAGCAATCACTAATAGCGCATTGATCCCGTGTAAAAATCTCAGCAGTGAAGGTTGATAAGGCTTTGTACGAGACATAAATTCTGAATTTCTAGACAATACTCTTTACTGATATACCTTAGAAATTGCACAAAACTCAAAATTAGTTATTGTTTTTTCTCAGGATGTAACATGATTATTTCCTGACAAATTTTGCCAAGCCTGATCAAAAGATTACGTCTGAAGGCTTATTGAAATAAATGCGATACCGTATGTGAACACCAAAAATTTTGAAGTGTGATTTTCTCGATTTCATACTTCATTTTTCCATCATTATTGTTGGAGTTCTTCACATGGCTACTGTGAAAATAGGGATCAATGGTTTCGGTCGCATTGGTCGCCTTGTGTTTCGCGCCGCACTTGAGCATCCCGATCTGGAAGTGGTTGGGATCAATGACTTAGTTCCGCCTGATAATTTGGCATATTTGCTGAAATACGATTCAACTCATGGGGTATATCCCGGCAAGGTGCAAGCTAAGCCGGATGGCATTGTGATGAATGACAGGTTTATTCCCTGTTTTGCAATGCGGAATCCGGCTGAGTTGCCCTGGGGCAATTTGGAGGTAGATTATGTTGTGGAATCGACTGGATTATTTACCGATTTTGAAACTGCTTCAGCTCACTTGAAAGCAGGTGCAAAACGGGTGATCATTTCTGCTCCGACCAAAGACCCTGAACGGGTCAAAACTCTGCTCATGGGAGTCAATCACGATTCGTATAATCCTGAGCACGATACGATCGTCTCGAATGCAAGCTGTACCACAAACTGTCTTGCCCCAGTTGCGAAAGTCCTCAATGATCATTTTGGGATTACTGAAGGCTTGATGACGACGGTTCACGCGATGACCGCGACTCAGCCAACGGTGGATGGCCCCAGTAAAAAAGACTGGCGCGGCGGACGCGGTGCTGCCCAAAATATCATTCCTTCTTCGACGGGTGCGGCAAAAGCGGTGAGTTTGGTGCTGCCAGAGTTGAAAGGGAAGCTGACAGGAATGGCATTCCGGGTTCCGACTCCAGATGTGTCTGTCGTGGATTTGACGTTTAAAACTGAGAAGCCAACGACCTACAAGGAAATCTGCGAAGTCATGAAAGAAGCCGCGGAAAATTCTCTGAAAGGGGTTTTGGGCTATACCGATGAAGAAGTTGTTTCCACTGATTTTCAGGGCGATCGCCGTTCTAGCATTTTTGATGCAGGTGCAGGAATTGAACTGAATTCCAATTTCTTTAAAATTGTGTCTTGGTATGACAACGAATGGGGATATTCCAATCGGGTCGTTGATTTGATGATGATGATGGCGAAAAAAGACGGCATTTTAGATTAACTTTGAGACTTGAAGGACTCTGACTTTTTGAAGAATCGGAGTCCTTTTATCTTCAAACGAAGCGAGCGATCCACAATAATGCGTCTTTCACGTCTGTTACTCTTTCCCCCATTGGCATTGCCGGACGTTTGACCATGACGATCGGTAAATCCAGTTCTCGTGCTGCAACGAGTTTTGCAGCAGTGGCATCTCCGCCACTATTTTTACTGACGATCGCTGAAATCTGATAATGCTGCATCCACGATCGCTCTTGTTCTAACGTAAAAGGCCCCCGAGCAAGTAACACTTCTCCGGGCGGAATTAGACCCGTCGGCGGATCAATCATTCGCATTAAAAACCACAGTTGTTGCAAATGGGCAAACGCTGCAAGTTCTTGTCGCCCGATCGTTAAAAAGACCCGCTGTGCGAGATCGGGTAAAAGTTTTGCGGCTGCTTCGTTACTTTCGACTTCGATCCAATTCGATTCGGGTTTCCATGCAGGACGACTCAGCATCAATCGAGGAATCGCAGCGCGATCGGCTGCTGCTGCCGCATTCCAAGAAATCTGTGCTGCAAATGGATGAGTCGCATCGATTAATAAATCGATCGATTGCTCTTGAAGATAGTGCGCTAATCCCACCTCTCCCCCAAATCCACCGACTCTGACCGTTCCAGAAAGAGGGATTGCCGTCTGAGTCCGTCCTGCTAATGAAGAAATGACTTCTATGTTGGCAATCTCTATGGCTCGTGCTGCCAATTCCTTTGCTTCAGTTGTCCCACCCAGAATGAGTAACCGCTTTTTCACGATAATATTGTTCAGATCGTGATTTCAAAGTATATGGCAGACTCTCCCATCTGGCGACCTTTTACTCAAATGAAAACCACTCCCGAACCGTTGAAGGTGAAACGGGGCGAGGGAGTTTGGCTTGAACTAGAAGACGATCGCCGAATTCTCGATTGCATTTCAAGTTGGTGGGTGACGATTCACGGACATGCTCATCCGAAACTTGCAGAAGCGTTGTATCAGCAAGCAAATAACTTAGAGCATGTCATCTTTGCCGGATTTACACACGAACCCGCTGAGCAACTTGCTCGTAAGTTACTGAAGCATCTGCCGTCACAGCTTACTAGAGTCTTCTTCTCCGATAATGGTTCTACCGCTGTTGAAGTCGCGCTGAAAATGGCGTATCAGTACTGGCGCAACTTAGGAGAAGAACGCACAACCTTCATCACATTCGATGGCGGCTACCACGGTGACACGATCGGCGCAATGTCAGTCGGTGCAGGCTCAACCTGGTGGCAAAAGTTTCGATCGCTGATGTTCGAGACAGCGCTAGTTCCCTTCCCTGCAACGTATGACGGAGATTTAGAAGTCGATCGCAAAGAAGCTGAAGCGTTAGCCGAGATCGAGCAATTTCTCAAGCAGCAAACCATCATTGGGATCTTTATCGAACCCTTAGTTCAAGGTGCAGCCGGGATGCGGATGTGCCGCCCTCAATTCTTACAAGCATTGAGAAAGCTAGCAGATCAGTACAATGTGCTGCTAATTTACGATGAAGTGATGACGGGATTCGGTCGCACTGGAGAGCTATTTGCCTGCCTTAAATCTGCAACCGCTCCCGATATTATTTGCTTGTCTAAAGGGCTGTCAGGCGGGTGCTTGCCGCTCTCTGTAACCGTTGCAACGGAAGCCATCTATCAAGCCTTTTATCAAGATGATCCGACTCAAGCTTTTTACCACGGACATTCCTATACGGGGAATCCTTTAGCTTGTGCAACGGGTGTCGTGTCATTAGAGCTACTCGAACAGAACCCTGATGGTTATCAAAAATTAGAAAGCTTGCATTGGAAATTTCTCGATCGCTATCTCTTCTCAAATCCCCGCTTAAAACAGTTTCGAGTTTGCGGCACAATCGCAGCAATGGAAGTCAAAACTGAAGAACAATCGGGTTACTTTAATGCGATCGCACCTTTGCTCAAAGCTAAATTCTTAGAGTCTGGATTTTTACTACGTCCATTGGGTGACACTCTTTACATTATGCCTCCCTATTGCATTACTGCGGATGAGTTAGAGACAGTTTATCAAGTGATCGATCGCACCTTAAAAAACCTCTAACGTTTAGCAGAAAATTTACACTTTTTTATCAAAGTTCTCCGGAGAAGGAAAAATAAGTACTGAATATTGCTAGTAGCAAAATACACAAGTAGCTTTTAGGCTCACACTAGCAATGTCTAAACTTAACGATGTTGAGTTAATTCGGAAATTCATTCAGGGCGATCTTAGCTTTCTTGCGAATCAAAATCTACGACTTGAGCCTGTCTTCAACTCGGCTCAACTGCTTGCAAAAAGAGGCGAACTCATTGCAACAGCCAAACTCGTTGGAAAGATTCGAGCGATCTTAGTTCGACAATCTTCTGCCTATCAGGAATTACTTAATCGCATCTTGACCGAGCATCAATACCTGCCAATCGGAATCAACGATCAGGGTTTAGTGGAATATGAACATTCCCCGATTCCGTCAGGTTACGAAGCAAACTATACCGAGGTGCGTCATCTGTGGAAAGCGTGGCGTACGCACTACAGCCGCAAGACAAATCTGAAAATTTTGATTCGATCGAATCAAGACTGGCTCCCGATTCAGAAAATTGAATTTGGTCAAGAGAACTTCTTTCTGCACGTTCAAGGTGATGAGAAAATGCTGTGTGTCAGCGATCGGATTATTTGGCTGAGTCCGATTGAGACAGAAGAACCTGCAACACAATTTTTTGTGGATCAGCCTTGTATCCAAACGACAAAAAAAACTGCTCTCTAAGCCTTTAAGAGTCACTGTGCTAGCAGGAACAACTGCCATTTCTGCGACCAGCATTTCTGAAGCAATCTTGATACACAGGTTAAATAAGCTTCCACATCCCGTAACGCCTCTAAATTTAGGTATTGTGGCAAGAAAAACGGTGATACTGCCAAACAACCGCTCTGAAATTTGAACTCTTTTCGCGATCGTGCTGTCTAAACTTCATTTCTATTCATTAGACTGTGAAACAGATAGTTGGGGGCGAGAGCGTGAAAGATTGGATTAAAACTCGACCAAAAATTCCAAAATGGCTATTGTGGCTTGGAATTGCCGGACTATTGGGCATAGGCGGATATTTGGGATATCAGCAATACACGGCTTCTCAACAGCAAGAATCGCGGCGAAGAGTGCAGACGGTGACCGTCGATCGAGTTGATACTGCACTAACCATTTCCGCCAACGGAACTGTCCAACCTGCTCAATCGGTCAATGTCAGCCCGAAAAGTTCGGGTGTGCTCAGACAATTATTAGTGAAAGAAGGCGATCGAGTTGAAGCAGGGCAAGTGCTTGCTTACATGGACGACTCCAACTTTCAAGGACAATTGATGCAAGCACAAGCACAGGTTGCAAATGCTCAATCGAACGTAACAAAGCTTGAATCTGGCAATCGTCCGCAGGAAATTGCTCAAGCCGAGGCGCAACTCGCAGCAGCCCAAGCCAATCTCGATAAATTAGTCGCGGGCAATCGTCCTCAAGAAATTGCTCAATCGCGATCGCAATTAGCCGCAGCCGAAGCGAACTTACAACAAGCTGAACTGAACTTTAATCAGAATCAGAGGCTCTTTGGATCTGGAGCATTGTCTCAGCGAGAATTTGACACTTCTCGAACCGCATTAGCAACTGCCCGCGCTCAAGTTGAACAAGCGAAACAAGCGACTAACTTGCAGCAAACGGGAACCCGACCTGAAGACATTGAAGCGGCTCGTGCTCAGGTTGAACAGCTCAAGCAAGCATTGAGCTTGCAGAAAGAAGGGGCGCGATCCGAAGACATTGAAGCTGCGCGCGCGCAGTTGATGAATGCTCAAGGACAGCTCAAAACCGTTCAAACTCAGATTAACGACACAATTATTCGAGCGCCTTTTCGGGGAGTGGTAACTCGAAAGTTTGCTGATCCCGGTTCGTTTGTTACCCCAACGACTTCAAGTAGTGACGTGAGTTCTGCAACCTCTTCTTCGATTCTGGCTCTTGCTGCAACCAATCAAATTGTGGCAAAAGTTCCAGAAACGAGTATTCCTCGAATTAAAGTCGGACAGACTGTGACGATCGAAGCAGACGCTTTTCCAGGCAAGTCCTTTAAAGGAACCGTTGTTCAAGTTGCTAATCAATCGACCGTGGATCAAAATGTCACGAACTTTGAGGTCAAGTCTGCGATCGACGATCGAGACAACCAACTGCAAGCAGGCATGAATGTCAATGTGAAATTTAATGTTGGCAAGCTTGAAAATGCGCTGGTTGTGCCCACTGTTGCAATTGTTCGACGGGCTGAAGGGACAGGCGTTTTACTAGCAGGACAAGACAGACCCCGATTTCAGAAAATTACAACCGGAGCTTTGATCGACGACAAAACAGTCGTTGAATCAGGAGTAAAAGAAGGAGATCGAGTGTTGCTCAGTTTTCCGCAGGGTGAGCGACCCACTTCAAGAACGCCATCGGTGTTCCCAGGTGCTCCTGGCGGCGGCGCTCCTGGTGGTGGCAGTAGACGGGGCGGAGGTTAGAACCATGGGAAAACTTCGAGTCAGACAAGTGCCACTGCTAGAGATCTTCAGCATGGCAGTAGAAGCCTTGTGGAGCAACCGATTAAGAACGAGTTTGACCATGCTCGGTGTGATTATTGGCATCGCTTCGGTGATCACAGTGACTTCGGTTGGGCAAGGCGTGCAGAAAGCAACTGAACAGCAGATTCAGGCATTAGGGACAAATGTCATGCTGGTTCTGTCTGGGGTCGCTCGATCGGGCGGGATCAGTCAAGGAGCAGGTTCAGCGAGTACATTGACCTTTGAAGATGCTCAAGCCGTTGGGAAACAAGCTCCAGCAGCAGCAGGAGTCACTGCCTATTTGCAGCGGGGCGGACAGGTTGTGTATGGCAATCAGAATACTTCGACTTCAATCTTGGGTGTGGATTTGAACTATCCTGATGTCAAAGAAATTCAACCCCAAGAAGGACAGTTTTTCACTCAAGACGATCTGGTCAATGCCACTTCAGTGGTCGTCTTGGGCAGTGCAGTCCGGGATACCTTATTTGCATCTGGAGAACGAGCGATCGGAGCAAATATTCGGATTCAGAATGGGCGCTATACAGTCGTCGGTGTGGCAGAGTCAAAAGGATCAGTCGGGGGGCAAGATCAAGACGATCGCGTTTACATCCCATTGACGAATATGTCGGCGCGGATTGTGGGAAATAATTCGCTCAATGGTCGGGCAATTAGCGGGTTTTGGGTGAAGGCAAACAGTCAAGAAGAACTTGAAGCAGCACAATTTCAAGTCACGAATCTGCTGAGAGTTCGACATAATATCTATCCTCCCAAACCGGATGATTTTCGGATTAGTAATCAGGTGGACATTATTAATACATTTAGTAGTGTTGTGGGATTGTTTACGGTATTGGTGAGCGCGATCGCGGGGATTTCGTTAATTGTCGGCGGAATTGGGATCGCGAATATTATGCTCGTTTCGGTTGTCGAGCGAACTCGTGAAATTGGAGTCAGAAAAGCGATCGGGGCGACAAATCAAGCAGTACTGAGTCAGTTTCTCACCGAAGCAATTTTAGTCTCCCTGATGGGAGGCGCAATCGGGGTGGCAGTCGGTTTAGGCTTAGCGTTTGCTGCTTCAACGGCGTTTAGCTTTCCATTCATTATTTCTGGAGTCGCGATCGCGGCTGGACTCACTTTAGCGTTAGGAGTGGGATTAGTCGCCGGAGTAATTCCAGCGAGAAATGCGGCTCGACTGGATCCGATTACAGCATTACGCAGTGAGTAAGGGGCATTCTTGAGATAAATCGAGCAGTCTGAGGTAACGGATTATGACTGAAAATAATTTGCCTTTTCACGTCGTTCATAGTGTGACTCGTGGTGGCACGACGTTTGAATTGTTGGAATATAAACCACTGGCAGGAAGTGAAACCCTCGCGATCGCGGAGCAACTGCACGTTCTGAACAAAGCAGGCGTGCATTTACGCCAGTTACGAGTGCGCTTAGAGAAAGATGGAATTCGCACAGAACCGGGAGCACTGCAATTTAGTAAAGGTCGGATTGAGATGGAAAGCTCAACCGGAATGGGAGAAGGAGTTGGGGGACTCGTCAAAGGCGCACTGGCAGCAGCACGCACGGGTGAAACGATGTTCAAGCCGTTGTACAGTGGCACAGGTGAAATTTACTTAGAACCCACCTTTGGACATTATTGGTTCATGCAGCTGAACAACCAAACGCTGTATGCGGATCAGGGATTGTTTTGCTGTAGTGAGAATTCCATACAAGTTGGCGCGCATCGGGTTGAAAGCTTTAGCGCACGAGTTGCAGGTGGAGAAGGACGCTATCAAACGAAGGTGATGGGCACAGGAATTGTCGTGTTTCGGATTCCTGTCCCGTTAAGCGAGATTATGGAATTAACATTAGAGAATGAAACCCTGCAAGTCGATGGGTCGTTTGCGTTGTTGCGCACCAGTGGAATTCAGTTCAGTGTGGAGAAAGCCTCGAACTCTCTGATGGGAGCCATGACGAGTGGTGAAGGATTTCTGCAAACGTTCCGAGGAACAGGGCGCGTGTGGATTGCTCCGACGCAATCGGTCTATCAGCGAATGGCAGGATTAGGAGTGACTCGTTTAACTTGATGATCTGTTGTGGGAAAAGCACTCTGAGCTTTTCCATCCTCGGAGTGCTCCAGATTTTAGCTTGCGATGTGCGTGATTAATGGGTCGGGGACGGGGAACGATCGCTTTTCCATCAACATGAAACGGTGCTTCTCTGCATTAAAGGCAAACACAGTGCCCGTCTCGATCTCATACATCCAGGCATGAAGGTTTAACTTACCTGCATGGAGTTTGGAGCGAATTGCCGGATAGGTTTCAAGGTTTTCAATTTGGGTGAGGATGTTTTGTTCGATCGCGATTTTCAATAATTTCTCTGGCTCAATTCCTGCATAGTTATCTTGTACGACTCGACGGGTCGCTTCTCCATGGCGTTTGAGCCAGTCATAAACAGCAGGCATTTGTTCAGCCAGCGTGCCAATTTGCAGCAATCCTTTCATTGCCCCACAGTGCGAATGCCCGCAAACAATAATGTCTTTGATGCCCAACGCCTGCACTGCATACTCGATTCCGGCTGATTCCGCACTACTCGCTGCTCCATAAGACGGAATAATATTGCCGACATTGCGCATCACGAACAGTTCGCCGGGTTGGGCTTGGGTGATCAGACAGGGATCAATGCGTGAATCAGAACAGGTGATGAATAAAACGTCGGGAGATTGTCCTCCAGAGAGCCGCTCAAATAATTCTCGGTGATCGTTGAAGTAATTGCTGTGAAACGAGTTTACGCCTTGAATCAGTCCGGTCAGCGACATAATCTTTACCTGAATGCGGTGAGGTCAGCAAGTCTGCGAACGATAGAGCCAAGTCATACTTGACGATTGGCTTTATTCTTCCTTTTCTACAGCGCTAATGTAACACTTTCCGAATTTTTGTAAACATCTTTTCCGAATTTTCTAGTTTAAAGGCAGCAAAATTTCAAACACTGTGCCCCGTAATTTCGGTGAAATGTCGCAGTAAACTCGGAAGATGCCGCTATGTCTTGCTGTCACAATTCGATAACTTGTCGCAAGACTGGTTTCTTTCGTGAGTTCGGTAGAAAAGGCTTGCATGAGTTGACGTTGAATTTCGATCGACATTTCGCTTGAGTTGTCTGCGATTTGAATCGCAACCCAACGCTGTCCAGTTCCATCGATCGAGCAAACTTCGGTTGAAATTCTAATTTGTGGAGCGTCAGAGCTTACTAGGTCAGGATTTTGTTCTCGGTATGCAGCTTGATTCAGCAGCGTATCGATTGAACAATTCAAAATATTCATAAACACCTGGCTCAGTTGGCTAATGAAGCAAGGCACTGGCGGCAGGTGTCCATAATTTTTCGTGACTTGAATGTCGCTCGACAGGCGGCTTTTCAGCAGCAGCAGCACCGAGTCGAGACAGTCATGTAAATTGGCTGGACGCGGATACACTTCATCGATATGGCAGAAATTCTGCAAGCTATTGGCAAGACGGGAGAGACGCTCGGCTCCAGTTTTGATGCTGTCTAGCGTTTTGGGCAGATCTTCGCGAATATAATCGAACTCGATCGCTTCTTTGAGATCGATCACTTTCTGGGGAACGTCCGTAATACATTTCTCGTAAGCGCCGATAATTTCCAACAAACTGCGGCTGTACTCGGCAATATGACTCAAATTTCCCCAGATAAAACTGACGGGATCGAGAATTTCGTGAGACACTCCATCGACCAAGCGTCCCAAACTTGCCATTTTCTCGCTCTGGAGCATTTGAAGCTGGAGGCGTTCGATTCTGACTTGGGTTTCAATGCCCCGCAGTTGCCAATAGGCAATATTTAATTCATGTGGATCGAGAATTCGGTATTGATCTGCACCGAGACGCACGACAATCGGATCGCGCAGTCGGTCAAACGGACGACGCAAGGCTTGTTGGGCAGCGGTGAGAATCGGAGTGTCGCCACTGAGAATCAGCGGCACTGTGCGATCGTAACTCTGTAAAATCCGCAACGGTTTCTCAAGAAACAGGTCAATTCCGTAGGGACGGAGCAAATATTCCAACAGACGATGGCGGGAAATCAGGCTCAAAAAGCGCCCATTTTCAGTCAAAATTACCCCTGGAAGTAACGGATGCTGCTCAAAGATCTCAGCCACCTCCGTTCCCAAAACGTCCAACTCTGCCGCAAAATCATACAGAGGCAAATCTTGTAGCATCGATTCGAGCTGAATTGTCTGTACGTTTCCGGGAGCCAACACGGGAACGTTTAGTTTCGATCGAAACTCAGATGTAGATGGTGTCATCACAAGGGTAATCGTCCATAAACTTGCTAAATCTACACTGCCCAAATTTGCGTCTACCTTACCAGAACCCTTTTAACTCCTGCTATGCAATTGATTTCATTTTTGTTCCGCTCATCTCGTAAATTAGTGTCGATCGCGATTTTGACGGGTTTTTTGAGCGGGGCGAGTAGTGCAGGATTAATTGCATTAATTAGCCGCGCCTTGGGCAATGGTGCCGTGTCACAGATTGCGTGGGCATTTGTCGGATTAGCGATCGTGTCGCTGATCACGAGCGTGATTTCGCAGATGGTGCTGATTCAGTTGGCGCAGGATGCAGTCTTTAAATTGAGATTGCAGTTAAGCCGACAAATTTTGTCGTCGGAGTTGCGGCATTTGGAGCAGCTTGGAAATGCGCGCATGATGGCAACTTTGACCGAAGATGTACAAGCGGTCGCCACTGCGGTTTCTTCGTTTCCGTTTTTGTGTATCGATTTGGCGACGGTTGTTGGCTGTTTTGTTTATATTGGTTCGCTGTCTTGGGTTGTGTTTGCGATGGTGATGGGGTTGTTTTTCTTTGCATTCGCAACTTGTCAATGGATGCTCAACCAAGCTCGTCGTCGGATGGTATTTGCACGCGAAGATCAAGATGTGTTGTTTCGGCATTTTCGATCGATTACCGATGGCATCAAAGAGATGAAGCTGCATTACCCGCGCCGTCAGGTGTTTCTGCGCGATGAGTTAGAGACCGCTTCCGCGTCATTTCGTCGGCATAACATTCACGCTTTAGTGCTCTTTGCGTCGGCAGGAAGTTGGGGCAAGCTGATCTTCTTTTTTGCGATCGGGTTTGTGATGTTTGCCTTGCCAGGTATTGTATCGATTCCGCCTGAAACCTTGTCTGGCTATGTTTTGACGTTTACTTATTTGATGTTGCCCTTGGATAAGATGGTGCTGAAATTGCCGATTCTGAGCCAAGCAAGTGTGTCATTGCAAAAGATCGACATGCTAGGTTTGTCCTTGAAGCAAAAAGCCGAGTCTACAACGATTCCCAGTCCAGTTCAGACGTGGAACCGCTTAGACCTGAAAGGTGTGACGCATAGCTACTATCAGTCTGAAGATACGAAGTTTACTTTAGGCACGATCGATTTAACGTTGAATTCAGGCGAGATTGTGTTTATCGTTGGTGGTAACGGCAGCGGAAAATCTACCTTCGCTAAGCTTTTAACGGGATTATATGCGCCCGAAACTGGCACGATTTTACTCGATGGCGAACCGATTACTGAGCACAATCGAGAATGGTATCGACAGCATTTTTCAACGGTGTTTGCTGACTTCTACTTATTCGATCGCTTACTTGGCTTAGATGCGTCTGACGAGGATGCTCAGCGCTATCTTCAGCAGTTACAGCTTGAACACAAAGTTCAGGTTGTAGATGGAAGATTATCAACCACTGAACTGTCGCAAGGTCAAAGAAAACGGTTGGCATTGTTGACGGCTTACTTGGAGGATCGTCCGATCTATTTGTTCGACGAATGGGCTTCGGATCAAGATCCAATCTTCCGAGAATTGTTTTACACCGAGTTTTTGCCGAAATTAAAGCATCGGGGTAAAACGGTTTGGGTGATTAGTCATGATGATCATTATTTTCAATTTAGCGATCGTGTGATCAAGCTCGATTACGGCAAGGTAGAGTACGATCGCGTGACTTCAGAACATCCTTAGAGGATGTTTAAAGACAATCGAGGATGTAAAAAAGCTCTCTGGTTATAAGCTGTAAAGACGTTTCAGGGATCAGGTTCGATCGCATTCCTAAGCTCACAAGCAGTTAACGAGCCATTTCGCGCTGAAGCAAAAGTCGTTGATAGGCGATCGTAAAGTCATCCATTTTAATCCTCAAACAGGTCGGATCATTCATGCCTTGAGTACGATAGCGGCGCACTGCTTCTAATGCTGCTTGATTGCTTAACAGCGCTAGATCAGCCCCATTCCAGCCTTCTGTTTGGGCAGCGAATGAGTCCAACTCTACCTCCTCCAACGGGCGATCGCGATTATGCACGTGCAAGATAGCGAGGCGACTCATGTGGTCGGGGAGATCTACTTTGAGTTGCAAATCTAATCGTCCTGCTCTCAGCAAGGCAGGATCGAGGGTTTCCGGACGATTTGTGGCTCCGACAAAGAGCACATTCGTACAGTCATGCAAGCCGTCGAGTTCTGTGAGTAGTTGACCGACCACGCGATCGCTCACTCCTGAATCGCTTTGATATCTCCCGCGTGCTGGCGCAAGCGTATCAATTTCATCGACAAAAACAACGCAGGGAGATGCCTGACGCGCTTTTGTGAAAAGTTCTCGCACTGCTTGTTCTGAGGCTCCAACCCATTTACTCAGCAATTCAGGTCCATTCACTGCAATGAAGTTTGCCCGAGCTTGAGCCGCAACCGCTTTCGCCAAAAGCGTTTTACCTGTTCCAGGTTCGCCCCATAGCAAAATTCCGCGTGGTGCTTTCGCTTTAGTATGATCATACAGTTCAGGATAGAGCAATGCGCCTTCTACAGAGTCTTGTAGCGTTTGTTTAATGTGATCCAGTCCGCCGATCGCATCCCAGGTAACTTTCGGTGCTTCGATTTCAATCGATCGCAGTACCGCAGGCTTAATGTGTCGAATTGCTTCTAGAAAGTCAACCTGCGTCACACTCATCTGTGCAGGCATCGGACTATCCAAGCTCGGCAACAGTCGCCGCAGTGCTAAGTAAGCTGCTTTTTGAGAGAGTGCTTTGAGATCTGCACCAACCATACCTCCAGATAAATCCGCGATCGCATTGAGATCCACGGATTCGTGCAGGGGCATCATTGCCGTTAAAATCTCAAGAATTTCTAAGCGCCCACCGCGATCAGGCACACGGAATGCAATCTCTCGATCGAACCGACCTGGACGACGTAACGCAGGGTCAAGATGATCCGGGCGATTGGTTGCAGCTAGGACAATAATTCCTTTTGTCTTAGCAAACCCATCCATTAGACTCAAGAGTTGCGCCACGACCCGCTTTTCGACCTCGCCTTCGACTTTAGAACGGTCGGGAGCAAGACTATCAATTTCGTCGATAAAGATAATACAAGGAGCAGACCGTGCTGCTTTTTGAAAAATGCTGCGCAGTCGAGATTCGGCTTCTCCGTAGTATTTTCCGATGACTTCTGGACCCACGATCGCAATGTAGTTCACATCGAGATCTGTGGCTAAAGCACGTGCAGTGAGAGTTTTTCCAGTTCCGGGTGGTCCTGTCAGCAACACGCCTGTCGTCGGTTCTAATCCGAGAGCGGCTAATACATTAGGACGCTTGAGCGGAAGCTCTACAAGTTCGCGTAGCTCTCGCAGTACGCTAGACAATCCACCCACACCTGCCAGGGTCGGCTGTACACTATCCTCGCTCGATGGCGGCGTCAGAACTGTATTTTCATTAAAGAAATGTTGCTTTTTCTCAGTTGGGGAACTGCGATCGACATTTTCGGGCTGGTTCACGCGAAATTCAGGCTCTCTTGGCTCTCGTCCTTCGATCACTCGCACAATATCTAGCAATCCTTCAAAGCCTTGATCAACCAGTGCTTCAATCTCTTGGAATAAATCATCCATCTGTCTTGCCCACCTAATGTCTCCAGTATAGAGACTGAGAACAGACACTTGTGGATTGTGCGATACAACCCTTTACGTTCTCGTGAGAGGCTAGTGTGCTTCTGGTAATACGCCAAAATAAATTTGAGAAAGAGGTGGGGGATAGGGAGAACTCAGGCTCAGATTTCTCCCTATCCTTTTCAACGTCACTTACAATTGAAAGCTACCTAAGTTCTCTAAGACGAATCAACTAACCTTCGGTCGGGGCTTCATTCATCAATCCGGCGAGAGCTTCATCGGCAGTTTTGTTCAAAAATACTGCGCTTTCATCGACTGCCCGAACCCAACTGATCGGAAGCCAATGCGATCGCCCATCTGGAGAATCGAGCTTTTTGAGTTTGATGTATTTTCCAGCTTCAACTTGCTCTACTGTTCCAAAATGCACATCTGACGCGCCCTCTAGTCCGCCAGGTCCTTCGGCATAAACTGCTAAATCTGCATAGACCTTAGAAGTATCCATGATTGTGTCCTCAGTCATTCTCTCTTTGAAATTTGAATTTGAAATGTCGAGATAAACTGAATGGAATCCTAATCTGCTCTCTCCACATATACTTCTTCTCAAAGAGAGATTCGATTGTGTCCTAAGTCTGAGTCCAGCCGCACGTTGATCGACTTTAGGTGGTCAATTTTTGCTTGAAAAATTGAGCCGTTCTGCCTAACGACATACGTGAGCAGGAACAGACATATTTCAACGCAGAAATAAATCTTCGTTCACTACTCCAACATCTTGGCAGCTAACTTTTCCCACCTATCATCTCTAATATATGTCCTGATCGACTGTAAGCAACCGCATGAGGTTTGTCTTCCTCGTCAAGATTAAGACAACAGGTTTATCATGCAAGTGTGGATTGCTAACCTATGTTCCAACCCCTCTGTCGATAACCGACCCAAAATCTACTGCATAGATAGGATTACAGCCCGAATCAACCTTCTGTCCTAATTTATATTAGCGCTCCCCCTAATTGCCAAAAAAGAGCCTTGTTAGCTTAACAGACTCGCGTTGTTAGTTCTCACTAATCGCTCGGTAAGTGCTTGATCTTCTTGTTGATAGATTGCCTGCTCTTTTTGAATAAAGAGAGTTGCTAAAGCATCATAGGCTTCACCCCAAGCTGCAATCACTTCATCCGTTGCAGCATCTTGCAAAACATCCTTCATCGCCTGTAGCAACTTTTCGCCAATTAGTGGATATTGCTCAGGCAGAATCCGAGTTGCAACATGACGATGGACAATATGGTCTACTGCTGCCGCTAAATCATCTAGACGATCAATATGAGTCGCATAGGCATACACGGCGGCAGCTAATTTATGTGCTTGCCCGCCCCCATCGAGATGCTGCATCCAAGTAGTCTCAAAGCCGCGTTTATAGTCAGGGCGCTCTTCAAAAGTGATTTGATACATTCGCTGAGTAACTTCTTCACCTTTTTCTTTCAGTATTGGTGCAGTTGCTTTCACGATTTCGATCGTGTTTTGACTAATCATCATTCAAATTCTCCTCTGATTGGAGTGAATATCGTCAGATTCTGCCAATTATTGCCGCTGCGATCGCGCTATCTTGGCGCTCGGAAAGGTTCACCTTCTGGCGGGACAGTGTATGTAACGTGCAGCTTGATATTTGCAAGGGCTGAGATGCACACGGTGTTATCCTCGGCTGTTAATTGATCGAGTGATAGTCCACCCGAAAGAAGAAAACCATAAGTTGGACTAGCACCCAGAGGTGCTGCACTTCCTTTCTGCCAACGAACTGGTTCTGTAACATCCCATTCGCGAGCAGAGATGCGATTTACCGCAGGCGAGGCTCCTGCATAAGGAATTAGTCCTGACGGCGGAACTGTTTCTGCCCAATTAACGCTGGGCACTCGGACAACTGCACAACCGTCGGGTTTGTCCTCCGGTATCCCTTGACCACTTTGCCAACAGGCATTGGGCCCCCCATATACCAGTGGACAAATCGGTGCTGCAGCCTCGTCATAGGTAAGGATGGCTCGATCGATCACTTTCACTGGAATTTTATCTAGCTTCGTCGTGTCAAAATTCACAGCAAGCTGAAGAACAGCAGCCATACATGGAGAATCGCCCCATTCGCTTTGACCCCAACCAACCGTGCCAGAGAGATGACCTGGAAATTTGCCTATAGGTACGCAAGTTACACCACGCCCAATGAGTAGTCCGATAACTGGCACATCTTTGTATCGTTTATCAATAGCTCGTGAGAGACTTTGTGCGACATCAAGCGATAACGTATGCTGCCCAGGTCGCATGTACTCTGGGAGAGTAATTAATTCACGAGGGATAGGCACTTTTGGTCGGAGAATTTGACCTTGTACTTCCAACGGATCAGCTACAACAAAAAGCGTAGACGCAAAGGCAAGACTGAGCCTGACGGCAACCGAGAAGCGTGACGCAATTCTAAAACTCACTCTTCTAGACATAAGGTATCACTCAACTCCTTGACAATTGTGAGCTAGCAAATGATTTGATTAGTGCGTCTGTATACGCTTATAGAGGCATCTGGGAATGTGGAGTAACAGTGCTGAATATGTTTGCCTAGCGTGAGTGCGGCAGAACAAAATTGTATCCTTGTGCCACATGACTTTCACCTGCTGCACACTGTCCCTTATCGGAGTATCCGTCGAAAAACATGGCATGACATTTATTACAGAATCTCCAATCTGTCTGCGCTGTGGGTGTGCCTGGAACGTCATGCGGGAGAACATAAGCAAACGTCTGATTTGCCACATGACCTCCACCCGCCGGACAGATCCCTTTTCTTGAATAGCCATTGAAAAACATCGCTTGACATTTTTTACAGCAACGCCAACTTCTTTGTCTGGTTGGTGTTTCTGAGCCGCCAAAGGGCAAGCGGAATTTATAACCTTGTGCTGAATGGGTTCCACCTGCTGCACAGCTATTCGTTTCGGCATCGGTGTAGAACATCACGTAGCACTTATTGCAGAAGCGCCAGTAGGGTCGATCTTGGCTGACGCTGAGACTCGCGATCGCCTTGTTCAGTGGGCGGATCGATTGAACAATGAATACGCTTCCAGCAAATAACAACAATCGGCGCTTCGATACCTGTAAATTTCTAGATAACATAACGAACTCCCAAATGAATGTTGAGACTCTTCCACAATCGCTGCACCTCATTGACAGGAAAGCGTCACAGTATTGCTCCATAACATGCCCGTGCGATCGCTGGAATTTTGACGACCATCATTTGCGGAGAAATACAGCCGACCTGGACTGCACGGGATAGACAGCGTCATATTGATCGACCCATTCGCGGTTGCTGTCGTGTAGTAGAACAGATTAGGGTTAAGTGCGTCATCTGCGATTCTGATCGCAACTTGCTTTCCTGGCAAGAACCCAGAGCCTTGTACGAGAAAGGTTTGGGACTGAGGCAAGGAGACTGAAATAGTTGGAATAGTTGGTGGCGTGTCAGGCGGTTTCGAGGATTCGTCCGTTGCCCGGTAATATCCCGCGCGTGGAGGCTGCTTGCAGAACGTCGCGTCGCGACGGAAGAGATCCGTGTTCTCCAGAACGTCCAACCACAACTCGAAGTTGCGGTGTCTGATATATCGATCGGGATAATTGACAGATCTGAACGAAACGCATTGTCCTGCTAAGCCTGGCACCATCTCGAAGGATGCGTCTTCTTTAAATAGATCCGATGGTTGTGCACCTTGATCATATTCGTCGAAACGAATACGCCAGAACGAGTGACGCATCCAGCGTTTTGGATAGTTTCTCGATCTGATTGATACACTTGGGATGTTCTGCCGACATGAGAAACCTGGCAGAACGTCAAAGGTCGCGTCTTCAAACTCAACTTTGGTGTTCGGGTTAGGTAATCTTGGGTCGGAAAGGTACGCAAGAAAACTAGAATGTCTAATGTAACGCTCAGAAAAGTTTAACGAGGAAAAGGAGTTTTGCTCCCAGAGTGATACGCTGTTGCATTCTTGTGCGATCGCTGAGGTTGAGGGGATTGCAACCGAGGCAGCCAGAATCGCAATGAATTTAATAGAAACAATGCAGTAGAAATGACAATAGTTTGACATCGCGTATTTCCCCCCAAATTTCTTCATGCCGGGTTTTAAAGACGATAACCAGTTCGTAACGATATATCTCTCACTTAACCAACTAAGCTAAAGGGCACTGTACTTTTTGCGGCTTCTCTCTACAGCGCTTAGTTAGGCATAGTTGCTGTTCATCAAACTTGGCTTTTTTAGCCTACTTTAGAGAATTGGGGCTATTCTGGCTCCGCTGGAATAAGGTTGGTTCCTGGGTCAATTGGTCCTGAAGGAGGATACATCGTCAGAGGACGTGAGATGAAGAATGTTGCATCCTGCTTAAACAATCGACTTTCGTCAGATTTAACCAGCCAAAGTTCAAAGTTGGAATGCCGTATGTAGTGCTTGGGAAAATTAACAGATTCAAATGAGTAAGCTTCAGAATTGGCAAGCCCCGGTACAATGCAAAACGTAGCATCTTCCTTGAAAAGCTGATCATCAGTCTGCTTTGTCAGCTTCAATCGATAATTCTGGTGTCTCAAAAAGTGACCTGGATAGTTGACAGATTCAAACGATCGACATCTGCCTGCTAGTCCTGGAATAAGTCGAAACGTTGCATCTTCTCTGCCCAGTTTGTCACTTGCAACAATTGGAGCAATGTAAATCAAGAAGGATTGATGGCGAATGTAACGATCAGGATAGTTTAACGAGCTGAAAGAACTAAGCTGCTGGGCTGGTTGGGCATAGCTCAGCTTTGGCAGGAGCAACGGTAAGGACATTGCTGAACCTACAATCAGACCTTTTAGAATAGAGTTCAAGTACATAACGTTTCCTTAACAGTAGACTTTGCACTTTTGAAACTGGAACCCCTAAAAATTCTGGACTCCTTTTCGCAACTTAGCATTGCCAGATTAATAGCATCCTTAAACAAGTGATCGCCTTGATATAGGTGGTAAGCTATTTAAGTTGCTTCCCCTATTGCAATCACTTTAGCCAATCTCTTCAATGAAGTCGCACCTTTTCTTGCGAACTTAGAACATAATCTTGCTATAACTTACGAAACTGGTTTGGATTCACTCCAGTGCATTGACGAAAACACCGGGCAAAATGACTTTGATTCGCAAAGCCGCACTCTAGTGCAACTGATAGAACGGTTCGTTCTGGTTGCTTGAGCAGAAGCCTTGCTCGTTCGACTCGTTGATGAATCAGGAATTGATGGGGTGAGATGCCTGTCGATCGCTTGAACAGATGACAGAAGTAGTATTGACTCATCCCCAGTTCACTGGCAATCTCATTTAGGGAGATATCTTCACCCAAATGTGCCTGAATGTATTCGATGGCTTGACTGAGCCTTTGCTTAGATAACCCATCTTCATGTTCTCGGAAACAATGGTTGCGGGTAGAGTAATGTTGCAGCAGATGAGCCGACAGCGCCGTTGCTAGTGAGTCAGCATAGAAACGACTGCCCACCCCATCTTTTTCCAAACTGGACTTGAGTGCTAGACCGATCTGGTGGATCAATACATCGACTTTTTTCAGTGTCGGCAACAGTTCAACGTGATCGGGGTTCATCGATTCATGAGCGATCTGAGCCAGGAATGCCGGCTCTAGATAACAGTGAATCCATTCCATTGATTGAACAGTCGAATTAGAACGGAGTTCATAAGGTAAAGCGGCTGGACAGAATTCAATACAGCCACTTGCGTAGTCTTCTTCTTGATACGAAACTGCCTGCTTACGCCCCTCGAAGACAAATTCCAAATCAACTGCCTGATGCCCTAGGGGAATAACGACCATGTGGTGAGGGTTGCATATTTCAGGTAGAGCTACTAAAGGTTGGCGAGAATGAACAAGATAGATGTTGCTCCAACCTGATTGAAAACTGGTTAGGAGGGGCGGATTTGGCAGCAACTTTGTCCAATTTACATAGTCAATCGGAAGCTGATCTACAAGCATCATTGTCTCCTTCAAGTTATGACTTGCGAAACTGATTCGGATTCACCCCAATGCATTGACGAAAACACCGGGCAAAATGACTTTGATTCGCAAAGCCACACTCTAGTGCAACGGATGTAATCGTTCGTTCTGACTGCTTGAGTAAACGCTTTGCTCGTTCCACTCGCTGACGAATTAAGAATTGATGGGGTGAGATGCCTGTCGATCGCTTGAACAAATGACAAAAATAGTACTGACTCATCCCTAATTCATTCGCAATATCAGTTAAGGATACGTCCTCACCCAAATGTGTCTCGATATATTCAATCGCTTGCCTAAGTTTTTGTTTCGATAACCCATCTTCATGTTCTCGAAAGCAATGATTGCGGGTAGAGTAGTGACGCAACAGATGAGCCGACAGTGCTGTTGCCAGCGAGTCAGCGTAGAAGCGACTGCCAACCCCATCCGCTTCTAGACTTGCCCTAAGCGCCAGACCAATTTGATGAATCAATAAATCGACTTTTTTTAGTGTTAGTAATAGCTCAACGCGATCGGGATTAATTGATTCATAGGCAATCTGAGCCAGAAATGTCGGCTCTAAATAACAGTGAACCCACTCAATCGATTGAACAACTGAAATAGAACGAAGTCCATAAGGTAAGTCAGTGGGAACGATTTCAATACAACCGCTGACAAAATCTTGTTCTTGATACGAAATTGTTTGTAAACAACCCTCTGAAACAAATTCCAAATCACATGCTTGAGACCCCAGTGGAATCGTGACTAAGTGCTGAGGGGTTGTTGCTTCAGGGAAATTGATCGACGGTTGGCAGTAATGAGCAAGTTGAATGTTATTCCAACCTGCTTGAAAACTGGTTAAAAGTGGCGGATTGGGCAAAGACTTAGGCAGATCCACATAGTCAATAACCAAAGGTTGCTTTACAGACATTATCATCTCCAGGTAATAGTTGATAGCTGATCAACGCCCTCTCACCGATGCGATCCCGTTTCTCCTTTAACCTAAAATTGCTCAGACTATATTACTATCCTATTCAACTTTACATTGATGACAAAAATGTTGCAAAACTTGTAATGTTGGTCTAAAATCCCTCGCGTACCAACCTCTCGCGCACCAATCTCTCGCGCTTCAACTAATGTTCTCACTTATCACGTTCTGCGTATTTTTGAGCTATCTACAATCTTCCAGGACGAATCAAAGACTTTCAGCAGAGCTAGCTAACAATCAAGTTGAGCAGATACGAACAGCTTTTTCATCACCAATAGTGGTGTGCTTTGCTAAGCAGAAGAGTTGGAGATGTTGACTAAATCAGCGATCGCTTGAATTAATAAATCTGGCGCGACTGGCTTTGCAAAATGTTTCTGAAACCCAGATTCAATTGCTTTTCGCTGATTCAATTCTCCGACATAGGCTGTAAGCGCGATCGCTGGAATCATCCCTCCCTGCTCCGGAGGACGCGATCGGATCAGTTGCATCAGCGTATACCCATCCATATTGGGCATACCAATATCACTGAGAAGAATGTCAGGCATGACTTGATTCAATTGTTGTAGAGCCGCGATCGCAGAGTCTACCACGGTTACATTGGCTCCTCGTTGCTCCAACACAAACGCCTGAAAATCGCGCGCATCTGGCTCATCATCCACAATCAGCACATGGATACCGACCAGAGAAGCATGGGCGATAGCAAACAATTCATCTGAATTGGGCAAGCTTGGCGATTCGATCTGCTCCAAGGGCAGCGTAACCGTAAACGTTGCTCCTTGATGTTCTCCAGGACTACTAACGTTGACAGTTCCACCATGCAATTCGACAATTTGCTGTACGATCGCAAGCCCTAAACCCAATCCGCCAAACTGGCGCGTTGTCGAGCCATCTTCTTGCCGAAACCGCTCAAACACATAAGGCAAGAACTCCGCAGAAATGCCTTTCCCGGTATCACTGACTTCGATTTGCGCGTGATGCCTAACTTCGCTTAAGCGGATTTCAACTCGTCCTTGCTCAGGCGTAAACTTCACCGCATTCGACAAAAGATTCCAAACCACTTGTTGGAGCCGAGCAACATCCCCAGAAACTCGCCATCTTGTTCCCTCAAACATTGTCTGGATCTGAATATTTTTTGCTTCTGCGGCTAATCGAATTGTTTCCAGCGCGGCTCGAATAATACTTGCTAAATCAACAGAAACAACATTTAAGACGAGTTTGCCGCGTAAAATTCGGGAGATATCAAGTAGATCCTCAATCAATTGAGCTTGCAGTGTGGCATTCCGCTCGATCGTGGCTAACGCTTGCTGCGTTTGAGGTGCATTTAATCTGCCAGTTTGTAGCATCCTCGTCCAGCCCAAAATCGGATTCAGCGGCGATCGTAGTTCGTGAGATAGAACCGCAAGAAATTCATCTTTAATCCGGTTTGCAGTTTCAGCAGCTTCCTTCGCAACTTGAGTTTGCTGAAGTAATTGTTCGCGTTCTACTTCGGCTGATTTACGATCCGTCATATCCCGCGCCACACAGTACATGAGCTTTTGCTCGATAAAGGGAGCAACGCTCCAGGATATCCAGCGATAAGAGCCGTTTCGAGCACGATACCGATTTTCAAACTCATGCAGTGGAATTCCTTGAGCAATGAGGTCTGCGGCAGCCACAGTTGCCGCGCGATCGTCAGGATGCACAAACTCAATGTAAGGCTGAGCAGTTAGCTCTGGTAACGTATAGCCGAGCGTGGTTTCCCAGGCTGGATTCGTCTGGAGAAAGTACCCGTCCATATGCACAATCGCTAGCATGTCTTGAGACAATTGAAAGAAGCGATCGCGGTCTTCTTCTGCCCGTCTGCGGCTCTCTTCAAGACGCTTCGCAACCGTCATATCGGCAAGTGCGCCAAGTAATGCAATGGGATTGCCTGTAGCATCATACTCAACCTGACCGCGTGCTGTGAACCACCGTTTCTCTCCGGTAGCAAGCTGAACGCGATATTCAGAGGTGTACGCTTCGCCCGTTGTGATTGCCTGCTGAAGGGCAGCGAAGCCAAGAACGCGATCGTCGGGATGCATCCAGTTGATGAACGTTTCAATCGGGAGTCCTTCAGTGGTAGCTACAGCAGCATCAATGTCAAGCAATCGGGCAAACTTCGCATCGATGATGACTCGATAAGCAGGAATGTTCCAGCGCCAGGTATAAACGGCTCCCGCCGCCAAAGCAGATTCTAGTTGCTTATGTGCATTACGCAAGGCAGCTTCAGCACTCGCACGTTCAACCGCCGCCCAAGTCCGCTCAGCAACTTCTTCGGCTAGAGCAATTTCCTGGGGCAACCACACTCGCGGAGTAGCGTTATGCACTGCCAGCCCTGCTACAAACTCACCATTTTTGATCAGCGGTATGCCAATGTGAGCCTTGATCTGAATCGCGGCATACGCGGAGTGCTGCTCTGGAGACAAATTTGGATCGGTGGTCACGTCAGATGCAGAAGTTGTCTGCCCAGCACGGTAAGCCTTGAGTACCTTTTCTCCAAATGATTCGATCGCGTACCTACCTGCCAGCGCATCTGCACCATTCACGTAATCGCGCTCAACGACATAATCTGCGCCTTGAACCTCGAAGTACACGACGCGAGTGACATTCAAATATTCACCCAGCATTCGGCTCGCTGTTGCCTGAACTTCAACTGGATGCGCAAGCGGACGGAGCGCATCGACTAAGGACACCCGAAATGTCTCGATTTCGGTCGCTTGACGTGCAAGTTTTTCGGCCTGTTTGCGCTCAGTAACGTTCGTAAACAACAACGCGAACTGATGGCGCTGTGGCTCACCGATGCGAAAAGCGTTAACATCAAACCAATGACCGAGCGCGATCGATTCCTGCTCAAATCGAATCGACTTGCCTGTCTGGACAACTTGAGCATAAGTCTCTAACCAAAAATCCTCAAGATTGGGAACCAGTTCTCGTGCCGTTTTCCCTGTCGCTTGCTCTAGCCCTGTTAATTTCTCAAAAGCAGAATTGACTTCTAGAAGTCGATAGTCCTGAGGTTCACCATTCTGATTCAACAGCAGTTCGCAAATGCAGAAGCCCTCATCGATCGATTCAAACAGCGTGCGATACTGTTTTTCCCGGTCTTGACAAACAAGGTCGGTTCGATCTCGCTCAAATACGATACTCGCAATCTGAGTACTAAACTGGGCAAGTTGAAACTCCCAATCTGTTTGCATCCGTGCTTGTTCAAAACATAACATCAGCAACCCGAACGGTAGATGCTTGAGACCTATGAGAGGTTCAGAATGACACGCCAGGATATTGTGAGCAACACAGAGCGATCGCCATTCCGAAGACCAGCGATCGTCATTGGCAATTTCAGGACAGGAAACGGGCTGACCTCGATACATCGCGTCGCCGAAGCTTCCAATACAGAATTCATTGATCAGAGCACCTTCGAGTCTTTGCCGAAACGCAGCAGGCAGGCTGGGCGCAATCACCTGCAAAAAAGACACCCGTTGTGCATCGGCAATCAAAAAACAAGCGTGAGTCCCAGGATTAAGTTGAGCGATCGAGTGACAAACCTCAGTCAGACAAGTTTCCAACGGCTGACCGGATGCAACTAACTTTAAGAGCCGATTTTGCTCAATGAGCATCAGTCGCGCTTGTTCTGGAGAAGAGTGATCGTGGTGAGGGTCGATCTGTTGGTTCATACACTCTTCTGCAAGATTTTGCCCCCCTCAACATCAGTAAATTGCTCTTGAGCCAGTTCTGTAAACTGCGACTGTTGACGATTGAAAGAATTGATGTCGGGCTGTTTTAAAAAATTGATTTGATGAAGTCGGGCAACTTGCATAGTGATAAAAAAATGGTATCAGACAGAAAAAGCATCTCTCTTAACTTCTACCAAATGGCAGAAGTAGTCATCTATCCAACGAGAGAAGCAGAGCTAGCAGAACTTATTCGAGGCACGCAAAGCCATCTCAGGTAGCGTTTTCCGACTGTGAAATCTGACCCAGGCTTTTTATTGAGATGCTGATATAGCATTTTTAAGCTAGTTCCTGTTGCTTGATCAATCTAACTTGAGTTAGATGAAGCATCCATGAGAATCACTACGGACTGGACTAGCTTTGAGAATTAAGCCATTGAATATCGGGCTAGGGAAGGTCGTTTGTTGTTTGAGTTTGAATTATGTTTGCGGATAGCACACATTTCGAGGAGGATGAAAATGCAAACTCCAACCGCGATCGACCATGACTCTCTCTCTCATAAGTTAGAGCAAATTGGTAAGATCCTTCGTTTAATTGGCTGGGTCGGCATTATCACACAGCTTGGGCTTGGAATTGTGGCTGGCGTGATGCTGCTATTTGCGATCGCTGGACGGAATTTTAATCAAGCTGTTGCTCCTGCTGTCCCAGGGATAGCTATCGGCAGAGGTTTTCAGAATGCAACGACTCCCGGACTAGGTATTGGCATATTTTGGGCGGTCTGTGGCATCATCGCGTTGCTGTTTACGGCTTATCTTGCATTCCGTCAACTTCGTTTCGCGCGTCGCCTTCGCAATCTAAACCCAGAACTTCATCCCAAAAAAAGTGAAGTGATGCGAATTCTGCGAATTGGAATCATTGCGGGATTTATTGGCATGGGGCTTACAATTCTCGGCGGAGGTGCAGCAATGGGAGTCTTACTCTCTAAATCGATCGCTCAACCACAAGGAGTCGCCATCTATGATCCCACTCGCATCATCCGTCCATTAGATGTACTCGTTGCAATGGCAAATATGATTGGAATCAGCGCACATTTCCTCGGCACGATCGCATCTGTCGCCACAGCAAACTGGCTCCATCGGCAGTAGAAGCCTCTACCTAAGTAAATGGGCGTAATTCAACATTAGATGCGGCGCATTCTCTTGCTTCGTTACCGACCCACCTCGGACTGGAAGTCCGGGCTAGTTGAACGAAGTCCACTAAAGGGACTAAAACCAGTAAAAATGACTTCTTCAGTGGGTTTCAACCCACTTCGCATAGTTAGACCCGTATTTTCAATGCGGGGCGGGATGCAAACAAGATCGACTATCTTCCAATATCGAGATCCTCAAACTTTCAAAAAAAGCGGACGTAAAAAATCCATCGTTTTCTACGTCCATCTGCCGATCCTCTAGAGAGGAGAACACTGAAAATCACTATAAAGCTTATTGAAAACTCTTGTCAATACAGATGAGAATTTATTTCAATAACTTGTCGCGATCCGATGATTTTCTGCGGATTAAAATAACCGAAAATATTAGAGCAGAAGGAGTATGATGGTTCAGATTCAATTCTGATGAGCGATTTATGACTCTGCAACTGCGTGTATACGTTCCCCCCCATCCGTTAATTAAGCATTGGCTTGGCGTTGCTCGTGACGCTTCTACGCCTTCAGCACTCTTCCGCAGTGCCATTACAGAATTAGGGCGCTGGTTGACCTATGAAGCAATTCGGGAATGGTTGCCCACGACAGACATGACGATCGAGACTCCGCTTGCACCCTGTCCTGCCACCTTTATCAACCCAGAAGTTCCGGTCGTCGTCGTACCGATCTTGCGGGCGGGACTCGGATTGCTCGATGGCGCACAGGCGCTTTTGCCTTTAGCCTCGATTTATCATTTAGGACTTGTCCGCAACGAAGAAACCCTAGAAGCAAGTTGCTACTTGAATAAACTGCCGGATCAATTCAATCCTGAAACGCGCGTTTTGATCGTTGACCCAATGTTGGCAACTGGTGGCAGTTCGGTATGCGCAATGGAAGAATTGACCAAGCGGGGAATCGATCCTGCACTTGTCCGAATCGTGGCAGTCGTTGCCGCTCCGCCAGCGCTGCAGAAATTAGGAACGGCTTATCCGAGTTTGACGATTTATACAGCAGGAATTGACGAAACGTTGAACGATCGCGGATTTATCGTCCCAGGATTGGGGGATGCGGGCGATCGTATTTTCGGAACGTAAAGGTCGATACAATAAGAGAGATGTTCAGAGACGACCAACCATGAGTCAGCAAGATAATTTTTCCGGTGGATTTGTCCTCGGCGCGATCGTGGGCGGCGTGGTAGGCGGCATTATTGGTGCAGCACTGACTTCGCAACGCTTGGCAGAAGAAGGAGAAGACGGCACAAAGCCTGAATTGGCAGATGCGAGAGTCAAATCGAAGCGGCGGATGCGGGCATCGGCTGAACAGAATATCGAATTGGCTCGACGCAGTTTGGAAGATAAAATCGCACAGTTGAATGATGCGATCGATGATGTGCGTCAGCAGTTGGGAAACGTCAATGGACGCGCAATCGAGCAAGATCGAGAAGGATCGATGCGAGAAGATTAAGGCAGGATGTACTGCGAGCAAGAGTACAAGTCGCAAAAAAATCGCTTAAACTATTCTCAATGTGAATCACCCATCCCTACATTCAGAGGAACCGAAAAGGCTATGAATCCAGCTATTCTCTTGATCACGACGATTCAACAGTTTTTAGGAATCTACTTTGCACTGTTGATTATCAGAATTTTGCTCAGTTGGTTCCCGACGATCGATTGGTATAGCCAACCGTTCGCAATTTTGAGCCAGTTGACCGATCCGTATTTGAATATCTTTCGTCGAATTATTCCGCCACTGGGTGGAATCGATTTTTCCGCAATTCTGGCAATCTTCGCGCTGCAATTTGCGATGCAACTCATTCCCGGATTGTTGAGTCAAGTGCTCGCTGGTATTCCTGTTTTCGTTAGCTAGAACTTTAATTCGTAGGGAATTGCTCAGCGATCGCCAAATTGGCGATCGCTGAGCTTTTTTGTTAAAAAACGTTACGATCGAGCGTGAAGCGTTATGGAATCGATCGTGGCAGAGAAGCGGATTATTATTTGGTATCGCAATGATTTACGGGTGCATGATCATGAGCCGTTAATGAAAGCGATTCGTTCAGGGGCAACGGTGATTCCCGTTTACTGTTTTGAACCGAGGCAGTTTGGTACAACTCCTTACGGATTTCCGAAAACTGGAGCATTTCGGGCGCAGTTTTTGTTAGAGAGCGTCGCCGATTTGCGGCAGAATTTACGATCGCTGGGGAGTGATTTGATCATTCGGCAGGGAAAAGCAGAAGAAATGATTCCCGCGATCGCCAAAGCATTAGCAGTAGAGTCCGTTTATTACTATCACGAAGTTACTTCAGAAGAGACACAGGTTGAAGACAACCTCAGAGAAGCATTAAAAGCGATCGGGACTTCGATACAAGCATTTTGGGGAATGACGCTTTATCATCCCGATGATTTGCCGTTTGCAATCAAGGAAATTCCAGAGCTATTCACGAACTTTCGCAAAGGCGTTGAGAAGTCTGCGACTGTCAATGAAATGTTTCCCACGCCTGAACGATTAGCAGAATTGCCCGATATCGATCGAGGTGAAATTCCAACTTTAGAAGAGTTAGGACTAGAACCGCCTCAACGTGACCCTAGAGGGATGATTCCTTACCAGGGTGGAGAAACGGCGGGGAAAGCTCGGTTAGCAGAATATTTTTGGAAGCAAGATGCTTTAAAAGCTTACAAAGAGACGCGTAATGGAATGCTAGGAGTGGATTATTCGTCAAAATTCTCAGCTTGGTTAGCATTAGGCTGTCTGTCCCCGCGTTACATCTATTCGCAAGTTCAGAACTATGAATCTCAGCGCGTTCGCAATGATTCAACGTATTGGTTAATTTTTGAACTGTTGTGGCGGGACTTTTTCCGATTTATCTGCGCGAAGCATGGCAATCAGATTTTTTATCAATCGGGCTTACTGGGAGTCTCGATTCCGTGGAAAGATGATGTCGATCGCTTTGAACTTTGGCGAACTGGAAACACTGGATTTCCACTCATTGATGCCAACATGCAAGAGATTGCGGCAACTGGATTTATGTCGAATCGGGGACGGCAGAATGTTGCTAGTTTTCTAACCAAGAATCTGGGTATCAATTGGCAGTGGGGCGCTGAATGGTTTGAATCAATTTTGATTGACTATGACGTATGTAGTAACTGGGGAAATTGGAACTATAACGCAGGTGTGGGCAATGATGCGCGGGGATTTCGGTTTTTTAACATCATCAAGCAGTCAAAGGACTACGATCCAGATGGGTCTTATGTGAAACATTGGCTGCCTGCATTGAAGGATGTTCCGGCAGCGAAGGTACATGAGCCTTGGAAGTTACTACCCGTTGAGCAGCAGCGATTTCAGGTACGCATTGGAGTAGACTATCCGCGCCCGATCGTCGATTTGTTTAAGTCGGCTCAAGCGAATGAGAGCATTTATAATGCGGCAGTTGAGCGATCGACTCCGAAGCGAGCGAAAAGCCGAAGGTAGAAAATAGTAAATCTGATGCCTGAACTAGAGGAACGTAGGGGGCTATACCCCTACGCTACCATGTTCGCTACGATTGAGTTTTGCTAATCTGCTTCATAGGTGTAGTCCATTTATCTACCGCTCTGCCAGCTTCAGTATTTTCGTATTCGCTATCAATTCTCGATCTTTCATTTCATTACGACAGTCTTTCAGCCATTGAGGAGTCTGATACTCTGAAGGTAATAAGTCTCTCAACAATGATCAGGGGCAGAGAGATATGAAATACTTTGATTGGAATTCGTACCTGCGTTCGAGAAGACAAGCGATCGATAAGCAGATTGAAGATTTGCAACGAGAGCGATCTGAAATCAATCAGAACTTAGGAGAAACGAGTTATGTTCCTCCGGTGCTCCATCCACCTTTCGATATTAATGATGTCCTTCATGGAAGATCAGCTTCTATTTTTCCCCCACGCGTTACACCCACATGGGTCGATATCTCAACTCAGACCGAAAAACCCCTGTGGGACGATCAGGCAGTCTATTGCGTTAATCAAAAGGGCGAACGTTCCGCAGTTTGGGTAGGAGCACCTTCAGAGGTAAGAAGGAATAGAAAAGCAACAACCCCGACCTCTGTGGAGAAATCGGAGCCATCGACCTCAATTCAAAGATTAACACCGACATCTCAGCCTCAAACACCACCCTATAAAGTTGTACTTGGAGTGATTGTTCTTTTAATTGCCTTAGTCTTTTTTATGTGTCAAGGCAACAATCAGCCGCCAAATAACACACCCAATCCTAATCAGTCCGCTCCTACTCAACCTGATTGAATCCATTTAAGCTAACGAGAATCACGAGATTCAATCTTCATGAGGCGATTTCCGATGTAGCTAGCTCTCACATCCTGCCCTGATCGAATTGCTCTCGCTGCTTCTCGATAGGTGAGTGCATCCGTTGAAAGTGTTCCATTCTCACATTGCAATTGATACGTCACCGATCGCTGTAATTGAGGCGGATCATTACGTTCCTGAATATCACGACGCTGATCAACTTCATCAGCAGTCGGGCGTGGAGGAATTGCACCCCACCCTACCCCGTTATCATCAACGGAAACTGCATCAACAGGCTTCTCACCGTTCAGATTGGTAATCGTGTTGCTCTGAAAGGTTTGAATTCGTTGCGTGTTCAAACCGCCACTGGTTTTGTTGATATAGTAATTCACTGTCCAGGTTTGGGTCGCGATCGCGACTGCGGTTTTACACCGAGTTTGTGGAATCAGCCCGTTTTGTCCAGCGCAACTGCTGAGCATCAAGATGACAGCGCTGATTCGCACAACCCGAAATTTCATACACAGAGCAGACTGATTTGAGAGCTAGAACAACATTGTAGCGAATTAATCATTTGAACCTCCTCCTCTGCTTCCAGGGGGTTCCGGTTGCGGATTCAAACTGACCGAGCCATTGCTCAATATAACTGAGCTATCTTTCCGTTCTTGAGCAGCATTAGAGGTTCGCTCATTAGCCCGAACAGAGGCTGCATGTAACATCACAACTCCTAAAAGCGCGATCGCGAAAGCCAAGCGCTCGAAAGATTCATAAAGCATCATCAACTCTCCAAATTCATAGGTGTACATTCTTGTACACGAGCACAATTGGGGAGATATGCAAAGTCTTCTGACAAGTCGCCCTGCTCAGCAATTTCTACCTCATTTGAGACGCTAGAGCAGCGATCGTGCTATCTCTAGACAGACGCGATCGCTCTAAACGCTCGACTATGATGTCCGCGTACTTCTCTCTTGCTCTAAAGTATGAACATTAAACCAATTCGGCGTAAAGAGATTCTTCGAGGCATCCTCGCTGTTTCTCTGATTATTATAGGTATCACACATTTTGTGAGCGCAGAACAATACGCTCGCATTGTCCCTCCTGTATTTCCTGCTTTTCCTTCAGTGTATGTCAGCGGCTTTTTTGAAATTTTAGGGGGCATTGGTTTACTGATTCCTTGGCTCTCTGTTGCTGCCGCCTGGGGTTTAATTTCCCTGTTTATTGCTGTGTTTCCCGCTAACATCTACTTGGCAGTGCACGATATTCAAATCGATGGCATTCCTCATAGCCAATTTTTATACTGGGCAAGACTGCCCCTGCAAGCCGTTTTACTAGCTTGGGCATATTGGTATACCCGTGATCCAGAAGAACAACCTGGCGCATCATTACTCAAGCAGTAATCCAGTGCGAGTTGCTCTTATCAGATTGCGTCTGAATTTTGCAGGTTGATCAACCGGATGTAATCACACAGAGCATCTGTCCAACGGATACCATCTGCCCTTCAGCACAGAAAATCTCAGACACAACGCCATCTACAGGCGCAGTAATGGCAATCTCCATTTTCATCGATTCGAGAATGACTAAGCGATCGCCCACTTTAACGATCGCATCTTTCTCAACAACAATCTGCCAGACATTTGCTGGAACTTGGGCAATGACAGCTTCGCTATCGGGAGGTAGCTCAAATGTTTGTTCTGAGATCGCAACGTCTTCATCCTCAAGAACTTGATTCAAAAGAGGATTTGCTGCCCAGCGATCGCGTTCTGCCTCAAAAGCAGCTTGCTGAATCGATTTAAATTGAGTCGTTTCAGCAGCAATCGATTGGAGAAACTCATTGTATTGCTTGAGATTGAAGGTTTCCTCTTCGATTCTGAGGTGAACTCTGCCATGAATAAAGTCTTGCCGGAATTGTAAGAGTTCAGCAGGCGAAACTGGATAGAAGCGAATTTGATCAAAGAAGCGCAGCAGCCAAGGTTTACCTGGTTCAAATTCTGTGGTTTCGTGGAAGGTATTCCACATTTGGATAGTTCGCCCAACAAATTGATAACCTCCAGGACCTTCCATGCCATAGACACAGAGATAGGCTCCACCAATTCCAACAGCATTCTCAGGTGTCCAGGTTCGGGCAGGATTGTACTTTGTAGTAACAAGCCGATGTCGAGGATCAATCGGCGTAGCAACTGGAGCGCCTAAGTAAACATCACCTAAGCCCATGACTAGATAGCTTGCATTGAATACAATCTCGCGAACTTGCTCGATCGTATCTAAGCCATTGATGCGCCGGATAAATTCGATGTTACTCGGACACCAAGGAGCATGAGGATTGACGGATCGGACATATTTCTCGATCGCGAGTTGGGTCGAGTCATCATCCCAAGAGAGCGGCAGATAAACAATCCGAGTTGGGACTTCCATTTCATCGATCGAGGGAAGTTCACCTTCTGCAGCGATCAATACAGTCAGTAACGTTTCTAGAGGTAAAACGCGATTGTCGTAGTGAATTTGTAGCGATCGAATTCCAGGCGTCAGATCTAAAATTCCGAGTTGAGGATGATCGAGTAACCAGTTCATCAACGCATGAACGTGAAACCGCAGATTGAGATCGAGAACTAGAGCACCATACTCGACGAGAAGATACTTATCTCCCGATCTGCGATACTTCACCGCAATTTGCTCAGCAGATCCGGAGATTTCATGCAGAATCGCGCTATCTGGCTCTGATGAATGAACAGGGTTAACTTTTTGCGGTTTTAAGGTATTAATTTCTTGATCTTGAACCTGTTCTTTTTGAATTGCTTCTGCAAGCGATAAACGTTTGAAACGAACTTTATCACCCGGTTTAAGCTGTCCCATTTTCCAAAGTTCAGCTTGGACGATCGTTGCTGGACAGACAAACCCACCGAGGCTAGGCCCATCGGGGCCGAGAATAATCGGCATGTCTCCCGTGAAGTCAATTGTCCCGATCGCATACGCATTGTCATGAATATTAGACGGATGCAATCCCGCTTCACCACCATCCTGACGCGCCCATTGCGGTTTCGGGCCGATCAATCTCACTCCGGTTCGAGCAGAGTTGTAATGCACTTCCCAATCGGTTGAAAAGAGCATTTCAATATCATCATCGGTAAAGAAGTCTGGCGCGCCATGAGGCCCATAGAGCACTCCGATTTCCCAGTTGTGAGTGTAGTTCGGAATAAGCTCGGCTGGTAGCGAATGGCAACGAGCAGGCTCATCCGGTACATTCAGTTTGAGAATATCTCCAATTCGCAGAACTCTGCCGCAGTGCCCGCCAAATTTACCTAACGTAAAAGTTGATTTACTGCCGAGATAATCTGGAACATCAAATCCGTTCTGTACCGCAAGATAGGTACGTGTCCCTGCTCCCTCGATCGTACTCAGTTTCAAAACATTTCCTGCTGCAACTGGAATCGCCGACCAAAACGGAATCGCAACTCCATCTAGCTCTGCGCGCATTGGCGCACCTGTTAAGCAAATAACAGTATCACAATTGAATCGTAAGGTCGGTCCTGTAACAGTAAGTTCTAGTGCAGCACAAGATTCAGAATTTCCAACTAACCGATTGGCTAAGCGAAAAGCAAGATGATCCATCGGCCCCGAAGGAGGAACACCAACATTCCAATAGCCCATGCGACCCGGATAATCTTGAATTGTGCTAAAGGTTCCGGGTTGTAGAACTTCGATCGAGTTGGGCAAGTACTCAAACGAATCGAGAAACCGAGTACTGAGATCTGCTGCGGCAAAGGTTGAACTTGCTAGAATTTGGCGCAAAAAGTCGAGATTTGTCTCAATGCCTGCAACGGTAGATTGATCTAATGCAGATTTGAGTTGAGCGATCGCGCTTTCTCGCGATTCTGCATGAGTAATCAGTTTTGCAATTAACGGATCATAGTAGGGAGTAATTTCTGTCCCACGATCGATCCAAGTATCACATCGAACGGTTTCTGGAAATTTGACTTCAGTTAAGATCCCAGAACTCGGCTGAAAGTTTTTACCTGGATCTTCCGCATAGAGACGTACCTGAATCGAATGTCCTTGTGTTTGCGGTTGGTAACTTTCTAGAAAACTGCGATCGCCTGCTGCGAGCCGAATCATCCATTCAACCAGATCAACGCCTGTCACTTCTTCAGTCACGCCATGTTCGACTTGCAGACGAGTATTGACTTCAAGAAAGTAAAACTCTTGTCGATCGACATCAAAGACAAATTCAACGGTTCCAGCGGATTGATAATCGATCGCTTTTGTAAGCCGCAATGCTGCCTCGTATAGCTGTTGTCGGAGAGATTCACTGATTCCAGGACAGGGGGTCTCTTCGATGACTTTCTGATTACGACGTTGCACTGAACAATCGCGATCGCCGAGTGCAATCACTTGCCCTTGCCCATCGCCAAAAATTTGTACCTCGATATGTCTCGCTTTTTGGACATAGCGTTCTAGATAGATTCCGCTTTGCTTAAAGTTGTTTTGACTGAGGCGTTGTACTGTTTGGAACAATTCCGCCAGTTGATCTTGGCTGTGGCAAAGCTGTAAGCCAATTCCTCCTCCTCCCGCTGTACTTTTGAGCATGACGGGATAACCAATTTTCTCAGCCTCAGCTTGTGCTTGTTCAACATTTTCGAGGAGCGAAGTACCCGGAAGCAAGGGAACTTGATTTTGAGCCGCAAGTTCTCGTGCAGTATGCTTCAGACCAAAGCTTCGCATCTGTGCAGGAGTCGGCCCAATAAAGACAATTCCTACTGCTGCACAAGCTTCTGCAAATTCAGCATTTTCGCTCAAAAAGCCATAGCCTGGGTGAATTGCTTCTGCGCCTGTTTGTTTTGCTGCTTCGAGAATTCGATCCCATCTCAGATAGCTATCTGCTGCGGATGCAGAACCAATCGCCACGGCTTCAGTTGCGATCGCGACATGCCGAGCATATTGATCGGCTTCCGAATAGACGGCAACTGAAGCAATATTTAAGCGATCGAGCGTCCGAATAATCCGGCAAGCAATCTCTCCGCGATTGGCGATCAGAATCTTTTGAAACATAAAAGGCACTTGTAGGGTAAGGGGGATAGAAATTGTGGCTCTAGGAGTTAGTCATATTGGGGAGGTGGGGAGTGGGGAGCAAGAATCATTTCTAGTGTTTCCCCTATTCCCCTATTCCCCTACCCTTCATAGCAAATCTGCCCGATCACTAGCTATCCCACACAATGAGTTGAATCGGAGTTGGATTGTAGCCGTTACACGGATTATTCATTTGAGGGCAATTTGAGATCACCACTAGGGCATTCATTTCTGCACGTAGATCAACGATGCTACCGGGATCAGAAATGCCATCCACAATTTCTAGCGTTCCATCTTCACTGACTGGAACATTCATGAAAAAGTTGATATTGCTCGTCATGTCTCGCTTGCCCATGCCGTAGTCTTTCAAGGCATAAAGAAAGTTTTCTACGCAAGCATGTTGCCATTTTTTATCTAATCCAAATCGCACAGAGTTACTTTCACAACTGCAAGCTCCACCCGACGTATCATGCCGACCACAGGTATCGTTGAGAACAGTCATCAGAACATTGCCATCGTTCGAGTAGAGCTTTGTTCCAGTGGTAATAAAAATATTTCCTTGGGCGCGAATGGTATCTGGAGCGCTGTAACGTTCGCTCGTATCATCGGCATTGTAAACCAGAAAATCAACCGCTTGATTTCCACCTAAATCTACAATCCGCAGGGTTTGTCCTTTTTTGATTACTTTCGCCCAAGGTTTGCGAGATGGAAGAACTTGATCGTAGATTGCGAGCTTGGGATCGAGTTGAGTACTAATCGTTGAAGTCATCACTGAAAGGCTCCTACATTACGCGAAAACGGCATCAGTATTTTGGAAGCCACGCTTGGCTTCTGGGTTCGCAGTTCGGCACAGATCATCCGCAGTGGGAGCAGGTGAACTCCAGACAGTTGCTTGAATCGGTTTCGGGTCATACGCTGGATTTGGATCAAGCGGATGCGGACAATTCGAGAGGACAACCAGCACATTCATCTCGGCTCTGAGATCAATGTATTGTCCGGGTTGAGCCGTTTTGTTTGCCCAAACTAGATTGCCATTCGGCTCAACTGCAATGCGGGTAAAGAGATTTAAGTTCGGCATGATATCTTTTTTGCCCAGATCACGCTTCGTCAGGGCAAGCAGAAAGTTGTCTCGCGAATTTTTGTAGTCGCCTTCGCCATACTTTGCATTGGTTGCGAGGTTACTACATCCGCCGAGAGTGTCATGGTAACCGCAGGTATCTTCAACGATCGAGAACAAAATTCGTCCCATGTCTGAATAAATGACCATGCCTTTCTTTAAGAAAGCATTGAACTGAATTTTCGCGGTATCCGCTGCATTGTATCGCTCGATCGGATTGTCCGCGTTATAGCACAAGAGCGCTACGCCACTCGAACCTTCTGGAGCTAGAATCCGCAATGTGTCATTGCGCCGAATCACTCGTGACCAGTAGGCACCGCCTGGAATCGTTTCTTCATAGGTGATGTGTGCAGAATCGATCGTCATTCTCAGTTCCTCATTGCAACTACAAAAGCCCAGGAAGCCGTCAGCAAGATTAGTCTGCTGGTTGGCTCTCCCGGGCTTTTATCCCTCCGTGTAACTTATCTAGAAGATGTTCTCAACTCTAGAAAAGCGGCTTCTCTTGGACCAGCCATTCAACTCAACATTGAACCGGAACCCTAGAAGCAAATTTGTACTGTAAGCTTGAAACCTGTTTGATGCTGCTAAAACTTGTAGCACAAGTCAAGCAATGAAGTAAATCCTCTCAAATGTACGGAATAGAGCAGTATTAAAAAGTACTTCTCTCTTCTAGGAGTGGGGAGTGGGGAGTAGAGAGCTAACAAGGAAATATTCCCCAACCCCTACTTCCTATTCCCTACTCTTTTGAGCACTTACAACTCAAACAGGCTCGCTACACACTATAGCGACTTCACAATCGAATCATCGTACAGCGACTTCACATCAAGCGGCTGTGGCACGGCTTTGAAATCATAAGCCCCTTTCGCCATCAGTTCAAAGCTCTTAATTGCGTTATTCGGATTCTCAGGATTAAATCCAATCGTTTTATTGCCTTCAATATCGAACAAGGTAATTCCTGCAAGCTGTTCTTTCAACTCTTCAGGCTTAATTCCTAGTCGGCTCGCAGCAGCAGCGATCGCATCCGGATCGCCCGATTTGAGCAACTTAATTCCTCGATCGGCAGCTTTGAGAAACTTGATTAAATCGTCTCTGCGACTAGCAATCAGATTCGCACGGGTCACAATCACATCTGCAATCAGATTCGTTCCTTTCGTACTAAAAATAATCTCTCCGTCCCCTTCTTTGGCTGCCTTCGTCAAAAAGGGTTCATAGGTCACAGCAGCATCGACTCGCTTCGCGCTAAACGCAGTTGCCGCATCAGGCGCAGGTAGATCTCTAATGGTGATATCTTTTTCCGTCAAACCGCCTTTTTCGAGATACGCCCGCAGCAACACTTTCTCAAACAACACATCTTCACGTGCTACTGTTTTCCCTTTCAACTCTGCTGGAGACTTAATCCCGCGTCCCAAAATGCCATCAGATCCGTTTGAATAGTCAACGAGAAAGATAATTTTCACATTCGGATCTTTCCCTGCCATTTGCATGACATCGCCTGCGGTCAACCAAGCCACATCCGTCTTCCCAGATAGAAAAGCAGTAATTTGCTCGGTGTTTGACTGAAACAAAGTGTCCTCAACCTGGAGTCCTGCTTCCTGGTAAAACCCTTTCTTCACCGTAACATGATGACCTGAATACCCAGACCATGGATTCGTCGAAACAGAGAGTTGAGGTGTATTGTTCGCTGTATTGTTTGAAGCTTGGGGAGAGCAAGCGATCGTCCAAAATAGAGCAATGAATGCAAATGCGAAAAGTTTGACAAAACGAGATCTGAACATCTAAAACTTCCTTCTAGAGTGTGAAATCAATGCAAAACAGGAAATGCACCACTTAAAAAGCCTGAAAGAGGCGCAACAGCACCATTGCTGTTCATCGTCTCTCCCAGGCTTTTATCCTTCCGTGTGACTGCTCGGAAATCCGAAACAGTTTGCTTCTCTTGGACCAGACATTCGTGCTGAATCGGAACCCTAGAAGCGATAAATTTTTCGGCGATATGATTGAATCGATCGCGCGCTCCAAATTGCTAAAGCTAACTTACTTCTAGCACGTAGCAGTAGAAATAAAGTATTCAAAATCACAATTCTGTCGCTCTGAAGATTTTACTACTCGCGCAGTGAGTGAAGAATTTGCCGTTTGATCGCAACAAACTCAGACGAGAGCTTCATGTCTAAGTCGCGATGTTCAGGTAGTCCAACTGGAATTTCTAGTTTCATCCGTCCAGGACGAGCGCTCATCACATACACACGCTGTGACAGAAAAATTGCTTCTTCGACATCATGGGTAATCATTAAAACTGTGACATGAGTTTGCTCCCAGAGTTCGAGCAAAAATTGCTGCATCTGTTCTTTGGTTTGAGCATCGAGTGCGCCAAAAGGTTCGTCCATCAGCAAAACAGCAGGTTCATTGGCTAAAGCACGAGCGATCGCGACTCGCTGCTTCATCCCACCAGAAAGCTGTTTTGGGTAAGATTTCGCGAACTGCGTTAAGCCAACAACATCGAGATAGTAATTGATGCGATCGCGCTGTTCTGCTTTGGGCATCTTGCGCAGATTCAGACCAAAGGCAATATTTTGAGAGACAGTCAGCCAGGGATAAAGGGTGTAATTCTGAAAGACCATGCCGCGATCGGAACCCGGCCCAGTGACTTTATGCCCATCGACTAAGACACTTCCAGAGGAGGGAGGCGTGAGTCCTGCCACAATGTTGAGTAAGGTCGATTTGCCGCATCCTGATGCACCGACTAAGCAAACAAATTCTCTTGGAAAAAGCTGAAGATTGATGTCTTCTAGCACAGTCATTGAGCCAGTTTGCAAGTTAAATGACTTAGACAGGCTACGGACTTCAAGCTTGGCAGTTGAGAGTTCAGATGCGATCTCAAGTTCAGATCGCTGCTGTAGTGCTTGAGATCGGGTGTTGAGCATAGTGTTGGCGTGCAGAAGGAGACAAAGTATTAGTTAAGTCGATCTCAGAACTTAAAAATGTTAATTCAGATACATAAGATACGAGAACTTAGAAAATTTGGAATTTCGTCGCAAATGCAAGAGATGTAGTTGTCAATACAAAAACGCAGTCAACTCTCTCTCTAGACTGAACCCATGTCATTGATCGATGACGTTTTAATCTGCACTCAAAGGATGAATCCCGTGACTGATGCAAGTCTTAGTTCGCCTCAATCTGTCGATCGACAATATAAGTATCTAAAACCCTCCGTGTTTTGGAGTATCCGTCAAGGATTTCCGCGTCGATTGTCGGCACTGATTGTGATGATCTCGCTGGCAGTTCCGCTCTTGCTCTGGTCGCTGATTAGCTATGCTCAAGTCGTCCCACCGATGTTTTTGCCCACACCAACTGCCGTTGTGCAGTCTGGGATTGAAATGTTCATCAACAATGATCTGATCTCAGATGTACTGACCAGTTGTGGGCGAGTGCTAGCAGGATTTGTTGTGGCAGCATTAATTGGTGTGCCGATGGGCATTGCTATGGGAACGTTCTACAGCATGGAGAGCCTGTTCGCTCCTTTTGTCGGAACCGTGCGCTACATGCCTGTGACTGCTTTTGTGCCGCTGATTGTGATTTGGTTAGGCTTGGGTGAGGAGTCTAAGATTCTGATCATTACGTTGGGCGTCGTGCTTTATAACGCGATTATGATTGCGGATGCAGTAAAGTTCATTCCCAGTGAGATGATCAATGTTGCTTATACGTTAGGTGCGACACGGCGAGATGTGTTGTTTCGGGTGATTGTTCCGGCGACATTTCCGAGTGTGTTAGATACGCTGCGAGTGAATATTTCGGGAGCTTGGAACTATCTCGTGATTGCTGAACTAGTCGCGGCCCAAACTGGCATAGGCTTCAGAATTATTCAAGCCCAACGCTATTTGCAAACTGAGAAAGTGTTGTTCTGCATTTTGCTGATTGGTTTGATTGGACTTGCGATCGATTACGGTCTGAAATGGATGTCGGCAGTGCTCACACCTTGGGCGGATCAGACGCGGCACTAGTAGAGTATTTGAAAAGTAATCGTTGAGACGCACTCACCCGCCCCGAAATGGAATTCCAGGGCTAACTGTGCGAAGCCCTTTGAAAGGACTGCATCGCTCAAGCCTCTGGTTAGTCCAGTTTAGTACTAGCCCCGAATTCACTCCGGGGTAGGATAGCAACGAGAGCGCAGAGTCTTTTCATACTCTCTATCAAACATCCTCTTAGACTAGGCGAAATCCCCCCCTCAGGTTTCGCCTAGAGTTAGTCAGATTGATTGTAAAAAATGGGGAGCTAGAAGAACTTCATATAGCGCTGAACTTCCCAATCTGAAACATGATTGTGATACTCAAACCATTCTTGAGTTTTGAAATCAACATAGGTTTGATACATTAACGAACCCATCACCGATTCGCTCAACGGGTCAGCAGCAAACGCTTCGATCGCTTCTCCCAAGGTTCGAGGAAGCATCTTAATTCCCATGTCTTCTAGCTCTGCTGTCGTGTAGGTATACATATTCTCAGTATGCGGTTCACCGGGGTCGAGTCCTTCTCGAATCCCTTCTAACCCTGCTGCTAAAATCATCGCTGCACCCAAGTAGGGATTGCAGGAAATATCAGCCGCCCGACATTCAACTCGTCCACCTGCTAGTGGAATGCGCAACATATTCGTGCGATTGTTGTTGCCATAGCAAATATACACAGGTGCCCAAGTAAACCCAGACATACTTCCTCGTGCGATCAACCGCTTGTAGCTATTCACAGTCGGAGCAATCACCGCACAAATCGCAGGCGCATGACGAAGCACACCTGCAATAAACTGATAGCCCAATTTCGACAAACCGCAGCGACGCGGATCTGCTCGATCGACAAACAAATTCTCCCCAGTTTTCAAATCTGCAAGCGACATATTGTAATGCGCGCCGCTTCCTGTACGATTCGCAAACGGCTTGGGCATAAACGTTGCAAAGTAACCATGCTTCCGCGCAATTTCCTTCACCATCAGGCGGAAAAAGATCAAGCGATCGGACATCGTCAGCGCATCCGTATAAGTGAAATCCGTTTCAAACTGACCATTGCCATCTTCGTGATCAAACGAATACACATCCCAACCGAGATGATTCATCGCTTGCACAATCTCGTCTACCCAAGCATAGTTATCGAGCAGTCCTTGCAAGTCATAGCAAGGCTTTGCTAGCGTATCGCGATCGCTGATTGGAACCGCTTGCCCATCCTGATCTTTGAGAATAAAAAACTCAGTTTCAATCCCCAGATTAAACTGAAACCCCATTTCTGCTGCTTGCTGCAACACAGATTTAAGAATGCTGCGACAACACGCCTCAAACGGTTGACCCCGCAAATACAAATCACTCGCAAGCCAAACCATCTCCGAATTCCAAGGCAAAATCGTTGCACTGGCAAGATCAGGCATTGTTGCGACTTCTTCATCACTGACCTCTTGAGGAACGCCATCCAAAGCAGCTCCCGTAAATAGCTCTGACCCTTGCATCATTTGGTCAAAATGCGACAGAGGAACCATTTTCGCCTTGCACATGCCATGAATATCGACAAAGCTCGCGATCGCATATTTCACACCTTGGTCTTTGAGCATCGTTTTGAACTGCTGCAAATCCGGATTAAGCTGATGGGTCATAGATTGAGATAGTTATTAAGACTGGACTTTACCGTATCAGACGCAGATTTAATTGCTGATTGGCACTTGTTCAGGTTAAGCAAAATTCTATCTAAAGATAGTGTCTAGCGATACGCGATTGTTTTATCTTTTCTGCTAGTCAACCCTACGCTTACTAAGCCGTTCATCAGAGGGAAAATTGGGAGAATAGAGCGTGGCTCAGGATGAGAAAGCAACAGGCACTGAAGACATCCTGATAGGAAATCAGATTGATGCCTTTTGTATCGTACTGAATGATGCATTACGTCCACTGACAGATGCGGAAGCAATTCAGTCAACAGCAGCGCATGTGCTAGGCGAGTCGTTAGGGGCAAGCCGTGTTGCTTATGCTGAAATTTTACTGAATCCTCAACAAGTGAGCATCTACCGGAGCTACACAAACGGCGTAGCAGAACTGAGCGGAGTATTTAGTACAGAAGAATATGGTCGAGACTTGATCAAAGACTACAGAATGGGGCAACAAGTGATTGTCTCAGATATTCAGCACAGTAAGCGCCTGACAGAGCGTGAGAAAGCAAAGTTCAAAGCGATCGACATTGCCGCCTATTGTGATACGCCTTTGATCAAGAACGGTCAATTAGTCGCCTTGCTCATTGTGCATCAATCGACTCCGCGACAATGGACAAAGCTGGAAGCAAGACAGATCGAAGAAACCGCAGAGCGAACTTGGGCAGCCGTTGAACGGGCACGCGCAGAAGCAGCCCTCCGACAATCTGAGACAAAATATCGCACCTTGTTTGAGTCGATGAATCAAGGATTCTGCCTTTGTGAAATGATGTTTGACGAACAAGGAAATCCGCAAGACTATCGATTCCTAGAAGCCAATTCTATTTTTGAATCGATGACAGGGCTGAAAGGTGCAATCGGAAAAACAGCACGAGAATTAGTCCCTAATTTAGAAGAGTTTTGGTTCGAAACCTATAGTAGAGTTGTACAGACGAGGAAACCTGAACGCTTTGAGAGTGGCTCTCAGGCTATGGATCGATGGTTTGAAGTCAGTGCTTTCCCAATCGATACCTATCCACAGTTTGCCATTTTATTCACCGATATTAGCGATCGTAAACAAGCCGCGATCGCACTGCAAGACAGTGAAGAACAGAGTCGTAACATTCTAGAAAGTATTACCGATGGGTTCTTTGCACTGAATGCCCAATGGCAGTTTACTTACATGAACAAATCGGCTGAAGCATTGCTTGAGCGATCGAGCAACGCTTCGGTCAGCAAGAACCTGTGGACAGAATATCCAGGCTTGATCGGAACTGAGTTTGAGCGAATTTATCGCGGTGCAATGCACGATCAAGTTGTCGGCGCAACAACCGCATTTTATCCCGACCACAATCGATGGTACGAAGTTCGTGCCTATCCAGCCAGGCCAGGCATTACCGTTTACTTTAGAAACGTAACCGAGCAGATCCAAGCTCAAGCAGCACTCCAACACTCTGAGAAACGATATCAAACCTTGTTTGAATCGATCGATGAAGGCTTCTGTGTAATTGAACTCGTGTTTGAGAAGGACATAGCAATTGATTATCGCCTTGTTGAAGTCAATCCAGCTTTTGAACAGCAAACGGGACTGACACAAGCCGTTGGCAAAACAATTCGTGAGCTAATTCCTGAGATTGAAACATTCTGGTTTGATATCTATGCGCAAGTGCTGCGGACAGGCGAACCGACGCGATTTCAGGATCACTCGGCTGCGATGAATCGTTGGTTTGATATCTATGCATTCCGGCTTGAACCTGCTGAAAGCAACAAAGTTGCAGTGCTATTTCAGGATGTGACCGAGCGCAGGCGAATCGAAACAGAGCGCGAAGCTGCACGAGAAGCAGCCGATCAAGCAAATCAGATCAAAGATGAATTTCTCGCGGTTCTCTCTCACGAACTGAGAACGCCACTGAATCCGATTTTAGGCTGGATCAAATTGCTACAATCGGGCAAACTCGATGCCAATCAACAGCGAGGAGCTTTAGCCACGATCGAGCGCAATGCCAAGCTGCAATCTCGACTGATCGAAGATTTACTCGATATCTCCCGAATTATTCAAGGCAAGCTGCTGTTAAATCCTACGATTGTTGATTTGACTCAGATCATTTCTGCCGCCGTTGAGACAGTACGTCTCGCCGCTGCCGCAAAAAACATTCAGTTAACGCTCACTTTTAATCCGACGGCTCCCGTATCGGCTGATCCAGTTCGATTACAGCAAGCTATCTGCAATTTGCTCACCAATGCCGTCAAGTTCACGCCAGACGGCGGAACTGTGACAGTCACATTAAGGTCTAGCGATCACCGGGCTGAAATTCAGGTCATCGACACAGGTAAAGGCATTCAGCCTAATTTTTTGCCTCGGATCTTTGACTCCTTTCAGCAAGAAGATGGCTCAACGACTCGCAAATTTGGCGGATTAGGACTGGGACTCGCGATCGTACAGCGCATCATCGAAATGCATGGCGGAACCGTCCAGGCAGAAAGTCAGGGAGTCAATCACGGCGCGACATTTATTGTAAAACTGCCGATGAATTTGCAAGCGCAATTGAGCAAGAGCGCGCTTGAGCCGCATTGCCCGGATGCAGCGCAAGAAGGAGAGTTAAACCATGTAACAGTTTTACTCATCGACGATGATCTCGATACTCGCGAATATCAAGCTTTCTTACTTGAACAAAATGGTGCAACAGTCATTGCCGTGCCATCTGGACTCGCCGCCTTACAGGTACTCGATCAGACCTTGCCCAATGTCATCGTCAGTGACTTAGGGATGCCTGAGATGGATGGCTACCTGTTAATTCGACAGATTCGTGCTAGAACATCGAAATGGGGAGGAAAAATTCCCGCGATCGCAGTTTCTGCCTATGCAGGAGAGTTTAACCAGCAGCAAGCGCTTGAAGCCGGATTTCAGCAGCATCTTGCCAAACCCATCGAGCCAGAAGAATTGATTCGTGCGATCGCCACATTATCAAGGAGCCAAGCATGAAACCTGAACCGAGCACAGCAAGCTTTCTCCAAGGCGGTGGCGAAATGGGCAGACGCATTCGAGAACTCGATTGGTCAAAGACTCCACTAGGTGAGCCAGAACAATGGCAGCAAAGCTTAAAAACAGCGGTGCGAATTATGCTGACCTCGCGTCAACCAATGTGGATTGCCTGGGGAACCAACTTAACCTACCTCTATAACGACGCGTATCGAGCGATTCTCGGCGGCAAACATCCAGAAATGTTAGGACAGCCGACCTCGGTTGTGTGGCGTGAAATTTGGGATGAGGTCGAGCCGCGAACGGCTTCAGTCATGCTGAGAAACGAAGCGACCTATGATGAATCGCTGCTGCTGATCATGGAGCGCAACGGGTATCCCGAAGAAACTTACTACACGTTTTCATATAGTCCTATCCCGGATGATCAAGGCGGAACAGGCGGGATTATTTGCGCGAATACGGACAACACGCAGCAAGTGATTGGAGAGCGACAGTTAGCATTGTTACGTGTCCTTGCGGCTAAAACTGCGGATGCTCGGACGTTCGATGAGGCTTGTACTTTCAGTGCCCAGTGTTTAGCTGCAAATCCTTATGATCTGCCGTTTGCTTTGATTTATCTGATTGATGTTGAACAGCAGCAAGTGATCTTATCCGGCACAGCGGGAATCGAGCGTGATCATCCGCTGGCGCTTGAAGCGGTCGGATTCGACCAAGATTCGATTTGGCAGTTGAGTGAGGTTGTGCGATCGCAAACATCCGCAATCATTACAAACCTCACCGCTGAGCTTCCCAAAGGCGCATGGCAGCATCCCCCTCATCAAGCCATTGTTATGCCGATCGTCGCCTCAGGAGACACAGGACAAGCTGGCATTTTAGTCGCAGGTCTCAATCCGTTCCGATTGCTAGATGATAACTATCAAGGCTTTCTTGATCTAGTTGCAGGTCAGATCGCAGCAAGCATTGCCAATGCTCAGGCGTATGAAGAAGAACGTAAACGCGCCGAAACCCTTGCAGAACTCGATCGAGCAAAAACCGTCTTCTTTAACAATATCAGCCACGAATTTCGCACGCCTCTGACGCTGATGTTAAGCCCCACTGAAGAGGCACTCAGCGATCCGATTCATCCCCTTCCTCCGACCCAGCGAGAGCGCATCGAGATCGTTCAACGCAACGGAATGCGCTTGCTAAAGCTAGTGAACACTCTGCTAGACTTTTCTCGAATTGAAGCCGGACGAGTGCAAGCCGTTTATGAACCAACTGATCTGGCAAGCTACACAACAGATTTAGCGAGTGTCTTTCGATCTGCGATCGAGCGTGCTAATCTCCAGTTCGTGGTCGATTGTCCTGCACTTCCAGAAGCGGTGTATGTCGATCATGAGATGTGGGAAAAGATTGTTCTGAATCTTCTCTCGAATGCCTTCAAATTTACCTTTGAAGGCAAGATTACTGTGCAGTTGTGCTGGCGGATAGACCAGGTTCAACTGATCGTTCGAGACACCGGAGTTGGCATTCCCGCAGCAGAAATTCCGCATCTATTTGAGCGGTTCCATCGGGTGAAAGCGTCACAAGGACGAAGCTTTGAAGGATCAGGAATTGGACTTTCTTTAGTTCAAGAATTAGTCAAACTGCACCAAGGCACGATCGAGGTCATCAGCCAGGAAGGAGAAGGAACTTGTTTTACGATCGCCATTCCAACCGGAACCGCTCATCTTCCGGTTGAACAGATTAGCGAAACTCGTACGACCAGCGCAACGGGTGCAAGCTCTTATGTCGAAGAAGCGCTACGATGGCTACCAGACTCAAGTTCCGTTGCTACCCCACTGGACTTGAATCCGGTGATGCAGTCTTCGAGTCCTCAGGCTTACGTTCTACTTGCCGATGATAATGCGGATATGCGGGATTATGTCAAACGTCTTCTCGCTCAGCAGTATGAAGTCAAAGCAGTTTCGGATGGTTTAGCCGTGTTGGATGCGGTTTGCGATCGCACTCCAGATCTCATTCTCACAGATGTGATGATGCCCCAACTCGATGGATTTGGGGTCTTAAGTGCCCTGCGAGACAGCCCGCAAACCCGAGAGATTCCCATCATTCTCCTCTCTGCCCGTGCAGGAGAAGAAGCCAGAGTCGAAGGCTTAGCCGCCGGAGCCGATGATTATCTGACGAAGCCTTTTTCTGCACGTGAGCTATTAGCGAGAGTCGAAGCCACCCTCAAACTCTCGAAACTTCGACAAGAAGCACTCCAACGAGAGCAAACCTTACGAGCCGCGAGTGAAACGGCAAAACAACAAGCCGAAACTGCTCTAAGACGGATCGATCAGCTTCTAGAAAGTATGAGTGATGCGTTTGTGGCTTTAGACCATCACTGGAAAATTATTTATCAAAATGCTACTGCCGAACGCATTAACAATAAACCTCGCTCTGAAGTCATCGGTAAAACACTTTGGGAAGAATGGCCTGCGGCGATCGGAACCGAAATTGAAACGCAATACCGTCGAGCGATCGCGCAACAGACAGCAGCGCACTTTGAACATCACTACTATGAACCGCCGAGCCACGATGTTTGGTTAGAAGTGAACGCTTATCCATTTGAGGAAGGGTTAGGAATTTTTTATCGCGATATTAGCCAACGCAAACAGCTTGAAGCCGAGCAAGCTCATATTCTTCAGCTTGAGCAAGTTGCCCGTGAGAAAGCCGAACAAGCGAATCGGATTAAAGATGAATTTCTCGCGGTGCTCTCGCATGAATTACGATCTCCCTTGAATCCGATCTTAGGCTGGTCGAGGCTCTTGCAAACAGGCAGGTTAGATGCAGAGAAAACGGCTTATGCGTTAGCTACGATCGAGCGCAATGCCAAACTTCAATCGGATCTGATTGCGGATCTACTCGATGTCTCTCGAATTTTGCAGGGCAAGATCAACCTCAATGTAAGCACGGTGAATTTAGCAACGGTGATTCGAGCCGCGATCGAGACGGTTCGGTTAGCAGCTGAATCGAAATCGATTGAGATTGAGACTGCTTTTGAGTCGATGAGCAGCGATGTTGCAGGAGATGCGACTCGCCTACAGCAAATTGTCTGGAATTTGCTCTCGAATGCCGTGAAATTTACGCCGACTGGAGGACGGGTGCAGATTTATCTGATTTCGATGGATGATCAAGTTCAAATGACGGTACACGACACAGGAAAGGGGATTGCTCCCGAATTTCTACCGTATGTATTTGACTATTTTCGGCAAGAAGATGGCGCAACCACTCGTCAGTTTGGTGGGTTAGGATTGGGACTCGCGATCGTTCGATATCTAACTGAACTGCATGGTGGAACTGTAGCGGTTGAAAGCCCCGGTGAAGGACAGGGGGCAACATTTATGGTGCGATTGCCTCGGTTGTCAACTGCATCCGAGCTTCCATTAGAAGCACAATCGCCTGATTCATCTAGCTTGAAAAATATCAAAGTTTTAGCCGTCGATGATGATCCTGATGCGCTTGGGCTTGTGGAGTTTTTGCTCGAAGAAGCTGGAGCGATCGTGGTCTCTGTCAGTTCAGCGCATGCAGCTTTGGCAGCGTTGGCACAATCGCGTTTCGATATTCTCGTCAGTGATATTGGGATGCCAGAGATAGACGGGTACATGCTGATGCAGCGCATCCGAACGTTACCCCCAGAGCAAGGCGGAGAAATCTGCGCGATCGCGCTCACTGCCTATGCAGGAGAGTTGAATCAAAAACAAGCGATCGCCGCTGGATTTCAAAAGCATCTCGCGAAACCGTTGGAATCTGAGGAATTGATTGATGCGATCGCGGCATTGACGAAAAAATAGAGACTTTCGGAGGTGGGGAGTGGGGAGTGGGGAGCACCCAGATTGAGATTGCTCCCTATCTCCCTATCCAAAATTTATTGCGGTGAAACTCGCCCCTCAATCGTTTTCTCCGCAACTCTAAATCTGCAACATTTTCGGATATTCCAGGAGCATCTCATCGTAAGTGAGGCTATCTCCGTCTGCCTGTGGAGTCCATTGCAGTTCAAACTTCATTAAATACTCTGCATTCAAACTCGCTAACTGATTCAGCACCTCAGTCAACGCTTCCATCGATCGAATCTCCATAAACAGCGGCTTATCATCTGCCGTCCCGACAAGCAATGTCACCACAATATAAGAGGCAGGCTCCTTATCCGGATCAACCTCAAACTCTTTCAGCACCAACTGACCTCCTGCATTCGAGATTGTCTCTGTGGTGTACTTTGTCCGTTCGGCGATCGACAACCGATTAAACGCTTTCTCCGCCTCGTCTCGGGTCTTCACCGTCTCAGAACTCGCCTGCACATGGCTCCAATTTTCCGGCATTCTCAGCAACGCTAACACTGCCTCTTGCATCTGCGCGTGCAGCCCTTCGATCGAATCCGTTTCACCCTGCTCCACAATCTCCGTCAATTCCTTCTGAATCGCTCGACCTTCCGCCAGCAATCCCACCTGAATCATGGAAACCGTCACAATATCATTGTCAAGCTCATTGCCCTTGCTCTTTTTCGCACTCTTCAGCAAGTACCACACGAAAAATCCAGCACCACCGACGAGAATTAACGCCACAATCCATAACACGATGCTCGCGCCACTGGAATACCCGCTGCTATAGCCACCCCCATAATAGCCGCCCCCATAATAGCCACCCCCCTGATATCCTCCAGAATTTGAGCGTCCAGAACTTGAACTTCCAGAGCTTGAGCCACCCGGAGTCGAACTGCCAGAAGAGCGAGAAGACCCACTACTGCGATTAAACGATCCGCCACTGCTGCGACCACCACTGCGTTTCGCATATGCCGCAGAATCAAGCAGCAATTCTGAAGATCGAAACGGCATCGGCACGTGTATCGAGTTCAAAACAGCAGAACTCGCGATCGTGGCACAGAGTAAGCGGAATTTTTTCGTCAACATGGTTCGTGATTTACTTCATCAGGTTTAAATTGCCCCGTCTGCTCCAGCCACTCTTGATATAAATCCGGGCGACGAGTTCGAGTGCGTTCGATCTGTTGCTGCGTCCGCCAGCGATCGATTTCAGCATGGTTGCCCGATCGCAAAACAGTCGGAACTTCCCATTCTCGAAACACGGGCGGACGGGTGTATTGCGGATAATCGAGCAATCCTGTTTCAAAACTTTCTAATTTCAGCGACTCTTCCTTGCCAATCGCACCCGGTAACAGCCGAATCGTGCCGTTTAAAAGCGCTAAAGCCGGAATCTCTCCACACGTCAACACAAAATCTCCTAACGAGACCTCGCGCGTCACCAAATTCAGCACCCGCTCGTCTATCCCTTCATAATGTCCGCAAATGATGACAATCTGATCAAAATTCGCCGAAAATTCCTTGAGCAAATCTTGTCGCATCGGCTCACCTTGCGGTGTCACAAATACTACCTCGCGGCGGGGCAGTACGGGTAAAGATTCGACCGCTGCGAAAATTGGCTCTGGCTTCATCAACATGCCGACCCCGCCCCCGTAAGGCTCATCATCGACTCGGCGATGTTTATCGATCGCAAAATCTCGCGGATTAGTCAGATGTACCTCCGCGATTTGTTTCGCCAAAGCTTTCCCCAGTAATCCAGATTGCAGCGGCGACGCAAAAAAATCTGGAAACAACGTGACAATATCGAAGCGCATGTTGATAAATAAGAACGAAGAACTGTTAACAAAAAATTAATAGTTTGGCATGATGGAGAGTCATAAGAAATCAAAAATTAAATTTATAGCGTTAGACGATACAACTCCCGCGCCAGCGCGATGCGAATTTCGATTTCCCTGTTCACCCTTCACATATCATCCCTCATCCCTTCATGCTAGAGTCAGTCTTGCAATCGTTTGAACCGCAGATGCCTCAGTCTCTCAATACCGCCATTATGGTAATTGGCGGCGCAGAAGATAAAATTCATGGACGCGAAATCCTGCAAAACTTTTTCTTTCGGGCAGGAGGAAGTGATGCCCGCATCGCGATTATTCCCTCCGCTTCCCGTGAACCCCTAGTGATTGGCGATCGCTATTACACTATCTTCTCCGATATGGGCGCTCAGGAAATCAAGGTACTGAACATTCTTGATCGGGCGCAATGTGACGCACCCGAGATGCAAGAGTATGTCAGCGAATGTAGCGCTGTTTTCCTGACCGGAGGCGATCAATTACGCCTGTGTGGATTGTTATCAGATACGCCTGTGATGGATATTGTGCGATCGCGCGCCCAATCCGGCGAAATTACCCTCGCAGGAACCAGCGCTGGTGCCGCCGTTATGGGACATCACATGATTGCTGGCGGCGGCAGTGGCGAATCTCCCAATCATTCTTTAGTCGATATGACCCTCGGACTTGGCATCATTCCAGAAGTCTTAGTCGATCAACATTTTCATAATCGCAATCGCATGGCGAGATTAATGAGCGCGATCGTTGCCCATCCCGACCGATTAGGAATTGGAATTGATGAAGACACCTGTGCATTATTTGAAGGAGACGGCATTTTACAAGTCCTAGGCAAAGGAGCTGTCACCATCCTTGACCCCAGCGAAATGAACTACACCAATCAAGCCGAAATCAACAAAACCGACCCGATTTGTATGGGAAATTTGCGCTTGCATGTTCTCAGTGCGGGTTGTCGATTTGACTTGCGGCGGCGCACCATGCTCTTGCGGGAATCGCGGAGAAAGCCATTCTGGGATCGCCCCTGAGATTGAAGAAATCAGATTTTCTTAACTTGTAGATTCGAGGAGATCTGGTAGCGTTTCGATGAGATCAGGTTGCACGATGTTACAGAATTGCTTGAATTCCCGACTTTTGGCGGCAACAGTTCTTTACACAAACTGTTTATCATGAACACTTCCTCGCTCAGATTGCATCTGAAACTAGATAACTGCTTTTGCAGGTAATCTGGTTCAGATCTCGATTGCCAACTAACTAAACGCCAGCCTGTATCCCTGAATAGACCCCTATGAAGATACTCAAAGTTCAGACGTTACGTGGACCCAACTATTGGAGTATTCGCCGCCATAAAGTTGTTTTAATGCGTCTAGATCTCGAAGATCTGGCAGAAACACCTTCTAACTTAATTCCTGGGTTCTACGAAGGTCTGGTCGAGTTGCTTCCTTCACTTGTCGAACATTTCTGTTCTCCGGGCTGCCGAGGTGGCTTTTTAGCTCGCGTTCGGGAAGGCACAATGATGGGACATATCATTGAGCATGTGGCGCTAGAGCTTCAAGAATTAACCGGAATGCTGGTTGGGTTTGGAAGAACTCGCGAAACCGCCGAACCGGGCGTGTACCAAGTTGCGATCGAATATATTCACGAACGCGCCGGACGCTATGCAGCGAGGGCTGCCGTCCGAATTTGCCAAACCCTGGTTGAAACCGGACGATATCCAAAAGAAGAACTTGAAAAAGATCTCAACGACCTGCGCGAAATTGCTGCAGAGTGCAGTTTAGGACCCAGTACCGAAACGATCGTCAAAGAAGCCGAAGCCCGCAATATTCCTTGGACAGAACTCGGCGCGCGCGCCATGATTCAACTGGGCTTTGGCGTACATCAGAAGCGCATTCAAGCGACGTTGAGCAATCGGACTGGCATTCTTGGAGTTGAGCTTGCCTCGGATAAAGAAGGAACGAAACAAATGCTGCGAGCGTCTGGAGTTCCAGTTCCGCGTGGCACTGTTATTAGCTATTTAGACGAATTAGAAGATGCGATCGCGGATGTCGGTGGATATCCGATCGTGATTAAGCCGCTGAATGGCAATCATGGTCGAGGCATTACGATTAACATTACAACCTGGGAACAAGCCGAAGCTGCTTACGATGCAGCCAAAGATGTTTCTAAGTCGGTCATCATTGAACGGTTCTATCAGGGTCGCGATCACCGAGTTTTAGTCGTCAATGGGAAAGTTGTTGCTGTAGCTGAAAGAGTTCCTGCACATGTAGTAGGAGATGGTCGCTCGACGATTCAACAATTAATTGATGAAACGAATCGAGATCCGCGACGTGGTACAGGTCACGATAATGTCCTGACGAAGATCGAAGTCGATCGCACGTCTTGGGAATTGTTAGAGCAAAAAGGCTACAACTTGGAAACGGTACTACCAGCAGGCGAGATGTGCTATCTGAGAGCAACTGCGAACCTCAGTACTGGCGGCATTGCTATCGACCGTACCGATGACATTCATCCTGAAAATCTCTGGTTAGCTGAGCGCGTCGTAAAAATTATCGGCTTAGATATTGCTGGAATTGATATCGTCACTGAGGATATCTCAAAGCCGTTGCGCGAAGTCGATGGTGTGATTGTTGAAGTCAATGCGGCTCCTGGGTTCCGGATGCACGTTTGTCCGAGTGAAGGGATTCCGCGCAATGTTGCTGAACCCGTGATCGATATGCTGTTTCCGAATCATTCCAATGGTCGCATCCCAATCATTGCGATTACTGGAACAAACGGAAAAACAACCACAACGCGCTTAATTGCTCATCTGTTTAAACAGACGAAGCAAGTCGTAGGTTACACCACAACCGATGGCACTTATATTGGGGACTACCTCGTTGAACCTGGCGATAATACCGGGCCTCAAAGCGCACAGTTAATCCTGCAAGATCCCACCGTGGAAGTCGCCGTGCTTGAAAGTGCCAGAGGTGGAATTTTGCGATCGGGTTTAGCCTTCAATGCTTGTGATGTCGGTGTGGTTTTGAATGTCGCCGCCGATCACCTGGGACTTGGGGATATTAATACGATCGACGAAATGGCGCGAGTCAAAAGCGTCGTCGCGGAAGCTGCACTGCCCAAAGGCTATGTCGTCTTGAATGCAGATGATCCGTTAGTCTCAGCAATGGCGAGTCGCGTTTCGGCTCAAATTGCTTACTTCTCGATGAATGCAGAGAATGAATTAATTCGATCGCATACCCAACGAGGTGGACTCGCAGCCGTATATGAAAATGGCTATCTCTCGATCTTGAAAGGCGATTGGACGCTGAGAATTGAACAAGCGATCAATGTTCCTTTGACTCTCGGTGGACGCGCGCCATTCATGATTGCGAATGCTTTGGCTGCAAGTTTGGCAGCATTTGCTCAGGGCGTGCGGATTGAAGAAATTCGAGCGGCTTTAATGACCTTCCAAGCTTCAACGAAGCAAACTCCGGGGCGGATGAATCTGTTCAACCTGGGTCATTTCCATGTGCTGATCGACTATGCCCACAATCCGCATAGCTACAAGGCATTAGGTGGCTTTGTTCAGAATTGGACGGATGGCGATCGCATTGGAGTAATCGGCGCACCGGGAGATCGACGCGATGAAGATTTTGTCGAGTTAGGCACACTCTCCGCAGACTTATTCGATCGCATGATCATTAAAGAAGATGACGACAATCGCGGACGCGAGCGTGGCAATACCGCCGAATTCATTGTGCAAGGCGTAAAAGCAACGAAACCGGATGCTCGATATGAAGTCATTCTCGATGAAACTCAAGCGATCGAGGCGGCGCTAGAAAGTGCAACTCCTGGCAGTTTAGTGGTGATCTTGCCGGAAAGTGTCACGAGAGCGATCAAGCTCATTGAGGCTCGAAATGCAGTTCAGGTCATGACCCCGGTTGTAACTCTAAATGGCAATTCAGATCCTGTGAAGCCCCAGATGGTCGCGAGAGAAGCAATCCCAACTTCCTAGTAATTTCTAGCGAATGATTGGACGCTGCCTTGTACTTTAGCCAACCAATTAAAAAAATCCCTCGCACATCAAACGCGAGGGATTTTGCACTTGAGTCTGTCAAAATCAGTTGAACTGCGATCGCTTACAAAAACCGCTTACGTACACGCTTTGGAACCGTCAAATTTCGAGACGAATGAAAATCTTCTTGAACTTTATGCGTTAGACGACGCGAAACCTGACGAACAACCTGTTTGAGAATCCGCTCTCCCGTACTTTTAATCAACGCATCCGGCAACGCATGAATAAAGCGCGGAAACTGAATCGCAACACTTAAATCAAGCTGCCACTGCACCTGAGTCATTTTCAAGTTGGGATCACTAGGGCTTGAATGCTCCACCAGATTCAATGCCGCTTGAAAATCTACTTCATAGCCCAGATAAGTATCGTCTGGAACTGGAACTGTTTCAATCCGATAAATCCCTTCTTGCTGTGGCAACAGATCCAAGCCAACTCGCGGCTCCACATCGTACCCAAACGCCCCAAAATGACCAATAATCAGCGCATAGCTATTTTGCCCGATCGGTTCAACCTGCATCGGATGCGCGCAGCGTCGAAACCATTCTTGATGCACATCCAGATAGGCCGCTACCGTTCGCGCATCAGCATTCATCTCCATGCAGTCCACAAACTGGCTCGAAAACACCGTTGGCTCATTAATCAGAGCATCCGTGTGAGCAGTAGTCACATTTCCACCCGCAGCATCGGTGGGGCGGGCGAAATTGGGATTCGCGAAGTCTGAGGGATCGGTCGGTTGCGATTGCATTCACTCTCTCTTCCGTTTGCCGTGGTTCTACGTCAAGGTTCCCCAAAGGATACTGATAGGCTCCACTTTCAGTCGGGGCTTCTCCTGAAAATCAGTAAAATCCATGCGGATTTCAGATGAGTACAGCCATCTATTTCTATCTTTACAAAAGTTAAGGATGTGCCTTACATATCCTACTCCGTGTACGAGGGTTTGGGAAGGGTAAGCCAAAAAAATCGCGGATCGAGCTGGCATTGATCACACTTCTGCACGATGTAGATTAGAAAGGGTCAGCAAAATATTGATAGACAGTGATTTGGTAAATTCTATGAAAGCATTTGTAGCAGGGGCGACGGGTGAAACGGGACGTAGGATTGTTCAACAACTCGTCGATCGCGGAATTCCTGTGCGCGCGCTCGTGCGCGATCCCGAAAAAGCACGATCGATTTTACCCACCGGGGTTGAATTGGTGAAAGGGGATGTCTTGAATAAAGCAGACTTAGTCGGCGCGATCGCAGACTCCACCGTGTTGTTCTGCGCAACGGGAGCGAAACCGAGCTTCGATCCCACCCAACCCTATAAAGTCGATTTAGAAGGCACAAAAAATCTCGTCGATGCTGCGAAAGCGAAAGGAATTGAGCATTTTGTATTCGTTTCCTCACTGTGTACCTCACAGTTTTTTCACCCATTAAACTTGTTCTGGTTAATTCTGGTCTGGAAGAAACAGGCAGAAGAATATCTACAAAAGAGCGGACTCACTTACACGATCGTGCGTCCGGGGGGCTTAAAGAACGAAGACAATCAAGATCGCATTATCATGTCCTCGGCAGATACCCTCAGCGAAGGCAGCATTCCCCGCACCAAAGTTGCACAAGTTTGCATCGAGTCTGCCTTTCAGCCCAGTGCTCGCAACAAAATTGTAGAAATCGTGGCAAAACCAGAAGCCCCTGAGCAATCGTTTGAAGCGCTATTTGCTTCAGTTGCTTAAGCCTCTATGTTTGATCTTTCGCTCCGTTCTTTTGCGAAACGGAGTGAAAGATTCCAAGGTTCCACGATACTCCGCAACCATTTGCTAGATTTCAGAAAGCGCATGTTTCAAGAGTTGGATATGGAATCTAAGAAAAGAGAAATTGTTGTAGTCGGAGCGAGTCGGGGGATTGGAGCGGCTGTCGCACAGCACTTTGCCCAAAAAGGTGATTCTGTGTTCTCGATTTCCAGAAGTCAGCCGATAGCAGGAAAGTGGATTCAAGCAGATATTTCCACTCCAGAAGGAATCCAATCCATTGTCAGTCGCATTGGTGACTCAACAATCGATGCCCTCTTGTTTATGGGAGGAGTTTGGGAAAACGGCGCATTTACCGATCAATATGACTTTATGACAAGCTCTGATCAAGAAACTCGCTTTGTGATAGCTGTCAATACAATTGCGCCGATTGAACTGACCAAGCAGCTTGCTAAAAATCTTGCTCAGTCTGACAACCCAAGAGCCATATTTATTGGCGCACTCTCAGGATTGGATCACTCTCCAACGATCGAGGTCGCAAATACAGCATCTAAATTTGGGTTAAGGGGAGCAGCCCAGGCATTGAAACTTGCTCTCTGTGATTACAAGATTGGGATTACGGTCATTAACCCAGGCAATATCGCAACTGAAGAAGTCATAGCAGATATTGAAGAGGGTAGATTTACACCACAAGTTCCAATTTCACTGGCAGATGTCATTTCTACAATTGAATGGATTCTCACACTTTCAAATACTGTCGATATTGGAGAGATTAATATGTATCAGAAAGGGTAATCAAGAAATCTTCTAAAGAGATAGAGATTATCAAGGTCGCTGAGAAATTGCGACATCTAAAAACCCTTGTACAGCGGACTACCCAAGAGCGATCGCTGAGTGATTGAAATTTCTAGTTGTTCCGATATAGACACCGTCAAGTTAGAAAGCGATCGAGGGCTGTTTTCAGTTCTTCAATTTCCGCTTCAATATTGCCTTCTTGAGCCGCACGCGCCACACATTGAGATAAGTGCTCGTCTAAAATCAAACGAGCTACTCGATCGAGTGCCCCGCGGACTGCGGCAACTTGGACTAAAACATCTGGGCAAGGTCGATCGCTTTCTACCATCGCTTTAATACCCCGCACATGTCCTTCAATTCGGGAAAGACGATTGACCACCTTCCGAATCGATTCTTCGCTATGGACATGATCATGCGGCTCATGATCGTGATGATGAGAGTGCGACTCCGTACCGTGAGGCAAATCTGAGGTCGTCATCGTCTTCAAACTCATTAGAGATCCTGTCTGATCTTAGTGCGAGGTGTGGAGAATGGGGTGAAATCTCTACCAGACTCGATTTTGTTTTCAGTCGTAGGATAGGAATAATGGCTAGACAGCGGCATTTTCATTAGGTTTAAGAATTATGCAACGCGCTCAACTCTCAAATCAGCTTCGGCGAATTCAAATTGCGATCGTCACACTCGCGCTGATGTTCGGCTTTACCCTATCGCTTCCCCAATCGGTGAAAGCCGAGACAATTGAAGCGGCACAACCCGCTCCACGCGCCATTACACGCGGCAGCTTTGTCGCGGAAGCCGTGCAAAAAGTGGGGAAAGCGGTCGTCAGAATCGACACCGAGAAGACCGTCACAAGACGCGCTGATCCGATGCTCGATGATCCCATGTTTCGCCGATTCTTTGGGGAAGATTTTGCTCCACGATCGGAGACATTACGCGGTCAAGGTTCGGGATTTGTGATTGAGAAAAGCGGCATTATTCTGACCAACTCACACGTCGTCAACGGCGCGGACAAAGTGACTGTGACCTTGAAAGATGGGCGAGTGTTTGAAGGAAAAGTCCGAGGCTTTGATGAAGTGACGGATTTAGCTGTGGTCAAAGTTGAGGGCAAAGATCTGCCCACTGCACCTTTAGCCGATTCTGACCAAGTGCAAGTTGGAGATTGGGCGATCGCTGTTGGCAATCCCCTCGGCTTAGATAACACTGTGACCTTGGGAATTGTCAGTACGTTACATCGATCGAGCGCTCAGATTGGTTTATCCGATAAACGCTTAGATTTCTTACAAACCGATGCCGCAATCAATCCCGGAAATTCGGGTGGCCCCTTGCTCAACGATCGTGGCGAAGTGATCGGAATTAACACTGCCATCCGCCCGGATGCGATGGGAATTGGGTTTGCGATTCCGATCAATAAAGCGAAATCCGTCAAAGATGCGCTTGCCAAGGGTGAAAAGATTCCACATCCTTACATTGGCGTGCAAATGACGACGTTAACTCCTGAAATTGCGCGTCAAAACAATACCGATCCAAATTCGCCGTTTGAAGTCCCTGAAGTCAATGGCGTGATTGTCGTGCGCGTTGTGCCAAATTCTCCGGCTGCTGCGGCTGGCTTCCGCCGAGGTGATGTCGTCACTGAAATTGATGGACAAGCAATTTCTAAAGCAGAACAGCTTCAAGCCCTGGTGGAAAATGTGAAACCCGGTCAAACCTTGAAAGTTCAGGTTCAGCGGGGCAAGCAAATGCAGCAATTGTTAGTTAAGCCTGCGGAACTGCAAGACGTGGGCTAGTAGTTTCTCACTAGCATTCGGAGGAATTTAAACATGGCTCAGAATCGATTTTTGATGTTTCTAATTGGGTTGGCAGTTGGACTGTTCATCGCCTGGGTTCCGTTGTCGATCGCAGTTTACTTTAACCAAAGCGGATATCACTTGGCTCACTATCTCGTCCTCACAGTCTCCTCGATTTTCTTCGGGGGATTAGCGGCAGTGCAACAAGAAAAATTTGGCAACACCATCCAGCGAGTCTTAGATTCGATGACTTGGGGCTAATCCTGGTAGATTTGCTACTCTTAAAAGAACAACGCTCCTTTACTGTCTAAGTGAGGAGCGATTTTTATTTCTTGATTTGTGAGGAGCATCATATGGGTTCACTTAAAGGACGGGATTTATTGAAATTGTCAGATCTCAGCCCAGACGAAGTGATGGAGTTGCTAGAGATTGCAGCACAGCTTAAATCTGGAAAATTAAACCCACGGATCACGGTCAACGGTCATCCGCCCGTGTTGGGATTGCTGTTCTATAAAGCCTCGACTCGAACCCGTGTGAGCTTTTCAACTGCCATGTATCACCTGGGTGGGCAAGTTCTTGATTTGCCTCTGAACGCTACTCAGGTGAGCCGTGGAGAACCGATCGAAGATACGGCAAGAGTCCTCGATCGCTACCTCGACATCTTGGCAATTCGTACCTTTGAGCAGTCAGATCTCGACACATTCGCTCAAGAAATGCAGATTCCAGTCATCAATGCCCTGACGGATTTAGAGCATCCTTGCCAGGTTTTAGCCGACTTACAAACGATTCAAGAAACCTTTTCGACCCTTTCCGGTCTGACTCTGACCTATGTTGGAGATGGCAATAATGTCGCGCATTCGCTCATGTTGGGCTGTGCCTTAGTGGGTATGAATGTCCGAATTGCAACTCCTACAGACTACCGACCTCTGCCCGAAATTGTGCAACTGACGGAAAAAATTGCCAACGGTAAATCCGAAGTGCTGTTAACCGATGATCCGATCGCGGCCGCAAAAGATTCCCATGTGCTCTATACCGATGTCTGGGCAAGTATGGGACAAGAGGATCTCGCCGAAAGCCGAATTCCGATTTTTCAGCCTTACCAAGTGAATTCCGAGTTGATGAGTTATGCGGATAAAGACGCGATCGTGCTGCACTGTCTTCCGGCACATCGGGGCGAAGAAATCACCGAGGATGTGATCGAAGGCTCTCAATCGAAAGTTTGGGATCAAGCCGAAAATCGTATGCACGCTCAAAAAGCGCTCATGGCAAGTTTGCTCGGTGCAGTCTGATCCCAAACTTCCTTAAAATGTCGTAAACTTTTGTTAATAAGGACACTTCTAACTTGAGATTATGACAAGCTCTCCTGGATTCGGAAAAAAGGTTCATAAAGAGAAGAAGCAAACGACTGGGACGGCAAAACGTGCCCAAGCCTCGAAGCAGTTTGACGACTTCAAATCGAAAGGGCTACCCGAATATGAGATCTACCTCCGAGTCCAGGGCAAAAAGAAACTGCAATGGTTTCCCATTGGCGCGATCGCGGTAAAACGCTCCTCTCAAATCAGTGCAGCCATTTACGCCAACGAAGAAGAACTCTTAAAAGGCGCATTCCGTCTCTTCCCTGGCTTACGCAAAGAGCGCGAATCGCTGGAATATGGCTATCGCTTGAAAGAATTTAAAGACGAAGAAATTCAATTAGCCGTCCGCCCGACACCTGGAGTTCCCGGAGTGCTGCAAGGTGCGATCGCCTCGGTGGGCGAAAAAATCGGCGGATTATTCAGCAAAGCAAAATAATGCCCATCTGCTTAGCTTGAGCATCTTGAAATTAGAAAGGACTCGGAGCGTTCAAAACTCCGAGTCCTTCAAGATCCAATCAGGTTAATTTAGTATTCCGGCACAGAGGAATCGATTTCTTTGCTCCAGGCAGTAATCCCACCTTTCACATTGATGCCATCAATTCCTGAAGACTTGAGAATGCCAAGCGCTTTCGCCGATCGGCCTCCCATCTTGCAATGAGCAATAAGCTTGTGCCCATTCAGCAATTCTTTGACTTTCGCAACGCCATCACCATTTTCGATGTCAGGCAGCGGAATCAAGACAGAGCCAGGGATCTTAGCGATATCGTACTCGTTTGGATTGCGGACATCGAGAAGAACGTATTCGCTTCCGATCGCACCACTGTCGATCAGTTGCTTCAATTCCTGAACAGTCACTTCTTGCATATTGGCTTTTTCCTGTTCTTCGGCAGCTTTGGCTTGAGGAATGCCACAGAACATCTCGTAATCGATTAATTTCTCAATCACAGGACGCACTGGATTTGGGCGAAGTTTCAACTCGCGGAACTTCATATCGAGCGCATTGTAAAGCATTAGTCGCCCGCTTAATGTTTCGCCTGTACCCAAAATGATCTTGACCGTCTCAGTCGCTTGAATCACACCGATAATACCCGGCAAAATTCCCAAGACTCCACCTTCGGCGCAAGACGGAACCAATCCAGGTGGCGGGGGTTCTGGATACAAATCTCGATAGTTCGGTCCGCCCTCGTAGTTAAAGACCGTTGCCTGTCCTTCAAAGCGGAAAATCGAACCATATACATTCGGTTTGTTCAACAGCACGCAGGCATCATTGACCAAATACCGAGTCGGGAAATTATCCGTTCCATCCACCACGATGTCGTAAGGCGCGACGATATCGAGCGCATTTTCCGAACTGAGGCGCGTTTCATACAAATCAACTTGGCAGAATGGATTAATTTCGTGAATCCGATTCTTAGCTGATTCGATCTTCGGTTTGCCGACCCACGATGTGCCGTGAATGACTTGCCGTTGCAAATTCGAGTGATCGACGACATCAAAATCGACAATCCCGATCCGTCCAATCCCGGCAGCAGCAAGATACAGCAATAAAGGCGACCCCAAGCCACCCGTTCCAATACAAAGAACGCTGGCTGCTTTTAGGCGTTTCTGTCCATCGACCCCAACTTCCGGCAAAATTAAATGCCTGGAGTATCGGGCAATATCATCTTGAGTTAACTGGATCTCGTCCAGATTTGGATTTAACATGATGCGTTGCTGAACAAGTTGACAATCGTTTTCTAGGGAGTTATCAGCAGGCTTTCAGGTTGGAAAACTTGCCGATCGTCGAGGCTCCAGCTTTGAAGATCAGCCGAAGTTCCATTCAAAACTGAAACGATCGCATAACTGTACTGTGACCAGGCAGCGGCACGATCGCATTCTGAAGGGATTGCCGGATGATTCGGATGAGAATGATAGATCCCGATAATCTCAAGATTGTGCGATCGAGCTTCTTGCATGACCGCCAGCATTTCTGCGGGAGCAATTTCGTATCGACGCATTTTCGTCAGATCATTCTGGTCGTCATTCCATCCATTCTTCGTGGCTTTCACTTCCATGACGGTTTTCCCAGTGGGGTCACTCTTGCCTAACAGCAACCCGCAGCACTCTTCGGGATAGGTGCGTTCGGCATGAGCACGAATGCTCATGATGTGCTGAGCGTTGAGTCTGAGAATCACGGGCATGATGCTGATTCAGGGTGAATGCAAGCTCGATCAGTCGCCACGTTGCCAACTCGATCCGCTTTCTATGGACGGACGAAGTGCAAGCGAAGCGAAAGTCCGATCGAAATTTGCGTTAAATCAGATACTTATTCTAAGGGATTCAGGGGTAAGGGAGTTGGAAGATTGACGATTGATTTTTATGAAGATGATGAGAATGCTTCGGGGCGAAGATGTGCCCAAGGTTGTATCGTTTCCAATTGCGCCGCCAATGCCAGAATCGTTGCTTCGTCTGCTGGACGACCGACAAGCTGAATGCCGATCGGTAACCCATGTTGATCAAATCCCGCTGGTAAACTGATTCCAGGCTGCCCACTGACATTGAATGCCGGACAAGGGGCAATCCATTTGATAATTTCGTCGATCGTTCTCATCGGGCTGAGATTTTTCCATTCCCCAACTCGAATCGTTGGATGCATGTAGGTTGGGGTTAACAAGACATCAAATTGATCAAACATCTTGACGATTTTACGAGCGAAAATTTGCAGTTGCTGCTGCGATCGTACCAATCGGCTTGCAGGCGTAAATTTTGCGCGCCACCATAACCATTGATTCACTTTTTCAAGCAAAAAGGGCGGTACTCCTACATCGGTTTGATTGCGCCAAGCAATCATAAACGGTTCGATCATGTCGCTTAAATCTGGAGTAATTTCTTCGATCGAATGTCCCATTTCTTCAAGCAGCCGTGCCGTTTTCATCACCGCTGCTAAGCAGTCGCGATCGGCTTTTCCAGCAGGCTCGATCGCGGTCACTAATCCAATTTTTAACGGTTCTAACTCCTGTCGAGTTGACTCGAGAAAAGAAGTCTCAGGGGAAGGAAGCCAATAGGGATCACCCGTGACATAGCCTTCTGTCATATCTAAAAAGGCGGCGGCATCCGCCACAGTTCGCGATAAGACTCCATTCACGGCAAATCCTGAGAAAGCTTCACCGATGGGAGCCATCGAAATTCGACCGCGTGAGGGTTTGAGTCCGACTAACCCACAACACGCCGCTGGACCTCGAACTGATCCCCCGCCATCACTGCCTTGAGCAATTCCACATAGTCCTGCTGCAACTGCCGAAGATGATCCCCCACTCGATCCCCCAGGTGTATAGTCTAAATTCCAAGGATTGCGGGCAGGTGGAAATCCAGGCGGTTCGGTATAAGGAAAAGAACCAAGCTGAGCCGTTGCGGTTTTCCCCAAAATAATAAATCCAGCTTGTTTCAGTTTTTTGACCACGAGGTCGTCCTGCGTCGCAAGTCGCTGCTTTGCAACTTTCAAGCCATAAGAACAGGGAACGCCGTCAACTGCATTGAGATCTTTAATCGCGATCGGCACTCCATGAAACGGCGGTATTTCCACGTCTGATAGCTGATTCGTTTTCGTCTGGGCTTCTGCGATCGCTTGCTCTCGCATCACAGTATAAAAACTGCCTAATCGCGGATTAAATTTCTCGATTCGATCCAGGTAAAGCTGGGTGAGTTCAAGCGGAGAAATTTCTTTATTCCGAACGAGTTTTGCTTGAACAAGGGCTGAGCTAAAAGCTAAATCAACAGAATCCATAAAATACGACCTTGAGGCAGAGTAATTTAAGAAGCAATGTAACGAATACTGGGTTCTAATTTGATTGGAATTGTGGCATGAGATTTCTAAGAGAGATCGATCCCAAGTGACATTTAAATTTAAACTTTTTGGAAGCGCAGGCACGGATCGTCGAGGTTATTCTGTGGAGCCATTACCGATTACCCCCACTCCCGCACATATTACAGAGTCCCCAGAGCCAATTACAGGCAGTGAAGCCGTTTTTCCGTTGGCTGCAATGCCCGAATCGAGATTTTCTAAGAGTGAAATTCGATCGAGCCTGCGCGCCTCTACTTTAGATGGGATCTTTGCCGCAGTCTTCTCCAATATTGCTGGAGGAGTCCTCCTCAGTAATTTCTTAGTTGAACTTCATGCCAGTCCGGTTGAAATTGGGTTATCTGCTTCGATTCCCATGATGGCGAATTTGCTGCAACCGCTCGGAGCTTGGCTCGGCGATCGTACGACTAGCCGCCATAATTACTGTCTGGCCATTTATACGCCTTCTCGATTAATCTGGCTTTTATTGCCAATTTGTATTGGCTTATTTACTGCTGGAAAAATTGCGGATCATACGCTCGTTCTTTTCACGTTAGCGATCGTCTTTTGCACGCATTTTTTAGGCGCTTTGGGCGGGGCTTCCTGGCTGTCTTGGCTGGCGGCACTGGTTCCCAGACGCTTACGCGGTCGATATTTCAGCATTCGTAACAGTGCGGCAAATCTCACTTGTTTAATTAGCGTGCCACTGGGTGGATTTTTAGTCTCGAAATTTGCAACCGGATCGATTTTGGGGTACGGAGTCATCTTAGTGTTCGGCATTGTGGCGGGAATTCTCAGTCTTGGATTTCAGTGGTTTATGAACGATGTGAATCCGCAAGAGCAGCAGAAAGCCGTGACGGCTTCCGATGAGATCGCGACCGATGCAATTCCTTTAATCACCGTTCTCAAAGATGCCAATTTTGTCCGATTTCTGATTTACTTCAGCGTTTGGATGTTTGCAGTCAATTTGAGTGCGCCCTTTTTTAATCTCTATTTGCTCGATAATTTGGGCTTGGATGTGAGTTGGGTGACGATTTATAGCAGTCTGACTTCTGCGGCAAATTTGCTGATGCTCGTTTTTTGGGGAAGAATTGCCGATCGCGTAGGCAATCGATTTTTGCTCCTCAGCGTTGGCGTGCTCGTTGCAGCGACTCCGATTTTCTGGCTGGGGACAGGAACGGATCTGTTATCCCTCTGGCTATGGTTGCCGTTGCTGCACATCTTAGCGGGCGGAACTTGGGCTGCGATCGACCTTTGCAATAACAATATTCAGCTTGAAATCGCACCCCTGCAAAATCAATCGACATATTTTGCACTGGCGGCTGCGATCGCGGGTGTCAGCGGTGCGTTGGGAACGACAGCAGGCGGATTTCTCGCAGAGCTTGCCAATTATGGCGGGTTGCCCGGATTATTTTTGATTTCTACGATCGTCCGATTTGTGGCGCTCGCGCCGTTAATTTGGGTGCAGGAAAGGGGAGGGCGATCAGTCCGGCAGGTTCTACGATCGTATTTTGCGAAGGATCAAGTCGATTTACAACTGTCAGAAAAATCTTGATGCTGCGGGTTGCAAACCTACTGTACAAAAAACTCCGAGTTTTAAAAGCTCGGAGTTCTAGATTGAGTAATGCTGAATTAACTCGCTGGTTTTTGCTGCTCTAGTTGTTTTTTGCGTTCCAATTGCTGCTGCGCTAAATCCTGTTGTGCCTTCTGAATATTTGTCTTCAGTTCTGATCGCTCTGTAGGATCTGTCGTGTTCTCTAATACACGAGTCCACATCTCGATCGCAGCGGCATAATGTCCCATCTTGTATCGCTGCATCGCGTCAAGCTTCGTCATCGTCATCCCTGCCTCAAACGCAGCATGAGCACGTAACGGAGTCGCGATCGTAATTGGAATCAGACAAATCAGCAATCCGATCACCAGCAAGAAGCAAAATCGTACGAAATGTTTCAAGTCAAACATGGTTTTCTGCATTGACGAAATGAACTCCAATCTCTATCCGAAGATTCACTGTCTAGAGTTCACCGATCGACCCAAAAAATTACACCTAACGACAGCCTAAACTTTCACGAGTATCCACACCCGTCATCGGATTCGTTCCAGCCGCCCGTTTACACAGTTGTGCCGTTGTATAGCGATCGAGGATCGCATCCGTAAAATCGACCCCGGTAATTTCTGCTTCATCTAAAATCGTGTTTGTCAAGGTCGCTCCAACTAAAATCGCATTGCTGAGATTTGCTTTGTAGAGCGTCACTCGATCGATCAACGATCCTTGCAAATTTGCTCCACTCAAATCGGCACCCAACAAATTTCCTTTGGTGAGCATCGAATTTTTCAGATTTGCGCCTTTGAAATTTGTCTCTCGCATCTCTGCCGAAACAAACACTCCACCTTCAAAATCTTGATTCGAGAGATCTTGACCTGTCAAATTGGCATTCGAGTAATTGAGAAATTTGGTTTCAGCATAAGCAGGGCTTGCGCCCATAAGAATCCAGAACCAGGCTAATGCCAAAATTAGCAGCGCATAAATGAAACGCCTGATCGATCGCGGAATCGCTAAAAACATGAGGACAAACCGAAGTATTGGGCTATCTCAAGCTTAACGACTACTGAGGCAGTTTAGACCGCATAGCGCTCCAGTCGCTGCCAATCCGAATCGTCAAATCTGAATCCAGCTCTCCGGTCGAAGTGGCTTCAACCTTGCCAAATCCCAATTCCCCCTGCAGCACTTTCGCACCTTGCAAGTCGCCTTTTTGCACGATAATTTGAGTTTTTTGCTGGAGATCTTGCCAGTTCTCAGCTTGGTAAACGTTGGTATACCCCAGCGTGCTCAAGTACTGCGCAAATTGCGCACCAGCTTGGGGATCATTAGAAGCATTCTGAATGGCAATTTTCAGATTTGCCAGCGGGAGTTCGTCAGCAGTTGCAGTAGAAGCTTTGAAATACTCTTGCATGACGCGATCGCGTCCCTGCTCATCCATAATCCAATAGCTGGCACGGAACTCATTCGGAGCACTAAACCGTCCAGGCAACAGCACCATTTTAAAGTCATCTTTATCCAGCTTTTGCCCAAAGTTGACCAACGCCAGCATTTCTTCCATGCTGAGATTCGTATCAATGTACTTCTGCATCATGCTAACCAGGTTTGGAATACGCGGCAGAATCAACGGATTCGTCAATTTAGCCCGCAGTGCCTTGATCAGAGCTTGCTGACGCTGTACCCGCCCGATGTCACCGAACGAATCGTGGCGGAATCGAGCGAACTGTTCTGCTTTCGCACCATCCAAAGTTTGCCAACCTGGCTGAAGATCGATCTTGAGTTTTTGAGTGTTATCTGTATATTCCATCCGCTGCGGAACATACACATCGATACCGCCAACTAAATCAACTAATTCACGAAACGCATCGGTGCTGACGCGAACATAGCGATCGACTTCTACGCCATTGAGCGTTTTACTAATCGTCTCGCGAGCAAGAAGAGGGCCACCACTGGCATTGGCTTGGTTGATCTTTGTCACACCAATTCCTGGAACTTCGACTTGAGTGTCGCGAGGAATCGACAGCACATTCACCGAATTATCTGTTGGATCAAGTCGGAGCAACAGCATCGTATCGCTGCGGCCTGAAAAGACTTCGTCCGAACCAGGCTTAGCGTCCACAACCCGATCAATTCCCATCACCAGAACGTTCACCGGACGAGAAATCTTGTACTGAAATCCGCTGCTCCACAAGTCGCCAAGCAGCTTCCGACCTTGCTCTGGAGCCGCACCTGGAATCGGAGCAAGCAGGGCAAGCGTGGTTCCAAGCATTGCAGAAATCGTCGTTGCCCCTAAAAAGGCAGCAATCCAAGTCAACGTCTTAGTCAGAGAAGGCTTTGGGCGAGGCGGTTCCACTGGAACAGGCAGTCGAGATTTTGCCGGGATAGACTGCCCAGGCACACTAGTGGGATCTAGCGTCGGTTGGCTTCTAGACTCTTTCACTCCGCTCACACCTCAAAAACATCTCGGTCAAAACGATCGCCAGAACTATATTGTTCGTTATCTTAACCAGAAAATTTTCAATTTCCTTCAGCTTTTGGAAATAGATTTTCTCGTTAATCTGAGTGAAAACCGCTTGTAGTCTGGGCTACAAAAACGCGATTTGTCCGAACTTAAGCATTTCCTGGGAATTTTACACTCGAACTTCGACTTTCGGCTAGTCTCCCTACGATCGGAATCACAATACTGGAGTTGTAGTCCGGAGAGAACCGTAGAACTCACCAGAAAATAAGACCAAGCTTGGGAAAATTAGAAGAGTCAGCAAAGATCGCAGTCAGCACCTTCAGAATGTGCTGACATTGATTACAATCCAAATCGTTTAGCCCCGAATTACTGAGTGCGCTTATGACTCAATCTCTGGTTCCGATTATTTTAGCGGGTGGAAAAGGTGAGCGGTTTTGGCCCCTCAGCCGCAAACAGCGTCCAAAACAGTTTCTTTGTCTCGATGGCAGTGGACGGAGTTTGTTACAAACAACGGCCGATCGCTTATTAAAAACAGCAGGCGGTTGGGACAATCTCTGGGTCGTGACCGCTTCGCATTTGGCAGATGGTGTGCGCGAACAGTTACCGGAGCTACCAGAAGCAAATATTTTGGTGGAGCCAGAAGGGCGTGATACCGCTCCGGCTGTGGCTTGGAGTACGGTCGAAGTGGCAAAACGCTACGGCAAAGATGTCGTGACCGGATTTTTCCCTGCGGATCACTGGATTGCCGAGCAGGATATTTTTGAAGCCACGTTGATGGCGGCAGTAGAGGCGGCAGTTGAGCATTCAGCGATCGTCACATTAGGCATTGCGCCAACTCATGCCGCGACAGGCTACGGCTATATCGAGCAGGGTGAAAAGATTGGGTTATTTGGTCAAGCCTATCCGGCATTTAAGGTCGATCGCTTTACAGAAAAGCCGGATAAAGATACTGCAGAAACATTTGTCAGCAGTGGACGTTTTAGCTGGAATGGCGGGATGTTCGTGTTTCTAGCCAGCGTGATGCTCGCTGAATTGCACCAACACGCTCCTGAAATCATTCAACTCCTAGAAGAGAAAGGAATTGACGCATATTCGACTCTCCCCAAGCTCAGCATTGACTACGCAGTGATGGAAAAGACCGATCGTGCCTGTGTGCTTCCGGTGCAATTTAGTTGGGACGATTTGGGAGACTGGGGCGCGATCGAGCGATTGATGAAATCAGCGGATCATCCGAATGTCGAATTCGGACAGCATGTTTGTCTCGATACGAGCGGCGCAATTGTTTACACCTCAGATGAGGATGAATTAATTGTGACAATCGGACTAGACGATACTGTCGTCGTCCGGGATGGGAAAGTCACACTCATTGTGAAAAAAGACCGGACGCAAGAGATTAAAGCCGTGCTGAAAACCATTCAAGAGCGATCTGAATTTCAAGGACTGCTCTGAATAATCTTGCAAAACCTGGAGGCTTACATACTTTCAGGCTCTTTGCGCTCAAGCTGCGGTTCGGGGATAGGGAGATAGGGTCAAGAACTGAACTCTAGATCTAAACTCTATAGCTGCTACTCCCCACTCCCCCCTCCCAAAACTAAATGCGGTTGACGACTAAAGCACATATACCGCGATCGAGAAAGAATTCGGCACACGCGGCACTGAGTATCAAAACACTTAGAAAGACCTAACCACACTTACCAAACTCGACGACATTACGCTTGATCGTAATATCGCAATCTCCAAAGAAATCGTGACCTAAAAGCCCGATATCCATAGGACCGATCGAGACTGGGACATCTCGAATCGTCTTACCTGACACCGACATCGATTGCACCATTGCAATTTGCACGGTGGTCACACCTGCTGCCGTCATCGCTTGAGTTTCACCAATTGATCGAGCACCCAACTGTCGTGCCATTTCTTGGGTGATCATTGTTGCCGAAGCCCCAGTATCCACCATCATTTCAAATCGCTGACGATTGTTAAACAACACATCCACGACCGGAATATTATTCTTTCGGTATTTAATTGGGACTTGTAACGTGCGCGATCGTTGGGCTGCAATCGTCGCGATCTCTTTAGACGACAAGGCTGGATCAACTTTAATCCCTGGGTCAAGCACTGCTACTTTTTCTTTGCCAGTTCGAGCAGCCCGATCCTCAGCATTTGCCAAAGCTTGATTAAATTCCCCAAGTTTCTGGTTGACGAATTTGCGATTGGGATCAGATTTAGGAACTTGTTTGAGTGCGGCGATCGCACTTTTCCACCGACTCGCCACTAACTGCCAATCTTCTGGAGACAGCGCCGATTGGCTAATTGATCGCGCACTAGCAGCACTGTCGAGTGCCGATTGATAAAAATCTTCGATCGTCTCCGGAGTCGGAGTTGGCTTGGGGGGAGCAGGAGGTGTCGCAACTTGAAGCGATCGCGTCTGTGTCAATTGCATCCGACTACAGCCCACCCCGATTGCAGCCGAGGTCGCCATTAACAGCGGCAAAATCACGCAAGTTCCAAATCTGAGCATAGTTCCGACGTCCGAAGTCTGTCTGTCTTAGCGTTCCCTCAAAATCTATGTAAAAGCTTAGGTAATCCTTGCAACCTGAAACAGACATGAAATAATGGATAGGATTTTTTAGAAGTTGCTCCTGTTTATGTCTTCTGCTGTTCAGCCTGCTTTACTTGTGCTTGCCGATGGAACGACGTATCGCGGATTCTCGTTCGGCGCAACCGGAACCACGATCGGAGAAGTCGTTTTTAATACTGGAATGACGGGTTATCAGGAAGTCATGACCGATCCCAGCTATCGCGGTCAAATCGTCACGTTCACTTATCCAGAACTGGGAAATACTGGAGTCAACCCAGAAGACGAAGAGTCAGATGTCCCGCATGTGCGGGGTGTAATTGCGAGAAATATCTGTGAGCGTCCGAGCAATTGGCGATCGACCGCGACGCTCAGCGATTATCTCAAACAGCATCGACTCCTGGGAATTTATGGGATTGACACGCGTGCCCTAACCCGCAAACTGCGATCAGCAGGGGCGATGAATGGCGCAATCTCAACTGAAATTCTCGATCCCGGCGAACTGTTAGAACAAGTTCAGAACGCTCCCAGTATGGCTGGATTAAATCTCGTCAAAGAAGTTTCCACCGACAAAGTTTACGAGTGGTCAGAAAAAACAGAGACGATTTGGGAATTTAGCAGCACGGCTCAAACCCAAGAAGAACCCCTGACCGTCGTCGCGATCGATTTCGGAGTCAAGCGCAATATTCTGCGGCGCTTAGCAAGCTACGGCTGCCGAGTCATCGTTGTGCCCGTTGACACCCCACCCGAAGAAATCCTCAAATACAATCCTGACGGCATTTTCCTTTCCAATGGACCTGGCGATCCCGCCGCCGTCACTGAAGGAATTGCGACAACCAAAGCATTACTGGAAGCTCAAAAACCTCTATTTGGGATTTGCATGGGACACCAAATTTTAGGATTGTCTCTGGGAGCGGAAACCTTCAAGCTCAAATTCGGACATCGGGGATTAAATCAACCCTGTGGCTTGAGTCAGCAAATTGAAATTACCAGTCAAAATCATGGATTCGCCATTGATGCGAATTCTCTCTCTGACGCGACTGTCGAAATTACACATTTGAATTTGAACGACAAAACAGTTGCAGGACTGCGCCACAAGACGTTACCAATGTTTTCGGTGCAGTACCATCCAGAGGCAAGTCCAGGTCCACATGATGCCGATTATCTGTTCGAGAACTTCGTGCAATCGATGCGCGAAAACAAACAGTAGTCAAGTCTGCAGTAAGAGGGTATACTGGAGCGTCGAATTATATATTTGATTTTTCAATTATGGTAGGAGGGGGCTATTCCTGAGCAACTAACCCTAACAGTCAGTCTTCGAGGCACACGCGAAGTTAGGGACAATACATATCAACTCTTTCGCCTCGTAGGGCAACTTGATGCCTTTTCTGAACCGACCTTCCGGAAGGTGCTGACGAAGTGTATTGAGGATGGTCCTAAGCACGTTGTTTTAGATTTATCCAAAATCGACTTTGTGGATAGTTCGGGTTTGGGCGCTTTGGTGCAGGTCGCTAAAAAAGCGCAACAAGCCTCTGGAACCTTGCAGATTGTCACGAATGCACGGGTTACACAGACCGTGAAGCTAGTTCGCCTAGAGCAATTTCTTGCTTTACAACCGTCTGTGGAAACGGCGATTGAAAATATTCAATCTGCCTCTTAAGTCGATACATTTTCAGGAGTCTAGCGAATTCTATTTGCTGAGCCTCTCGAAGTTAGACCGCTATTCGTCTGCGCTCGAATAGTCGGTTTTTTCATGGTCTGCTAGGATCAGTAAGCTTGATTTCTCACGTGGAGCTAGAACAGATGTGATCTCAAATGAGTTAGGTTTTTTGGAATTGTCTCCAGGGTTGTCTGCTCCTTCCTCGTCTGAGATCCAGCGTCTTTCTCCGGCTGCATTTGCCTATTTGGGAGATGCAGTTTACGAACTGTATATTCGGAGGCAGTTTCTCTTGCCACCGAAGCGTTCTGAAGATTATCATCGGCAAGTTGTGTCGCATGTAAAGGCGGAGTCCCAAGCCGCGCATTTACGATCGCTCATGCCCCACTTAAGCGAAGCTGAACATGAGTTTGTCAAACGAGGTCGCAATGCCGCTTTAAACCGCCCGAAACGACTTGAGCCGGAAATTTATCAGCTTGCCACCAGTTTGGAAGCACTGATTGGCTATCTCTATCTCACTAACCCCGATCGTTTGTCTGAGTTACTAGGATTTCTCGACCTTCAGTAAACAGAATCAATACCAAGCTTGAGGCGAAGGTTACTGCTCGTCTCAAATTCGTATCTCTTCGCCTTCTCTTCAACAGGATTAAATCATTATGGCTACTTCCGATAGACGCAACTCCAATTCCAAGGGTCGAGCAAATCGCGATGCTGGTGGAGGCAAACCGAAGTTTAAGGGCAAGCGGGTTGGTGCTCCTAAACGTCGCGACAGTGAGGGCAGTTTCGATCGCGATTCTCGCCCTGAGCGCCGCTCTTACGATTCGGGTGAGCAACGCTTTGAAAAACGCGATAACTCTGCACGGGATCGCAATGAGGGTTCCGGTGAGCGCCGATATGAGCGCAAAGAGCGCAGCTTCGATCGTCCGAATCGCAATGATTCAGGTGAACGACGCTTTGAAAAACGCGATGGCTCCGGCGCACGTGGGCGGGATCGTTCAGAATTTAATGGCGAGAGAAGAGAGCGCAACTTTGACCGTCCCAAAGGCGAGTTCAACGGCGAAAAACGCAGCTTCGATCGCCCCAACCGTGAATTCAATGGCGAGAGAAGAGAGCGCAACTTTGACCGTCCCAAAGGCGAGTTCAATGGCGAAAAACGCAGCTTCGATCGCCCCAACCGTGAATTTAATGGTGAGAGAAGAGAGCGCAACTTCGATCGTCCGAATCGTGAGTTCAACGGCGAAAGAAGAGAACGACGTGGCGGCTACGAAAGCCGTGAGCGCAACTTTGACCGTCCAAGAGACGGATTTAAGGGCGAACAACGGAAAGAGCGCAACTTTGACCGTCCCACGGGTGAGCGACAAGAACGGAGCTTTGATCGCCCAAGAGGTGAGTTCGGGGGGCGGAAATTTGATCGGTCTGCACCTGGATCAGACTCACGATTTGAGAAGCGCGATCGCTTCTTAGCTGAACAAGCGCGCGATGATATTCCTTCGCATTTCGTTTCACATGATGAACCTTTTGAAAGCAATGAAGAACCCGATCTGCTCTATGGTCGCCATCCTGTCTTAACTGCTCTACAGGGAGAGCGCACTTTAAACCGAATTTGGGTAACTGAAAAGCTGCATTACGATCCCCGCTATTTGTCTTTACTAAACCAAGCAAAAGCCAACGGAACTGTCATTGATGAAGTAACCCCGAAACGATTGGATCAAATTACGCATGGTGCCAATCATCAGGGGATCGCAGCCCAAGTTGCAGCTTATGAGTACACCGAGCTAGACAATTTAATTGTGCGAGCTAAAGCAGCAACCGATCAGCCTGTGCTTGTCGTTGCTGATGGGATTACTGATCCCCATAACTTAGGTGCAATCATTCGGACAGCCGAAGCTTTAGGAGCACAGGGGATCGTGATCCCGCAACGGCGTGCTGTTGGCGTAACCTCAACTGTGATGAAGGTTGCAGCAGGTGCGATCGAAAAACTCCCAGTTGCCCGTGTCGTCAATCTTGCGCGTGCTTTGGAAGATTTAAAATCCGCAGGATTTTGGATTTATGGCACAGCTTCTGAATCCAGTCAGCCGATTCATACGGTAAAATTTGCGAAAGCTGCTGTGGTGGTAATCGGTGCAGAAGGGGAAGGTTTAGGATTAGTGGTGCAGCGCGGGTGTGATGTACTGGTCTCAGTTCCACTACAAGGCACAACGCCCAGCTTAAATGCTTCTGTAGCAGCAGGAATGGCACTTTATGAAGTGTTCCGCCAACGCTGGGAAAGCACCATCCACATTGATGGACTTAAGCCAACTTTTGGATTGAAAAGTTAAGTGTAACGGAGTATAAAGAAGTTTGAACTCCAGTTTTGAAACATCAAGCACAGCACTGAACCGTCGATCGGATGCACAATCTAGGCATGATGCTTCTCAAAGTTTGCAGTTTGAACGGATGATTGCTCCTGTTTGCAGGTAGTTCTTTGGGTAAATAAACAGGCTTATGAATGAACTTTGGACAAGTTTTCTTAGCGCGGTCGGTTTTGCCTGGTGGGTTGAGGTGACAACCGATAATCCCCGCTGTGTGTATTATTTTGGTCCTTTTCCAAACCAGAAGACAGCAGCAACCCATCAAGGCGGCTATGTAGAAGATTTGGAGAAAGAGGGCGCAACGAATATCCGCATTGATGTAAAGCGTTGTAAGCCGTCGAATCTGACGATTTACGACGAGAAGGTGGATGTGGGGTTTAAAGTCTCCGGCGTGTTTAGTAGCCAGTATTAAACCATTCCTGTAGAGGCGGTTCGGTGAGCCGTCTCTACACCGTTTTATCAGGCATGATCCCTGCATCTGAGAGTTTGAGAAGACCGCCGAATCGCCCTCGCCTAGAAAACTACTAGGGGTGTGGATGAATGAAGTTCTACGATCACCTCCAACTTTCAGGGTGTTGATCGAGCCATTGATCGATATCGTCGAGGATTGTTTCGGGGATCTCCCAAGGCAATAAGTGCGCGGTGTTTGGATAAACTTTATATTCGCAGTTTGGTAGATTTTTCGCAGTTTCAACACTAGAAATCGCGGTGATATGTCGATCGTGTTCTCCTGCTAGCATGAGCACTGGACAGCTAATGTCTTCAAAATTTTGAACTCGATAGTAACCTGGACTCAACGCTGCATTCAAAGCTCGATTTGCAGCCAGCGAAGTCTTGAGAAAGGCATACATTGCATCACTCGCAATGTAGCGATAGGTTGCGGGTGTATGGTGTCGGACTAAGTAACGGAACAGCGATCGCTTTGCAAACGTATCAATGTTCCACTGCCAACCGGGGCGGACTGCATTGAGAATTCCAGCAATTGCAGTGAATAGATTGTCCTGAAAGCTAATTTTGGGATGATCTCCCCAGGGGCGCGCGGAAGTTGCAATCAAGATGAGTCCGCTGACTCGATCTGGGAATCGTGCAGCAAGTTCAAGTGCGATGATCCCGCCCAGTGACCAACCCAGAATTAAACAGCGATCGATTCCATACTGATCCAACACGCCCTGCAAATCATCCAGATGATCCAGCATGACGAAGTTTTCGCGTGTCTTGGATTGTCCGTAGCCACGTAGGTCAGGCGAAATTGTATAAAACCGTTGCGCGAAATGCTCAGTAAACACGCTCATACTGCGACCTGAGCCGGGATGCCCATGCAAACAGAGGATCGGATACCCGCTTCCATCAATCCAAACCTTCAAAGAAAATCGATTCATCGAGACCCCTAAATCCTTTCGCTCACTTGCCGCTGTTCGATATTATTAAAGACGAGTACTCCCAAACGGAATTGGTGTTATGGCAACGGAAGAAACGAACCCTCAAGGTGAAGACAAGGAACTCCCACCAACCGTCGGTGGCAATGTCCCGGAGGTTGTCAAAGAAAACTTGCATAGCGAATCTACATCTGCGACGACTGAAATTCCTTCTGCGAATGCGCCTGATCCCACTGCCGTTGAGAATAATGTTAACTCAGCAAAACCGAAAGCTGCGAAATCTGATGAGGCGCTAAAACCTGCAAAGGCGAAGAAAGAAAAGGCTCCTAGTGTTGAAGACAAACCATTTGGAGAGTTCATTCAGCAAGATTATTTGCCGGCGCTCAAGCAAGGGCTAGAGAAATTAGGCACTCGATCGCTAGAGCTACATTTCGAGAAGCGCAAAATTCCGATCAAAGGATATGATCAGGCTCCAGAATGTTGGCAAGTGATTGGCAAGTGGCAGCCGAGTTACAAGCAGTTGCGCGAGTTCAACATTTACTTCTTTGATGAAAGCATTAATGGTCTGAAAGGCTTTGCGTGCGCCGAGGGTGATCTCCTGAGTACGATGGAGTCTTTTCTGATTGATGAGCGGAAAGTTTCGCTCGACCTTTTGGTTTTTGGTGCAGTGCAGCGCTTGAATGGTCAAAAGTGGTTAGCACGGAATTAGTGAAAGCATGAATTAAAAAATCGCGATCGCACAAGTTACGATCGCGATTTTTTATAGAATTCAACTTGAATTCAACTTGAGATCACGAAACAGATTCTGCGATCGCTTGCGCCTCCTGTTCCTTAGCGAGGCGACGTTTTCTTGCATACAACTGAATGAATGCTGCCATCGCGATCGTCATTGCAAAAATGCCCCAAGCCGTTGCACTGGTTGGAATGTTATTCTTAAACACCGCCAGCATCACAACAATCACAAAAAACACCGTTGGAAACTCATTAAACCAGCGAAACTGCTGACCTGTCATTTTGCAAGTGTCTGATGCAAATTGTTTCATGATGCGCTTACAGAGATGGTGATATCCCACAAGCAAAGCAACACAGGCTAATTTGACATGCAGCCAAGGCTCTTTCAACACATCGGGTTCAGTTGAAATTAGCCCAATCGCCATGGCGATTGTGAGTAACATCGCTGGGGTCATAATGATGCTGTATAAGCGCTTCTCCATGATCTGATACTGCGCCTTAAGAATGCTGCGGGCAGGTTCGGGTTGTTCATTTGCTTCAGCATGGTAGACAAAGAGCCGAGGCAGATAAAACATTCCCGCAAACCAGCAGACAATTCCTACGATGTGAAACGCCTTAAACCACTGATATGCCATAGAAAATAATTAAGTGGAGTGTTTGAAAAGCGTATCGAGGTAAACCGAGGTTATTTGTCGATCGCATTCTCCATTCTGCAATAAAAAGAGGCTCAATGCGGCGGTTAGAACTTGATCTTGATCCCAATCTGGATGCTGCTCTAAATATTGGGTCAAGGAGGTATGAAGGGCTTCGGGAAGGTCGGTTAAGATGCTGATGATCGGGTACATAAAAGCTCTCGATTTGGAGATGTAAACAAACGAGCCTGGTTTTTCAACAGGCTGTGGAAAACTTCAATCGACACAAAAAAGTTCAGCCAGAGCTTACGATGCGAGTTTGCATCATTAAGATCGGCTAGGACGTTGCATATGTACTGGTTTCAGCCGTTTTTGAAGCGGTTTCTGAAACGGTCTTATTGTGCTTCCAAATGCTTATTTCTGTCAATGCTAGAAAATGTATCGTAAAGGATCATTTCAGCAGAATACGACGATGGAATGGGGGTTTCAGCGATTTCACTTTCTGAATTCTGATCACTACAGCCTGTTATTATACATTTTCTGATGGTTTTTTCAGTGTAAACACGGTTTTTCCACAGGATCACCTTTTTTCCTGTGGAAAACTACGCTACCCTGTGGAAAAGTAGCGTAAAGATCTGTGGAAAACTTGAATTTTCAGTCTCCGTTGGGGTTAAACTGTGTGCCGAAATTCGGGCAGTTCTGCGAGGGATGATATGTTGAGGTTTGCTGGGGAACCAGATGCAACCCTAAGCGATGCCGACTGGCAGGATGTCGATCAAGAAAGTCTCAAGAAAAAAGAATTTGGACATGCCTTTTTGCCGATTCGGGCTTTTGATTTTAGCAGGAGTTGGCTCAGGAAGTCACGGTTTTTTTGCTTTAGTTTGCGGAAGAATCCGGTTTGCGGAACAGCAGTTGGATGGCGAGGGCAAATAGTCCCAGAGCTGCAAGTCCGAAAATTCCGGTTCCCATTGCGCTCATGCCCAAAACGAGGGTGCGGACGGCGGAGGAAATGCGCTGAACGATAAGTGTCGTGTCGGTATCGATCGGTTTGGTAGCGAAAGAAATCGCGATCGAGCTTGTCATGTTGTAGAGCGCATAAGCGAGGACAGCGGCAACGATCGCGCCGAGGAGGCAGCGGAGTGGGGTAGGGGATTGGGGAGTAGGGGATTGGGGAGTAGGGGATTGGGGGGTAGGGGAGTCTGACATGAGGGGTCTATCGATCGAGTGTCTGTCTAGTTTAAAACATCGCCTGCTGCTGAAGTGACTAATTCTCATCCCCTTTCCCAGGCAGACTTTAGAAAGGTTGTGCTGAGCTATGTTTAGAGATTGAGTACAGGGTAATAGCTGTCGCGAGTCTGCAAATCTAATGTTCTAAACTGAAAAAAGCTTCTGCTGTTTCAGCCGCAGAGATTGAGATGGCGCAAAGCTTCTGAGCAGGAGGGCTGACTTTCAATTCAAAGGTTTAGATGATTTCTGAGCGATCGGCGTTATCGCGAGCCTTGGAATATCGAGGCGACTGAAACAGGTCGTCTACGAGCGATCGCTCATTGCATCAGAGGAGATAACCCGCTAATGACACCCTTTCTTCCCTGGGATGATCTTCCCCCAGAACAGCTTGGAATCGACGATCGCGACCTGCGCCGTCAGCTTGACTTATCTCTTACCCAACGCTTTCGACAACAGTGCACTTCAGAACTCCAAACCTTACTCAATGCCTGTGCTTGGGCAATCACAACTACCACGAATGTTGTCACGTTAGTGATTGTTTGTCCTAATCGTGTAACGAATTGGGCAATACTCAGTCAGGTTGTCAATCTGGGCAATGAGCTAGCAGAATTTTCTACAGATGCTCGAATCCGCATCTACCCTACTCCAGAGATGCTCGATCAGTTTGAGATTCGAGTCGATGAACTCTCCATTTATCAAGATGGAGCTTGATCATTGCAAAAATCATTGCAAAAAAAAAGAGGCAATATCCTAATTACCTCCTTAGTCTGCATTTATCCACGTTTAAGCCAGCTGTAGGATTTAGTCATTCATTGAGTTCATCGCTTTCTTCGCTGCTCTTTCTGCTTGCTTAGCGGTTTTCTTAGCGGTCTTCTCAGCATCTTTTGCAGCTTTCTTGGCTTCACTGCTGAGCTTTGCAGGTGCTTCTCCAGCGTTATCTAACCCTTCTTCGATCTGTTGCTCGATCGATTTAGCGTCGGTATTCGATGGGCGCTTCATGTTATAGAATCCTGCGGTGCCTTGCACTTCGTTGATCGCGCCACCTTTCGAGCGATCGCGAACTTCTTCGAGTGATTGCAAACCACCTTTATCGATCGTGTCTTTCGCAGTCCGTTCATATTCTTTTGCGACTTCGGATGCTTCGTTCGTCATCGGTTTGTCTTTGACAACAGCTTGAGCCGAAGCGCTCGATACCACTGAGACAAACATCATCGTTGCACAGAGGCAAACCGTGAAGAAAAACCGGAGTCCAGATAACAAAGATTTCATACAGATACCCTCCATAGGTACAGAGTTTTTTTAGAAACTTGCCAAAGGCAGTTCGCGTTAAATCTGCAACTATCTACTCAAACTTTCCCATCGATCACCATCTGCATCAGGGTGAGTTTTTCTTCCAGTGATTCCTATCTCAAGGTGGATGAGGCTAAGATTTTGACAGAAATTCGATGGTAGGAATCAAAGGGTCTTTGACGATGCCAAATCCCTTATAGCCCCAGCGATCAAGCAAACTCGTCATTTGCGAGCCAATGATTGATTCGGTGACAAAACGATCGCTCATTTCACCTGCATACTTGTTCAGGTATCCCAATGCATCGAATTGTTCTTGAAAGAGTAGGACATACCCATTTGCAGGCGATCGCGCTTCGTCTTCTTTTAACTTCGGATAAGCAGCAAGATAGCTGCCGTCAATTCTCGATCGAATTAAATAGTAAGTCTGTGAAAACATTTTTAGCTCTCATCTTGATGTCCTGAACTTTAAAGTCAGGTTTAGTTCAGACGAATCATGATTGATGCTCATCTGCCTAGAATCCATGCTAATTCAAGTCATCAATGCTAATTCGTGGATCAACTGCTTTCAGCAGTAAATCAGCTAGTAAATTCCCAACAATGAGCATCACTGCTCCCATCATCAAGCTCGACATAATCAAGTACAGATCTTGAGCCTGAACAGCTTGCAAAATCAATCTCCCCAAGCCTGGGAGATTAAAGAAATTCTCCGTGATAAAGGCCCCACCTAACAGGCTGGCAAATTCAAAGCCCAAAAGCGTAATCAGCGGGTTGATTGCATTTCGCAACGCATGAACATAAATCACGCGATTTTCGGACAGTCCCTTTGCGCGCGCCGTTTGCACATAATCTTGGCGCAACACATCGAGCAACTGACCTCGCATAATTCGCTGCAATCCGGCAAATCCTGCGATCGCTAAAGCCAAAGTCGGCAAAATCAAATGCCAGGCAACATCGAGAATCTTACCGAACCAATTCAAATCTGCAAAATCAATGCTGGTCAGATCTCCCACTGGAAACAGGGGCGAAGTATTCTGTGCAAAAATGAGCAGCAGCAAAGCAGTCACAAAGCTTGGAAATCCTTGTCCTGCATAGCTGAGTACTTGTAAAACTCGATCCACCCATTTTTGCTGTTTAATCGCTGCTAAGATTCCCAACGGAATCGCCACGCCCCACGTTACAACCAGCGAAGTGATTGCTAGTAAAAGCGTGGGGGGAACTCGTTCCCAGAGCAATGATACAACCGAGCGATTGTAAACAAAACTCGTTCCGAAGTCACCTTTTGTAATGATGTTCCAGACCCACAAGAAGAACTGTTCGATCCAAGATCGATCCAACCCATATTGCTTGCGAAGTTGATCAATCCGTTCTGGCGAAATTTTCGGGTTTTCGCGCAGCGTATCGAGGTAGTCACCTGGCGCAAGCTGAATGATGAAAAAGCTTAATGCGGCGGCAAGCAAGAGTGTAAATAATGCTTGCAATAATCGCTTCATCACATAAATCGAAGTTTCACTGGTCAGCGCTTCAAGGATTCGATCGAAACCAGATTGGAATCTTCTAGGGGTTGAAGTAGTCATGTGGAAAACCAGAGCGATCGGTTTCGTGATTATAGCGCTAGTATTCGACGAGCGTAACGATCGGAACTTGCGGCAAGCGATCGCGTCCTTGCAATTCTTTTAATTCAATCAAAAACGCACAGCCGACTAATTCACACCCAATTTGTTGAACCAGTTTTGCCGTTGCACCTGCGGTTCCGCCCGTGGCAATCAGATCGTCCACAATTAAGATGCGGCTTCCAGGCTGTACCGCGTCTTGATGCATCTCTAAGGTGTCTGTCCCATATTCCAATTCGTATTCAACAGAATGCACCGCAGCGGGCAGTTTTCCGGGCTTACGGACAGGCACAAATCCGATATTCATTCGGTAAGCCAAGGGTGCGCCGAAAATAAACCCTCGCGATTCCATGCCCACGATGTAGTCAGGATTGAGGTGAGAACATTTTTCCTCAAATAGCTCGATCGTGGCTCTTAGTCCGGCTGGATTTTGTAATAAAGTTGTAATGTCTCTGAACAGAATACCGGGTTTGGGAAAATCTGGAATTTCGCGGATGAAGGGTTTGAGATCCATAATGGGCAAGACTGGAAGAAGGTCAGTCATATCTTACCGTTCGCTTGAGTCTCGGCAAAGATTTCTACAGTTTGCAACTGAGACGATCGCTCAAAAATCTCGGCATCGATCGTGATCGTAGACAAATTTGATTTTCCCGCTGTCATTAAATACTTGGGAATTCTCTCTGGTTTCCTGCAAATTTGTCATGTTACTCTCAGCTTCTCAACCTCCAATCTGCGACATCGTGCGGTGATACTTCCCAGTGGTGCCCGAATCACGCTGTTTGTAGTTAATCTCAGGCTTCAGTCCTAAAAGTTCACTGACCTGCTCGCGCAGTGCTTGAGTCGAAACGCCCGATCGCAGTTGCGATCGCAAATCAATCTGTCCGATCTCATTGAGCAAACAAGGGCGGAGCCAACCATCGGCAGATAATCGCATTCGATTACAGCGATCGCAAAAACATTCCGACATTTGACTAATAAATCCCAACGTCCCCTTCGCCCCTGGAATCCGAAACACATCCGCTGGACCATTTCCTTTCACAGTCGCTTCTGTTAATCCCCAGCGTTCTCGAATCTGTTGACGAATGGTTTCTGAATCGATCCAACCCTGTTGCTGAAACAATTGATCATTCCCAATCGGCATGAACTCAATAAATCGCACATGCCATTCTCGATCAAGACTCAGAGCTGCTAACTCTAGCACTTCATGATCATTCACACCTGGAATCACCACAACATTCAGCTTCAAAGGACTAAATCCAATCCGATGCGCGGCTTGAATTCCATCCCAAACCTGCTGCCAACGAGACTTACCTCGATGACCAATAATTTGATCAAAGATTTCTGGAACGAGTGAATCTAAACTAATGTTGATTCTTCTCAATCCTGCATCATAGAGATCCTGCGCCATCGACTCTAGTAAGAAGGCATTTGTCGTCATCGACAAGTCTTTGGTTTCAGGAAATTGTGCGATCGCGCTGACAATCTCGACGACTCCCGGACGAATCAAAGGCTCTCCCCCCGTCAGCCGAAATCGTGTAAACCCAACTGGAATAAACACCTCTCGCAGCAATGTCAGCAACTCCGCCTGAGTCAACAGATCTTGCTGCAATACATACGCTAAGTCACTTCCTTCCGGCATACAATATTGGCACCGGAAATTACAGCGATCGACTAAACTAATTCGTAGATAATCAACTTGGTTCATCGTTCCATTCTGCCGGATGCGCCCCGAAAGCCGCAATCTCCTCAAAACTACTCAGGCGATTCATAAATCTTATAAAGCGTGTATCAATTGCAACTCGGTCATTTCAGCCTGACAGTGGAACATCAACTTCGGTCTTCATCAAACCTCTATCATCTCTTCAGGAAAACTTGTTTGAAGAAGCAGGAAACCGCCGTAAAAATACTGAGATATCTTCCTGGGTTTGTATAGTAACTTAATTGCGTCCGAACCCCGTATCCATCGACAGTTTCACCGATCTCTCTATTCTTTATTTGCGTGAACCATCTCTTCTCTCTTAAGTCATTTGATGCGACTGAGGCAACTCACCCGCTCATTTACTGACCTACTGGTTCACATCATGGCTCAACCTCGTTACGACAAAACTGTCGATCGAAGACTCAGAACAGTGTCATCAGATTATTCCATTGGGCAAAAATATGACTACTTCTCGCCTTGCTTACACAGTTTGCGCTATCGGTTTGTCGGTTGGGATTCAGATTATTTCCGCTTCAAGCTATTCTGCCTACGCCCAAATCACACCGCCTCCAAATTCAGGTTCACCCGGAACCACCACAGGTGGCGGATCGCGATCTTAATTATTTTCAGTTGCGGTAGACAACTTCATCACACTGCCCTAAAGTTTGTAAAGACTTGACAATAACAGCAGCTTAGGGGCTAGGAGTGGTGAAAATCAGTGCGGCAGTGGGTAAGAGTTAGTCTCAGCACGATCGCAACAGCAACAGCAGTTCTCGGAATGCAGCTTGCTGGCGCATTCCAGCAATTGGAGTTAATGGTGCTCGATCAATGGTTTCGGGCACGTCTCTTAGAACCTGTTGACTCCCGGTTGGTCATCGTCACGATCGACGAATCTGACTTTAATTCACTCAGACAATACCCAATTTCAGATGAACTCCTGGCTGAGTTGCTCACCAAGATTCAGCGCCAAAAGCCACGAGTCGTGGGAATGGATCTGTATCGAAATCTGCCTGTTGAACCTGGACATGCCGCCTTGCAAAAGGTTTACAGTCAAATGTCCAATCTGATTGGCATTGAGAAGACGATCAGCGGCAACAACTTTCCTTCCGTTGATCCCCCGCCTATCCTGCGTCAGCGCAATCAAATTGCAGCGAGCGATATTGTTCTCGATCACGATGGCAAAGTGCGGCGCAACCTGCTTTCGCTGAGAGTCAATAAGCTATGGGGAAAAGATTCGCGGACGCTGGAAACCTTGGGAACTCGCTTGGCGCTAGAGTATCTCAAAGCAGAAGGCATTACGCCAAAACCGATCTCCGGAACATCTCAGATCCAACTCGGGCGCGCCCGCTTGGAAGCTTTGTCGCCGACAACTGGGGGGTATGTTCGCGCGGACACGGGTGGATTTCAGCTGATGGCGAATTTTCGCAATCTGAGGCAGCGCTTTACCTCGGTTAGTTTTAACGATGTGCTACAAGATCGGGTTCCCGCCGGATTGATGCAAGATCGCATCGTGGTGATTGGGTCGATCGCAGAAAGTCTGAACGATCGCTTTTTTACCCCCTATTCGCAAACGGCTCAAATGACTTCAGCAGGCGTTGAAGTGCATGCAGATTTCTCCAGCCAGTTGATCAGCGCTGCGATCGAGGGCAGACCACTTTTACGAGGGGTTCCGGCTGGAGTCGGGGGCGCTTGGTTGTTAATTTGGCTCGGAGGCGGTGCGGTCTTAGGGTGGCGAGTAAAATCGTTGCGATTGGCACTGATATTAGCCGTTGGCGTTACGTTAAGCGGAATTGCTGGAACGTATCTTTTATTTTTGGCAGGCTGGTGGATGCCGATCGTCGCTCCAATTTTGGGAATGAAATTGGTCGCGTTAACCATGCGGATGCATTTAGTTTGGCGATCGCTCTCTGAATCTCATGACATGCTGCAACATTATGCAAAAACTTTAGAACAGAAAGTCGAAGAACGCACCCAAGCTTTAAAACAGCAGAATCTTGAATTGATGCAGGCAAAACAAGAAGCCGAAGCTGCTGATCGAGCTAAAACAACATTTCTTGCCAATGTGAATCATGAGTTGCGCACGCCACTGTCCATTATTCTCAGCAGCAGCGAATTGATGGGTTACGATAAATCGCTTGCACCGAAACAGAAAGAGCGATTGACGATGATTACACAAAGTGTGCAGCACCTTTTAGATTTGATCAACGGTGTTTTAGAGTTGGCAAAACTCGAAGCGAATGCAGAAACTGTCGAGTTGCAAGCCGTGTCGATTCCCCAGATGTTGCACAGTTTAGAAGAACTCTATCAACCTCAAGCGATCGCGCGCGATTTAACCCTAACGCTGCACTGCGATCAAGAGGTTCCAGAGTGGGTACAAACTGACGAATGCAAGTTACGGCAAGTCTTAATGAATCTTCTGACCAATGCACTGAAGTTTACTCAACAAGGTGCTATTTCTCTGCGCGTCTTATGGATAGAAGCATCGCGATTGCGCTTTGAAGTCGAAGATACTGGGATTGGAATTGCGCCGCACGAGATGCAGTCGCTGTTTAAACCATTTATGCAAACCGAGTCAGGGCGCAGATCTGGACAAGGTTCTGGCTTAGGCTTATCGATTAGCCAACAATTACTCCAGCTACTTGGCTCCAAGCTCCAAGTTCACAGTACTCTGCAAGTTGGGACTATGTTTTGGTTTGATCTGGATGCAGAATTCGTCACGTCTGCCGAAAGCGATGCTTCTGCCTCCGAAGTTGCAATCACTCACTTAGAATTACGCGATCGCCTCGGTGCATAAGCATACAAGACCTTGATCTGCTAGGAAGCCTCACTCTCCCTTTGTCCATGCAAAAATGTCAATGCAAAAAAAAGGGCTGCATCCAATCAGCCCCTTCAGTCGCAAATTTTAGTACTCCCGCAAGCTATTTGCTCGATCTCCGCAAGTAAACCCAATGACGATAGTTCGGATGAACATGACCTTCTGGCTCACGTTGCGGGCTGTGTTCTACTTGGGGTTGGTCTTTTTCCGAGTTCTGACGTTGAAAGAATTTCATAAGAGTCCTCCTCAATGAAGTAATTGCAGGAGGCACTTCCAAACCTGTCACCATGCAAATCGACGCATGTCCGAATCTTTTTTGTGCCCTGTGATACTATTTTAACTCACTTTACCTGAACGTCATATGACTTGAGATAGAATCTTATCCCTGCCGAAGTACGAGTATCAGAAAATTCTGAATGATGAATTAAATCATTTTGTAAACTCGAAGTAAAAAATTGAACAATAGCTTTAGTACACTTACGGTCGTAGATTATTAAATAAAAATTTTATTGCTTTGTTAAAAGCAAAGAGGAAGATATAGTATCTCCACAGATAGAAAAAGTCGGTCGCTATTCTATACCTGCGATCGCACATTCTTATCAGCTAAGACTTTGAAGCTCTAGGAGAAACTTCTGTGAACATTATTGCTTGGGCATTACTTGGAATTGTCGCTGGCGCGATCGCGAAGCTGCTTTATCCCGGTCGCCAAGGCGGCGGCATTCTCAGCACCATGATTTTGGGAATTGCAGGCGCAATGCTAGGAGGTAGCTTATTCTCGCTGATCACGGGCGGCGGTAAGATTGCCATCTCGGTATTTAGCCTACCGAGCTTAATTGTGGCAATTCTGGGTGCAATGATTGCAATCTTCTTGTGGGGATTAGTCACTCGCAGCGCTTCTTAAGATTGTAAAACTCTTTTAAGTTCAACATTAGGGGTTGTACTACTTCTCTTCCTCTGAATAGGGAGATGAATTGTACGATCCCTTCTTTTTAGTAGAGGTCAAACTGCGATCGCAAATCGTATGCTGAGATGCATTCAAGATTTGTAACTAAGGTAAAACAGTGATGACCTACCTCGGACAGCACATCGAAATCACAGAGCAAGATTCCGGTTGGATTGGGGTCTGGTGGCATGAAGGAGGCATGATCCAGCTTGGATTTTTCCTGAACGCGCCAGATGCATGGCAAGCCGTTACAGAATTGATTCAGCGGGATTTAGCCGTACGCTGTTTACTCGGTGTCTTGGATGAATGGCGCGACCACGATCAGATTGATGACATTGAATATGCGCTAGGTGTCAATTCACTCGTCGAATTTGTCTTAGCTTAGCTTGTCTGAGCATAGTCGGTTAGCTCTACTCAGAGAGTACAGTTTACGCGACTGTCGATTGCCTCAAGATGCGGCACGATAAGGACATGAAGATTCAAGTTCTTAATCGTTTTTCAAGAGGTGACAAGATGTTAGTTCGTTACTGGCAACCCTGGCGAGAAATCGATACATTCCGTCGCCAATTTGACCAATTGCTTGATTCGATGGCTCCGATGACCCATGAGCCGACTGACTGGACTCCTGCAGTCGAATTAAAAGATACAGGTCATGAGTTTGTTCTCCGCGCCCAACTCCCTGGCATTGACGCAAAGGATCTTGATGTTCAGGTGACCAAAGATGCGGTTTCGTTAGCAGGTGAGCATCGCCAAGAATCAAAGACCGAAGAAGGTGGATTCTTTAGAAGCGAATTCCGCTATGGTAAGTTTCAACGAGTCATTCCTCTTCCAGTTGAAGTGAAGAATGATCAAGTCAAAGCTGAGTTCAAAGATGGAATTTTGAGCTTGATCTTGCCGAAAGTTGATCAAGTCAAGACTGTGAAGTTGAATTTGGCAGATGCCACAGGCGCGATCGCAGGGACACCTGAACCGACCAACGCATAGTTTGCAGATTGAATTCTAAGCAGATTGAACTCTGAAGAGGTGGGAGGCACGATCGTGCCTCCCATTTTTTGTGTGTGCTAGTTTTGTTTGTGCTAGCAGTCAAATATGAATCTCTGCAAAACTCCGGATGTCATCTCAGAAGATTATGTCAAACTGAAACTGTCTCTTCGCAACAACGCTACAACAACCGCGAAAAATGAACTGATTTTGCATTCAATCGATCACACTCAGGATACTCAGTCCCATGCCAAACACAATCTTAATTGCAGACAAATTGCACCCGAACAAACAGCCTCTGTTTGAAAATGCAATCCTAACAACCGTCAACAATTTATATCAACAGATCCATCGCTCTGAACTGTCTTCGCCTGAATGTGAGCCGACTTGCTGCTTCATCAAGGTTGCATCATTGCTGAGTACCCACAAAGCACCTGCTCATCCCGCTGATTTACTCATCACAGCTAGCCTAGTCACGCCCAATTTTGCCCCGACCTTGATCCGGCTTTACGAACAAATGCCCGATCCAAAATTTGTCATCGCACTCGGAGGATGTAGCCCGATCGAGAATTCGCTCACTGCTGTAGGCAGTCTGATTCCAGTCAATACTTACATTATGGAATGCCCATTGCGATCGCAAACGCTGTTAAACGCGATCGCATCTTTGCATCATTCGTGATCCTGCTCAATCCGAGCAATTCCCGTTTTCGGATAGTAGCGTGCCAAAATCTGACGATAGTTATATCCTTGTTCGGCAAGGCTCAATGCTCCTAGTTGGCTCATTCCCTTGCCTCGAAAGGCTTCTGCGACAATATCATCCGATGCCGCATACAGCGACTCGACAATTCCGCCGCGATAGCTGACAAACTCCCCTGCGGTCTGATCAACCGCCCGATTGGTGGCATCTGCTTCTCTAGAGATACCGCTATAGACTTGAAAATATTCGTCAGACCCCATGTGATAAAGCGGTTGAGCACGCCGGAAATAGTAAGTTAAGGCATACGATCGCGCCGCAACGGCTTGAGCTTTTAGCGCTTCTGCACTCCAGCTAGGTGAAACTTCACTGGCAACGACACTATGCAAATAGTGTCGCAAATTAATATAGTTCACGACCCAAATTCTTCCGCCTTGAGCCGCGAGTAAAAATCGACCTCGGTACGGTTTGTCTCCAAGATAGAGAATTCCGTTCGGCGGGGGCTGAATCATCACCATTCCTGGTAATTGTCCGTTGCCGAAATTCATGCGATCGCCAATTCCCTGAATCGGGTAAGAATTTCCAGACGAAAGTTGACCGATGGGCTTTCCTTCTCCATCCAGAATCGTTGCACCTTGAGAAGCCGCGATCGCCAAACTCGGTTGTCCCATTGCGATCGCAACTTGCATTTCAATTAATGAATCAACCGTTCCAATCGAAGCCATCAATGCCGCTTTGGTTTTCGCATTCAGGGCAGCTTCTTCTGGAGTAAATTGCTTCGGATCAACGGGCGTTAACGTCTTTTTCGGAGCGGGAGACTTAACGGGTTGCGCTAATTTCGGCGGAGGTGACGGCAAAGCGATCGGGCTTGGCAACGGAGATGCGATCGGAGAAGGCAGCGGTGCAGGTTCACTATGACTTTGCTGATTCAAATAAACGCCAGCCAGCGGAATTAACGCCAGACACGGAACCAATAACCAGGGACGCTGTTTTAGCCACTCTAAAATCGATTTACGCCACATATTAATAAAGTGCGGAATTCAGGATTGAATATTCGGAACAGATCTCCACCTTACCCTCTATTCAAGCCTGAATTCCAAAATCCGCTTACCAACCTTTCTCTGCTTTATCTAAGACGTAGAGTGCAACGGATTGGATTTGGTCATCGCTGAGACGACCTTTGAATGCGGGCATTGCACCTTTGCCATTCGTCACTTGAGCAACGATCGCTTCAACTGTATCTTTGCCATTTGCGGTCAGCGCATCTTTCTTTAAAGTTTTTGCGCCGTTAATTGCGTTACCGCCGCCTGCATGACAAGCTGCACAGTTTGCATTAAAGACTTTTCCGCCTGCTGCTGCGTCGGCTGCAAATGCAGGTTGGCTGATCAATGTGGTTAGAAACACCACAGACAGGACGATTGTAGCCAACAGTGTTCTCATTCTGCGAATCATTTTGTTCTTCTCTTAAACATCAACATTCGGTAAGCAGTTCTCACCAGTGTCATGCTGTCTTCAGGAAAATCCCTACGTCAAAAGACAGCGCGTAAAACTTTTCGGTTTCGTTATTAACCGCAATAGTTCGTTACCTGGGATGCAAATAAAGGTTCACAGAAGTTTACAGTTTTAGGGCTTTCAGTAATGATTCATTGTGGATTCGCTCAATGGATAGAGCAACCCAATTAATTACCTTAATTTCATCTATTCATCTCAAAGAATCGATGCCGTTATTGAATCTCATCAATGTATGTTTGATTTTGATAACTCCAATGAGTTGAGCCTATGAGATGAGGATAGATACTTTCTAAAAAATAGAAATAAGTCTATTAATTTAGGCCATATACAAATTATTTAAAACATGCGTAGTCTTTTCACAGCAGGAATTTCAGCAGAATACACAGTATTTTTTTAGCTGTAACTCATCACTAATATATCCTTTACTTATCGGAGCAATTACTATCCAGGAATGAGAATCTATAGACTGAAATCCATCTATTAGATTTGAGATTTATGGTCTTATTTGCAATTCAACGTCTAGACTTTTTACAGAATTTCAGAGTATCTTAATATTCAACAGATTAATCAAGTTTGATTGACTTAAACAAGTGAGTTAAACCGATTAATAACTGCCAAAGCTGGTCTAATTTTTGCGGCTCAAAGGGCTGCTTTTGCTTGGTGTGATGCAGCAATTCAACTTAATTTTTGTCGTTGAATTTGCACATTAGATTTTCGCAGTCTGAATAGCTAGACTCCAGTGATTACAAGAATCTCTGGATCAGATTCGCTTGCTCAATCGAGCGCTTAATTTGTTGATTTATCTATGTTTGGGAGTTGGATATGAAGCGTTTTTCGTCGATGTCACGGCGCAACTTTTTATTAACAGCAGGAGCAACTACTGCTTCTACGCTCTTATTAAAAGGATGTCTAGGAAATCCCCCAGAGCAGACGACCGGTGGACTACAAGCTTCTCCCGTTGCTAATGTAGGTTCTGCCGTCAAAGCAGGCGAAGAACCTGAAGTTAAAACGGTCAAATTGGGCTATTTACCGATCGTTGAAGCAGCCCCGCTGATCATCGCTCAGGCAAAAGGTTTCTTTGCCAAGCATGGCTTAACTGAAGTTTCGCTCGATAAGCAAGCAAACTGGGGTGCAGCCCGCGATAACGTCAAAATTGGCGCAGGTGGCGGCGGAATTGACGGGGGACAATGGCAAATGCCGATGCCCTACTTGATTTCTGAAGGCATTATTACCGATGGCGCTCAAGTTCCAATGTATGTATTGGCGCAATTAAACACTCAAGGAAATGGAATTGCGATCGCAAACAAGCACATTGGCAAAAACATTGGCTTGAAACTCGCCGATCAAACTGCATTCTTTGGCGGTCTGAAATCTCAAGGCGGACGTTTCAAAGCCGCTTACACCTTCCCCAAAGCAAACCAAGAATTTTGGATTCGCTACTGGCTTGCAGCAGGTGGCGTTGATCCAGTAGAAGATGTTGAGTTGCTCACCGTACCGACTGCACAAACCGTTGCCGATATGAAACGTGGTGCAATGGATGCATTCAGTACAGGCGACCCCTGGCCCGCTCGTATTGTTGCTGATAAGACTGGATTTATTGCTGCCTTGACCGGAGAAATCTGGAAAGCACACCCAGAAGAGTACCTTGCAGTTCGCAAAGACTGGGTCGATAAGCATCCTAAAGCAACCAAAGCAATGCTCAAAGCTGTGATGGAAGCTCAGCAATGGTGTGATGATTTCAACAACCGGACTGAAATGGCGAAAATCCTCGCTACCCGTGAATACTTCAACGTTCCAGAGAACGTCCTCATCGAGCCGCTCATGGGCAAATACAACTTGGGTGAGCGCACCGTCGATGACAAATCACTGGCTGTGATGTACTGGAAAGATAGCAAAGGCAGCGTGTCTTACCCTTACAAGAGCCATGATCTGTGGTTCTTAACCGAAAGTGTCCGTTGGGGCTTCCTGCCACAAAACACGCTAGACAAAGCGAAAGAAATGATTGATAAAGTCAATCGCGAAGACCTCTGGAAACAAGCTGCTCAAGAATTAGGAGTTGCTTCCGCTGATATCCCCACCAGTACATCCCGAGGCGTGGAAGAGTTCTTCGATGGAGTCAAGTTTGACCCAGAGAATCCCAAAGCTTATCTCGACAGCTTAAAGATTAAGAAGCTAGCAGCGTAGTTGCTAAATCGGTGCATCTCGCACTTTGAATGACTTGTCTGATTTGTTAAACACTTACCGCAGTTAATAAGGAGCAAACCGTCATGACTATCGCCCGGAAGCGATCTACAACATTCCCCGCCTTCACTTGGGACGACAAGACCAAAGAGACACTCGACAACATTCTGATGCCGATTGGAGCATTGTTCGGATTGCTCGCCCTTTGGCAAATTCTGACCATAATTGTGCCGACCGATTTGCCAGGGCCTTTCAAAGTCATTGAAGAAACTCGGATTTTGATTCTATACCCGTTCTATGACAAGGGTGGCACAGACAAAGGGCTATTCTGGCAAGTGTTCTCCAGCTTGCAACGGGTTGCAGTTGGCTATACGTTTGCCGCAGTGGTAGGCATTAGCTTAGGCATCTTGGTTGGATTGAACAAACGTCTTTCAAAAGGTCTCGATCCAATTTTCAACATCTTAAGAACTGTTCCGCCTTTGGCATGGGTTCCGATCGCACTTGCTGCATTGAAGCAAAACCAGCCTGCTGCACTGTTCGTGATCTTCATTACTGCGATTTGGCCAATCTTAATCAACACCGCAGTGGGAGTCCGACAGATTCCGCAGGACTATAACAACGTTGCTCAAGTGCTGCAATTGCCAAAGTCGGAGTACTTCTTCAAGATTTTGATTCCCTCTGCACTGCCTTACATCTTTACTGGATTGAGAATTGCAATCGGTCTAGCTTGGTTAGCAATTATTGCAGCAGAGATTGTGATGTCTGGGATTGTGGGAATTGGCTTCTTTATCTGGAACGCATATCAGAACAGTCAGGTGAGTGAAATCATCTTAGCCTTGGTTTACATTGGCTTAGTCGGTTGGTTGCTCGATAACCTGATGGCATGGCTTCAGAATAAGATCTTGCCGCAAAGCCAACGGTAATCCAAGAACTAGCGCGCTTGCTCCACTGCGGTAGCAAGAGGTGAAGGATGATGAGGACTGGATTTGTTCTCCGACGTTTGCGCCTCTGCGTCCTTCACTTTTTATCCCAGCGATCGTTCTCTATCCCGTTCTGAAACACTTAACCACTGTCGTTCCAGGTTTTAGTTATGACTTCCTTTGTTACTGTCGAAAGTCTTGAAAAGACCTTTACCCTTCAAGGTGGTGGCAACTACGTTGCACTGAAGGGAATTGATTTAGAAATTAAGCAGGGCGAATTTATCTCGCTGATTGGTCACTCGGGTTGTGGTAAATCCACCTTACTGAACATGGTTGCAGGTTTAGATTTACCGACAGATGGTGTCGTGATGCTGCAAGGCGAACAAATCCTACGCCCCGGTCCCGATAAAATGGTGGTTTTTCAAAACTACTCGCTCTTGCCTTGGATGACCGTGCGCCAAAACATTGCGCTGGCGGTTAACAATGTGATGAAAGATCTTTCAGCAGCAGAGCGGAACCAAATTGTTGAAGAACACATTGATTTAGTCGGTCTTCGACATGCCGTGGACAAGCCACCGGATCAGCTTTCTGGCGGAATGAAGCAGCGAGTCGCGATCGCACGGGCGCTAGCAACTCGTCCGAAGCTCTTACTGCTAGATGAGCCTTTCGGTGCGTTAGATGCGCTGACTCGCGGGAACTTGCAAGAACAATTGATGAAAATCTGCGAAGAGAGTCATGTGACTGCTGTCATGGTCACGCACGATGTCGATGAAGCTTTGCTGTTGAGTGATCGCATTGTCATGCTCACGAATGGACCCGAATCAAAGATCGGGCAAATCATGGAAGTAGACATTCCTCGCCCTCGCAAGCGTATGGAAGTCGTCAATCATCCCAACTACTACAGCTATCGCAGTGAAATCATCTACTTCCTAAATCAGCAAAAGCAGATCAAGAAACTGAGAGCAAGAAAAACAACCGCGATCGCTCGTCATGGCTTAGAGAAGATCAATCTTGAAATCGGATTTGTCCCGCTCACAGCTGCGGCTCCCCTGATCATTGCCAAAGAGAAAGGCTTCTTCACCCATCATGGCTTAGATGAAGTCAACTTAGTGCGTGAATCAAGCTGGCGGGGAATTCAAGATGGTATTGCGGGCAAATATTTAGATGCCGCACAAATGCCTTCTGGGATGCCTGTTTGGTTAACCGTCGGTGGACTAGGAGAACCCCTCCCTGTCGTCAGTGCTTTGACTATGACCCGAAATGGGAATGCAATTACGCTCGACAAGCGATTCTTTGACAAAGGCATTACCACCTTGGCTGAGCTGAAGCGGATGCTGCTTGAGAGCGTAGATGAACGGCATACTTTCGGAGTCGTTCACCCGGCTTCGATGCACAACCTACTCTTGCGCTACTGGCTCGCGGCAGGTGGAGTCGATCCAGATAAAGACTTAACCATTTCAACCATTCCGCCAGCGCAGATGGTTGCTCAGCTAGAAGCTGGAAACATTGATGGTTACTGTATTGGTGAACCTTGGAACATTCGGGCTTCGCTCGACAAAATTGGGTATACGATCGCAACTGACTTAGAAATCTGGGATGGTCATCCTGGTAAGGTTCTAGGCGTTCGAGAAGATTGGGCAAATACCTATCCCAACACGCACGTTGCCCTCGTCAAAGCACTGCTCGAAGCTTGTGCTTATTGTGCAAATCCAGAAAATCATCCAGAAGTTCAAGCGATTCTGTCTCAACCGCAATATCTCGATTGTGAGATGGATTACATTGGGCTTGGCGATGGCAGCCATAGTACTTGTGACATTAAAGGGTCGCCGCGCGAGAACTCACACCCTCAGTTCTTTGGAGCAGGGGTCAACCGTCCCAGCCGGACAGAGCATCTTTGGATTCTGACGCAGTTGGCTCGGTGGGGCGATATTCCCTTCCCGCGGAACTGGGTGGAAATTCTAGAGCGGATTTGTAAGGTGAGTGTCTTTAGTATCGCGTCTCGTGAACTTGAACTAGAGGATGTTTCCTACAGTCGCGGACCAATTCAACTGTTTGATGGCACAACCTTTACCGCAGAAGATCCAATCGGCTATCTCAACCACCTCAAGATTAAGCACGATGTCTACATGGCAGACATTCCGCTAAAAGCTCCAGGCATTCTGGCAGCTTAAGGTGTGCGCGATCGCGAATCCACACATTCGCTCGATCCTCCAGATTTGGAGGATTAAGAGAACACCGATCCGTCGATCGCGCAGCAACACCGCCGTGCTACCTCATTCTGCACATCAACCCTCTCCTAACCATGCAAACCACTCAATCAACTAGAACAATGGTGACTTCGGCACAATCTGCACAAAGCTCTGCGTCCAGAGCAGCCAATCCCTTTCTCGTCATCGATCAAGTCTCCAAAGTGTATCCCACTAAAAATGGCGACTACACGGTTTTGAAAGATGTCAACCTCACTGTTAATCAGGGTGAATTCATCTGCGTTATCGGTCACTCGGGTTGTGGAAAATCTACCTTGCTCAACATGGTGAGCGGATTTTCCAAGCCCACCACAGGTTCTGTCCTGCTACAAGGTAAACCGATCGAGAAACCTGGTCCCGATCGTATGGTCGTATTCCAGGGATATGCATTGCTTCCTTGGCTCACCGTGTTTGAAAACGTCTATCTCGGGGTCAACGTCGTTTACCCTGACAAGCCCAAATCTGAGAAAACTCAGATTGTCAAAGACTTTTTGGCAATGGTTGGGCTAGCCGATGCAATGGAGAAAAAGCCCACCCAAATCTCAGGTGGGATGAAACAGCGAGTTGCGATCGCCCGTGCGCTTGCCATTTGTCCAGAAGTTTTGATCTTAGATGAGCCATTTGGTGCATTAGATGCCATCACCAAAGAAGAATTGCAAGAAGAACTTTTGAAGATCTGGAACACTCACAAATGCACGGTGTTGATGATTACGCATGACATTGATGAAGCGTTATTTCTTGCAGATAAATTAGTGATGATGACTAACGGACCTGCGGCAAGCATTGGAGAAGTGATGGAGATTCCATTCCGCCGTCCTCGAAATCGTGGGCGGATGATGGAAACACCAGAGTATTACAAACTGCGAAACTATGCATTGGATTTCCTCTATAATCGCTTCGCTCACGACGACGAATAACGTAACTAATCTTCAGGAGCCAGTGAAGGGCATTCAATTGAAATCTAATACTAAAAATTAGTATTGAATTCCCTTCATTACCGAACGAATGCAATGCCCAACGCTCTCAAAAGTTTGCTTGCACCGAAGCCTGTCCCAAGTAGTTGAACAGATGCGCTACTTTGAATCGATTTATAAGAAGCGCATCTATTTTTTCTCTCTCATCGCCAAAACGTCTCTCTGGATTCTGTCCAATTCGCTTGATTTACAAAATAGAAGAAGAAGCTTAATTATAGATATTCTTAGGACTCAAGATTGGGCGAATTCAATACTGTTCGTAGATGCCCATGAAATAGCGCCAATCTATCAACAAATATCAATACTGTTCAAAAGTCTAGAGCGAATTAAGAGGTTTTTCTTATTCGCTCCATTTGGTTTTTCTTGGATTTTCATCTATTTAAGACTAGACGGAATACAAGAAATAACGATAAGGTTATTTCAATCATTTACTTGAACTGAATATAGTTAATCAAATCGTTCGTGGGGTCAATCATATCGATTGATTGAAATCAATGATTTTCCCACTGACATTGATCAACTACTTCAAAATCAGACGCTGTTGAGATTAATTCATGAGATTAATCTAGGGATTTTTGCGCCCAATGTTCTTGAGCAACGGCGTGCAGTTCAGCCCCTTTTTTGGAGAGGAACATGGCTCAATTTTTAGACTCGTTTTGGAGAGTGACCCTTGTGAGCGCCCTGACTACAGGTTTTCATGCGCCACATGTGTTTCAAGCGTGAAGCGCCTCACTCTTACTCTCGATTAACTCTTGAAAGTTCATTCAGTTCATTCACTGCAACACTCCTCGACAGAGGAGAAGGAGGTATTTATGGATTTTTTGTCCTTGTTTGTCATGGACTTCGTGCAGCAGTTGCAGTCCCCAACACTCGCTTTTTTGATTGGTGGGATGATCATTGCTGCTCTCGGGAGTGAATTGGTAATTCCCGAGTCGATTTGTACAATCATCGTCTTCATGCTGCTCACCAAAATCGGTCTGACCGGTGGCATTGCTATCCGTAACTCCAACCTGGCGGACATGGTGTTACCCATGATCTGTGCAGTAGTCGTAGGGATTCTGGTTGTCTTCATCGCGCGCTATACATTGGCGAAGCTGCCAAAGGTCAAAGTCGTCGATGCGATCGCGACTGGAGGATTGTTTGGAGCCGTGAGTGGCTCCACGATGGCTGCTGGACTGACAGTCCTGGAAGAACAAAAAGTGCCATTCGAGGCATGGGCAGGCGCACTTTATCCCTTTATGGATATCCCCGCCCTCGTGACTGCGATTGTGGTCGCCAACATTTATCTCAACAAGAAGAAGCTGAAGGCTGCACAGGCGCATCTCACCGAGGAGGAGTATCTCAGCAAGCAGGAGTATCTCAGCAATCAAGGGGCTGCGAATAATCGGGTCAAGATATGGCCGATCATTGAGGAAAGCCTTCGGGGTCCTGCCTTATCAGCAATGTTGTTAGGTCTTGCGCTTGGCATATTCACCCGACCAGAGAGTGTCTATAAAGGTTTCTACGACCCTGCCTTTCGCGGCTTGCTTTCGATCTTGATGTTGGTCATGGGCATGGAAGCATGGTCAAGACTTGGCGAACTGCGCAAGGTGGCTCAATGGTATGTCGTGTATAGCGTGGCAGCACCGTTTGTGCATGGGCTAATCGCCTTTGGTCTCGGCATGATTGCCCACTACGTTGCAGGATTCAGCATGGGCGGTGTCGTGATCCTGGCTGTCATTGCTTCCTCTAGTTCAGACATCTCAGGTCCACCCACGTTGAGAGCGGGTATCCCATCGGCTAACCCCTCTGCCTATATCGGCGCGTCCACAGCCATCGGTACACCCATTGCGATCGGCTTATGTATCCCGTTCTTCGTCGGTCTCGCCCAAGCGATCGGCGGACTATAATGACGGGCCGTGGTCTGTCGGTGTTCCCTTAGCTCGACAGACCCAGCATGTTAATGTACATCGTTTAAGGAAACAGCCAATATGTCTAAGAAAGCCAACAAGCTTGTCATCGTTACGGAAAAGGTTCTGCTGAAAAAGGTCGCCAAGATCATTGAGGAATGCGGGGCAACCGGTTACACAGTGGTGGACACTGGCGGTAAAGGCAGTCGCAACGTGCGCTCTACAGGTAAACCCAACACTGCCGACACCGACTCGAATGTGAAGTTCGAGATCCTCACCGAAACTCGGGAGATGGCTGAGAAAATTGCAGATCAAGTTGCATTGACGTTTTTCACCGATTATGCGGGCATTGCCTATCTCTGTGAAGCAGAGGTACTGTACGGGAGAAGTTTCTGTGGACCAGAGGGCTGTTGAGATCATCTCAACACTCATTTGCCCCCGTTACTCATTGAAAGCTATGACTCCGGCAATGATTGAGAGTGCATTTTTGAGGCTGGAACCCTTGAAAATTCTAGATTTTCTTTGATAGCTTTCATTGTCGGTTTAATAGGCTTGTCTCGATCCAGGCAACCGCATCCAAAGCATGAGAGTCTTTGATTCGATCGGTTGCTTTTTTCATAACTGTCCGCAGTTTGATGAATCTTTCAAACCCTTAACCTTCGTTGTTCTAAATTCATGATTTTGTCCAACATTCTGCATCCTTTTAGTGGGGGGATAGCCGCTCTCATGACTCCAATACCATTCCTGGCGACCGCTGTTGCTGAAGATTCACCCCTAATTCTGTCTGGCGTATTGCTGACGCTGGTGGTGATTTACCTAGCCAGCAAGCTCGGCGCAGAAGTCGCTAGGCGATTAGATTTTCCGCCCGTTTTGGGGGAACTGGTCGCGGGTGTGATTGTCGGCGTTTCGGCATTGCATCTGGTGATCTTTCCCGAAGGGGGGCTATCTGCCTCTGACTCGGTGATTATGTCAGCGCTGCAAGGATTAAATCAGTTAGCACCGGATGCGATGACTCGGATCTTTGAGTCGCAAAGTGAAGTGATTTCGGTTCTGGCTGAAATCGGCGTGATTATTCTGCTGTTTGAAATTGGACTGGAATCCGATCTGCGACAGCTAAAAGAAGTGGGAATTCAAGCCACGGTGGTCGCCTGCGTCGGAGTCGCAGCACCTTTTGCAGCGGGTACGGCAGGGTTAATGATGCTCTTTCATGTCGCAGCAATTCCAGCAATTTTTGCGGGAGCCGCATTAACGGCAACGAGTATCGGCATTACCTCTAAAGTGTTGTCAGAGCTAGGTCAACTCAAATCCAAAGAAGGGCAAATCATTGTTGGCGCAGCAGTGATTGATGATGTCCTCGGCATTATTGTTCTAGCTGTCGTCGCTAGCTTAGCTAAAACGGGTGAGATTGATGTTACCAATGTCATTTACTTGATTGTCAGCGCGACGGCATTTTTGATGGGTTCAATTTTGTTGGGGGGTATCTTTAACAAAACTTTTGTAGCGATCGTAGATAAGCTCAAAACCCGTGGAAATATTGTTATTCCGGCATTCATCTTTGCGTTCTTTATGGCATTTTTAGGGAATGCCATTCATCTCGAAGCGATTTTGGGCGCGTTTGCAGCGGGTTTGGTGCTCGATGAAACCGATGCCCGGAACGAGTTAGATGAATTAATCAAACCGATCGCCGATTTACTGGTACCCATCTTCTTTGTGACAGTGGGAGCGCGTGCCGACCTCGGTGTGTTGAACCCGACAGTACCGGAGAATCGGGCGGGTCTCTTGATTGCTATCTTTTTGATGGTGGTAGCGATTATCGGCAAGCTGATCACAGGTTGGGCAGTGTTCGGACAACCCGGCATCAATCGAGTGGCGATCGGGGTTGGGATGATCCCTCGAGGTGAGGTAGGTCTAGTGTTTGCTGGCATCGGCTCAGCTAGCGGCATTTTGGATAAGCCGTTGGAGGTATCGATTATTATCATGGTCATTCTGACAACTTTTCTGGCTCCACCCTTTTTACGGGTTGCCTTTGGTTCATCCACAAATTCCATCCCAGAATCTACCCCGGCTGTGGAAACAGCTAGCAAGTAACGGTTTTACGAGATTACATCTGTTTACTCAACAGATGTAATCGATGATTGTGGCGCGATCCTCTGATCTACGGAACCGAGCATTAGAATTCTTGTATAGCAAGGTTACTCATACTGCGTAGCAATTCGGCGACGCAATCTTAAGAATCCTAGTTGGAACTTGTCATCGCTCCTAATCTTTCAGAAAAGATAGAGAAAATTTTCTCTATCTTTTTTTGTTTCATCCGCAAACCGATCGCGTCTCCCTGTTGTCACAGGCAACCATTTGTCAGGAGCGTCAGATGCTACAACTCAAAGTCTTAGTCAATTCAGTTCTCAAGCAGCAGCCCATCGACTCTAGCAAGCTTCCTGCCGATCAGAAACAGTCGATCGCAGCCGAAACGGTTTTAGAGATTAGCTCGTTTACTGTTGTTGCAGACCATCTCAAAGTTACGTTTGCTGATCGATCGTTTCAAGGTCAAAAAACCTGGATGATCTTCCAACGTCATGCGGTCATTCTCAAAGATGGAAAGGTGAACTTTCCGCAAGCCACTCGTTTAGCCGTACCTTATCTCGATCAGTTAGATAACTCCGATAATCCGTACGGAACTTGCAATGTTACAAGTCTTGCAATGGTGCTGTCTTACTTCCGAGTTCCTCCGCGTAATCCAAGTATCCGCTTTCCTGATGAACTCGATCGCTATTGCACTGAAAAGAATTTAGATCGCCATGAACCCGCAACGATCGCTCAAGTCGCTGAAGATTATGGCTGCCACGATCGCTTTACACAAACTGCAAGCTTTGAGCAAGTTAAGGAATGGTTAGCTCAGGGCAATCCAGCGATCGTGCATGGTTACTTTACTCCATCCGGACATATCATTTGCATCATTGGCTACAACGAAAAAGGCTTTATCGTCAATGATCCGTATGGTGAATTAATGTTTGATCCAAATCCTGAACTCAGCCACTACGATATCTACACCACAGGTGCAGGACTGACTTATTCCTACAATCTGATCTATCAAACTTGCTGTACAGATCATCAGTTCTGGGTGCATTTCATCTCAAAGCGTTAACTTCGTTTCTGGTTTGCGAGCGTTCTGAGATTCAGAATGCTCTTTTTAATTTAAATATTTTCGGAATATCTTGCCGTCGTTGAGCACGAGAAGGTTGGCTAATGCAGTTTGTGAGCGCTACGATCGCATTAAGCCTCTCTTCATGAGTTCATCGTTTGCTGACACATTTTAGGAATTAAGCGTTCCCTTTGTTCTTAGAATGGATCGAATGTCTGCCGCTACAAGTTCGACGTTAGCCCAGGATGTCCTGTAGTCATCGATACAACATCGAGACAACCTTGGGGTGCACACTCTCATTCATTGAGGGACACCCCAGAATACACATTTACCCAGATTTTTCTCTATGACATCTTCGATTCGGATTTTGATGTGTGCTCCTGACCATTACGATGTGGATTATGTGATTAATCCGTGGATGGAAGGGAATATTCACAAGTCGTCGCGCGATCGCGCAGTAGAACAATGGCACGGTTTGCATGACTTGATCAAGCAACATGCGATCGTGGATCTAGTCACGCCACAAAAAGGTGTCCCCGATATGGTCTTTACCGCTAATGCGGGTTTAGTACTAGGAGATACGGCTGTCTTGAGTCGTTTTTATCACAAGGAACGGCAGGGAGAAGAACCCTTTTTCAAAGAATGGTTCGAGAACAATGGGTTCACCGTGTACGAGCTTCCGCCAGAACTGCCGTTTGAAGGCGCGGGCGATGCTTTGTTCGATCGTGAAGGACGCTGGCTTTGGGCAGGGTATGGCTTCCGATCTGAATTGGATTCGCATCCTTACTTGGCAAAATGGCTGGATGTTGAAGTGTTATCACTGCGCTTAATGGATGAGCGCTTTTATCACTTAGATACTTGCTTCTGTCCGTTGAGCAATGGCTATTTGCTTTACTATCCACCTGCGTTTGATGCGTATTCTAATCGCTTGATTGAGATGCGAGTTCCCGCTGAGAAACGCATCGCGATCGCAGAACCTGATGCGGTGAATTTCGCGTGTAATGCGGTGAATCTCGATCATATTGTGATTATGAATAAAGCAAGTGCTGAACTGAAACAGCGCTTAGCAGATGCCGGATTTACAGTGCTAGAAACGCCGCTGACAGAATTTCTCAAAGCTGGAGGAGCCGCAAAATGTTTGACCTTACGGGTCACTGAACCTGTCCGGGTGGAACTTCATGCAGTGGCAACGATCGAGAGCCGAGTGGTGCAACTTGAAGGTCACTTGCTCGATTCGGGTCTGATCAACCGAGCATTGGATGTGATTGTTGAAGCGGGGGGAAGCTTCCAGGTCTTGAATTTCAGCTTGGGAACACAGCGTCAAAGTACGTCTTCTGCGGAAGTGAAGGTGTCGGCTCCGTCGCATGATCTGATGGAAACGATCATGTCACAGTTGATCGATTTAGGAGCCTTGCCGCGTCCAACCGAAGTCTGTGATGCTGAACTTGAGGCAGTGGTTCAAGATGGCGTTGCACCGGATGATTTCTATGTGACGACGATTTATCCAACCGAGGTTCGGGTGAATTGCGAATGGGTGAGAGTCGATCGTCAGAGAATGGATGGTGCGATCGCAGTTTCCGCCGATGGTAAAAGTGCTCAGTGTAAATTACTGCGAGATTTGACGACCGACGATCGAGTTGTGGTCGGAGTTGAAGGCATTCGCACAATTCGGAAGACGAGCACTCGCGATCAGCGCAACACTCAAGAATTTAGCTTTATGGGTGCAGGCGTTTCGAGTGAGCGGCGCGTGGAATTAGTCGTTGAGCAGATTGCTTGGGAATTGCGGCAAATTCGCGATCAAGGCGGTCGAGTCGTGGTGACAGCAGGCCCTGTTGTGATTCATACAGGCGGCGGCGAACATTTGGCGAAATTGATTCGAGAAGGCTATGTGCAGGCATTGCTCGGTGGCAATGCGATCGCAGTTCACGACATGGAGCAATCATTGCTCGGGACATCGCTCGGTGTGGATATGAAACGAGGGGTTTCTGTCCGAGGTGGGCATCGCCATCACTTGAAAGTGATCAACACAGTCCGGCGCTACGGTAGCATTGCCAAAACTGTGGAAGCAGGTGTGCTCAAGAGTGGCATCTTGTACGAATGCGTTCGGAATGATATTCCATTCTCGCTTGCTGGATCGATTCGTGATGACGGTCCATTGCCCGATACGAAGATGGATCTGATCGAAGCACAGCAAGATTATGCGCGTTTGATTGAAGGCGCAGACATGATTTTGATGTTGTCTTCGATGTTGCATTCGATCGGGGTAGGCAATATGACCCCATCGGGCGTGAAGATGGTGTGTGTTGATATCAATCCAGCAGTGGTGACGAAACTCAGCGATCGTGGTTCGGTTGAATCGGTTGGCGTTGTGACCGATGTAGGCTTGTTCTTGAGTTTGTTGGTGCAGCAACTTGAGAAATTGACGAGTGCTTATCGCTTGGCTGAGAAAGTGTAAGCGGAGTGGGGAGATGGGGAGTGGGGAGAAACCAGGCTTAGCTTGCTCCTTATCCTCTACAGATTTTGTGATGAACTACTAGAGCTGCTAGAAGCCGGATTTTTCTGAAAAATCCGGCTTCTATTTTTAGGGCACGATCCCATCAGGAGTGAAGTTTGCGATAGTGGAAGTCTAAGCTTAGAGTTTTTCTATCACGAAAAAGGTTTTTCCTATCATGGTTTCTACTTTCCTAAGTTCGCCTTCAGTCGATGTTTCACAAATTCGACTAGAAATTCGATCGCTGCAAGCTCAACTGGTCACTTGGCGCAGACAACTTCATCAACGTCCTGAACTCGGCTTTCGCGAACAATTAACGGCTGAATTTATCACCCAAAAACTTCAGGAATGGCAGATTCCACACGAAACCGGAATTGCAAAAACCGGAATTGTCGCCACGATCGCAGGAAATCGTCCGGGTCGAGTCTTGGCAATTCGAGCCGATATGGATGCGTTGCCAATTCAAGAGCAAAATGATGTGCCCTATAAGTCGCAGCATGATGGACTGATGCACGCTTGCGGACATGATGGACATGTAACGATCGCGCTTGGAACGGCTTATTATCTGTCGCAACATCGTGATTTTTCAGGCACGGTAAAAATCATTTTCCAACCCGCTGAAGAAGGGCCAGGTGGAGCAAAACCGATGATCGAAGCAGGGGTTCTCAAAAACCCAGATGTCGATGCGATCGTCGGATTGCATATTTGGAATAATTTGCCCTTGGGAATGGTGGGTGTGCGGACTGGGGCATTGATGGCAGCCGTGGAAACGTTTGACTTCACGATCGTTGGGAAAGGCGGACATGGAGCAATTCCGCAACAAACGATCGATTCTGTTTTGGTCGGTGCTCAAATCGTGAATGCGCTGCAAACGATCGTGGCGCGGAACGTTGATCCGATCGATTCAGCAGTCGTGACGGTCGGTGAATTCCATTCTGGGACAGCTTGTAATGTGATTGCGGCTTCAGCGCGGCTCAGAGGCACAGTCCGCTACTTTAACCCCAAATATGCGGGATATTTTGCGCAACGGATTGAACAGATCGTTGCAGGGATTTGTCAGGCACATGGCGCAACGTATGAATTCAACTATGACGTACTGTATCCGCCTGTGATTAATGATGGCGCGATCGCGGATTTAGTTCGGTCGATCGCGGAAACGGTGATCGAATCGCCCTTAGGAGTTGTGCCGGATTGCCAAACGATGGGGGGCGAAGATATGGCGTTCTTTCTGCAAGAAGTTCCAGGATGCTATTTCTTCTTAGGATCGGCTAATTCAGAGAAAGGATTAGATTTTCCACACCACCATCCTCGATTCGATTTTGATGAAACGGTATTGGGGATGGGTGTCGAGTTCTTTGTCCGCATTGTTGAGACGTTTCGCTGAAACGACTGAGCGAAGTTTGTAGAAATCAAGAATTATCCATGTTAGGGGCAAACGCCCCTTTTTTAATGAGAATCAGTATCAAGATAGATGTTGTCAGTATTTTCTAAAATATTCGGATTCAAAAGGCTTTTTGCCCCTAATTGTACGGTTAACCCGCCCTAGAATTTCGGATTTACTAATGCAACTCAAAATCAGAATGACTATGATTTAGATATTAAAGCTGACTTGTCACTTCAGCCAACAAGTTTTCGGACAATTCATTGGAGAGATTCAAATCATGGCTTTTGAACTGAAACCGTTACCTTATGCTTACGATGCGTTGGAACCTTATATTGATGCAACGACGATGCAACTCCATCACGATAAGCACCATGCTGCCTATGTGAATAACTTGAATGCAGCGATCGAGAAATATAGCGACCTACAAAGTATGTCTGTTGAGGATCTCGTGACTCACCTCGATCGAGTCCCGGAAGATGTTCGTACTACTGTTCGCAATAATGCGGGTGGGCATGTGAACCATACGATGTTCTGGGAAATTATGGGTGCAAATGGTAGCGGCACACCGACTGGAGCAATTTCTGAAGCGATTAATAATTCCTTCGGTAGTTTTGATGCCTTTAAGCAGCAGTTTAATGATGCAGGTACAAAACGTTTTGGTAGCGGTTGGGTTTGGCTTGTGCGATCGCAGCAGGGCGATTTGCAGATTCTCTCAACACCGAATCAAGATAGCCCACTGATTGATGGTCATACCCCGATTATGGGAAATGACGTTTGGGAACATGCTTACTATTTGAAATATCAGAACCGACGACCGGAATATCTCAATGCTTGGTGGAATGTCTTGAATTGGGAAGAGATTAACCGTCGATTCGATGCAGCGATGAGCGGACATTAATCTATCGATGATTAGAATCATCCACTTGTGTGATCTCGATCACTCACAGTATCATTAACCACAGACATACTGTAGAAGACTCAACTTTAGCCGAGTCATCAACAGGGAACACACGACTGGCCGACAGATTTCTCAGGAAGACTGTCGGTTTTTATTATTTAGACAGAAAACGCTAAACTAGAATCCCTGATTCTTCATCTCTCATGTTGGTTGCTGCTTTTTACAAGTTCGTTTCTCTCCCAGATTATGTGGAGTTGCGCGCTCCTTTACTGGCTCTGTGTCAAGAGCAAGAAATTCGTGGCACGATTCTGCTGGCGCAGGAAGGAATTAATGGCACGATCGCTGGATCAAGATCTGCGATCGCTCAAGTTCTCGACTATCTCCGCAGCGATTCAAGATTTGCTGACCTGAACGTGAAAGAATCTGAAACCGAATCGCGGATGTTCGATCGCTTAAAGATCAAACTCAAAAAAGAAATCGTCACCTTAGGAATTCCCGAAGTCGATCCGACTCAGAAAGTTGGAACCTATGTGAAACCGCAAGAGTGGAATGCGGTGATTTCTGATCCTGAGACGATCGTGATTGATGTACGCAATCGATTTGAAGTCAGTGTTGGCAGTTTTGAAGGTGCGATCGATCCTGAAACGGCTTCGTTTCGACAGTTTCCAGACTATGTGCGATCGCAGCTTGACCCGACTCAGCACCAGAAAGTTGCAATGTTCTGCACAGGTGGAATTCGCTGCGAAAAAGCTTCGGCGTATCTGCTGTCTCAAGGATTTAAGCAGGTCTATCACTTGGAAGGCGGGATTCTCAAGTATTTAGAAGAAGTGCCTTCAGAGGAGAGCTTGTGGCGGGGTGAATGTTTTGTGTTTGACCAACGGGTGGCAGTGACGCAAGGAGTCAAAGATGGCTCGTATGATATGTGCTATGCCTGCGGACATCCAATCTCTCTCGATGAAAAAGCCTCTCCTCTATATCAAGAAGGAATTTCTTGCCCATATTGTTCAGAGACTTGTTCGGAGTCATCAGAGTGATTCGGAGCCATCAGAAATTGAACGAGAATCTAACGATTGCTACTCTTAAAGTCAAAGTGCTTTGCGATCGCATTCTCTTCAGAAACTTGATTGGTACTGGCAAAGCTTGAACTGATTTAACCTTCTTGAATCAAGTGAAGCAGTTCATCGGTCGAGATTTTGCCGCTGACTTCTGTGCCTTCTAGTAAGCTATCTGCTAGCTCGCGTTTGTGTTGATGGAGATCGACAATCTTATCTTCGATCGTGTCTTTTGCCACGAGTCGATAGATTGTCACAGGACGCTGCTGACCAATTCGGTGTGCACGATCGCTAGCTTGATCTTCAACGGCTGGATTCCACCACGGATCCATATGAATCACATAGTCTGCGGCTGTCAGATTGAGTCCTGTTCCTCCTGCTTTCAGGCTAATTAAGAACACATCGCCTTCACCTGCTTGGAAAGCATTAATGCGCTTCTTGCGTTCAGGGGTTGAAGTCGAACCATCGAGATATTGATAAGCGATCGCTTTTTCTTGTAATAGCTCTTGCAAAATCTTGAGATGATCGACGAATTGACTAAAGACGAGAACTTTATGTTTGTTATCAAGCAATTCTTCTAGCACTTCGCTAAACAGTTGCAGCTTCGCACTAGGAAGTGGAGAGTCGGGAGTTACTAATCGAGTATTACAGCACGATCGACGAAGCTTCATAATCTCAGCTAAGACTTGCAAGTGCTTTTGTCCCGCAGTTGCATCGGATTCTGCAAGACGCTGCATTGCGCTTTTTCTCAGTGCTTCATAGAAAAGTCGTTCGTCAGTACTCAACTCGACATGAAGGACAATCTCAGTTCGAGAAGGCAATTCTTGTAAGACCTGAGTTTTAGTCCGGCGCAGGATGAATGGTTGAATCAGTTTTCTTAAGCGAGTTCGGGCTTGTTTATCTTCAAATCGTTCGATTGGAGTCGCAAAACGTTCGTTAAATTGTTCGAGTGAACCGAGTAAGCCAGGATTGATAAATCGGAATAGATTCCACAATTCGCCTAAGTGATTCTCGATCGGGGTTCCGGTTGTAATGAGTTTGAAGCCGCCTCTGAGGTTCATTGCAGCCTGCGATCGCTTAGTTGCAAAGTTCTTAATCGATTGAGCTTCATCGAGCACAATGGTTTGCCATTCGATTTGAGCTAGCTTCTGGGCAACGTCATCTTGCTGAAGTAAGCCATAGCTGCAAATCAAAATGTCAAACGGTTGTAGACGATCGAGAACTTTTTGGCGATCGCCACTTCCAAACTGAACAACATTCAATGTTGGAGCAAAGCGCTCAACCTCACTAATCCAGTTCAAACAAACCGAAGTTGGAGCGATGACTAACGTTGCTCCATTCGCAGCACGAGTGAGGATTAAAGCAATCGATTGTAAGGTTTTGCCTAATCCCATTCCATCAGCTAAACAGGCTCCTACGCCCCAGTGAGCAAGCTTTGTCATCCAGCGAAATCCTTCGATTTGATAGTCGCGAAGCTCGGCTTGTAGCGTTGAAGGAAGAACCGGATCGAGAGATTCGACTTCTTTGAGTTTTTGAATGTGTTTTTGCCAATATTGATCGGCTTCTAGTTCGCCAACTTCATCGATCCAATCCTCGATCGCAACTGCGGCAAGCGGATGAAATCGAGTTTTCTTGCCTTGCTGTTCTGCGATCGCTCGAAATTCATCGAGTCGTTTGCGAAACTCTTTGGTGAGTGCGAGAAACTGACCATCTTCTAGACGAATAAATCGACTGTTCGATTGTCCTAATAGTTCTAACAGCCGTTGCATTTCCAGCACTGAGTCTTCGTCAATTCTCAGTTCACCGCTGGCTTCAAACCAATCTCGCTGGCGTTGAATCTTCATCTGAAAATTGCCGATTCCAACTTCGCGGCGAATGCGGAACTTTTCACCTTCGGGATGAGAAATAATAATGCGATCGCCCAATTCCTGAAGCTCTAGCAATAGCTCCAAACAATCCTCTGGATCTTCAATGAGCCATTCGCCATCTTCTTGCTCATGTTCCATTAAAATATCGCAGTCGAGCATGGCATCATTTGCCAATTTTCGTTCTAGCTTCAGGTCTCGTGTAGTCTGTAATCGCTGACCTTCGACTTCTGCAATGACAGTTTCTCCGCCCATTCCAGGACGATAGTATGATCCACCCGTTGCAAAGGGACGAACTAATACGGCAACTCTCAGCCCGGATCGTGCAGGCAGAAGATGAAAATTAGGAGTTGGGTCAGCAGGTACTTCTTCAGCACTCACACCACCACCGATATCTGAATGAACGGTCACCAGTCCAGAGATTGCGTGAATCGCATTGAGCACTCGATCTTTCGCTTGTTCAGGGACTTCTAATTTGTTGCGCGATCCTAGAATTTCTCCAATTCGTCGATGCTCAGCCGTCAGTTCAATAATTTTCAGCCGAGTTGGACTTTCTTTGATTAATAAAATGCTTTGATTGTCTTTGAGAGCCGGAGATAGTTCTAAGGTTAAGCGATCGTGCTTTCCCTTTTTCACAATCAATTCTGGCTCACCTCGGACTACCTCAATCTTTGTGCCCGGTGCATCGTCCCAAAAGACATAGGGATGACCGATTAAACCTAGAATTGCTTTCTCGTCAAATCGATAATCGACCTGTCCATAATATCCGCCTGATGAATAAGCTTTGAGTCCAGCACAAATTTTCTGATCTTGCTCGGTTAAGTAAGGAAAATCCTCACTTGATCGCACTAAACGCTTCAAGGCAACATTTCGACCTTTTCCCCATTCGCCTTTTGCATTCAAAGATTGCTCTTTGGGTTGAATTGTCCAAGAGCTAGCATACATTGTAATAAACCAAGCTAAGCGCTGTTTTGTTTCGGAAGGTTCAGAAACAACGGGAGCTTGATTGAGGTTTGTCAATGCATTTAGGCAAAGCTCCCAAGGTTCGAGTGACTTGACTAAATCAACTAAAGGAACAATTTCGGTCGATCGCTGAAGTTGTTCTGCAATTTCAACAAATTCGCTCTTGGGTTTGAATCGCGAGAGTAACATAGCAACTTCGAGCGCGACCCAGTAATAGCCTGAGGCTTGAGCTTGAGCATAGAAAGCGCTGAGTCCACTTGAAAGTCTGGATCTCGCAGTCGATGTGTCTGTCCAGTACACGACGAGTGCATTCACAATTGTTTCGATGCCATGCTGATGTCGATAAGGAGCTAAATCGAGAATCCAATCTTTCTGAGCAATATCTCCTTGCTGAAGCTGAATGATTTTCTCTAGCGTTTCATAGGTTGGACTCAGCCAATTCTTTGCCTGTTTTCCAATTCCTGCATAGGTTTTAGCTTCACTCAATTGAGCGGTCGATCCCGCTTTTAGCAATGCCAAGATGAAAAAGATGCCAAGTAGCCCGCTGAAATAGGCTTTGCGTTTGCCGATAGCTTTGCGAAAGGCAGCAAGCCCGATCGTATATTGTGAGATCGCAGTCTCGAAATCCCCGCTTAACGTTTTTAGCCATCCGGATAATGCGGCACTTGGCTCTGCGGGTAAGCGTTCTAAAATAGATTGTGCTTCAGCCAGTTGTCCTCTCAATAACAGTTGCTCGACTAAAAGCAGCGGTTGCCAACTAAATTTAGTCTTGTTTTGCTGACAATCTTCCTGAAGCAGTGTAAATGCTTCATTCGCAGGAACGAATTGCTGCACGGAATGATTCAAAATTCCGAGGAGGACTGTTTCATATAAAGGTGCTGGCAATGAGCGCACCCACTCTGCATCAAATGAACGATTACAGACTTGAAAGATCGCTTCATCGATCGTGATTTTTGTTCGATTGAAACTGTAGCGAGAGTAGTGCTCAAACTGTTTGCTGGCGTAGGTGAGATCGTTTCGATAAATGCCGATGCGAAATTCGCGCAAAAACTGTTGCTCAGTCTTGAAATATTTAGCGCTGCCTGAGAGCACTTGAATGGGATTGACTGCCTCAGTGGCGGCGACCAGAGTTTCAAACTTGTTGTCTGCGATCGCGTCCCGAGTTGCAATTTCAACGATCGCTGGATTGCACTGAAACCCGTTTGAAACTTGCACTAAAATTTCATCATTAATTAAGCGATCGAGTCTCGTCTTCAGCATCGCATCGCTCAAGACTTTCCCACCCTCTCTGATCCCCGCATGCTGGAGACATTTCAAACAAGCTGCACGGTATATCGGTTCATACATAACCGAGAACACCTGTACGATTTGGCGCTTGATCTTGTCTAATTTGCGATAGCGATTGAGAATCTGAGCGTGATCATCACTCATAAGCGTTTAGCTCAATGAAGTTTAATCAGGATAACAAGAAATTTAGGCTGCTCTCAAACCTGAATTCCCAAAAAAATTAGCATTTAAGATCAGGGGATCACGTTAAGATCTAAATCCTAATTTAACCTCCGCGTTCTGGAACTGATATGAAACTGGCAGGAAGAGTAAGTCAGGTGACTCCATCGCTCACCCTCGCGATCGACGCAAAAGCCAAGGCGATGAAGCGTGACGGTATTGATGTCTGTAGCTTTAGCGCAGGCGAACCCGATTTCGATACACCAGACCATATCAAGCAAGCGGCGGTTGATGCGTTGAAACAAGGTAAAACTCGATACGGCCCTGCTGCTGGAGAACCGCTCTTAAGAGAAGCGATCGCGCACAAACTGCAAACCGAGAATCAACTCTCCTATGCTCCCGAAAATATCATCGTGACGAATGGCGGTAAACATTCGCTCTACAACTTGATGATGGCAATGATTGATCCGGGCGATGAAGTGATTATTCCCGCTCCCTATTGGGTGAGTTATCCCGAAATGGTCAAACTCGCGGGGGGTGTGCCTGTGATCGTCAAAACGACGGCTGAAACAGGCTACAAAATTACGCCAGAGCAGTTGCGCCAAGCGATCACAGATAAGACGCAGCTTTTCATTCTCAACTCGCCCTCAAATCCTACGGGCATGGTTTACACCCCAGATGAGATTCGCGCGATCGCTCAAGTGATCGTTGAGAAAAATATCTACGTGGTTTCAGACGAAATCTATGAGCGCTTGCTCTATGACGGTGCAGAGCATTTGAGCATTGGGGCTGTCAGTCCAGAAGCGTTTGAGCGCACAATTATCAGTCATGGATTTGCCAAAGCTTATTCGATGACGGGCTGGCGAGTCGGCTATCTCGCGGGGAATCTGGATTTAATCAAAGCGGTGACGAAGATTCAAGGGCATAGCACCTCGAATGTCTGTACGTTTGCTCAATATGGCGCGATCGCGGCGTATGAAGGTTCACAAGATTGTGTCGAGAAGATGCGCCAAGCTTTTGCCGAGCGGCGACAAGTGATGTTTGACGGGGTAACTGCGATTCCCAAATTAACTTGTGTAAAACCGGATGGAGCTTTCTATCTGTTTATCAACATTAGTCAGCTCGGCATGACTTCGCTTGAGTTTTGTGATGGTTTGCTGACAGAACAGAAAGTTGCTGGAATTCCTGGAATTGCATTTGACGCAGACGATCATATTCGCTTCTCTTACGCGACGGATATGAATACGATCGAGCGCGGACTCGATCGCTTAGCTGCGTTTGTCAAATCTAAGATTTAGTCATTTCAACAGAGCGTCGAATTACGGTTGCCTGGGTGAATGGAATTTGCGGCTACTATCGCCGTTCTAAGTTTAGTGGGGAGTGGGGAGTTGTTCTGTTTGTACCTCCCTACTCCCCACTCTTCTTGCTCCGTACTTCTGTTTGCAGGTTCGATCGAGCAACAGAAAAAAAGCGCGATGTAGAATAAAAGACATGGCGTTTTGCGATCGCGTTCTCCTATGTCTCTCGATTTCCAATCCTATTTAAAGAAATCGATCGAGGATGCTTCTCGAAAGCAACAATCTTTCTATGTCTCAACCGATGCAGTAGAAAGACCCCAACTCAGATTAATGGCGCAGAAAGTGCCAGAGAAGCAGCAGGATGGACGACCGGAAGAAAAAGTGAATCCCGTTCCTGTTCTTGAAGGCATTCGAGATTTCTGTGCTGCACACAAGCATGTTGTATTGGTCGGACGACCCGGATCAGGTAAGTCTACGGCGTTGAATCAATTATTGATTGAAGAAGCAACGCGCTCAATAGAAAATTCATCCTTGCCGATTCCAGTTCTAGTGCCTCTGAAATCTGATCAGTCGATTTTGAAGTTGATTCAGAGAGCTTTATGGCGCGGACGGTTGCGATTGGATGAAACAGCGATCGAAGATCTTTTGTTTGAAGGAAGACTGTTACTTCTTCTGGATGGCATTAACGAAATTCCTAGACAAGAATTACAACGGGAATTGCAGGAGTTTCGAGAGGATAATCTTGATGTGTCGATGATTTTTACCACTCGCGATTTAGCAAGCGGTGGCTATCTGGGAATTGAGAAGCAATTAGAGATGCAGCCTTTGACCCCTTTTCAACTGCGGGAATTTGTGGGGGAATCTTTTCCAGAACAGACTGAAGAATTTCTGAAGCAATTAAGCGATCGATTAAAAGAGCTAGGGAAAACACCACTGCTGCTTGAGATGCTCTGTGAGGTATTTCGCAGAACGGGCAAGATTCCAGAGAATTTAGGGTTGGTGTTTCGGGAGTTTACGCAGCACTATGAGCGGAATTTGAAAGAAGGGGTGCGGATCGAGAGCGATCGCGAATTGTGGAAACTTGTGCTTCGGCAGTTAGCTTGGGTGATGATGCACAAAGGGGAACCAACTGAATTTCGAGGCGAGATTGAGAGAGAAGAAGCCGTTGAAGCGATTGGTCAGTTTCTTAATGAGCAGTTTCCCTATTTAGAAGCGCGGAAGTGTTTGAGGGATTTAGAGAATTATCATTTGATTCAGGTGGGTACGAACCAAGAGGAATTAGAGTTTCGGCATCAACTGATTCAAGAATATTACGCGGCAGAAGCATTATTGGCGCAGTTAGAAGAATTCGATCTAGAAGATGGTGAGCAATTTAAGCAAGAGTTTTTGAATTTTCTGAAGTGGACGGAGCCTGTGGCATTAATGCTAGCATTTGCGGATGAAGTACGGGGCGAACGGTTGGTGAAGTTGGCGCTGAGAGTCGATTTATTATTAGGCGCAAGACTGGCAGGAGAGGTGAAGACAGAATTTCAGGATAAGACTATTGCAGCTCTTAATCAACATACGCAAAAGGAGCAACTATCAGAATACTTAAGGCTTGAATTATTAGGTCAGACCAAATCAAGCAGTGTTCTGTCGGAGCTACAGGAAGCAAGTAGCCATCGGGAGTTTTTAATTCGAGAAATTGCTGCTGAAGCTTTAGGACACCTAGCTATTCAGGAAAGCGTCCCAATACTAATTAAACTCATAGACGATCAAGATGATTGCGTTCGTATTAGCGCAGTTAGATCGTTAGGTATGATAGGTGATCCTAAGGCACTCATACATCTGATAGAGCGGTTAGCAGACAAGAATACAAGTGTTAATTTAGAAGCAGTAGAAGCGCTTATCAAGTTAAATAACCCTGATGAAGTAACTTCAAGGCTTCTAGAGCTAATTCACGATAAGCACAAAGAGTATTTCGTCCGTCAAATGGCAGCTTTTGCTCTGGCTGGATTACAAACTCCAGAGGCGTTATCTCATCTTATAGATCTACTCAAAAGCAAGAATACATGTATTCGCAGAATTGCTATCCAAGCATCAGAGAGATGTCAAGACAAAAGAATAGTTGAGGAGCTATGTGTACAGCTATCTGATTCGCGATTCTACCGAATGATTGTTAAAACTCTAGATAGAATCAGTAGTCCAGAATCAATTTTCGTTTTGAGCAGTTATCTCAAGTCTGAGAATCAGGAATTTCGGTATTTAGCAGCTTGTTCTTTAGGTCGCTTGGGGCAACAAGAGGCTATCCCAGAACTTTTAGAGATTTTGAGGAATAAACACTATAGATTTATGAATGATGCAATTTATGGCTTAGGTGCTTGCCGAGTTGAAGAAGCAGTTCCGATGCTGAAAGAAATCCTTTTGACTATTCAGAATAATGCATCCTCTATTGCTCAAAGTGGATATGTATCAAGAAGTACGATCGCATCTACTTTAGGTAAAATCAAAGGATCTTTATCAGTTCAGGACTTGATAGACGCATTAAATAAAAATGATTCCGACCTTTTTGGTGCCATTGCAACTGTCTTAGCAACTCATAATGACAGAGCAAGCGTTCCAGTGCTGCAAACTGCCTTGCAAAATAGAAACTCCGAATTTCAGGAGAATGCTTCTTACGCTCTAGCACTTATGGGTTACACTGGCGGCGTTTCTATCTTGATGAAGCTACTAGAGAGGGGGCGGAATTTAGCGCGTTGGTGGACTGCTGAAGCACTAACCAAAGCGAATCATCCAGAAATTTTGAAGCGATTATGGGAATTTAATTGCTCTGGCAAAGTTTATGTTTCAGAAACAATTCAAGCTATCCAGAAGAATTGCAAATACTACAATCACGAAATCTATCAAGCCTATCTAGAAGCACAGAAAGACGATCGACAAACTCCACAAAATAGCGATCGCTCAAATATCACCTACGATCTAAGAGGAGCCACGATCGGCAATCTCGCTCACGAAGTCCAAGGCAATCAAATCACCCAACCGGAGGAACCCCAATGAACATCCCCATTCCCCCCGATCTCGAACACCGCCTACAACCCCATCTCTCCCAACTCTCCCGCCGCGCCCTCGAAGCGATCGCTCTCGAAGCCTACACCAATCACCTCATCACCGCCGCCGAAGTCCAACACCTGCTAAATCTCCCATCCCATCTTGCAACCGATGCCTTCCTTAAGGAAAACGGAGCCATGCACTCTCTCACCTTAGAAGACGTTCAGCAAGATATTCAAGCTCTCGATCGAGCCCTCCATGATCATCATCAGTGATACCTCTCCCATCTGCTATCTCATTTTGATTGACCACATTGAGGTACTTCCACAACTGTTTCAAACCATCCTCATTCCAACCGCCGTTCAACAAGAGCTTCTCAACGAACAAGCAGGCGAATCCATCTGCAACTGGATTCAAAACCCTCCCGCATGGCTCAACATCCAAACCGTTCCTCAACCTTTACTTCCCCTACCGACCAACCTCGGCGCTGGAGAACGCGAAGCCCTCTCACTTGCAGTCGCACTCAAAGCCGATTTCGTTATCATTGATGACCTTGATGCTCGTGCTGCTGCCCAACAACTCAACCTCACAATCACAGGGACGCTCGGCATTTTATATCGCGCCGGAATTGCAGGACTCATTGATTTTCCAACCGCGATCGTACAACTTCAGCAAACCTCTTTCCACGTCTCTCAAACTCTCGTTCAGCAACTGATTCAGGACTACAATCGCAATGTCAGACGCTCCTAAATTTGATCTTCGCGGCGCAAACATTGGCAACCTTGCTGAAACAGTGCAAGGCAACCAGATTGCTCATATGCAGTCTTCTGCCAAATCCACCCCCGATGTCAGCCCATCTCCTAAAACTGAATCACTCACCCTCTTCTACTCCTACGCCCACGCAGACGAAACCCTCCGCGACGAACTCGACAAACATCTCAAACTCCTTCAACGTCAAGGAATTATCACGGCTTGGCACGATCGCGACATCACCGCCGGAACCGAATGGGCAACCGCGATCGATCAAAACCTCAACACCGCCGACATCATCCTGCTCCTCATCAGCGCCAACTTTCTCGCCTCCGACTACTGCTACGAAACAGAACTCACTCGCGCGCTCGATCGTCACACAAAAGGCGAAGCCCGCATCATCCCCATCATTCTTAAACCCTGTGACTGGGAATCCGCCCCCTTCGGCAAACTCCAAGCCCTTCCCATCGCTCACGGAGCAGGCGCAAAAGCCGTCACAACTTGGAACAATCAAGACGAAGCATTTTTAGCGATCGCCCAAGGCATCCGCAAAGCTGCCGAAGAGATCTGGCAAAAGAAAACCTCAAGTTAAAATCAAACTATCCTCTTTCTCTACTCGATTCATGCAAATCACGATCGACCTCTCACCAGACATTCAATTAGACGATGCCATTCGTCAGCAAGCCGAATCCAAAGCGCGTGAGTCCTACATTATGGAACTCCTACGCCACGGCAGCATTAGCACAGGTTACGCAGCGCAGAGTCTCAACCTCAGCCGTTTAGAAATTCTGAATTTAATGGCACAGTACAAAATCTCACCCTTTCCAGAACAAACTCCAGAAGAACTCGCTCAAGAAATTGCTGAAACCCGCAATTTGCTCTAATCGTGATCATTGTTTCCAACACTACACCCCTCAGCGAACTTGCCAAAATCGATCGCCTCGATTTGTTATCTTCCCCCTTTACCAAAATTCTCATTCCCCCAACGGTTCACGCAGAACTCACGACCGGAAATCATCCCGCTAGCCTGTTGATTCCGAAGGCAACTTGGATTGAAATACGACCCCTCCAACAGCCTGAAAGAATTGAACAACTTCTAAAAACTCCTGGACTCGATCGAGGTGAATGTGCTGCAATTGCACTCGCAGAAGAATTGCAAGCCGATCGATTGCTGATGGATGAAAGAGCAGGGCGCAACCTTGCTCAAACTTTAGGATTACCAATCATTGGAACGATTGGAATTCTGCTTCTTGCCAGAGAGCAAAGAATCATCAGTGAAGTCTCTCCCTTGCTAAACGGATTAATCGACCAGGGAACCTGGATAAGCCCTGCGTTTTATCAACAAGTGCTACAAATGGCAGGCGAAGAATAGCAAAGAGTAAAACCATCACGATCGCCCAAGGCAACCGCAAAGCCGCTGAAGAGATCCGGCAAAAGAAAACCTCAAGTTAAAATCAAACTATCTCTTCTCATCGCTCAACTTATGCAAATCACGATCGACCTTCCCGACTCTCTTCACCTCAGCGAAGCCGAACTCCTCACCGAACTCGCGATCGCACTCTTCCAACAAAAAATCCTGCTCATCGAGCAAGCTGCCCAAGTTATTGAGATGGATGTTGATGACTTTTACCAGCTTCTTGTAGATCGCAAAATCCTAACTGCTCCAAGCGATCCTGACGACGACCCAAACGAACTCATCCTGGCCCATTTGCGGCTTTCCTTGCAAGACATCCAAGCGGGCAGAGTAAAGCCCATTTCTGAACTGTGGGACGACATTGATGCCTGAGTCTTCTGCCATTGAAATCTTAGTTTCACTCGACTTTCAGTCACAACTTCGCAAACTAGCAAAACGATATCGCAGCATTCGATCGGATCTCCAATCTCTATTTGACGATCTCGCAAGCGGCAACTGCCCCGGCGATCAAATTCCTGGCACAACTTACACCGTCTTCAAAGTCCGTGTCAGAAATAGCGACATTCAGAAAGGCAAAAGTGCAGGCTATCGAGTCATTTACCAACGCAGAGACAAAGTTTGCATTCTGCTGGTTACTCTGTATTCCAAATCGGATGAAACTAACCTTGCAGCCAGCGAGATTCGAGAAATCATCGATCGCTTTAATGAACCCGCTAACCCAGATCTCTGAACAGACAACTTACCATCACCAAATTCCAACGACATATCCAGCTTGCTCACATATTGGAACAAAACTTGAAATCCGATCGAGATTTAACCAATCGCAAAAATAAACTCTAGAATCGTTGAGCGGTGAACTCTCAAGGCTAGATGTCAATGGAATTCCATCCCAAGCTATTGTGGAAGATTTTAGCGATCGTATTGCGAATTTATGCGATCGTCTGTTTCGTCTTGTTTCTGATTCAATCTCGATTCATTTTCTTCCCAACCCGCACCATTTATCAAACTCCTGCCGATTTAGGCTTATCTGCCGAAGAAATTTGGATTCCTGTAAAAAACTGGCTTGGAAAACCGGAGCGAATTCATGCTTGGTGGGTACAAGGCAGCAAGCCGAACTTAGGAACCGTGCTGTATTTTCACGGCAACGGCGGCACATTAGGCGGCATTGACCAAATGGAGCGCATTCATCAGCTTGGATTCTCAGTACTTGTGATTAGCTATCGCGGCTACGGCAAAAGCGAAGGCGGATTTCCCTCAGAATCACAAGTGTATGCCGATGCAGAAGCCGCTTGGAATTATTTAACTCAGACACGCAACATCCCACCCAAGCAAATCACGATTTATGGATACTCGATCGGCGGAGCAGTCGCCATCGACCTCGCTACCAAACATCCCGAAGCCAGAGCCTTAATCACCCAAAGCACATTCACTTCTCTGCAAGATATGGCAGAAAGAAATCCTTACTTTCGCGTCTTTCCCTTAGAGATCATCTTGACGCAACGATTTAACTCGATCGACAAAGTACGATCGCTGAAAATCCCTGCCTTTTTCATTCATGGCGATGCTGATGAGCTTGTTCCACCTGCGATGAGCCAAGCTTTGTATAACGCAACTCCGACAGAGAAACAATTATTATTTATTCCAGGTGCAAAACATAACGACGCTGAATTTACAATTGAACACTTAGAGACGATTCGCAAATTTGTTGATCAAATTCAATGAATAAACCCAAAGTTGACTACAACAACAAGCTTCAATCTGATTTTGAAGGGATGATTGAGCGGCTCGATCTAGAGCAATCTGGCAAAGACTATCTGAAGCTCCGTTGGCTCGAACAAGTGCTTTGGATGGAAGGCAAATCAAATAAGATGCGCGATCGACATCAAAGCGGCAGAAAATGGACGATTGTCTTGAGTGCAATTTTGCCGATCATCGTATTACTCAACTTCAATGAAGATAAGATATTTGAGCGAGGGATCAAAGTCGCTACCGTAGCGATTAGCTCAGCAATTGCGATCGGAACTGCCTTAGAAGAATTTCATCAGTACGGCAAGCGTTGGTACAGTTATCGCAGAGCTTCAGAACTGCTCAAAACCCAAGGTTGGCAATTCTTTCAGCTTAGCGGCGCATATCGAACTTACGAAAATCATCGCCAAGCTTTACCAATTTTCAGTGAACAAGTCGAATCGATTATTCAGCGCGATGTTGAAGTTTATGTGACTGAGGGAATGCAACAGATTGTGCAATCTGAAGAAACAACATCACCCGCACAATTACCCTCTGAATAGTCTTGCCGCAATCCGTGATACAGATGATGTCTAATCTCCCACCCCTAAATTCCGATACGATCTGGGCAATTCTCAAAGATGAAATCGATGATGAAACTGCCAATTGTTTAGTCTGTCATTACCTAGGCTATGACGATGCCACGGTTTTACCAGATTGGTTAGAAGCCTATCCTGAACCGCCGAATTTTATCGAAAGCCGTCCAGCCGTCGTGAAATTAACTCGATCGATTCCCTCTGAAAACAAGCAACTTCTGAAAGAACAACTGGGATTTGGCGGCTACAAAGTTGATGAACTGGTGCCCCGAAAAACTCGTCGTGCCACAATGGCGAACTGGTTGTTAAGCTACATGCAGCAGCATGACATTAGCCTTTAGAGGATGAAATCATGGGAATCGAACGCCGCTTATCTCGAACAATGTTTCTCCCTGCGGAAACCGTACAATTGCGTCAAATGTGTTTTACTCCAGGCAAAGTCTTTCAACCGGGTCGTTATCTGGCTGGAGAATTGCCCGATGTAGCATTTGAAATGGGTTTAGTTGATAAATTGCCTCCCGTTCGCGGTAAGAGTGCTGAAATCAAAGAACAACCGGATGAAGAATGATCCTTATGCTTGGCTTGAGCAGTCCTTAAAGTCGATTGAGCGTGCAGGTTGGCAGCGATCGACTAAAACAATCGATCGTCCGGGCGCAGTTATTCAAATGGGCGATCGTCAATTTCTCAATTTTGCCAGCAATGATTATTTAGGACTTGCCACCGACGATCGGTTAATCAATGCCGCGATTCAAGCGATTCAGAACTATGGAACTGGCAGTACTGGATCGCGCTTGCTTACTGGGCATCGGGCTTTACATCGAGAGTTAGAAACTGCGATCGCACAACTCAAACAAGCTGAAGATGCGATCGTATTTAGTTCAGGTTATTTAGCGAATTTAGGAGCGATCGCTGCTTTAGTCGGAAAGCGCGACTTAATTCTGTCTGATCAATACAATCATTCGAGCTTACGAAATGGTGCGGTTGTTAGCGGTGCAACAACGCTCGACTATGCTCATTGTGATATTCAAGACTTACGAACTAAGCTAGAACAACAACGCCAGCATTTTCAGCATTGTTTGATCATTACAGACACAGTGTTTAGTATGGATGGCGATCTCTGCCCGCTTCCAGAGATTCTTGACCTAGCAGATGAATTTGAGTGCATGGTGCTAGTAGACGAAGCTCATGCAACGGGTGTAATGGGTACAACAGGTGCAGGATGTGTTGAGCATTTAGGCTGTACAGGACGTGCGATCGTTCAAATGGGAACACTCAGCAAGGCATTAGGAAGTCTAGGCGGTTACATTGCTGGCTCAGCGCAATTGATTGATTTCCTTAGAAACCGCGCACCCAGTTGGATCTATACAACTGGGCTGTCTCCGGCTGATACTGCGGCGGCATTAGCAGCAATTCAAATTGTGCAACAAGAACGCGATCGCCGAAATACCCTTTGGCAGAATGTTGCTTATCTCAAATCGCAGCTTCCAAATTTCGCACTTCTCCCTTCAGAGTCTCCGATTCTCTGCTGGCAATTGCCGAATGTGCAAACTGCGCTAGAAGCTGCAAAATCTCTACAAGCTGAAGGCATTTTTGCACCTGCAATCCGCCCGCCGACTGTGCCGACGAGCCGGATTCGGATGACGATAATGGCAACTCATGAGAAAGCGCATCTCGATCGCTTAGTTGCTGCTTTGAATCGAGTTCAGAAAGACGTTGAGTAAGGTGTGTTTTAGCTAGCTCAAATCACTCTCGATCGACTTTGCAACACAGCTATTGTGATTTTTTACGTCAATATTAGAAGTATTGCGGCTCAAGATTTGTCTGAACTGCGTTGCATTACATTGGCTAGGTGCAGGAATCTGATTGAAAATAAACTCTTTTGAAGCAGTAGAAAGTTGCCAACCGAGTGGAAGCCTGATCTGTTGGTCTAAGTTTACTTTTTCTAGCATTAGAGTTCTGAACCTTAGCTTAAACGGGTCAGTAATTCCATCATTCAAGGTATAGGTAGATAGCTCGATCGCGCTGGCACTCCGAGCTTCACGCGCACTGAATAGAGCGCGAATCGGCGACAAGATCTCATTCATTCCTGCCGACTTGAGCGGTTTTCCTGAATCAACTTGTGGTTGATCTACGATCGCTAAATAAATCAATTCAAAGCTTTTCCCATACCCTTTTACTTTCTGCAAAGCTCGACCAATATCAAGAGCAGTAGGAATCCCCGAATTATCAAAATACCCACCATCCGCAAGCCGCAACTTACTTCCATCACTCTTGCGTTGAAACCAACCCACCGGAGTTACAAAAGGAAACCTAGCACTCAATACAGCCGCCGTACTCAATCTTAAATCTAACTGACTCTTGTTTAGAGCAATCTTTTCTTGAGTCGGTAATACAATCTCAAAAGGACTCATTACCAAGCGTTTTCCATTCTCAACGATGGTTGAATTGAATACCAGCGCAGGAGCAATTCCTTGAGGTTGCCAATGTTTGTAAAAAGACTGCTTCAAAGGATTTTCACGATTATTACCAAGCTGATTCCAACTATTTTCAAAGGCAAGTTCTAACCCAGTCGCTCTGTCCCAGTCATAGATCGGAAAGGGAATAAATCTCTGAATCAGATCTGGAAAAAAGCCCAGTGTCAGTAACGGAGAAAGTAACTCTTGCTCAAAAAGCTGGCTAGCTTTTTCACTAAGATTTTGCTCCTCTCCGGTCTTGAGTAAGCTCGCATACGCTGCTGATCCCAAACTCCCACCAGAAACGCTACTAATCGTAAAAAGATGCTGAGGAAAGCTTGGAATCGATTCAGTCAAGTGTGCAAAAGTAGTCGCTGCATGATACGCCGCAAAAATCCCGCCCCCTTGGGCTGATGCAATATACACTGGATAAGGTTTTCCTGAATATTGATCGCGATCGGGACGGCTTGCCAGCCAGGTTTGAAAACTTGCTTCTAAAGATGGCAATGGAGAATTATCAGAGGTTGCAATTTGCCGAAACCGATGATTGTCATTCAGGTTCAGCAGACTTGAAATCGCAACTAATCCTAGTAAAATCGTGAGAGCTGGAACATTATTTCTAAATGCCCAGTAATAGATAGTTGAAAAGACAACAACCAGCGTAGTCAATGCGATCGCAATCACACTCACCGCTCCAACCGCATTAGGAATCACCGTAGATGGCAGAGCAATGACGAAAATAGCAGAAGCGGAAATCGATGCAATCCACCACAAAACGATCCTCGCTGCTAGATGGGAATGCCAAGAATACAGAATGAGGTTAAGCAGGACAGACAGACCAAAAACGATAATGACTCCCAAAGCCGCTCTCGAATCTGCTGCTGCTGCAATCAAAGGCAAAGAAAATGTACTAAAGATCGTGTACGCAACATTCGCAAGCCCAATTTCAACCTGTGGAGCAAACAGCCCTTCCCCTTGAGACTTAGATCCCAAAAAGCATCGATGAAATAAGTCTGTGCGTTTCCAAAGCAGGAAGAAAATAGTTATCCCAGTGCTTAAGCTTGAAATCATCCAAATCATTAAAAAAGATCGAGCTTGATCATTAATCGATTCGTTCCAAGCCTTGAGAATTCCGAGCACTAAGCTAAGAATTGGAATTATCCCTAAAATCCTCGGTGTCCAATTTGCTAAGCCATTCTGAAATCTACTCCCTTGCTCCAGAATTAGAAAACGGGAGACATACCAAATGAAGATTGTGAGCAATAAGACAGAACTGACCGTTACGGATGCCTCATAAAATTTGTTACTATCCGAAGCGATCGCGCGATAGACCTCTATAGTCTGATCAACTTTTGTAAAAATTAAGGACGCGACGATCGCGATCGTCACCGGAACTCTTAAGTAGATCCCGATCTCAAAGATCGGTTGAATCCACGTTTTGATCAATTCAGAAACCGTTTGCACCCATCCATTAGAATTCGATGCTGTCATGATTGAATCTCTTGAACTCGGCTGTGTCTAAGCGGACATGCTCAATTCTTGGAAACAATATCCCAAAAATTGCATTGACACACCACCTCGTCACGAATCGAGTCAAAATGATCAGCAAAATGGGGAGATGGGGAGCATTTGAAGTTCCCTCGTCTCCCCATCTCTCCATCTTCCTACTAGGGTTTAAGTTTCAGACGTAGACGATCGACCCAAAGTGGGTGCTAAAAATGCCACTAAAGCCCCGATCGCAAATCCTGCCACATTCCGAAACAGCGGCAACCAATCGGTGGTACGAGTGATGACTGGCCCAATTCCAAACGCCAAAAACAAGATCCCCCACAGCGGCGAGAAAATCAGCGCCCACTGCCAAGCAAAGACCTGCCCCTCTTTACGAGGTTGTGCTGCAAATCCAAACACTAACCCTCCAACCGTTGAAGTAATCAGGGTTAACAACCACTGTTCACGCGGCAACCCAGGGACAACCTTACATCCACCCTGGCGTAAACATCCTTTGACTGATTCCAACGCTTCTAAGATGGCTTGATCCCCGCCGTTATCTCGCACGAAAAATTGATTCCCGAATCGAGTTTGTAACTCGATCCAAAACGTCCGAGACAGCAAGGGATAAAAATCATCACCCACACTGAAATTCAGCAGATTTCCGCCTCGTGTATCGGCAACTAACAAAACGCTTTTGTTATCTAGTCCCCAAAAGCCTTTGACGGCGGTTCCAGGTGTACGATCGCTCTGTGTCAGAACCCGTAATTTCCAGCCCGTCTCAGTTTCAAACTTTGACAAATCAGCAGAAAGTGCTTCTTCCTGAGTGTTCGTAAACTCATTTGCCAAATCAATCACGTTGGTCGGATGATCCGGCAATAAATCAGGATTGTCATATGCCTGTGCCGCTGGTGCGATCGTCCAGACAGAAATGACGACCATCAGTGCCATCAAACCTTGAAATAGACGGCGGACTCGAAGATTAGGCATAGCACGATCTCACGAATGGGTCACTAAAGAACATTAAAAGTAATCGTAAATGAGGCATTTAGAATAGACGCTCATTTTTGTTTACATTTGTTTAACTAATTCTAATATAGGAATGCTGTCAGCGATTCATCTCGCTGGAACAGGATCAATAATTTTGCTTATTCTGGGTCGTGGCGCACTGGCGATCGCGAAGGTTCAGACGGCTTGTTCGTCTGCGATTCGTCCTGATCTTCCCACTCATAATTTAGTTCCAGATCAGAAGTCACTTCTTCAAAATGATGATTTCCATTCTGTTCGTGGGGTAGCGATCGCGGATCTCCACTCGCCGCCATCCGATTCGCTCGCCGCGATTTATTCTGAGGTTGGTTCAGAGTCCGCCATGCCGCTTTCACGCCTGCAAAAACACTGCGCCCAGTTGTTTGGGCTTTCTGTGCTTGTTGCTTCACACCGGTCAGAGTCTCATCTACCTGCTTCACCACTTGACTGGCGCTCTGAACGCCTTGAGTCACATCATCGGTGAGATCAGTCACCTCATTTCCGGTAATCCGGAGCGCCTCTAACGTCGGTGGCAACTCCCGATTCAACGTCTCGAATAATTTTTCGGCACTGCGGGCTGCCCGTCCCATCTCGTTAAATGCAGGAATTGCCACAGTTAAGAGGGCGGTCAAACTGATCGCCACGAGTAAAATCGATAAGCCTAGCCAAAAAATAGGATCAGTCACACTTCATCTCATCTCGCTTAGCGCAAACGATCGCGAACTGGAGGTTTAGGATCGCTCCCCGATTCAGACTCTCGACTGAGAATTTGATGCTCACGCTGGGTTGCTTCCAATCCAGCGGCGATCGCTTCTTTTAATCGTCCCAGTGTGTCATCCCAGTTTCGCAGCGCAGACTCAGAAAAGCGATCTGCCTGAAGTTGGACACTGGTGGATAAATCTTCCGCAAGTTCAGGCAGAGCATCTGCCGACTTTTTGATCAACTGTCGAGTTTCTCGTCCTGGACGGGGTGCAATTAATAATCCTGCGATCGTCCCCATTGCTGCTCCGATGATCATGCCGCCTAAAAATGATCCCGATCGATTGTCAGACATATCTTGGCTCTACCCCTTGCGACTCACTAAACCAACTCTGTAACACCAGACCTTTCCTCATTCTGCCAGACTGAACCGCAATCTAGCGATTGATTCGCCCTTTAGCTGATTTTGTAGCAAATTTTTTCGCGCGTTGGTTTAGGAGAGGGGTGAGGAATAGCGATCGTCCCATTCCCATCCCCATTCCCAACAGGGCAAATGCCTGCTGTGCCTGCCGAACTTTCGGTTCAAGCTGGCGATACGTATGTCTTATTCTTTGTACGCCGAGCTGTTGACGCTCGATCGCGCTCGGTGCACCATACAAAACTTGATGCGTTTGCCGTTCTGCGACAACCAGTGCATCTGCGGCTCTAGAAAAAGCTTGCCGCAACTGCCACATTTGCCAGGTGAGATAAAACCCATACAAAGCCAGCGCAAGATTTAAGACAATAACCGCTATCAACATATCTCGACCGATTGTTTTTCTAATAATAGCGAGTCTTTGTCATTACAAAATGCCTCTTTTGCCATTTGGGCGGACGGTGAGCCAGTTAGTCTTTGCCATCGCTAACTGCTCTGCGGTGAGTTTTGCGCCTGTGAGGTTTGCGCCACACAAATTTGCATTCCGCAAATTCGCATTGAGTAAATACGCTTGCGTAAGATTTGCACCTCGTAAATCTGCCCCTTCTAAATCGGCATTACTCAAATAAGCTTGTGCCAAGTTAGTATCGCGCAAGTTGGCTCGCTGCAAACTCGCCTTGCCAAAATCAGCATTGAATAAATTTGCGCCTTGTAGATTAATCTGTTTCAAATTCGATTGATGAAACACAGCGCCTGACAAATTAATTTTCGGAATGGCGAGTAACGACAGATCATGCGACGCAAAATCTCGTTTACCCTTACCGTACAGAGACACGAGAGTTGCAGAATCAAGTTTTGGAGCCGCCTGAGTCTTGTTGCCGGATGTGTTGCTATTGCTCCCGGTTCGTCCGCCTGAATCACGAGTCGTTGGGCGAGCTGCCATCACGCGATTCCGAGCCACTCCGGTCTGTAAATTCGTCGATTCCGATCGCTGATTGCGCGCCCGAATTGCCATGGCTGCCCGTGCTGCCGGAGAACTCGGTTGAGAATCAGGATCACGTTTTGTCAGCGTTGATCGGGTTGAGACGCTATTCATACTATTTGCCAAACTGTCGAGATACGGCTCCAAATCCAACGCGCGTAAAATCTCATTGGCTGACTGAAACCGATGCCGCACGGAGACTTCCAGCATTTTCTTCAAAACGCCTGCAAAGTGCTCACTCAGATGTACCTGTTTTTGCCACAACAATTCACCTGTGGCAGGATCGTAATCGAGATCTTTTGGAGATTTTGCGGTCAATAAGTAAATGCAAGTCACACCCAATGCATAGAGATCGCTTGCATAAACCGGACGCATTGCCATTTGTTCGGGTGGCGCAAATCCGGGAGTCCCGATCGCATAAGCGGTGAGTGCAGTCTGATCCGATAAACTCGCGGCAGATACAGAGTTCACTTGGTTTTTGACGGCTCCAAAGTCAATCAGCACAAGTTTGCAGTCTTGCGATCGCCGAATCAAGTTTGCAGGTTTAAGATCTCGGTGAATCACTTGATGACTGTGAACATACTGCATAATCGGCAGAATCTCGCTGAGAAACTGCTTGACCCCTGCTTCGCTAAAAGCTCCTGAGCGTTTGATTTCCTGCTGAAGGGTGGAACCGCTGATATATTCCTGAACCAGATAAAATTCTTGATTTGCCTCGAAATAATCGAGTAAGCGGGGAATTTGGGGATGATTGCCGATGCGCCCCAAGGTTTGGGCTTCCCGTTCAAACAAGTCTCGCGCCATCTGCATCACATGAGGTGCAGTTGTGGTCGGACGGAGCTGTTTAATCACACAGTAAGGTTGACCCGGCAGAGATTCATCTTTTGCGAGAAACGTTGCACCAAATCCACCTTGTCCTAATGCATGCAAGACACGATAACGATCGCGCAACAGCAAACTAGCGCCACAGGCTTGACAGCGCTCTGTATTGGCGAGGTTTTCTGGGCTTGGGCAGACTGGGTTCAAACAGTAGCTCATGAGGGCAGCAATCTGTAAGGGTGGATTCCAAAAAATGGCAAAGCTTTGGGGGGAAGCAAAGTGTGAGTTTGCAAGACGCAGCTTGTATTGAGAGGTTACCCAGAAGTGGGAGAGCAGGGAACAGGAACGCTGAGAGAGGCGCAACAGCGATAGAATAAGGTCTGTCTTGGCGTGATTTTTGAAGGCGACGGATGCGTATCTCTCTGAACTGGTTGCGGGAATTGGTAGATATTTCAATGACTCCAGAGGCGTTGGCGGAAAAGCTGACGATGGCGGGGTTTGAGGTGGAAGACATTGAGGATCGGCGCACTTGGGCAGATGGCGTGGTCGTCGGAAAAGTGCTGACGCGCGAACAACATCCCAATGCCGATCGCTTAAGTCTCTGTACAGTGGATATTGGGGCTGAAAGTCCGTCTCAGATTGTTTGCGGTGCGGCAAATGTGCGCGCTGATATTTTTGTTGCAGTGGCGACGTTAGGCACATACTTGCCGAATGTCGATTTGAAGATTAAGCCTGCAAAACTCAGAGGCGTGGAATCGAAGGGCATGATTTGCTCTTTGTCAGAGTTAGGCTTGACGAAAGAATCGGAAGGCATCCATATTTTTGATGAAACTGTGACAGGAGCGTTAACGCCTGGTATGGATGTGCGTCCCTTGTTGGGATTGGATGACGCGATTTTGGATCTGACTTCGACCGCGAATCGAGCAGACGCTTTGAGCATGGTGGGTATTGCGCGAGAAGTTGCGGCATTAACCGGTGCAACGTTGCGCTTGCCGGAACCGAGTGTGCCTGAGTCTCAGAAGACCAAATCGGTGTCAATTAAAATTTCAGATGCTCAAGCTTGTCCGGCGTATATTGGCACGCTGATCGAGAATGTGAAAATTGCGCCTTCGCCGTTGTGGTTGCAGCGTCGATTACTCGCGTCGGGTGTGCGATCGATTAATAATATTGTCGATATCACCAACTACATCATGCTGGAATGGGGACAACCGCTCCATGCTTTTGATTTCGATAGTTTGGTGAAAGTCGCGGGAACGGATCAAATCGAGATGGGCGTGAGATTTGCTCGATCGGGCGAATCCGTGAAAACGCTCGATGGTCAAGATCGCACGCTGCAAGAGCAGGCTTTATTAATCACGGTCAATGACAAGCCGACAATGCTAGCAGGCGTGTTTGGTGGTGAAGAAACAGAAGTGAGTGACAGCACTCAGCATGTTTTCCTTGAAGCCGCAATTTTTGACTCGGCTGCAATTCGTAAATCTGGGCGATCGCAAGGGTTGAGAACCGAAGCCTCTGCTCGTTACGAACGGGGTGTGAATTGGGCAGGTCTGGAAACCGCGGCTCGTCGAGCAGTGCAACTGATCCTTGAGCTTGCAGGTGGAACGATTACGGCTCAAGAAACGGTTGACACCCGACAAGGTTCGTTGACGAGATCGATCGCGCTACGACTTGAACGAGTTCGAGAAGTGCTCGGCATGGTTGAACTCGGTGACGATGTTGGGGAATTGCAAGCGAAGGATGTGGAACACACTCTGACAGCACTAGGCTGTGAGTTGAAATCAACGGGTTCAGAAACTTGGAATGTTACGGTTCCGCCTTACCGCTATCGAGATTTGGAACGTGAGATTGATCTGATTGAAGAAATTGCGCGGCTGTATGGCTATAACAATTTCTCAGATACGCTGCCTGCGAAAACTGAGCCGGGATATTTGTCGATCGAGCAATTGATCTCTCGCAAAGTTCGCGAAGCATTCCGAGGTATGGGGCTGACCGAATTGATTCATTATTCACTCGGCAAACCTGGAGAAGAACGGCAAATCGTTCTCGCGAATCCTTTATTTACCGAGTATTCTGCGCTGAGAACTGATCTAATCAATGGCTTAATTGAGGCGTTCCAGTACAACCTTGAGCAAGGCAATGGAGCTTTGAATGGCTTTGAGATTGGGCATGTCTTTACTCAGGAAGAAGATCTGATTGAAGCTGAAGCGATCGCTGGCATTTTAGGTGGAGATCAAAGTCAAGGTAAGTGGGTTCGGGGCGGCAAAGATCAGCCGATGACCTGGTTTGAGGCGAAAGGCATTTTAGAAAGTGTCTTCGATCGAGTCGGATTACCTGTAGAATTTCAGCCTGATCGACGCGATCCGCGCTTGCATCCAGGACGAACGGCTTCGCTTTGGGTTAGAGGCGATCGCTTAGGAACGTTTGGACAGTTACATCCTCAACTGCGTCAAGAGCGCGGCTTACCGGATGAAGTTTATGTTTTCCAATTGGATCTCGAAGTGATCATTCGCCATTTGGAAACAGATGAAGCGATGGTTCCGGTTTTCAAGCCGTTCTCTACTTATCCTGCTTCCGATCGCGATATTGCTTTCTATGCGTCGCGTGAGGTAGGCGTGAGCGATTTGGAACGCACGATCGTCAAAGCAGGCGGGAAGTTACTAGAATCAGTGGAACTGTTTGATGAATATAAAGGCGATCGCGTTCCAGAAGGTCAGCGCAGTTTAGCGTTCCGATTAGTCTATCGGGCTGACGATCGCACGTTGAAAGATGAAGATGTAGACCCGGTGCATCAGAAAGTGCGCGAAGCACTGGTTGAGAAGTTCCGGGTTGAGTTGAGAAGCTAGAGGTGAAATTGTGCCGAAATATGTTGTTTGGGGAAGCTACTGTGACGATGTTCTGGAGAAAAGAACGCCCTATCGTCAGGCTCATTTAGATGGGTTAGCGAAGCAAAAAGAAAATGGGATTTTAGTGACGATCGGACCGACGAAAGATGTAACGAAAGTGTTTGGCATCTATGAAGCGGAGAATGAAGCGATCGTTCGGAATCTGATCGAGTCTGATCCGTATTGGCAGAATCAGATCTGGACGGAGTATGACGTGAAGGAGTGGATTCAGGCGATTTAGTTGTGATAGGGAGATAGGGAGCAAGCATTCTTTTTGCTTGTCTCTCTATCTCCTCACTCCTCAATCTTAACCTTCACAGCGATCAGATCTTTGACTGTTTCACCTTGTTGCTGCGCCCAATATTGGCTCAGTAAATGAATCTGGCGGAGTTCAACAATGAGATTGAATCGCGATCGAGTCGGAACTGCACAATGTAAATCCAAATGATTCCAAGAATGGAGAACCATCGAAACGATTCAGGAACATCAGGATCATAAGTTGCTAACAGTTGCGATAATGATATACCCAGTACAAACGGGTAGTAAACATAGCGCACCTGACCAGCTTTTGCCGTTATAGTTCCGTAGCTCTTCTTGGATAACCCATTTGTAGTAACCGTAGTAGAGCGATCCGATCAAAGCCGACTGCCACAGGTTCCACAATCACTCCACACCTGCACCTAAGTAATATCAACAGTATTGCTTGTATTTAAAGTGACTTTATTTTCCGGAAGAATAAGCTTTGCTGGGGAAGAATTATCAGAATGGTAATCATCTTCTTCTGGCTCCCTTATGCCTCTACCACTTGCTAAAATCATCCGAAAATTTCATGTGCTTTGGATCACAATTCCTAGCGTGGCAGGATTAATCGTGCTTCTGCGGGTTGCTGGGGCATTACAATCTTTAGAATGGATGGCATTTGATCAATATGTTCGGCTGCGTCCCCAAGAAGCAACTGACGATCGCGTCATTATTGTAGGCGTAAACGAAAATGATATCCGGCAACTTAAACGTTATCCGTTTGATGATGCTACCTTTGCCAAACTGTTGACGAAAATTAAGCAGCAACAGCCGCGAGCGATCGGTTTAGATATCTATCGGGATCTGCCAGTAGAGCCAGGACATTCAGAGCTAGCTAAAGTATTCCAGACAACCCCTAACCTGATAGGCATTGAAAAACGAGGCGGAAGTACAGAAGTCGAGGTTGCACCTCCCCCCATTCTGAAACAGCGCAATCAAACTGCTTCAAACGATGTAGTCCTTGATGGCGATGGGAAACTGCGCCGAGGTCTACTGTATTGGACAAGTCCCAATGGAGAAGAATCTTTAGAAAGTTTGGGATTACGCCTTGCAATGCTCTATTTAGAAGCTCAAGGAATTACATCTCAACCAGCGAAAACCAATTCACAGTATCTCCAGCTTGGGCATGGGATCTTTCCTATTTTTGAGCCGAGCGATGGGAGCTATGTCTCGGCGGATGCAGGCGGCTATCAAATCTTGCTGAACTATCGAGGCGCTTCTGGCAAGTTCCGCACGGTGTCACTGAGGGACGTGCTTCAAGACCGACTGCCTGCTGATCTCATGCGTGATTCGCAAGGACAGCCCTTCCGAGGCAAAATTGTTTTGATTGGAGTGACAGCTCGAAGTCTTAAAGATGTCTTTTACACTCCCTATAGCGGCGACTCGATCACGACTCCAGAGAGAATGGCGGGGGTTGAGGTACAGGCAAATTTAGCGAGTCAAATTATCAGTGCTGCGATCGACGGACGATCTGGCTTCCAAGTTTGGACAGATGCAATGGAGGCAGTTTGGATTCTGCTGTGGTCGGGTGTGGGAACAGGCTTAGGCTGGATGGTGCGATCGCCGCGTTGGGCAGTAGCAGGCACAGTCATTTCTGTCGGAGGGCTAGGACTCGGAAGCTTTGCAGCATTCGTGTTTTCCTGGTGGATTCCGGTTGTCCCACCCGCCTTAGCGCTACTCACGTCTGCAATGGTGGTCACGGTTCACATTGCTCATTCAGAGCGTCGCGATCGCCAAACTGTGATGAATCTCTTTGGGCGATATGTGACTCCAACGATTGCCGAGACAATTTGGCGCGATCGCGATCAACTGCTCTCCCAAGGTCGCCTGCGGGGACAAAAACTCACTGCAACGGTACTATTTACCGATATTAAAAACTTCAGCACAATTGCCGAACGGTTCGACCCTGAAACGCTGATGATCTGGCTCAATGAATACATGGAAGCGATGACGGAAGTGGTGTTGAAGCATGGGGCAGTGGTCGATAAATTTATTGGAGATGCGATTATGGCAGTCTTTGGTGTGCCGATCGCTCGTAAAACTAGTAAAGATATTGCTCACGATGCGTACAGTGCTGTGCAATGCGCGATCGAGATGTCCGCTGCACTAGCTGCACTGAATCAACGCTGGGCACAGCAAGGACATCCCACGATTCAAATGCGGGTAGGTATCTCGACAGGCACAGTCGTTACAGGCAGCTTAGGTGGTCAGCAGCGCATGGACTATACCGCGATCGGCGATAGTGTTAACGTAGCAGCACGGCTTGAAAGTTTTGATAAATCGATCGAGGGTGGACTCTGCCGAATTTTAATTAGTGAAGAGACCTTTACGCTGGTTGAAGGTCAATTTCCAGTGCAAGCCGTTGGGACAGTTCAACTAAAAGGGCGGGAGCAACCGACGAACGTTTATCAAGTTTTATGGGAACCCTCGAAGAGTGGGCGTGGAAGAGTTTAGCGTCTGTTCGACAGGAGAGAATTGCTCCAAAATTTTCCCACCCTTGCAACCGAGCTAGATCATCGATCATCACCCTCTATTGATTCACAAGACGATGGCTTCTGATTTCTCTAAACTCAAACGAGTTAACCCGATATTCTTGTTTGGAATTGGGACACTTTCTTTCACTATCCTACAAAGTTTATTGCCGCTGGAGTTCCCCTTACCTAGTCCTCTCAATTCATTGCAGCCTGCCCCCGCAAATGCTCAATACAAGCCTCCTAAACGTTCGGGTTTCAGAAGTAGTGAAGGCACGGGAACGCGAGAAGACGCATTACGCCTTTGTGGTCAGCGCAAAACAGCTTCTTTTACTCCCCTCGCACCAACCAACCACATCGGGGAAACTATTTCATCCCGTCCAACCTTATTCTGGTATCTATCCAGCCGCCAAACTGTGGAACTTAAGCTCATGGAGTCAGGAGTCCAAAAGCCTGTGTTTATGACCACAGTACAAGTAGATAAGCCTGGTATTGTCCCATTTGAATTACCGAAAACTGCGCCTGAGCTAGTCCCTGAAAAAGTTTATCGCTGGTCGATCGCTGTTGTTTGTGAAGATGGCACAAAGGATGCTTTGAAGATGACATTGATCCGACGAGTTGCACCGACTCCAGAGGTAAGACAGCAATTAGCGATCGCGAAATCCGATCAGAATCGCGGTCAAATCTACGCAGCCCAAGGTCTGTGGTACGACGCAGTCACAATGTTCTCGAAAGCGATTGCGGCAAATCCCAAAGATCGAACGGCTCCTGACAAGCTCTTATCACTGCTCGATCAAGGAGGATTTGCAAAGATTACGGAACAGGAGCGCAAAAAAAGCAGCCGATAGAACATTGAACGATGCCAAGATTGCTGCAATTGCAGGGTGATTCGTCTTTAGTCATGCGATCGACATAAACCCATCCTGAGAGGTAACAATGTTACTCAAGAAAATTAGCTTCTCGATCTGTTTTACGCTTCTCTTCATCTGGCAACCTTTATCTTGTCAACAGTTCGCAGCAATCAGTGCAGAGCGCCAATCTGAAAAAATCGCTCAATCCAAACAAATTGCACAGACGAGCGCGCAGCCTCTCACACTTTATCAACCCCTCCAGCGCTTGCAATGGGAAGGAGAAACGAGCAAAACTGGAATTGCTTACTTTCCGATTGAGGGATTGCCAGACATCTCTGTTTCTGAAGCTGATCTAGACATCGCTCGTCGCTCGCAAAACCCGAAGCTAGTCGCAAAAACATTAGCTGCTTTGGGATTATCACATCATCTTCAGGGTGAATATGACAAAGCGATCGACTACTATCAGCAAGCCTTAAACATTGCCCGCAACCTAGATTCAACCTTAGAAACAACATTACTAGGTAATTTAGGACTCGCGCATGTACAGTCTGGAAATTACTATGCTGAGGCTGTAGATTATTTAGCCCAGTATTTAACTGCTGCTCAAGATCGTAAAAAACTCCAAGCCTTCGGCAATCTAGCAAACGCCTATTTTGGAACAGATTTATATGTAAACGCGATCGAGCTTCACCAAAAACGTCTTACCTTATCTCGAAAATTCAAGGATCAAGTCAGCGAAGCTAAAACATTCAGCGATCTGGGCATGGTCTATCAAGCACTCGGAGAACGTGCCAAAGCGATTCAGTATCAAGAACAAGCGCTAACCTTAGCGCAGAACATCAAAAATCAATCGATAGAATCACTGGCGTTGGGAAATTTAGGCGTGATTTACCAATCACAACGCAACTATGCCAAATCAACTGAATATCAGCAGAAACGCCTCACCCTTACCCGCCAGCTTCAAGACCTACGAGGAGAAGCAGAAGCCCTGGGAAATTTAGGCGGAATTGCTTATTTTCAGGGAAATTATCAAGAAGCGATCGCTCAATATGAGCAAGCCTGGAACATTGCTTGGAACAAACTGCGCGATGCCGATCTGATCTATCGAATTCGCGGCAATCAAGGGCTGATCTACGCACAAATGGGCAACTCTGATAAAGCATTAGAGTTCTACGGACAATATCTTCGTTACGCTGCTTCCCGGAGCAATCGACGAGAGGAAGGAATTGCCAGGATCAATGCTGCCGCAGTTCGGTTTCAATCTGGGAACTTAGACGCTGCCGCGAAAAATCTTCAAGCGGCGATCGAGACTTGGGAATCACTGCGATCGCGACTCGGCAACAATGATAGCTTCAAAGTCTCTATCTTTGAAACTCAGAATGCACCTTATAGCAATCTCCAAAGTGTTCTCGTCGCTCAAAATCAACCCGAAGCTGCCCTCGAAATTTCTGAGCGAGGACGTGCCCGCGCCTTTGCCGAACTCCTCGATCGCCGTCTTTCTGGGCTTTCTTCCCGAAAAGAAACTTCTCGATCGCCCCTTGCCTCTTTGACGATCGCGCAAATCAAACAAATTGCTCAAAAGCGCCGCGCGACTCTAGTTGAATACTCGATCATTCCTGCACAGTTCAACGTGAATGGCAAACTAGAAACACGCGAGTCAGAGCTATTGATCTGGGTGATTCAACCGACCGGAACTGTCACTTTACGTCGCGTTGATCTCAAACCGCTTTGGCAGTGTCAGGATGCTCAGCCTTGTGCTCCTGAAGAACTCTCTGATATCGTTTCGCTAGGTCGAGCAACGCTAAATGAGGACAGTCAAGCTACTCAAGATGCTGCACATCCCTTACGACGGCTGCATGAACTCTTGATTCAACCGATCTCAGATCTGCTTCCCCAAGATCCGAATGCCCAAGTTGTCTTTGTGCCGCATCGATCGCTCCTGCTCGTGCCGTTTACTGCCTTGCAAGATGCAAAAGGCAAATTCTTGATTGAGCAGCACACTATTTCGATTTCACCTTCGATTCAAGTTCTCGATCTGACGGATCAATTGAGAAAAAAACTAGAAACCGTTAGTCAGAAACTAACCGAGAAACAACCAAGCGACGCTCTGATTATTGGCAATCCGGTCATGCCAAAAGTTGTAACTGAGGTAGGAGAACCTCCTGAACAACTGCCGCCTTTACCTGGATCAGAGCAAGAAGCAAAAGCGATCGCTCAAATGTTCAAGTCTTCTGTATTAGTTGGTGAAGCTGCAACAAAATCGAACGTCTTGCAACGAATGAATCGCGCCCGTTTGATTCATCTTGCGACTCATGGCTTGATGGGTGATTTTGCTGGATTGGGAGTACCGGGTGCGATCGCGCTTGCGCCAGATACGATCGCCACCGGAAAACCTTCGTTAGAAGAAAACGGATTGCTAACTGCGAATGAAATTTTCGATCTCAAGCTGAATGCTGAACTCGTTGTTCTCAGTGCATGCAACACCGGACGAGGCAGAATCACTGGAGATGGAGTCGTTGGATTATCTCGTGCCTTGATTGCTGCCCAAGTCCCAAGTGTTGTCGTTTCGCTCTGGGCAGTCCCCGATGAAGCAACTGCATTACTCATGACGGAGTTTTATCGAAATTTGCAGCAACAACCGAATAAAGCTCAAGCCTTACGCCAAGCAATGTTGACGACCATGAAGCAATATCCTGCTCCCTTAAATTGGGCAGCATTCATGCTCATTGGCGAAACACATTAGCGATGTTATAAGTTCAACTTTTTTGAGAGGACTGAAATATTACAAACTTGCCCCCGCGTGGCGAAGCGATCGCGCGTTGTAAAAGCGCGATCGTCGAGTATTTATGAATACGAATCATCGATTATTGAGTAAGATGAGCTGTTTCATTTTGCTCTAAGTTAGAGATCGTGACTTAGCATGTATAGAGAGTATCCCGACGAGGATGGTTCTATGACGGCTTCAAATTGGAATGTGTTGGTCGAAACAACCGAGGATGGAAAATCGATCGCGACTGTTTTGGAATTGCCATCGGTGCAAGCGATCGCGGATACTCAAAACGACGCAATCGATCGCGCCCAAAAACTTCTGACAGAGCGATTAGCACAAGCCAAGATTGTTTCTATCCAGGTTGGGTCTGATGTGAGCAAGGCTAAACATCCTGTTTTAGAAATGGCTGGTATTTTCAAAGATGATCCCGATTTTGAAGATGTACAGCGCTACATTCAAGAGTATCGTGATGAGCTAGATGCGCTGAAGGAAGAGGATTTGACTGATTGAGCTTGTATATCCTCGACACTGACCATATCTCCCTTGTGCAGCGTGGTAATCAGAATATTGCACTCCGAAGTGCTGGTATTCCGCCTGAGTTTATTGCGATTACAGTAATTTCAGTTGAGGAGCAGTTGAGAGGTCGCTTTGCCAAAATCCGAGAAGCAGAATCGCGAAAAAACCGCGATGGTTTGCTCTTAGCGTATCGGAATCTACGAGTTACGTTTGAATCTTTAGCCAAGTTCTCGATTTTGGATTTTACGGCTGAGTCGAAGAATCGCTATCTAGAGTTGAAGCAAGATATCAAAATTGGCAAGCAGGATCTTAAGATCGCTGCGATCGCTCTTTCAGTAAACGGCATTATGGTGACTCGCAATCACCGAGATTTCGCTAAAGTTCCAAATCTTAGAATTGAAGACTGGACAGTTTAAGAGTAGGAAACCTTATGCGGTATGAAATCGTAATCGAAAAAGGAAAAACTAGCTACAGCACCTATGCGCCAGATCTTCTAGGCTGTGTTGCTGTGGGAGAAACGATCGAAGAAGTCAGAGAATTAATTCAAGAATCAATCTTATTGCTCTTTTTTACTGCAAACTGAACGATTAACTTTCCTGATGTGGGGTAAGTCATAGAGCTTCACTTGGGGCGTTGTAGTTGAGTCTCTGGATTATACGGCTTGGGTGATTGATTTGGGATGGGCACATTTTGCGATGAGGATGGAATGGGAGTAGTCCCTGACTGGTGTTGTGAAGTTGCAGGAACTGAAAGAGTCTGTCCGTTGGAACTTCTTGAAGTTTCTGGTTGGATTACAAATCGATATGCAGAACTAATTAAGGATAATATCGCAACAATCAAAGAGAAAAAGGAGAATCCAATAGCCACTCGATATTTTTTGTTCTCATATCTAAGATCCGCTAGGAGAGATGCCATGTATGGAAAGTTTATATAATCTCGCTCACCATCCATCTTGTGTATAAACAGGTTCAAAGGGCTTCCCTCACCTGTTGAACGGCTGGTCTTAAGCCTGAGGCTGTATAGTCTCATAAATAAAATGTTCACATCAATTCTCAAATTTCTTGCGATTTGAGCAATATCTATCGGAACAAAGTTTATATGATTGCGAGTGCTGTCCCCAATTTCAAAATCTATGTAAGTCTTGTAGTACAGGTTATATATTTTGTTCAAGATTTCAAGATCGGTTGGTAAGCGCTTCATTATCGAAAATGCTTTCTCAAAAGAGATAAGGACAAATACTAAGATATTACACATACGAGAAATACTACACATATGAAAAAGCGTCTAAGTTGCCCTAGACGCTTTTATTAGTTTCAAGAATTGCCTTAGTTCAGCGCATCTGCACCCGCAACGACTTCAAGCAGTTCTTGAGTAATTGCAGCTTGACGCGCCTTGTTATAAGACAAGGTCAACGAACCAATCAAATTCTTCGCGTTATCACTCGCGTTATTCATCGCCGTCATTCGAGCCGCCAACTCACTAGCCGCCGCTTCTTGCAGCGCCCGCAGCAATTGGTTATTCAGATACAACGGCAGCAATGCGTCGAGAATTTGTACTGGATCTTGCTCGAAGATCATGTCTTGTGGGAAAGACTGAACTTCAGGAGCGGACACTCTCTCACGTTCGACTTGGAACTGACCGCCACGAGTCGTCAAGCGGAAGATCTCGTCATCTGCAACTTCCAATCCTTGCGGATCAAGCGGTAACAGCGTTTGAACAACCGGGCGAGACGCAATCAAGGAAACGAATTTCGTGTAGATTAGCTCAACTCGATCGACACTTTCCGACAAGAACTGAGATAAGACCACATCGGCGATCTGAGCTGCTTCTGCTGCGGTCGGAATCTGTTCGAGTCCAGCATAGCTTTCCACGATCGGATAATCCCGACGTTGGAAATATTGAGTTGCTTTACGACCGACAATGACCATTTTGTAGTCAATGCCTTCGGCTTTCAGTTCCTTCGCACGAATTTCAGCCCGACGGATAACGTTAGCGTTGTAGCCACCGCACAATCCGCGATCGCCCGAAATCACTAATAGACCGACAGTACCCACATCCCGCTTTCTCAACAGCGGTAAGTCAGCTTCTTCAAACTTCAATCGGGCTTGCAAGCCGTAAAGCACTTGCGCTAAGCGATCGGCAAAAGGACGAGTCGCCGTGACTTGCTCTTGTGCTCGACGCACTTTCGCGGCTGCCACAAGCCGCATTGCTTCTGTAATTTTTTTTGTGTTCTTAACCGACTGAATCCGGTCGCGAATCGCTTTTAGGTTAGGCATGATTTGAAACGATTTTAGAGGTTTAAGACGGGGTCAATCGTTTGCACCAAGCGAATTCTATTCGCCAAGGCAAAGCACAACGCCTTGATTGAAAGATTGAAATTGAGAGACTCGATCGAGCCTCTCAATTTCAGAATCGTCTTACGCAGCAGCCAACAAGGTTTGCTTCGTTTCGGTAATCGCTTCTTTCAATAGCGCTTCCGCTTCATCGGTCAATGCCTTCTGACCTTGAACGATTTCCACATACTTCGGCTTACCCGTCTTCAGATAGTCACGCAAGTTCTTCACAAATGTCGTGACTTTATCAACGGGGATATCATCCAAGTAGCCGTTGATTCCAGAGTAGATCACAGCAACTTGCTCAGCGACAGACAGCGGCGAGTACTGAGGCTGTTTCAGGATTTCACGCAGACGGACACCGCGAGCCAATTGGTTCTGAGTCGCTTTATCCAAGTCAGAAGCAAATTGTGCAAATGCTTCCAATTCAGCGAACTGTGCAAGCTCAAGTTTCACCTTACCTGCCACTTTCTTCATCGCCTTGGTTTGCGCTGCCGATCCAACACGAGATACCGAAATACCCGCGTTTACTGCCGGACGCAGACCTGCGTTAAACAAGTCAGACGACAAGAAGATTTGACCATCGGTAATCGAAATCACGTTGGTCGGAATGTATGCCGATACGTCACCCGCTTGGGTTTCAATGATCGGCAATGCGGTCATGCTACCGCCACCCAACTCATCGCTGAGCTTCGCTGCACGCTCAAGCAAGCGAGAGTGAACGTAGAATACGTCTCCAGGATAAGCTTCACGACCCGGCGGACGACGCAGCAACAGCGACATTTGGCGATAAGCCTGAGCTTGTTTCGACAAGTCATCATAGATAACCAAGGTCGCTTTGCCTTTGTACATGAAGTACTCAGCCAAAGCTGCACCCGTGTAAGGTGCGAAGTATTGCAGGGTTGCTGGATCGTTCGCGTTTGCTGCAACAACGATCGTGTATTCCATCGCGCCACGGTCTTGCAACACTTGGACAATGTTTGCCACGGTGGAAGCTTTTTGACCCACTGCAACGTAAACGCAAATTACGTCTTCGCCAGCTTGGTTCAGAATCGTGTCAACCGCAACGGAAGTTTTTCCGGTTTGACGGTCACCAATGATCAACTCACGCTGACCCCGACCGATCGGAATCATTGAGTCGATCGCGGTAATTCCGGTTTGCATCGGCTCACACACGGATTTCCGCGCGATGATACCGGGTGCAGGAGATTCGATCAAGCGAGTCTCGGTCGTTTGGATATCGCCTTTCCCATCGAGAGGACGCGCCAAAGCGTCAACCACACGACCAACCATTGCGTCCCCAACTGGGATTTGCGCAATTTTTCCGGTTGCCGTAACAGAGCTTCCTTCTTGAATCGAACGACCGTCGGACATCAATACCGCACCGACGTTATCTTCTTCAAGGTTCAGCGCCATACCGACAGAACCATCTTCAAACTGCACGAGTTCACCCGCCATGCACTTTTCCAAGCCATAGATCCGAGCAATCCCGTCACCGACTTGCAAGACGGTTCCGACATTTTGGACTTTCACGCCTTGATCGTACGTTTCGATCTGTTGGCGAATAATGTTGCTAATTTCGTCTGGTCTGATTGCTGCCATTGGAAACCTCTGTTAAAGGATGAGAAATGAAAAAAGGGAAATAGGAGGGTGGGGAGTGGGGAGTAGGGAAACCAAATTCACATTCCCTATTCCCCGATCTCCTTAGGTCGCACTGGTCAGGCGTAGCGTAATCCGACGCAGTTGACCACGTAGACTCGCATCAATTACCTGTGAACCAACCTTAATGATCACGCCACCAATAAGATCAGGATCGATTTTGGTTTCGATATCCACTGAACTCGCGTTGGTCAGAGCTTTCACTTTGTCGCGAACCGCATTCTTCTGATCGTCGCTCAGTTCAACCGTCGAAGTCACTTCTGCCAAGACTGCTTGCTTCAATTTCCGCAAGAGTTTCTGATATTGCTGACAGATGCCTTCGAGGAATATCACTCGTCGCCGATCGACCAGTAACATCAAGAAATTCCGCGTAAACGGATGAATCGCATCACCAAAGACTTGATCCAGCACGGCTTTTTTCACATCAGCTTTCGCCAAAGGACTCGCTACCAAGGTTTTCAGATCTTCTGACGCATTCAGCGTGTCGAGAATGTTCGCCATATCTTCGCCGAAGCGATCGACTAAATCATTCGACTGTCCCAAAGACATCAAGGCCTGAGCGTAAGGTTCTAAAACCTCAGAGGTCAAAATATTTTCTGCCATTGATTAACCCTCGCTCAATAACGCAATACTGCGATCGACTAATCTCTGCTGCGAATCATCGTTCAACCGATTTGGCAAGTCGCCAGATGCGCGCTCCAGTGCCATTGCTGCCACTCGTTGACGCAATTCGTTCATGATGCGCTCTTGCTCTGAAGAAATATCCGCTGCAGCCGTTTCCCGCATCCGAACAATGTCGTGTTCAGCCTTTGCGAGAATTTCATCTGCCGATTTCTTCGCTGCAACTTCAGCATCGGATCGAATCTTCGCTGCCTCTTGTTGAGCTTGAGCCAATTTCTGTTGCTGCTCTGCCAATGCTGATGCAGCAGTCTTTTTCCGGCTTTCCGCTTCAGAAATTGCTTGCTCGATCGCGGCACGCCGTTCGCCCAGTGCTTTACTGAGAAAACCGCGTCCAAAATATACCACTATCGCAATAACGATGCTGAGGTTAATCAGGTTGGTTTCTAGGATATCGAAGTTTAATCCGAAACCGCCCCCCTCTGCTTCTGCCAAAATCGGATGAATCACTCCGCTGGCAAGTCGCAAATACATTTCCATGACACTTTTCCAAAACTGCGCGTTGTCTATCCCAAACCGGACGGGGAATTGTTCTCATCGGGAGCCTTGATCAACCAGCAGCCTCGTTAAATTCCAACTAATAATTTGTCTAGAATTTCACGACTTAAGGCTTCCACTTGCTGCTCTAGCGTTTGCATCGCAGCCGCTTTTTGCTGGTCTAACTCTTTCTGAGTTTGTTCCCGCTGTTGTTGTGCTTCTTGCTGTGCCGCTGCAATTTTCTGTGCCGCGATTTGGTTTGCGTCAGCTTGAGCTTTTGCGATCGCGCTTTGATAAGCCCGACGCGATTCAGCGAGTTCAGTTTCGTACTGTTTCGCTAATGCTTCTGCTTTTGCCAACCGCTCCTTCGCATCAGCTTCAGTGCCGCGAATAAAATCATTACGATCTTCAACAACCTTGGTCAAAGGCTTGAAGAACACAATGTTCAACACTGCAACCAACAGTAAAAATTGCACCGCCATCAACGGCAGCGTTGCATCAAAATCAAACATTGTAGGAAGTAAGAGCTAGAAGGACACACTCAAAACTCGGAACACAGAGTCAATCTGAATTCCGAGTTTTGAATTCGAACTTATGCAAATGGGTTCGCGAACAAGAGAACCAACGCGATTACCAGACCGTAGATGGTCAGAGATTCCATAAACGCGAGGGTCAACAGCAACGTACCGCGAATTTTGCCTTCTGCTTCAGGCTGACGTGCAATTCCTGCAACAGCTTCTCCAGAAGCATTACCTTGACCAATACCAGGTCCAATTGCAGCAAGACCGATCGCGAGTGCGGCAGCGATTACAGAAGCAGCAGCAACGGTAGGATTCATAGTGATTTTCCTTCGATTGAATACGGTGAACAGATTCGGACAAGAAAATGCGGCTAATCGTGATGTTCGTCGCCGTGACCTTCAAGTGCTTCGTGAATGTAAGCACCTGCCAGAGTCGCAAACACCAAAGCCTGAATTGCACTGGTAAATAGACCCAGCAGCATCACAGGAAGTGGGACGAACAGCGGCACTAGAAGCACCAATACACCGACCACCAATTCATCCGCCAAGATGTTACCAAAAAGTCGGAAGCTGAGTGAAAGCGGCTTCGTGAAGTCTTCTAGAATCGCGATGGGCAGAAGAACCGGAGTAGGTTGAACGTACTTCGCAAAGTAGCCCAATCCTTTCTTACTGAAGCCTGCGTAAAAATATGCCAGCGACACCAAGAGTGCTAAAGCAACTGTGGTGTTGATGTCATTCGTGGGGGCAGCGAGTTCGCCTTCTGGTAGCTTAATCAGCTTCCAGGGAACGAGTGCGCCCGACCAGTTAGAGACAAAGATGAACAGAAACAGAGTGCCAATAAACGGAACCCAAGGACGGTACTCTTTCTCGCCTAGCTGGTTTTTTGCCAACTCACGCACAAACTCCAGCGCGTACTCCATCAGGTTCTGAATGCCTTTTGGAACGCGTTGAGCGTTACGGGTTGCGAGCAATGAAGCTCCAACCAATAGCCCGATGACGATCCAAGAGACAATAAATACCTGCCCATGAATCTTCAGATTGCCAATTTGCCAGTAGAGGTGATGACCCACTTCTAAGCTGGCGATCGGTAAAACGTTGGGAGCGTCGAGGAAATTAAGCATTTCAGTTCAGGCGGCTTTCCCCAGATTCAAGGAGCAATATTTTTTTCGCGAATTTCTATTAAGTTAGGTCTGAGTTTGTTCAGGCTTAAACAGAATCCGCAAGGTATGGACGAGTAGGGTTCCTTTATACGTTAAAAAGCCTAGAAATACAGGCAGCACATGAAGATCTTTCACTTGAGTAACGAGAACCATTACCCCAATAAAAACAGCTAAATGTGTTTTGCTGATTTTTTGCTTTTCCGTACCGAGTCGCTCTACATTTCGCGCCAATAACTTTAAGTAAACCACACCTGTACACGCTCCAATTAAATAATTCAGAGCAGTGTTGAGCGAATAGAAATACCAGACAGGGAAGAATATTAGCCCAGTCAAGATCACGGTTACGATTAGCAACTCATTTTGGAGTCGATAAAAGTCATCCATGGACTGACTTGACTCTGGTTTTTCTGTACCAGTTTGGATCGTTTCTTCCATAGCAGGCGCGGCTCCAAAGTTAGATTCACATTGTCATGATAACGATCGAATATCATTGATGTCCGAGCGATCCCCAACAATCTGAACCAGAAGCAATCATATCATGTGGAGGTAATAATACTTAATGACTTTTGACACGGGGATTTTGTCAATTGCCGATCAAAGAATTTCTACTCTGAGGGTTGTCAAAAGCGCCTGAGTGATGCTGTGAGAACGGACATCAGCCGAGAAAATCGTATTCTGGCTGAAGGGATTCATGACCGCTTGCTTGAATCGGCAGCCATGAATTCCTTCACAAACGGCAACAAATCCTACGGAGTCAGTAAGATAAGCTGCTGTTCTTGCAGCGATCGCACTTTATCGATCGAAATCGAAACCGTCGAGAGAATCTCTTGCACCGATTGTGTCTGATTACCATCGCAAGCCTTCAAAAATTCAAACTCATCTTCAGCCAGATTGATGATTTGGTAATCGTAATTAAACAAACAGCGGCTCTCCCATCCGTCCATACAAGGACTGCGTTCAGGAATTGCCTGTAAAAGGGCTTCATCCGAACTCCAATCTGATTTTGGTAATTCCCCTCGACTCAAGAAGAATTCGTAATGAGTCACCGACTCTGGATCAAGGAGTTCAATTAAGCGATATCTTTCTTGATCGCTCAATTTATCCGCCCGTTCCAGCAAGTCCGGCTGATTGAACAGTCGCGATGCCTCCCACTGACGCGGATTTGAGAAGCCTAAAAAATTCAATCCAGACGCATCAATCAACTCAAACAGCGTGTGAATGTTGTAATCGACTTCACGCGGATGGACGTACATGTCGGCAAAGCACTCATCGCGCGTATTCTCCATCGACCAGCGCTCTTGTTCTCGGCGCACCAGTCGATTGTTGGGAGGCAAGGACGCAAAAATCTGCCGCCCGATCGCTACGCCTTCGCGATAGTCGGATCGATCCGATTGCAAAAGCTTAATCGCTTCTTGCATCAGTTGAATTTCATATCGTCCCAATTCTGAATACACAAAAATGTGCATCAATCCACCCAGCGCAAGTTTGGTTGCCAAGGATTGAATCCCTCGGTTTGGATCGGGTAAATGGTGCAATACGCCCACGCAATTAATTAAATCGAACTGACCGGAAAGTTGATTGGCATCGTAGAGACTGAGGTGATGAAACTCAACACGATCGGCTCCCGATCTCTGACAGCGCTCTCGCGCAACGGTTAACGCCCCTGCACTCAAATCAATCCCCGTCACCTGAGCGTGAGGATTCAAATGCACAAGATATTCTGTGCCAACGCCTGTTCCACATCCCGCATCTAAAATCCGGACATCTTGGCGTTTCGGTTTCTGTCCGGTACAAAAACTATACGCAGCCAGCCAATTCCAGCGCCAGTTGTAGCCGGGTGGTGGCTCATCTAATAAAGGCTCTGGTGGAAAAGGGTAGGTGTTATAAAGTGCGGCAACTGCTGCACTAATGGTTTGAGAATCTGACATAAAATTCGCGAAAATCACAGCAAGCGTGTATTTCTAGTGTCGCACTGGATGGACGCAGACGGGAAACCGTCCTGTTGCGGATTAACAAGGATTTGCCAGAATGAATGCAGCCACGATCGACGAACGACTAAAAATATGGATAACAACAATTGGATCACGCAACTGCTGATGCTCGGTGTGGGCACAACGTCTTTGGTCGCTGAAAAACTCAAAGAAGTTGGGGATCAGTGGGTGAAAGAGGGCAAACTCAATCCCGATCAGGCAAAAGGCTTCGTCGATGATCTGATGAATCAACTGAAAACCGAGCAGGGCGGATTTGAAGCCCAGTTTCAGCGGCAGCTTCGCAACATGCTGATGGATTTGGGTGTGCCTCGCCAGAACGAAATGGATGAATTGCGCGGCAGACTCGATCGCTTAGAGCGACAGGTGCGAGATTTAGAAAATAAGCTCTGGAAATGAGAATCAGTGTGAAAATTGAAAAGCACATTCAAGAAAACTGATCATGAGAGAGATTTTGATCAGCTTCGGCGTCATGGTGGCTTGTATTGCGGTGCTGGTCGTGGCACAGATTACGGGAGGTTCTCGTGATAGCGCGATCGCTGCTGAAATGCCTAAGACCGAAGCTGCTCCTGTAGTTCAAGTAGCACAAGCTGCTGATTTAAAACCGATGACAACTCCGAATCCTGCTGAATCGAAAGAACCGACCGAAACTGCGTCTGGTCTGAAATATGTTGATGTGGTTGAAGGAACGGGCGAGACTCCTGAAGTGGGTCAACTCGTGACGGTTCATTACACGGGAACGTTAAAAGACGGCACGAAGTTTGACAGTTCTCGCGATCGCGGTCAGCCTTTCAAATTCAAAATTGGCGTAGGGCAGGTGATCAAAGGCTGGGATGAAGGCGTTGGCTCAATGAAAGTGGGCGGTCGTCGCACTTTAGAAATTCCACCCGATTTGGGGTATGGAAGTCGAGGCATTGGCCCGATTCCACCAAATTCGACGCTATTTTTTGATGTGGAATTGCTCAAGGTTGGCTAGATTTTTTAATTGAGCGATCGTCTAAGCTCCCTGATTCTCAACCAATCGGGGAGCTTATTTTATTGAAATCTTGAAAGACAAGAAACGCCGGATTGATTCAATCCGGCGACTCGATAGATGAAAAATTTGGCTGTCAATTTCTTAGGGATCGCTCTGCATCACTTGAGGATGAAGCAATCCGACCATTTGTTGAATTCCGCGATGAATCCGGCGCGTCACCGTCATCGGGCTGACTCCAATCTGTTCTGCGACTTCTTTACGCGATAAATCATGTAGGAAAACATATTCGATCGCTTGGCGGGTCTTATCTTCAAGCTGATTTAAGGCGCGTTGTAATTGCTGGCGGTCTTCTTCGAGCACTTGGAGGGCTTGATATCTGACATCGGGTAAGGTGTCGCCCAATGTCATCGGAGAATCTAACTGCTGACACACGGTTGCGTCTAAACTCAGCGGTAATCGGTTCTTTGCAGCCAGTTTGCTCTCGCGCCATTCGTTCACCGACACTTTTAATACATCTGCAATCTCTTCGTCACTGGGTTGCCGTCCGAAGGCTTCCATTAATTGTTCGCGGACTCGTTGCCCTTCTTTATTCAATTGCTGCCAGCGACGGGGAATTTTGACGGTTCCAGCGCGATCGCGTAAGAAGTGAAGCATTTCGCCTCGAATATACGGTACGGCGAACGAACTGAACGCGCATCCTTGATTGGGATTAAACCGTTCGATCGCTCGAATCAGCCCTAAATATCCAATCTGTTCGAGGTCTTCATAGGGTTCTGCACATTGATGACTCACCCGATGAGCGATTTTCCGCACTAAACCTGCATTCATCTGCACCAACTGGTTTCGCAGTCTTACCGAGGGGTTTTGGTGATACGAAACTAACAGTTCCATTCCACGGGAGCGTAAAGAAGATTGAGTTGCCATCATCTACCACAAGGTCAAAGTTCACATCAGCGTTGAGCTTATTTTCTGTATAGAAATGGTTTCAAGCCATCGTCGATATACGGTACTGATCGAGTTTCTTCTGGTATGAATTCGGCAGAAACACGCAAGATCTCAATCCTTTGTATAGAGGGCATTTCGACCAATTTAGGGCTGTGATCTGTGTCATATTTCGGATGTGATTGTACTCATCCAAAAGTGTGATTTATATCTCTTCTTTTAGATGAGGAAATACATTTTTAATAACTTTATTTTGAATGTCATAACTCGGCTGAAACATAGCAGGAATAACAATTATGGCAACCCAAAAAGACAAAAAATCACAAAAAGAAATGGATTCTTCTAAGTTAGAAAAAGAGCAAAATTCGGCTCAACAAACAAGCGGAGGATCAGATCTCGATAATGCTCCCGATGTCGAATCTTTGACAGAGATTCTACACGGAGATCCTACGGAGATCGAATCCAATGAAGCGATCGATTCGATCGATGAATGGGTGGATTTTCTCAAAGGTCACAAGGAGGACAATATCAAAGAGTTGTCTGCATCTTTGAAGGAACTGAAAAAACTCTTGAGGGGCAAAAAGTCTGATGGAAGTGAAATTGCGGAGGTGCTAGAGACGCTTGGCGAGCAAACGAATGCGATCGGAGATGAAGCGGCTCGCGGTGTGAAAGGGCCTCTGCACACCTTGGGCAAGGCGTTAATTACGTTCAGCCACAAGATCGAACGCACGGCTGCAAAAGATGAGGAATAGTCTGCTGATAAACGCTCTGAAGTCTGTCTAAAACTTGCGAGCAGCGAGATTGGACGAATGTAAGTTCAATCTCGCTGCCTCGTTTGTAAGATTTTCTAGCGTGGGTAATCTAGACGAGCGATCGTTAACGAGTATTTCACGCTATATGGATCATCGTAAGCTTCAGAATCAGCACTTTACTGCTCTCAAGGAGAAGTATCAAGTTGAGCACAACCAATCTGCTGAACCGGACATTTTTCTATATTTCATTCTTAGGAAAGCTGAGTTAGGGATTCAGATTACAGAGATAGAGTTTCAATGGCTCATTGAGAATCGCTTCACTAAAACCGCTGGCATCATTGATTTGCAGCAATACAAAACCGAAGAGCTACAAAGACTAGAAGCTGAACTTTTGCGGCTCCGAGTTCGCTATTGTATTCCAGAAGATGCAGAGCTTACGATCGCAAATCCCATCAGTTCACTGCTTTGGAAAGTAGAATCCGGAGGTGTCATTTCAGCTTCGGAGTTAGAACTTCTCAATCATGATGCTCTTGTAGATACAAAGAAAGTGATTCAGGAAGTTTTGCAGTTTTCGCAACTCAAAGTGACCTACAAAGCGGCAAAACATCTTGATCGTCTCCCAGAGGAGCCTCTCTTCTCAATTCTGAAAAAACTGAATGTTCGTGAACAGTTAACTGATGCTGAAGCAGATTGGCTTTTAGCTCATGATTTCTATGAAACATTAGACATTTATTGGCAGCAGGAAAACGAGAGAAAAGCTGAAGGCGAGTTTTCAGTGCTTAAGGCAAAATACCAAGTTGAGGCGCATCCGGATACTTCTATTTCTAGTCCGCTCTATACCATTCTCAAGAAGTTGGACGCAGAAGAGGCGCTAGTCAATCGGGAATGCAAATGGCTAAGCAAGCAAAATCTGAACACGCTCGTCACTCTTGCACAGCATCATAAAGATAAAATTCTTTTTGCATCACTGAAATCGAAGTATCAAGCAACTCAGTGCGAGAGTTCAGAGCCTACTAATCCTTTGTTCCTGATTTTGAAACGTCTTGAGGCACTCAATTCAGAAACCTCTATGCGGAACTGGGATTCCCAAGTTATTGCAGGAGACATTCAATGGCTATCAGATCAAGGATTGGCTGGAACAGCACAGATACTGATACAGACGCATTTCAGGATGTTAAAAACAAAATATCGAATTTTCGGAGCATTAGCGATCGAGCCATTCTACGAAATCATGCTCAGATTGGAGCGAGGAGAACGACTTGACCCAAAACAAGTTGTGCAACTCATTGAAGAAGGTCGTCTTTCTCGAACTGGCAACATTGCGATCGCTCACTATCAATTAGAAGCTATTTTCTATCAGAAAGAATACCGACGTACTGGAAATCGATGGAATCTAGCAAGTGCAAGTAGTAATTGGCGCAAAGCAGGTAAACCTGAAAAAGCATTAGAGGTCACACAGACGCTGAATTGGGACAAAGTAAAAGAACTAGACTTGAAAGCAGCTTTGCTCGTTACAAGAGGAGCCGCTTTCCGCGATTTGGAACAGCTAGATGAGGCAGAACAGTGTGCAACAAAAGCTATGGAATGCCAACCGGAGAGTCATCAGCCTTTCACCTTAATGGGCGCTTTGTCCTACGATCGAGGTAATTATACTCAGGGCGATTATTGGTTTGAAATGGCAGTAGAGCGTGGAGCGACTGATACAGACAATGAAATTGAAAAAATTGTCAGGATGACGAAACAGAAGGAAAAACGCCGAGAAGTTGTCGAGTATCTTCTCAATAAAGATCCAGACCGCTACAAATGGGCGAGAGTCTATCTTAAACCAGAGTCACTTTAGGTAGCGACGAGCATGAAGCTACGTTGTACATTCAGAAATTTGACAGGCTTAGATATTGCTAGTTGAACACATGCTTTAGATACTTAAAAAAGCTGGTAGCTCCACTCATGGGAAACTACCAGCCTCATTTCTCAATCAACTAGAGAACTTACTTCGACTCAGTAAAGTCAGCGTCAATCACATCATCGCCACCAGAGGTCGAACCACCGCCAGCACTTGCACCTGGATCAGCGCCAGGAGCTTCGCCACCTGCTTGCTGATAGAGGTTTTGGCTAATGCCATACAAGGACTGTTGTAAGTCGGTCTGGAGAGACTTGATTCTGTCAAAGTCTTCAGCCGCGATTCCCTAGTCAGCACTTTCTGAAGGCTTGCCTAATTCGTAAAAATCATAAGTGTTCTTCACCCAGTCACTCAATCAGTCTTCACTTTCAAGCTTTTCCAAATCAGCTAAATCCTGTAACCGTCCTGATGCTTTCTTATTCCGCTTCAGATTCTCCAAGTCGATAAAATTGACTATGACTCCATCAACTTCGATTTCAGACCTTGTGAGAAAACAAGTCGCAAAATCCACACCATCTGGCGTTGTAATCATATCAATCCGATTAGGTGGATATCCAAGTTGAATCACTTGATCTGAAGTCAGAAAATCTTCAATCGTTAAATTCAGGGAATCAAAACCGAACTGTTGCAATGCCTGCATGATATTAGCAGCATTCTCCTGGGTCATTTCAATCCAGACATCCAAATCCTTCGTATAGCGAGGATGCCCATAGATTGCAACTGCGTAGCCGCCCACAACTAGATATCGAACCTGATTATCGTTTAATGATTGTATAAACTCTCTGAAGTCTTGGTTCAGCATTACCGTATTTCCAGAGATGGTACTCTCGACGAATTCCTTCTAATGCATCGATTCTCGCCTGAAAAGATTGAGTTCGCCAATAAGCAATATCTTGGTTTGGCGCTCTCATACTAGCCTTTACAACTGGCATCGATCTACGAGGAGAATCTTGCATAAGCTTATGTCAATGTTATCTGCATTATACAAGAGGTCTAGCTTAAGCTATGAAAAAGCTGGTAGCTCCAACCAAGGGAACTACCAGCCTCATTTCTCAATCAACTAGAGAACTTACTTCGACTCAGTGAAGTCGGCATCGATTACATCATCGCCACTAGGGGTCGAACCGCCACCTGCGCTTGCACCTGGATCAGCGCCAGGAGTTTCGCCGCCTGCTTGCTGATAGAGGTTTTGGCTAATGCCGTACAAGGACTGTTGTAAGTCGGTCTGGAGAGACTTGATTCTGTCGAAGTCTTCAGCCGCGATCGCATCTCTGAGATCTTTCACTAAGCCTTCAACCTTAGTCTTATCATCGGCAGGCACTTTATCGCCTAGCTCGCTGATTTGCTTCTCGGCTTGGTATGCCAAGGAGTCAGCTTGGTTCTTGAGATCAATCCGCTCACGACGTTCTTTATCGGTCGAAGCATTTTGCTCAGCATCGCGTACCATCCGTTCAACATCATCTTTCGGTAAGGTTGAAGCTCCGGTAATGCTGATCGATTGTTCTTTACCTGTGCCCTTATCTTTCGCAGAGACAGTCAAGATACCGTTCGCATCAATGTCGAAGGTTACTTCGATTTGAGGAACGCCACGGGGAGCGGGAGGAATTCCATCCAGACGGAAGGTTCCAAGGCTCTTGTTGTCGTTCGACATTTCGCGCTCACCTTGCAGCACATGGATTTCTACATTGCTTTGTCCATCGACTGCGGTTGAGAATACTTCCGATTTCTTGGTCGGAATCGTGGTGTTACGAGGAATGATCTTGGTCATCACACCGCCCAAGGTTTCAACACCCAAGGACAACGGCGATACGTCGAGCAAGAGAATATCTTTAACTTCACCTGCCAAGACACCTGCTTGAATTGCAGCACCAATCGCGACCACTTCATCTGGGTTCACGGTTTGGTTCGGATCTTTGCCCAAGACGCGTTTTACAACTTCCTGAACTGCGGGAATCCGGGTCGAACCTCCGACGAGAACGACTTCATCGATCTTGCTCTTGTCAAGCTTCGAGTCGCGGAGTGCAGTTTCAACCGGGATGCGGCAGCGATCGATGAGATCCGCACACAATTCCTCAAACTTTGCACGGGTCAACGTGGTATCGAGGTGCTTCGGCCCATCTTGAGTTGCAGTGATAAACGGGAGGTTAATATCCGCTTGAGTCACGCTCGACAGTTCGATTTTTGCTTTCTCAGCCGCTTCAGTCAAACGCTGAAGTGCTTGCTTATCTTTGCGGAGGTCAATGCCTTCTGCACGAGCAAAACCATCAGCTAAGAAATCTACAATCTTTTTATCGAAGTCGTCTCCACCTAAGTGAGTGTCTCCAGAAGTTGCGAGTACTTCAAATACACCGTCGCCCACTTCGAGGATCGATACGTCAAACGTACCACCACCTAAGTCAAACACGAGGATTGTTTCGTTGCTCTTCTTGTCAAGACCGTATGCGAGAGATGCAGCAGTCGGCTCGTTAATAATTCGGAGCACTTCTAGACCTGCAATTTTCCCTGCGTCTTTGGTTGCCTGTCGCTGAGAGTCGTTAAAGTAAGCGGGAACTGTGATCACCGCTTGGGTCACATCTTCGCCGAGGTACTTACTTGCGTCTTCTTTCAGCTTCCGGAGGACTTGAGCAGAGATTTCTTCCGGTGCAAATTGCTTGCCTTGGGCGGTGCAATCGAGTTTAACGTTTCCGCCAACGTTCAGGACTTTATAAGCGACTTCTGTTGCTTCATGGGTCACTTCGTCAAATCTGCGACCGATAAACCGTTTGACCGAGTAGAACGTATTCTCTGGGTTCATGACGGCTTGGCGCTTGGCAATTTGACCAACTAAGCGATCGCCATTTTTTGCGTAACCGACGACTGAGGGGGTCGTGCGAAATCCTTCCGCGTTTGCGATTACAGTGGGTTTACCACCTTCCATCACAGCGACACACGAGTTTGTCGTTCCTAAGTCAATTCCAACAACTTTTGCCATATGGGTGCTTCGGCTCCATCACTTAATCAATGCGGTTCGGGGTAGGGGACTGGCGCAAGTGCCAGAATTTATATCGGGGCGGCGGGACTCAAACGGGTAATTTTCAGTTCAGTGCCACCAAAGCATTCCATCCCCTACCTAATATACTGTTCGGGTTCTGGCGTTCCATGAAGGGGTATTTACCGTACCTACCGAACCATTTCGGGGACGGTTGAGGGGTGGGAGAGTGGGGAGTGGGGGAGTGGGGGGAGTCGAAATTGTGCTTCTTGTCCCCTAGTTCTCTAATCTTCCTAGTGCTCTTCCACGGTTACATTTAGGAATTCCACACGTCTGCGGTTTCTTCAGCTTGCGCTTCTGATTCGACGAGATTGAGTTTGACGATCGTGGGTTTCACCGCTTGTAGACGAGGTAGGGTGAGGGTCAAGATACCGTCTTTCAATTCAGCCTTGGCTTGATCGTTTTGCACAGGTGCAGGCAGCGAAATCACGCGGCGGAATTTGCCATAGCGGAATTCAGAACGGAGTCCTTTGGCTTCTGTCGCTTCTAATTTGTGCTCGCCTGAGATCGAAACGGTGTCTTGTCCGATTTGGACATCAACGTCTTTGGCAGCGATACCAGGAAGTTGAGCACGAAGGATGAATTCGGCTTCTGTCGCGGTGAATTCGATCGCAGGTGACCAAGTTGTTTCGCGAGTCGGCATCAGTTCGCTGAAGAGTTGATTAAACTGACGACGTGCCATTTCCATTTCTTGCAAACGAGTAGAAGTCATCATGGCGGTTACCTTGTTTAGAGAGAGTAGCGTTCTGTGTTTCGATGTTTCTAATTTAGGAGGAATCAAGGTTAGGCGCATTGGGGCAAACCGGAAGCCAAAGGTTGGGGTTGCCGCCCCGGATGAAATTCATAGGTACGGTGAACCGTCGAGGCGGTTGGGTTTACCCGCGCTGAACGACCTCAATGCGTTGTGCTGATGGCGTTTTCTTTAACCACGGACTCGGCTGAACCACAGTTGCATCGATGTTTGCACCCCATACTTTCTGCAAAGCTTGCAAGAGTAAATCTTGTTGATATCGCAGTTCCAGAATGTCAGTGCCGCGATTGATCACCGCGAAATAGATCAAACCGCGATCGCGAGTTGGTAACACTCCTGCTAGAGCGCTCACTTCTCTGAGAGTTCCGGTTTTAATGACGGCGTGTTCTGGCACTGAGCGATCTTCTAAGGTTCCGTTACGATCGATACCGGAAGCCGGGAAGAAATCAGCGATCGACAAGTTTAATGGATACAGAGTACGATCGAGGGCTGCAAACATGGCACAAGCTGCATGAGGAGAGATGCGATTTTCAACTCCGAGTCCAGACCCATTTGCTAGCAAGAGTTCATTGGGTGAAACGTTTGCGGCTGAAGCTGCTTTTTCAATCACAGTCTTCACACCACCTAAGTTATCGGCTAGCATCTGCGCCATCTCATTTTGGCTATGAACATTGAGATATTTGAGCACATGCACTAACGGTAGCGATCGATGTTTTAACAAAATAGTCGGTTGGTTAGCCGCTCCAGTTCTGACTTTTCCTTTGATTTCAATGGTTGGACGTTTTCCTGAAACTTCCCCAAATTCATCACGAATGTCAGAATCCCACGTTTTTGAGTTGAGTGCTTGTTTGAGCAGTTCACCGGACTGCAGAGTGCTCTCTCGAAAGTTGAGCATAAAGCTACCTGTGATCACTAAATCTCCTGTCACACGAGTAATTCCAAGTTGATTTAAGGCATTGCCAAGCGCGATCGCATCTTCCCAGACAAACAGAGGATCACCACCACCTTGAATGACTAAATCCCCCTGTAACACCCCGTTTTCAATAGCTCCAGTTGTACCGATCAGCGTCTCAAATTGGTGATCGACTCCCCAAGTCTGTAAGGCTGCCAGCGAAGTTGCAACTTTGGTCAGAGAAGCTGCTGGCACAGGAGTTGTACCTTGATTGCTAAGCAGCAGATTCGCGCCAGATTGCAGCCAAATTCCTTGCTCATTCGCCTTTAATCCTTGGCTGTTGAGGAATTTCAGATAATCTTTGACCACTTTTTCGGCATCTGGATCGCTCGCCTGCCAGAATGGAGTCTGAACCGTGACGCGATCGAGCATTTCGCTCGGATCAAATGAGGTGGGTAATCCCGCCATTTTCAGCCACCCTGACAGTAATCCTGCACTCAACAGATCCAGCAAATCACATCCTCCTGTACGGTTAAAGAATATTGCTCAACCAAGTCCTATGGCAAAGTCTGATCCGAATCGAATTTTACGCCTTTTACCGATCGCAGTTGGCGTTTTGGGTGGAAGTTTGTTGTTTACGAATCGAATTCTCACCCCTGTTCTCACTGATTCTCAAGCGCGATCGGATGCCTTGGGTGTGATTTTGAGCGCGATTCTGATTTTGACGGGCTTAATCTGGCAGCAAATCCAGCCTCGTACACCTGATAGTGTCGAATTAATCGGTGAAGAAGGGTTTGATCTCGATCCAGACTTACCGGAAGCTGTAAAGACTGAGTTAGCATGGGCTTCTCATATTCTGCTGACGAATACGGTAACGCGATCGCTGATTGTTTTCTATCGCGGCAAAGTGCTGCTGCGTCGTGGCATTCTTAGCCCTGTGAAAGAGGTAAAACCGGGCGCAATCTTAGCGCGAGTTCTCGAGAAGCAAAAACCGATTTATCTCGTCGCACTCAATGTTTATCCTGGCAAGATTGAGTTTGACTATCTGCCCGAAAATACGCAGGGTGTGATTTGTCAGCCCATCGGTAAAGAAGGCGTTTTGATTTTAGGAGCGAATGCACCTCGAAGCTTTACCAAGCAGGATGAAAATTGGGTGAGTGCGATCGCAGAAAAACTCGATTACAGCCTGAGTCAATTATCAAATTGAAAGAGTGCTAGCTTCGTAACGCTTTGACCGTCTGCAAAACACATTGTGCTGCTTGATCAATGTCTGCCTCTGTATTGAATCTGCCAATGCCAAATCGGATCGAAGCAAAGGCTAATTCATCAGGGACACCGATCGCGGTTAAAACGTGGGAGGGTGCAATTTTTGCAGAGGTACAAGCAGAGCCGGATGAAATCGCGATCGTCGATTGCACACCGAGGAGAAGGGCTTGCCCATCGACATTCTCAATGCTGATATTTAGGTTTCCGGGGAGGCGTTGAGTGGGGTGTCCGTTGAGATGGATGCCTTCAATGTTCAACTGCTGCCATAAGCGATCGCGCAGGACTCGAATTTTTTCTTCTGGTTCAGCAAGCTCGATCGCTTTACCGAGTCCGACAATTTGAGGCGTGTACAGTGTTCCCGATCGCATTCCTCGCTCATGTCCACCTCCATGTAACTGGGCAGAGAGTTGAACTCGTGGATTTTTCCGCCGAACATACAAAGCTCCAATGCCTTTGGGTGCATAGAGCTTGTGTCCTGTAATGGACATAAGATCAATGTTTTTCACAGTCAGGGGAATTTTACCAATGGCTTGTGCTGCATCGGTGTGAAACAGGACATTGCGACTGTGACAAAGCTCGCCAATCTGCTCAATCGGTTGAATGACTCCGATTTCATTATTTGCAGCCATAATCGAGACTAGAATTGTATCTTCACGCATGGCTTTTTCGAGTTCTTCTAGATTGATCAAGCCAAAGCGATCGACTCCTAAGTAAGTCACTTCAAATCCAAGCGATTCTAAATACCGGCAAGGATCTAACACTGCATTGTGCTCAGTTTGAACCGTGATGATATGTCGTCCTTGGCTAAAGTAAGCTTCTGCAACACCTTTAATCGCTAAATTATTTGCCTCAGTTGCACCGCTAGTAAAAATAATTTCTTCTGGAGTTGCGCCTATCTTATCGGCGATGATTTCTCGTGCTTGTTTGACAGCGGCTTCTGCTTCCCATCCGTACGCATGAGTCACACTCGCAGGATTGCCGTAATGCTCAGTGAAGTAGGGAAGCATTGCGGCTAAAACGCGGTCGTCTACTCGTGTGGTTGAATGATTATCGAGATAAATGGGACGCATGAGCGAATGAGGGGGTAAATGGTAAATCCGCTTGATCCGTATGAACAAATTTTATTTGCAAACTACACAGAAGCGGAGGCTTTAGAGATTGAAGCACTCCTAGCAGATTGGGATCAGGCGACTTATGAGACTCTTGCTCATAGTATCGTTGACCACGCTGAACGACATGGATATTCTGGCAATTATTTGCGCTATCTCCGCAAGGCTAAGAATTTCAACAAGAAGAGCGCGAAACAGAAGACTTTAGCGGATGGCGCAATAAGATGGAACAAAGGATTTGAATTTTTGATTGAGCGGTCAGGGAAAATCATCTCATATGGAGAGAATTAACGAATTATGAGTGAGCAACTTCTATCTCGTTCGTCTGACCTTGAACTCGTTCACATTCGCAAACGGATTGAACAACTCAACATAGATTACCAAGCGCTCAAATCCGAGCGGCATCAACTCGCAGAATGGGAAGAAGATCAAACCTTCAGTATCCTGGGCGAAATTGAAATGTTCACAACTCAAATTCAAGGCTATGCGCATCAGATTTTGAGCCAAAAAATGCGATCGACGATCGAGGAAACCATTCAACATCTCAAAGCAATCAAACTGTTTGAGATTGATTATTTCTTAGATTGGTATTTCGCTGAAAACAATGACTACACGCAACTCAAACGCTATGTAGAAGCGCAAGATTATCTAAGATTACTGTTGCTAGAATATCTCAACCAAACTCAATTACATCCAGTCGTGCAATGAATGTGCCAACGCTAAAACGGTTCACGATCGAGGAATATCACCGCTTAACCGAGTTGGGATTTTTCCAGGAAGACGATCATATTGAACTGATTCGAGGACAATTGATTCACATGGCAGCAAAAGGCAAAGCACACGAAACCTGCAATCGAAAACTGCTCCGAGAATTGCCACGCTTGCTAGGCGATCGCGCAACGCTTCAGAATCAATCGCCGATTACACTTCCCAACGATGGAGAGCCAGAACCTGATTTTGCAATTGTTCAGAATCGCCCGGATGATTACCTTTCAGGACATCCCAGACCCGAAGATATTTTGCTCGTGATTGAGATTTCAGATCCGTCTCTCACCTATGATCAAGAGGCGAAATTAGAGATGTACGCAGAAGGTAAAATCCAAAATTATTGGATTTTCAATCTCCTCGATCGCGTCTTAGAAATGTATAGCGAACCGTATCGTAAGTCAGACTCAGAATTTGGTTATCGATTGAAGCGGATTGCTTTACCGAATGAGAGAGTGAAGTTGCCTCAGTTTTCGGAATTGGAGTTAGATTTGTCGATCGTATTTCCCCTACAGCAAAACTTTGAGCGCTAGAGTAAATCCTGGAACGACATCATTCTCCGCTTAAAGTCGCTGATTCGGGATATTGCGTAATTGACCGATCGGCACGGTAGACGTAAGCAGTTTTGTTTTTACGATCGATCAACCAGCCCAATTTCACGCCATTTTCAATATACTCCTGCATCTTTTCTTTCAAGCCTTCAAGCGAATCGGACTTGGAGCGAATTTCAATGACGAAATCAGGCACAACCGAAATAAATTTATCTTCTTGTTGATCCCAGTCTTCAGGCAATCGACCCTTCGCAACAAACGCTGCATCAGGCGATCGCACAGCAGTATTTGGCAATCGAAAGCCACCACTTGAGCTGAAGACTTCGCCTAAATCATTTTGTTCGACATGAATCAGAAGATAAGCCCCTGCTTTAATTTCTCGATTGCTCGAAATTCCCCCAGTTGGTGGCATGGTGACTAAACTCCCGTCTGCATTCCGCTCGAATCGCAGTTCAGGATTCTTAGAACTCATCTGCATTAGTTCTTCATCGGTAATCTCGGTGAACGCAGGATGTACCATTAGCTTGTCTAGAATGCGGCGATATTGTTCGACTATAACAGGAAAAATTTAGGAACTCGATCGACGAAAACCTAAATGATTTCTGAAGCTATCGGTTGAATCTTAGAGTTGAGAGGTCAGCGATGAGTGATCCAGTAGGTTAAAGCTCCAAGTGCTAAACCGATCGTTGAAGTGAAAGCCAAAATAAAACATGTATCAATTCTACTGAACGACTCCAAAAGCTGTTTCCCAGCCCAAACCCCAGCAAAAACCAAAGTCCATATTCCAACTGCAACACTAGCACCAGATCCATTTAACACCTTACCTAAAGCTCCATATAAAGCTCCAGACAAAGCCCACGCTCCAACGAGAACCCAAGCCCAACCCCAAGCTTTCGCCGAAACCCAAGCTCCAGCCTCAATCAAAACTCCAGCCAGAGTCAAAGCCCACACTCGAATCTCAGCAGCAGATACGGATAGTAAAAAGCCTAACAGACCATACCCTAATACAACGCAGGTTAGCGGACTCCAAGGTAGTCTTTTGACTAGACAATCATGCTTTCTGACTTGTTTATTATTTTGCTGAGGGGTGTCTTGCTCAGATGGCTGTTGCACAGCTTGCTGCTGTCTTTCCTGATGTTCTTTAATTTGACCTAGTTTTGGTGAGTTTTGTCGTTCTCTCTCTGGTTGTTCTAGCTTATCGTGATGTGCTTGTTTCAATCGTTCTATCGTCTGACGAATCCCCCGCGTCACGCTGAGAAAAGCATCGTCAAGATTTTCCCATTTGGTTACAGGTAAAGTATTCTCAGGTAGCGCTTGGAGTTTTCCAAAGGGGGCATCATTCCAATCGACAGGGCGCAAAATAATTGGGATGACGCAGGCTTCTTTGCGGTCGTGCCTCTCTAATGCTTTTGTCAATTCAATGTCATAACAATAATCTGAAGCCAAAAAATCTGCGCTAATCAGCAACAAAATAATCTGCGCCGAATTCAGATGAGAATCGATCTCGCCTTTCCATTCTGATCCTGGGCTAATTTCTCGATCGTGCCACTCTTTAATCACGCCCTGACGCTTCAGAATACTCAGATGCTTTGCCAATTCATCCCGCAACAACTCGTCTCGATGTGAATACGAGACGAACACCTCAATTGGTTCCGGCGTGAGATTCGACACAGGGCAGAAAGAGCCACTCTACAGCTATAGGATAAATCTTAATCTGATGGAGTCTGAAATTGCACGATCGCTCACCGCTCACCATGCTTTGAACCTCGCGCATCAAGATCAGAGCAGCGCGATCGCTCATCCAAAATTCGCCCGCCATTCTCAAATATTCACGCGCGACACTTAGAGCATCTCGCTCGAATCTCAGAGCGTCTCATGCGAACCTTTAGAACATCTCGCGTGAACCAATTTGCATCGTGCTCAATCGTTCAAACAGTTCCAACCCTGATCAAACGCTCGTCATTCAAGTCGATTCAATGTGCGTCGATTCCGTTGACTATAATTGATAGCCCAACCACAAACCTCATCTGATGAAATACGCGATCGCACTTGGCAGTAACTTAGGAGATTCTCAAGCCATTCTAGAATCTGCGCTCAGTCGGTTAGAAACTGTGATTGCGCGATCGTCTTGGTATCAAACCAAAGCCGTCACCTTACCCAATAGCCCCCCTCAGCCGGACTATCTCAACGGCTGCGCCATTCTCGAAACTTCATTAGAACCCCTTGACCTCTTGGCGAAACTTCAGCAAATTGAAGCGGAGTTTGGACGAATTCGACACCAAAAATGGGATGCTCGCACGCTTGACTTGGACATTTTGCTGTTTGATGATGTAGTATTCCAAACCAAGACGCTCTGCATTCCACATCCTCGGATGAGCGATCGCGCTTTTGTGCTGGTGCCATTAGCCGAAATCGCCCCCGATTGGAGACATCCCCAATTGAATCGTTCGATCGCTGAACTGGCTCAATTCGTCGATGGCTCTGGTGTCAGAAAGCTCTGAGCTTCGATTCACCTTCACCCTGTAAGAGTCATGTCTCTGGGATCAGAACCTCCTCAACTCCTCAAACAACGCCTTTTGTACAAAGGGCGGAAGTTTAACTTTGAAGTCAATCATTTGCGGCTGCCGAATCGGGCAGAGGGCGATTGGGAATGTATTCGGCATCCCGGCGGTGCTTTAGTGATTCCAGTTACGCCCGATGGAAAGTTGGTGCTGGTGAAGCAATATCGATTTGCCGTGCAGCGTCGATTGTATGAGTTTCCAGCGGGGACAGTCGAGAAAGGAGAAGATCCGCTCGAAACTGTGCAACGTGAGATTCAGGAAGAGACAGGATATACCTCAGAGAATTGGAAGAAGTTGGGAGAGTTTTTCTTAGCTCCGGGCTATTCGGATGAGGTGATTTATGCGTTTCTCGCAACAGACGTGACGATCGTGGATCAACCTCCTCCTCAAGATGACGATGAGGATATTGAAACTGTGTTAATGTCTGCGCAAGAAGTAGAAGCGGCAATCCACGCCGGAGACCTCGCAGATTCTAAGTCGATTTCTAGCTTCTTTTTAGCCCGCTCTTTGTTGTCCGACTCCTGAGTTATGTCTGATTTGATTTTGTTTTGGCATCGTCGGGATCTGCGGATCTCTGACAATCTTGGTTTGGCTGCGGCACGCGCACGATCGCGCAAAGTTGTCGGGGTGTTTTGTCTTGATCCCTTGATTCTCGATCGAGACGATGTGGCTCCCGCACGAGTGAAGTATTTGATCGGAAGTTTGAAATCTTTGCAGGAAAGGTATGCAAAGGCAGGAAGTGAATTGCTGATCATTCAAGCCGATCCGAAAGAGGGAATTCCGAAATTAGCACGATCGCTGAATGCTGCGGCTGTGTTTTTCAATCAAGATGTCGAGCCGTATGGACGCGATCGCGATCAATCTGTAGTTGCTGCTCTGAATCATCTGGGTATCGAAGTACAGACATTCTGGGATCAATTGCTGCATTCACCTGAAGAAATCAAATCAGGATCAGGCACACCTTATACGGTGTATTCTCCATTTTGGAAGAATTGGAGCCTTCAGAAGAAAAAAGCGCCTGCACCGGATCTCGAAGGTGTAGAAGGATTGACTGATTCAGAGCGAGAGCAAGCAGAAGGCACGATCGAGCTACCAACTGAAAAGGAACTTGGGTACGTTTGGGATCAGCCTCTCCTACTTGATCCAGGTGAAAAAGCAGCCCAGGAAAGACTCGAAGAATTTTGCTCTAGTGCAATTTACTCGTATCAAGAACAACGAAATTTTCCGGCTCAGTCTGGAACGTCTTTACTCAGTGCTGCATTGAAATTTGGCGTGATTGGAGTTCGGAAGGTTTGGTCAGCGACCGTTGAGACAGCCGAGAATCGCGGAGAAAGTGACGATATTCGAGTTTGGCGGCAAGAGATTGCTTGGCGCGAGTTTTATCAACATGCGATGTACCATTTTCCTGAATTAGCAGACGGTGCTTACCGCAAAGTTCTCAAGGATTTTCCTTGGGAGAATAACGAGAAGTATTTTCAGGCTTGGTGCGAGGGCAAAACAGGCTATCCAATTATTGATGCGGCGATGCGGCAGATGAATGCAACCGCGTGGATGCACAATCGCTGTCGAATGATTGTTGCAAGCTTTTTGACGAAAGATCTGCTGGTCGATTATCGGCTTGGTGAAAAGTACTTTATGCAACGATTGTATGATGGCGATTTGTCGGCAAACAATGGGGGTTGGCAGTGGAGTACTTCAAGCGGAATGGATCCAAAGCCGTTGAGGATTTTTAATCCAGCGAGTCAGGCGAAAAAGTTTGATGCAGATGCGGAATATATTCGCGAATGGTTGCCAGAATTGCGGGGTGTAGAGACGCAAGATTTGATTTCGGGCAAGATTTCAGCAGCGGAGCGCGATCGAGCCGGATATCCAAAGCCGATCATTGATCACGCGGTGCAGCAACGAGTTTTTAAGGAACGGTATGCAGCGCAGAAGGCGACAACCGGAGAGAGTGGGGGTGATTGATCAGAAGAGATCGCGTAAACTAGCTCTAACCCTGATTTTTGATCGCTATGTCCTTTTCTCAAATCACTGTTGAAGACCTGGCTCAATGCCTTGACAATCCAAATATCCAATTTGTCGATGTGCGCGAACCCTGGGAACTTGAAATGGCTTCTCTGAAACCGTTTCAAAATCTCCCACTTAGCCAATTTTCGGAATGGGCTGAGCAAATCTACAGCCAGCTTGATCCTGAAACAGAAACATTAGTCCTTTGTCATCATGGAGTGAGATCGGCGCAGATGTGCCACTGGCTCACCCAGCAAGGATTTACCAATGTAAAAAATATCTCAGGTGGAATTGATGCTTACTCGATCGTAGTCGATCGCTCAGTTCCCCGATACTAAAACTGCTGTCATAGGCACATGATGACATTGCTCAATTCGTCGCTGTTTTCATTCAAGCTTTTTGCTGCCCTTGGCTGTGGATTAGTTGGGGGTGTTTTCTTTGCGTTTTCAACCTTTGTGATGCCTGCTCTGGAGAGCCTGCAACCTGCTCAAGGTATTGCAGCCATGCAATCCATCAACATCAAAGCGATTAATCCGTTCTTTATGTTTGCGATCTTCGGTACAGCAGCAGTTTGTCTACTGCTCGCGATCGCTGCATTGCTCAACTGGCATCAACCGCACACGGCATTTCTTCTAGCAGGCAGTTTACTTTATCTCATGGGTACAGTCGGAGTGACGATCGTATTCAATGTTCCGCTAAATGATGCATTAGCAGTTGTCAAACCCGAGAGTACCGAAGGCGCGAATCTCTGGGCAAGATATTTGACGAATTGGACATTCTGGAACCATATTCGGACGATTGCAGCACTCATCGCATCAGCATTGTTTGCAGCAAGCTAAATGATTTTCCCACTCTAATCCATCCTCATCAAGCACAATTTGACAAGACTGTTCTAACTGATCAATCCATTCATCGACGGTTGTTTGAGGCTGAGCTAGTTTTGCAAGACGACCCGCAACAGTTGCGGCGGCTCCGCTCGTGTCTCCGGGCGCACCTGGCTCCACAAAAAATGTGGTATGGCACCCTGTTCCAGTACTAGGATGTAGCCGTTGTGAATGGTTTGCGAGTTGCAATCCGGCTGGTGTTTGTGCGATCGCTCCAACACTGATCACTTCTCGCAAAATTGCTGGAAATGCCATGCCTTGCCGATGATGGTGTGCATACCCATTTCCGGCTGCTGCAACCGTTGCAACTTGTGAATCTCGGAGCTGAGCAATCAAAGGACGCAAAGGATGCTCAGCATAGTACTCATCGGATTCAGAACAGGTTATATCTGCGATCGCAGCACATACGACTCGAATATTTAGTCGATCGTGATGTTCGAGAATCCATTCAAATGCGATCGACATAGCTTCTAGATTGCGAAGAATCCCTTGCCGATTCACGATTTTAATCGGAACAATCCGTACTTCTGGCGCGATTTGTAGAATCGTTTGAGCGATCGCGGTTCCGTGCGTTCCATAGTCGATGGTTTCATTGCGATCGCCTTCATCACTCAAATTTAATCCGGTCAGCAAGTGAGCAGCATTCACTCGCTCAGGATCAACACCTGTATCGATCACAGCCACACTGATGAGATTCGATGATTGCATAAGCACCTCTCTGAAACCACTCTCATCTCATTAAAAACCACAATTCAGCACTCTATTTTCAACTCCATAACTTTCCATAACTTTCCATTATCGACTGACCTAAGCAGTTCCCATATCGTAAAAGGGTCTTCAACAAGACACCACAAACCTATCCGAGGAACCGCAACATGTTTCTAAAAAACAGAGCTATTCTACGCGCAAATGAAGTTCGGAGCGTAGCAAAACGGGGTGATAGTAAAAATGCCCTCACTGATTTTGATATGGCATTAGCCTTGACGCAACAAGCAATCAACACTCAGCTTCAATACGCTTGGAAAGCATGGGTACGCCGCAAAAACATTGAAAGTGAAATTGTTCTTCCTAAATTTAAACTGAATAAAAATGGTCAACAAGTTCCTGCAACTTACGGCATTCGTACAAAACTGGCACCCATTACCATTGATTTTAATGTTCCGAACGGCAAATTGGGTCAAGTCAATGTTACTCTGCATCTACAATCAGGAGTAGTAACTTACTACGATGAAGAAGCAGAAGATAAAGCTACCTATCCGATCGAAGATTGGAGCATTGGTGTTGTAGTCGATCTCGATAAGAAACCTGTCGATCTCAAAACCTTAGCAGCGATTGATCCCGATGCTAAAAATCTTGCAAGTGAAACAATCTCAAAGTCGGGTCTACCCGAATCCGTTTTCTCGATCGAATATTTATTCCTAAAGTTTACAACTGTTGATCTCCTACTTTCTGGCGGACAACAGATTCAGATCCCTGCGGAAGTTCCACAAGCTGCAAAAACGAAAGCACTTGAATCTCTGAATCTATTGCTGCAAGGCGAGATGGGCGAATTTATGCTCGGAACGGTGGTGCGACGAAACCGTGAACAAGCAACGCCAACGTTTGCGATGACCGACTTTATCTTCCATGTCGATCCGAATGAGATCGCTCCGGAAGCAAGTACTTTGAGCTATTTAGGGATGTTCTCGGATCGTGCTCTGCCGAGCGATCGTAATGGAGCACGCATTAATCTCAAAGATGATTGGATTCGCCCTGATCAAATCAATGGTCAAACCTCGACGATTTCCGGCGTGATGGCGATTCGCAAAGAGAAGTTTTTTGATGAATATTTAATTCCTCTGTTTACTCAACAGTTTGGCTTTTCTCCAATGGTCAACGGGAATACTCGGACTTACTCCAAGTCGGATTCTAGAAGCGATCGACGCAAAGACATCGTCCAACGGATTCTCGATTCCAGTGATAGTTATGCCGTGAGTATTACGCTAGTTCCAGGCACAAACACCTTGAACATCTCTGGTAGTATTTCTAGTTCTCGGACTTATCGTGAACGCACCCTGCCAACTCTCGTCAATAAAGATGGATTGCCGAGTTTATCAGTCAATGGCTCAGGTACTCGAACTTTCAATGCTGCCATTACACTCACAGCTCAGGGAATTGGAACTGAGTTTAGTATTCACCCTGATCTCAATGAGCCTCAATTTTCACCCATTCAGATTTCAGGTGATACGGACGGTTTTGCAGAAGTGACGAAAGCTTTTCAAAAGCTTTTCGGGATCAAAGATATGGAAACAGAACTGGGGAATGCTGCACAAGATCGAGTCAATCAAATCAGCCAAGTTCTCCAGGGCGTGCTGTCTCGAATTGATATTGATCTCTCGAAGCATCAATTCATTCCTCCGGGCGGCGGTGTATTTACGTTTCAGAATCTCCACTTCTCCGATCAAACGGGCGATCTGCTCATGGATGTAATCTATCAAGCTCCTTAGTTCTACTTGCAATGTGGGATCTGTTTGATCTCAGATCCCTGATCCACTTCATTTTTTCAACATAAAATCATGAACACTCCAAACGTTACTAGCTTTTCCACTCTCGACCAGCAAGGACAATCCACCCGCTTCACAGTTTCAACCGATATCATCGATTACATGGCATCTGCTCGCACCTTTGGACGAGAAGATCTCGCTGATCCACAACAACAAGGACGCTTCCAACGCCGAGTCGTTGCGATTCCTGATCGACGTTCTACTGTTCTTACGCCAATGGTGCTAACGATCGGCAATCGCAACCAATTCTCGCTCGTTCGCCAAGATAGCTCAGGCTGGAAACGATTTGATCTCAATCGTGCTTTCGGAAATTCTCAAGTTCATGCTTTGGGTGCTGCCTGGACAGATGACGATCGCATTACGATCGCTGTTGCCGTCAGTGATTCTGTTCAACCTTCGCTCAGCCGCGTCTTTGTTGCTTATGATCTCAGCAGCCAACATACCGATTGGGATAACATTCCTTGGATTGATTGTGGAACTCGCGCCATGATGCGACTCGCTGCAATTCGCGTCTTGGATGATGGCAATCACTGGACAATTGTCCTAGCAGGAAATCAAGGTGCAAATGAAGCCGTTTACTTGTTAAGACCAGGACAGAAGTTTAATCAAGCTTTTGTCTTCAATCCAGCCGTGACTTTGCAAGAAATCTTTGACTTTGAAGTTGGAGTACATCCTGTCTTTGGAGGTGGCTTGCATGTCCTCGGAACAAGTGGAGGGAAGCGTGTGCTTTCTTTCCGTCCATTCCCAACCTATGACAAGACAGGACAGATTGTATCGACTCCACCTGTAGTTGTTTTACCTTGTCCAGCAGGAGCAACGGTTCTCGAATCAACTGTGACTCGCGACGGTGCTAGCGATCTCTACATTGCAGGACAAGGCACTCAGTTCATCTCAGCCGATGAGCAGGATCAAGCCGCGAAAGCAAAAGTTGAAGCAATTGTGCCCGTAGAATTAGCACCAAATGTTGAAGATTTAGTCATCGGAGATAATGCAGACGGAACGATCGCAGTTTGGACATTGCTACAAAATGGTGACTTGAACATTGTAAAGCGATCGACGAATGGCTGGAGTGCGCCGTTACGCCTGCGCACGGATGTACAAGAGATTGCACCGATCCAAGGAGATGACTATGCAACAACTTCGCTATTGATTGTTTACACGAATAGTCGTGCTAGCTATCTTTGGCAAGATGCAGGAACGGGCGTTTGGCAAGAAACTCCGATTCTCGTTGTAGATGCGGGTGAGCTAACTCGGATTCCCTGCTATGGCACTTCACTTCGAGTGCTTGATGCAGTAGGAACACCCCAACCGAATCGCAAAGTAACTGTTTCAGCATCCGTACTGTGTAGCGTAGTGATGAACAATGAAACCGTCTTTCTCAGTCCTAATGTGTCAATCGAGACGGAAACGGATGCCAATGGCGCTGTGAGCATATTTGATGCAGTGCGATCGCTGACTCCTGCGATTTATCGTTTCTCAGTCGAATCGATTGAAACCGCGATCGAAGTTAATCCTGCTGCAAGTGTGCATCAACGATTCAAAACGATGACTGCGGATGACTTGAGATCCGCAACTTTCACAACCCCGGAAGGCACATTTCCATTGTTACCCGAAAGCTTCCGCACCGGAACTAATCGGACTCAAGTCGATGCAATCACAGCTGCATTAAATCAAGTTGCAAAGCTCACCGATTCAACCACCACTGTTGCTCCAGGAGTCCGGCTCGTCGAACCCAATGCAGCTTACAGTTCTGAATTACGATTGGACACCGTACCACAAGGGTATCAGTGGGGGATCATCGCTACAGCTAAAGGCTTAAAGGCAGCGTTGCAGAGTGATGTCGATCGGCTTGTCAAATCCAAGAGTGCAGGCGAATTTTTTACGAACTTAGGAGATACGATCGCAGATTTCTTTGAGGGAGTGGGCGACCTTATCTACGAAGGCGCAGTGTTTGTGATCCAAAAAGCTGGAGAAGCCTATGAGTTTATTTGCCAACTGGGAGACAAAATTAAGCGATTTGCTATCAAAACCTTAGAAGAAGTCGGGTCTTTCTTCAAATGGCTTTGGGAACAAGTAAAAATTAAAGCTGAGTGGGTTTGGGAACACCTGAAGCTTCTCTTTGACTGGAATGATATTCTGTACGTGCGCGATGCGATGGTCGAGGCAACAGATGATGCGCTCCGCTATTTTCAAGCTTCGATTTCTACACTCAAAACTCATGTCGATAAAGGGTTTGACGTAGCATTGAATCAAATCGAAGATTGGCGGACAGAAGCAGGAGTACCACCGAAAAAGCTAGCGCTTATCGCTCCTGGTGCAAGTATTTTGGATGACTTGCAATCGATCACAGCTCCGATTCAAACATTGATTGATCGAGCGACTGGCAACAGTGTAGTTGCTTGGATCAATGAGCGTATCAAAGATATTGGCTCGCAAATTATCAGTATCGAAAGTCCAAATCCTATAACTGAAGCAACCGAAGCTGCGGAATCTTTTATCAAAGGACTATTTTCAGATACAGCGGACAATCTATTCGCGTGCTGGCAGCAGATTGAAGCTGACTTGTCTGCACTGTTTAACCATCAGATCCCAACAGGCAAAGACTTGAATTTTCAATTGATTCGGAATGTCTTAATTGCAGTCGGTGCAGAAGCATTGTCTGGCTTGTTACGGACATTGCGAGATCTGCTAATGCGATCGCTCGAATTGATGAAAGATATCATCGGAGTCCTTCGAGATACTTTATTTCTCAAAGTGCGCTTTCCCTTCATTGAGAAGTTGGTCAATCTGGTGCTTCCGGGTGTGAAAGTCGATACTTCATTCCGGTTAATTGATGCCTTGATGTTACTATTCGCGATCCCCGGCACACTCAGCTACAAGGTGTTTTTCCAAGAAGCTCCACTCAAGAAAGGAGAGAAGTTGATTCTGCCGTTTAACACTCCCATGACCGTACAGTCTGGTGTTGCAGACATCAAGCGATATGCTTGGATTGGCACACTCGTTGGTGCATTCGCGAAATCAGCGATCTCGCTTTATCAAAGTGCCTCAGCAGCTTCAGAAGAAGAACCTGCTTTTCCACCCGAAGTCGCACTTGGACTCGCTTCTGCTTTTGGCGGAATTGGGCTTGCAGCAGAAATCATGGGTCGCCGGGATATCTCTAGTTTGCCAGCAGGTTTGCGAACAGCAGTCGAAGCGTTGCAGTGGTCGATGATTGCGATTTCAGGTTGGATTGCGATGAAAGGAGCTTCAGCAGCAATTCTGGCAAAAGTCAAAGGTGCGAAAAGCGTGGATGCAGTCAAGAAAGCGAATGCTGGATTAGAAACTGTCCTCTATCCGAGCCATTTCCTCTTGCAAACGGTCGCGTACAGTATTGTGATCGATGATGCACGTCGATCGAGCAATCATGATGTTCGCGAACGGCAGTTACCAGATTCGTTCATCTGGGTCGCGGGCTTGTTTGATCAAGGTGGCTCAACTCTATTTGCAAGTGCAGAACTAGCAAAAGCTCAAGTGAAGTTAGCTTTGCTCGCCGCTGGAACAACCTCAAAACTTTTGGCATTCTTAACTTCCATTGGAGGAGTTGCAGCAGAAATATCAGTTTGATTGAGATCATCAGATTTGAGAGGAGATAGAAGCATTACCAGCTTCTATCTTTTTCTTTTAAAGTCAGTCCTCTGAGTCTGGATTCTCCCCACTCCCCACTCCCCACTTTCTCTATCAGATTGATTGTGCTGCACAACAAATCGACCCACACTCTTTTCCCTTGCACAAAAAATCCCCCAGGCAAATTTTCACCTAGGGGACAGTTCAAACATGACTCTCGAAAATTACCTAGCGCGCAATCTTAACAGGTGTGCGATTTGCTCTCACATCAAACTCCGCCTTCTCGATCAGCGATCGCCCTGTCATCTCTTCCGGGATCGGTAACTTCAAGATATCCAAAATTGTCGGCGCAATATCCGCCAACCTTCCGTCATCTCGCAAAGAAACTTCAGTTCCATGCCCCGGAATCTTTAAGCCCTCTCCTTCCACCAAAATGAAAGGAACCGGATTCGTCGTATGCGCTGTCCAAGGATTGTGGTTTTCATCCCACATTACCTCTGCATTGCCGTGATCGGCTGTGATTAGGGCTGTTCCACCTGCTCGATTAATCGATTCCAGCAATTGCCCCAAACATCGATCGACGGTTTCTAGCGCTTCTACCGTCGCATCCATTTGTCCCGTATGCCCCACCATATCCGGGTTGGCATAGTTAATCACAATCATGGAATAGATACGCTTTTCCACAGCCGCGATCGCGCCTGCTGTGACTTTTTCCGCCGACATCGCAGGCTTTTTGTCGTAAGTCAGTACCATTGGACTCGGAACTAACTCGCGATCTTCTCCTGGGAAAGGCTCCTCTAGCCCCCCGTTGAAAAAGTAAGTCACGTGAGCATATTTCTCAGTTTCAGCCGTGCGCAGTTGCCGCAATCCGTGACGAGAGATCACCTCGCCTAAGATGTTGTTGAAGTTTTGCGCCTCAAAGGCGACCTTGACCGAAAGCGAGGGATCGTATTGGGTAAACGTCACAAATGCCAGCGGAGAGATCAGGGTTCTCTCAAATCCGTTAAACGCAGGATCAACAAACACCTGCGTCAATTGCCGGGCGCGATCCGGACGGAAGTTAAAGAAAATAATGCCGTCGCCAGGTTCAATCGCTCCCGCAACCAGTCGAGTCGGCTCAACAAACTCATCGGTCACGCCTGCTTCGTAAGACTGTTTCAGCACGTCGATCGCATTTTGTCCCGTTCCCTCTCCGGGTTGGGTCATCGTCCGATAAGCCTTTTCAACGCGATCCCAACGGCGATCGCGATCCATCGCGTAATAGCGACCGCTAATGGTGACAATCTTGCCAATCCCGACGCGGTCGATTTCAGCTTGCAAGTGCTGGATTTCTTGAATTGCAGCCTTTGGAGGCGTATCGCGACCGTCCGTGATCGCATGAATATAAACTTCTTCCAGCCCTTGTGACTTCGCTAAGTTGAGCAATCCAACCAAGTGAGAAATGTGAGAATGAACGCCACCCGTCGAACATAACCCAACTAGATGCAACTTCGTCTTCCGATGCTGCACAGTTTGACAAACTTCGACTAACTTTGGATTCTGTGACAGCGTTCCAGTCTCGACTGCATCAGAAATCCGCACCAATTCTTGAGGGACGACGCGCCCTGCCCCGATGTTCAGGTGTCCGACTTCTGAATTGCCCATTTGCCCATCGGGTAATCCGACATCTCGACCAGAAGTCCGAATTAACGTGTGCGGATACGCTGCCCACAGACTATCCATCACCGGAGTCTTCGCCTGCGCGATCGCGTTGCCATCGCGACTATCGCGGTAGCCCCAGCCATCCAGAATAATAAGCACCACAGGAGAAACAGGCGCTTGCCCCATATTTTTCTGCCCTTTCACTGAAATATTCTCCGCAAATCATAGCATTGCTCAGTAATCCTTCGCGTTTTCCCTGCATATAAAAATCAACTTCGCTCTTTTGTTAACAATTTCTTAACAAGTTGATTTACTTCTTAAATCTTGCTAGGAAAACTACTCAGAAGAATCAACGATTTGCGATCAAGTCAAAGATTGATCACAAATCGTTTTCTCGAATTCTAATGCTTTGAATCTTAGCGGTTTTTTCTGGAAATTACGCGCTTCTTTGAGCTTTTTTCGTTTTTTCTTTTTCTTTCTGCTTCGCGCGTTTTTCGGCAGCTTTCGCTTCTTTTTCAGCCTCGATCGCGGTTAATCTGGCTTTCTCTTTCTCCTCAGCGATTTTATCCAGGTAGTAGTGGTAATCTCCCCGGTACAAGCGGAGTTCGCCGTCTCGAATCTCGACGATTTTGTTGGCAGTTCGAGAGATAAAGTAGCGATCGTGCGACACGATGACGACACTGCCATCGTAATTTTGAATCGCTTCTTCTAACATTTCTTTGGCAGGAATATCTAAATGATTCGTTGGCTCATCCAGAATCAGCAAATTAGCGGGTTGAAGCAGCATTTTTGCTAATGCCAACCGCGCTTTTTCTCCTCCGCTGAGCGATTCTACCTTCTTGAAAACGGTATCACCACTAAACAGAAATCGCCCTAAATGTGTGCGAACTTCCTCATTTTTCCAATCTGGGACTTCATCGTGAATTGTATCGGCGACGGTTTTATTCAAATCCAGTGCTTCCGCCTGATTTTGCTCAAAATAACTGGGAATCACGTTGTGATCCCCTAACTTAATGGTGCCTTCGACTGCCTGTTCACTTCCGGTCATGAGGTGCAGCAGGGTTGATTTTCCAGCTCCGTTGGGTCCGAGAATGGCAATATGATCCCCACGTTCAATCAGCAACTCTGCGCCTAAGAACAGAATTTTGTCGCCATACATATGCGTGAGATCTTCAATGATCACCACTTCGCGTCCGCTTCGGGGTGCGGGCGGGAATCGAAAATGCAGCGTTCTCACATCAGAATCGGGCGCTTCGATCCGCTCAATTTTATCGAGTTGTTTTTCGCGGCTCTTTGCCTGCGTGCTTCGAGTCGCACTGGCACGGAAGCGATCGACAAATGCCTGTTGTTTCTCCAGTTCTTTCTGCTGCCGCTCAAATGCGCTCATTTGTGCGTCTCGCTGTTCCTGCTTCTGCTGCAAGTAAGCGGAGTAATTGCCGAGATACGTGGTCGATACACCGCGCTCAGTTTCCACAATTTGGGTGCAGAGTCGATCAAGAAATTCTCGGTCGTGAGACACAATCACCATTGGAGTAGAAAGGTCTTTGAGATAGTTTTCTAACCATTCGATCGTTTCTAAGTCCAAATGGTTCGTCGGCTCGTCAAGGAGTAAGAGATCAGGCGATTGAAGGAGAATCTTGCCCAAACTCATCCGCATCTGCCAGCCGCCACTGAAAGCGCTGACCAAACGATCGCCATCATCAGAATCAAATCCCATTTCAGGCAAAATTTTCTCAATCCGAGTTTCTAGCCCATACCCATCCATCGCCTCGAATTGCCGCTGCAGCCGATCCATTTTGTTCAGCAACTTGTCTAACTCTTCTGGCGTTGCGGATTCCATCGCCACATGCACTTTAGATAGCGCTTCATGCACCTCGTTTGCCTCTTTGAAGGCACGCCAAAATTCTTCCCGGACAGTGCGCGTGGGATCGACTTCAAATTCTTGCGTCAAATAGGCTATGTGCAGACTCGCAGGACGAATCACTTCACCATCGGTGGGTTCAATTTCGCCTGCAATGATTTTGAGCTGCGTCGATTTGCCTGCGCCATTCACACCGACTAGCCCAATGCGATCGCCCGGTTTGACTTCCCAGTTAATGTCTTTTAGGACTTCGCCAGTGGGATAGATCTTACTAACGTGTTCGAGGCGCAACATAAAAAACTCCAGGGTTAGGCAAGTTTTAAAATCTTAACAAAACCTAACCACTTCGGATTTTTAGTTACAGATTATTTGGAAGCAAAAATGTCCCATCTGCATGGGGTGGAAAGTCGAGAATTTTGACGATCGCATCTGCATTCAATTCACCATAGATATGCGGAAAAGTTCCAACGCCTTCAACTGCTTCATATCGAATCTCTGAATTCACCTTTTGAGGATCAATGCAGAGTAAAACGAGGTCACGCTGTCCTGCGTAAAACTGATTGGCAACCCAAATCACCTGATCCTGAGTTGAACAGTGAATAAACCCTTCCGTATCCAAAGAATCAGCGCGATAAACTCCGGTTCGCTGTGCAATTTCGGCGCGATCGCGAGTCGTAATGTGCAAAATCAATTGATCGATCCCCATTCTCGCATCGGAAATGAGAAGAGAGCATGAAAGAGTGGGCTAGATGTTTCTTTAGGTTTAGGCATACCAATCCCAGCGAGCAGTGCTAAGAGTACTGTGATGGCGATCGCCTGGAGAAGCTTCTCTAACATCTCAAACCTCACTCAATCAATTTTCAGGCAAGGATGATCGGGTAGGCATCCTTGATAAGATCTTACTTAAGATTGATGCAAATGCCTACATCCTTTAGGATCCTATCAACTTAGCCTCTAAACTTAGCGTCTAGTTGAGTGTTGTCTGTGCCTGAAGTTTTTTTTCCTTGATCCCGCAGAATGCTCCTGCTACAGGTCTCGGTGCTTGAAGATGGGGCAACGTTGGAGGAGATGCGATCGCACTCGCAATCGGTTGGGTCAACAATGTAATCAGACACGAACAACCTGCCAACAAAAATAGCTCTAACCGTTTCGTTTTCATTGCACTTAAATAATCCGCGATCGGGCAATCTGCTCTGCCAAGATAGCAAAAAAATACCGCAATGACTCGTCTACATTGCAGAAGTCGAAACGTACAGACAATTCTAGGAATGCTAAAGAACCCAGATCAAAAGGCCTAAAGAGTTATTTCTGACAGAATTCAATTGACGTAAAAGAACATTAGTACTAAACTACTAAAGGCAAGCGAGCAGAATTCCGAATTTGCTTACAGAGTCGCAATTCCGTTCCTTCTTCGTTCCATTCAACTTGGTCAAAAACCTGATATAAGATATACAATCCCCGCCCTGATTCACCTTCGTAGCAAGGGAGTTGACCTTCAACTTCTTCTTCACAACAGCAGACCGGAGCATCAAAACCGCATCCCTGATCTGAAATGATCCACCAATACTCATCAGCGACCATTGAAAACTGAATTAGAACTTTTTTGCCAGGATCAAGGCAATTCCCGTGTTTTGCGGCATTGACAAGAGCTTCTTGGAGTCCTAACCGCACCTCAGCCCGCCAGCGGCTAGGAACTTTTGAGAGGAGAAGATCCAAAATCGGAATCAGATACAGCGTCGATGGGAAGCTGACCGTGTTCCAATTGCGCCCAACCGGACGAGGAGACATCGCAATCACTCAGAAAACCCCGTTGCTTTCAAATGGATCAACATACCGATCATTCAGCAATCGCACCTGGGAACGTTTGGTTACTTCTAAAAACCGAGTCAGAAATGATTGAAGAACCGTGAAGTTTTTATCTACCTTTACTGCCAATCTGTTAAATGTGAAAGTCTTGGCAACGAGTTATATAAAGTCGAAAATTTATATGAAACTACGCAGAGCAAGCTTGCTCAATGTAGCCTTCTACATTCATCCTATACCAAAATACGCGCCTCGGAGTACGTTTTTTGGCTGAATTGCAGCTAGCGCCGTCGATAAATTTTTTCTTCAAGACGACGAAAGTCTTGTTCGATTTCTGCCCAAAGTCTGCGATTGTGGGGATCAGTACGGAGCGCCTTTTTCAAATAATTCCGGGCTTTTTCATAATCGCGATCTTGAATCAGATGTTGTCCCCAACGGTGATAAGTGATCGCTTGCCATTGTCGAACATCGGGGTGATCAGGAAAGCGTTGCGCTAATCCTTCTGCTAAAGCAATTGCGCGCGGGAATTTCTTTTGTTTGAATAAGTCTTGCAGTTGCTCATAGGACGACTGTAGAAGATGGCGATCGACCAATGAGAGTTCTGGCGCATCGGGATTCTGTGCGACTTTATGAACTTTGACTTTGATTTCTGCGGGTTCTGCTGCAACAGGGGGATCTTGGGGTGACACTTCAGCAGGCAGAATGCTCAGCAAAAATTGATATGCCTCAGTGATGCGGATGAAGCGTTCTTTTGCGCGATCGTCATTTGGATTCAGATCAGGATGCAGTTGACGGGCGAGCCGACGATAAGCAGTTTTGATGTCTTCGTAGGTCGCTCCTGCCCTCAATCCTAAGAGTCGATAAGAATCAGCAATGTTCATGAATACAAAAAAGGGCAGAACTATTTGCATTCTGCCACTTGTTTTTGTATTTGGTGTATCGCAGATTTGACGAATCGTGCTGAATCATTCACTCTAGCGAACAAAATTTGCTAGAGCACACTGCAAATCATCATTAAACGGTTTCGATCACGCGATCGATTAATCCATATTCTTTTGCTTCAGCAGCAGACATGAAATAATCGCGATCGGTATCCCGCTCAATCTTCTCCAGCGGTTGACCTGTACGCTCAGCCAGCATTTCATTCAGTTGCCGACGCATCCGAATGATTTCTCTCGCTTCGATTTCGATGTCGGTTGCTTGCTGACGACCGGTTCCCCCTAACGGCTGGTGAATCATGATCCGGGTGTGCGGTAGTGCAACCCGTTTGCCTTTGCTGCCAGCGGCAAGTAAGAATGCACCCATTGAGGCTGCTAGACCCACACAAATGGTGATCACTTCAGATTTGATGTGCTGCATGGTGTCGTAGATCGCCATCCCTGCTGTGACAGAGCCACCGGGGGAATTGATATACAACTGAATCGGTTTCGTCGGATCTTCAGAGTCGAGGTAGAGCATGATCGCTACGATTTGGTTAGCGATATTGTCATCTACGTCTTGGCTCAAGAAAATGATGCGCTCTAAGCTTAAGCGCTGATAGATATCGATCCATTGCTCATAGGAGCTACCTGGCAAACGATACGGGACTTTGGGAGTTCCAATTGGCATAGGACAGTCTCTTGTGTAATTAAACTAAAGCGGGAATTTGCTTGGGTAACTCTTTGGGGCTTTCCAGAACTCGATCGATGAGTCCGTAGTCTTTTGCCTCTTGAGCAGTGAGGTAGAATCTGCGATCGAGATCTTTGGTCAGTTTCTCAACTGATTGCCCCGTATTCATCGAGAGAATTTCGAGGAACGTTGCGCGATCGGCAAGTACCTTTTTCGCATCCACTTGAATGTCTGTGGCTTGACCGCGCGATCGCCCGTATTGCGGAGACAGCACAATTTCAGCGTTCGGCAAACTCAGTCTTGAGCCTTTTGTACCGGACGACAATAACAAGACGGCGCTACTCGCTGCCATTCCCATACAAATCGTATGAACGGGTGCTTTGATGTATTGCATCGTGTCGTAGATTGCCATACTCGCCGCGAGCGACGAGACTCCTCCAAAGGCTTCACCAGGAGAGTTGATGTAGAGATAAATGGGTTTGGTTGCGTCTTCTGAATTGAGATACAGCAAGAGTGCAACGATCCCATTGGCGTTGTTGTCGTCGATTTCGTCATCGAGGAAAATGATTCGCTCGAATGCCATGCGGGTGTAAATGTCCACCCACTGCACCATTTGACTGCCGGGGAGGCGGTAAGGAACTTGCATAGGGCAAAAGAAGTAGAAGGTGGGGAGTGGGGAGTGGGGGAGTGGGGAATCCGTTTAAATTCTCCCCATTCCCCTATTCCTCGAATTATGTCAAGGCAGCAACAGGTTTGGGTAATTCCTTGGTGCTTTCGAGAACCCGATCGATTAGCCCATATTCTTTGGCTTCTTGCGGAGTTAGATAGAAGGTGCGATCGGTGTCTTTGATGATTTTCTCGATCGACTGTCCGGTGTTCTTAGAAAGAATGTCCAGGATTGCCGCGCGGTTGTCGAGGACTTCTTTTGCTCGAATTTGAATATCTGTCGCTTGTCCGCGTGTGCCCGATTTGGGTTGATTGAGCACGATCGTGGCATGAGGAAGACTAGCTCGGAAGCCTTTGGTTCCGGCAGAGAGAATCATTGCCGCCGTTCCGACTGCTTGACCGATGCAGATCGTGTGAACGGGAGGTTTGATGTAATTAATCGTGTCACAGACTGCAAACGCTTCGGTTTCAAACCCAATCGTTTCTCCTTGCCACGAGGTTCCGGTGGAATTGATATAGAAGAAAATCGGTTTTTCGGGATCGTCGAATTGCAGATATAAGAGCTGTGCGATGATCAGACGAGTGTAATCTTGGTTGGGGTTTCTGCGATATTCATCGATCGAGTGCAGAGGTCCACCGAGATATACAATGCGCTCTTTCAGCATCAGAGATGCGAGGTCTGGAGGGGGCGTGCGATAAGACGCATCGCCATAGTAAGTCGAGGACTGAACAGCCTTAATCGGTGATTCCATAGCAGCTTGCCTGAAACAATTGCCTAAAGTGGCGGTTTATTCATGGTAGCGCGTGAGACGAGGAATAATGCAGTCACCGGAGGATGGGAATCCCGAAATCGCTGAAAGTTCCCGAAATTGCTGAAAGTTAACGAGACGAAGAGACGCTAAGTGTAAAACAGGTTTGCGCCCGTAGTTTGTTCGAGCATAGAAGATTCAGAATCATTCTGCAAAAAATTCCCTCTACTTTGTCTGGCAAATTCTGCGGCAGAGAAAGTAGAGGGAATGCCATTAGATTTCTAACATTAGATTTCTAAGGAGTCTAAGCTGAGAGAAGCAGTTTTCTCTTGATACAGGCTGACGATCGTATTCAGCACATCCGCTACACTCATTGCATCGGATTGAATCTCGATCGCATCTGATGCCTTTCTCAAAGGTGAAATTGTGCGAGTGCTATCTTTGCGATCGCGCTCAAAAATCGCCTGCTCTAAATCTGCGAGATTCGCCGCAGGTTGACCCATACTTTTGAGATCAAGCTGTCTGCGTCGCGCCCGTTCCTGAATTGAAGCTGTCAGATAAATTTTGACTTCTGCATCTGGAAAAACATGCGTTCCGATGTCACGCCCATCTACTACGATGCCGCCGCGCCGACCATAACTTTGCTGCTGTTTGACCAATGCCTCACGCACGGCTGCCTGCGCCGCGATCGTCGAAACATGCGCCGTCACTTCCGGAGTCCGAATTGCTTGGGTTACATCCTGTCCATTCACCAATACAACTGGAATTGCCGTATCGGTTTGAAAATCGATCTCACACTGATGCGCCAACTCAGCAACGGCTGGCTCATCGCGCAAATCGACTCCAGCTTCGAGTACAAACCAGGTTAACGCCCGATACATTGCGCCTGTATCGAGATAAAACAGTCCCAATTGTTTCGCTACGCTGCGTGCTACGGTCGATTTGCCTGCACCTGCTGGTCCATCGATCGCAATAATAGGACGACGATCGCGCAAGATTGTGTTGTCGATCAGGCGGGTCGAACCTAGGCGCGCCGCCAATGCAAGCAAGCCCTCATCAGTTACGGTGTCTAAAGATTTCAGCGTCATCGGATCTACAAGTTCGATATACTCCGGTTGCAGTGACGGGACTTTTTCGAGTTCCTGTTTAACTGCCTGCACTAAGGTAGCACTTACACGCTCCCCAGATCGAAATAGTTTTTCAGCTTGTGACAATCCTCGATAAAGCGCGCTTGCCTTTATTCTTTCTTCATCACTAAGATATTGGTTCCGGGAACTCAGCGCTAAACCGCTTGGTTCGCGGACAATCGGGCAAGGCACGATCGTAACGGGCAGATTCAAATCTCGAACGACTTGTTGAAGAATGGCAAGCTGTTGGGCATCTTTCTGACCAAAATAAGCGCGATCGGGCTGAACTAAATTAAAGAATTTTGTCACAATTGTCGCTACCCCTTCAAAGTGTCCAGGACGCACGACCCCACATAAACCGGACATCATTTCAGCGGGAGGTTGAACCCGAGTTTGGATCGGGGGAACTGTCGCCATTTCAGCGACGGTGGGCGCAAATATGACATCGACTCCGGCTTGTTCGCACAAGGCACGATCTCGCTCCAGAGTTCGAGGATACCGTCCAAAGTCTTCGTTCACGCCAAACTGCAATGGATTGACGAAAATGCTGACAACAACGATTTGATTTTCTTGACGTGCGCGCTCAATTAAGCTCAGATGCCCGGTGTGGAGTGCACCCATTGTGGGGACGAACCCGATCGTCGATTCTGCTGAATCCGTCGCCACGGGCTGTTTTTTCTGTACCGATTTTAGATAGCACCGCAATCCCGCAACGGTCGTGAACAAGCGCACAAGTCCTCCTGAACTCTGTCGATGACAAATCTATTTAAGTTTAGTGAATCTCCGCACTTTTTCGCGAGCTTCTAAAAGTTTGCAAACACAAGGAGGAGAGCGACTTAAAATTTGCTAAAGTGTAAACCTTTCTTAGAATAGACCCCTCTATGTTATTGAACGAGAAGCAGCAGCGAATCTTGTCGATTATTGATGCCGGACATACAACAGGCGAGGGGATTGCAGATGAGATCGGGTCTTCGATGCAGATGATTCGCTATTACTTGGATACGCTGGCTGAAGATGGCTATCTCAAGGTGGCGAAGGTTTACGATAATGCGACACGCGAGTTTCAAGTGGTACGCGCGTATTTAACCGACAAAGGCAAGGCGGCACTGGTCAAGGTGGCTCCAGATGCAGTAGTGCAGACGATCGAGCAGACCGTAGCTCCGACCGCATCGAATGAGATGGAGTTGATTATTCAGGCGTTAGACCGAGTTCAGCCGATTGTGGAGGCGTTGCCGAGCGATCGTGCGGAGATTGCTTGTGTGTATCTAGAAGATTTGCAGAATGAGATGAAAGTGGCATACCGTCGAAAGCCACAGCGGATTAAGGCGTATTTTTTAGCGTTGTTGGGGACGGCATTGCCTGCGATTCAGCAAACGGGAAGGGCTGATGCCTTTGTTGAGGATGCACGATTTTTAGCAGATAAGTTCGGGGTAACGGTGAAGTTACCAGAGAATGTTGGGGATTTGAGTTGAGCGAGTTACGGTTGGCGATCGCAGCGAATTTCTAACATAAATCCATCGGGATCGTAAAAATAAATTCCGCGTCCGGTTGGGCGAGAAACAGGTCCGTGATCGATGAGCACGTTGTAATGATGGAGCACTTCAACGGCTCGATCGAATAATTCGGGCGCAATATCAAATGCAAAATGATTCATTCGAGTAAATTGCTGTTTCGGGTCAGAATCGGGTGGCGATAGTTCTGGCTCCCAAAATAAATCGATAATCGTTCCGTCGGGGGTTTTGAAATTGGCAATTTTTCCTGCTTCCACTTCCGCCTTTAACGTCTCAGGCACTTCTGCCCCGGTCAGTTCGTGCAGTCCTAAAACCGTGCCATAAAAATGCCGCGCGACTTGTAAATCTTTGACGTTCAACGCGAGATGATGCACTTCCCGCAGACAGCCCGCGAGTGAAACAGTGGAAGGTTGAGGAGTAGAGAGCATCGCGAATTCCATTGCTTTTACTTTCGCTCTGATTCTATCAAACTCACATTAAGGGCGCTTTTTCGCTTGCAGCCATAAAGTGCTGCTTTTCCACTTCACCGTTTGATTGAGCAAGCGAGTTGAGAAAAGCTGTTGAATCTGCGCTACTTCCGCAGGCTTCAAGGATTGCGCTAAGTGTTCAGCATAGGTGAGTTGATCAGAACCGGATGTGAACCAGCGATCGAAAAGCGATCGCGATAAATACACTTCAGTTTGGGTCTGCTCAGTCTGCACTTCAACCTCAAACCCTGCTTGCTCAAAATTAGCTTGCAACGTTTCAATTGACCAATTCAGTTTTGGATCGTCTGGATTCAGATAAATTGCTTCTTCGGCTTGTTGCCAGCGATCGTATAGTTTCGGCTTCAACCAGAGTGGATCAGCAAGTTGATACAACCGTTGGGCAGCCCTTGGCATCGATTCTGCTAAAACAATTTGACCATGAGATTCAAGTAATGCAGACAAAGCTGCAATCGCGCTAACTTTATCCGATTCCGCATAGAGTGCATTGCGCCCGATGATGCGATCGAACTTCAGAGGTTGAGGTAACGCTTGAACGAGAATCGGGCGAGAGAGTTCGGGTAAGGATTGTATTTGTTCATTAAGAGCTGCGAACTCTTTTTCGGTTCCTACATGGCCATATACTCCTCCTTCAGGAACTTGGCGAACTGCCTCCCAAAGTAATAATCCACTGCCTGCATTCAAATCGAGAACGAGATGATGACGTTGAAGATGTGCTAGTGCAAAAATGCGATCGCGTACAGTTCCCAATCTTTCTCCAACTTGGCTCAGCGATCGAGCTAGCCATCGATCTAAGCTCGAATTCTTCGGACTCGTCGTCAGTCTTTCCCCGATTCCTTCAACTAAAGCTGCGAGTTGCGCTTCGCGATCGCGCTGGACTTTATCTCGAATCGTTGCTTCAAAGCCTTGATCTGAAGGTTGATAAAAGACTTGCCCTTGCAAGCTACTGGGTAAGTATTGCTGTGCGACCCAATGTTCGCGATATGAGTGTGGATAGAGATAGTTCGCACCATGTCCAAAGCCTTCTTTATCTCGATTCGGATCTCTCAAATGCAGAGGGACATCTGATTCGCGTTCTCGTTCTACTGCTGACAGTGCATCAAAGAAACCCATGACGCTATTCGATTTTGGCGCGTTTGCTAGATAGAGCGCTGCTTGAGCTAGGGGATAACGTCCTTCGGGCATTCCCACTCGATCGAATGCCTCTGCACAAGCATTGACTGTGACAACTGCATTCGGATCTGCTAAGCCCACATCTTCACTCGCTAAAATCAACATACGGCGCAAGATAAATCGCGGATCTTCTCCGGCATAAATCATTCGGGCTAACCAATACAGCGCAGCATCCGGATCAGAACCGCGCAAGCTTTTAATGAAAGCACTAATCGTATCGAAATGGGCATCGCCTTCTTTGTCGTAAAGCACGGCTCGTTGCTGAATGGATTCTTCAGCAATGGCAACCGTGATGTGAATGATACCTTGCTGATTCGGTGGGGTAGTTTCAACTGCAAGCTCTAAAGCATTGAGCAATGATCGAGCATCGCCATTCGCAATGTTAACCAGATGAGCGATCGCATCGGCATCTATCTGAATCTTCAAGTTTCCATATCCTCGCTCGGAATCGTGAAGAGTCTGTTCAACGACTTGCTTTAAATCTTCTGAATTCAACGGTTTTAGTTGAAAAAGACGCGATCGACTAACTAAAGCTTTATTCACCTCAAAATAGGGATTTTCGGTTGTTGCACCGATGAGGATAACTGTTCCATTTTCAACCCAAGGCAGCAATGCATCTTGCTGAGCTTTGTTAAATCGGTGAACTTCATCGACAAACAAAATTGTGCGTTGATTGAAGTTTTTGCGACGTTCTTGCGCAGTTGCAATGGCATCGCGAATATCTTTAATCCCGGCAAGAACAGCATTAATCGCAATAAAGTGAGCTTGCGTTGTGTTCGCAATAATTTGAGCAAGCGTCGTCTTTCCAGTTCCAGGAGGTCCGTAAAAAATCAGCGATGACAATTGATCAGCTTGAATTGCACGACGGAGTAAGCGTCCTTGACCCACGATCGCAGTTTGTCCAACAAATTCATCGATCGTTCTTGGACGCATTCTTGCAGCAAGCGGTGCGGCGGAATCACGCTGATCAAATAAGTTCACGAGTTCAAAGCCCTCACTACATTTTTTAACCAATGCAAACACAGGTTCTCTCAAGATTCAGTCTTGCAAACCCTGATCATAACGACATCAAGAGCGTTTGAAGTCGAAAACACAACATCAGCGAACAAATTCAAATTGTTCCCTGAGATACAATTAAACCCTTTAAAAGCAGATTTACTTTAGTAGGGTTTATATTCAAGGAAAATATACTTGTACTAAGTTCCTAAGCTCGACTTTATCCATTAGTCGCCAGGCTTTCGTGCGTAGTGATTGAGTTTTGCCTATTCTCTTAGACTTTTTGCCAGATCACTTTCGGCAATTCCAGAACCAGCAATCCGGCTTCATTCAACAGATAGTACGAAAGCATTGCTGTTTGATGATCCCGAGAATCAGCCCAGCAGTGAGACTTGCAATCACAGGTGTACCCTTGGCTTCCTGTTTTGAAGACGAAAGCATTGTTTGACCTCTTTCGCATTGGGCTAGAAATCGAGCAGTTGACACCTGACTAAGTTCAAGTTAGCCGATCGATTCCGTAGTAAATTGGAGGAAATAATGATGTTATGATCCTTCCACGACAACCAAATTGTAGAGTAGAGAGCAGTTGAAGACTAGTATTCATGGCTCAAACCCTTATAGATTGTGACGCTCAACAGTCTATTCGTCAGGAAGGCTTGACGAGCCTATCAAGTTCAGATCCTTCTCTCAGTTTGTCGTGAACTTTCAAGACAAAGCTTCTCTGATGATTTCTAAATACTTTAACCGCTCCGTCCAGTCGCCTGTTTTTCCCAACATTCTGGCAGGGCTAATTTCTGGGTTAGTGTGTGTTACGTATAGTCTATCCTTCGCAGCGCTGATTTTCTCTGGTAGTCTGAGCACTCATCTGTCTGCTGGCATTTATAGTGCTCTGATTAGTGCCACGATCGTTGGGATTGCGGTTGCGCTGAAGAGTTCTTTTACCTGCGCGATCGCAGGCCCAGATTCTAATACCTCTGCCATTCTCGCCCTGATGGCAAGCGCAATTGCATCTCAGTTAAGCAATGCACCCAGTCTTTTACCAACTGTCTGGACAATGCTGGTGATCAGTTCTATTGTGTCTGGTATTTTCTTAATCGGACTGAACTATTTACAGCTAGGACAATTTGTTCGCTTTATTCCTTACCCTGTGATTGGCGGATTCCTCGCTGGAGCGGGTTGGCTGATCATTCGCGGTGGATTTGTTGTCACGACTGGGATAGCTTTAGAATTTGAAAATTTTAGCGCCTTATTTCACTTGAGCCATTTGCTTCATTGGCTATCTGCTGCGGGATTTGCGCTGCTGCTCAAACTCGTTCTTAGTCGGTATAACCACTATCTTGTCGTTCCTGCATTTTTGCTTGCAGGATTTGTGCTGACCTATCTCGTGCTGGGAAGTATGGGAATTTCTTTAGAACAAGCAAGAGCTGAAGATTGGTTATTTTCAGCGTCCAGCATCAACCAGCAGGAGTCTTTTACTGGATTGCCAAGTGTGTTGCAGATTGATTGGCGGGTTTTGTGGAAGGAGATTCCCAGCCTGCTCGCAATGATGTGCGTCCTGGCACTTTCAACACTGCTGAATGCTACAGGATTAGAACTCATCAGCCAACAAGACATTGATATCAATCGAGAACTGAAAACCTGTGGCGTTGCGAACTTAGCAGCCGGAATTGGAGGCGGAATGGTCGGCTTTCTGTCTTTTAATCGCAGTGTTTTGAATCGTTCTGCCGGGGCGACTGGTCGATTATCAGGCATCGTTGCTAGCCTGTTTTGCGCTGCATTTCTGTTTTTAGGAACTGAGGTGATTGCCTTTGTTCCGAAGCCACTGTTAGGAGGACTCCTGTTCTATATTGGTCTCAACTCCTTGATTGAATGGCTCTACAACGCTCGGAAGAGATTACCGACGATCGAGTACACGCTGATTATCTTGATTTTGGTGATTATTGCTGGATCAGGTTTTCTGCAAGGAGTCGGGGCTGGACTTGTGATTGCTTGTCTCATCTTTGCTGTGAACTATAGCCGTACGCCTTTAATCCATTCTGAGATGTTTGGCAACAATCGCCCTAGTAATTTTGAGAGATCGTTTCAACAACAGCGAATTCTGCGTCAGCAAGGGCAGCAAATTTATATCTTATGTCTTCGCGGATATATCTTTTTTGGCACATCGAATACATTCCTCAACCATGTGCGAGATGTCTTGGCACGCGCGAAAACGCCCATTCGTTATCTCGTATTTGATTTTCACCTGATTAATGGATTGGATTCATCTGCTGTTTCTAGCTTTGTCAAACTCCGCCGCTTTGCCCAGCAACAAGATTTACATTTAGTCTTTACGCATCTTCCGCCTGAACTTGAGCGGCAATTCATTCAGAATGATTGTTTGAAAGTCGAAGATGATCCGATCTGTCGTCGATTTCCTGACCTCGATCGAGGAATTGAGTGGTGCGAAGAACAGATTCTCAAAGCAATTCAATTGAGAAGAAGGCGATTTCTGCCTCTGACTCTGCAAATCCCAGAGCTTTTGATGCTTTCAAAGGAAGAGACTCGGCAATTTATGAGCTATCTTGAGCCACTTCAGATCCCAGAAAATCACATCTTATTTACCCCAGGAGCAGCAGCAGACACGCTGTATTTTTTAGAGAATGGTCAGATGAGCCTCTTGAGCCAGTCTACCTCTGGAGAACCTAAACGGGTGCGGACTTTGAGTTCTGGTACGGTGCTAGGAGAAGTTGAGTTTTATCAAGATAGTGTTCGCTTGGTGAGCGCGATCGCAGATAAAGGAAGCAGTCTATATTGTCTTTCCAAACAAAACTTACAAGCGATGCAGAAAAATCATCCTCAGCTAGCGGCTGCATTCCACCAATTCATTGCTCATCTTTTGGCAGAGCGTCTATTTTCATCGACCCATTCCAATGTTGAGCAACAGTAGCGATTCAATCTTACCCATGGACTCTTCACCATCACAATCAATGCTTTCCTCGCTTCAATCCTTTCTCACAACTCCGCTGAGCGATCGGCTTCGCTCGACTCCAGGCGAAGCAGAAACAGAGGTTGTTCGGCTGTTTCAGACGGTTGCAGCTCATGTCCCGGCTTATCGATCGTTTTTGCAAGAACACAACATCGATCCAGCATCGATTCAAACTTTTGCTGATTTTCAGACCCTTCCACTCACAACTAAATCTTCTTACCTCAAACGTTATTCACTGGCTCAACTTTGCCGCAATGGCAAGTTAGAAGCTTGTGATATGATTGCAGTCTCTTCTGGCTCAACTGGACAGCCGAGCTTTTTTCCTCGATCGCTCTCAGATGAATTTCAAATTGCTACTCGATTTGAACAGATTTTTCACGATAGCTTTCAAGCCGATCAGAAACGTACACTCGCGATCGTATGTTTTGCGCTAGGAACTTGGGTCGGAGGAATGTTTACTGCAAGCTGCTGTCGGCATGTTGCAAGTAAAGGCTATCCAATCACCGTGATTACTCCTGGCAATCAAAAGGCTGAGATTTTTCGAGTACTAGAAGCGCTAGCACCAGAATTTGAGCAAGTTGTTTTACTCGGATATCCGCCCTTTCTCAAAGATGTGATTGATAGTGGCATTGCTCAGGGAGTTCCCTGGCAGAACTATCACATCAAATGGGTATCGGCGGGAGAAGTGTTTAGTGAAGCTTGGCGATCGCTGGTTGGGCAACGGATTGGCTCGACGAATATTAACTATGATTCTGCGAGCTTGTATGGAACTGCGGATGCAGGTGTGCTAGGAAATGAAACGCCTTTGAGTATTTGTATTCGTCGGTGGCTAGCAGACCATCCCGATGCTGCTCGTGAATTGTTTGGGGAATCTCGTTTACCGACTTTAGTTCAGTATGATCCGTTGAGCCGATTCTTTGAAGTCCAAGATGGAACATTGTTGTTTTCTGGCGATAGTGGACTGCCGCTGATTCGCTACCACATTGCAGATAGTGGAGGATTGCTTACCTATGATCAAATGATCGAGTTTCTCGCAGCACGGGGATTTGATCCGATCCAGGAACTTCAAGGCGATCGAGGCATACATCCCCTGCCATTTGTCTATGTTTTTGGTCGATCGGCATTTACTGTGTCTTACTTTGGAGCAAATGTCTATCCGGAAAATGTCAGTGTCGGACTCGAACAATCTCCGATTTGTGATTGGGTCACCGGTAAGTTTGTCATGCAAGTAAAAGAGGATGACGATCGTAATTCTATTTTCTCGATCGTCGTAGAGTTAGCACCCAACGTTAGTGCAAGTGAAGAGAAGCAGCAAGCGATCGCGATCGCAATTTTGCAGCAGTTACAACGGCTGAATAGTGAATTTGCGAACTATGTTCCTCAAGCCTATCAACTTCCTCAAATCACCCTAAAAACAACAGGTGATCCAGAGTATTTTCCTCCCGGTGTGAAGCATCGTTATACACGCCCATCGAATGCTTGAACCACGGTTTCTTGAATGCGTTGATCGTTCATCATAAACGTGTGATACACCGGGAAAGTAATCACGCGATCGCGGCTCGACAGATAGGTTTCATTCAATGCCACAATGCCATCGTTCACATCTGTTCCAAAGGGACTCCATGCTCCTCTAAGACCGCTGGTTCCGGCAATGATGGTATAGGACGACGTGAGCGGAGGCAATTTGTCAAAAAAGGCTGGATCTGCGAGATTTGCGCCACACTGACCTGTCCACCATTGAAACAGAGGGATCTGATTGGCGAAGGTTGCGAGCCGAGGCTGACGATTGGGAGTTCCGAGCATCACAATCTGTTTGGGCAAGGCTGAGCGGATTTTTCCCAATGCCGATCGCGTTAACAATCCGCCGAGCGAGTGCGCGACAATCCCGTAAGGTTCTCGATCTGCGAGCGTCTCTAACCGCGATCGCAGACGTTCCACGATTTGATCATAGGATTCTAGAACAGCCGCGTAAGCAAACTGTTCTGTTGTCCATCCCGCTTGTTGTAACCGCCGTTCCAAAGTGAGTAGAGAAAACGGGCTGCGAGACAGCCCATGAATCAAAAGTAGTTTCATCCCAATTGAGGTTTCAATTTCTTACAAGCGACCTAATGGTTTATCCTGCTCTCTAGGATTATATTTGCTTCTCAACCCGTCGTAATCAGCAACATGGTTTTACAGTCCCATTCGTCTAGGGAACCCGGATGGTCATTAGATCTCCGCAATCCACAAGTCATTCAATCGCTCGTCCCGATATTTGGATGGTTCTACGAGCATTACTTTCGGGTGCAGACGAGCGGCTGGGAACAGATTCCTACTGAAGAACCTGTTTTGATTGTCGGTTCGCACAATGGCGGCATGGCAGCACCAGACATGATCATGATGATGTATGACTGGTTTCAACGATTTGGCTACGATCGCCGAATTTATGGATTGATGCACCCGCAAATGTGGAACGTATTACCGCCACCTTTGACAAAATTAGCGGCTGAAGTGGGTGCGGTTCAGGCTCATCCTAAGATGGCAATCGCGGCTTTGCGGAGTGGTGCGAATGTGCTGGTCTATCCGGGTGGCCCGTATGATGTTTTTCGTCCACATCGATTACGCGATCGTATTTGTTTGGAGGAGAACCGAGCATTTATTAAGCTTGCTTTGCGGGAGAAGGTGGCGATCGTTCCTGCGATTTCTTGGGGTGCTCACGATACGCTGATTGTTCTCGAAGATTACTATGCGCTCGTGAAGCAACTACATCGTTGGGGAATGCCTTGGCTGTTTGGGATTGATCCGATCGTGTTTCCGATTTATCTGGGATTGCCTTGGGGTTTAGCGATCGGCCCACTGCCGAACATTCCTTTTCCAATACAGATTCATACTCAAGTTTGCGCTCCGATTCGATTTGAACGATATGGACGAGATGCTGCAAACAATCACGCTTATGTGGAAGCGTGTTATCAGCAGGTGCGTCTGCAAATGCAAAAGGATCTCGATCATTTAATCAAATCGACGACTCCAACACATCGTTAAGTGATCGCTTAACTCTGAATCTATAGCAACACTTTGAAGCGATGATTAGCTGACAGCGTAGTCGGTAAATTGACGGCGAAAAGGCGATTGAAACCCGAGAACAATATCCGTTTTGGGTACACCTCGATCGACGAGTTCTTGCCCAAGGTCGATCTCAGTTCCATTGTATTGAATCCAAACTTTTTCATCTTTGAGATCAAGATGCATCACACACCCGTAGATCCGGCGGCGATTTGACCAACCCACATTCACAACTTGGTAGTGATCTCGTTGAGTATCAAAGATACATTGAGAATCGACTTCTGCATCGGAACGTCGATCGCTGTATTCAGTCAGAATTGTTTGGACGATTTCTCGATATTGGGTTAGTTTATCCATTGGCAAATCTCCTCTTGCTCATCATAGATCAGCAATCTCAATTGCATTCTTTGAATCACTTTCTGGATGAAAGGAGTTGGCGCTATCGATTGAAAAGATTTTACAGTTCAGCGATCGTACAAGCCTTTCCCATTCTTTCTACGATCGACAATGAAATCGATCAATTCAGCTTTTAACGCTGCCTTTGGCGAAGCCACCAAGCAACCGTCTCAATATTTGCTGAATGCGCGAAAGTTTTGCTACATTCTGCACTCAATTTTTTCTCTAAAGATTAAAGTTCTCGTAGAATGATTGGTAGGTTAGACAACGCTTGATGTGGTAGACGCTGAATGAGTTTTCTTATCTATCTTGATGTTTGCTGTTTCAATCGTCCATTTGATGATCAACGTCAGGAACGAATTCGATTAGAAGCGGAAGCAGTGTTACTCATCTTGGAGCGGTGTCAAAACGGGGTATGGACTTTGATAGGAAGTGAAGCAGTTGAGGCGGAAATTGGGCAGATTCGCGATCCCGATCGTTTGGCTCAAGTGCAAACATTCGCAGGTGCAGCAGCACAACGAGTGATTGTCGATGGGTCTGTCGAGCGGCGAGTGGAAGAATGGATTAGACAAGGATTTGGAGCTTTTGATGCGTTTCATTTAGCTTGTGCTGAAGCGGGAAATGTAACAGTTTTGTTGACGACGGATGACCGTTTTCTACGACGGGCAATACGGATGGGAGACATGCTACAAGTAAGAGTAGCGAATCCTTTGCAGTGGCTTTTGGAGGTGACGAGTGATGAGCGCGAATGATTTGACTCCACTACAACTTCGACGAAAAGGACTAGAAGCTCTGCGGGATGCACTGGGAGTTGTAGGAATGGTGCGGTTTTTGCAGCAGTTTGATCAGGGCAGTGGAGATTACACACGCGATCGCAATCAATTACTTGAAGATGTGACGATCGAGGATGTTATGGAGCAAATCCGCCAAAATCGCGATCGCAAATCCTGATTTTTAGATGCGGTTTTCAGAAGCGATCGCTCAAAGATTCTCGGTTTTGCTGATTGAGCGATCGATGTTTCTGGTTAGATTGGGTTGGCGGCATTGACTTTCTCGCTGCGTTGCTTTCTCGCCCTCGAATGAAATTCGGGGCTAATGCAGGGAAGTCTACTTAAGGGACTAAAACAGCAATTTGAAGGGTTCTCAGTCCCTTTAGCGGACTTCGGACTGTTAGCCCTGAATTTCATTGTCCCAGAAATTATCAATGTTTCTGTAGAAAGTCCCAACATTGAGCGTAAAAGATAGAACGTTTTATCCTAAAGATTCAAATTTCCATCTCAAACACAGAGCGTTCTATGATCAACACTCAATCTTGTACCCGCTGTAAACAAATTTCTCATTTTCGGGCTGAACAGACATACTCCGGGTGAGAAGAAATGCGATCGTTCTATGATCAATCCTCTATCAACACACGCTAGGGGCAAACATGAACGTTTCAGAGCGAGTGAAATGGTTGCAAGAAAGGACTGAATTTGCACGTTTGAGTGAATCAGCGCTTAGCGCGATCGCTCAAGCCATCCAAGAACAGCAAATTCAAGAAAATCGTCGCATCGGACTCGAAGATACTCAGCCCAACGCCCTTTACATTCTTTACAACGGGCATCTAGAGAGCTATCGCACTAGTAAAACCAGTGCTGCCAAAGCAACTAGCCTGCTTCCAGGCGCGATCGTCTATCTCAAAGAATTACTCTTAGATGAAGTCGCAGAAGAAACCGTCATTACGCTAGACGATTGCACGATGTGGACAATTCCACGCGAAGAATTTATTGCGATCGCTCAACAATTTCCCGAACTAGGGCAAGCCATTTCGCGACAATTGGCAACCCAACTCGAACAAGCCGAAGCAGAACTCGCATACGAGCGAGAAAAACAGATCGCATTGCGACCTTACCTTGTGCCGAAAGTAAAACGCGGCATTGTTGGCACAAGCCGATATGCAACCCGACTGCGACAGGAAATTAAAAAGGCATCCAGCGATCGCGGTTCGGTGCTGATTTTCGGAGAACCGGGACTGGAAAAAGATAATTCCGCCGCATTGATTCATTTTGGTTCCAGCGATCGTAAAGAACCTTTGATCAAAATCAATTGCAACACCATGCAACCGAATGGGGCTGAGCTTTTTGGGCGAGTGGGCAAACCTGGATTGCTCGATTGGATTGGGCGCGGCACACTCATGCTGAACAATCTCGAAGACATCTCACCCGAATTTGAAGAAAAGCTCGTACAACTGCTCAAAACCGGGCAATTTACCCCGATCGCGCGCGAAGGAGAACCCGAACCCGAACCGCGATCGTATGAAGCGCGGTTGATCATGACTTCAGAAAAAGTCCTGCCGCAACTTGAGAAATGCAAACTGATTACGCATGTGATCAAAGTCCCACCCTTGCGCGTCAGAAAATCAGACATTGCACTGCAAGCAGATTACTACCTGAGTTTACTAACAAAATCGCGAGGCATTGCAAAACCCAAAATTACTCCAGAAGCATTGCGCCGACTTCAAGGTTATGACTTTCCAGGCAATTATGTAGAGTTAGAAAACTTACTCAACCGAGCCATTACCCAAGCCGAAGGCAGAGAACTTACCGAAGAAGTCTTCTGGTCAGCCGGAGATAAAAATCGACGCTTTCGAGTCAACCTACTCAACGCTTATCCAAAGCTCCGCCAGTTTCTCAGAAGTTCTTGGTGGCCAGATCGGATTAACTATGGGTTTACTTTGGGATTGTTTGCAGTCGTAGTTGTTGTGCTATTTGCTGCTCCGCAAACGCGCGATCGCAACTTTGCTTTAAATCTGTTTTGGGCATGGTGGTGGATGCTGATTCTCATCTCCTTCCCATTTGTCGGCAGGCTTTGGTGTGCAATCTGTCCATTTATGATTTATGGAGAACTCGCACAAAAAATCTCGCTCTGGCTCTTTCCCCGTAAGCTTCAACCTTGGGCAAGACAATCTGCCGAAAAGTGGGGGGGATGGTTTTTGTTCGGACTGTTCACCCTGATTTTGCTATGGGAAGAACTCTGGAACTTAGAAAACACAGCTTACTTATCTGGATGTCTATTACTTTTGATCACAGCCGGAGCCGTGATCTTTTCAGTGCTATTTGAGCGGCGATTTTGGTGTCGATATCTTTGCCCGATCGGTGGCATGAATGGTCTATTTGCAAAGCTTTCTATGATTGAACTCAGAGCGCAACAAGGCATCTGTTCCGCAACTTGCACAACTTACCAATGCTACAAAGGCGGTCCTCAAAAAGGCGAAGGCATGGAAACTGGAGGCTGTCCGATCTATTCACACCCCGCTCAACTGCAAGACAACAAAGACTGTGTATTGTGTATGACTTGCCTCAAAGCCTGTCCGCATCGATCTGTCGAACTTAACCTTCGTCCACCTGGAATCGAGCTATGGACAACACATCATCCGTCTTATTCGGAAGTGTGCTTACTATTTCTTCTCTTTGGAGCCGTTTTTTTACATCGCCTGCCTCAAGTTGAACAACTTTTCGGCATCAATCTACACTTAGACCACTTTGGGATTCATACGATCGTTTCAATGCTTGCTCTGATGTTTCCCGCAGCAATTTCACTGCTCTTTCACCAAATTCTGCGATTGTTAAATCGGCGATCGCGTCCGTTTCTCGAACTTGCCTATGGCTATCTGCCACTGGTTCTGGGCGTGAGTCTAGCGCATTACTTACATCTAGGCTTAACCGAAGCTGGACAAATTTTACCCGTCACCGCAGCAACTTTTGGAGGAAACGCAGAACTGATTGCAACATTACCGATCGCAGTTGCTCATCCTGCTGTGATTGAATTTTTACAAGCAGTAACACTCATTGGATCATTTTGGTGCAGCGTATTTTTAACCCAAAAGATTGCGCGACAACCCATTCAAAACTTACTGCCTCAACATTTTGCACTGGTGATTCTTGGTTCGGGATTGTGGAAGTTAATTATTGTTTCCTAGATCATTCTGACGGGATCATCTCTGATCGAATAAGACTATACAGTTTATGTCTTTAGATGGGTTGCGCGCGATCGCTGAATCGGGCATTATTAGCCAAATAAAGAAATTTTCTGTAGTACAATTTCAAACCGACTGTTGACGTTGAACGCAAGATACTCAATATGGGCAATCCATCCAACACCCTGAAATCTGTCACCCGCCCACACCCTGTGAGACAATCTGCACGTCAAAAAGCTGTGAAGCCGCCATCTACTGCAAAACGATCGACTTCTCGCTTCTTGCTGCACTTTGCCCAACGCCATCCCTTCATCTGCTTATTTGCAACTTGGGGTGCAATTCTGTACTTTGGCTGGCTCGCTGCTCGGGGACTGACCTACACCAATTCCGCTCCGCTTGAAACACCCAAACCTCAAGCCACTGCCAAAGCTCCACAAGCCAATTCGCACATCCCGACTCCTGCCAGCTCATTTGGACTATTAGCGATCGTCGCGGGCAGTTGCGCCTTGACTTCCGTCGTGCTGGCGAAGCAGTTGCGACCTGTGAAATCAAGCCCTAAAACCCCGGCAAGGTCTGTCGTCATTCAACCGAAACCTGTAAAATCGCGCGAAATGACCAGTTCACGCCGACCTCGGATGCCGATTCCGCAAGCGAATCTCCCAACGCCTCCAACTCGACAAGCTGCAGCAACTGCGAAAGCAACGTTCAAGCGATCGACTCCTCCGCCTGTCCCTATTTCTGAACAAGAGAATGCATTGGAAATGCAAGATCCTAGCTTGGCAGAAATGTTGGATATCCGTCGGCAAGCGTAATGCGGTTTGGATTGAGAAAAACCGAACAACAGAGAGTTTTGCTGTTTTATTTCACAGCAATCAATGCTTTCCAGTCGGCGATCGCAGCTTCACTCCAGAGCCAGTTCTTACTCAAGCCACTGATTTGAAAGTCCTGCCCTGCTTCTCGCAGTAAACGATCGCGGGTTGCTACTGCTTGCTGTCTCAGCTGATTGCGCTGATTTCCCGTCTGAGACTGCGCTGTTTTATTGGCAACTAATGCTAACCCAGCCAACGCCGTACGTCGATCCAGTTTGCCTGCATCTCCTGCCTGTGCTGCCAGCTTCTCAGCATTGAGCCAAGTTCTTCCGGCACGACCAAAATTACCTTGAGCGTAGTAAACAAACCCCAAAGCATTTAGCGTCTGAGGTGTACGATTCCCTGCCAGCGAGGTTTCAAAAAATCGCTGAGCATCATCTAATTTGTAATTGCTCTTCCTCGCCTGCACCGATTGCCAAGCAATTCGTCCCAATAGGAAATTCGCGGTTGGATTATCGCGTCGTTTGTCGGCAGGAACATTTTGAATCGCCGTCTCCGCAGCCACTAATTCACCATTATTCAGCAACTCTTCGATCGCATCTTGTCCCTGACGCAGATTTCCCTGAGCCAGTGCAGTCGTCGCAGTCGCAACCAGATTGTTCGATCGACTGACATTTGCGCCTGGAGATTGGTTGATCTGGCTGATATTGTCAATCAACTCACTTGGAGAAGGGGTCGTCGAAGCGCGCCAAGTCGAAAAGCCCCAAACTCCCAAAACAGCCGCCACAGCCGTTCCTAAAATACCAGCCACAATCCAAGGACGACGAGGACGCGGAGCAGAGGGCGCTTTCATCTCCCCGAAAATCCGATTCGGCATTGGCTCCTCGAAGGTCACATCCTCGACATGCAGTTCAGGCACAACGGGATTAGGTGACGGTTGTACTGCGCCGCCATTGCTCCCACTGCCCAAATTGTGCGCGGTTTCCAGTCGTTGCAGGTTGCGACGGGCATCGCTCAAACTCGGCTCATGCTGAAGTGCCATCTTGTAAGCCACGATCGCTTCTGTTGGACTGCCTAATTTTTCTAAGACGACGCCCATTTCACTGAAGGCTTCAGCGCATTGCGGATCAAGCTCGATCGCGCGACCATACGCAATGATTGCCCCCGTCAAATTCTCAGCTTGGGCGCGCATTCGACCGACTGCGAGGCAATCCTCGGGATTTTGCAGCGTTGATTCGTCAGTCGTCACTGAGAGTGGTTCAAAGAATGGTTCTGCGGCTCTAGCTTGAGAAAAAGGATTCTCGGTTGGCTCATGCAGCTCTTGCAGTAATTCGAGCACCGCTTGACGATCGCTATCTTCAGGATCAGCAAATTCTAAATCGTCAAACAACATTTCCGCCTCGTCTAAATCAGCGGGATCATTTGCGATCGCGAGGGGATCAAATGCAAAATTTGCGGGTTGCGGCTCTGGTCCTGCATTCGTCATTGAAGGCAGCGCAGTCGGTTGCAGATAGCCATCAAAATCAGGATGCAGATAAAGGATCGGCAATGCCCAATACAACTGATTTGAGCCATAAGATGACAGCAATCCTTGACGCGCTCGGCTGAGACTTAAATCGATCGGATAGCGCTGCTTCAAATTGCGATAAAACAAGCGGCTAAGCGTCAATGCCACATCGTCTGGAATGCGTTCTGCCATTGCCAAAACCGCCGGAATTCCCCGCTTCAGCAAGGCATCGGTTAAATTGCTCGACTCCGTTTCATTCGTTGGATCAGCGGTCGCCGTATAAACCCCTCGGCAAGAATTAAACACTGCCATACGAATGCCATTATTCACAAGCAATCCAGCCAGATCATCGCCGCTGAGAACCTCAGTCAGTCCAGTACGATCGCTGACGAGATATAAATCTCCGCCTGCCAAACCTAAATTGCTGTGACCCGCATAATGCAAGACCTGATAATGCCCTTGCTCCAACGCTTGCGTCAATTGCTCACGTCCAGGCTGATCCAAAATCGTCAGGTCAATTTTGCCATTTGCCTCTTCTTTCAATTCATCGCGCAAATGATTCGCTTCTCGGCGGAGTTCCAAGACTTCTTGATCCGTCGGGGCCGCCAAAACCATGAGAATTCTCAGCGGCTGATTGGCATCGATTACCGTCGCAGATCGATGTGGCTGCAAAATCGTCCCCATCGGCGCAAATGCCGCCTGATAGCGTGAAAACACGACATCGGTTCCCGTGGCTAAAGGACGTGCTCCCGCGTGCAGCACTTCCCAGGGCAAACGCGGCAAGCGATCGCCTTTCAGTCCTAATCGTAATCTCAAGCCTTCGCGGCGATTTTGTGCAATCCCCTGCGCCGTTACCCAGCTATCTCGAATCGTTCCTTGAAATAGGGCATTGTAGAGTTTTTGCCCCAATTCCACTAAATTTGGAGAAAGGGCATCACTGCCCGTTGCCGATGGACTGAGCGATCCCATTCTGCCCCGCAGAATTCCCAACAGCGGATCGTGCATCAATTGACGTGCCTGTTCGAGCCACTCTTCGACTTGCCAAGTGACGAGTTCCTCCGCCAAAGGAACGCCCGGTGAGACGCGCTCTGTTCTCACCAAATATTCATCGCCCCGAACTGGCGTAACAGAAATGTAGAACTCCTGATTCACTCGACACCCTCCGTCAACCTGACTGGTTTCGACTTGCCCCCACCTGAAGACAATTCGATCCTAATTTCTAATAACCGCACATGATCGTCATCGGTCAGGGAAAATTCTGAATTTACACGATCACACCTATTAGCATTGCAAATTTTGACGCGATCGATAGCAAAGTCATTGGCATCCTGACGAACAACTCCACGAGTAGACTGAACGTTTACTTAAACGTTACTGAAAGTTCAAGAAAACTTTGTCTCATCTTTAAGTATTCCCACCCAGAGTCTCCGGAGAACAAGCGTAAATTCTAGGAAGAAGGAATGGTAGATGCACCCTGATTTATTGCCCTCGTCCATGCCTAGTGGACAGGGCTTTTTTGGTTTTCGGTGTGATTCTAACCTTGCCCCCTCGCTTTTGAGATAGAATTTTCAGGGTTAAGTAATGTTTCTGCCCCGCAATCGACGGCAGATTTTAGATCTAGAGAGGAACTGGACACATGGCATTCACACAACCCCCTTTACCGTTTCCAAAAGATGCACTTGAGCCATATGGCATGAAGGCAGAAACATTTGATTATCACTACGGCAAGCATCATGCAGCTTACGTTACCAACTTGAATAAGTTGGTAGAAGGAACGCCGATGGAAAGCCTATCGCTAGAAGATGTGATCAAACAGTCGTTTGGGGATTCCTCGAAAGTGGGCGTATTTAACAATGCGGCTCAAGTTTGGAACCACACCTTCTTCTGGAATTGCCTGAAAGCAGGCGGCGGTGGCGCACCGACAGGTGAACTGGCAGCCAAAATCGATGCTGCATTCGGTAGCCTTGACAAGTTCAAAGAAGAGTTTAGCAATGCGGCTGCAACTCAATTTGGCAGTGGTTGGGCATGGTTGGTAGACGATGGCGGTACGCTAAAAGTGACCAAAACTCCGAATGCAGAGAATCCTCTGGTGCATGGTCAAAAGCCTTTGTTGACGTTGGATGTTTGGGAACACGCTTACTACTTGGATTTCCAAAATGCACGTCCTGCCTTCATCAAGAACTTCTTGGATAATTTGGTCAACTGGGATTTTGTCGCTCAGAACTTAGCTGCTTAAAAACAGATTGGTCAGAATTGTGATGAAGAGTGAGGTGAGTTTTCTGCCTCACTCTTTTTTTTAGGGAAGCAAGACGAGGCTGAGGATTTCTGTCAGTCGTATCGTCAGGGTTTGAATTTTCCTTTGATCCCCGTAAGCCCGTAAAATACGGAATGAAGTGTCAAACAACTAACCCGTGAAAGCAATCACCCTCCTTGGTTCAACCGGATCGATCGGGACACAAACGCTGGATATCGTATCCGAGCATCCCGATCAGTTTCGCATTGTCGGAATGGCGGCCGGGCGGAATGTCGAACTCTTTGCCCAACAAATTCGCACTTTTCGTCCCGAAATTGTTGCGATTTGTGATGAGAGCAAATTGACCGAATTGAAAGACGCGATCGCGGACTTGACTCCACAGCCGATTATCTTATCTGGCGAATCTGGAGTGGTGGATGTGGCGCGCTACGGCGATGCAGAATCAGTTGTGAGCGGGATTGTGGGATGTGCGGGATTGTTGCCGACTCTAGCCGCGATCGCAGCCGGGAAAAACATTGCCTTAGCCAACAAAGAAACCATCATTGCAGGCGCGCCTGTGGTGCTGCCCTTGATGAAAAAACATGGCGTGAAGATGCTGCCTGCGGATTCAGAACATTCTGCCATCTTCCAATGTTTGCAAGGTGTACCTGAGGGAGGTCTGAGAAAAATTATTCTTACCGCTTCAGGTGGTTCGTTCCGCGATTTGCCCGTGGAAAAGCTCGCATCGGTCACGGTTGCAGATGCGCTCAAACACCCGAATTGGTCAATGGGACGCAAAATCACGATCGATTCTGCCACGCTGATGAACAAAGGCTTAGAAGTGATCGAAGCTCATTATCTATTCGGCGTGGACTATGACGATATCGAAATTGTGATTCATCCACAGAGCATTATTCACTCTTTGATTGAGTTGCAAGATACTTCGGTGTTAGCTCAACTGGGGTGGGCAGATATGCGCTTGCCTTTGTTGTATTCCTTGTCTTATCCCGATCGCGTTCCGACCAACTGGGAACGCTTAGATCTCGTGAAGCTCGGAACCTTAACCTTCCGTGCGCCGGATCACGCGAAGTATCCTTGCATGAAGCTTGCTTATGCAGCAGGTCGAGCAGGTGGCTGTATGCCTGCGGTCTTGAATGCAGCCAATGAACAAGCAGTCGCACTCTTTTTAGAAGAAAAAATTGGCTTCTTGGACATTCCGCGCTTGATTGAAGCAACCTGCGATCGTTACACCACTCAAAACCGCTCAACCCCAACGCTTGAAGAGATTCTAGCTGCGGACGCATGGGCACGTGAAACCGTTGTAGCAACTAGCCAACTTGTCCAAGTTTAGCGATCGTAACTTTACTATGGTAAGCGAGAATTCGTGCAATCAAAATCTGCTTAAGAAAGCAATAAAACCCTGACATCTTAACGCTTTCTTTTAGTCAAACAATATTTTGAGGTGCCATACTGGGGAGCAGTTTCTCAATCTCATCCCTTGGATAGGTGACTGTCCGATTTTCTGCCCCCTCGCTTACTCACACATCGCATGAATTCCTTCAACCATTTCCCCTGGTGGGACTATCTCAATCAACATTTATTCGATTCCGAGCGCCCGTTTATTTGGAGCTTTGAGAAGTTCCGGCATGTGAATCGAGTACAGAAACTTGAACGCTGTTGGGAACAGTCAGAAGTTCGTCTATTAGAACGCTGTTGGCAACAAGAAACAGACGAAAAAAACTTCTAGCAGCCAAAGATTAATCCTTGCCAGTTCTATCGTTTGGCAAGGATTCTTTGTTTCAATGACTGATGACGATCGCGCTGGCTCTTGAGTAATTCACCCTAGTACTGCGGGTAGATTCTATGGCTGCCTCCACCGTCTAGCAAACTCATCCAAGGTCGATTTCGGAATTTGACTCTGTAACCATCTCAAAGATGAATCTTGATGAGCTGCACCTCGGTAGGATTTACAGACATTGATTAAATCGATGGGCAGCGGTGCAGGAGGAACGCTTGGGCTAGTTTTTTGCAGCGCACTCCAAGTCGCCGCTCCAACAATGCCATCAGTGAGTAAGCTCTTTGCTTTCTGAAAAGCAACAACCTGCGCTTTCGTTTTGGGTCCAAAATCTCCATCTGGTGTGCCTAGGTCAAAGCCTTGAGCTTTCAGTAAAGATTGCATTTCTTGAACGACATTGCCCTCACAGCCTTGTCTTAACGGAATGCGACCTTTCAACAGCTTTTGCAGTCCATCTAAATCCCCATTAAATTGATTGAGATCGACATTTCCAACAATGCCGCGTAGAGTTCCAGATTCCGAATATTGATGAAATACCCAAAGCTTCCAAGCTGAAGGAATATACGGTCTTCCAGGTGTCCCAAAGTTTGCGATCCACAGTGGGTATTCCGAGAATCTGGCGGTATTGCCAAGTTTATCTTCCCAGAACGAAGGATAAGTGTAGAGAATCGGTTTGCGTCCTGTTTTCGCTTCAATGATTTCTAACCATTTCAACGCTCGATCGATGACCACACTTGCACTCTGTCCATCATTGATCTCTAAATCGAGGACTGGAGGTAAATCGAAATCTTCGATCGTTTGCACTGTTTTCAAAAAGTTATCGGCTTGCTGAGCGGGATCTCGACCCGGACGAAAGAAGTGATATGCTCCGCGGACAATTCCGACCGATCGCATTCCTGCCCAATTTCGGGCGAACTTCTCATCGCGACTAGTGACACCTTCTGTCGCTTTCGCAAATCCATAAAAGACGCTTTGGCTCGCAACCGTTGCCCAGTTGACATCTTCTTGATAAGCCGAAATATCAATCCCTAATAGAGCCATTCTTCAAACCTCTGAAACCTTGCTGTACTAAATTCACGATCGATCAAGAACATTCCTCAAGCTTGCCGAAGATCATCGAAAAGATCGATTAAATTGCTTGAAGTAGCCATTCACTGACGATCTGATTCCCACCTTGACTTAAATGAATGTGATCTCGATAAAGTGTTTCTGGGGGAGCTGATTTTGCTGCGCCTGCAAAGATCGTTAGGAAATCAATGTACTTAATTTGCTCAGTTTGAGTCATATCCATTAATCGTTTTCGGGCAACAATTTCATAATCTCGCGAACCTGGCGGTGTTAATTCTCTCAACAACGGGGTCATTGCTAAGACGAATTTTGCATTGTTGCGATGTGCAAGGTCGCGAATTCCTCGAATCGCATCTAAGATTAAGCCGACGCGATCGCCGCCTTCAGCCTGGATTTTTTTGAATGCTTCGGGCATGGCGGGCGCAGGTAAAAGGTATCGATCGAGGACTTCTTGAATTGCACTCATCGGTTTGCGATCGGGATAGTTGCGATCGCGTCCGACTCCTAAAGAGGTGGGCTGCGTTCCAAATAAATCGTCGGTATTGATGACTAAAATAATTACTTCTGCATTGAAAGTTCCGAATCGTTTGAGATACGCTAATTCATTCCGAGGCGACCAGGAATTTGCGGAAGCGTTTAGAACTTCAAGTTTGCCATTCGCAGCCGACGATCGCTGCATGAGTTCGGAAATGACATCTTTTTGATCTGTCCACCAGCCGCCGTTAATGATCGAATCTCCAAGCAGTAAAATTCGTTTCGCTTCAGGTTTCGGGGCGAAATTTGGCGATCGCATGGAAAATTGATTCGTCTCGATCCGGTTGCCAAACCGCTTGACCGACTGATTCGGAGCGAGCAGATAGCCAATCTCAGGATCAGCGACATAAAGCAGCGGATCGCCAAAACCAAAGAAAAGTCTCAGGGCGATTTCGAGCAGGATGAGAACGGTGGTCAGAAGCGCGATCGTGATGCTGAGCCAAGTCATTCCGGGGCAGTGTGTGATTTGCCCTACCATCTTGACCGCTGAGTGCAAAATTGATGCAAAAATTCGGTTAAGATTCGGAGATTATTTAAACTTATTTGAGCAGAAAGATAAAATAATGCTTGGGAAAGAAGGGTACAGAAAAATCTGTGAATTACCCTAAAGGAAAATCATCGACCTTTTACTAAACGTTACGGAGTGTTGCACTCATGTCAGACCTAAATCGTGGGATTATGAAGTTCGAGGGCGCAGACAGTCCGCTTGTGATTGCTATTTCTGCGGCTCTTATTCTCGGCAGTATCGGCGTGCTAATTTTATGGGCACTTCGCTCTGCCTACCTGTTAGGTTAGTTAGCTTGATTTCGTTTACTCAAAGATTAGAGAGCTTGCAGTCTGTAGGCTCTTTTTTATTTCTTATTTAGGGCGATTGCAAAGTTCTCGATGTTTCGGAATCAGCATTCGGATGTGCTCTATCGAGCATTTGGCTATTGCAGTCTTAAATCGGTTGGGGGAATAGGGGAATGGGGGAATGGGGAAGTATTTTCCCTATTCCCCCAAATTGCAAGATCTTACAAATCAAACAGGATTGCTATAGATCGATATCGCTTGAAATTCACGAACCAAGCTTTTGGTCTAAGCGCTATTTGCCTCGTATCGGATTCGATCGACGCACCAACGCATCTGCTGTTACTGCTAGAACTAGCACAATTCCCTGAACAATATTCTTTACACTCTGATCTTGGTTGAGCAAATCTAGTCCATTATCCAAACTTCCAATCACGAGCGCGCCTAAAATGACTGCCCAGACTGAGCCGCGACCGCCGAATAAACTAACCCCACCAATGACTGCTGCCGCGATCGCATTTAACAATAACGTTGCACTAATCTGAGTCGCGACTGCTGTACTCCGTGAAGTCAGCATAATTCCGGCGACTGCTGCTAGCATCGATGCCAATGTAAAGACTGCCATCTTCATGCCAATGACATTAATGCCCGCCCGTCTTGCCGCTTCTTCATTACCACCGACTGCATAAAGATGCCGACCAAACAGCGTTTTTCTCAGAACTAGCCAGAGCGCAACAACAATCCCAAGCGAAATCATCACCGATTGCGGCACACCTTGATAAGTCTGGAACAAGAACACGATCAGAAATACGATCGCGAAAATTGCCGCAACTTGAGCTAAAAGAGTTGGAGATCGTTTCACAGGCAATCCTGCTTGCAGCCGTTTCCGCCGTTCATACCACACCCCGATCGCATAAAGTGCCGCGAGCACAATCGGAATCCCCCAACCTAAAACCGGATTTAAATAAGTTGGAGCCAGCGATCGGATCACAGGATCACGAACAATCAGCGTGGTTTGTCGCCCTAGAACTAATAGCAAGAATCCAGCATATCCAATCGATCCTGCTAGGGTCACAATAAACGACGGGACGCGCAGAATTGCAATAAAAAAGCCGTTGACTAACCCAATGATTGCACCTGCGACTAACGCGGCTAAAATCGACGGAATTGCACCCCAGTTTTGATAGACCGAAAGCGTCGCCATGATTGCTGCACAAGCTTGTGCGACGGCTGCTAGGCTCAAATCAATCTCGCCGAGCAAAAGCACTAAAACAGCAGCAGTACTGAGAATACTAATTACAACAATCTGCTGAGTCAGATTCGTCAGATTCCGAGCTTGGAGAAAGATGCCACTCGTTGTAAGTTGAAAATATAGCGTGATCAATGCAAGCGTAACGAGAACGGGGATAAATCCTAGATCACCCCGCATCAGAGAACTTAAAGTAAATTTTGGTCGAGAACTTTGTGGATCGCTCATTTCAGCATTCACTGAAGATCGATCGTTCGCATCTGTTTTCATAATATTTCGGGTTGAGGATCGCGATATTCTGCGCCTGTGATGGCAGCAACAACTTGCTCTGATGTAGAACTCTGAATGTCAAACGTTGCACTTCGTTGTCCTAACCGCATGACAATCACGCGATCGCAGACTTCAAAGACATCATGTAAGTTATGCGAAATAACGACGACTGCTAAGCCTTGTTGTTTGAGCCGTTGGATCAAGTTGAGGACTTGGCGAGTTTGAGCCACGCCTAAAGCTGCGGTCGGTTCGTCGAGGAGAACAACTTTCGGCGATCGCAGAATCGTTTTCGCGACTGCAATACATTGCCGTTGTCCACCTGATAAGGCAGCAACCGGACGGCGAACCGATGGAATTTTCACATCCAGGAGTTTGAGAACCTCGATCGTGCGGCGCTCCATTTCAGTCTCATCGAGAACCTTGAGAACGCCTGGAATCAACCAGCGATAGGCTTCACGCCCTAACCAGAGATTGCCAACCACATCGAGATTGTCACAGAGCGCGAGGTCTTGATAAACCGTTTCGATGCCGAGACGGGTCGCATCTTGAGGAGAAGCGATCGAGACTCGCTCTCCGTTGAGAAAAATTTCACCCGAATCCGGCACATAAGCGCCTGACATGGTTTTCACGAGCGTAGACTTTCCTGCCCCGTTATCGCCAACTAAACCCACGACTTCGCCCGCATAGACTTCAAAATCGACATTCTTGAGAGCTTGTACCCCTCCAAAAGATTTGCAGATGTTGCGGAGTTCTAGCGTCGGTCGAGTTGAGCTTGAAGACGCTTCTGATTGTGTTGATAAAACTGAGTTACTCATAGAGATGTTGTAGTTGCAAGAATTCTATGTAAACGAGAAGTTGGAGTTCTGAAAAAACTCCAACTTCCGAGGATCTCAGCTTTTAACTTCTACAAAGTCCAGTTGTATCCCCATTTAGCCCATTGCAGACCTGCTCCTTCTTCAAGAATCCATCTGCAAAAACTGTCTGCTGAACATTCGTCTTATCGACTGCGATCGGAGCAAGCAAGACTGATTTCACTTGTCCTCCGCCCTGCTGCAAATTCGTCTGTCCGTTCACCAAACTTCCTGGATCAGTGCCATTGCTCAAAGCCGCAACTAATTGCGCCGTTGCCTCCGCTTCTTTTGCGATCGGCTTATAAATCGTCATCGCCTGATCGCCTGTCAGAATATTCTGAATGCCCGTCAAAGTTGCATCCTGACCTGTGACTAGCACTTTGCCATCTAGCTTCTGCGCTCTCAATGCCGCAATGACCGTATTGGCTAAACCATCATTGGCAACATAAGCCGCTTGAACATTGTTCTTTTGCTGCGTCAACACCCCTTCCATCAATGATTGCGCTCTCGCACTATCCCAGTTCGGCGTGTATTGATCAAACACCAAATTTAAGTCTTTACTATCAACTAATGGCTGCAAAGCTTTCAATGCTCCTTCTCGGAACTGCAACGCATTGCTATCCGTTTGTGAACCATTGATCATGACTAGATTCGCGCCGCGCTTTAAGCCGTAAGCTCCCTTGCGATACTGATCAGCAATGTACTGTCCTTGCAGTTCACCGACTCGTACATTGTCGAATGAGACATAGTAAGCCACATCTGGATCTTGAATTAAGCGATCGTATGCAATCACTGGAACCTGACTGGCTTTTGCTTTTTGCACGATCGCAGATGCTTTCTCACTGTCATTGGGATCAACAACGAGAATACAAGCGCCTTTGGTCAAAGCTGCATCCGCTTGATTTTGTTGAGTGTCTGCATTGTTATTCGCATTGGCATATTGAATGGTTGCGTCAGGCAAGACCTTCTTGATTTCCCGCTCTAACAAAGGACGATCGTATGCTTCATAGCGCGCTGAAGAATCTGATTCAGGCAAAAGAATTCCAATGTTTTTACAGCCTTTCGCAGCAGTGAAGCTGGCTGAAGTTGCGGGCGCATTATTTGCAGTGGGTGTATTTGAATTGCTGCAAGCTGAAAAAAACAACAGACCGAGTAAAGGAAGAAATTTAGAAGTTGCTTTGAGAATTACGTTCATAGCTGTGTGTCCTAAAGGTCAAAACTAGGAGCACTCTCTGCTCCTAGTTTGAGATCTACTAAAAAGAGAAAACTGTCCGAACAACACCAATCACCGCATCGTTATTGTTCTCGTTGTAGTCTGGATTCGTCACCCAGATCACACCGGGTGTGATCGAAATGTTGTCATTGATGCGATAGCGGTAGAACGCTTCTAAGTGCAGAGAAGTATCGCGATCGCGAAATCCTAAATCACTCCGCGTCAATTTTGGCTCTTGTCCAACCAATAAGCCTCCCAAATTGCCCTGCTTAAACAAGTCAGGGAACGCCAAAGTCACCGCCCAGTTCCAAACATCTCCACGCCCGCGCCCAATATAATTATGATTGGCATAGCCAACCCATCCACCTAGCGCAAACTTCGGTGACACCTGGAAGTTTCCAGAAATTCCATAGGCGTTGATACTCACCGCACTATCGAAGTTACTATTTGCGAGATTACTTCCCGTTGCACTCAGGTTAAACGGATCATCCGGCTGAAGATTCGCACCAAATGGAGCATACGCATTGATGTAAGTAAACCCAATCCGTGAACTTGGACTCAAGTTAAGGATCAACTGCGCCAGCGCCCCATATTGACCATTAAACAAGCCGTTTTTATCAGTGGGAATCGAAGCATTCGGAACGAGATAGCCTAAGTTGACCTCAGCCGCTGTCCCAATCCTTTGACGCACACCAATCCCTGCTCCGCCCGAATAGTTGTAGATCGGATTCCGCAAGCCAAACAGGGAGACTGCACCGCCATCAAAGTAAGGATTAAGCTGTGAAGACGCATCCAAGTCTACAAAGCCATTTCCGGTTGCTGCTAAATAGACATCCGTGCTCTCTGTCAATGGGAAGCGGTAGCGGAGGAGTGCAATACTCGCTGACCCACCACTATCTCCATCAAACTCTAGTCGCCCCATGTTCGTACCGAGTACTCCTAAGCCGCGCACTCCGGTCGGACTCGTGGCATCTTGAGTCGTCTGCCCCAAGGGCGTAATGTTGTTTGCCTGAATTCGAGTCGTGAGCAAATCTCGCCCAGAAAAGCTGGTATTGAGATTCAACCGCACTCGATAACCAAGCGTTGGATTTCGCTCGGCTTCGGTTCCATTGGCATTGTCTCCACTGACTACACTGGAAGCGGCAATGATCACTTCACCTTGAAGTTTTGTGGTCGTTGAGAATTGTTGCCTTTCTAACGTCCCAGTACGAGCTTCCAATGCATCGACTCGTCCGCGCAAGGTTGCAAGTTCAGTTGCAAATTCTTGCTGAAGCCTTTGCAGCGTTGCGAGGTCTTCTTTCTTGACTAAATCTGCCGTTGAAGCTGCGATTAGCTCGTTGACGCGATCGAGACAAGCATTCAATCCTGCCGCGAACTCAAATCGGGTCAAAGCCCGATTGCCGCGATACGTGCGATCGGGATATCCCGCAATACAGCCATAGCGTTCGACTAAAGACTGCAAAGCCTGAAAAGCCCAATCCGTCGGTCGAACATCCGATAACTGCGAAACCGAGGTCACTTGTCCTGCATTATTGTCAATGGTTTGAGGATTTGCAGGAACGATTGGGGGAATTTGAGCAACAAGATTAGGGGTTTCCGCAGCACGAACACTAATGGCTGAAACAAGAAGTGAACTAACAGTAACAGCACAGGTTAATAAATGAAGTTTCACAAGTCATCCTCACAGTAAAAAATTGACCCCGCAGCAAAGTGCAGCACCAAAAATAAGCTGAATTTCAACCGAATAAAATTCCAGAATGACGATCACCAACTCTGTTGCTTTATGAGAAGTATGAGAGTGATCCTGATAGGTTTGAGATTAATTTCTTTTGGCAAACGATTTCGTCTATCTGGAGACTGAACAGTCGAATTTACAGTGATATTTGAATTCAAATTTCTTTACAGTTTTCAGTAGGGGAAAACTGCTTCAGAATCGCGATTGAAAATATAATCATGATCAAATACGACTGCATCCGGATGCCGAATAACAGAGAAGCCAAACTGGATAATTGCTTCAGTTGTAAACGTTGCGATCGCGAGTTCTATCAATTTTTTATCTGATATACTGGGTCGCTCGACAAAGTAGTCACGGCGGGCAAAAAAGAGCTTTTCGTCTCTTGGCACAATGATCTGATTAAGCCGATGAGTGCGCTGAATTGGTTTTAAATACAGTGTGATAAATTCTTCTTGATTATGTTGCAATCTGTAAAGTCTTTCGTGTTGTAACCAGCTCATCCGAAACAATAATTTAACCAATTCAAAGCCTAGAACATAGTTAAAAATATTATTTCTTTCTTCAGTACTGACGACGACACGGAGTGCTGATTCTAAAATTAATTCCGGTTGCCTTCTCGCATCTTGAGCAGAATGAATATAGAACTGTCGAATATATCCTCTTAATAAGCGTTCAGATAGCTCAGTGGTAATGTGAAAGCGATCGAGATTATTTTTGACTTTCTGCCGAATCTCATGATTTTCGATCAGCTTAGAAATTAGTCCATTTGCCGTATATTCATCTAAAAATTCAGCTTGCACCTCTGGCGAAGCTGCACACAGCAAGTGACAGAGCGAAAGCACATAGCGTCGCTGATTCCACGGCAAACTTTCCGCCCACTGTTTTGCTTCGGGCGGTAGCTTGTCGAGAACGTTTTCGATCGCATCAGCATTTGCAGGATGAGTCATTCGACGATCGGAGAAAGCAGGAAACATTCAATCAGTGTGCCCAAAAAAAGCAGCGACATGATGTCGCTGCTGTAAAGAGGTATTTTCTTGATTTGTGTACAGATCACTGTACGAGCAGTTGTCGTGCAATGACGAACAGTCTTTACGATTTCCAGGAGGCTCTTAGCCCTTGCTTCGGGGCAGTCCTTCTCGATTCACTATAAAAAGTTTCGCGATCTAGGACTTCACCTGATCGGATTACCTGACCGGGCGAGTTCGCGTAACTTCCCGGATCTTGGTATTGTGGATCAAGATAAATATCCGAAATTTCAATGCCTTCTACGATCGACTCCCAAGTGACTGCTTTTCCTCTTGCTGCCGTTGTCGGGCAGGAAGCGATCAAATTAGCGCTGCTGCTGGCAGCGGTTGATCCAGGCTTAGGTGGCGTGGTGATTGCTGGACGACGCGGCACAGCAAAATCCGTCATGGCACGCGCGATTCATGCCTTATTGCCCCCGATCGAAGTGGTTCAAGATTCGATTAGTAACTGTGAACCTAATGCGATCTCCGAGTGGGATGATCTTACGCTGGAGAAATACGGCAGCACTGAAGAAGTGCCGACTGAAATTATTCGCGCACCCTTTGTGCAGATTCCTTTGGGGGTCACTGAAGATCGGTTGCTCGGTTCAGTTGATGTCAGCCAATCAATTAAGCAAGGTGAAACGGTTTTTCAGCCTGGGTTGTTGGCTGAAGCAAATCGAGGCGTATTGTACGTCGATGAAATTAATTTATTAGATGATCAAATCTCTAATTTATTGCTCTCTGTTCTGACCGATGGGCGCAATCAGATTGAGCGCGAAGGCATTAGCTTTCAACATCCTTGCCGACCTTTGCTGATTGCAACCTACAACCCGGAAGAAGGAAATTTAAGAGAGCATTTACTCGATCGCATTGCTATCTCACTTTCAGCCGACATGGTGTTGGGATTAGACGATCGCATTCAAGCCGTCGAACAAGCCACCCGCTATTCTGATTCGCCTCAGGCTTTCTTAACGCAGTACACCGAAGACATTGACGCACTGAAAACGCAGATTATTTTGGCTCGCGAATGGCTGAAAGATGTGCAGATTAGTGCAGAGCAAATTGAATATTTAGTCACTGAAGCCGTGCGAGGCGGTGTGCAAGGGCATCGAGCCGAATTGTTTGCTCTAAGAGTGGCAAAAGCTCATGCCGCTTTAGACGGGCGCACTGCTGTAAATGCTGAAGATTTGAGAAAAGCAGTTGAATTAGTGATCATTCCGCGATCGACGATCGTTCAACAAGCTCCCCCTGAAGAAGCGCCTCCTCCCCCTCCCCCGCCTCAAGATCAGTCGGATCAAGAGCAAGACCAGCAAGAAGACCAAGACGATCCAGAAGACGAATCGGAAGATCAACCCGAACAAGACACACCGAACATTCCCGAAGAGTTCGTGTTTGATCCTGAAGGAGTAATTCTCGATCCTGAAGTGCTCTATTTTGCTCAAATGGCAACACGGCAAGGAAAATCGGGAAGTCGCACGATCGTATTCTCAGAAGATCGAGGCAGATATATCAAACCGATGTTGCCCAAAGGCAAAGTGCGTCGGATTGCCGTCGATGCGACTTTGAGAACTGCGGCTCCTTATCAGCGATCGAGAAGACAACGCGCGGATCAAGTCCTACCCGGTCGTAAGCGAGTCTTCGTTGAAGAAAGTGACATTCGGGCGAAACGACTGGCTCGAAAGGCTGGAGCCTTGATTGTATTCGTGGTCGATGCGTCTGGCTCAATGGCACTGAATCGGATGAATGCTGCCAAAGGTGCAGTATTGCGCTTACTCACCGAGGCATATCAGAACCGAGATCAAATTTCGCTGATTCCCTTCCGAGGTGAGCAAGCTGAGGTCTTATTACCGCCAACGAGATCGATTGAAGCCGCAAAACGCAGACTCGATCGCTTACCGTGCGGCGGCGGTTCTCCCTTAGCACATGGCTTAACCCAGGCAGTTCGAGTCGGATTGAATGCAAAACAGTCCGGCGATATTGGACAAGTCGTGATTGTGGCAATTACCGATGGTCGAGGCAATATTCCGCTGGCGCGATCGCTCGGTGAAACTTTGCCCGAAGGTGAAAAGCCGGACATCAAAGGTGAACTGTTAGAGCTTGCCGCAAAAATTCGCGCCTTGGGGATTCAGTTGCTCGTCATTGACACCGAGAATAAATTTATCTCAACTGGATTCGCGAAAGAGTTGGCGAAGCAAGCAGGCGGAAAATATCATCATTTGCCGAAAGCCTCAGATGCCGCGATCGCAGGAGTTGCGCGCAATGCTATCTCAGATATTAAGACTCGTTAGTACGGAGTCCTGTCGTGCTAGTCGATTGAAACATCTCGGGTGATCGCCTCTCATGTTGGTGAAGCTCTAGCCCGAGAGAATGTTTTAAAAGTAATTTATGAAAAAGCCCTGGGGAAGTGGGGAGATGGGGAGAACCCAGACGCGGATCACTCTCTACCAGCTTTATTTGTAGTGAACAGCTAGAAACGCGCGAAGCTGAACTGCGGTAAACATGTCAAAGGGTCTGGCAAGTCGCCAAACCCTGAAAAAATGGTGGTCACTTAAGTTGTCAAGGTGTATCGAACAAACAACAAATAAGGTGGACAAAATCGCAAACAGTCTAATCAACAATCTCCCCGAATCAGCCGAACCAGGCTGTAGTTTTCGCTAGTTCAAATTTGCGACTCAAATAAAGCGGAATTGAAGTGAGAATCTTGAGTGCAGTTGAGACTAAGGTGAAGTTCGATCGGTGAAATATCTTTCAGGATTTGCGAGGGATTAAAGCGGGAGACACGGGCTTTAATCGGCTTGGGAGAAGGGTTTGAACTTCTCTTGTGTCTTGAATATAAAGTAGCATCCTCGTCCCCGAGTCGCGCACCTGTTTTACTAAAGTTCACTCCATGTTACCGATCGCAATATTTCTCTCAACCTACCGCAAAATCGCTGCCCAAGTTGCGCCGCCGACAATACCATCCGCTTCGAGTCCAAACTTCTGCTGTGCCGCTTTTACCGCTTCCTCGGTTCCGGCTCCAAAGACCCCATCGACTTCACCGTCATAAACGCCGATCGCTCTTAATCGACTCTGCAATCCCCGCACACTTTCACCCGTGGCTCCGCGTCTTAAAATTGGAAACTCGGTGGAAGCGGGTGCAGTAGTTTCAACCCGACGTGGCGCAGTGGGATCAGGATTCGCTGGGGGCGCGACAGGTTCATTGGAGGGAAATAAGCGATTCCAGGTCGCAGCGCCAACAATGCCATCTGCATCCAGTCCAGCGACTTGTTGAAAGCGTCGGACGGCTTGAGCAGTGCTTTCATCAAATACACCATTGACCGAGCCGCCATAATAGCCCAATAGCTTTAAGGTACTTTGCAATTCGGTGACATCTGCCCCTTGGCTTCCTAGGCGGATAATGTTTCGGGCTGGAGTCTGGCTCAATCCAGGATGGATAATCGTAGCCGTAAGAGCGATCGCGAGTGTGAAGAGAAACAGCGATTTGATAAATCGGGTTGGCATCATAGAAAGAAGTTGAAGACGAATCATGGGACGCATGGCGAGGAGCTAAAGTTGCAGAATAAAAACGGTGAGAAATGAACCAAATCAGCGAGAATTCTACACTAGGTTTCGGAAAATAATCATGCAATCTGCACTTCTCTATCGATTTCAAGCAACAATGATGGGCGCGATTATGGGAGAGATGATCGGCATTCAGGCATCGGGTCGCCTGCCGTCGCGTCACTATTCTCTAGAAGACCTAATGGAGTTTTATGCAGAATCTTTGATTGATCCCAGTCGTATCGAGAATTCTAGCGATCCGATTTTCCGAGAACCCCTGACGAATGCGGAAGCAGCGATCGCGCTTCTCCCCGTATTTTTGTATTTCCATGATGACTTTACAAAACTGCGGCAGAATCTCCAAACTGTTCTGAAAGTTTGGCAAAATTTGCTGATCTCAGAGTTGGATCTCTTAGCGATCGGATACACGATTGCTCAAGCCTTGAAAGGCGATCTCAATCCGCGCCGTTTAGTTTCTCCCATGTTTGAAGCATTGCTAGCTCCACCCGAAGGAATTCCCAGACTTCAGCGATTGCAGCAAGTGGAAACGATGGTGCAACAGAAAGTGGGATTAGAAGATGCGGTGCAGTTAATTCTGACCTTGAGTGAAGCGACGACTGGAGATGCCGCGATCGCACTTGCACTCTATTGTTTTCTCAGCACGGCAGGAGATTTTAGATTATCGATTTTGCGGGCGGCTCAGACGCGATATCAGGTTCCTGGAGTCACTGCTTTAACAGGTGCGCTATCGGGAGCATTGAATAGCACGATCGGTCTGCCTGCAGATTGGCGAATGACCTTGAATCAAGAGGAGCATATTCGCCAAATTTGTACGCGATTGTTAGCAAGCTGGTCGGGGATGTATCACTTGAATGATGAGAATATGCGATCGCCCAGTGCTCAGAGTATTACGGCTCCACGTTAGTGGGGAAATGGGGAGTGGGGAGTGGGGTGAACAATTAACCCAATGCCACATCCAAAAACAACATCAACACAAATCCAATCATCACGCCCACCGTCGCCTGCTTCTCTGTTCCCAATCGATGTGACTCAGGGATAATTTCATCACTGATCACAAATAGCATCGCGCCCGCTGCAAATGCCATTCCCCAGGGCAAAACTATTGCAGCGATCGACACGACTGCTGCACCGATTACGCCACCGATTGGCTCTGCCAATCCCGTTAACAACGCTACTCCAAACACACTGCGGCGACGATATCCTTCTCCTAAAAGCGCGATCGCCACAACCAATCCTTCTGGAAAATTCTGCAATCCGATTCCCAAAGTCAGCGCAATTCCATTCGCAACATCGCCGCCGCCAAATCCGACGCCAACCGCCAATCCCTCTGGAAAGTTGTGCAGCGTAATGGCAATGATAAATAGCCAGACCTGCCGCAATCGATTCGCTTGGGCTGAACCTTCCGATCCTTTAATAAAATGCTCATGCGGAAAGTAGCGATTTGCGAACCAGAGAAACCCACCACCCAATAAGATTCCAGCAACGACGATCGCGGCTGCGCTCAAGTGATTTGCACCCAGTTTCTCAGCCGCTTCTATTCCCGGAATCACCAAGGAAAACGAAGTCGCGGCTAACATCACTCCCGCCCCAAACCCCAGAAGTGCACCTTGAGTTTGAGGCGTAATTTCTTTGATGAAAAAGATCGGCAATGCCCCTGCCCCAGTTGCGAGTCCCGCAACAAGACTGCCAGCCAAACCTAGGAGCGTTACATTATCCCCCATAGGTTCGACCTCGCCAGCTTTTTGGCTTGCGAGTAGACGAGAGGAAAATTCTAAACACAGCGGCTGGATCAGCGAACGGAGACAGCCAGAACAATCCTGCTCCTTTCGCTTGAGCGCGATCGTAAGATTGCAAGATCGCCGCATTCAATCCCAATCGCATCGCAATCAAGGCTCCATTCAATCCCAACGTGATCAAAGCAGGCAAGGTTGTATTTCCAGAAGCAACGATCGCAGCGGTTAAAATCAGCAATGGAATCGGCAATGCTTGGACTAATGTGAGAAATGCCAGATCCCCCCAGATTTGCGCCGAGGTTGAAGCATCCTTGAGATCAAGCGATCGCCCCCATTCTTCCCATGTTTCTTTCATGCCCTCATACATGCGAACCTTTAAAACATTCGCACCATCTAAGAACGCGACCTTTGCACCCGTTGCTGCAATATTTCGCACTAAGGTGACATCATCGCAGAAAGACCCTTTGGCGCTGGTATAGCCGCCGACTTTTTCTAACAGCGATCGCCGACAAAAGAAGCATTGCCCATTCGCCATAACTCGCTCCGGAGAACTTCCGACTTCTCCTGCTGCTCCAAATCGATACACCAAGGTCATCAATAAAGCAGGCTGTAACCAAAGCTCGCCGGGATACTTGAGAATGAACCGGGGCGAGAGGGTAATCAGGTCGAATCCTTCCCGATTCGCCATTTCGAGCAAGCTACAGACCAAACTCGGATGCGGAATCGTATCAGCATCAATCCCCAAAATCCATTCGCTATGAGAAGAACTTGCCAAAAATCCGTTGTGCAATGCCCAAGGACGACCCACCCAATCTGAAGGCAGCGGAGGATCATTAATCAATCGAAATCGCGGATCAGTCGCTTGGGCGGCTCTGACTAAATCCGGCGTTTTGTCGGTCGATCGACTATCCACGATCGTAATTTCTCGCACCTCATACGTTTGGCGAGTCAGACCTTCTAGACAAGGTGCAATACGATCGGCTTCATTCAGCGTCGGCACAACGACACTCACCGCTCCGAAAAAGTTTGGATTCGGCAGTTGAGGTTGAAGCGGAGGACGACGCACAGCCCCTTTGAGCAATCGCGAGAGTAAAATTGCTGCCGCCGGAATTTGAATTGCTAACAGTACGAGGAAAAACACATCCTGAAATACAAAAGCCTGGGAATCAATTAATCCCAGGCAATAGATTCCGGTCTGTCCGATGAAGTTCGTCAACCTTCCAACCCCTTAAAAATCAAATGCTGTTCATTATTGCAGGAAAGGTCGAGAGAAGGAGAGAGCGAGTGACTTTCTTTTCCCCTATCTCCCCATCTCCCTATCTCCCCATCTCCGCTACTTCTGCCCGACACCCACCGAAACCGTCGGCACGTCGCGTGTCAAATTTCCAGACAACGCAGACTCAACCCCTTGAGCAGGCTTCGTCATCCACCAAAGCGCGATCGCTGGAACCACGCCTAGAACAATACTCATCGAAGTCGGAATCAAATAACGCGAATCCAACTCTGTAACGGTGATGATCGCACCAAACGCAAAGTTAATCAGATACACAATCAGCGGCACAGACAACTGAGCACGATTCAAATTCAACGGCTTTGCACCCCAGAACAGCGATGCCACAAACATAAAGATTGCACCCGTTCCCAACCAGCCTGTGACATTTCGGTAAGGCATCCCGAAGAATTCACCGACTTCACCAAATTCCCAGAAAGGATAAGGCGCTTGGCTCATTGCCGGATCGAGAACGAAATCCCAGGCAGTTAATAATACAGAACCGAGCGCGATCGAGCCGACCAATTTCGCCCAAAGCGGCAGTCCAATGCTTTCTAAGCCCGATCGTGCCAGCACATAGCAACACAATCCGACATAGAACCAAGACAAGGGAATAGTGAAGGGCACAAGACCTGCAATCTTATAGCCCAACCCATTCAAATAACCATACGCACCAAACGGGAATCCCGTACTGGTTCCCAGCAATTCACTACCCAAAGAAAGAATCACTGCAGGTAGCATAAATGTCAGCCAGTGCCGTATTCCGAGCGTCCGGTAAGCATAGATTGCTACCGTCACAGCCCCGAGTAAGATATACCCGACTCCGCCATTCGCCATGCTCCACCCAAACGCGGTTTGCCCAACCGTCGGAAGAGATGCAATAAATTCTGGATTGGGCAGCACCAGCAATAATCCCGCTAATCCAAAAGCCAGCGCCAACGAATGTCCTGCCAAACACAGGCGCTCAACTGTAACCAGATGCTTCATACCGTTTCCTCAGAAAATATGGCACTAACTTTGCCTGACTATTTAGTTTACAAATCTTCAGGTATTTTCAGTCGTTTCTTCCGATGCTTTTTTCTAGATTTCCGAAAAAGCATCTGATTTTGGGATGAAATTCTGGATTGAGGAGGCTTATCAAGGATGACCCACTGCAACCCATCGGAATCGTCTTTTTTCAATTAACCTCATAAATTCATGTGCTCTGAGATAGAAATGTCCTCACCGCCATATCGCAGCAGATTACGCCTAAATCCAAAATTGCTTCGTTCCCTTAGTTAGGATAAGTCTTTTATACTTACGAATATCCTTCTACTTTCTCCGTTTCGTCATGAATTCTGTTACTTGTCCAGTTCCCGACGAACAGCAGCCGCTCAATGAATATCAAGAACTGAAGGAATCTTGGTTTTTTCGCTGGGCAACGCTCGATCGCATTTCCTATCTCAAGCCTGTAGTGATTCTCTGGGCAATAAGTTGGCTTGTTGCTGCGCCTGTAGCTGCGGTGAGTTTTCCGCCTGCAAAGCATTTACCCCAATTTCTCTTATTTGCATCGGCAGGAGCATTTGTGATTCCGGGTTTGGCACTGGTGCGGCTCTATCTGGGCTGGGCATATGTGCAACGGCGCTTAAGTGATACGGCGATCTTTTACGAGGAATCTGGCTGGTATGACGGGCAGATGTGGGAAAAACCGCCCGAAATTCTCGCGCAAGATCGATTGGTAGTCAGCTATCAAGTTCAGCCGATTTTGCAGCGCTTGAAAAAGACATTCATTACGATCGGTGTAAGTTTTGCGATCGGGATTCTGCTCTGGATCATTCTCTAGAGTTCTGGACTTTAGCGCTGAATGCAAAATCGGCGCTACAATCAGAAATGCCATTTTATGCTTGTTTAGTATGGATACCGTTGAATTAAAACGGAATGTCGAATTGCTCACTTCGCGCCTGGGAACTACCCAGGACTATCTTTGACGTTCCTGCTCTGACTGCGAAAATTCAAGACCTGGAGCAAATTGCGTCTCAACCGAATTTCTGGGACGACCAAACCCAGGCACAACGCACCCTTCAAGAATTAAACGACTACAAATCTCACCTCGAACAGTTCGATCGCTGGAAATCTGATCTCGCTGACGCTGAAGCGACTTTAGAATTGCTCGAACTCGAAATGGATCAATCTCTGCTCGAAGAAGCTGAAGCGAAAACACAGCAGCTTCAACGGGATCTCGACCAGTGGGAACTGCAACAAATGCTGTCTGGCACTTACGATGCCAAGGGTGCAATTCTGACCATTAATGCAGGTGCAGGTGGAACCGATGCCCAAGACTGGGCGGAAATGTTGTTGCGCATGTATACCCGTTGGGGTGAAGCTCACGGGTATAAGGTGCATTTGATGGAAGTTTCCGAAGGAGACGAAGCGGGGATTAAGTCTGCCACGCTTGAGATTGATGGGCGGTATGCCTATGGCTATCTCAAAGTTGAGAAAGGGACGCATCGCTTAGTTCGGATTTCGCCGTTTAATGCCAATGACAAACGGCAGACGAGCTTTGCTGGCGTGGAAGTCATGCCGATGATTGATTTATCGGTGCAGTTAGATATTCCTGAGAAGGATTTAGAAATCACGACTTCTCGCGCGGGCGGTAAAGGTGGGCAGAACGTCAACAAAGTTGAGACGGCTGTGCGAGTTGTCCATAAGCCAACAGGCATTGCAGTGCGGTGTACAGAAGAGCGATCGCAGCTTCAAAACAAAGAGAAAGCACTGGCATATCTAAAAGCCAAACTGCTGATCATCGCAGAAGAACAACGCGCCAAAGAGATCGCGGAGATTCGAGGCGATATGGTTGAGGCGGCTTGGGGAATGCAGATTCGCAACTATGTCTTCCATCCCTATCAGATGGTGAAAGATCTCAGAACGAATGTAGAGACAACTGCCGTTCAGGACGTAATGAATGGGGAACTTGATCCATTCATTGAGGCTTGTTTGAGACAAGAGAATCAACTGGTGGAAGCTTAGAAACCCTAAAAGGGTGTTTTAAAAGTATCAAATGTTTCCTCGCTGCGTTCTATCTCGCCCCGGAATGAATTCGGGGCTAACAGTGCAAAGTCCTTTGAAAAGGACTGAAGACCCCATTCTGATTGAATTTTAGTCCCTTCAGTGGACTTCGTTCAACTAGCCCCGACTTTCAGTCCGGGGGCGGGTGAATGTGTCTGAAAGATTACCTTTTAAACACTTTCTAAGAGTTTATCGTCCGGGTCTTGTGTCCGTAGCCAGTTGGGAAATCGGGAGAATCCAGGCTTAAATTTCTCCCTATCTCTCAATTCTGTTTTTCACGCGTCAAATACGGGAGTGCAACAATCTCACCGAGATCAGTCTGTAATCCTGCTCCACCTGCTTTGGTGCGAATATAGGCAAGTCCGATGCCTCCGGCACACGTGTCCGTGACCGCATCGACAACGCTAGTAATTTTTCCAACTTTTTCATCCGCGATCGTCACAACTGTTCCAGGCTCAACCACTTGATTGAGCTTGATGCCCCATAGGTTTTGCTTCACGCCGTTATAGGCATCTAAACGGGCAATAGTTTCTTGTCCGATATAGCACCCTTTATTCCATGAAATCGTGTGCCACAATCCGGCTTCTAAAGGATTGTAATCATCGGTCAATTCCTCTCCTGGCATCGGACGACCTTGTTCAACCCGCAACTGATTCCAAGTTTGATCATCGATTTCAGTTGCGCCCAATTCTTTGAGCTTTGCAGTGAGATCAATTGAGCGATCGCTGATCAAGGTATAGCCTTCAGTCGCGAGTCCACTGCCAACCGCAATCCGAATTCCATCAACAAGGCAGTGCGTTCCGTAAGGCTGAGCGATCAACTCGGCTGCACCCAGTTCTTTGACAATGTCATGGCTCTTTGAACCCAAGACTGAGACTGTTTGAGTCTCGGCAGTGATATCAGCAAGTTTCACTTTATCTGCGAAGAATATATAGCGATCGAGAAACTTCATCAGCTTTTCAGTCAAACCAGGTGAAACGAGCAAAATCACCGAATCTTCTAGAATGTACGCCGTTGCGAGATCGATCGTTCTAGCCGTTGAAGTGACGAAGACAGTATCGCAACCTTCGCCGGGTTTTCTGAGATTAAATGTATTGGTGCTTTGATTGTGGAGAAAATTGAGGCGATCAGCATCTGAGACTTGGATGCGTCCCCAGGATGAGCGATCGTAAAAAACAGCACCTTCAACTTGAGTCATAGCAATTTCAAATAAGCGTGAATCAAATTACCTTCTCACTTTATTCTTCATCATTTCGGTCTTCTTGCTGGGATTCCATCCCACCCGTCAATGAAAATCCGGGGCGAGATGGAATCCCAGCGAGACAGAATCAAACCAGAGTGAAATTGACAAACTATTTCACAACTGCGGGACGAGTAGCAGAAGGCTTACGATCGATGACTTGATCCACCAATCCATAGTCCTTCGCTTCTGTGGCAGACATAAAGAAGTCGCGCTCTGTATCCTGTTCGATTCGCTCAAGCGGTTGACCTGTGTGATCCGCGAGAATCGTATTCAAGCGCTTCTTGAGATACAGAATTTCTTTCGCTTGAATTTCGATATCCGTCGCTTGTCCTTGAGCACCACCGAGCGGTTGGTGAATCATAATCCGCGAGTGAGGCAGGCTCATCCGTTTGCCTTTTGTGCCAGAACTTAGGAGAAATGCGCCCATCGAAGCCGCAAAACCGACACAAATCGTCGAGACATCAGGGCCGATCTGCTTAATCGTGTCATAAATACCCATCCCGGCTGACACCGAGCCACCCGGAGAATTGATGTAGAGATAGATATCTTTTTCGGGATCTTCGGCTTCGAGAAACAGCAGTTGAGCTACGACCAAATTGGCGACATCGGAATCGATCGCGCTACCGAGGAACACAATTCGCTCCCGTAAGAGTCGAGAGTAGATATCAAAGGCGCGTTCGCCGCGTCCGGAGGTTTCAATAACGGTAGGAATCATGAATCCAGTCCAGTGAATTTTCTACATTTTAGCGACCTAAGCGCGATCGTGTTGCATAGGTCGTATCAGTGCAGTATCTGAACAAGTGATTGATTAACTCGAATTTACATAATAGATTGACTGAAGATCCTACAAGATTGACTTGAGGTAGCTGTGAAGAAATCTGGTGTTTTATTTCTATTGATCACGACGGGAATTGTGCTTGGAACTGCGTCAGGAATTTATTATTTCTGGAGACAGTTGACACAATTACCCGAATGGTATGCGCAGGGAGAAAAGAATCCCAAAACTTATGCCCAAATTCAAAAGTCTGGGGCAGCTGTTGAAAAAAAGATTGAGGAGAAAGCTCAATCAATTCCACAACCCAATCGGGTTTCTCCTGATACAAAGATTGTTGCTAATGCTTCGCCTGACAAGCCTTCCAGCCCAAATTCAAATGTACAAGTTGCCCTAAATTCTCAGGAATTGAATGATCTTTTGGTAACAAAGATCACTGAAAAAAGTGGCGGTCAACCCTTACCAAACTCTGTGAAAGGATTTCATACTTCGCTGAAAGATGACAAGCTAAAAACAGGAGCGGTTGTAGATGTTCAGGAGTTAAAAAATAGCGGACTGGGATCAAAACAGCAAAACTTGTTATCTGAAATTACGCAAAAAATTCCGATGAGCGATCGCAAAGTTTACATCGGCGTTGAAGGCAAACCAGAAATGCAAAATGGCAAGTTACGGTTTGATCAAAATGCAAAAATCCAGATTGGAAATATGAGTTTTACGATCGCAGAAGTTGCCAATCGCTTGGGCATCCCTGCTGCCAAAGTGCAGGAGCAACTCAATATCGAGATGAAGCTGCGCGGTCTGGATATCAAGGATATTGACTTCAAAGACGGCAATGCGATTTTGCGGGGAGAAGCAAAATAAGCTCAAATTAGCTCAGAGGGGTGAAGAATTTGCGGATTTCAAGCACAATTTTGAAATCGTGTTCTTCACCGCTCTATGCCGAATCGCTTACTCCATGCCCAAAGCCTTTATCTACGCAAACATGCTCACAATCCGATCAACTGGTGGGCTTGGAGCGAAGATGCGATCGAGACGGCACGCCGAGAAAACAAAATCATCTTCCTCTCGATCGGGTACTCTTCTTGTCACTGGTGTACGGTGATGGAAGGTGAAGCGTTTTCAGATGAGACGATCGCTGACTATCTAAATGAGAATTTCTTACCGATCAAGGTCGATCGCGAGGAACGCCCAGATCTCGACAGCATTTATATGCAAGCGCTGCAAATGCTTACGGGACAAGGAGGATGGCCCTTAAATATTTTTCTAACTCCAGACGATTTAGTCCCGTTCTATGGCGGAACGTATTTCCCAATCGATCCCAAATATGGTCGTCCTGGTTTTTTGCAAATCTTGCAGACGTTGCGGCGCTTGTATGACAGCGATCGTGCCAAGATCGATGGAGTCAAATCAGAAATTCTCACAAATCTCCAAAACTCAGTTCTGCTTCCCACTCAGACTTTAAGCGACGAACTCTTAAAACTGGGGTTGGAATATAGTACCGGGATTCTATCGGCACAAATGCCTGGTACAAGATTTCCGATGATTCCTTATGCGGATGCAGTCCTGCACGCAGTTCGGTTCGACTTCGATCGGTATGACGCGCGCGAAGCAGTGACTCAACGCGGCTTAGATTTAGCTTTAGGTGGCATCTTTGACCATGTCGCAGGCGGATTTCATCGCTATACCGTGGACGCGACTTGGACAGTTCCGCACTTTGAGAAAATGCTGTACGACAATGGGCAGATTGTCGAATATTTAGCAAATCTCTGGGCATTAGGTGTGCAAGAACCTGCGTTTGAAAGAGCGATCGCGAAAACCGCTCAATGGCTCAAACGCGAAATGACTGCACCCGAAGGCTACTTTTATGCCGCACAAGATGCCGATAGTTTTGTTACTCCAGAAGATGCAGAACCCGAAGAAGGAGCTTTCTATGTATGGAGCTATTCAGAACTGCAAGCGTTACTAACTTCGGAAGAATTCACAGAGCTATCGGAACAGTTCTCAATTGTTCCTGCTGGAAATTTTGAAGGCAAAATCGTACTACAACGCCAGAACTCTAACCAACTTTCACAGACTGCTGAAACTGCCCTCAGCAAGTTGTTTGAAGTTCGATATGGAGCTTGTGTGAGTGATCCGTTTCCGCCTGCTCGGAATGCAGAAGAAGCAAAATCAATTGCTTGGTCAGGCCGAATTCCAGCCGTCACCGATACAAAAATGATTGTTGCTTGGAATAGTTTAATGATTTCGGGACTCGCTCGATCGTATGCAGTTTTCCGAGAGTTAGAATACTTAGAACTTGCCAGCCAAGCCGCAGATTTCATTCTGCAAAATCAATGGATCGATCAGCGCTTCTATCGCCTAAATTATGGCAGCAAAGTTGAGCTACTTGCTCAAGCTGAGGACTTTGCTCTATTCATCAAAGCTCTACTTGATTTACATCAAGCCACACGGAGCATTCGATCCGATGCGCCAGAGAATCAGACAGATTGGCTAGCAGCAGCGATTCGGATTCAAGCTGAGTTTGACGAGTATCTTTGGAGCTTAGAGCAAGGTGGATATTACAACACAGCAAAAGATGCAAGTCGAGATTTACTCATTCGAGAACGGAGCTATGCAGATAATGCGACACCCGCAGCGAATGGAATCGCGATCGCGAATTTAGTCTGTTTATCGTTACTGACTGAGAACTTAGATTACTTCGATCGAGCAGAGCAAGCCTTACAAGCGTTTGCAAGCGTGATGGAACAATCGCCTTCTGCTTGTCCAAGTTTGTTTGTTGCACTCGATTGGTTTCGCAATCAAACACTGGTTCGGAGTTCGATCGAGCAAATTACTCCGCTCGAAACCCAATACTTGCCCACAACTGCGCTAATTGTCATTGATGCTTTACCAGAAAACGCTGTGGCGCTAGTGTGCCAGGGGTTAAGTTGCAAAGAGCCAGCATTGACGCAAGAACAAATGATGCAGCAACTCCAACAGAGCCAGATTAGAAGCCGATAAATTCTGAAAAATGGCTTGTCACATTCTGAGTATCTTGCCTCAGAATGTGAAAATTTCCGTTTTTTGCGAATAAATATTGCAGGTGTTCAATTGCCTTGTGAGAGTATGGTTGCCGAATTTTCCTTTTGTTTTTCGCGACATTTAAGTCCTTACTGGTATTCTCGTTTCTAATTCAGTTTGTGCTTGCTAGGCAGCGTAGCCAAAAGAGACAGGTAACTCACCCCATGAAGCCTGAACTTTCTGACCCTCAACGGACAGTCAACTCCCGCACAGCAGAAAAGGCACATTACATCACGTTTTATCAGGATTAGGCAATGAGGGGAGATGGCTTACAGATGACTCACGATCGACTACTGACGGGAATTTCAGGACTCAACGAAGTGCTTCATGGTGGATATGTACCCGGTCGTGCTTATCTGGTTCGAGGCGGACCGGGTACAGGTAAAACAACCTTAGGGATGCACTTTTTAGCGTCGGGAACCGCAAACGGTGAAACCGTTCTGTTCATTACACTGGCAGAAACGGTTGCCCAACTGCAAAAAACAGCTGAAGGCTTGAACTTCAACACTCAGGGCATCACGTTTCTTGACCTTAGCCCCACCTCCGACTTTTTTGCTCAAGTACAAACCTACGATATTTTCTCAGCCGCTGAAGTCGAGCGCGAGCCAACAACCCAACGCATTGTAGAACAAGTTGAAAGCCTAAAGCCGCAGCGAATTTTCATCGACTCAATGACCCAATTTCGCTACCTGGCAACCAATACCTTTCAGTTCCGTAAGCAGGTATTGTCGTTTCTGCGATTTCTGACAGAGAAAGATATTACGGTGCTGTTTACCTCAGAACACAGCGTCGAAGCCCCCGACGATGATTTACAGTTCATGAGCGACGGGGTGCTTGACTTGAACTTTAATGAGGACAATCGCACCCTGTCGGTTTCCAAGTTTCGAGGAAGCGATTTTCGCAGCGGCAATCATAGCTTTCGCCTCACGAGTGAAGGAATGCAGCTTTTTCCGAAACTATTACCCAGAGTATCGGAACAAGCGCTGACCGTAGAAACGATTTCCTCGGGAATTCCAGAAATTGATGCACTGTTGCATGGCGGTCTTGAACGCAGCACGATTACCATCATCAGTGGCCCGAGTGGGGTAGGCAAGAGTACGTTAGGGCTTCAGTTTATGAAAGAAGCAGCCGGACGGGGAGAGCGATCCGTGATTTACACCTTTGAGGAAAACAAGGAAACGCTGTTGCATCGGGCTGAAGGAGTCAATATTCCGGTTCACGCCATGCAGGAGCGCGGCACTTTATCGATCGTGCAAATCGAACCGCTCCACTATACCCCTGATGAATTTGCCAACCTCGTGCGCCAGGAAGTCGAAGAACATCAGGCACGGATTGTCATGATCGATAGTGTATCGGGGTATCGGCTCTCAGTTCGAGGCGAAGACTTAACCCCTCACATTCATTCCCTCTGTAAGTATTTGCAAAACCTGGGGGTTGCTGTTCTGCTAGTGAATGAAGTTGAATCGATTACCGGAGAATTTCAGGCAACCGAAATTGGGATTAGCTACTTAGCAGACAATATTATCTTTCTGCGCTATCTGGAAATACACGGTGAATTGAGGCGTGTGATCGGCGTACTGAAGAAGCGGATCAGCGATTTTGAGAAAACCCTGCGTGAATTTCAAATCAGTCAGGATGGGATCAAAGTTGGCAATCCGCTCAATCGACTTCGAGGTATCCTCACAGGTATCCCCGAATTGCTAGAGGGTGAGTAAGCGATGAACCGAATTGTGATCTTTGTTGAGCAAACGGAGAATCGCCGCCTCCTGACAGAGTGGCTAGGACGATATTACGATGTCACCGTTGGAGAGTCTGTGGTGCAGGCAAAGCATGCTGTCCCACTGCTCAATGAACCGTTTGACCTGTGCATTTTGGATGGACCAGCCTTACACCATTTGTGGGAATGGGTACAGGCGAGGAAAAACGCAGAGCAACCTGTATTTTTGCCTGTTTTGCTGATTACGCTCCAACCGGATATCAGACTGGTGACGCGACATCTCTGGCAAACTGTTGATGAACTGATTAGCAAACCAATCGAAAAGTTAGAGTTACAGGCACGAGTGGAAATCTTACTGCGATCGCGACGACTTTCCCTTCAACTTCAAGCTGCCCTAGAACAAGAACGCGAACTCAAACAGATCAAAACGCGCTTTGTCTCAATGGTGTCCCATGAATTTCGCAATCCTCTCAATATCATTTTTGGGTTCTCTCGACTGCTAGAGAAAAGCGACTTATCACCAGAACGGCGAGCCGACTTTGCTCAACGCATCCATATCGCCGTCAGAACAATGACTGCTCTACTCGATGATGTCTTGGCATTGGGCAAAGCAGAAGCGATCGGGGCGACGGCAAATATGACATTGATTGTTATTGAGCCGTTCTGCCGCAAATTAGTGGAAGAGATCAAGTTTGGTATGGGAGCTAACCATACAATTCAGTTTGACTGTGCAGCAGAATGCCTGAGCGTTCATGTGAATGAGGTATTGCTGCGCCAAGTTCTCACCAATCTGCTCTCCAATGCCATCAAATATTCTCCCCCTCAAAGCACTGTTCGGCTTCGATTGCAGTGTGAATCAGCAGCAGTGATCATCCAAGTCCAGGATGAAGGGATTGGTATTTCTCCCACTGATCAAGCACACCTGTTTGAATCCTTTTTTCGTGCAAGCAATGTCGGCAATATTTCAGGAACAGGGTTAGGGCTAGCCATTGTGAAACAGGTCATTGAGCAATCGGGTGGAACAATTTCCGTCGCAAGTGAGGTGAATGTTGGCACGACATTTACAGTGACTTTGCCGATCAATCAATAACTAATCCAGGAACATCACTCCTCTCTTACTGACAAAACCCCGTTCGATTTTCTGAATATCTCTCGTAGGCTAGAATCGCTAACTTCGTCAAGCCAGTAAAATCGGAGCGAAATTGCTCAGCTATAAAAATGACGAAAGAGTTTACGCGCCGGAAATTCATTGCTACTGCTACTCTCGCAACAGGGTTTGCCCTAGCGGTACAACCTATTTCAGCCAAAACAATCACGACTGACGCGAAGGGATTGATTGTAGGTGCCGTCAAAATTCCCGTTGCAGATGGCGAGCTTCCTGCTTACAGAGCGCAGCCAGCGACAGGTTCTAATTTTCCAATTGTTTTGGTGATTCAAGAAATCTTTGGGGTGCATGAGCATATCCAAGATGTTTGCCGCCGATTTGCCAAGTTAGGTTATGTCGCGATCGCACCTGAATTATTTATCCGGCAAGGCGATGTCTCAAAGTTAAGCAGCATTGATCAAATTCGTCCGATTGTTGCCAAGGTTCCAGATGCCCAAGTCATGTCTGATCTAGATGCAACCGTGAATTGGGCGGTGCGCTCAGCCAAGGGAAATGCTGAACGGTTAGGAATCACAGGCTTTTGTTGGGGAGGACGAATGACCTGGCTCTATGCAGCACATCGTCCCCAAGTCAAAGCAGGAGTGGCATGGTACGGGCGCCTCGTCGGTGATGCAACACCAGTCACCCCTAAGCATCCAATCGATATTGCAGCATCGCTCAAGGTTCCAGTTCTAGGACTGTACGGCGGCAAAGATACAGGCATTCCGCTTGAAACAGTGCAACAGATGCAAGCTCGACTCAAAACCGGGCAGAGCCAGTCTGAAATCATTGTTTATCCAGATGCACCTCATGCTTTCTTTGCGGATTATCGTCCCTCTTATCGGGAGAGAGAAGCGATCGAAGGATGGCAACGGCTTCAAGCATGGTTTAAGCGGCAGGGAGTTTAGTCCGCGATCGCAACAGTGCTGCTCACAATTTCACTGCCTCCAAATACTTCCTCGCTCAGCAAATCGCTCTCCATGCTTCCTCACCATTGGACACGCCAAGCACTGAATCGGAATCCATATCCGCTTAAGCTCATCCCTCATGTTTGACGAATTCCCTCAGCCTGATGAACCCAGTAGAATTCACTGAGCAATTTCATCAAACTAGAAGAACTGATTGCTCGTATTCAGGAGCAAAATTATGAGAAAGCCTATTTATGCTGCTTTGACTTGTGCCTGTATCATCATCAATACGTCTTGCAATACCAAGCACGCATTTGCTTCACCGGGTTCGCAGCAGAACAACAGCAAGTTAACGATGTGCTCAAACAGATGATTGCCGAAAATGCAAATTCTAAATCCCGTCTCGCGAACCGAGTTGACACAACCAAACTGGGACTATTAGGACACTCGCTCGGTGGTTATGTCGGATTAAGAGCGATTCAGAATCAGTGCTTTCCGGGGATATGCACAGGCAATTTTACAAGCACATTCAAACACCGCCAAAGGCACTCATTATCGTCAAGGAGGCAAATCACTACAGCATGACCAATCAAGATAATCCCCGTGATCCAAGCCGACCCACTCTAAATCAACTTCAAGCAATTGCAACGATCGCCCGATGGAGTGCATTGTTTTTACGAGCGCACCTACTGAATGATTCAGTCGCTTTTAATCGTGTATACAAGAGGGGAAACGCCCACGATCGTGCTACTACTGTGACCAGTGAGCCTCCTCAATCCATTCGTTCTCAACCATAGGTGTAATCTACCTCACCTTTCACACTCACTGAGTTACTCTTAAACTCTACTTCTGCAAGTCGCACCTGCACAAAACCAAGATAAAAACAAAACAGGGATGAAATTAAGCGCATGAATTCAAAGCCCCCCTTTCGAGAACTCGGGCGGAAATCCCAAAAGCACAAGCTCAAATCTGGAATCAAACAACGATTCAATGGAGCCTGTGCCTACTGTGGACGTACTCCCCAAGTTCTCACCTTGGATCACATCGTGGCTGAATCCAAAGGGGGCAGGAATGTCATGTCAAATTTAGTCGCAGTCTGTAACCGCTGCAATCTCAGTAAAGGCAGTCTTCCCCTCTGGCAATGGTGGCAAGCCTCTCCCTGGTGGAATGAAGAAAGAGCGATCGCGGTTGCTGCAACGGTATTGATCTGTGCGCTTAAGTCGCCAGCATCCGCAACGCTACCGCTTCCGCCGTCTTAATGCCGTCAATTCCTGCTGAAAGAATTCCGCCTGCATAGCCTGCGCCTTCTCCCGCTGGAAACAAACCCTGAGTATTCACACTCTGCCCATCTTCCCCACGCTTGATCCGAATCGGGGAAGAGGTTCGAGTTTCTACACCCGTCAGAACCGCATCGGGCATCGCAAACCCTGCGATTTGTTTTTCAAAGGCGGGGAGAGCTTCGCGGATTGCCGCGATCGCGTACTCTGGTAAGCTCGATCCCAAATCTCCTAACCGCACACCCGGCGCATAGGACGGCAACACACTGCCAAATTCGCGCGACGGACGATCGGCAATAAAGTCTCCGACTAACTGCCCTGGAGCCTCATAGGTTCTGCCCCCTAACTCAAACGCCCGCTTTTCTAACTGTCGCTGCAAGGCAATTCCCCCTAAAGGACTTCCTGGATAATCGTCGGGCGAAATGCCAACGACAATCCCACTATTAGCATTACGTTCATTGCGAGAATACTGGCTCATACCGTTTGTGACGACATGCCCTGGCTCTGAAGTCGCAGCAACGACTAATCCACCGGGACACATACAGAAGCTATACACCGATCGCCCATTTTTGGCATGATGCACTAACTTATAATCTGCTGCCCCCAATCGTCGATCGCCTGCATATTGTCCGTATCGGGCGCGATCAATCACGGGCTGCGGATGCTCAACCCGGAAGCCGATCGAGAACGGTTTCGGCTCAATATAAACACCTTGATCGAACAACATTTGGAACGTATCGCGAGCGCTGTGTCCAATCGCGAGCACCACATACCGACTTTCGAGGATTTCTCCACTCTCTAAGCGAACGCCCTGCACTTGCCGATTTTCAATCAAGACCTCTTCGACTCGGCTTTGGAAGCGAATCTCACCGCCCAAGGATTCGATCGTTGCTCTCATCTTCTCAACGATTCCCACCAGCTTAAATGTCCCAATGTGCGGACGATTTACATACAGGATCTCCGGTGAAGCGCCCGCATTGACTAATTCTGTCAACACTTTCCGCCCATAGTGTTGCGGATCGCGAACTTGGCTGTAGAGTTTGCCATCGGAGAAAGTTCCTGCTCCGCCTTCGCCAAACTGAGCATTCGATTCTGGATTAAAGTCAGCTCTCTTTTTCCAAAAGCCAAACGTATCGGCCGTGCGATCGCGGACTTGTTTTCCCCGCTCCAGCAGAATCGGGCGAAATCCCATCCGCGCCAGCATCAGCCCCGTAAACATCCCACAAGGCCCTGTGCCAATGACGATCGGTCGCTCTGTAAATCCTTGCGGCGCGTGAGCCACGGGACGATAGCTCATATCCGGTGTCTCTTTCACCCGCGGATCTTTCTTAAACCGTTGCAGTACTCGTTTTTCTTGCTTGATTTCTACGTCCAGAATATAGACCGCAGTAATCTTCTCCCCTCGATTGCGGGCATCATAGCTGCGCTTAAAAATGGAATACCCAACCAATTCTTCTGCCCTAAGGTGCAGCATGTCGAGAATGGCGCTTTCAATTTCCGCTTCGGTATGATCTAACGGGAGCTTTATTTCACTGAGCCGCAACATAATCTAGAGTCCAACCTACAAGGTTCAGGATAACGTCTCCGCGATACCAACTCACTCCATTTTGAGAACATTGCCTTTGGCACAGCAAAGCTGTTCGCGCACTGCTTAGAAAAAGGTAGAACACTCTGCTCCTTCCATCAACATCTGCAGCTGTCGATCGACAATGTTCAATTTGATATCCGTCCAGTGCCAAAATTTTCAAGTAGCGCTCTCTGTTGTACCATCTCTGAAGCTCAAAGCCTTCCAAGCCACCTTGCATAAACCATCCAGTTCAACCGTATAAGTCAGTAGCAGAGAACAAATCCCCAACACCTCACAGCTCAGGAGATCAGTCATGTTGTACCCTACACTTCACAAACTTGCAGCTTCCCTTCTCCGTCCGATCGCTGAAAAACTCGACAATCTTGAAATTCACACCGCTGAAACTGCTCACTTCTTCTGTCGCCTCATTCCTGCCCAATGCCCATTTGAACGTGATGTCCGCTTCTTCGGTCGCGTTTTGTTTCACATTCCGCCGATGTGCAAACTGAACCCGTTCTACGAACAACTCGTAGGATTACGATTCAAAGCACTGTGTTACCTAGCAGATGTCTGTGGTGAAGATATTGCAGCTTACTGCTAGAGTTCTTGCCATCCGTTCAATGAACCGAACTGTTCACTGTACTTTCATCGACTGTACTCTCAGTTTGTGAAAGTTTCTGGATGGTGGCTAGACTTGGGTATATCTGCGCTACAATGTCCGCTAGTATTGGGTTTGGCCAATCTACTCAGAAAGTCTAAGCCATTACTAAAGTGTTTTCAGTAGTCTCATAATGAGCATTCTCAAATTCATCACGCTTTCGAGCATTTTGACTGTCTCTCTTCCCGCGATCGCACAACCTAAACAAGTTCTTGATTCGGGATGTCGTCAAGGTACTTGCTGGGAATCATCTTTACTGAGCAGAACATTAGTCCATCAAAATCAGCTGGGTGGAGCAGCAAATCAGCTCTACAGAATTGAAGTTGAAACTCAATTTACAGGTAAAGACTCTAAGACTGAACGAACCTCACGATGGGTTTATTGCTCAACCAGCCAACCTTTTGTAGCATTCACCTCTGCACCGAATGACGAGCTAATTTACCTTCACTACCTGAATCCTGGTGGCGATGTATTCGGCTATAACTCTGGATCTAACAGAATATATTGGGCAGTCTGTCATGATATCTGGAATGCTAAAGTTTTTAGCCCACAAGAAGGGCTTGCACGAAAAGCTCAGCAACTAGGATATTCACGTTCATTGCAAAGTGATCAAAGAGAAATTCCTAAACAGCTATTCCAGCCCTAACCCTGCACAACGATCTGCTTAACTTCTCCATTACGAAACACAATCTCCTTATATCGCAGTCCCAAATTAATCGTGAAATGCACGATCTGTTGTGTTTCCTAAATCCCCCAAATTTTGGAGACTTTGAAACTGGGAATTTTGAGACTTCTCAGTCCCTCAGCATGGAGAATTTAGGAGCGTTCTCAAATTTCACAACTCAAATCGGATTGCTCTATGTGTAGATTGAAAGAACAGCAAATTGCTAGCAGAATAAAGTGCTATTCGACAACAATCACACGAATTTAAACAAAAAATTGCCTGACTCTTAAAAGCCCCCAGAGTCAGGCAGTCTACCTGTAAGGCACGCCTTTAACCGGATACACCAAACAAACTTAGTTGCCCCCTAGTTGCTTAGCTTTTCCGAGTGCGTTCCTCAGATTTGAATCTATTCTCAGTGACAAGCAGGTCAAATCCCCTCGCAAAAAGTACCGATTTTTATCTCAGACTAAAGTCGAATATCCAGACGGTTCCGTAAATTTTCCCTGCACACTTCACCTAAAATCAATTCAACCAAAGTCTAAGTCGGCGAAGTCCAGATAGACCGGATAAAATTGAAAATATTTCGATTTTTGTGTCCACTATGCTAGTCCCTCTAAGTCGCAAAAAGTTTGAAGACCTGATTCCATTAGTCGGAACTGGCGCACAGTACAAATATTATTGGGGAAAGCTTTCTGACGTTCTGAGACGGGTTCTGATCTCGATTTCTGCGGTAGCAGGAGCCTTGCTGATTCGCGCCTTCTTTGCAACCGGGGAATTGCAGGATGTAGTGCAGGCAGTCACGTTTTTTCTGATTATCCTGGCGCTGGTTTATTGGTTGTGGAGTCCTGCTATTCAGGCGGCAGTTCGGAATGCAGGTTATCGCCGATATAAATATGCAGGGTTCTTGCGCGGCGAAGTTCTGGATGTGTTCGTGACCGATGAACTCGTCGGGACAGAAGAAAGCGTGAATAACCGAGGAGAATTAGTTGTCACTGAGAATCGGGAACGGCGAATCAATGTCGTCGTAGGAGATGAAACAGGGTTTGAGACTCGGATTCAGGTTCCCCTAAAACGAGAACATCAGGCAATCCGGGTTGGAGATACGGCTGAAATGTTGGCACTTTCGGATCGTCCTGATTTAGGGCGGATTGCTAAAGTGAGTGATATTTTCGTGAGCCGAGTCGGAGTTTGGGTGAGCGATTATCCTTATCTACGACGGGACGAATTTGAGGCGGTCAGTCGGCAAATTAATACGATCGAGCCTGAAGATGATTACCGTGAACCGCCGCGATCGAAACGGAATGAGCGGCGTTGGGACGAAGAATATGACGAGCCTCGTCCTAGAAAACGCATTCCTAAATCCAAGCGGCGATCGTCCGATTGGGATTAAACTGCATTATCCCCCCCGTAAGCTTGCCATGCCAGATCTACTAGACTGTTGACGATCGCGGCTGCAACCACTGCATTGCCTTTTCTTCCTTGGGTACAAATGTTTGGAACTAAGGCATTACTCAATCTGGCTTTCGCGGCTTCAATATCGAGAAACCCAGAAGGCGTGGCAATCACAAGGGTAGGTTTGATTTCTTCTTTCTGAATTAACGCAGCCAGTGTAATCAGAGCCGTCTGAGATTGCCCAACGACAAAAATACCTTCTGGGTAACGTCTAGCGAGCGTTTCGATCCCCCAAGCAGCGCGGGTTTTCTCTTTTTGGGGACGGGTGATCGCTTCCATACTGCAGTAGATGGGATTAGCGAACGTATTTTGGATATTCGTATTAATGCCAACCTGCACCATTGGCACATCAACAATAATAGTCGTGCGCGCAGCAAGGGCAGCCGCACCAGACTGCAAGGCAAGATCAGAGAAGTGAATCAGGGATTTGTAGTCGAAATCAGCCGTTGCATAGATAACCCGTCGGACAATTTCGTATTCAGCAGGAGAAAGCATGTGATCGCCAACTTCTCGATCGATCAGGGCTAAACTCTGCGCGTCTGTGGGATGCCACTCCATAAGTATGTCGCTTTTAATACATTAACTTTCGAGCTTTTTCAGTGTACTCGGATTTCGATAATTTGCATGGCAGAATCATCTATAGCGAAATTCCCCAAACTTATGATTTTTGATGCGCATCACTACTGGATCAGAAATGCTCATGTGCCCGCTTCCCTGGTGGTGAATGGGAATAAATGGGCAACCCGTAAGCCACCCACCGATCATTTGCTGCATGTTGATCTAGAAATTGTTGAAGGTGTGATCAGCGCAATTTTAGCAGCAGGAACTTATCAGAATTATGTCTATCCGTCGATCGATTTACAGGGGGGAATGATCTGGGCGTGTTTTGCAGATTTACATACGCATTTAGATAAAGGTCACATCTGGAATCGCACTCCAAATCCGGATGGAACATTTGAAAGTGCGCTGAATACAGTTAGAGTAGATGCTCAGAAAAATTGGAATCCAGATGATATTTATCGTCGAATGGAGTTTGGTCTGAAATGTAGTTATGCTCATGGAACAAAAGCGATTCGGACGCATTTAGATTCAGCCGGAAAGCTCGGTGAGATGAGCTTTGAGATATTTCGAGCATTGAGAGATCAATGGGCGGATCGAATTATTTTACAGGCGGTTTGTCTTGTCTCTTTGGATTATTTTCTAACACCTGAAGGAGAGAAATTAGCTGATCTAGTTTCAGAGTCAGATGGAATTTTAGGTGGCGTTTCATTTATTAATCCTGACATTGATCAACAGATCGATCGCGTTTTTTCAATGGCGAAAGATCGCAAACTCAATCTGGATTTCCATGTAGATGAAAATAATGATCCCGACTCGAATACTTTGCGACGAATCGCTGAAGCCGCGATTCGACATCGATACCGCAATAAAACAGTCTGTGGACATTGTTGTAGTCTGGCAGTCCAAGATGCAGCAGAAGCAGAAACCACGATCGCTTTAGTCAAAAAAGCTGGAATCGGTGTCGTGAGCCTGCCCATGTGCAATCTATACTTGCAAGACCGCGCCCCTAATCGAACTCCCCGCTGGCGCGGTGTGACGCTTCTGCACGAATTGAAACAAGCGAAGGTTCCAGTGGCGATCGCATCAGACAATTGCCGGGATCCCTTCCATGCCTATGGCGATCATGATGCATTAGAAGTGTTCAGCCAATCGGTAAAGATTGCTCAACTCGATCGTCCCTTTGGGGATTGGGCAAATGCCATTACCTCTACCCCGGCGGATTTAATGGGATTGCCGAATGTCGGGCGGATTGGGGTTGGACTCCCCGCAGATTTGGTGCTATTCAAAGCTCGAAATTATGGAGAACTGTTATCGCGATCGCAGCACGATCGCATTGTCTTGCGGAACGGGAAAGCGATCGACACCACCTTGCCTAGCTATGCAGAATTAGACGATTTGGCTAAACCGTAAGAAGCCGCAACCAAAGCAAGACTAAATTCTCTAACTCGCGAGTCAACAGCAGAATTCGTCAGGTGAGAACTCTCGACTATCTCTTTTAAATCGGGATGATAGGATTTGAACCTACGACCCCCTCGTCCCGAACGAGGTGCGCTACCAAGCTGCGCTACATCCCGCGATGCGTTTCTTACTATAAAGCAAAACTTTGTTAAAGTCGAGCCAATTCCTTAAAAAATTTCCCGATCTAACCGCAGAAATGCCGAAAATTAATTAAATGATCTACACTCAAATAGGGTAAAATTTGACCCCGACTATCTTTTGGAGGAAAGCACCGCTTGTCTAAACAAGACTTGATTGAAATGGAAGGGACTGTCGTCGATTCACTACCGAACGCAATGTTTCGCGTAGACCTCGACAATGGATTCAACGTACTCGCACATATTTCGGGCAAAATCCGCCGCAACTACATCAAAATTCTTCCCGGCGATCGCGTCAAAGTCGAACTCACTCCGTACGACCTGACCAAAGGCAGAATCACCTATCGACTCAAAAATAAAGGGCGTTAGGATTGCGCTATAAAGATCACTTTGACAATTGTTATAAGAAATTGTTAGGATATTGTGTTTGTAATGTTGCCGAGACTTGGGCATGAAAGTACGTGCGTCAGTGAAACGAATTTGCGAAAAATGCCGCGTCATTCGTCGGAAAGGGCGCGTCATGGTGATCTGTGAAAACCCGAAGCACAAACAACGCCAGGGTTAACAAGATGCTCGTGTACGAGTCTGCCGCAGTTAGACAGTTTCTAGCTCGCTGGCAGACTTTTCGACTGTTTATCAATAACGTTCAGGAGAACTCAACGTGGCGCGGATTGCGGGCGTAGACCTCCCTCGTGACAAGCGAGTGGAAATCGGTCTTCGATATATTTACGGAATTGGACCCACCCGGTCTAAAGAGATCATCGCGAAAACAGGAGTCAATCCTGACACTCGCGTCAAAGATCTCAGCGAAGCAGATGTCGCAGCACTGCGGGAAGCAGTGGAAGGCGGCTATCAGATTGAAGGGGATTTGCGGCGATTTGAATCGATGTCAATCAAACGATTGATGGATATCGGTTGCTATCGGGGTCGGAGACATCGGATGGGCTTGCCCGTTCGCGGTCAACGCACTCGAACCAATGCACGCACCCGTCGAGGCGGTCGTCGAACTGTCGCTGGGAAGAAAAAAGCTCCCGGTAAGAAATAGCGTGATTTGCCTCCAGGTAAATTACTTGTGGGCAATGGCTTGTAGGAACGTAGCAGCTTAACTGATTGAGAATTTGACATGGCAAGACAACCGCAGCGGAAAACGGGTCCGCGCAAGGCGAAAAAGAATATTCCGAGCGGAGTCGCTCACATTCAATCGACCTTCAACAACACGATCGTGACGATCTCCGATACTCAAGGTGAAGTTATCTCCTGGGCATCGGCTGGATCGAGTGGTTTCAAAGGTGCAAAGAAGGGAACTCCCTTTGCGGCACAAACCGCTGCCGAAGCAGCCGCTCGTCGTGCGATCGACCAAGGAATGCGTCAGCTTGAAGTGATGGTCAGTGGACCGGGTGCTGGACGGGAAACCGCGATCCGTGCACTTCAAGGAACAGGGCTAGAAATTACCCTGATCCGGGATGTCACTCCCATTCCTCACAACGGTTGCCGTCCGCCGAAACGCCGTCGCGTTTAATAAAACGACGATCGCGCAGATTGCTGCTTATAATGGGCAGCACAAAACGGTATGGATGTCATCAGCAAGGAAGAAGGAGGGCTACTCCGTGGCACAGTTTCAGGTTGAATGTATTGATACGAGTACTGAGGAAGACCAAAGTCAGTACAGCAAGTTCGTATTAGAACCGCTAGAGCGAGGACAAGGAACCACCGTTGGCAACGCATTGCGGCGGGTGTTACTGTCGAACTTAGAAGGCGCTGCCGTGACTGCTGTGAGAATTGCAGGCGTGACCCATGAATTCGCAACGATTCCAGGCGTTCGAGAAGACGTTTTGGACATCTTGCTGAACATGAAAAAGCTCGTCTTTAGAACTTACTCGTCTCAGCCTCAGATTGGTCGGCTCTTAGTTCAAGGTCAGTCCACCGTGACGGCTGAAAACTTTGACCTGCCTTCAGAAGTTGAGCTGGTTGACCCGACTCAGTACATTGCAACCCTATCTCCTAACGCAACGTTAGAGATGGAATTCAAAATTGAGAAAGGCAAAGGCTATCGCGGCGCTGGCAAATTCACCGATGATACTGCACTCGACTTTTTACAGATTGACTCTGTATTCATGCCGGTGCGTAAGGTGCAATACAGCGTTGAAGATGCTCGCCAAGGTGGAACGGCTGAAAAAGACCGTTTGATCATGGAAATCTGGACAAATGGCAGTTTGACTCCGCAAGAAGCGCTGAGCCAAGCCGCAAATATCCTCGTTGATCTGTTTAATCCGCTGAAAGACATCACATTCGAGCCTTCGGATGATGATGGCATGAGCGATGAGCGGATCGAAAATCAAATCCCGATCGAAGAATTGCAGCTATCAGTTCGGGCATACAACTGTCTGAAACGCGCGCAAATCAACTCGGTCGCGGACTTGCTCGACTACAGCCAAGAAGACCTGCTCGAAATCAAAAATTTTGGAGCCAAGTCTGCCGAGGAAGTCGTCGAAGCCTTACAACAACGGTTGGGGATCACCCTGCCGCAAGAAAAATCTAAATCCTAAGAGTAGCTATGCGTCACGGTTGTAAAGTCCCCTTGTTGGGAAAACCTGCGGATCAGCGTAAAGCACTCCTCCGAGCGCTGACCACTGAACTCATCCGCAACGGTCGAATCAAAACGACCAAGATTCGCGCTCAAGCAGTGCGATCGGAAGCTGAAAAGATGATCACTTTGGCAAAAGACGGTTCGCTTGCGGCACGTCGTCAGGCAATGGGATACATCTACGACAAGCAGCTCGTTCATGCCTTGTTCGAGAATGCTCCTGAGCGTTATGCCGATCGCCAAGGCGGATATACCCGCATCTTGAGAACGGTACGTCGTCGCGGTGACAACGCTGAAATGGCAATTATCGAATTGACCTAAGATGGCACCTGCTCAGCCGTCCTTGCAGCGAATTGCCCTCCTGATTCAGTACTTGGGCACTCGATTTTATGGGTGGCAGCGGCAGCCGAATCATCGGAGCGTTCAAGAAGAGATCGAAACTGCGATCGCGTCTGTAGTTGGTTATCCGGTGGTGATTCATGCCGCAGGGCGAACGGATACAGGCGTTCATGCAGCGGCTCAGGTGGCACATTTCGATGTGATGACGCTGATCCCAGCACACCGATGGGCGGATGTGATCAATGCTCGGCTTCCCGATGATGTTTTGATTCGGGCTTCGGCTCAGGTTCCAGCCGACTGGCACGCCCGATTCTCAGCTTCTTGGAGACGCTACCGATACACGATCTACACCGAGGCACGCCCGAACTTATTTGCTCGATCGTTGTCTTGGCACTACTACCACGCTCCGCTGGATGAGTCCAAAATGCAGCAGGCTTTAGCTCCCATGATCGGTCGCCATCATATGGCAGCTTTTCAGAGAGCGAACTCTAGCCGTCCCCATGCCTGGGTAGACCTTCAATTTGCGGAATGTATTCGACAAGATTCATTTCTCTATATTGAAGTGCAGGCAAGCGGATTTCTGTATGGGATGATGCGACTGCTCGTCGGATTATTGGTAGAAGTGGGACGCGGTGATCGTTCGGTTGAGAGCTTCACTCAGTTGTGGCAAAACGAGCGACGTCATGAAGTGCGGTATGCGGCTCCCCCGCAAGGGTTGTGCCTCTTAAGAGTGGGCTATCCCGACATGCCATTTCCCCCAGAACTCTGGTTTGATGCACAGCCGAAACTGAATTTATCTCGGATGACGCTCGAACCTTCTTTGTAAACAAACTCACGGTCATGGAAAACAAAACCTACCTTCCTGCTATCGCTGAGATTCAACGCGACTGGTACGTTGTGGATGCAGCGGGTCAACGCTTGGGTCGATTAGCGACTGAAATCGCGATGGTACTTCGCGGCAAAAATAAACCGACTTACACGCCTCACTTAGACACAGGCGATTTTGTTATCGTGATCAACGCTGACAAAATTGACGTGACTGGTAAGAAACGCAGCCAAAAGCTGTATCGTCGTCACTCCGGTCGTCCGGGTGGAATGAAGACCGAATCTTTTGAGAAGCTGCAAGCTCGTTTGCCAGAGCGCATCATTGAGCAAGCGGTGAAAGGAATGCTACCGAAGAATTCCTTGGGTCGCCAGCTGTTCACCAAAATGAAAGTGTATGCAGGTGCAGAGCATCCCCATGCCGCACAGCAACCCAAAGTTTTAGACATCAAAACGATTCCGGGAGAAAAGTAATCCATGCAAGCAACTGAAGGAAGAGTGATGTATCAAGGAACGGGTCGTCGCAAATCTGCGATCGCTCGTGTCCGTCTCGTTCCCGGCGAAGGCAACATCGTCGTTAACGGCAAGCCTGGAGATCTTTATCTCCAATTCAACCAGGAGTACATCTCGGGTGCGAAAGCTCCCCTGGAAACCTTGGGCTTAGAAGCGGAATACGATATTCTCGTCAACGCTCATGGTGGTGGTTTGACCGGACAAGCAGACGCGATCCGCATGGGTGTTGCACGCGCACTGTGCCAACTCGACCCTGAGAACCGGAAGCCGTTGAAAGTCGAAGGCTATTTGACTCGCGATCCGAGAGCGAAAGAGCGGAGAAAGTACGGCTTGCGCAAAGCTCGGAAAGCTCCTCAATACTCGAAACGCTAATTGTTACACTGTATTTGAAGCGGATTTGGAGATAAGGCAATGGCAAAACCAGGTATTCATCCAGCGTGGTATCCCGAAGCAAAGGTTTACTGCAATGGTGAAGTTGTAGCGGTCGTGGGTTCGACCAAGCCTGAACTACATGTGGATGTATGGTCTGGCAATCACCCGTTCTTCACGGGAACTCAGAAGATTATTGACACTGAGGGTCGTGTGGAGCGCTTCTTGCGGAAGTATGGCATGAGCGACGAACAGAAGTAGCGAGATTTAGGTTGATTGATGTGACGATCGCGTTTTGAGTTGCCGCGATTGTCTTTTCGCCTAAATTTTTTCTACTTTTTTCCGAGGCTACTATGGCTGAAGCATATTTGATTGACAAATTAAATTCCGTTGAGCAGACCTTTAACGAATTGACGCGGAAACTTGCTGACCCGGATATCGCCCGAGATCCGGGCGAGTTTCAGCGGGTCGCAAAATCGCGATCGGCGTTAGAGGAAACGGTCAACACCTATGAGCTTTGGCGCAAGACTGAGCAAGATTTAGCAGGCGCACGTCAGATCGTCAAAGAATCCGGCGGCGATATTGAACTGCAACAAATGGCGGCAATGGAGGCGGAAGAACTCCAAGAAAAGCTGCAAGAGTTAGAAAATCGATTGAAAATTCTGCTGCTTCCCAGTGATCCGAATGATGACAGGAACATCATGTTGGAAATTCGGGCGGGCACCGGTGGAGATGAAGCCAGCATTTGGGCTGGGGATTTGGTGAGAATGTACTCGCGGTATGCGGAGCGTCAAGGCTGGCGCATCAAAATGGCGAGTGAATCCCTAGCTGAAGGTTTGGGCGGATTCAAAGAAGCCATTATGGAAATTCAAGGCGATCGCGTCTATAGCAAATTGAAGTTTGAGGCAGGTGTTCACCGGGTGCAGCGCGTTCCGGTCACTGAAGCTTCTGGACGAGTTCATACTTCAACTGCAACTGTCGCAATTATGCCGGAAGTGGATGATGTGGAAATTCACATTGACCCGAAAGACATTGAAATGAAGACGGCACGATCCGGTGGTGCGGGTGGTCAGAACGTCAACAAAGTTGAAACTGCGGTCGATTTGATTCACAAGCCGACGGGAATTCGGGTGTTTTGTACCGAGGAGCGATCGCAGCTTCAGAACCGGGAACGCGCGATGCAAATTCTGCGAGCGAAGTTGTATGAGATCAAGTTGCGAGAGCAGCAAGATGCGATCACTTCGATGCGGCGATCGCAGGTTGGGACAGGAGAGCGATCGGAGAAGATTCGGACTTACAATTACAAAGACAACCGTGTAACGGATCATCGATTAGGGCAAAACTTTGCCTTGAATCCGGTGCTAGAAGGCGATCTCGAAGATGTGATCGAGACTTGCATCTCTCAAGATCAGCAAGAGCGATTAGAGCAATTGGCGGCTGAGAGCGGCAACGAAGCCGCTGTGAAGTAAGAGAATTGTGGACGATCGCAATAATTCCAATCGAGAAATCGAATCGTGAATAGTACACAGCAACTCTTAGCATCCTTTGAACAATTATCGGAAACAGAAAAGCAACAAGTTGCGGCAGAAATTTTGCGGCGAACAATGAATCTAGATCTGCCTCCACTCTTGGATGAAGAATTAAATTTATGTGCAGAGGCAGTATTCTTAAGCCTGGACGAATTTGAGGCTGAGAATGAGCAGCAGTACACCGAATCGCGGTGAAGTTTGGTTAGTAGATTTGGGCTATGTCGCGAAAGTGCGCCTCTGTCTTGTGATGAATATTCCGATTGAAGATATCGATTGAGCTTTAGTCAGTTTAGTCCCTCATACCACTCGCCCAAGAGGATCAAGGTTTGAAGTTGATATTCAGGCAAGATTTTTGCGTCCGGGTGTTTTTGATGGGCAGAATCTCGTCACTGCTTCAGAGGCAAAGTTGATTAGGAAGTTGGGGGCACTTTCAAACGAGCAATTAGCACAAGTTGAAGAAGCAGTAAAATTCTGGCTTGGTCTAGATTCTTGATACATTTTGAATTTTGAAGAGGCGATCGCTCACAAAGGAATCAGCTATGGAATGGCTATGGGGTCAGAAAAAGTGTTGTACGATCGCATTAATTCCCAATCGAGAGATCGAATCGTGAAAAGATGATCAATTGAGGTAACGATGGTTTCTGTAACGATAGCAACCGACTTTACATTTGATGATTTCATCGAGTGGTATCCGGAAAACTCGACCACTCGATATGAATTGCATGATGGTGAGATTGTTGAGATGCCAAATCCAACAGGCAAGCATTCAAAAGTTGCAGGATTTGTCTTAAGTAAGCTGATTCTAGAAATTGCTCGCTTGGGTCTACCTTACTTTATTCCTACAGAATGCGTTGTGCGATCCTCCGATGCGCGATCGGGTTACAAACCAGATGTGATTGTTTTGGATGAGAATGCGATCGCAGATGATCCTCGATGGGATAAAGAATCTGTCATTACACAGGGAAGCTCTGTTCGTCTGATCGTTGAAGTTGTCAGCACAAACTGGGCTGATGATTATGCCAGGAAACTGGAAGAATATGAGAGCCTTGGAATTGCTGAATACTGGATTGTAGATTATCTGGGCTTAGGCGGAAAACGCTTTATCGGATCTCCGAAAATGCCAACGGTTTCGGTTTATCAATTGATTGATGGCGAGTATCAAGTCAAACAGTTTCGGGGAAGTGAGAGAATCGAGTCACCCACTTTTTCAGAATTAACTCTCACAGTTGAACAGCTTGTTCAGGCTGGAGCTTAGTATTTGACTGTATCAGGAAGTGAGTTTGAATTTTGACGATCGCGATCGCCTCGTTGAAATCGAAATTCTAAGCATCATCAATCGCATTGCTTTGACAGATTTCAACAAGATTCAGGGTAATGTATCGGCATAAAATGTTTTTTCAGGATGCCCAGGAGAGACAGCATGAATCAGAAATTAGTCGAATCACTGGCACAGATCATCCTCTCTCTGTCTGCTGAAGAGAGACAACTTCTAGAGGAATCCATTCAATCTCCAATTGCAAAAGAAGTAAAAGAAATTGGTGAACGATTGAAGAGGTTTGAGGAAACCTATCAGATGTCTTCAGAGCGGTTCTATCAAAAGTTTCAGGCTGGTGAACTTGGGGACTCGATCGACTTTTTTGAGTGGAATACTTACTACGAAATGTATCGCTCAGCGCAATTGCAAGCTTCTTAAAGATGGACTTACATCAGTACATTGCGAGTATTAAAGCAAAGCTGAATGCAAGTTCAATCATTTCGTCGATCGAAATTGTGGATGAGCGCGTGTTATTCGATCGAGGTTACTTTCGTGCAAGATTAACGCTGAGTAACGAAGATTTTCTGGAGATTGCAGAATCCTTCACGGCTCAGAATGATCAAATCGCAACGTTAGACTATCGCTATCAGTGGCTGGATAGCACTAAACAAACTCTTAGAAAGCGTTGGGATAGTGTCAAACATTTTCCAGATTTGCCTAATTTTCCTCATCATGTCCATATTGGTTCGGAATCCAACGTTGAGCCGGGGCAATCTCGCAGCATCTAAGAACTGATTAAGCATATAGAGAATGAGTTCAGGCGAGATGAGTAGATTTCATAGGCAAGAATTTATCTAATACTAAAAGTTATACGTAATCCGATTGTTTACTTCAGCGACTTTACCGTGTAGAAACATATCATTGATCACTGAATCGAGATCTTGTTGATTCACCTTATGAGGACGCATGATTGATTTAACGTATTGAGACAGAGCGTTGCGACTTCGAGGACGACACTTATCTTCAATTTTTAAGAGCTTTGTCATCACTTGCATCATTAATTTTTCCCGCTGAGAAGAACCGTTATTCTGCTGAGATAGGGCTTTGACACATTCAATTCTTCGACAGGAAATTTTGCGATTGCAGAGATATCGAATTAGCGGATCGTAACCTTTGTCTTTAGAAAGTACTGTAAACGAAAGCTTAGGATTCACTTGGCTTAATTGCCCCAGATAAAAAGCGATATGAAAATCTAGAGAATTGTTGCCCTTGCCTTCGATTTTGATCCACTCGATCGCATTACCAAATGGCTGCGCTGCTTGAACAAGTTCTAGGGGCAGTTTGCTTTGAGACTGTCCGACAAAAATTTTGATCTGAAGCTCCTGTTCCTGAATGATGGATAGATCAAGGGTCTGGACGTTCTCATAATCAACTAGCAAAACTGATGTGCCCATTGTCTCAATGCTTAAAATAGTTAAAAAATAAGCTTTGTCTTATTTCTCCCCTGAATTCGTCAAAATTATCAGAGCGAATCGCGATCGCATATCACGCTCAAGTTGCAAGCCGTTTGGATTTGTGCGATCGACAATTTCGCGATCGACGTTAGAATCTATTCCATTGCCATTTTTAGATCAGAACATCTGATCTGCCGTAGAATCAAAACTATGGAAATTCTCTCGGTTAGCCTCAAAAACTTCAAGTTTCACAGCGATCGCTCGTTCTCGTTTCAACCGGGAACGAATGCAATTTGTGGCGAAAATGGTGCGGGCAAAACCAGCATTCTCGAAGCGATCGCTTGGGTGCTATTCGACTATTCGGGTGCGTATACCAAAGATGATTTGATCCGCAATGGCTCTAATAGTGCCCAAGTTGCAGTCAATTTTGTTTCCAATCGGGATCAGCGAACTTATACTGTCACGCGCTGTACTCGATCGAGCTATACGATTTACGATCCAGAACTAGATGAACGGCTGGATTACACCAAGAAAGAAGACGTTTTACCTTGGTTAAGAGAACATCTAGGAGTGCCAGCCGGAACAAATTTAGGGCAATTGTTTCGCAATACGATCGGGGTTCCGCAAGGGACATTTACAATCGACTTTCTTGGCACTGCTGAGGAGCGCAAAAAAGTCTTTGATCCGATTCTCAAAGTCGAAGAATACAAGAAAGTATTCAAAGAGTTAGGCGACTTAGAGAAGTTCGCAAAAGCACAGTCTGAAAGCTTAGAGCGCGATATTCAGCAGTATGACGAATCCTTGCAAGAATGGGATGAACTTACCGCGACTCAACAGGGACTGACGCAAACCATTTTGCAGATTCAGACGGATTTGAACCACTGGCAGCAGCGCCATGAAGAGTTAAAAGATGAGCAAGCTAAATGGAGCGAAATTGAATCGCAAGTTCAGCAAGTTACTTTACAGCTAGAGACGGTTTCGGGACAGATTCGAGCCGAACAGTTGAATGTCGATCGCTTAAAAACAGAACTAGACCGTGCTGAGAAATCTGTGGCTCTCTGCACAGAGCGGCGGGATAGCTATCAAGCTTACACACAAGCTGATCAAGCATTACAAGAATTTGATCGAAGTCGATCGCAGCAAGAAAAGCTACTCAAAGAACGGCAAAAGCTAGCTGAGTCTTTGGGAGCCTATCAGACGAAGCTTGCTGTTCTAGCACAGAAGGGAGAGCGGCGATCTCAGATTGAAACTGAACTCAAACAACTCGAACCTTTAATTGAGCAACAATCTCAGCTTGAGCAAGAGCAAAGCCAACTCAATGAAAAGCTGCAATCCTGTCAAAGCTGGAAGCAAACCATTCAACGCGATGAGAAACGACTCGCACAACTTCAGCAGCGCCAAAAGCAGTTAGGAGAAGAGATTGAGCGACTAGAAGGCTTAGGTGCGATCGTCAAACAAATTCCTCAACTTGAAGAACAACAAAGCCGCTATCAGCAACAACTGAGCCGGATCGAAGCTGCGACTCAATTCGATTCTGATCTGCGTCAAATTCTGGCGCAGGCTCAACATCGCGAAGGAATTCAAGCGAATCATATTCAGACAGCAACTTTAACCTTACAAGAGCTACAGCAGGCAGCCCCATCCTGGCAGCCTCGAATTGAAAGTGTTCTCGCTACGATCGCAAATAGCTCAAAACTCAACAATCATCTTATGCGCGATCTGCAAGGCATTTTAGATGATTTATCTGAACAGCTACTTGCCGATCGCTTAAAACAACGCTTAGCTGAAGTTCAGACTCAACTTAAAACGATTCGAGAACAGGAATCGCAATATCGTAAGCTTGAGGCAAAATTTGACGAAGAAGAAAAGCTAGATAGTGAGATTGCAGAACTGCGATCGCTGATCACCGAACATCAATCTCAATTATCAGCAGAACCAGAACTGAGAGAGCAAGTTGCTCATCTCGCTGGACAGCTTCAGATGTTAGAAAATCCTCGCGGACGAAGCAGTATTTTACAAAAGGAACTCAAAACGCTGACTCAGCTTGATTCAGAACTCCTGAAAGCTCAAGCTGATTTGAAGCAAGCAGAAGACGAAATCAAAACGATCGATGATTCTTTGCAAGCCTTTGAGAACCTAGCTGATCAAATTCGAGAACAGCAGCTTCGACGCGATCAGTACAAAGAAGACTATCAAATCTATCTCGAACATCAGCAATCGGCAAATAGCTTCAAAGGGCGTAAAGTACAGCACGAAGACGCGATCGCGCAACTCAAACAGCTAGAAGAAAAGCAAGCAGAATTCACAAATCAGAAAGCTCAACTGGCTGAAACTTATGATCCTGAGCAAGTTAAAGCAATCAAAACCGGATATGAAGAAGCAAACAATCAACGGATTTCGCTCAGTACTCGATTACCAATAGAATCTCAGCGTTTAGAAGAATGTGAAACCCGACTTTCTAAACTCAAAACCATTCAGCAAAAGCGCACAGAAACTCAGGCTCAACTCAAACAAAAGCAAAAAACCGAACGCTTCATCAAAGCCGCTCGAAAATTCTACAAAGAAGCGGCTCCACGGATTACAGAGCGCTATGTTCAAAGCATTTCCCATGAAGCCGATCGCTTATTCCGTGAATTGCTCAATCGTCCCAATGTCGCTCTCGAATGGACACGCGACTACGAAATTATGGTTCAAGAAGGCGCACATTCTCGGAGATTTATCAATCTCTCAGGGGGTGAGCAGATGTGTGCTGCTTTAGCAGTTCGTTTAGCTCTACTCAAAGTACTAGCAGACATCGATATCGCATTCTTCGATGAGCCGACAACTAATATGGATCGCCCAAGGAGAGAGAGCCTAGCAGAAGCGATCGCGAATATCAAATCCTTCCGACAGCTTTTTGTGATTAGCCACGACGATACATTCGAGAAAGTCACCGAAAATGTCATCCTCGTTGAGCGCGAAGCCTAACCAGAATTCTACTTCAATCACTGGTGTAATAGTGGCGAGTTCCTTTTGCATCGATCGCTTCTCCCAATCGTCGCAAAGCATGAACATAAGCGGCAGTACGGATTGAAATCGAAAGCTCTTTGGCAATTTCCCAAATCTGCTGCGCCTCTGCTACCATTTTTTGCTGAAGTGACTGATTCACCTCACCTAATGTCCAGTACAGTCCATTCCGGTTCTGCACCCACTCAAAGTAGCTCACCGTCACACCCCCCGCATTGACCAGAATATCAGGGAATACATAAATCCCTTTCTGCTCCAAAATAGCATCCGCAGCAGAGTTAATCGGACCATTTGCTAGCTCAAAAATGAGCTTTGCTTTGATATTGTGTGCATTCACCTCTGTAATCTGATTTTCTAAGGCAGCAGGTAATAGAATATCGACCTCTAGCTCTAGTAATTCTTCATTCGTAATACGCTCGTGTTCTGCAATGTTGCACACACTGCCCTGACAGTAAACCGCTTGAATTTCACGGGTCGAATTCTTATGTTGGCGAATGCTCGGAATATCAAGTCCGTCTTTCGAGTAAATTGCTCCCTTAGAATCACTCACCGCGACGACCTTACAGCCTGCACGGTACGCTAATTCAGCGATCGTTGCTCCCGCATTGCCAAATCCTTGCACTGCTACCGTTGTTTCGGTTGGGCGCATATCGAACTTCGGTAACATTGCCTCGATCGTAAACCAGGCTCCCAATGCAGTTGCCGCATCTCGTCCCAAACTCCCCCCCATCGTGATCGGTTTTCCAGTCACCACTCCAGGCACATTCTGCCGCCGAATGATGCTGTACTGATCCATCATCCAGCCCATCACCATGGCATTCGTGTAGACATCAGGAGCCAGAATATCCACATCAGGTCCAATAAAATCTGCGATCGCATCAATATATCCGCGGCTCAATCGCTCTAATTCCAACCGCGACATCTCTTTGGGATTCACAGCAATCCCACCTTTTGCGCCTCCGAACGGCAAATTTAACACCGCACACTTAAACGTCATCCAAAATGCCAAAGACTGAACTTCATCGAGCGTTACATTCGGATGGTATCGCACCCCACCTTTTCCGGCTCCACGCGAATCGTCATACCGGACTCGATGCCCTTGAAACACTCGCAATGAGCCATTGTCCATTCGCACAGGAATCGACACAGAAAGAGAAGCTTTCGGGTATTTCAAAGACTCGATCGCGTCTTCTGACAATGTTGTATGCTTCAAAGCTTGCTGTAATCGTTGTGAAGCGTCAGCAAATAGGGAGGACATAACCAACTCCGCAGACTATAATTTTTAGCCTACCAAGTCATGAGAACCTAAAGAGATTAAGAATTAATTGCGATCGTAAAATTCCGAAATTCTTCGTGTCATCGCATCTGAACAATCCTTTGTCAATGAGAGTTCAAGATTGTTAGACTGTGCGAGAAATTTCCAGGAGATAAAGACTCATGAAAGTTCAAGGTGCGATCGCGCTGGTCACTGGAGCAAATGGTGGAATTGGACGGCATTTTGTCGAGACATTGAGAACCGCTGATGCGGCAAAAATTTATGTTTGCGCTCGCAGCATTGCAAAATTAGAGTCACTGGTCGCGCTCGATCCTGATCGCATTGTTCCAATCGAACTGGAAGTGACGAACCCCGAATCTGTACAGGCGGCTGCCGCACAATGTTCTGATGTCACTCTATTGATCAACAATGCTGGCACTTCTTTAAATCAAGGCATCATTGCCGCTGATAATCTAGACAGCGCACGTGCAGAACTCGAAGTAAACTACTTCGGACTGTGCCATATGTGTCGAGCCTTTGCTCCCGTTTTGAAAGCAAATGGCGGAGGGACGATCGTGAATGTTCTTTCTTTACTTGCAAAAGTCAATCTTCCCTTCAGTGGCTCATACAGTGCTTCAAAAGCCGCAGCACTCTCAGCAACTCACTGTATTCGGGCAGAGCTAGGCAGTCAAGGAACTTTAGTGGTAGCAGTCATGCCAGGAACAGTCGATACAGATTTAGCAAAAGACTGGCCCGATCCGAAAGTTTCTCCCGCAGAGGTTGCCCAGGCTGCGATTCGAGCAGTTGAAGAACAACTCGAAGATGTTTATCCAGGTGAGCAAGCGACTCAAGTTTCAGGACAACTTTTACAAGACCCAAAAGGGGTCGAAAAGTATCTTGCCACTTTCTTACCCGGCATGGAACTAGCTGGAACCCAAGCTTAGCTCGATCGCAGCAGAAGTCAGAGTCTTCAAAAAACTCTGACTTCTCAGCCTAAGCCGGATCTAGTCGCGTATTGGATCGTAAACAAACAGACCTGCTATGCTCAAGACACGCTGAATTCGTGAGCATCTATGCGGCTTCCTCTTCCTCAATTTTCTGCTCAAAATCGCCCTGCAAACCATATTGCAGAAGTGATCGAGACAGCAACCACTGAATTTCTCGCTCAGTGTCTTGAACCAGACGATCTTGCTTTTCCGGTGATGCCTCCGTTTGGAAGTTGGGTAAAAGCGATCGATGAAGAATCGAATAATCTCATTTATGCGGTGGTCTATCATGCCACCACTAGCCCGATCGACACCGTTCACCGCGCGCGCGCATTAGGGATGTCCATGCAAGAACTGCGCGAACAACAGCCGCAGATTTTTGCCATGCTCAGAACGGAATTTCGATCCGCGATCGTCGGTTATCAAGCAGGCGGAAATAAAAAGAACGGCTCAAAAGGCGGAACGCTTTATCAACATCTTCCCCCTCGTCCCCCTCAGATTCATCAAGCCGTTTATGCTTGCGATTCAGATGAGATTATTGAATTTAGTAACGAACTTGATTTTCTCAGAACCTTGCTGCAAGTTGGAAGCGCTCCGGTCGATGCTTTAACAGCAGCAGCAATTCGCGAAATTTATCAGTTGCGAAAAGCCGATCGTGCTTGGCTGGTACAGGCCGGGCGAATGCTCAGCTTATTGTTAAAAGATGATTACGATCGCCTCAGAGTCATTCTCAGCCAAATTCACCTCTAGATAGAGTTTGGCAGGCATCTGGATCGATACACATTAAGTTTATGCACATGAATCTATGTTATTGCTAACCGCTGGCTTGTTTCAAGAACCGATTGTTGCCTTCGTGATTCTGCTGGCGGTTATTCTCGTCGTTCCTTTGATATTTGAGCGATTACGCCTGCCAGGATTAGTCGGCTTACTTGCCGCAGGAGTCGCATTAGGACCCAATGGTCTGAATATTTTTCAGACCGAGTCTGAAACAATGAATCTACTCTCGGACATCGGACTGATTTATTTGATGTTTGTGGCAGGACTAGAAATTGATATTGACCAATTTACACGCACTCGAAACCGCTCGATTGGATTTGGGACTTTTACTTTTTTAGTTCCATTAATCGTCGGAACGATCGTGGGTCGATTGTTTGGATTTGATTGGAACCCTGCTATTTTGATAGGTTCTTTGTTTGCGTCTCACACCTTACTTGCTTATCCGATCGTCAGTCGGCTAGGTATCGTCAATAATGAAGCCGTGACCGTCACGATTGGCGCAACGATTTTTACTGATATTGGCGCGTTGCTGGTTTTAGCAATCTGTATCGGAATTCATGCAGGAGATTTCACAGTCTTCAAGCTGTTCACACTCTTGGGAGCGTTAGGGATTTATACGATCGTGATTCTTGTCGGGTTTGACAAAGCAGGACGTGAATTCTTTAAACGCTCTGGCGATGAAGAAGGCAATCAATTTCTTTTTGTGCTACTCGCCGTATTTCTCGCATCAGTTGGAGCACAACTGATTGGCGTTGAAAAGATTGTCGGTGCGTTTCTGTCGGGGCTTGCCGTCAATCGGGTGGTCGGCGATACCCCGGTCAAAGAGAAAGTTGTCTTTGTCGGCAGTGTTTTGTTTATTCCGATTTTCTTTGTGGACATGGGATTGCTGATTCGGGTTCCGGTGTTTATTCAAAGTTTGAGCGATCCGAAATTACTAGGACTGACGATCGCGATCGTGGTCGGTCTAATTTTCAGCAAAATGGCGGCGGCAGTTCTGGCAAAACTGGCATATCGCTACAGTTGGACAGAGATGATGGTGATGGGATCGCTGTCTCTGCCTCAAGTTGCTGCCACACTTGCTGCTACCTTAGTTGGCTATCGGGCTGGATTGCTGACAGAAGGCGTTCTCAACAGTGTGATTGTGCTGATGTTAGTCACTTCGACACTCGGTCCGATTCTGACTGCCCGATTCGCCACCGAACTTCAAGCCGAAACCGTCGAAGATTTACCCCCCACGCTTGCTGATCCAGTTTGGATCAGTCAAATGACCGTCTTAGTCCCGGTGTACAACCCGAATACCGAAGCGAACTTGCTAGAATTAGCCGCGTTAATTGCCCGATCGCATTCGGGGCGATTAATTCCATTTGCCGTCGCATTTTCTCAATCGCATCTTAACTCCTCACAGATGCAAGAACGCCTCGATCGCAGTGAATTACTGCTCGAACGGGCAACTCAATTCGCGCAATCGTTTGATGTTGAAGTCTCACCGATTCTTCGCATTGATGATCGCATCGCTCAAGGCATCACTCGTGCGAGCCGAGAACATCACGCGAATCTAATCATCATGGGCTGGGGACGACAAAGCCGATTTGGAGAACGATTATTTAGAACGATCGTCAGCGATGTCTTGTATGCTGCTCCTTGTCCTGTTGCCGTGGCGCGTTTGCTCAAATCGCCAAGTCAATTTCAGAAAATTCTGATCCCGATAGAAAATCTGACATTGCGATCGATTTCTGCTCTCCAATTTGCGCTGAACATTGCAACTGCGACAAACGGGCAAATGACACTGATGCATGTTTGCGGTCGAGCCACTTCTGCAAGCAAAATTGCCTGGATCAGATCCCAACTCGACCTCCTCGTTGAAAAGCTAGCTCCCCAAGTCGAGCAGATCGCCACCGAAATTGTAATTATCCCCGAGGACGATATCGGACGAGCGATCGTTGCTGCCTCAAAATCTTTTGACCTACTGATTTTACGGTCGTCTCAGACTCCCAATACAGCCGGAGGATTGATTTTGGGTAATCTCGTCTCCCAAATTTCAGTACAAATCCAATGCTCGATGATTTTATTCGATGAGCCTGAAGTTGTCGATCGTCCGCTCTTGCTCCCCAACTCCTAAGTTCATACGGATCTTAAATTAATCTCTAATTTTTCTAAAGTTTGCCGATTAGACTTGATTTGCTGAGACAGCCATGTGAAATTTGATACATAAAGGACTGTTTCGGGTAATTTATTCCCCAGATTTAAGCCTATGAATTGGCGAATTACTCTCGCTATTTCTCCACGTTGACCGAAAATAGAGTCAACAAGGGTGCATACGAGATGACAACTGATCAAGAAACAGGAGCGATCGATTCGATCCGAATTCTACTCATTGAGGACAATGAGCCAAACCGACGATTACTCGAAGATTATCTGGTCTACCAGGGCTTTGAAGTGCAATCGTTGGCAACGGGAACAGGCTTTGAACGCGCATTGACGGACTTCAAACCTCAAATTGTCCTGCTAGATTTGAAGCTACCAGACATGGATGGATGTGACATTTTAGAGCGCATGCAGGAGTCTCCAGACTGGCGGGAGATTCCCGTGATTGTGGTCTCGGCTCGTGCATTTATCGCAGATCAGCGCCGAGCGCTAGGTTTAGGAGCACAACGATATTTAGTCAAACCGATTCGACTCTTAGAATTGCTTGAGGTGATTCGATCCGTGCTTGGATAAGCAAAAATCGGGGGCGACATGAATTTCTCGCTCCCGATCGCTGCAATCAAAAACCTTTAGACGATCGTCGTTTCGCTGTCCTGCTGCGTATTGATAAATTGTTCGATCGTCAAACTTAAATTCTTCACGGTATCGCCGGATTCTAAAATCTGAATTTCGAGAGCAGACAGTAAGAGAGTTGCGGTCTGCAATTGGGTGAGCGCTCGTTCAATGTTGTTGCGAGTTTGGCTCTCAAACTCTTGTAGATTCATAGGGGTTGTGGCAAGTCAAGACTGATATCTCGCACTATAGTCACTCGGGTTCGGTGATCGTCACCCTTATCCTTGAGGATTGATTTAAAATTTAAACAATCCCCTCTTAGATAAAGTTTTAAGTGACTGATCACCCTGAAACTCCGTTACTAATCGATGATCTCGAACGTTTAGAGACTCGGCTAAAAGAAATTCCGCAAGAGCCGGGTGTGTATTACATGCGCGATCGTACGGATCAAATTCTCTATATTGGTAAGTCGAAACGACTGCGATCGCGGCTCCGGTCTTATTTCAATGGTCATGATACTCGACCCCGAATCGCGCTGATGATGCGCCAAGTGGTCGAAATCGAAGTGATTGTGACCGATACTGAAGCAGAAGCTTTAGCATTAGAGGCAAACCTGATTCGTCAACATCAGCCGCACTTTAATGTGTTGTTGAAAGATGACAAGAAATATCCCTACCTTTGTATCACCTGGTCAGAGCCGTATCCTCGGATTTTCATTACGCGCAAGCGGCGCATGGCGAAAGAACGCGATCGCTATTATGGGCCTTATGTGGATAGCCGCACGCTGCGAACCACGTTGCATTTGGTGAAACGCATCTTTCCGCTGCGCCAACGTCCCCAACCTTTATTCAAAGATCGTCCTTGTCTCAATTACGATATTGGGCGCTGTCCGGGCGTTTGTCAGGCTTTAATCTCGTCTGAGGATTACCGGAAAACAGTTCAGAAAGTCGCCATGATTTTCCAGGGCCGAACTCGCGAACTGGAAGAATCTCTGATGGCTCAAATGGAAGTTGCCGCAGAGAATTTGAACTTTGAACATGCGGCACGACTGCGAGATCAGATTGCAGGCTTGAAAAGCTTGAGTGCAGAGCAAAAAGTTGCGTTACCCGATGACACGATTTCACGAGATGCGATCGCGCTTGCGGCTGACGATCAGCACGCCTGCATCCAACTTTTCCAAATCCGGGCAGGCCGCTTGGTTGGGCGATTAGGATTCTTTGCGGATGCTCATGCTGAACCGGGTGCAATCTTGCAGCGCGTGTTAGAAGAACATTACCAAACGGTCGATCCGGTTGAGATTCCGGCGGAAATTCTCGTTCAGCATGAATTACCCGATGGTGAGATGTTGGCGGAGTTTTTGAGCCAAGCGAAAGGGCGAAAAATCTCGATCGTGGCTCCTCAACGTCAAACCAAAGCAGAACTGATTGAAATGGTTGAGCGCAATGCGGGGTTTGAGTTGGCACGAACGCAAAAATTTGCCGATCGTAATACTCAATCGATGCAAGATTTGGCTGAAATCCTTGATCTGCCAGAGTTGCCGCGTCGAATCGAAGGCTATGACATTTCGCATATCCAAGGATCAGATGCAGTGGCATCTCAGGTTGTCTTCATCGATGGGCAACCTGCAAAACAGCATTATCGACATTACAAAATCAAGAATCCAGAAGTGCGATCGGGTCGTTCCGATGACTTTGCCAGTATGGCAGAAGTGATTTCTCGTCGGTTCAAGAAGTACGCGGCAGCAAAAGCGAGAGGTGAAGAGATTGTTGCTGCGTCTCAAACTTCTGCACTGAAATCTCAAACCTCTGCACTGGCTGATTTTCCTGATGTTGTCATGATTGACGGTGGGAAAGGTCAACTTTCAGCCGTTGTCAAGGTGCTGCGCGAGATGAATCTGCTCGAAGATATCAAAGTGATTAGCTTGGCAAAACAGCGAGAAGAGATTTTCTTGCCGGGTGAGTCTTTGCCATTGGAAACGGAAGCAGAACAGCCTGGAGTCCAGCTACTGCGTCGTTTGCGAGATGAGGCACACCGATTTGCAGTCAGCTTCCACCGTCAGCAACGCACAACTCGGATGCGGCGATCGAGCTTAGATGAAATTCCCGGCTTAGGTCATCATCGGCAAAAGCTACTTTTAGCGGAATTTCGATCAATTGATTACATTCGCGAAGCAAGCCCTGAGCAATTAGCCACGGTTCCAGGAATTGGGATGGCGATCGCAAAGCAAATCTATCAATATTTCCATCCCAGTGATGAAGGAATCGACAACATTCCAGAAGCTGAACATTCTACAAACTCTGAAGTAGCTTCCTAAAGCAGCGATTTCTGACATGAAACATCGCTGAAATCCCACTGAAATCCCTGTGCCCTGATTGCTCGGTTACCAATCAAAGTGGCAATGAAAAGTCAATGAAAAACTGAGTTACAACTGAACCTTACATAAAGATTCATATCGAATTGGTAACTTAGATTACTTTTTAATTGCGACCATAGCGATCCTGATACTGTTAAAGAACTCGTTAAGACACAGGAAAACAAATATGCAGACTTCTAAGAAGCACTTGGGTCAATCTGTGGGAATGGCTGTGTTGTTTGCTATGGCTTGTATGATGCTGGTTACGTTTATGTCTCGCATGGGCTAAGTTCTTGCAAACCTGAAGCGCTGCATTTCAACATCACAAGTCTTGATCTTCATTAATTTTCTAGAATTTTCTAGCAATATTTCTCATAATTTAACGGGCAGAAGCATTTTCAAGTTGCTTTTGCCCTTCGCAGTCTTTAAGCCTACAATCTCTGCAATAAGCTCATGCCATGTGTATCTGTCCCACAGGTACTGAGCAACTGATACTGAGATTGCAGCTTTGCAACTCGGTAAGTTTCCTTCGGGCTAGGAGTCCAAGGCTTTGGATTGTTGTAGGCGTAGAACGTTTCCACGCCATCGATGCCAATCATTGCCGCCGCCGGAATTAATTCATCTGCCGATCGACGATATCGAGCTGGATGCGCCAAAACTGCGATGCCGCCTGCTTGTTGAATTGCCCCAACCACATTCACTGCATGAGCACGATCGCCTTGGGGAGCAACCCCCGTAAAATAAGATGCGATCGCAGAATGCCCTGGATTAAACGCAAACCCTAAAATATGAACTTCCGTATCGAGCAATCTAGCCGTAATTTCCGTTCCCGTCCATAACTGGGGAACCGCAAATCCCAAAGCCTGCTGCGCCTTCAAATAACGCTGAGCCGCTTGATTTCCAGAGATCTGATGGTGATCCGTAATTGCAAACCCTTGGAGAGACAAATCGATCGCCTGTTGCGCCAACGCTTCAGGAACTAACTGCCCATCTGAATGCTTGGTATGCATATGGAAGTTATAAGTACGCGGACAGCTTTCCGCTGTCAACGAAGCAAACACCTTTCTGAGAGCCACCGCATCTTGCGCGGCTGGAACGTCTACAATCGAACCGGGAGCAAGATAAGCAGCCATAAATCGCCTCAAACATTACTGGCAGGTTACGGGACTATATCTAATGTAATGTACAGCTTAAAAAAACGTTTCAGTAATCGATACCTAAGTCATTGAGTATAACTGATGTCATTGATTACTCTCATCAAAAAACTGTCACAGAAGGGATTTCAGCCCATGTACATTCAATGGTAGATTGCATACACAATCCCCCTAGTTGCATTTATTGATGTGTAAGTTCCTGTCCGCGAGAGTACTTCGGTAAGCAAGTTGCGAACATTTCGCACCCTATCCGAAGTCTCTGCGTCGGCTAATTGATCCGCCCCCTCAATCCGCCCTCGCAACGGCAAATCGGCTGATTTTGGTTGAGTTCCCTGAAAACGTGAATGATTTCTAGTCCGAGTAATAATGGGTTTTCCCAGCAGTTAGATGCCATTCGGCAACGTATTGCTGTCATTCGAGATCGAGTGTTGTCGCAGTCTAATTTAAGTCTGTCCAGTGAGATTCACGAAGAGTTCCAGTCTGCGCTCAACGTGCTCGAAAGTGCTCAGACGGTGATTCAGCAAGCAGAAACGAGTTTAGACGTTGCTCAACTTCGAGCGTCTGTGCGAGAAAAAGAGATTTTACTGCGTGAGATTCACCATCGGGTGAAAAACAATTTGCAAGTCGTTTCGAGTTTGCTCGATCTGCAAGCAATGCGAACACAAGATCCGACTGTGCAAACGATCTTGCGAAATAATCAGAGCCGGATTCGATCGATCGCGCTCGTTCACGAACGGCTTTCTCAGTCGAGTCAGATAACTCGAATCAATTTAGGCGAATACATTCAGAGCTTGACGGCAATTCTAGTGCGAATCTATGCGCTCGAACCAAATCGCATTACCTTCCGGACTGAAATTCAAGGAGAGATTGAACTCTCCTCAAATCGAGCCGTTCCGGTCGGGTTAATTTTGAATGAGCTTGTTTCCAACGCTCTGAAACATGGCTTAGCGGGGGAATTTGGAGAAATTACCGTTTCATTGCGAATTACAGATGCTCAGATCACACTGATTGTCAGCGATAGCGGGGAGCGGTTTCCAACCGACTTAGATTTGATGTCGCCGCGATCACTGGGTTTTCAGTTGATTAATTCACTTGTACAGCAAATCGACGGCATTCTCACCGTCAGCCGCATTCCGAATACGATGATTGCCGTTCGATTTAGTGCTAATGACTTGCAGGAGTCGTAAGCCCGTGTTCTAATGCGAATCTGACTAATTCGGTGCGGCTATTTGTTCCCGTTTTGCTAAAAAGACGGCTGACGTATTTCTCGACATTACGAACGCTGGTGTCGAGCCGACGGGCGATTTCTTTGTTCATCAAACCATCGACGACGAGATCCAAAACGCTCTGCTCTCTCGGAGTAAAGTCAAGTTTCATCGGCGCGGGCGTTTGCGCGATCGCGCCCCGCTGCATCAAAATTGCTCGAATTTCTGCAATCTGGCGCGAGAGTTCTGCAATATCTGCATCACTATCGCCACTGGAGACTTTCGCGGCTGCGCGTTGTTTGAGAATTCGAGTGACGATCGCAACTAGCTCATCTGGATCAAACGGTTTGGGTAAATACGCATCACAGCCTGCGTCATAGCCTTGAATGCGATCGTTGGTCATCCCCCGCGCCGTCAGAAAGATCACAGGTAAGGTTTCAAATCTGGGATCGTCGCGGAGTTGCTTCAGGAATTCCAAGCCACTGACCTGCGGCATCATAATGTCAGTGATTACGAGATCGGGCATCACACGCTGAACAGTGTCCCAGCCCTCACGGGCATTACTGGCAGTATGCACGGTGTAGCCACTGTCTTCGAGATAGGCTTGCACTGCTTCTCTGAGTCCAGGCTCATCATCGACTAATACGAGTTGCTCCGGCATTGTTGATCCCTCTGACACGTTCGCTTTTTAATTTAACGAATTTTGGGGCTGTTGTATCAATGGCTCGATTGTGTGTGCTTGTGGTGAGAGGGTTGCTTGTCGCTGCCCTTGGGCACGGGCATGAAGACAGAACAATCCGATCGGAGTGTTAATCAAATCGACAAACGCCGCTTTGCCTTTGATTAAATTCAGCGTTGCGATCGGAAATTCTTTCAAAATCCAACGCAGCAATCGATATCGATATTCTCCAAACTGGGGTTCGCGCATTAAATCGATGCCATGTAAGTCATGCAGATAGCGATTTGAACGTCCATATCTACGCCATTGGCTTTGCAGTTCGGAGAACGTCGTACGATGACGGTGACGAACGATCGCAGTTTCAGCAAAGCGCAGTTGCCAAGCCGTCTCGCGCAGAATGCGCCAACAGATATCGGCATCGCCACCCGTTGTCAGGTAGGGGCGGAATAATCCAACTTCTTTGAATGCTGCGGCGCGAATGGCAAGATTTGCAGTTTGTCCGTAAGCGTAGAAAGGATGATTGAGCGTGTGTTTTTGAGACAGGGTTTCTTGTCGATCGGCGTATTGTTCTAATAATGTATTGCCGGGTAATGCTTTGATTTCGCCTGCAACGAGTCCGACAGCGGGATCGCAAAATGGCTGAATCAAATCTTCTAGCCAATTGGGTTCGGGACGGCAATCTGCATCCGTAAAGGCAAGAATTTCACCTTTGGCGTTTTGAATTCCGAGGTTTCTTGCGGCGTAGGAGCTTTGAATTTCGGATTGCTTGAGCGATCGTAGTCTTGGATCTTCAATCTCATTTAATAATTCTGCCGTACGATCGTTGCTATTGTTATCCACCAATAAACACTCAAAATTCGCGTACGTCTGCGCTTGCAAGCAGGCGAGGAGCGGCGGTAAGTCTGCTTCACCGTTATAAATTGGCACAATCACAGAAACAAAGGGTAAAAAGCTCATGCCGAGTTCTCAGAATTCGATTCTGATGTCAACATGCCCAAAACAATCATTGGGGTAATGGGAGCGGGCGAACATGCAACTCCGCTCGACCTGCAAAATGCTTACGAACTGGGTCAGCGCATTGCTGAAGCAGGTTGGATCGTGCTGAGTGGGGGGCGCAATGTAGGGGTGATGGATGCAGTCAGCCGTGGGGCAAAAAGTCGTGATGGATTGACGATCGGGATTTTGCCTCGGATCAATTCTGCGATGTCAGACGCGATCGACATTCCGATCATCACGGATATGGGCAACGCGCGAAACAATATTAATGTGCTGTCGAGTCACGCAATTGTCGCCTGTGGAATGGGAGCGGGAACAGCTTCAGAGATTGCTTTGGCGATTAAAGCGGGTAAGCGTGTGATTTTAATCACAGAAGATTTGCAGGCGCGGGAATTTTTTCGATCGCTCAATCCAAATTTAGTCAGCATTGCAGAAACAGCCGCGATTTCGCTGGAACAACTGAAAGTGATTCTCTCTACACAAAAATAATCGTGTCCTACTTTTCGCCTACTAGGGTAGACATTAGGATAGGGGTGCACCTCTATCGTGTAGGGCTGAATCGTGACGAACAATCCAGACCAAAGAAAAGAAGAGTTCTTTTATCCAACCGCACACTATCGAGGAGAGTTCACACCTGAACGCCTCGCATTTAACGCAAACTTACAGGAATTTGCTCAGCGCGTATCGTTACTCTGTGGTTTGGAAACTTCAGGCAAGATTCCTCCAGGAGACGCTTATAAGCAGATCAAAGAATTATGGCATCAGCTAAAGGAGTCTAAGAAAAACTTGCTGGATCAAACTAGCGGATCAGAAGAGAGTTAGAACCTTCAAAAACTAAGATGGCGATGACTTCTGAAGCATCGAACTCGGTTCGTCCTCAGCATAAGAAGTCATCGTCCACCAAGCTTATTTAAGGCAGACACTAGCGCGAGACGCAGGACTACCCAACATCTCAGACGGCAGAATTCGGGGGCAAGCATTTGGGAAGTCCGATGATAAAGGTCGTGCCCTGCCCAAGCGTTGAGTCACACGCTAACGTTCCGTCATGCTGTTCGACAATAATTTGATAACTCAAAGATAGACCTAACCCAGTTCCTCGCCCTACAGGTTTCGTGGTGAAAAACGGATCGAAGATTCGACTTCGGACTGCTTCGGACAAGCCCACACCCGTGTCTCTAATAGCAATCTCGATCTTGTCATTGTTTTGGCAACGGGTGCGGATCGTAATCGTGCCAGCGGGATTATGAGTTTTCAATGATGAAGCCTCATTCGATTGAGCGGCGATCGCTTGTCTAGCGCCGCTTGCCTCCTCAATGGCATCGATCGCATTCGCCAGAATGTTCATAAAGGCTTGATTCAACTGCCCAGCGTAACATTCAACCAAGGGCAGTTGCCCGTAATCCTTCACAATTTGAATCGCTGAATTGCTCCCCTTCACGGTCAATCGGCTCTGTAAGAGCAACAGAATACTATCAATACTGGTATGGATATCAACTACTTTGACTGTCGCTTCATCTAGCCGTGAGAACGTTCTGAGTGATGTCACAATCTCTTGAATTCGCTCGGCTCCGGTTTTCATCGAGGTGAAGGCTTTGGGCAAGTCGGTGATCACGAATTCTAGATCGAGCGATTCGATCGCAGATTGCAAAGATGGGGGAGGAGTGGAATACTCCTGTTGATATAAGCGCAATATCTGCAAGAGGTCGTCAACGTAATTTTTGGTATGCTCGAGGTTGCCGTAGATGAAACTAACGGGATTGTTAATTTCATGGGCAATGCCAGCGACGAGCTGCCCCAAGCTGGACATTTTTTCACTCTGCACTAACTGCATCTGCATCTGCTGCAACTCCGATAGCATTTGCTCTAAAGAGTGCGTCTGGTGTCTCAATTGCTCTTCGGATTGTCGCAGTGCGTCCTCGACTCGCTGTCGCTCCCAGATCTCGCCCTGCAACTGTTCCACGACCGTTTGTAGTTCCCCATTGGTCTGTGTGACTTGATCGAGTGCTGATTTTGTTTCTCCTTGGGCTTGCTCCAGCGTTTCCAGCAGTTCATTGATGTTCTGGGTCAAACTCGAGATTTCATCCTGTCCTGCTCCGGTCAGTCGGTGAGCCAAGTTTTGACTGATGCGAATACTATTGACACCGCTACTTAAACGAAGTAGGCGAGACAAGACTAACTGTTCCGAGAGAAAGATGGTGATGCCCCCGAACGTAATCCCAAGGAGAACGATCGCGATCATTAGCTGCTGTTGGCTTTTTGCTGCTTCCTGATAGAGCTTGCGAGGAATCTTAACCTGAAGGAGAAGCGCAGGTTGGTTACGCAAATCCGTTACTCGCCCGTAGCCGACAAGCGTTGTTTCAGTCAACGGATGAATAAGAATGGGATTCTGTGCGGAGAGCGCGGAACGAGCCGCCGCCGCATCGGCTGGGAGATTTGAACTCTGAAGGGAGTAGATCTGGAGGGGAAAGCGAGTGATTTTAGATAAATTGGTAATGGCTTCTGCATCAATGTAGCGACCGAAGATAAGCGCGCCTCGTACAGGACCTTTCCTCTCGGAAGTTAGAATCGGCTGACATGTGATTAGCATCAGACCTTCTGGCAGCACAAGAATCCCGGTCATAGCTCCTTTTGTCTGAGCCTGCTCGAGAAGTAACTGATTCGTAAACAGTTTGGGCAGTCCTGCGGGGATGGGTTGGAAGTGCTTGGTCTTCAGATCGAACCCTGTCCCGTAGACAGTTCGACCTCGCGTGTTTATAAATAGCACCAAGTTAACCTTCAAGTTCGCCAATTGCTCAGGAATTAGGTTGGATTTGAGGTAAGCGTCATTGTGGTCTTGAATAAACTGGTAGGTATCATCCCAAGCCGACCAATCACTGTAGCGCACTGTGAAGGCTTCTTGGTCTTTGGCGAAGACATTGAGAACGCCTTGGAGCGATTCCCGAGCACTTTGTTCTTCAGCAATCTTGAGGCTACCCAACAGGATGGTAGATGAGGCGAAGTAGACGACTCCGGTTAAGCTCGCAAGTGTGAAGCTCAAAACCAGTAGGGTTTTCTCACGCAGCTTCAACTTATTGAGGAACCGGATCGGAGGAGACTTCATCATACCGCTGGGTTTTAATGCTTCCTTAGCGATTGGCTTGATTGACAACGAACGAGCGCCCTAATCAGAGCAGGAACATCTCAATTAGACTCAGTTCTACTCAAGCAGAGAGAGCAACTCTATCTCTACAAGATGAGCTTTGTCAGACCAAGCCCCAGTTTTTGATCAGGTTGACGCTTCGCTGTAGCCTAAATGGACGAAATGGAGTTGCAATGACCGCGACAGCGGTTTCCTTCCCAGCCAAGAATTCCACTCCTGCATCCCGTTCTAACATTTGTAAAAATTTTGCTATGTTGGGATAAAAACGGGATGAGTAGCGCGATCGCTCAGAAATCAAAGTTTCTTCCACACCGATTTAGAAGCGCTGCCCTATACAAAACTAAACCTATACGAAATTAAAAAAGCGCCAGCACATCAATTCTCTGAATCTTGCTGACGCTTTTCTAAATTAAGTATCCAAAAACCAGACTGAAAAGTTTTATCCTCTTTTCATGCAGGCTTTAAGGATTATGGGTCGCCCGGGATTCGAACCCGAGACCAGTCGGTTAAAAGCCGAATGCTCTACCGCTGAGCTAGCGACCCGCTTGTTGCTCAACCTTAGCTAGAATAGCACATTGTTTTAAGATTTCAATCAAAAAGATCGACTTTTTTGAAATGCAAAATTTTACGGGCAGCGAGAAGTCGGAGTTTGGTCAAACTCCGACTTTGATGCGATCGCTAATTCACTTGGGGGACGCCATTACCGGAACGGGCATGTTCTCGCTCTAGCGATGCGATGCCGACTTCTGGGGCGCGGAGTTCCTCTTCACGAATAGTCGGCTCTTTGGTGTAGACCGAACTCAGCAGAATGTTAATCACTCCACTGTCTTCGGCTTGCCGAATCGCCTTGTGAGTAATAATTTCACCCACATTCAAAATCACATTGTCTTGCGCATCTAAAATCACGCGATTGACAGGACGACCTAAAGCCTGTTCAACTCGATTGCGATGAATCGCTTTCTGACTGCGCCCTTGATACTCTGCAAATTTTTCTTTGGTGTTATTCCAAAGCGTTCTGAGATTTTCACCTGCGATCGCAGCTTCTTGCTGAAATTGACTGGTCGCCAACGATGCCTCTCGCTGAAATTGGTGTTTTGCTAAGGTCAAAGATTGGTTCGTATTGCCGCGTAGAGCTTCTGTTGGCTGCAATCCTACCGCATCGAGAAGCGTGACTTCTTGCCCTGCGGCAGTCGCTCTTTGCACCACAATATCGGTGACGATTTGCCCCGGAGCGACGATGATTGCACCCGTGTCGGAGCGAATCATGCGATCGGCACGTCGCCCTTTCGCTTGCTCAAGTCCCAATCGCGCTGTGAAACTTGAGAGGCTTTCATTCGCTCTCTGACTAAGGCTCTGAAACCCGGTGTTGACACGATCGCTAATCTCTTGAAATCCTGTACCGACGCGCTCATTCACATCCTGAAATCGACGATTGAAATCAGGGGTCAAACTGCCACCCGTCGCCCGATAAAGGTCGTCTAAGGCATCCGCGAGACGAGCATGTTCTGCAATGTCGATCGTAATCACCTGATCTTTCGCAACGAGCAATTGTCCTTGATCTGTAAAAACGTCTCGATCGACGGTTTTGCCAATGATGTAGGCGAATTGTTCATCTGGATCAATGAAGCGATCGCGCAATTCTTGCGTTGCAGATTGCAGTCTCAACTGGGCTGCTTCTGAACCTTGTTGAATTTGTTGATTTGCGGCTTGTGCTGCTGCTTGAATTCTTTGTCCTGCAAGTTCAGACGATTCTTGCACGCGAGTCGATGCGGTTTGCATTGCGCCTCGAATTCCACCGACTTGCTCTTCCATTAATGCCGCCGTTTCAGGCGGAACAAACGTCACATCTTCGCCGATCCGCAGCGTTTGGGGAGCAGGAATAAATGATCGACCGGAATAAGCATCCGCAAAAATCCCACCCGAGGCTTCATACCCCTCGATCGCACCAGTTTGCTCATCAAAGAAGAAATCGACAACCGAACCAAGGAACTGCCCATCGGTTGTGACAATTCGCGTGCCTTTAAGAATAATATTGCGATCGAGAACTCGATGAATCTGCTCACTATGTTTTGCAGAAATAATGTCATCTCGACTTGAAATAATTAACGTATCTGTTCCAATCGCTCGCAGTGATCTCAACTCGATCACTTTTGCCGAGCGAAATAATCCCGATTCTTCTACCAGTACACCTAATAAGTGATTGGTTTCTTGATCAAAAATTAGATCTTGAACCCATGCCACTCGCTTTCCTGTATCAAAAGCAATCACGCTTTTATTTAGAATGTCGCTACCTTTTCTCATGATTTCCTTTTAAATTTCAGAGGGTTCTTCCATCTGGCTAATCATGGGAGAGGGAGTCGTGCGCCCAAAACCTGGTACAAGATTGATATAGCCAAAATATTCGAGTGAAACTGCCACAGCCGCAGCAAGAATTGCAATCAAGGCGATCGCTGGAGTTGGATTTGAACGTTTCCCAATAAGACGTGGCATTGTTATAGTTTGAAAGATGATGGATTCAATAAAAAGCAAGCTTCAAGCCGATTAAGCCAGATGTTCTTAGTGTATTTTCTGGTTCATTTCTTGCCGTCAATCGACTGATATAAATCATTGGAAAGATGAACTCTATCCAGAAGTAGAGATTGGATAGTGTGCGGTCGTTTTTTATTGATTTAGAGTTTGACTCTCTTGATTCAAGAAAAAAGAAGAGAGGATCTGAAACGTTTTCCAAACTCACGGATTTCAATAAAAAAGTCGCGATCGCCAAATTTCTCGACGATCGCGACTTACATCACAAAATTCTCACTAAACGGTCGTAATATCTTTTTCTTTCTCTGCTAAAACCTTATCGACTTCAGCAATATATTTGTCCGTCAGCTTTTGAATCTTATCTTGAGTATCACGGGCTTGATCTTCAGAGATTTCTTTTTCTTTCTCCTGTTTCTTCACCGTATCGACTCCATCGCGGCGAATATTGCGAATTGAGACTTTGCCTGCCTCCGCGTATTTTGCCGCCAGCTTCACCAATTCCTTCCGGCGATCGCTCGTCAAAGGTGGAATATTCAATCGAATGGATTGACCATCATTATTCGGAGTCAATCCAATATCTGAGAGCGAAATCGCCTTCTCGATCGCATTCATACTGCTGCGATCGTACGGCTGAATTTGAATCGTCGTCGCATCGGGAGTCGAAATATTTGCCAACTGCTTGAGCGGCGTTTCCGATCCGTAGTACTCGACCGTAATCTTATCCAGCAGGCTTGAATTCGCGCGACCGGTGCGGATTGTATTAAAATCGCGACGCACCGCATCGATCGCCTTTTTCATATGGTCTTCTACATCAGCAAACTTCACAAAAACCTCCGACAATCGTTCCGATAGATTCTCCTGCGACCGCCCGCTTGATGTTGCCCCGCACAGACAGGTCAAAGACAATGATAGGAATATCGTTATCTTTGCACAACGCGATCGCGGTACTGTCCATCACCTTTAGATCCTGTTGCAAAACATGCGAATAAGTCAAACTCTTAAACCGCTTCGCGTCTGGATTCTTTTTCGGGTCAGAATCGTACACCCCATCTACCTTTGTAGCTTTAAACAGCACTTCTGCATTAATCTCTGCGGCTCTCAGTGATGCAGTAGTATCCGTCGTAAAGAACGGATTTCCTGATCCGGCTCCAAAAACCACGACTCTTCCTTTTTCCAAATGTCGAATCGCGCGGCGACGGATATACGGTTCCGCGACTTCTTGCATCGCGATCGCAGTCTGCACACGGGTTGGAATGCCAATTCGTTCTAACGCATCTTGCAGCGTCATTGCATTCATTACCGTTGCAATCATTCCGATATAGTCTGCGGTGGCGCGCTCCATCCCGGCTGCTGCACCCATCATGCCTCGAAAAATATTTCCACCGCCGACCACGATCGCAACTTCAATGCCTTCGTTTACGAGTTCTGCCACTTCCTCAGCGATACCATGAACTACGGCAGGATCAACCCCATATGAAAGCTCTCCCATTAGAGCTTCCCCGCTAAGCTTCAGCAGAATCCGCCGATACGTGACTCCCATGTATTTATTTTTTGTCGTAGTTGTGTCCAACTAAAGATAGCAGTTGATCGGAATTTTGTGATCCCTTTGTCAATCTTTAACTCGATCGAGAATTCACGCAAACTCGTCTGCCTTGCCATAGAATAAGTACCTGTTCTTTCCAGGCTAGGGTTTATGTCTGTCCTGTCATCTGCGCCGTTCTCCGCTGCCGAAATTGCATCTGAAGGGATTCAGCCCGAAGAGTATGAAGAGATTGTGCGTCGGCTCGGTCGCCATCCAAATAAAGCTGAACTGGGAATGTTCGGGGTGATGTGGTCGGAGCATTGTTGCTATAAAAATTCGCGTCCATTGTTGAAGCAGTTTCCGACGGAAGGAGCGCGGGTTTTAGTCGGCCCCGGTGAGAATGCAGGAGTCGTTGATTTGGGCGACGGGTTGCAGTTGGCATTTAAGATTGAGTCGCATAATCACCCATCGGCAGTCGAACCTTTTCAAGGAGCAGCCACTGGGGTAGGCGGGATTCTGCGAGATATTTTTACGATGGGGGCACGCCCGATCGCGCTTTTAAATTCGTTGAGATTTGGATCGTTAGAGGATGCTCGCACACGTCGGATTGTCAATGGTGTCGTCGCTGGGATCTCCCATTACGGGAATTGCGTCGGGGTTCCGACGGTCGGCGGAGAAGTCTACTTCGATCGAGCTTATTCAGGCAATCCCTTAGTCAACGTGATGGCATTGGGATTGATGGAAACGACTGAGATCGTCAAATCAGGTGCGAAGGGTTTGGGAAATCCAGTTTTATATGTGGGATCGACGACCGGACGCGATGGCATGGGTGGAGCAAGCTTTGCGAGTGCAGAGTTGAGTGATGAATCGATGGACGATCGTCCGGCTGTACAAGTTGGGGATCCGTTCTTAGAGAAGTCTTTGATTGAAGCTTGCCTAGAAGCATTTAAAACAGGTGCAGTCGTTGCGGCTCAAGATATGGGAGCCGCAGGAATTACCTGTTCAACTTCCGAAATGGCGGCAAAAGGGGGAGTGGGCATCGAATTGGATCTCGATTTGATCCCAGTTCGAGAAACCGGAATGGTTCCGTATGAGTATTTACTTTCTGAATCGCAAGAGCGAATGCTGTTTGTTGCAGAGAAAGGAAGAGAACAAGAACTGATTGATATTTTCGAGAAGTGGGGACTACATGCAGTTGTCGCGGGGAAAGTGATCGAAGAATCGATCGTCAGAATTCTCTTCCAAGGTGAAATTGCTGCCGAAATTCCCGCAACCGCTCTTGCCGACAATACGCCGATTTACCATCGCGAATTGCTCAGCGAACCGCCTGAATATGCTCAAAAAGCTTGGGCTTGGACAGTTGAGAGTTTGCCGGATGCTACAACTCAAGGCATTCTGGGTCACAGTTGGAATGAGGTTTTGGGAAAAGTTCTGAAGTCACCAACGATCGCATCGAAACAGTGGGTCTATCGCCAATACGATCACCAAGTTCAAAACAATACCGTTTTACTTCCTGGTGGCGCAGATGCCGCAGTCGTCAGAGTTCGACCGTTAGCAGATTCCACGTCCTCATCAGTGACCCCGAATCCAGCGGCACTCACGAAGGGCGTTGCAGCAACCGTTGATTGCAATCCTCGCTATGTTTACTTGCATCCTTATGAAGGTGCAAAAGCGGCAGTTGCAGAAGCAGCGAGAAATCTGAGTTGTGTCGGTGCAGATCCGATCGCAATTACCGACAACTTAAATTTTGGTAGTCCAGAAAAGCCGATCGGATATTGGCAACTGGCAGAAGCGTGTCGCGGATTGTCCGAAGCCTGCCGAGAATTTGAAACTCCCGTCACTGGCGGCAACGTTTCGCTATACAACGAGACCCTCGATTCTCAGGGCAACCCCGAGCCAATTTATCCGACTCCAGTTGTGGGAATGGTCGGATTTATTCCCAACCTCGATCGCATTGCTGGACAAAGCTGGAAACAAAACGGCGATGTCATTTACTTGCTCGGTTCCGATGCGTTGACGTTGGGTGGATCAGAATATTTAGCGATCGTGCATCAAACCATTGCTGGAAAGCCCCCGACCGTGGATTTTGACTTAGAGCGAAAAGTGCAAGCCGTTGTGAGATCAGGGATTCGCAGCGGTTTGATTCAATCCGCACATGACTGTGCCGAAGGAGGAATCGCGATCGCACTTGCTGAATCGTGCTTTGGGAATCAGCTCGGAGCCACGATCGACCTTGCTGCAACCGACTCGCGGCTGGATCAAGTCTTATTCGGAGAAGGGGGAGCGAGAATCTTAGTTTCGGTTCAAGCTGACTCGGTTGCAGAATGGGAAGCGGTTCTTCAAAAAGAAGTCGGCGACCATTGGCGAAAACTAGGAACTGTAGGTGGGGATTCCTTGAAAATATCGATCGCCCAAAACCTAGTTATCGACGCTAGGATCTCAGAACTATTCGCAGAATGGTCAAGTGCGATCGAGAACGGACTTGACCCTAACGAATAGTCCGAACCGTTGTGTGAGATATTTAAGACAATGTTAAGGATTGGGAAAATTCTTAGCGTTCCGATTGCTGTCTAACTACGCAAAACCAAGCCTATGTTGCCTGATGACACGTTTTCTGTAGATCCTGCTGAGCAACGTCCCGACAAACCGGAAGAAGCTTGCGGGGTGTTTGGGGTTTTTGCTCCAGGCGAGCCTGTCGCAAATCTTGCCTATTTTGGGCTGTTTGCGCTACAGCATCGCGGTCAGGAATCTGCCGGAATTGCTACGTTTGAGGAAGGAGATGTAATTCATCTCCACAAGGATATGGGGTTGGTTTCGCAAGTCTTTAATGAAACCAAACTCAAGGATTTGCCAGGATATTTAGCGATCGGGCATACGCGCTATTCGACAACGGGATCGAGTCGCGTGGTTAATGCTCAGCCTGCACTCGCAAAATCACGATTGGGAACGCTAGCGTTAGCACACAATGGAAATTTGGTGAACACCAGCGAACTCAGAGCCGAGCTAGCTGAGACGAATCATGACTTCATCACCACAACCGATTCAGAAGCAATTGCATTAGCGATCGCTGAAGAAGTGAATCGAGGAAACGATTGGGTGAAGGGAGCAATCAATGCGTTCAAACGCTGTCAAGGTGCATTTAGTTTAGCGATCGGGACTCCAGACGGCATGATTGGCACTCGTGATCCCAATGGGGTGCGCCCGCTAGTGTTAGGAACATTGGCACAAGAATCTCACGATCAGCCCTTGCGATATGTGCTGGCTTCAGAAACTTGCGGACTCGATATTATTGGAGCCGATTACGTTCGAGATGTTCAACCCGGTGAACTGGTCTGGATTACCGAAAATGGCATTGAGTCGATTATGTGGGCAGAACAGCCTGTGCGCAAGTTGTGCATTTTTGAAATGATCTACTTTGCGCGTCCCGATAGTGTGATGCACGATGAAACGTTGTATAGCTATCGGTTGCGGATCGGGCGGCAATTAGCAGCAGAATCGAATGTTGATGCTGACATTGTGATTGCTGTGCCGGATTCGGGCGTTCCTGCTGCGATCGGGTTTTCTCAAACGTCTGGAATTCCTTATGCAGAAGGTTTGATCAAAAATCGCTATGTTGGTCGGACTTTCATTCAACCGACTCAAGGGATGCGAGAAGCCGGAATTCGCATGAAGCTCAATCCGCTCAAAGATGTACTTGCTGGAAAGCGGGTGATCATTGTTGATGATTCGATCGTGCGCGGAACCACCAGCCGCAAGATTGTGAGAACCTTGCGCGATGCAGGAGCGATCGAGGTACATATGCGGATTTCTTCGCCGCCTGTGACGCATCCTTGCTTCTATGGCATTGATACGGACAGTCAGGATCATCTGATTGCAGCAACAAAATCGATCGAGGAAATTGCGAAGCAGATCGAAGTCGATTCATTGCAGTATCTCAGTTGGGAAGGGATGTTAACTGCAACCCGCGAGAACCCGGAGGAATTCTGTTCAGCATGTTTTACCGGAGACTATCCGATCGCGATTCCGGAGACGATTAAGCGATCGAAGTTGATGCTGGAAAAAGCTGCAAAATAAAGCAACCTACTCTGAGGTTTGTGCAACCTCAGAGTAGTTAAAATCTTTCTTGATCGAGAATCTGCATGGTACACTGACCAACAATTCGTAGTGACAGTCGGCATCTATGCAAGTTCAATTTAGGCTCGCTGGGAATCTTGTTGTAATTGGATTGTTAGGCGGATTTTTTGCCGCATCTGAGGTACAGGTGCAATCCCAGACCTTACCACCCCCCCCAAATGTTCCTGTCTTTCCTCCCAGTGCGCCTTTACCCTCTGTCAATCCTGCACCGATCATTGTCCCCCCTCGGATACCTGATAGTCCTCCAGCACCCAATGATCGAGTCTATGCTCCTCGCATCAACTCAGTGCAGCCGATCAGGGGTCAGTTCCGGATCTACATCGATAGCGCCAGTCCATTCATCTTGCAGCAGGCAAGGATGATTCAGCCGGATGCTTTTTTTCAGAACCTTGCAGGGCGACGGGTGATTCAAGCAGGACTGTTTACGGATGAAATGAAAGCTCGTCAGCAGCTTTCAAGATTCGCAGCCCAGGGACTTGAAGCTCGAATCTCAACGCGATCGCCGCAATCAAACTTTGAACCCTCGGCACCTCAGCGCGGTTACTATGCAGTCGTACCAGGGAATCGCAGTGAAGTTGAGGAATATCGAGAGCGTGCTGTGCGTTTAGGGGTAACGCAATCGATGCTGCAACTGCGCGATCGTCCTCGCGGCTTGCATCTCGCAGTCGGCCCTTTTCAGAATCGCAGTGAGGCAGAACAGGTCGTTCAGTATTTACGCGATCGCGGCAGTTTGGATGCGCGATTGTTTTACGATCGCTAACAATGCTACATATACATTGCCATGACCCAACCGAGTCCCAGTCCCATCCATGTAACAATGATCAGGACTGCTAAAGATGCAAAATAGCTGAATTCTGCTGTTTGGAGATCAATGCGTACTAATGCTTCTGCACACAGAACCATAATCACTGGGATGAAAATTTTAAACCAGTTGAGCAAGATCGAGGCAAAGGCTGCGAGCATGAGCAATGACAGAAATGCGATCGTGTCCGAGCGAAACCATTTGGTCAGGATCTTTTCAGAGTTTGTGAGGGGACTCATCAACATCAGTGCGAGGAAAACGCCCAAAATTGCAGCAGAAATGATGGACGACCAAAGATGCGAAGTTGTGATGATCAATTTGCTAAAGATCGCATAAGCGATCAAGAGCAGCGATGCTGAAAGCCAAGGCAACTTTCTCACAAGCATGGATTAGACCACTCGATTTTGACGAATACACTCAGCGTACCAGTGATAACTCGATTTCGGGATTCTCTGCTGATTCTTGTAATCGACATAGGTAATTCCAAAGCGTTTATCGTAGCCGTATGACCATTCAAAATTGTCCATAAAGCTCCAGATAAAGTAGCCCAATATGGGATAGCCTTCGATCGCGGCTCGATGAACGCTTTGCAAATGCTGACGCAGGTAAAGAATACGATCGAGATCAAACACTTCTCCCCGAGCGGTCAGATCATCTTGAGCGGCACATCCATTTTCTGTAATAAAGAGCGCTAAATCAGGACGATTCAACGTTTCGCTCACATGGCGAATTCCCCAATACAAACACTCTGGCACAATCTGCAACCAAGGCATATTCAACGCTGGATAGTTTTTCGGAAAGTTAATCCATTCACAGCCTTGCCAATTGTCAGCGGCTCGGATGTAAGTTCCGGTGTAAATATTTAATCCCAGAAAATCGAGAGGTTGGTGAATCGTTTGGAGATCACCGTCTCGAATATCTGGAGCATCATTTTTTAACTGTTCTAACAATGCGGAACTATATTCACCTGTTAATGCTGGATAGATAATGCCACCATTGCCAGCGTGATAAGGAAATGCTTTCTTTGCAGCTTCGATATGTTCGGGAGATTCATAAAGCGGAACTGTTACACCAAAATTATCGACTAGCCCGATCGAGCAAGATTTCGGAGAATTAGCACGAATCGCTTGACACGCTAATCCATGCGCCAGTAAAGCATGATGAGAGGTTTGCCAAACTTCTTTTTTCGATCCCACCTTAGTTCCAGGAGCATGTTGAGGCGTTTTTCCTACGCCATATCCCATGTGGGTAAAGCAGGTGATCTCATTCAGCGTCATCCAGTTTGTAATGCGATCGCCCAAGTTTGACACCACGACTTTCACATACTCTGCAAAGTCTTGCGCCATTTCTCGACTGCGCCAGGAGCCGTATTTCGTTTCTAATGCTTGGGGACTGTCCCAATGAAACAATGTGGCATACGGTGTAATGCCGTGATCGAGTAAACAATCAACTAATCTGCGATAAAAATCAAGCCCTGCCTGATTTACAGTCCCGCGCCCGTCAGGCACAATTCGACACCAGGAAATACTAAACCGATAAGTCTGGACTCCCAGTTCTGCCATCAGTTTGATGTCGTCTTTATAGCGATCGTAATGTTCACAAGCGATCGCGCCCGTCTGTCCTTGAAACGTTCTGCCTTTGGTCGCGCTGAATGTGTCCCAAACGCTGGGCTTACGTCCATCGCGATCGACTGCGCCTTCAATCTGATAGGCAGCAGTCGCGGTTCCCCACTGAAATCCGGTTGGAAATTGCTGGCTAGTCATGTTGATTGAGTAAAAGAACGATCGCTAAAATTGCAGTCGGAGATAACACTGCAAATAATACATTCAATGTCGTGGGCGGAATCTCTGCAAATGGAGCGAGATATTTAATCACGATCGACAAGATTAAAGATGCGACCATGACTTTGACAATCACAGCCAGCGTATCAAGTTTCGTAGCGTTCATAAGCTTCGACAATTTTTTGAACAAGTGAATGGCGCACAACATCTCCTTTCGAGAGATTACAGAATGCGATCGACTCGATCGGTTTCAAAATCTTCTGTGCCATTGCTAAACCCGATTCTTGATGCATCGGCAAATCGGTTTGAGTCAGGTCGCCTGTGACCACCATTTTCGATTTAAATCCAAGTCGAGTCAGCAGCATTTTCATTTGCGCTGGTGTGGTGTTTTGTGCTTCGTCAATGATCACAAAAGCATTGTTTAGAGTTCGACCGCGCATATAAGCGATCGGAGCCACTTCAATAATTCCGCGCTCCATCAAACCGCCGATCTTCTCCGGTTCGACAAATTCATAAAGCGCATCATAAAGCGGTCGCAGATATGGATCAATTTTCTGCTGCAAGTCTCCGGGCAAGAAGCCTAATCTTTCCCCCGCTTCCACAGCAGGACGAGTCAGAATCAAGCGCTCATACTGATTCGACAAGAGCGCTTGAATCGCCATGACGGCTGCGAGATAAGTTTTTCCTGTTCCGGCAGGTCCAATACAAAACGTCAGATCATGCGATCGAATGGCCTGAATATACTGTCGCTGCCGAAATGTTTTGGCTCGAATCGCTTCGCCGCGTCGAGTTCGTCCTAGCACGTCCTGCTGAATCGTTTGCAATTCGCCTTCTTGATGCGTATCGAGCGCATGTCGAGCCGTGAGAATATCGACACTAGAAACCGCTTGTCCTTTGCTCCACGTATCTGCCAGCGATTCGATCAGTCGTTTGACCAGATCGACCTGATTTTTGGTTCCCGTAATCAGGAGATCTTGACCGCGCATCACCAGCTTTGCGCCAGTCTGATGAGCTAGCGTTTTCAAATTGTCTTCTTGATTGCCAGAAAGCGCGATCGCACTTTCTGGATTCGGCAGTGAGAACGTAATGGTTTCGACCATGCAATCCTAAATAAGTACTCTGTCTCAGTCTAGGCGTTTTCCTCGAATTGTTGCCGTAGTGTTGCAGGATTATTCATTAATTCAGATTGGGTGATCTCGCTTTGCGCTCCAGATTTTAACCATTTCAATTGAGCCGTGCCATTTTCCGCTTCTGAATCTCCGAGAATCAAACATGCGATCGCACCCGATCGATCGGCACGCTTAAACTGTTTTCCAAAGGCGCTGCCGCTCATGTCTAACTTCACAGTAAAGCCAGAACGACGCAAAGAGTGAGCGAGTTTCAACGCTTGAGCTTCAGCTTTCTCACCACGCGAAACAACATAGAGATCAACAGGATTGACAACAGATTGCTGAATTTGCTGCAACAAGATCACTAATCGCTCTAATCCCATTGCCCAGCCGACCGCAGGCGTTTCTGCTCCGCCTAACTGTGAAACTAATCCGTCATATCTTCCGCCAGCACAGACGGTCGCTTGTGCCCCCAAATCATCAGACTGAATTTCAAACACGGTATGCGTGTAGTAATCTAATCCACGCACGAGCCGAGCATTGATATTACAAGCAATGCCTAAATCTTGGAGTAAGGCTTGAACGCGATCGAATCTCTGCTGCGATTCTGAACTGAGATAATCCAAAATACTCGGCGCACCCTGTAGAATCTCTTGGGTTTGTTTGTCTTTAGAGTCCAAAATTCTCAAAGGATTCTTGGTAAGCCGATTTTGAGAATCTGGATCAAGTTTCTCTTGGTAAGGGGTGAGATATTCAATCAATGCTGTTCGATACGCTTGACGATCGTTGGCATCTCCGATCGAATTCAATTGCAAGGTGAGATTTTTTAAGCCAACTGATTGCAGAATATCTGATGCGATCGCGATTGCTTCTGCATCTGCTCTGGCATCTGCACTGCCTAAAACCTCAACGCCCAATTGATGAAATTGCCGTTGCCGACCTGCCTGCGGACGCTCGTAGCGAAACATCGGGCCTAAGTACCACAAGCGCTGCACATCTCCTTGAGTGTGCATTCCATGTTCGATATAGCTACGCACTACACCTGCTGTTCCTTCGGGGCGTAAGGTAATTGAGCGATCGCCTCTGTCTTTGAAGGTGTACATCTCTTTTCCGACAACATCAGTTGTCTCACCAATGCCACGTTCAAACAGATCGGTTTGTTCAAAAATCGGGGTGCGAATTTCTTGATACGCTGCTCGCCCTAAAATCTCTCGTGCGATCGCTTCTACTCGCTGCCAATTACTAATTTCTTCTGGCAAAATATCTCGCGTTCCGCGAGTCGCTTGAATACTCATATCAAAACTTGATCCGTTTAACTCACTCGCGAAATTCCCTAGCAGTCAGAGATTAGCGCTAATTCCTGACATATCTTATGACAATTCCTTGCCCGGTTTACACTTTCGTCAATCCTGTTCGGTGTGTAAATAGGCGTGTCTAGTAGTTGAACACAATAAATTGACAACTACTTCACCCGTCCCCGCTGCCAAGCCAAATAACTTTCTCGCAAATCCTGTAAGAACTGATTGCGGGTTGAGGCTTGCCATTCTTGAGCCGCATTACGCAATACTTCTGACATGGCAGGAGACGCAGGAGAAAATCGCTCGAAGCATTGCACCTTCAAATTCTCGGACATTGCCAGGGAAATTGCATTGATCATCTCGATCGCTCCCGATCCGACAATATGCGCCCCTAAAATTTCACCACTCCGCCGCACAATCAACTTACACAATCCCGTTGCCTCTCCGGTAATTTGTGCCTGCATCAGGGGGCTAAACGGTTGCCGCAATACCAAAACATCTTTACGATAACGTCGATGCGCTTGTGACTCGTTTAAGCCAATCCAAGCACATTCAGGTTCAGTCGCAACAGATTGAATTGCGCGATCGTAATCTACTTTGAAAATCGGTAGAGTTGTCAGATTTTTCAGAACTACATCCGTTTGATAGCGGGCGATCGACTGCACTGGATGCGCGATCCAATAAACTCGCGGATGATTGGTTTGTAAGCGATCGTTGAGTTGGATCGGTTCGTAAATCTCCATTGCTTCGAGATTCAGATCTGAGATGATAGGTTGCCAACCAACCGTGACAAGTAATTCATCTGCCTCGATCGTATAGTTTTCAATCTCGATCGCTTTTTTTGTACCCACTTGCTGAATTTGCTTGATATGCAGCGCATTAATGATGCGAATCCCTTCAGCTTCTAGAGCCGCTTGAACTAAGAAGGCTGCCTCTGGATCTGCCATAGTCAACAAGTGAGGTTGACGCAGCAGCATTGTGACTCGCGACCCCAATCGGGCATAGAGTTGCGCAAACTCTATCCCGATTGGATCATCGCCAATAATTGCGATCGATTCTGGCACTCTGAGTAAAAGCTGATCCGCCGTCAGATAATTAACACTTGATAAGCCAGGTGGATCAGGAATGGCAGATCGATAATCTTTTGCAATCAAATAGGCGGATGATCTCAAAAGTCTCCCATTTACGACAAATCCGGTCTGTGGCTTGCGACAGAACTCGCCTGCACCTGGAATAAATTCAATCCCTAAAGTAGCTAATTTTGCCGGATCATAGAATTCTTGATGCGATCGATCCACCACATTCATGTAGTGCTGGATCGATTCAAACGAAAGCGATCGCACCTCAGAATTAAAAAAAGAACGGGAACGATTCACTTGATCCAACTTCTTAGTCAAGTTGGAGAGAATATGCACGTGGGGAAATTTTGGCTGACAATTTTGCGCCACAATTGCGACTCTGGCACGCTTTCGTGCTGCTGCGATCGCAGCATAAATTCCAGTTTCTGAGTATCCAAGGATTACGACATCATATTCAGCAGACATGTGCTTAGCCCATCGATCAATCGTTGATTTTCCGAGCTGAGGCGGACTGCAACTCGAAAATAGCGATCGCCTAATTCCGGAAAACTAAGACAATCTCGAATAAGCATCTTATCGTGTTCGAGCAGGTCTTTCTGTAGTTGTGAAACTGAACACTCGGATTTGACTAAATAGAAATTCGCGGCTCCGAGGTGTGGAGATAAGCCTGGAATTTGGTTTAATCCTTCAAATAGCTGTGGACGTGCTGCTTGTAGCCAGTCAAATGTTTGTTTCTGGAACTCAATATCTTGGAGCACGGCTTCTGCTGCTTTTGCTGCCAAAATATTCACTGACCACGGATCACGCCGCTCTTGCCAAGTTTTCAAGCGATCCGGATGAGCAATTGCATAGCCAAATCGTAATCCTGGCAAACTGTAAAACTTTGTCAGCGATCGTAAAATCACTAAATTTGGATACTCTTGCACGTCTCCAATCAAACTTTGCGATTGGTCGGGCGGCAAGAAATCCATAAAGGCTTCATCGACAACCACCAGTTCAAATCGGTGCAGCTTCTCTAAAATCCACGATCGATCAAACAATTTCCCTGTGGGATTGTGTGGATTATTCAGCAATAGACCTGCATTTCCGGTGAGATCTGCCTCGATCGGACATGTTTTTATCTCAGCACCAAAGGCTTTCAACGCGCGGAAATAGTCCCCAAACGCTGGAACAAACAAAACGGTATTCGCCAATTCTGCTAAATCCCAACATGCCCAGGTGAGCAACTCAGCCGAACCATTACCGGGAAGAATCCAATCCGGGGAAAGCTGGTGGATCTGAGCTAGCATCGATCGCACCTGCTGATAATTCGGGTCTGGATAATCCCGCAGTAAAGGCAATGCAGCTTCAATCGCTTCAATTGCCGATCGCGGTGTTCCTAACGGGTTAATACTGGCAGAAAAATCAAGAATTGCATTGGGGGAACAGCCAGCGAGACGTGCTGCCCAAGATAAATTTCCCCCATGTGCTGGACGAGCCAATGATTTTACCTGCCTGTTTCTATCGGATTGAAACTTATTCCGGAGCAACTTTTTCTTTGAACAGTTTACCTGCCGAAAATGCAGGCACGCGAGTTGCAGGGATTTCCATCTTATCGCCAGTTTTGGGGTTACGTCCTTCGCGCGCTTTACGTTCGCGGGATTCAAACGAACCAAAACCAACCAAGGTCACTTTATCACCTGACGAAACTGCCTCAACGATCGTTTCGATCGCTGCGGACAAGACTGCATCAGCTTGCTTTTTCGTGACACTTGCTTTTTCTGCCACTGCATCAACGAGTTCACCTTTGTTCATAGCCTTTCTCCTCAGAGAGTGATGAATGTTTTGTTTGTCTCAAATGAGACTGTTTTGTCGAATGCCGAAGATCGAATTCAGATCGGCTGAAACTCCGATTCTCTCGAAATTTCAATTGCTCATTCTATAGTCTGTTTCAAAAAAGTGAACGTCCGAAACGACTAATTTGTATGGATTTTAGGAACTTTTTTCTATTTTTTCAGTTTTAGCTGAGTATTTGTACCCAAAAAATCAGATTTCCTGATCAAACGTTGCTGAAGTTTAACGATTTTGCAATATTCATCAGCGATCGAGCGCGATCTTGATTCTCAAGGTTTCAGTCTCACGTGAGACAAGCTCGGCGCAAAATTTATTGGCAAATCAGCGATCGATTGGAGTGGGAAGTTGGGAGCGAGGAGTGGAGAGATAGGGAAAATCTGAAATCTATAGTTGCTGATTTCCATCTCGCCCTTCCGAAAAGTAAGTAGGTGGGTGTAATTCAACATCAGTTCGGCAAGTTCTCTCGCTTCGTTGCTCACCCGCCCCGGAATGAATTCGGGGCTAACGCTGCGAAGTCCACTCTGGGACTAACAGCCGATAGAAAACGCCTTCTTCAGTGGGTTTCAACCCAGTTCGCACCGTTAGCCCTGGAATTCCATTCCGGGGCGGGACGCAAACGAGAGCAGCTATCTTTCAATTCATTTCACCTCCCTACTTAAATGCAGTGGATGAGTAGCTCTCTTCTTAAATCTGATCTGGATCAACTCCCATCTGCCGCAATCGTTCTGCAAGTTGATTGGCTCGTTGCTGAGCTTGTTCTGCCTGTTGCTGAGCTTGTTCTACTTGTTGCCGAACCTGTTGAAGTTCTCGATCGAGTTCGTCATAACTTAAGAACTTCTCACCATTTGGGCGGTAAATCTGCATCGGATTGACTGTGACATCAAACCAAATCCCCAAACGAGGACTGACATAGTTTGGAAAATCGTCAATCTCTTCAAGTGAAATATCAGTTCTGAGCCAACCGCGCAATCGGTTTGTGTCTGGATCGTAGAGATAGTATTCTTCAACCTCATAGCGATCGTAGAACAATAATTTTTGATCCATCTCCTTCTGTGTGTTGCTTGGAGACAAAATCTCGAACACCACTTGAGGCGGAATGTTGCCTTCTCGGTGCTGGACATAAGCGCCCCGTGCTGCCCCTTTGACTCCAAACGGATCACCTTTCGGTCTGCCAAAAACAACCATCGCATCCGGTGCAACTCGAATATTGGCTTTGCCTTCAACTGGATACCAGAGCAAATCGCCTGCAACAAAAATATTCGGATAGTTCTGAAATAGAAGATCGAGATTCTTTTTGATCAAAACAATCCATTCAAACTGCTTGGTATTATCCGACATTGGCTTGCCGTCGCTTTCCGGGTAAGTTAGGTCTGCTTTGATGTCAGAAACCATAAGTTTAGAATCCATCAATTGCAAATTTCCGTTCTAACGTACCTAAGCCGAGATCTTCTGAGGTCAGCGATCGCACTTCATAGAGCGCCATCATGTCTTTTAGCCCTGGATTGCCCCGGCTGCCTCCGGTCAAACCTTTAGCAATCAGCAAGCCACAAATTCCCTTGGTTTTCTTACAGCGCTGATCCCATTTTTTCCGGGCTTGGGCGTGCGTGGGATCGTCTTCTTCAAACTCACCAAATAAATGAAGTTCCTGATTCTGCGTTTGCAGCAGCCCTAAATCATAGCGATCGTCCACAAAGGGATCAGAGCCAGGATTAAAGCAAATTCCGTTCAAGCCACCTGCGGCTTCAATTTCCTCGATCATCTGTTTCGCTTTGGGACGCGACGTTTGGATCAAAATAATCGGCAATCCTTCTCCGGCTTGAGTTGGCGCTTCAAGTTGGAAATGCTGAACCGACAATCGCATCATTTCCACCATGTCCCACGGCACAACGCCTAAGCTGAGAAACGAATTTTCAGGAACGAGATCATCGCGAATGATTGGCATTGCGCTCAGATCCTCGTCTTCGTCCTCGACCATTCCATACAGTTCTTCTGCAACCTCTGGCAGCGTTGTCACTTTGACTGAAATTGTCTCGCCATCAGGAGCGGGAATTTTAAATTTGCTGCTGAGCGCCGGGAAATCCTCGTTCATCAACTTCCGGCGATGCTGTTTCAAAAACCGATGCAGCGCTTCTAAAACGGTGATGAATGCCATCGCTTCTTCATCGTAGAGAAACGATCGAATGCCTTCTAGCGGATGCAAATTACCAAACACAGGCTGCAAGATTGGCTCAAAGCGATCTAAATCTAAATCGTCTTCGTCCTCAAAGTCGTCTTCATCCTCGGTTTCATAGGTGAGAAACAAACAATCCTGGGCTAAAAATGCCTCTTCCATCCGCTCCATCGAATCGTTAGAAAGCACACGCTGACGAAATTGGCGCAGAGAATCGAGCGATCGATAGAGCAAAATTCCATACTCCATGCCCAACATGCCCATGACTGAGGCATAGACGCAGCCCAAATCCCATCGATTTAACTCAATTTCAATGATTTTATGGTCGGGCAAGATTGACCAAGGTGCGTCTTCCCAGATCACATCTGCTTTCGCTAACAATTCCTCGGCAAATTGGGGTGGAATAGAGGGCGGACGAGAATTCGTTGCATCCTGAAAACCGCGAAAAATCTCATCAATTAATGGCAAATCGGGAACGTAATCAAGTGCGATGTCGAGATCTTGAAGCACACCTCTTAAATAGAAGAGGATTTCACGATCGCGCACGACAATTTTCTGCGGTCGGGCAGGCTTGGCTGGACTATGCGGATGTTCCATTGCCCGCAACAACGTTCGGACGATCGCTTCATGTCCGGTCTCTGGCGGCACGACATCCATCGCTCTGACGACCCCTTGCGAGCCATCCACCCAGAGAATACATTCGCCATCACTGGGTGTACTGGAATCAGACCAATTTGCCTCGATCGGCACACCAGACGAGAGCGCACGGCGATCGCCTTCCCACACCGATTGGATTTGGGGTAACTCTAACAGCCGACGATAAGTAGAGGGGTTGAGACCAGTCATAACCAAACCAGTGAACACGGTGAAGCAGTAGATTTTATCTTAGTCTGTTCCTCTTGTCTCAGCACCGATTCGCTTAAGGTTCCGCAATGTTTATTGCCAAGGCGCGTCGGGCATAGAGTTGCTAAGATGAAAGTAAATGGTCAAAGGACTTCACCTCTCCACCTTTCTACAGGAGCGATCGCATTTCTCATGACACAAGCAACTGAAACCAAAACTCCCCAACGCGGCATTCTGATGACCGATGCCGCACTTAAACATGTCCTCATGCTTCGAGAACAGCAAGGAAAAGATCTTTGCCTGCGCGTAGGTGTGCGGGGCGGTGGCTGTTCTGGCATGTCCTACACAATGGACTTTGAAGATCCCAGCAATATTCGAGACGACGATCACGTTTACGATTACGATGGCTTTAAAGTCGTCTGTGATCCAAAAAGTCTGCTCTATTTATATGGATTGCAATTGGATTACAGCACTGCCTTGATTGGGGGTGGCTTCCAATTTACGAATCCCAACGCTGACCAAACTTGTGGTTGCGGCAAATCATTCTCAGCTTAAACTAATAAATTGTTAGATCTTAGGGGTTAGTGGCAATGCTGCTAACCACTTTGTTATTGGTTGTAAATTGTCATGACTCAAACGGTTGAAACCCTTTTCGATGAAGGATTAGAGCGCTACAAAGCGGGGGAATCTCCTGAAACGTTGATTCCCGTATTTAAAGAAATCTGCGATCGCTCTCGTAAAACGGGCGCAGCTTGGACTTGCTTGGCATGGCTCTATCTTTTGGCAGATAAACCCGCTTTAGCGTTCCCTGCGGCGCAAAAAGCGGTGAAACTTGTGCCACAAGATGCTCAAGCTCGAATTAATTTAGTCTTAGCAATGTTGGACTTGTCTAAACCTGGGGTGAGACCTCATGTTGAAATGGCGCAGCAATTGGTTTTTGCTGTAGAAGAATTGCGCGAAGAAGTTCAGCAAAATATTGAAGATGGATTGACCAGAAAACCAGGTTGGAAAAGTATGGAACGCGTCAAAGCCTGGCTATTTGAGTCTTAATTTACTTCAATTTTCTTCACATTCTTGTAGAGTCAGACGTGAATTCTGGCTCTTTTTTATTGAAATTGTGCGCTCGTAAATGAGCATTTACAAACATCAGAATAAATGCGACGAAATCGTTGCATTTTTGAGTTGAAAATCTACAGATTACTTTAATCGTTGTAATACAAACATAAATAAGTTAATAGAAAACTTAGAAAGACAGTGATAGTATTTGAAGACTAGGTTAAATACCTCGTCTTTTACAGTCTTTTCGTCACTTCAGAGAGCAAGTCAAAGATTAACTTGCGTGCTTTATTTCGCAGTGTGCGAGTTTAGTTTAGCAGACTAAACTCACGTTTTCTCATTGCTTTTTAGGGTGTCGATCGACGATTTTCTTGTAGCTTAAGGAGCGGATTACCATGTCTATCGATCGAGTCGGTGTCAAACCTGGAACGCGCAATCACAAAGGCTATTTCGTACAACATGCTTCGGGATATCAATTAGTGGAAATGCACCAGTCGGGTTGGGCGGTAATTTGTTTGAATGATGCGGTATGCCATTACGTCGATCCTGAGAATCTGCAAATTTCACGCGAGAAGGATTTCCCATCGGTTCATGAACTCTAATGTATTGACTTTTTTAATGTGCGATCGGGTTGTGCTGTCTTCAGTTTCAACCCGATTTTTGTTAGGGTTAGAATCGCTGATGCATTGTGTTGGGTGATGAAAGAAACGGTTTTTAAGTGGCTGAATACAGCCTTGATGCTGAATTTATTTTTTGTGCTGCTGTGTTTTGGCTGGTTTGCGATCGCGCTCATTGGCAATGCGGCAAAGTTTCCTTTGGGGCTGAATCTTTGGCTTTCACTCTGGACTCCAGTGGTTCAACCTGCGTTAGGAATTTTGATGGCAGGCGCATTAATTAGTGGATTAAGTAGCTGGGTGATGAAACGCCTGAATCCAAATTAATTAAACCCACGAGCACCAACCTGCGATTGCGATAGCCACTCCCCATGCGGCAGTTGCTTCACGGTCTTGTTGGGATGCAGTCCCATTGTTTCAAGGAGGAGCCTCGTAGCGTCCTTCGCTCCAAGATGGACGACCTTCATTATCGAGCCAGATCAGTCTGCACTGGCCTCTTCATCACAAACCTACACCTGTAATATCCCCTCGCTCCAAACGCTAAAATCCAAAACACAAGTACCCAACCCGATTTCAAATCGCGATAGCATTGGAGGATGTTAGATCTCTTGTTAATGGCTAGTGTTGGGTTTTTGGGCAGCTTCGGGCATTGTCTGGGCATGTGTAGTCCGCTTACCGTTGCATTCTCGCTGTCGAACGATCGCACTTCTCGCTTTGCGCAATTGAGATTCAATCTTCTCTTGAATGCTGGACGGGTGATGAGCTACACCCTAGTCGGAGCCGCGATCGGGGCGCTTGGATCGGTGCTGATCGCGGGTGGACAACTGGCTGGGATTGATAGTGCCTTGAGACGAGGACTCGCGATCGTAACCGGATTACTGCTCATTTGGTTTGGTCTTGCGAATATCAATCCAACTTGGCTGCCGCAAGTTCCGATTCTGCATCCCATTCAGGGAAAATTGCACGATCGCTTGAGTCAACGCTTGGGCGACTTTTCACGATCGCGAAAATGGTGGACTCCGGCAATCCTTGGTCTAGTTTGGGGGCTGATTCCCTGCGGATTTCTCTATGCGGCACAGATTAAAGCCGCAGAAACTGGCAATGCCTTACAAGGCGCACTGACGATGCTGGCATTTGGCGGAGGAACTGCGCCAATGATGATTAGCACTGGATTATTTGCGGGGGCATTGAGTCGCGATCGCCGAAGTCAACTGTTCAAACTAGCGGGTTGGGTAACTTTGACGATCGGTCTTTTGACCTTGTTTAGAAGTAGCGATATGGTGGACTACACCGGACATGCTGCTTTAATTTGTTTAATGCTCGCGCTGATTGCGCGACCGATTAGTCGGATTTGGGCGGCTCCGTTGCGGTATCGGCGGGCGTTAGGCGTGGGCGCATTTGTGCTGTCCTGTGCTCATATGGGACATTTTTTGGATCACACGTTTAACTGGAATATTTATGCGATCGCATTTCTGCTTCCCAATCAACAAATTGGAATGTGGGCAGGGATAATTGCATTGGGATTAATGACTCCCCTAGCGTTGACAAGTTTCGATTTTGCTGTTGCTAAATTAGGCACGGCATGGCGAAAGATTCATCTCGTTAGCATTCCTGTCTTAATTCTCGCTGTGATTCACACAAGCCTTACGGGATCGAATTACCTGGGTGAAATTAACTCTGATTTTATTCATCGCTTCCGAGTCGGAATTTTAATCTTTCTTGTGATTACAGTCTTATTGATTCGACTACAAATTTTTTGGTCGCTCTTCTCTTTAGAAAAGTTCTATGCTGCATCTAAACGATAATTTAATTGCTCATAATATTAAAACTTCTGGCAATGTTGCTGCGACTTTTCACATCGAGCCAAACCATAATCCAAAAGTCGGTGAAGTTTCACAAGCTTGGTTTGCACTGACTAAAGCGGGTGGAGAAATCATTCCGCTCGATCGCTGTAACTGTCAACTCAAAGTGATCTCTAAGAATACAATCCTCAAACAACCGCAATTAAAAGCTATTTCAGCCGAGCAATATCAAGGCATTCCAGGTGCAGACATTACGTTTCCAAAAGCGGGAATTTATACCCTGGAAATCAGCGGCACTCCTAAGCAAGCAGACGACTTTAATGAATTTCAATTTGCTTACGAGGTGACAGTTCAAGCTGGAACTGCACCGCAATCTAGCCCTGTCGCTGCAACTCCGATTCAAACCACCCCACAGACGAATTGGGTTTTGCCTGTCGGACTGAGTGCGATCGTGCTTTTAATCGCTGCTTGGATTGTAAAAAGAACCCTTAAAAAATAGCAGAACCCAAAATTCGAGTCACAATGAGAAATGCCGAATTTTCCGAATGTGACCCATGATTGATCACGATGTCATTATTGTTGGGGGCGGGCTGGCTGGATCACGTGCAGCGCTGGAAATTGTCCGCACCAATCCTAGTCTCAGCATCGCCGTTGTTGCCAAAACCCACCCGATTCGATCGCACTCGGTTGCCGCACAAGGTGGCATGGCAGCGTCTCTTAAAAACGTCGATGATACTGACTCCTGGGAAGCACATGCCTTTGATACTGTTAAAGGCTCGGACTATTTAGCTGACCAGGATGCAGTCGCAATTTTGACGCAGGAAGCTCCAGATGTCGTGATCGATCTAGAGCATATGGGCGTGCTGTTCTCGCGACTGGCGGATGGTCGAATTGCTCAACGCGCATTCGGCGGACATTCTCACAATCGCACCTGTTACGCAGCCGATAAAACAGGACATGCGATTTTGCATGAATTGATTTGTAACTTGATGAAGTACGGAGTCAAGATCTACGAAGAATGGTATGTGATGCGTCTGATCTTAGAAGACGGTCAGGCGAAAGGGGTGGTGATGTATCACTTGCTCAGCGGACATATCGAAGTCGTTCGCGCCAAAGCCGTGATGTTTGCAACGGGAGGCTATGGACGGGTTTACAACACCACGTCTAACGATTACGCTTCGACAGGTGACGGGTTAGCGATGACTGCGATGGCAGGATTGCCGCTCGAAGACATGGAATTTGTTCAGTTTCATCCGACGGGTTTGTATCCGGTTGGGGTGTTAATTTCTGAAGCTGTTCGGGGTGAAGGGGCCTATCTGATTAACAGCGATGGCGATCGCTTTATGGCAAACTATGCGCCGAGTCGGATGGAACTTGCCCCACGCGATATTACCTCCCGTGCGATCGTGTCTGAGGTGCGAGCCGGACGTGGCGTTAAACCCGATGGAAGTCCGGGTGGAGCTTATGTTTATCTCGATTTGCGACATATGGGCAAAGAGAAAATCATGAGTCGCGTCCCCTTCTGCTGGGAAGAAGCCCATCGCTTAGTCGGGGTCGATGCGGTGACGGAGCCAATGCCAGTTCGCCCAACGGTGCATTATTGCATGGGCGGTATTCCCGTCAATACAGATGGACGAGTTCGAGCGAGTGCCGACGAGCTAGTCGATGGATTTTTTGCAGCAGGCGAAACGTCTTGCGTCTCGGTGCATGGGGCGAATCGATTAGGCAGTAACTCGCTGTTAGAATGCGTCGTGTATGGGCGGCGAACCGGAGCCTCGATCGCGAAATTTGTCCAAGGTCGGAAAGCTCCGGATCTGAATGCCGATCGCTATATCACAGAAGCAAAAGCCCAAATTCAAGGCTTATTTAATCAATCTGGACAGTACCGGATTCACGAAATTCGCCAAGCTTATCAAGACTGTATGACCGAGCATTGCGGTGTGTTCCGGACTGATGAAGTCATGCAAGCTGGATTACTCCAACTGCGGGAATTGCAGCAAAAGTATAGTCAGATTCGCCTCGACGATCGGGGAACAAGCTGGAACACGGAATTGATCGAAGCGTTGGAACTGCGATCGCTCTTTGTCGTCGGTGAGATGATTCTGTTCTCGGCGATCAATCGCAAAGAGAGCCGAGGCTCCCATTTCCGCGAAGACTATCAGCAGCGAGACGATGCTGCATTCCTCAAACACACATTAGCTTACTATTCAGCAGCAGGCATTGATATTAACTATCTACCCGTGGTGATTAATCAATTCGAGCCACAAGAGCGGAAGTATTAAATTCGGCTGTGTAGAACTTTAGCGCGGAATCTGAATGATAAATTCTGTCCCATAATCCAGCACCGAATGGCATTGCAAAGTGCCCTGATGCCGTTCGGTAATGATTTGATAGCTAATCGATAGACCTAAGCCAGTGCCTTGACCCACAGGTTTAGTCGTGAAAAATGGATTAAAGATATTTTTGAGGGTTTCTTCTGTCATCCCTGGTCCGTTATCAGCGATGCGAATGACAACAGACTGTTCTTGCAGTTCCGTATCGATGTGAATGGTTGGAACAGAATAAGTCTGGAGTATATCGAATAGCTTCGTGCCTGGTCTGTCTGTCCGTGCTGCGAGTGCATGACAAGATGTGTTGGTGCGAGTTGCTTGCTTATCAGGTGCAATTGCTTCGATCGCGTTGACCAAGATATTCATGAAGACCTGGTTGAGTTGACCGACATAGCACTCGATGAGGGGAATCTGTCCGTAAGTCTTGACGACTTGAATCGCAGAGCGATGATTTGTTGCTTTTAATTGATGGTCTAGAATGACGAGCGCATTATCGATGCCTTCATGAATATTAGCGGGTTTGAAAGCTGCTTCGTCTAAACGGGAGAAGTTACGCAAAGACAGAACAATCTGCTTAACTCGGTCTGCCCCAGCTCGCATTGATGAGAACGTTTTGGGGAGATCAGCTTTGAGAAATTCTAGATCGACCTCTTCAAGTTTGGCTTGAATCGCGGGTGTCGGTTGATCATAAGTCGTCTGGTAAAGCTCCAACAGATCGAGTAAATCTTGTGTATAAGCGGTCGTGTAAGTAATGTTGCCGAAGATGAAACCAATCGGATTATTAATCTCGTGGGCGACTCCAGCGACCAATTGACCGAGAGAAGACATCTTCTCAGTCTGCACAAGTTGTAATTGAGCTTGCTTGAGACTTTCGTGCGTATGAGTCAGTTCGGCTAATGCTTGGCTCAGACTGGCTGTACGTTCTTGGACTTGCTCTTCGAGATAATGTTTTGCTAATTGTAGTTCTGCTGTTCGAGCCTCAATTTTAGATTCGAGGTCGGCATTTGCTTGTTCAAGGCTAGTTTTTGCTTGTTCTCGTTCTATGATCACAGCAGAGAGCACTAGCATCATCAAGGTGATTGCACCAATAAAGGCTTGCAGCAACAACAATGTTTCGTTCAGCGTGCTGCGATTAAAAGAACTAGTTCCGTGAATTGTTCCTGCGAGTGCAAGTCCAGCAACTAGGAGAATCGAGTAATTTGTGAACCGCTGCCCAAATCGTAGTGCTGCCCAAACCAGTAAGGGAACGACCATATACTCGATCGGATATGCCATACCAAAAGCAATAATCCCGACGATCGAGATCAGCACTAACCAAATCCCAACTTCTCGCAACTGCTTAAATTGTCGAGAAGTTTCAGGAGAATGATCTGGGTGCACCAGCAGGCGAGCAATAGATGCAATATCCAATGCATTCTTTTGAGCTGATTTGAAAGTTTGTCCTAACCATTGCCAGGTTGCAATGCGATCGAGCCACATCAAAATGAGGAGCGGCGCAATCACCAAGACTCCAATGTAGTCTCCAAGCCAGAATGTGATCCAGCTATTGAGAAAGTTATTCGGTGAAATGAGTCCACACAAGAGCATCGTTCCGGCTCCAAGGGTGGGGCTAATCATGCAGCTGAATAGTTCAATTCCCGCAAACTTGAAGACGTTCTGAGCTTTTTGAAACAATAGGTCTGCTCCAACCCAGCGGCGAAGTAACCATGCTCCTACTAATGCTTGCAAAACAGAACCCGTTGCAATGCCTAATCCTGACACCATCGACATTGCCCCATTGCCCGTATTCACCCACAGAGGCCACGCTGCTGCGATTAATGCAGCAATCCATATCCCGACTGCAAGCTGATCCCCCCAGCACAACAGCACTGCAACGGCAATGCCAGAGGGGGCGTAAACAGGCGTAATAAAGCCAGGTGGAATGGCGAGATATTGCCCCAATTTGGCTGTAATGTAGTAGACTAATGCGGTTCCGACTAGTCGATAAATGAATGCAGAGGGCTTAGGGGCTGCGATAGAGTTCATTGAATCTTGGTGATAGACACAGTTGACTAGTAGACTGAATGGAGACTGAGCCGAGCAGTTTCAATATTCCCAGAATCAGTTCAAGGTAAGCATTGCCAACGATGTCTAAAAGCTACTATGCAGCTATGAGATTACTTTGCGCCCAAAGACTTGGATCACTTTCTGTTCAACGAGGCTCAATGGCTGGTGATCTGAATTCGGATAAAACGATTGCTGGATGAATTGTATAGCGCTAGAAAGCGATCACAACAAAAAAGGGGATCAACTTGATCCCCTTTCAAAGTCAATTCTCTTAACTTAATTCACGGCCCACCAGCCTGCTGCCGGACCGACAAATCGAATCACGAGCCACGCCACAACGAGCAGGATAATTCCAGTCCATGCCCCCGTCGTTGTCCAATTCATAAATTTTTGGGTTTGAGTCTTTGTGACTGGCAGCCAGGGAGCAATCTTTTGCTCTTTGCCATACTCTTCACCCAGCGCTTCTTTACGACGTTTTGCTTCTCCCATAAGGTTGAAAAAAATGTTTGAGTGTATTGATTCTGATCATATCGCGAATGCTTATTCGTCTACAGGGTTGAACAAGCTCGAATCCAAATAAGAAATCCGCGCAAATGGGCTGAGTGCGGTCAAAACTTGAGCACCATAGCTTCGGTGTAAAACGCGGCTATCTAAGATTGCGACAAACCCTTGACATTCTCGCACCGGAGCAATCGATCGCTGTAGCTCACTTAGCGCTTCTGGTAGGAGATACAGCCGAAACCAATCTTGACGATGCTGTTTGTAATAGGCAACGCGACCTGCAACCAGCGGATGTTCGAGCGAAGGAATCGGTAAAGTCGCGATCGCGAACACATATGGTGCAGGCAAAACTCCCTGATGCTCTCGCCAAAACTCCCAACCTGTGACTAAAATCCCGTTTTCTTCCAAACATGTGCGCTCAACTTGCACTCTCGACCCAAACTCAGCCGCCAAAATTGATCCCACTTGCGATCGCAGCGGCGTATCCCCGACCAAAATCACGGTTAATCGCTGAACCGAGGCGGACAGACTCAGCAACGATCGCAATTCTTTCAGCAACGCTCCTTGAAACTGAGGCGTATTAGGCAGCGGAATTCCTTCGGGCTGATAAAGCTGAATCAGATCTTCTTGGCGATCGAGGGCGAATTTCAAACAGGTCAAATCGTCATCTAAGCCCACATTTGATCGATAAATCTCTGCATCTGTATCGAGATCCAACGCGCCCCCGATCAGAACCGTCGGCTGCTGTGTCCAAATCGGCTCTAGAAACGAAGCAATCTTCACCGGAGTGCAATGCAGCGAAAACTGTCCAGCTTGCCGTAAAATCGTCACCCAAACTAAGCGATCGTTTTGCTGTAACTGCTCAAAAAAATGCGCCCAATTTGGCGGCAATGTCTCAGTTAAGTAAAATTTGAGTTCGAGTAAAATATCGCGTTCAGCTTGCTCAATCAAATAGCATTCGTAAGGATTAGCAGGATGTTGAAAAATTGCTCGAATCAGTTGAATCCGAGAATCTCGAATCAAATCGGCTTGCGCTGGACAAGCCAGCATCAGCGCTTCCCAATCGGCTGAATCGAGTTGCACGGTTAACAGATCGCGCGTCCAAGATTCGAGATCATCCACTCCGTCAATAATTGTCGGAATTCCAGTCGGAAATCTGCCCTCGGAATTTAAGCGATCGCTCAACCAAGCTTCAGGCGTTGTAATCAAAATGCCTTTGTAATCGGGAGCCGGCCAGCGATCGCCCGTTTGAATCGGTTTGGGATACTCAATCCACTGCCGCAATCGGGGAATCTCGACTCTTAAAATCCGTTGCTGAATCGCTTCCGGCACGACCAGAACCACTGGTTCTTGCCACATCAGCAAGGGCACAAGATAACTGAGGCGATACCGTCCCTGAAGATCACCCGGTGTCCCGGTTTGAATCAAGGCACTCCGTCCAATCCGAAGCGCCCGCGCGACCAGACGCGCCATCGTCAAATGGTGCGACCAGTACAATTCGCCTTGTTCTCTGAGAAAGGCGCGGAGTTGTTGATGGACTTCTACCTCAATCACAAAGTCACCCGATTTGGAACTAAATCATCATTTTGACACACTCATTCAAAACCCTGCGGTAAGTTAATTTGCTTTTGGGGAGAGTGGGGAGTGGGGAGTAGGGGACTTCCCACCTCATCTAAAAGATTCTCAATCGCGGTCGCAAAATGATAGGCTCTAATAAAAGCTGTGTATTGCGTTTGCTCGATCCAGTTGGGAGGGATTAACAATGAAACGTTTGATTCGCGTTTTGGCGATGGTGAGTTTGGTGGTGGGCTGTCTGGGCTGGTTTTCCCAAGCGGCAGTCGCAGCAAACTTGAATGGAGTCACCGTGTTGGCGGCTGAGTACCGCAATGTGGTCGAAGATAAGATGGCAACCGAATTCGGTAAGAAACTTGACCTGAACAATACAAACGTTCGGGCTTTCCGCGAATTGCCAGGGCTATATCCGACTTTGGCGGGATTGATTATTAAATATGCGCCGTATGAATCTGTGGAAGATGTTTTGGATATTCCAGGACTGAACGACAAGCAGAAAGAAGTGCTGCAATCGAATTTGGATAATTTCGTTGTGACCGAAGTGTCTAAAGAACTCGTTGAAGGCGGCGATCGCTATAACAATGGCATTTATCGCTAATTGACGATCGAGAAACTTGTCAACTCGACGCTCTCTACAGAATTCAATGTCTGTGGGAGCGATTTTTTTATATAGGAAGCGTATGTTGCAGTCTGCGTATGATGTGCTGGTGGTTGGAGCGGGGGCGGCTGGTTTATATACGGCGCTCTGTTTGCCGTCTCAATATCGGGTGGGGCTGATTACCAAAGATTCGGTAGCACGCTCGGCGAGTGATTGGGCACAAGGCGGCATTGCGGCGGTGATCGATCCTCAAGATTCAACCGATTTGCACATTGCGGATACGCTCTCGGCAGGGGCAGGGCTGTGTGATGTCGATGCCGTGACGTTTCTGGTGGAGCACGCAGCAGACTGTATTCACAATTTGGTGGATTTGGGGGTGGCATTCGATCGACATCACAATCAGTTGGCGCTGACGTTAGAGGCGGCACATTCTCGACGGCGAGTGCTACATGCCGCAGATACAACGGGTCGTGCGGTGGTGAGCGTTTTGGCAGAGCGAGTGCTGGAACGCGAAAATATTCAGACCTTGGATCAAACGTTTGTTTTAGATATTTGGTTGGATGAGCAAAATCGCTGTCAGGGCGTTTGCTTGATTCACCATTCACAAGTGCATTGGATTCGCGCTCAGGCTGTGATTTTGGCAACAGGCGGAGGTGGACAGGTTTTTGCTCAGACGACAAATCCGGCAGTCAGTACAGGCGATGGAGTGGCTATCGCGCATCGAGCCGGAGCGCTGCTGCGCGATCTAGAATTTGTGCAATTTCATCCGACGGCTTTGACGAAACCAGGCGCACCAAGATTTTTGATTAGCGAAGCGGTGCGAGGCGAAGGAGCGCATTTAGTCGATCGAACAGGACATCGATTTGCGTTTGATTACCATCCAGCCGGGGAATTAGCGCCGCGCGATGTGGTGAGCCGGGCGATTTTTAATCACATTCAGAAAACGGAATCTGATCCGGCGAGTGCCAATGTATTTCTCGATTTGCGTCCCATTCCCGTTGAAACGATTCAGCATCGCTTTCCAAATATCATTCAAGTCTGCCAAAAATGGGGGGTAGATGTTTTCAAAGAACCGATTCCGGTTGCTCCGGCGGCGCATTATTGGATGGGCGGCATTGGGACGGATGTGGAGAATCGAACCTCGATCGAGAATTTATATGCAGTGGGTGAAACTGCCAGTACTGGAGTTCATGGCGCGAATCGTTTAGCCAGTAATTCGCTGCTAGAGTGTTTGGTGTTTGGCGCACAATTTCGATCGCTCCAACTCGAACCAATCTCAGCCCAGACCGTTGCAGAGATCGACTCGATCGCAGATGTAGAATTTACCTCGATCGAGCAACTTCGGGCTGCCTTGCCGCGATTAGTGTGGCAGAGTGCAGGCATTTCGCGAGACCAGAAGACTTTAGAAAGCGCGATCGCTCAAATCGAACTCTGGCAGCATGACTTTTTGCAGCTTCCGCTGAGTCAAGTCTTAATCCATCTCAAACCGCAACAGGCAGTGAAACTCCAGGTTTCAGCATCAGAATTGCGGGATTGGGGAGAGTTATACAACTTACTCGATGTCGCGCATTTGATTTTGAAAAGTGCCCACTTGAGAACGGAAAGTCGGGGCGGACATTATCGATCGGACTTTCCCGATACTTTGAGTGAATGGCAAGTGCATACGATCGTGCAGGGGGAGAAATGGTCTACTGCTCCAATTCGGCACTAGGCGCAATGTTCTGAGAGCCAATTCTCTAAATCTGCCAAGCTTGTGAAATCGAGTAAGGCTTCACTCAGGTCTTCAAGAATGGGGAGCGGGAGCGTTGTGAGTTGAGAGCGAACTGATTCAGGAAGCTCTTGCTGGAGTCGTCGGGTTAATTGTCGGGAAACAAGCGCGATCGTCTGCTCTTCGCGCCCTTCTTCTTTCGCTTCTCGAATCGCACGGGGTTCTTCAGATAAATTGATTCCGATCATTGCTCTGACCTCTGCTCGACTTAAGGTTGAAAACTTGTAAACCATGATCGCGGTCACGATATCTATTATGTCGTTTCTCTCGCTCAGCGTTAGTGGTTCTTGCTCGGCTCGAACTAATAAGTTTCGAGCAAATTGAGGAGCTTCGGCTTCTGGTTTGATCGTCAGAACCAAGGCGGCAACGAGCAGCGGCAAAGATTGCACATCGCCTAATTCATCAAGGTAAATGCGATGAACTTGCTCGCCGTTTAAGAGGGAACGGTGAGGATACTGCTTGCTTTGCTCTAAACTTCGTGAGGGATAAATCACCACCGCTTGCCAATCTGAGAAGCGAGAACTGTTTTGATAAAAATACAGCGACGATTCGCTAAATAGGCGTTCATAGAGTTTCTCGTCTTTCTGGAATTGAATTTCGCAGAAATAGACAATGCCAGATTCATCAGATTCAGGCGGCAGAAATACGCCATCAATTTCAAATTTCGGCTCTTTGACTGCAACAGAATCAAATCGATACTCTGCTGCATTCGTGGGTCGAGTCTCAAGCAACTCAAATAAAAGGACTGGAGATTGCTGAAACAGTTTGTAGAAAAGGGGATCGCGCCGCATGTCGAGCTTTGATAAGACTCGATCAATTGTACTGCTTTATCCTCTGACAATTTTTAAGATTTTCGTTCCTTGTGAATTGTCGCAAACCTTCTAAGATGCGATGGCGACAATTTTGGATGCGAGACATGGAAATGAAACCGCCTTTACCTCCTTTCACCTTAGAAACTGCAAAAGCAAAAATTCAAGCGGCGGAGGATGCTTGGAATACCCGCGACCCCGATCGCGTTGCACTGGCTTATACCGAAGATTCGCAATGGCGGAATCGAGCAGAATTTTTGAGCGGACGAGAAGAAATTCGAGCGTTTCTCAGACGCAAATGGAATAAAGAATTGGACTATCGGCTGAAAAAAGAACTGTGGAGCTTCACCGAAAATCGTATCTCTGTCAAATTTGCCTACGAATGGCATGACGATTCTGGGCAATGGTATCGCTCTTATGGCAATGAGCAGTGGGAGTTTGCGGAAAATGGGCTGATGCGACGACGAGAAGCCAGTATTAATGATTTACCCATTCAAGAATCCGATCGACAATTTCGTTGGGAACGTTGAACTCCAATTCACGATCCTAAAAGACAGGGCAATTTTGGTGCTGCATTTTGAATGAGAGCAGATACACTCTGAGATTGTGCTGAACTTGTCGAGTTCCTCTAAATTCATCTATGCGCGTGAGTTCTTTTCGTCGGTTTCAACTGGGATTCGTGTTTGCGATCGTCACAACCAGTCTGCTTGCCCAAGGGGTTTGGCGTACGGTTGCAAAAGCAGATTTTCTCCCATACTGTCAGCAAACTTCAGCGACGATCGCACAAAAAGATGCGGCGCGTCGGGCAGCACTCAAGGGCGGAGCAGAAGCTCAGCAGAAATATCAGCAAATTCTCACGCAACAGGCTAATCAGTTACGGCAATGTCGGAATCAAAACTGGCTGAAAACTCAGGGTATTTGGTTGCGCTTGTATGCCTGTGATGCAAGACCTGGAGGGATTGATGAAGTCCTCGATCGCATTGTCGATCGAGGCTACAACGAAGTGTATGTCGAGACATTTTTTAATGGCATGGTTTTACTACCAGCGTCGGACAATCCGACGGCTTGGCAGTCGATGCTTCAGTCTCCAAGTAATGTAGATCTACTGGCACAGATTATTCAGAAGGGTCGCGCGCGCGGCTTAAAAGTTTATGCCTGGATGTTTAGCATGAACTTCGGGAATAGCTATGCAAATCAGCCAGAAAAGCAAGTTTCACTGTTACGAAATGGGCGCGGGCAGACCAGTTTGACGGCAAATACATTGGCAGGGTTAAGCACAGAACTGGGAAGTTTGAATCCGAATGAAGCGTTTATCGATCCGTATAGCTTGCCTGCCAAACAAGACTATTACCGGATGATGCAAGCAGTCCTAAAACGTAAACCGGATGGGGTGTTGTTCGATTACATTCGCTATCCGCGTAGTCAAGGGACAGCATCGATTGCCACGAAGGTTCGAGATCTTTGGGTGTTTGGAGATGCGTCCCGGAAAGCGTTAGTCGATCGCGGCTTGAATAATAAGGGACGAGAACTGATTAAACGATATCTCGATCGTGGTGCGATCAATGCGAGTGATGTGGCAGCAGTCGATAAGCTATTTCCGAGAGAGAAAGTTCCGATGTGGCAGGGGCGCACCTCGGCAGCGATCGATACTCGTGGGTCTGTCGCGCAGCGGGCAAGAATTTTGCAGATGGATCTGTGGCGGTTGAGTGTGGCTCATGCGATGCAGGGAGTGGTCGATTTTCTCAATGTTGCAACTTATCCGGTTCAGCAAGTAGGACTGCCTGCGGGGGCTGTGTTTTTTCCAGAAGGCAATCAGATGGTTGGGTTGGGATATGATTCGCGGTTACAGCCTTGGGATCGGTTTCCCAAAAATATTGCTTGGCATCCAATGTCGTATGCGACTTGTGGCAAGGCGGATTGTGTTGTGAAACAAGTGCAGCGCGTATTGTCGCTATCACCTGCGGGGACAGAGGTGAAACCTGTACTGGCTGGAATTTGGCAGATGTCTGTGAGTAATCGTCCGCCGTTAGAAGTACAAATGCAGGCATTGAAGTCGCTTTCGCCGCGAATTACTTCGATTAGCCACTTTGCTTATTCTTGGCAGGAACCGCGATCGGATCAAGATCGCAAATCTTGCTCACAGCGGCAGTTGTGAGGAGATTTCCCAAGCTGGCTCGTCGAAGTTGAAACTTGCTAGAGTAGTTTCCTGGGCAAAGAAAGGCATTTGCTCAGGGCTGGTTGGGAAATCTTTTCAGCCTTCACACCCATCCCCGTGTTTCTGCATCGGTTAAAGGTCGCTCTAGTTTGACATATTCGTTGCGAGCCGCTGCCAGAATGTGCTTCATTTGTACTGCCTCATCTGCATCTGCTGCAATAAAGGCTGCATTAACGGCAATATTGCGAATGTTTCCACCTGCGACTCCTAAGCGGGCGAGCTTGTCGAAATCTAGATTTTCAGTCGGTGTATCTTTAGGAAAAACTCTGCGCCAAATTTCTGTTCGCTGTTGCTGATCTGGAAAAGAAAACGGAACTACAAATCGAATGCGCCGTAAGAAAGCAGGATCGATCGAGGCTTTCAAGTTCGTCGTCAAAATTGCTAGTCCGCGATATGATTCCATGCGTTGCAAAAGGTAGCTAACTTCTAAGTTCGCATAGCGATCGCGGCTATCTTTGACTTCACTCCGCTTGCCAAATAATGAATCTGCCTCATCAAACAGCAAAACTACGCCCCCTGCTTCAGCCGCATCAAAAATACGGCGCAAGTTTTTCTCAGTTTCGCCAATGTATTTACTCACAATCGTACTGAGGTCAATTCGATAGAGATCAAGCTGCAATTCGTGAGCAATGACTTCTGCGGCTGTTGTTTTACCTGTTCCACTGGCTCCAGAAAACAAGGCAGTAATTCCTAAGCCGCGCGCACTTTTACTGCCGAATCCCCAAGTTTCATAAACACGCGATCGCTGTTTCACATGAGCAATTAACTCGTGCAAGGTTTGCTGTTCTTTGTCGGGAAGTACTAGATCTTCCCAACCCATCGAACTTGAAATGCGCTGAGCTAGTTCATCTAAACGCGGGCGGGCTTGTTCTCGGCAAGTTTGCCAAAGGTTGCTTGCTAACTCATCACTCGAGGTGATGGGCAGAGATTGAACTTGCAGACAAGCTGTCTCGATCGCATCAGGAGAGAGATTAAACTGCGAAACCAAAGGAGCTAGTTGATTTGTGAGATTTGGTAAATGCTGATGCCACAGCGATCGCTGTTCAGCAGGAGAGGGTAGATCCACATCAAAGCTAAGGTAACGACGCTGACGTTGACGACGACGATCAGAAGTCGCCACGATGACGGGGGCAGCGAGTTGATCAATCAAACGAGAGAGCAGACTTGCTTGAGTAGAATTGAGATCGGATTCTAAGGTGCAGTCGATCCAAAATGCAGCTTGACTGAGCAGGTATTCTCGTTCACATAGACGCATCAAGAGATGAAATTGCGCGATGTCGGTCGGAAGGGTATCAATCGCGATCTCAAAAAGATTAAGCTGCGATCGCGCCGCAATCGCAAGTGCAATCGCTTGTAAGCTGATGCGATCTTGTCCACAGAGTTGAATGACCGGAAGTTGCTTTAAGGATTGTTTCTGCGCAAATTGTATCCAGGATTGATAGCTCTGTTTGACAATCCGTTGGTGTGATTCTACCAGCGCGATCGCATCAGAAGCGACTGGTGTAATACATCCTGCTAATCTTTCATCTTGCTGAGGTAGCCCGATTAAATAATGGAGAATGCGCTCATCAATTCGGATGGGGCTTTGAGTGAGCGCATTACCTGCTCCAATCTCAATTAAATGCCAGTACCGCAAAGGTGAATCTGGTGCTAAAGCACTCCAATGCGGATCTGACAGAGTAGCTAGTGCTAAGCTCAATGTTGGATAAGGCTTTTGTGCATCGTTTTGAACAGTGGCACAGAGCGTTGCCCATTCGCCATCGAACTCCATGCCTGCACAGAGGACTAAGAGATCGCGCTCATATTCAGACAGTCTGAACATTCGGCAGAGTGTCACAAGCGCAGGTGGGGCTTCTGGAGAGAATGCGACAGGTTCAAACAATGTCGGATCTTGTTTAAGCTGCTGCCGAACATGCGCGATCGCGGTTTGCAAATACTGTTGATTGAGTTCAGCCCAGGAAGTTAGAGAAGTCATCGTAGAGAGATTTGCAAACGCACACACCTGCTCTTATCTCTAAATTCCAAAACGGATGAAACCGTAGGGCTACGGAAGTAGTTTCACGATCGCAGTGAAATAATCATCTCAAAAATATTCATCAGGTTATGATTCCTCCAAATCATTTGGGTCAAGGCTGGGCGTTTCCGCTACAGGTGAGCGTTCAAGGTGGGTTACATCTCAGCGCAACTTATCAAAATATTGAAGAATCGATCCGAATTATCTTAGGCACAGAACTGGGAGAGAGAGTGTATCGTCCTGATTTTGGGTCGCGATTGTCGGAGTTAACATTTGCACCGCTGAACACTCAAACACTGTTGCTCACCCGAGTCTATGTGCAAGAAGCATTGGAAAAATGGGAACCGCGGATTGTTGTCGATAGCATTCGCACTGAGCCAGATCCGATCCGGGGAAGAATAGACATTCTCGTGGAATATCACCCGAAAGAAATGCACGATCGCCGCAGTCTGGTTTATCCATTTTACCTATTGCCTGCAAGCTAATCCGTAAAATTACGGCATCGCTAAATCCGGTGATTCACTTATTTGTTTCAGTGTTAAATTGACTTAGCTCATCGCTATTTACTCTGATTTGCGATCGCAATTTTATGGATATGGAATTTGAGTTTCTGCCTAAGTTACCCAAATCAGATCTGGACGATCGCACCTTTGAAGATCTGGTGAATGAATGTATTCTCAGGATTCCTCGGTACTGTCCCGAATGGACAAACTTTAATCCGGGCGATCCTGGCATTACGATGGTTGAGCTTTTTTCCTGGTTAACTGACCAAATGCTGGTTCGGTTCAATCAGGTTCCACGCCGCAATTATGTTGCATTCTTAGAGTTACTAGGCATTCGTCTTTTACCTCCTACTCCTGCTCAGACTGAAGTTACTTTTTACCTGACGGCTGCTTTGCCAAGCACGTATCAAATTTCACCGGGTACAGAAGTTGCAACGGTTCGGACTGAATCCCAAGACGCGATCGTATTTAGCACCGATCGACCCTTAACGATTGGTACGCCTCGGATTACGCATTTTCTGACTTCTGAGACCGCCGATGCTGCGCCCGTCATGTTACGCGATCGCTTAACGAACTTTTGGACGGAAGAAGATGGGCAGTGGGAAGGACAAGCACAGTTTATTTTCAACGAGCGTCCTCAGCCTGGAAATTGCTTTTACATTGTGTTTGATCCTCGCTCTGAGATTGAAGGCAATGTGCTAGCGTTGACGCTCAAAGGTGAAGTCGCTAGCTCAGTTGGGATTAATCCCAACCAACCTCCGCGCCATTGGGAAGCTTGGAATGGTTCATCTTGGCAGCCCATTTTGCTGCAAGAAGACGATGACGCAACGTATGGATTTAGCTTTCGAGAAGCAGGGCAAGCGGTTCGGAATGCCATTCGAGAAGCCGATGTCACGCTGCATTTACCGCTGGTTTTTCCAGTGTCGTATTTTGGCGCATATCAGGGGCGCTGGTTGCGGTGTGTATATACTCAACCGCAAATGGGACAGTCTGGATATGCACGCGCCCCAGAACTGCTAGGAATGTCGGCTCGAACGATTGGGGGGACGATCGAGGTTCATCAATGTACGCTGATTCGAGATGAATTACTCGGAGAAAGCAACGGCACGCCTGGGCAGACTTTTCAGCTTCAAAGTGGCTCGATTTTGCCGCGTCGAGAAGGCGAGCACTTAATCGTAACTCCGCCAGGAGGATTGCCTCAAATTTGGCGAGAAGTGAATGATTTTGCAGATTCTGGTTCAGAGGATTTGCACTATACGATCGAGTCTTTGACCGGACAGATTCAGTTCGGTCCTTTGATTCGAGAACCTGGACAACTCAAAACCCAAACGAATGTCCGCAGCCGCAATCAGCTTACACTTGGCAACTCAGCACCCCCAAGTTACTCAGAAACTCGTCAGCAAATGGAGCGGCAATATGGAGCGGTTCCCGCACGCGGGGCAACAATTCGGATGGCAGCCTACCGAACTGGAGGCGGACGCAAAGGCAATGTACAAGCCGGAACAATTCAAATTGCGAAATCTGCTGTGCCTTATATCGATCGCGTGATCAATCATCGCTCTGCGCATCATGGAGCCGATGCAGAATCGCTAGAAGATGCAGTGATCCGAGTGCCGCAGATCTTGAGAACGCGCGATCGCGCCGTGACTCCAGAAGATTTTGAAACGCTAGCCGTGCAGGCAGGACAAGGATCAGTCGCGCGCGCTTTATGTCCAATTCGCTCGACTCAAGACACAACGCCTGGAGTCGTCGATTTGCTGATTGTTCCTAAAGCAAACCTAGATGGAATTGACGCAGCGATCGGCATCGCACCGAGCCAATTCAGTCTGACTCTACCTTTGAAAACGCAAATCCTCAGCTATTTGGATGAGCGACGATTGCTTGGTGTGCAAGTGAGACTGCAAGAGCCAGAATATGTAGGCGTGTCTGTGCAAGTCGAAGTTGGATTACTGCCTGAATATCAAAATACCCAAGCACAGCAAACGATTCTTCGACGATTACAAGTTGAACTATATCGATTTTTGAACCCGCTCATCGGTGGCGTGGATCGATGCGGGTGGGAGTTTGGCTGTCCGGTTTATGTTTCGGACATTGTGAGTTTGTTCCAATCGATTGTGGGGGTGCGGTATTTGGGAGCAGTCTTGTTGTTTGAACTGCGGCGGCAAGGTTCAGGCTGGATACGCACCCTAGCGCAAGACGGCATGATTGATCCAGGCAAGACAGGATTGATTTGCTCTTGGGCAGATCCTCGGCTGCGATCGAGTCACGCGATTAGCTTTATGAATTGAGGGAGGATGTTAGATGCGTTCTAGTTCAACTCTCAGTGTCAATCTCACTCCCATGCAAACGCCAGATTCGGCGCGATCGCAAGGCTCAATTCCTCAGTTGCTCCTTCGCCCAGGTGAGCCGAGTGAGCTAGTTGTACAAGTCAGAAATACTGGCTCAGAGCCGATGCAAGTCTCTCTACAGGTGGAAGGGAATTTTCCGCAAGACTGGTGCTGGGTAGGAATGGAAGGCTCAGAGATCTTGCCGCATCAAACGATGGATGCCGTGCTTTATTTTCGAGTGCCTGCGGACTTTTTTGAAGCTGCTGAAGCATTGCGCGATCGACCTCATCTCAACATCAATTACCAAGGTAGAATCTGCGTTCATGCTTCAGAGATTGAAACCGCAGACTTTCAGCTTTTTCTGCGTCCTCGCAGTTTGTACCTTGATTTTTTGCCTGCGATTTATCGAGAAATCGATTTTGTGGGGCGCTTTCTCAAAATCTTTGAAGAAACCTTTGAACCTGCGGTACAGAGCCTAGATGCGCTCTGGGCTTACCTCGATCCGCTGACGGCTCCAAAAGCTCTGCTGCCTTTTCTCTCGCACTGGGTCGCTTGGTCAGCAGAATCTCAGATGAGCTTAGATCAGCAGCGGCGATTGATTCGGAATGCAATGCAGATCTACCGATGGCGAGGCACAAGACGAGGATTAAGGTTTTATTTACACCTCGCTACAGGCTTACCACTCGATGAGCATCTCGCTGAAGAGGCAAAGCACATTAGTATCTTTGAGCTTTATCAGCGGGGATTTGTGTTGGGTACAACGCATTTAACCGAAGATGCCATTCTTGGAGGAGGTCGTCCGTTTCATTTCTGTGTCAAATTGCGTCCAGACCCAGATTTTCCGATCGATGAAGCGCTAGTAAGACGGGTGATTGAGCAAGAAAAACCTGCGTTTTGCACCTACGATTTTTGGATTGAACCCCGGAGCCAGACCCATGACGATGCCTTTTCTTCAGCGATCGCTACAACCCTTTGAGCGGCTGCAAATTTCAGACGGATTGTTAATCACGGCAAAACGCTGGCAGCAGGCGCATTCCTATCATCGTCAGCGGCAAAATCTCCTCCATCAATCTGTGCATAGTCCTGGGATCGTCTGGGGACTCGGAGTTTCTGTGATTCGTGCGCCGGAGACGATCTCGTCACAATACCGCGATGGTCGTTGGGTACAGATTCAGCCGGGGCTAGCGATCGATAATTTTGGCAATCCGATTGTTGTACCTGCGCCGATTGAGTTTCGTATTGCTTCAGAGGCTTCTGCTAAGCAACCGGTTGAAGTCTTTCTGATGTTACGCTATGTCGATCCTGATAAATTACAAGCGCTACCGGAACAAGAAACGATTCAAGAAACATTTCGGATTGATGAAACAGTGACTCTGCCGCAAGTCGATGAGATTGAACTCTGTCGAATTTGCTTAGCTCCGGGCCGTCATCAACTCAAACCAGCAGAAAATGTGATGTTTCCCGGGTTGAATGAACTTGACTTGCGCTTCCGTCCTGCGGCGCACGTCCGGCAAACAGAATGGGTCGAGGTGGGATGCTTTTCTGCTTCCGCAACCGCGCAGTTTCGAGCCTTACTGCAAAGCGCGATCGCACTTTATCCCAAAATGGCTGGACGGGTTGAACATCTGGCATTTCCCCTCAATTCCTCTGTGACAAAATACCATCTGTTGTATCTGACAAAAGCTCAATTTCTTGCGTTAGATGAGGCTTCGATGCGTGGATTGCTAAGCGCGATCGCGCAAGGCACAACAATCATAGTAGCGGAATCGTTGAAAGGATCAGCGATCGCCGAATTACAGACGGTTCGGCAACAACTCACGGATGCTTTGCTGGAAACTTCTGAATCTGAGGAAACGTATCTAGCAGTACAATGCGAACTGTCTGCTGTTACAGAGCAACTTCAGGAATATTTACAGCAACAGCACGCAGAACTAAGCTTTCACTGCCATCAGTTGGGGATTGCAATCAGTCAGGCAGAATTGCTTTCATCCCGTCATCCGTTGAAGACAGAACCTTTCTTATTTTCTCAGTTTCCGACGCTAAGACAACAGCCGATTACGCTGTTAAATTCACAAGGATTGATTCATCTACTAGGTGACTTAAGTGTGGCTTGGGATGGCGAAGTGCCATTTTCCAGGGAAGCCGTGCGAACTTCGCAAGAATTAGGAATTAACGTGTTGCATTTTGCTTGGCAAAGGAAGCAGCGAACTACATTACAGGCAAGTACCGCCGCTCCAGAGCAATCTTCTCAATTCGTGCAAACTTATGCTTAATAAATTCCGACTTCAATTTAAATTTACGCTGTTGCTGAGTGTTCTGTTTCTGGCGAGTACTGGCTTAAGTGCCTTATTGATCTCAGGGCAAGTTCAAGACCGTGCCTCTCAGCAAGTTGTCGATCGAGCCATGACCTTAATGGAGACTATTAGCTCGGTGCGGGATTACACCTCGCAGAAAATCCAGCCCCTTCTGGCTGAGAAAATTGAAACAAAAGAGGAATTTGTCGCAGAATCGGTTCCGGCTTATTCAGCCCGCGAAGTGTTTGAGAGATTGCGACAGAAGATGGGTTACGAGGACTTTTTCTACAAAGAAGCAGCTTTGAATCCGACGAATCTTCGCGATCTCGCGAATGAATTTGAAACCTCATTAGTTGAGCGGTTTCGCCAGCAGCAAGATATTCCAAAACTGTTTGGGTTTCAAACCATCGCAGGCAAGCAGCTATTTTATGTCTCACGACCTCTGAGAATGACTGATCCAAGTTGCTTGCGGTGTCATAGTACCCCTGATGCTGCTCCGAAAAGTCATCTCAAAACTTATGGGAATGAGCGTGGATTTAACTGGAAATTGAACGATGTCGTCGCAGCGCAGACCCTCTACATGCCGAGCGATCGCATTGTGCAAAGTTATCAGCACCAATTTTTGATCGCGTTTGGCGCTTTTGTCGGGATCTTTGCGCTGATCATTTTGGTGTTGAATCTGCTGCTGACACGATCAGTGATTCAGCCGTTGCATCCGATCGCCAAAATTGCGAATGCGCTCAATCAGGAAAATGCTGATATCAAAGACGAAGATTTACAGAAACTCAATCGTTTTATTCAGCGTAGGGATGAAATGGGGCAATTAGCCCGCTCATTTCGACATTTAGCCACGTCGATCTGGGCGCGAGAAACTTCTCTAAAACAGCAGCTCGAAATGCTCCATCAGGAAGTTCTCAATGCTCGATCGCCAGATGAAACCGTCGGAACTCAATCACAAGTTCAGGCATTGCTGGCAAAAGCAAAAGTGATTCGGTCTGCGCTCAAGGTCAATTCAACCCATTCTCAGTCCTAACCTATCCGCCCTAACTCATGTTAAAAGAACTGATTAAAACTCAGGTTTCCACGAAAGAAATTGCCTTTAAGCCGGGTGGTGATCCAGTTGCTTTTGAAGTCAGTGTGCTGAATCATAGTTCCCAGTTTGCGACTTTTCAACTGGAAATACTAGCAGCAGGGGTGGATGAAGTCGATCATCACTGGTATCGGTTGTCGCCAGAGGTTTGTAGTAAAACACCACCCGGCGATCGCACAGTTTTCCAAGTCAAAATTCTCAAAAATCCGATTCCAGGATTTGTTGGACAAGTGAATCTTACAGTTCGGGTTTTCTCGCTCGATCTGGCAACCGAGACGAAACAATCAATACGCTTGACTCTAGAACAAGGTTCTGAAGCTGTCCCCTTGGTGGTTGATCTGCTTTTAAACAAGATTCAAACTTATTCGGGTGATTTAATTGAGCTTTTAGTCCGCACGGATAATCCTGGGCAGGTGCCTGTCCGTGCGACGCTGCGCTTGCACGGATTAGCTCCAGAATGGTTTGCTCATGGCGTGGAGCAAACCATTCAAGTCCAGCCTGGACGGACATTAGAATCTATCTTTCTCTGTCAGCCTCCGGTCGAAACTGCTCAAAGTCAGGTGTATCCGTTCCAGGTCGAAGCGGAGATCGAAAATGGTGTGAGTAGCAGCGATTCAGGCACGCTTGAGATTTTACCGACAGGTGCGGCTGATTTTCGCTGTACAGTTCGTCAGCAAAAGATTCCCTTACACTTCCTCGAATTTTTCCAACGGACTGGAACTGCGACTTATCGACTAGAGCTAGAAAATGCAACGAATGTGTCTCAAGATGCTCATATTGAAGTAGATTCTGGCTTTGTTACTTCTGATGAGATTGAAGTTCTTCCAAAGCTAGCTGAACTTCATCCCTATGAAACTCAGCAGTTTCAACTGATAGTTAAAAAACGTCGATCGTGGATCGGACGAACTCAATCTGGAATGCTATCTGTTCGAGCAGTGTGCTCAGACGCTCGGATTAGAACTCAAAACGAATTGCAAGCTTTGGAGTTGAAAGTTGCTCCGATGATTTCGGTGTGGTGGCTTTCTGCGATCGCATTTTTTACAATCCCTGTTCCGCTCTGGATTTCTTCTTGTTACAATCCCCACAATCCGCGCTGTGGGCATTCAGGAGCCGTTGCCTCAGTTCAGTTTAATGGCACCGCAGAACAGGCGATTTCAGGCTCGATTGATCAATCACTTAGACGCTGGTTGACTGCCGGATTCTTTAATCCGCTTGTGTCCCAAGAAATGGGCATTGTTTCAAAAACCAGCCAGGCAGTTCGAGTGATCCGCTATCAACCGATCGACAATAATCGCATTGCCGCAGGTCTAGAAAACGGGGAGATTCAACTGATCAATCTGCTCAAACAGAATTCTGCGCCCGATAGTATCTTTAGGCTAGGAGCGGGCGATCGCGTTTTTGATCTGAGATTTAGCAACGATTCTCAATACCTATTCAGTGGTCATGGCAGTGGAGCCGTTGCACAATGGAAACTGAGTAGTGCGAGTCTGAATACCAAGCCTGAACAAACCTTAACGGTCAATTTTGCGGTTTCTGCTTTAGCGTTAGTCGGAGAGCAACAATTAGCGATCGCGGGACGATTCAATCGCTTAGAACTTTGGAATTGGAGCCGTAAACAACATAAGCCCATTCGCTACCCGGTTGCAGGGGGGCAAAACCAATATATTCAAAGCCTAGCAAGCGCGAAAGCAAAACCTAATCTCATGGCATCTGCCGATAATCAAGGAACGATTACGCTTTGGAACCTGAAGGAATGCCTTGATTCGCAGCAGCCCTGTCAAGTCCTCGAACAGTGGTCAGATGGGCATGGTGGGCAACCAGTCCGCAGTGTCGCCTTGAGTCCCAATGGTTGCTATCTTGCGAGTGCTGGTGCAGATGGCACAGCAAAGCTATGGGCACTTTCGCCGAATGGTCATCGGGCTGAACATCCTGACTCTGGCAAAGTCATCCAAAAGTCGTTGCGATCGACCGCCGGGATTGAGAGTGTGGATGTGGCGATTGTGAAAGATCAGGTGTTGGTGCTGAGTGGAGGTGCAGATACTCAGGTGCAGATGGATCAAGTGAACCGATTTAAGAATTTGGAGTGCGATCGTGATTAGTGCTGCGAAACATCCTAGCTTAGAAGAACTCTTGCAGTTGCCAATTCACCAACGTCGCCTAGTGAATTGGCTGATGCGTCATTCGGGTTCGACACTCTCGGAAATTGCCACAGCTTTGGGAGGGCAGCGGGCTGAAATTCAGCAAGAGTTAGAGGCTCTGATTGCACAGGGATTTTTGCAAGAAACCCGTTTTGCAGGTCAATCTCTGTATAGCTCTAATTTGCAGCCTATTCGCGATCAGGATGCTCATACTGATCAAAATCTACCGATCTCTAAGCCATTAGTTGCGATCGTCAATTCGTCGGGTCACGATACGGTCATTCCAGGCGCTTCTTTTACGCTAGATGTCAGCATTCGCAACCAAGGCGATCATCACGCCATCATTGATGTGTCTCTAGAAGAGATGGCTCCAGAACTTGCAGCGTGGTGTCTCAGTCCGCAAGAATCTCTAGCACTCGGGGCACAGCAGGCAGGAGATGTGTCTTTTGAATTTCACATTCCGACGGCAGCATTTCCAGCGACGTATAGTTATACGATCGTGGTTGATGCACTTCAGCATTACCCAGAGTTTCCAGCGATTCAGTGCCAGCAGAAGCTAGAAGTCTTAGCAGCAGTTCAAGCAAGCGCGAGTGCGAGTGATCCGACCTTTGCAATTCAACCTGCGACGAGTGTAACTCAGCCTGCGATCATACAGCCTGGCGCGGCACTGCAAGTGCAAATCATGGTGCAAAATCGCTCTGATCGCGTCGATCGATTTCGATTTGTCTGCAATGACTTGCCGCAAGCCTGGTGGAAAGTCATTTATCCGCAGGCAGTTCAACTTTCTGGATTTCTTTTAGAATCAGACTGTCTCAATCTAAATCCAGGCGAGCAAGATCAAATTCTACTGATTGTGACTCCGCCTCTGACTGCAACCGCAGGCAATTATATTCCAACGCTGCAAATCAAATCTGATAACTATTCCGATCTTTCATTCGTTGATCTGCTCTACTTGCAGATTACCCCTGTCTACTCACTTCAGGCTGAACTGCGGACACTGAGCAATCGCATTAAGCAACAAAATGGATTGTTCCAGGTTCGCTTAACGAATCAAGGAAATACTCAACGTCAACTTACGATTCATGCACAGGAAGTTGACGCGCAAGCAGTCTGTAACTATATTTTAGACTCTCCAACCGTTGAGCTAGCGGCTCATAGTACGGCAACGTTAGATTTGCGAGTCCAGCCTAAACAAGGGTGGCGCAGACCTTTGGTCGGTGGCGGGCAGGTCATCAATTTTAACGTCAACTTTCAGGATGAGCAGAAACATCCGATCATGCCCGAAACGACTCCTGGGCTGGTGATTTGGGAAGCTCGCCCATTTTGGCAAATTTTACCTCTGATTTTGGCAGGAGTCTTAGGGGTTGGAGCGATCGCATATCTTCTCTGGTTTTTTCTCATCCGCACTCCCGAATCTCCAAAAATCGTAGACTTTGCTCCGGAAGATACACAGTACGCAGCCCTAAGCAGCGATGTCGTGCACCTCACTTGGCGAATTCGTGAACCGCATCGAATTCAGTCGCTCAAGCTCGTCGGCTTAACTACCGATGGCAAGCCTGCAACGCTGCCAACGGTTTATGATTTTAGTCGTGGGCTACCCGATGTGCTGAAACCAGTCTGTACGATGCAAGTGGATTGGTTAGTCTGCCGGAATGTTCGCACAAATGCGCGCAAAGCCGGGGAGTATGTGTTTGAATTGACGATCGAGCCGAAACCGTTTCGCAATGCGACTGGAGAGAGTAAGAAAACGCCTCCTGTCAAGATTGAACCGATGCCGACGGCTCAGATTGTAAGTTTCGCTTCGACACAGCCGATCTATCAGGAGGTTCCGAAATTTGATCCAAGCGATCCAAAAGTTAAAAATCAACCCAAGTTAGAGCCTGCTGAAGTACGGTTAAATTGGGCGATCGCGAATCCTGCTCAATTGCAAACGCTGCAATGGATTGGACGTACGGCAGATGGAGCCGTGGTGAGTCCAGCTCAATCTTTTGATTTTAGTCAAGGTGTGCCTGAACCGCTGAAACCTTTTTGTAAGCTGGATGCTCAGTTAGTTTGCCAGGCAGTTAAAACGGGACTAGGCAAACCTGGAGACTATATTTTTGAACTAACGACGATTTCTAAGACGGGAGAAGTTTCTCAGCCCCGTAAAAGTGAATTGGTTAAACTTCTACCGAAGCCCCCTCGAATTCTGAGTTTGAAGCTCAATGGACAGGAAGCACAGCCGAAATATGTTGTTGCGATCGTTCCAGGTCAGCCGAATTTAATGGTGTCTCTGGCGTGGAAAATTGATACGAGTGCAGGAAGTAAAGTTGAACTCCTGCCTACACCTGGCAGTATTCCACCGGAAGGATCGGTGACTTTGCCACTGGCAGCTAAACCCGGAAATCTGATGTTCACATTGCAGGTTACTAGCCCGACGGGGCAGCAGGTTGTCAGAGCGATCCAAGTTGAAATGTTCGATCCGAATGCACAAGATCCAGCAGCAGTGGCAGCAGCAGCAGCGACAGCCGCCTTATCTGCAAAGCAAGCGGAAGCAGGTACGTCGGATGAGAACGGAGGAAATAGCTTGCTTCCCGTTCCTTCTATACCTGATATACTCTCTCCTTTGGAAGCTCCGCCTGAATTTGGGCAGTAAAAACTTAGCTTCTGGCGGAATTTGGAGCGATACAAATTCTACCAGAAGCATCAACGCAATAGTTTGACTAGATTCCTGGAATCTCTGAGACGTGGCTTTTCAATTCTTCTACTGAAAAGCGCACGACTTCTTGCCATTCCTCAGTCGTAAATTCATAACCTCGCTCACCCGCAAGTTTGACAAAGGTATCGACATCCGGTGCTGTATTCAACTCATCTCGCAAACTTGGATTCATTTGCGCTGCCCGAAATAGCTTGACTACTTGTTCCTTTGCCATGATTGACTCCATTTGCTAAAACTGCACGGATTGTTCTCGATCGAGTGCTTTGACAATCTTATTTCAGCAATCCAAAACTGCAACAAACTTTTTCTACGTAATGCTATCGTTGATGATCTTTCAACATACATCTACCCTTCAGATCGAGATTGTATGTTTCTTCTTAAGTAGGTATCGGGCGAATGCTGCCGATCATTTCTTCTATCCAACAACGAATTTTCAATTCCTACTTCCGGCAGTCTCCCGCTGAACTCCGCCAAGCTAGATTTGATCGGCTCTACACAGTGGCTCTGTTCCGCCCTGATCTCGATGCAATTCGATCTCAATGGTTCCCGCCCGAATCCGTTCAACCTGAACTGGATAAATCTAGCAGTCATTCGATTTTTGATTCAATTTATCAACAGTATCGCTGCACTCAAGGTGATCCGCTCCGCTGTCGAGAAACCTCCAAAACCTTGCACTGCGAAACCTGCAAATTCCCCACTCAACTGCCTCAACAATCCCGTATTGCAGGCCAATTGGGTCAATATCAAATCGAACATTGGATCGATCGACAAGGCATGGCGAGAGTCTATGCTGCTACCCAAACTGAGACGAAGCAGGCGATCGCATTAAAAGAATATATTTTCCCCGATCAATACTTCAATTCAACAGATCGCTACCGTCAGAAAGATACTTTCAAACGGCTGTCAGGATTAACTCTAGCAGATGGACGCTCCCAAGATGCTCGATTCCTCTGCCCGATTGAAACAATTGCCGACCCAACGACCGAACGCTGTTATTTAATTTTCGACGATCGCTATCATTTCCCAACGCTAAAAGCGTATTTATCAGAAACAGGTGCCATGCCTGCAAAGTTAGTACAGCAAATCCTGAATCAGATTCTACAAACGCTGGAACTGCTTCATGTACAACGATTTCGTCTTCCGGCTGGACAACTTCAAGCTGGAATGGCTCATGGTAATTTACGGCTCGATACTATTCGAGTTGCTCAGCAAGACGATTCACTCGGGCTGATACCGCCGACTTCACACGCATCTCCCACACTGTTTCTCTATCTTTCAGATCTAGCATTATGGGAAGATTTGAGTGTTCCGCCATTCATTAAGCTTCCGCCTCGAACGGTTGCGAGTGACTTAGTTGCAGTTGGACAAATTGGATTTTATCTTCTTCTCGGTGGACAGTTTGATGCCGCCGGAAAGCCATTTGATCCTGGTTCTCCAGAGCATTGGATGAATGTAGAACCAGCTTTTAAGCACTGGCTATTACGATCGCTCGAAATTGAATCTCCGTTTGAAAGTGCTGCGATCGCGCGTCAAGCTCTACTGGATTTAGCTTCAGAACAACAGGTTGCCAAAGCTTCGGCTCAACTTGCTCCTGAGCCAAAAGATCGAATGCCAAAATGGGTGCTTCCTCTGCTTGGACTGGTGGGCGTGATGGCGCTAGGTGTGATGGCTTGGCGATTTTTGCCCAAAGCAGAATCAGCGGCAACTCAGTCTCCTGAAGCGCCTGCTCCTTGCTGTATCAATGCGGTTAGCATCCCACAAGGACAGTTCAAATATACCGCAGTCAAAAATGGAACTTGGAGCTATGTCCTGCAACAGCCTGATCTGATTGAGCAGGGTCAAACGCTAGAAGCAAAATTAAAAGCTGCTCAACCTAAATTGCAATTAGCATTAGAGCTATCCGATTCGATCGATCAAGCAGTTCAAAAAGTTCAGGCAAGAACAGTAGATTTTGCGATCGCGCCTCTTCCTCCGAACCAATCCGCAGACTTAGAGTATCAAGCGATCGCTTATGACGGATTAGCGGTCGTCGTTGCTTTTAGCTATGTTGAACGTCAGCAAGGGCTACCTAGTCAATTAAACGGGCAGCTTCATCTTGATCAGTTAAAACAGATTTATCAAGCGAGAGTGAGTAACTGGCAGGAGCTTGGCGGATCTGCCTTACCGATTAAACTCTATGCTCCAACCGATGTAGAAGCCGTTCAGCTTTTTGAGAATCGAGTGTTGCAAGGTAAAAAACTTCCGAGCCAAGACGCAATTTCGGGTCAAGGCGTAACTCAACAGTCGCATTTTCCAATGTTGCGATCGATTCTCCGGGATTTTGAGGAAGGCAGAACTGGAGGAATTGGATTTGCGCCTTTGAGTAAAGTATTTGGACAATGTGCGGTTTATCCCTTAGCTATTCAAACCAAAGAGCACAAAGCGATCCAATTGCTCAAGCTTCCTCAAGAGCCAATTCGTCCAAGTACGGATTTGTGCAATCAAAAGGGAAGCTATTCGGCAAATCGCGAAGTGATGCGATCGCAACAGTATCCGCTGACTTATCCAATCGTGGTGATTTACTCGAAAGACAACGATCGATCAAAGATAGGTGCAAAATTCGCGGAAATTCTGAAGACTCAGGAAGGACAGAAATTACTCGCTCAAACAGGTCTAGTGCCATTACAAGATTAAAATTGTTGCCCGATTGCAGGTGGAAAACCATTTGCAGTCGGGCAACAATTTGGCGATAGGAGAGTTGCTTTGAAAGTAGAAGAGTGTAGTTGTTTGCAAGTTATCAATTTGCTCTTTTTGACCCACAAACATATGACTCGCAAACTCTAACGTCACGTGGTCAAGATGAAAATCGCAAGTGATAACGGAATTAGGAACGTTTTACTTCTTTTGTATCCAAACTTGTAAACCCTCAAGTCTGCGCGATTCACCTCGCGTGCCACAAAATTGACCATTCGATCGCACAGGGGTATCGCCAATATCCTGTAAGTGGCAGAAGTAATTGACGTTATAGTTTGCAGCGGCAGAACCCGTTAACCGAATAGCAAAGCCTTCTAACCTTTGAGACTTGCCTCTTGTTCCAACGAATTGACCACTTCCTACCCAAGGTGTATCTCCTACATCCTGGATGTGCGCCATATACTCAATGCCCAGACCCGGGATTGAATCAGAAATTTGCAGAGAGAAGCCTTCTAAGCGTCGTGATTCACCTCTTGTTCCCGCAAAAGCATCATTCTGAAATGGGACATCACCGATATTTTGCAGATGCACGATTCCTCGTAAGCTTACCTTTTGAGGTGTAGTCGGAGGATTTACAGATGCATTGCCAGCACAAGCGCCTTTTTCACCAGGTTGTTTCATAAAGATCTGACGATAAGCATTGCAATCTTGGGCAAAGACCATTCCGCTTGCCCACTGATTGTCCCCATCCAAAGTACTAATAAAGCCGAGCATGACATTAGGTTGCTGAAGGCGCGCGGAACTCTTCAAATCGCTGAGTAGGCGATTCACTTCGCTTTGACCCAGTAGGATGAGTTTGCTCATCACGATCGTATTGTAAGCCGCAGGAACGACATTGGCATTGAAGGATTCGCTCGGGTTGGTGTAACCTGTGTCCTTAATTTTTAGGTAATTGGCGTTGAAGCTTTTCAAGTTGGTATTTTCTCCAGATCCACGACCTAACACCTGATCAAAGTATTTGTCTGGACTTGTGAGATACTCCTTCAGTTCTTGCTTGGTCATCCCGATCGCAGATTTCAGCATTGTATTCAGCAGATCTTCCTTCAGTTTACGGATCGGTTCTAAGAGAAAGTCTGGTGTAATCGCATCGACGATACTGCTGATGGCATTAGCTGTCAAACCCACAAAATCAGGCGCTCCCGACATGGAGAGCAAATGATCAGTGACATATTTCTGTAACACTGCTTCAGCTCGCTGCGTATCTGCCGATCGCGAAGGATTAAAAAATAATGCTTTTGCAACTTCATGGCTGACCCCAGGCCAAGCTTTCAGACCACTATCAATATCATCCCGCCAAGCTTCTTTGTACGTGACTTGAATTCCGTTCGTCGCAACGTAAGTACCTTTTTCAGCCAGGATCGCAACTCGGCTACAGCTAAAATCCAGAGGTTTGCAGGCGTCGGCGCGGCGATCGTAGTCTGCCTTCTTGGCATAGTAAGCACTGATATCGCGCTGAAGATTAGCCCGCAGCGTTGAATAAATTCGAGGAACAGACAGATCTGTACCTGTTCCTCCGGCTCGTAGCAACTGACCATCGAGAACTGTCCCTGGTCGAGCGTCGATCATGTTTTGATAAATGAAATCGCTGACTCCATCAATGCTGACATTGAAAAAATTCCGATCCATTGCGCGGGCATCGACTCGTTTGTCAGTGTAGCCCTCTACGACAATATGCTTTACTGCATTAGCAGGTCCCTCAGGAGGTGTGATGGCAAAGGAGCCGCCTGAGAAATTATTCACAAAGGTATGTCCGAACATATCTCCTGCTGCATGAGTGAGATAGCCGACTGTAAATGCTCGGATTGCTGAAGTATTTGCAGTGTTGGCTTGACCCCATAAGTAGGCTAACCATGCATTAGGTCCTCCTGCAATTTTTGTCTCTGAAGCCGATGGGTGGATCACTTGCTGTCCGGTCAAAATATCGGGATAGGCATCAGGACCCAAAATTCCAGCTCGGTATTGAGGTGCATTGCTCCGGAGAGCAGCAAGAATTGTGGGATCAACTTGGTAAGTTCCGACTTCTCCAGTCACTTGCCCGTTATTATAGTCCACGCGAGGAATTGTAACTTTGCCGTCATCTAATGCATCATCCAGTGCTTGTTTGCCCAGATAGACGTGAGTTGTTGGCTTCCAAGCCCAAGCTGCTGAGGGGTATGATACTAAACTGATAGCAATAGCAATAATAATAAGTAAGCTCAGATTACATATCTTCAGCCTATGCCAGAGAGAATAAAACGTTGGTAGCATGATGATTAGGTTGTTACTAAATTGTAAATGCCCCCAAGTCATGTAAGCTCTTAAGAACTCGCAATTTCTAGGAAATGCTTCCTAAGCCTACTGGTTACTGCCGTAAATTATGAGTGTTCTTATTTATACTTAAATTTCGCGATCGAAATATCGATCTGCCGAGTTGAGTGAGAATTGAAAATTCCGTTAGATTCCAAAAATCTTGAAGACGAAAGATTTCTTGTCACGAAGAAGTTACGGAGAAGAGAACTTCGGCAATGACGGATCAAGAGCTTGCTTCGGCTCGCAAGGTTTACTTTTATCAACACAAACTTTCGGTTGCTTAGCTCGTTGCTCCTCTGCGATCACCAATTTTAAAGTCGATTGCGCGATCGCTTGATTCGGATTTAATTTCAACGAAGCTTGCAAAGTTGCCTGTGCCTCTGGATATTGTTTCAAATTCCACAATGCAACACCTTTCCCCGTCATTGCTTCTGCACTTTTCGGATTGAGCTTCAACACTCGATCGTAAGCTACAATTGCATCTCTGTACTTGTTCATCGCAGTAAGTGCGATCGCACGATTAAACCAAGATGGAATGAATTGCGAATCTAATGCGATCGCGCGATCGGCTGAATCTAAAGCTTGTTCATACTGTCTCAAATGCCAGAGTACGGCACTTCGATTTGCCCAAGCAGAAACGTGGCGCGGATTTAATTTCAAAACTTGATCGTATGCTATGACGGCATCTGCATAATTTTTGGTTGCTCTGAGAATCGTTGCTCGATTAAACCAAGCCGAGACATAAGTTGGATCGAGCCGAATCGCTTCTTGAGTCGCCGCGATCGCTTCTGGATATCGCTGTAGAACCCACAGTGCAACACTACGATTGCTCCAAGCTTCTGCATAGGTTGGAGCAATCCCAACGGCTCGATTTGCTGATGCTAATGCTTCTTCTGCTTGTCCTAAATTCAACAAAGCTTGTCCACGCTGATCCCAAGCTTGAGCTGCGCCCCATCGTCCCCACCGTCCATCTCCCTGAATCGCTTGATCACAGGCTGTCAATGCTTCTTTAAACTGTCGCAAGCGATTCAACATGGCACAGCGTCCGACCAATGCCACTGATAATTTCTCTTTCAGTTGAATCGCTCGATTGTAAGATGTGAGTGCTTCAGCAGTTCGATCTAACTCTTCTAAAACCAGAGCTTGAGCATTCCAAGTTAAGGCATCATTTGCATCAAACTTAATCGCTTGATCAAAAGCCGCGATCGCAGAAGTCAACTGATTCGATAACCGATAGGCATTTCCCGCATGATACCAAGCAAATGCAGGACTCTTATCTCCCCAACGTCCATTTCCAGCTAAAGCAGTTTGACAAGAGATAACCGCATCTTCGTAGCGTTTCAACTGCGTTAATGTTTCACAGCGATATGCCAAAGTAATTGAATCTTTTTCTTCTAGCAGTAATGTTCGCTCGTAAGCATTCAGAGCTTGCTCAAATTGCCCTTGCTGACTCAAAATCATGCCGCGATTTAGCCAAGCTAGATAAGGAGATTTTCGTCCCCAGTTTCCATCAATCTTGAGTGCTTGGTTACAGTTATCAAGTCCTTCATCCTGGCGATTTAACGCTGAAAACGCCATACATCGATAGGTCATCGCGAGGGATATTTTTGGGTCAAACTTTAAAGCGCGATCGGCAGATGCGATCGCATCAGGATATTTTTTCAGCTTTAACAAGACATTGCTATGCTCTGCCCAAATTCCAGCATCTTTTGGACGGAGTACGATCGCTTGTTCACAAGCAGCTAAAGCTTCCTCATACTTTTCTGAATCGGCAAGTAACCCACATAGATTTGACCAGTAATCAAAGTCTTTCAGTTTATCTTGAAGTGCAATTGCCGGAAAAGACAAGGCGACCTGCATCGCAGCCATCCACAAACCAGCACTAAGAAGGCGAAGAATATCCTGCATGATCAGTTTTTAGAACTTTGTTCTGGTCAAGTTTATCCACAGTAACATGGTAGCTCTGGGCGCTCAAGTTCAAGCATTTTTGAGTAAATATACGATGAAAACAATGCTCCTAGCTCTGATTGGTTTTGCAATGCTCTGTACATCCGCTATGGCAGCAAAACCAGAACATATCAAACAGTTAAAAGAAACTCGGCAATGTGCTGGATGCAACCTAGAAAATGCGGATTTACGAGGCTTTTATCTGCGAGGCGCACAGTTACAAGGGGCAAATCTCCGAGGTGCGAATTTACGGGATGGCGATCTTCGGGGTGCATTTCTCAATCAAGCAAATCTCACGAATGCTGACCTGCGAGGTGCCAACTTAGAAGATGCTGATTTAGACAAAGCTCATCTCGAAGGTGCGCAGCTTAAGCAAGTTAGATTCAGCGATCGTACGGTCTTAGCTGAGAAATGGCGGTTAGTACATCAATTGATCAATCGTCCTAGAGAAGTTACGGATTTACAAAAAGTAGATTTAGCAGGCGCAAATCTCAATGGAGCAGATTTGAGAAATGCAAATCTTACTGGAGCCAATCTAGAACGAGCGACGCTGGAAGATGCACTGATCACGGATGCAATCTTAGATTCAGCACAGTTAAATCGAACCAGCTTTTTCATCAGTGATTTAAAGAATGCGAGTTTTGTTGCAGCAAACTTACAGCGATCGAATCTTCGAGCAACGGATTTACGTAACGCTATTTTTCAAAAAACAAATCTCAGCCAAGCGGATTTAAGTCATGCTTACCTCAGCGGCATTCGGTTGACTGAAAGTAATTTGAATGCAGCGAATTTAATGCGATCGACGCTGACCCATAGCCGCATTGAGCAAAGTCAATTGCGAGGAAGTAACCTATTCATGGCTGATCTTCGCGATGCCAAACTGATCGGCGTAGAGCTAACAGGAGCGAATCTACGCGGAGCGGATCTGAGTCGAGCCGATCTCGCACACAGTAACTTCCAAAGCATCCAAATGCAAGGACTGAAATTACGTGGAGTCAATCTCAGAGGAGTCAATTTAAGCGGATTAAATTTGCAAGGCATTGACTTCAGCGGTGCAGACCTAAGTCATGCGGTCTTGAATCGAGCCAATCTGAGCGAAGCCAATCTGAAGGGTGCAAATCTCACTCATGCGAACCTGACGGAGGCAAACTTAACCAAAGCCGATCTCAGTGATGGAAATCTCAGTTATGCAAATCTCACTCGAACCAATTTTTCCCAAGCAAATCTAGACAAGGTGCGACTGAACGGCATTCAGCTTGAGTTTACCAACTTCTGCCAAGCAACGATGCCGGATGGTCGGAAGGCAGGGTGTTGAGAAGGGGGATTATTGATTTTGCGGAGAGTGGGGAGATGGGGGAGACGTACGATCGCGATTCTTTTGCATGACTCATCTACTCCTTTTATCGGATTTCTTGACGCAGACTCCATGACGACAAGATTAAACCTTTAGAATAGAGAGAACGTATCTCATCGTGGCTTAATCTCACTGCTTATGTCTGTTCTGGCGGTAATCCTTCTTTTAGCGGTTCTGATTTTTGTTCATGAACTCGGTCACTTCCTTGCAGCAAGACTTCAAGGTATCTACGCGAATCGATTCTCGATCGGATTTGGTCCGATTCTGTGGAAATATCAAGGCGAGCAGACAGAATATGCACTCAGGGCTTTGCCACTGGGCGGATTTGTTGGCTTTCCCGATGATGATCCAGACAGCACTATTCCGCCCAATGATCCGAATTTGTTGAAAAATCGTCCGGTGCTTGATCGCGCAATTGTGATCAGCGCAGGGGTAATCGCAAACCTCGTTTTTGCGTATTTCATCTTGGTCGGACAGATGGCATTCGTTGGACTGCCGACGATCGACTACAATCCTGGCGTAATCGTGCCAGAAGCGATCGCTGAAGGTGTTGCAGCCGCAGCAGGTGTGCAAAACGGGGATGTCGTCACCGCTATTAATGGCAAGCCTCTCGGTGCATCGGAAACGGCAATGAATACATTGCGGCAAACGATCGAATCGAGTCCAGGAACACCACTGCAACTCTCGATCGAGCGGAAAGGACAGCCCGTTAACGTCACTTTGACTCCCAAAGATGAAAGCGGGAAAGGCAAAATTGGAGTCAAATTACAGCCGCATTTCAAGACGCAGCCGAACGGAAAGGTTGTTTATTACAAGCATCCGTCTAACCCGATCGCGGTTTTCACAATGGCATCAAATGAGTTTCAGCGCATTGTGGTCTTGACCGTTGGCGGATTTGGACAACTCCTGAGCAACTTTAGAAATACCGCTGAGCAAGTCGCAGGACCAGTCGCGATCGTGGCAACTGGAGCGAGAATTGCCCAAACCGATTTTGCGAGTTTGTTCAACTTTACGGCTCTGATCAGCATTAACTTGGCGATTATTAACATCTTGCCTCTGCCTGCATTAGATGGCGGTCAACTGGCGTTTCTGCTCGTCGAAGGACTGCGAGGAAAACCCGTTCCTTCCAAAATCCAAGACGGCGTAATGCAGACCGGATTAGTGCTATTACTGGGATTAGGCGTTTTTCTGATCATCCGTGACACGGTGAATCTCATTCCACAGTGACAAGTCGAATTTCCGCAAAAAAACAACGAGCCTTAGAAATTCTGGCGCGGCTCAAACAGCTCTATCCAGAAGCTCCTTGTACTTTAGATTATGAAACTCCGGTTCAACTGATGGTAGCAACGATCCTTGCGGCTCAATGCACCGATGAACGAGTGAATACCGTAACGCCTGCCTTGTTTCGCCGTTTTCCTGATGCGGCGGCATTGGCAGGCGCTGACGTTTCTGAGTTAGAAACCTTGGTGCGATCGACGGGCTTTTACCGCAACAAAGCCAAAAATATCCAAGCAGCTTGCCAGATGATCATGGAAAAATTCGGGGGAGAAGTTCCGCGCTCCATGAAAGATTTGACGAGCCTGCCTGGGGTTGCCCGCAAAACGGCAAACGTGGTTTCGGCTCATGCCTTTGGCGTAAATCTGGGCGTAACGGTCGATACCCACGTGAAGCGATTATCGTATCGATTTGGGTTAACCAAACATACAGAACCCGTCAAAATCGAGCAGGATTTGATGAAACTATTACCCCAACCCGATTGGGAGAATTGGTCGATCCGCCTGGTTTATCATGGTCGTGCCGTTTGTAATGCGCGCAGTCCGCAATGCGATCGCTGTGTTCTCGTCGATATCTGCCCTTCCGCCCATGTTGGGCAGCCCGCGAAGAAGGTTGCGAATTTATCTGGAAATTGACTCACTAGAAACGAGCATTATTGAGTAGAATCAAAAATAGTGTCTTTTATCAAAGGGTTCAAAATTCATTCATGGCTAAGAAGAGCATGGTTGAGCGCGAGAGAAAGCGCGAACGTCTCGTTGAGAAGTACGCTGAAAAGCGTGCAGCTTTGAAAGAGCAGTTTGCGGCAGCTACGTCTCAATCTGAAAAGCTGGAGATTCACCGCAAAATTCAACAGCTTCCCCGCAACAGTGCAAAAGTTCGGGTGCGGAATCGCTGCTGGGCAACCGGTCGTCCGAGAGGCGTTTATCGTGATTTCGGGCTGTCACGCCACTGCATTCGCGAAATGGCACACGCGGGATTGTTGCCGGGTGTGGTTAAGTCAAGTTGGTAAGACGAATTTAGAGTTTGGATTTTGGATGTCGTAAGATCACAGGCTTGCAGTCCAAAATCCGAAATTCTATTGTCCGCAACAGCGATCGATGCCTAAGCTATCCATTAACAGATCACTAACCGCATTGGCGATCGCGAATTCACCATAAAAACTGTCAGAAAAATCATACGCCTGCATCTCTGAAATGATGGCGATTACAAGCGATCCGAGATCGTTTTCGTCTTCCATGCGTTGACGCATATAAATTTGAGCGGCGCGTTCTGCAATTCGATGATTTGCGGGTTCTGGAAGAAACTCTTCATCGAGCCACTGTTGCAATTTCGCTTGTAGCCAAACCGCCTCCTGCTCCGGATGTTTTGCAGGCGGTAATGTGATTGGTGGAATGGGTTCGACCATTGTGCGTTCCCCAGACTAACAAGATAATTCAAACTATATCGTAGATTCTTTATTTCAAAGCCTCCCCGGAGCCAGGTTATGCAAGTCGATGTGTCCTCGATTCTCGAAGGCTATGCTCAAGGCTATTTTTTAATGTCTGATGAGTCAGGTAAAGATTTAGCTTGGTATACCAGCCGCGAACGGACTCTAATTCCCCTCGACGATCAATTTAGATATCCCAAGTCGCTGCGGCGGGTATTGAATCAGAATCGCTTCACAGTTGAGATTAACAAAGCATTTATGGAAGTCGTGGAAGGGTGTGCCGATCGCGAAACGACCTGGATTTCTAATGATTTGAAAGAAATCTACTGGACGCTACATGAGGCGGGATGGGCGCATAGCTTTGAAACTTGGCAAGATGGCAAATTAGCAGGTGGAATTCTCGGACTTGCTTTGAGAGGAGCGTTTATTGGGGAGTCGATGTTTTTTCGGATTCCAGATGGCTCGAAAGTGGCAATGGTGAAGCTGGTTGAGCACTTGAGAGCACGAAATTTTGTGTTGTTTGATGCTCAGATGATGAATCCGCATCTAGAACGATTTGGTGCTTATGTGATTAACAATCGCGGCTACAAGGATCTGTTGCGGCAGGCTTTGGAGAGAGAGTGTTCGCTGATTTAATCCAGCGATTTAATCAAATTTGGGTGACCAAAGATCTTCGACTTTGACTTCCCAACCGGGGAGGAGTTCGGGGACGGTGATGATGTCGCCATTGTGAAGGACGATCGCTTCTTGTCCACTGCGACGAATTTCGACCCATTCTTTTTCAGGATTGATCAAGAGTCCGACTCTAGTTCCGAGGTTGAGAAACTCATCAATTTTTTTTCTGAGTCCTGAAACACTATCACTTGGCGATTTGACTTCGACGGTGAGATCGGGAGTGATTTCAGCAAATTTCTGAGGACTGCGGCGTAATCGCTCGGCTTGAACAAATGAAGCGTCTGGAGCGCGGGTGTCAGAATTCGGCAGGGTAAAACCCGCACTCGAAGCTGTAACTCTTCCGAGTTTTCTGGGTCTGACCCAATTGCCAAGCTGCCGGATCATTTCGGCTGCAACTTCATCAGACTCGTAACCTGAAGGACTCATAACAATAATTTCTCCATTCACTAGCTCCATTCGATAGTCAGGGCAGTGCTGCTGGAGTACTTCTAAATCCTTAACGGTAAGTGCCATAACTGTTTTTAGAGTTTCTTCAATTATCAGCTAATTTTCTGCTCTGTGACTAAGGTGAGGCTGACCCATTCCCCTTTATGGCTGTAGCTTCGCATCAACCGCTGACGCAGATCGGGCTGCAATAACCAACCTACTTCTAAAACAAAGGGATATCCTGATTTCACTTCGGTTGGGCAATTGGAAGAAGCTCCATCAGGGAGCATGACAATCTGACTGCCACTGTCAAACTTGAGAATCGTTCCTTCAATTAAGGCACTGGTTGTGATCGTGCGCCCGAACTGTAATTCTTGATTCAAGCGATCGCCGTCTCGCCAAACCTTTAAATCTGTTGTGTAAGTATCGGGCGATCGCCAATCTGGGTAAATCGTCGTTGCTTCTCCTTTCCAAGTCCCGATCAAATCTTCAACCTGTAGCGGCGGACGTTCTAGAGTCTCGGATTCTGCGAGCTTTTCCCGAATCAGCGTCAGTCCAGAAAGCTGCGATTGTTTGTCAAAGAGTTGCACTAAACGCAATCGACGATCGCCATGAATCAAGCCCAACTCTGCCCCAAATTCAGAAAAAGGCGCGCGCTGAATTGAGCCAAGCGAAAATGCCCCATTCTCAAAGAACAGAATATTTCGACCGAGTGTACTGTATTCCAGAACTTTCTCGCTCACAGGCTGATTTGCTGGCTCTAGGCGGACAATTTGCCGCATAGTTCGATTGTCATTGAGTCCCGTGAAAGACACGATCGAGGGAGTATCTTCAATCAATTCCCCAGAGGGCGAAAACCTTGTAAATGAACCATGCCAAGCCCCTAGATTCTCCAGCAAACAGTCCCATTGAGACTTCATTCAATGCTCCTAAATTTTTGCAAATCGCCGCACAGCGAAGATACTACCCAGGAGTCCAACAAGTCCACCAAACGTCAGCAAAATTAAAGGTAGCGCAATCAAATCGATCGGGCGAGTGGCTCCCGTCGTCAGAAATTGAACAAACTCAGCTTGTCCACTCAGTTGATTGCGAATCAGTTTTTGAATGCCTTGAATCAGAGCAAATGCGATCGCGGAGCCAAAAATCCCAAATGCGACTCCCTGCGCCAAGAATGGCAAATAAATCCAGCTTCGAGTTGCGCCAACTAACTGCATAATCTCAATTTCTTTTCGACGTGCGACCACGATAAACCGAATCGTTGTATTGATTACCGCGATCGCAGTTGCAGTGAGTAGTCCCACGATCGCTGTACTGACTCGATTAAATCCGGTGTTGAGTTGAGCAATCCGCTGCACGGCTTCACTCACGTACTGCACTTCATCGACTCCGCGCACTTTTTTTAATTTCTCGGCTAGAACTGGAACCACGTCCGACGATCGCGCTTTCACTTTCAATTCATCGACCAGTGGGTTGCCTTCAAGCTGCTGCGTTGCATCTCGCAAATTCGATAAGCCGAGCTCTTTTACCAATCGGCTCCAAGCTTCTTCCTTCGTCACATCCTCAACTGACGCAACTTCAGGAAATCTCTCAACAGTCGATCGCAACACATCTGCTGACACCCCGGTTTCGAGATAGGCTGACACTTCAAGCTGGCTACCAAACTGAGTTAATAAACTCTCTAGTTGCCAAGAAGCCTGTAAACTCATTCCGAACAAAAACAGCAGCACAGTCACCATACTGACCGCTGCCCAATTCATCCAGCCTCCACGTCGCAATCCTAAAAACGTTTCCCGCAGCAAATACTCTAACTTTGTGAAGAACCGCATCGCGCCATGTCTCTCTTTCAGTGCGAAGACCCTTGTAGCCTGCTCAATTGAATCGGGCATCCGAAATTGCCGTGGGATGCGAGATGTTTTCAACTGAAACTTCCTAGTTTTGGGGGATTTTAGCGAGATGAACTTGCGCACACCCAAGCCAGCAAATTCATCAAACTGACGCTAAAATAGAACCAACACGGAATCACTCCGACCTTCGATCAGATTTTTAGGTGAAACATCCCATGCCCTCCTCAGTTTTAGTTGAGAAGAAAAAGTTAGAAAATCCGCCCTTACAGATGCACCATATGGGCGATCGCGTGTTGCGTCAGCCTGCAAAACGAGTCGCTAAGGTAGACGATGAAATCCGTACGATCGTGCGCCAAATGCTGCAAACGATGTATAGCGAGGATGGGATCGGGTTGGCTGCACCGCAAGTTGGTATCCACAAGCAAATCGTTGTCATTGATATCGACCCCGATAAACCTGAAGCTGTGCCGCTGGTCTTGATTAATCCGGTGATTAAGAAATTCGGCAAAGAAACCTGTTCTGGTCAAGAAGGCTGTCTCAGCATTCCGGGTGTTTATCTGGATGTCGAACGTTCTGAAATGATTGAAGTGTCTTTCAAAGATGAAACGGGTCGGATGCGAACTTTGCAAGCGGATGGATTATTGTCTCGCGCGATTCAACATGAAATCGATCACTTGAATGGCGTATTGTTTGTCGATCGCGTGGAAAATCAAATTGCGCTGAATCAAGAATTGAAAAAACGCGGCTTCTCGGCAAGCGATGTCCGCCACATCGGATAATGGTTGTTACCGTCAGTCAATTCTGGCGGTTTTTTAATCATTTAAGGAATTGATATTATGATCATGACTCCTAAGAGCGGCATTCTGCTAGGCGGTTCTTGTGTTGCGGCGATCGCAGCAGTGGGCTGCGTTTTTGAACTGACTTCAGGTAATCCTGAATACGGCACACTGGTTACAGGTATCATTTTGGCAGTCAGTGCGCCGTTAACTGTCATTTGCTTTCTAGCAGCGGTCGCAGATGCGAGAGCAAATAATCAGTAATTTTAAAGATTTTTAGGGATTTCCTGTTTGTTCTAGCTAAACGTGATAGATCCCTGAAGATAGGTATAGAATGTTGCGCTAGAGTTCTACCTACAATTTCATTTATCTCCTATTTTTCTCTAGCGAACACCCCTTGTTCCACTCCCTTCTATGACGGGCGAAATTAGTCCCATAGCTTGCCTCCGACAACTGTCGATCGGCAATAGTTCTGATCCAAAATTAATTGTTCACGCTTTGTCGATCGACGACACGACTGTGATCGGACGCGATCCTCGTTGCCAAATTGCCGTCGATCCAGTTTTATTTGGGTCGGTCTCGCGTCGTCATGCAGAGGTTCGTCCTTCAGAACAAATCGAAGATGCAGACCGCCCGACCTGGTGGGTCTGCGATCTCAATAGCTCGAATGGAACTTACCTGAACGGCAAGCGATTGCGGGGATGCCAAATTTTGCGATCGGGCGATCGTATTTCATTGGGAAATGATGGACCTGAATATATTTTTGAATATCTAGCAGATTTCAATACTAGTCGTGCGGCGGTAACGGAACGCGGTGCAGTCGTCCCGCCCGCTCGTGAATCAGTCACGTTGACGCAGCTTTTCCCAATTGTTTCAACCGGACGAGATTTAACCAGCAAGGCGTTCTTAGTTCCGGGTATTGTCACAATCGGATTTGTGGTGTCGCTATTTGTTGCTGTTGGACAACCGATTTTGTTCAATCGCTTGTTAGCGGGATACATTGCACTCGTTGGACTGTACTTCGTCTATCGACTATGTGGAAAGCGAAAACCGTGGTGGGTGATGGTGATTGCGGCAATGGGCACTTACTTCTTACTGCGGAGTCCAGTGCTGCTACTGTTTGCAGAATTTTTTAGATCGGTCTTACCTGGACAAGTGACCGCGCCTGGAGAATTGATTAATCCGTTGACGCTGTTTATCCGCATGTTCTTTGGTGCAGGGTTGATGGAAGAATTGCTGAAAGTGATTCCGATCGCAGTTTTGTTTGCGATCGGGCGATTTTTGCCTGCGCCTTGGAACGATCGCGTTGGAATTTGGGAGCCATTGGATGGAATTCTTTTAGGGGCGGCTTCGGCAGTTGGATTTACCCTGGTAGAAACGTTAGGGCAGTATGTGCCCGGAATGATCGAATCGACCTCTCTGCAACTCGGACAAGAAGGCGGATGGGATCAGCTTCGAGGCTTACAAGTTTTGATCCCAAGATTGCTCGGTTCGATTTCGGGGCATATGGCGTATAGCGGATATTTCGGCTATTTTATTGGACTTGCGGTATTGAAGCCTCGGCAGAGTGGGCTGATTTTATTGATTGGATATTTCACGGCTTCGGCGCTACATGCACTTTGGAATGTCATGGGAAGCGTGAGTGAGATTTTATTAGCGTTAGTTGGAATGTTGTCCTATGCGTTTTTGGCAGCGGCAATTCTGAAAGCTCGAACTTTATCACCAACGCGATCGCAAAACTTTGCAACTCGCCTAAAATCGTGACAACAGAAAAATCGCACCTCAGATAGAGACTCCCTGAGCCTTGAGAAGGACGTGATTTCATAGTGCAATGATTACGCTCGAATGGCAGGCATAGATACTGCCTGAACACACATATAGATGTTTCCATTCGACTATGACTTCCTTAAAACTCAAACTGCTTTTACCACTGACGTTTATCTCGATCGCATTTTTTTCAGGCGAACTCAAGGCGAATGCTAATGAAAAGCCGGTCACCTCGAACGGGGCTGCTCTCTTAGGTCAACCGTCGATCGACGTGAATGAATTGGCGGATCTACAAACGGGGCGATTCACCGTCGCTCAAACGACACCTTCTACTCCCAGTGAAATCGCTCCGGGTCGTGCAGTGCCCGGAAGTACACCTTCTGGGACTGAAACCAACCCCGCAGATGTGACACCGAGCAATACAACGCCTGTCACTCCGCAAAATACAACCCCGATCACACCGAACACGACAACCCCGACTACGCCAGATACCTTCACCCCTGGCACAACCCCAGTTACGCCAGATACGACAACCCCTAGCACAACCCCCGGTACAACCCCGATTACGCCGGATAGTACGCCAGGAACGACAACACCAACACCCACTACGATTCCGACTCAAGAATTCGTTCCGGGTCGAGCGACTCGCTCAGGTTCGAGCTATGTTGGAGTTGGTGGCAACATTGGGATTGGCGATGGTGATATTTCGCTAGGGCAAGGAAGCTTTGCTGTCATTAGCAAAATTGGCTTGACTCGCAATTTCTCAGTTCGCCCCTCTGTCCTGTTTAATGATGATGTTGCAATTTTGATTCCTGTGACCTATGACTTTAGCTTTGGCGAGGGTCCGACAGAGGGATTAGGATTTTCAGCGGCTCCTTATTTGGGCGTGGGTGCAGCAATTTCAACAGGCGATCGCGGCAGTGTTGGACTGCTGTTGACGGGTGGGGTTGATGTTCCCATTTCTTCTCAGTTCACAGCGACTGCTGCAGTGAATGCTTCTGTAACAGGACAAGCAGCCGTTGGCATTATGCTTGGAGTTGGCTACAACTTTGCTGGCTTCTAGGTTTGGTTCAGAACAGTAAGAAACTCCGGGTCTCTTCCAAAACTCGGAGTTTCTTACTGTTTAAATCGCCGTGATGGTTAGAGCGCGGTCATGACTTGCATGAGTTCGTTGGAGAGATCGGGAGTTCCGAAGCTGGAATGCTTGAACAATACGCCTGCGAGGAAGTAAATATTTTGAGAATAGAAGGCTTGTCCTTGCTCGCGTAGTTGTCCAATCCACTTTTTCACTTTTGGCTCAGAACTATAGCAGCCAAACTTTAACGGAGTGACCATAAAATCTGCAACGGTATAGCCTTGGCCTGCTGCCCATTGTAATGTTTCGATTGGGTTTGAATAGCTCGATATCAATAGCATCACGTTTGGATAGTCTAAAGTGAGCAATCGATTGGTAATGGTTGCACCATCTGTTCCGCCATGCAGTAAAGGCATCCGAATCTTGTTGTCAGGAGCGGGGATGTAAGGCGGGTTCGCAATCAAATAGTTTGCATCTGTTGAAGCAAAGTCAAAGAAAGACTGATTGTGCAAAATGTACTTGTCCTGCAAGTTACATTGATCAACTCTAGATTTGGCAACCTCATAAGCTGCTGAGTTTAATTCAAACCCATGAATCTCACTCTGGAAGTGCGATCGCATCAATGAATTAATTACCGGACTGCCATCACCTGCACCAAATTCAACAATCAAATCGCAGTCTGTACATTGAGAAAAAACCAATCGCTCTAGACAATGCGAATAAAAATGAGACTCTTCAGGACAGAAGAAGACTTCGGGTGCTGTGATATTGCGTATAAGTGTTCCAGTCAAGATATTATCCTCGTTTGTTGCAAATTGCTGTGAAAAATGGTGGGGAGATAGGGGCATAGGGGGATAGGGAGAAAGGTAGAAGTGGTTCTTGCTTCCCATCTCCCTATCTCCCTATCCCTCTATCTTTCTCAATTTGACTAACTCCTAGATCCGCTCCCTATCAAATGGTGGGAAGTGACGCTGTTTGAACCCCATGGCGAATTGTGTTGACGATCGCTGCTCCCGCTCGATCGCCCATCAATTTCTCTTGGTCGTATCCCAAGACTAGCTGCCATGCTTGTTCGGGGTACATGTCTACAAGCGGCAAAGTCACGTTTTCGATCATCCAGCGTCCGTGCCGTTCATCTTCTCGGATATGGAGATCCCAATATCCCATTGCACCATCGGATAGCTCTAACCGCTGTGCTGCTGCGAGATAGTTTCGATACGCTGAAGGACCTGCTACTTCAAAGTAGGCTAATCCACCGTTGTATCTGAGAAAATGCCGCTTACACTCGGTCAGGAGAAAGTTGTGATTCGTGGTTGCGAGTGCTTGCCACGGAACGAGATCAAAGTAAACTTCAGGCTGAGTACTCAAGCGCAACTCAGTCATCATTTGTGCAAAGAAAGTCGAATGCTTGCGAGCGAGACGACCATTCCCGTACTCTTCCAGTAATACCTTGGTTAAAGTTGCTTGCACTTCGTTGGCAGCACCCCCAAGAATTCGGGAGAGCCGACTTGCTTCGACTAAGCCATCAAAAGAAGTGATCGCTAGGAGATAGCGATACCCTTCAAAGGGCATGTGCTTACGCAGGTAGAGTGCATCTTCTGATAAGGTCGGATCGAGATCGGCAGCATAGCGATCGAGCAATGCCTGTTTGATATCAATATCGTGGTACGCCTCAACACTAAGGTGTGCTAATTCCCAGTCTTGCCAAGCCGTTTCGATCTGATTGCGAATTTTTTGGAGATAGAGCGATCGCTCGTTTGTATAATGCGTTAAGTCGTCATACCAGAATAAATTTAAGCGATTAATTCGATAGAGAACGCGCTGCAAAAATAGATGCGCCGCATCGCTACTTTGTGATTGCTGATAGGCTTCTGTGATTGCTGAATTGAGTGCAGTTTCAAAGTACCGAACTTGAGAATCAAATAAGTTCAATCGTTGATCTAAGCTCTCAACTTCGATCAAATTGCTTAACGTCTTTTCAGCCTTATAGTATGGATTGCTTTTGACATCTGCCTCGATCTCGTCTGGTAGTAACACTTGCGCCGACGGAGGCGTAACTAAACTGCCCTGCATGTATTTCTCTGAATCAACTATTTTCGCTCTCATCATGATTGATTTGAACAAAAAGATTCATCCTCCCAAGATAGAGGGTAAATCTTTCTTGAGAGGGGTTTTCAACTTGATCCTGACCGAGGGAAATTGAGTATTGATAGCAGTCGAAAAGCCTATCAATACTCAATTTATACCTTTAAAGGATCTTTTAAGAGGATGTTTCAAGAGTATAAAACCCTCTAAGTAAGATCGAGTGAATCGATCGTCGCTTTAATCGCTTCTGCCAGCCTTTGCACATCAGGTTCTCGCATAATACTATGATGATCTCCGGCAAACACCTCAACTTCAATCTGATCAGAGACAAACTTCTCCCACCCAGATTGTTCAATCAGTGACTTAGATTCATCTGTGATCTGACTGAAGTAGAAATAGATCCGACCCGGATAAGCGCAAGATGGAATATAACTGTGAACAGCCTCCCCTCCTCGAAACATCCATTCTCGTTGTGCCTGCTGTGCTGGCGACTCTGGCTTGAACACCCGCTTGATTGAGGTAAGCAGGCGATCGATGAGAGAAGGAACTCGCTTAATCTCGTGCACAACATAGTCGAGCCGATCAGAAGGCTTCAACCCGATTAATTTCTGAGAATGGAAGTACAGCGTTCGAATCACAGGCAGTTCTGGGAGAGGTTTGGGTTTCTGGCGTTGCATCTGTGAAGCTAACCAGCTTTCTGCTAACGCGAGAAATGCAACTTCCTCGCCTTGAGCTTGAAGTTGGAGGGCTGTTTCAAACGCGACCAACCCGCCCATACAAAATCCCCCTAGTAGATAGGGACCTTGAGGCTGAAGTCTTTTGAGTTCCGCAAGACAAAGCTTTGCTCGATCGCGAATGTGTTCGGCAGGTTCTAGAACCTCCAATAGTCCAGTATCTAGATAAATCAAAGGTTGATCTGCTCCAAGATGCTGAGTGAGTGCAGCGGCTTCAGTCGGATGCTGAGAATACCAAAATAGCGATCGCAGTTGAGTTTGGGCAGCATCAAGCTTGATTTGCTCTTGCTCTAATCGCTGCGCCATTTGCTTGACTGTTGGCGCTTGAAATACGGCAAATAAGGGGAGTTTTCTGCCGATCAGTTGTTCGATCGCGCTTTGAAGCCGCACAGCTAAGAGCGAGTGACCGCCAATCTCAAAGAAATTATCATCTGTGCTAAGTGACTGCATTCCTGAAACGCTCTGCCAAATCTGGAGCAGTTGTGTTTCTAAAGGACTGGTGACTAAATTCGGATTTGCACTATCAGAAAGGTTTTCAGATGACTTGAAATGGTGGAGTTTCGCGCGATCGACTTTACCATTGGGGGTGAGTGGGAAAGCTTCTAGAACATGGAATGCCTGTGGCAGCATATAATCGGGCAGAGTTTGTTGAAGAAACTGCCGTAATGCTTTCGGAGCAATCACTTGCGTAGATGTGAGATAAGCCTGCAAGGATTTGTCTTGAGTGTCAGTGTGCTCAATGACAACGATCGCATCTTGCACATCAGGATGCTGTCTGAGTGCTGTCTCAATTTCTCCCAACTCGATCCGAAATCCCCGCAGCTTAATTTGATGGTCGAATCGTCCTAAAAAGTCTAGATTGCCATTCGGCAGATAGCGCGCTCGATCGCCCGTTCGATACAGTTGGACTGGAACTCCATCAATTTGAGTCGAAACAAACTGTGAAGCATCGGGACGATGGAGATAGCCCAATGCTAATCCATCTCCCGCGAGACAAATTTCACCGGGAATCCCAACTGGAACGGGTTGAAGATGGCGATCTAGTAAAAAGATTTGCGTATTTGAGATCGGGCGACCAATTGGCAGCGTTGAGGAAACTTGCTCAACGCGATACCAGGAAGAAAAAGTCGTGTTTTCCGTCGGTCCATACACATGTAAAAATTGCTCAGGTGCGCCGCACTCGAACACTTGATTGACCCACTGTGGATCAGTTACTTCTCCACCTACAAGTAGATATCGCAGAGTTTGGAATGCAGTAGGAACATGCTGAGCGAGTTGATGAAACAATGCAGTGGTGAGAAACAACACTCGAATCGAGTGAGTCTGCAATGCTGCTGCAAATTCGTTAGGCGAGAGAAGAACAGCTTTGGGTACGATCGCGAGGGTTGTGCCATTGAGTAAAGCACCCCAGATTTCAAACGTAGCGGCATCAAACGAACAATTTGAAACCTGAGCGATCACATCTGAAGCTTGTAAATCGACATAATTCGTATTCAGGACTAATCGCATGACTGCACGATGTGGAACCATCACACCTTTGGGATTGCCAGTAGAACCAGAGGTGTAAAGGATGTAAGCCAAATCCTGTGCAGTATTGACAGGAGCGAGATTCTCTGGAATGTTCTCTAGCTGGAGCGCATCAAGATTGATCACTTGGCAGTTCGAGAATGCTGCCGGAAAGATTGATTCACTCTCATGCAGAAGAATGCGAGCTTGGGTATCTTCGAGCATGTAGCTCAGACGATCGACTGGATAAGTGGGATCGAGTGGGAGATAAGCCCCTCCTGCTTTGAGAATTGCCAGCAGCGCAATGATCAGCTTGGGCGATCGCTCTAAGTGAACTGCGATCGCTTGATTAGGTTGAACGTCTAAAGTTCTCAAATAGTGTGCAAGTTGATTCGCTTGCTGATTAAGTTCGCGATAGCTGTAGCGCTGCTCGTCCATGACGAGTGCGATCGCGTCAGGAGTTTGTTCGACTTGAGCTTCAAACTGTTGATGAATGCAAGTCGTTCGAGGATAGTCTGTATGGGTTTGATTCCAGTCTAGGAACTGCTGTTTTTCAGAAAGTGTAAGAATGGGCAGGGTTGAGATCGACTGATCCGGTGCTTCGATGATTCCATTGAGAAGAATTTCAAAGTGCTGGCTCATTTGTTCGATCGTGCTGCGGTCAAGAACCTCTGTGCGATAGAGCCACGAAACTTTTAATCCTTGAGTACTTTTGGTACAGGACAGCACCAGATCGAATTGAGCAGTTTCCGTGTCGATCAAAATTGGGGTTGAATTGGCAATGCTCAGAGACGAATCAGATGCATTTTGCAGCACAAACATGACTTGAACTAAAGGATTCTGATTCAAGCGGCGTTCTGGTTGCAGTTCTTCAACGAGCTTCTCAAAGGGCAAATCTTGATGTTCGTAAGCAGAGAGAACAACATCACGCACTCGACTCAAGAGCGATCGAAATGTGGGTTGACCGCTCAAATCTGTCCGAAGGACAAGTGTATTGACGAAAAAACCAATTAAGCCTTCAACATCAACCCATTTCCGATTCGCGATCGCAGAGCCAATCAGCATATCTTCTTGCTGAGTATAGCGGTATAGCAATGTTTTGAAAGCAGTTAGTAACATCATAAATAGAGTTACTTTTTCTTGCTGCGCGAATTGCTGAATGGCTTGAGTGAGTGTTTTGGAGAGAGTTAGAGAATATCTTTCACCTGCATCAGTTTGAACTGTTGAACAACTTGGGGTTGCCTTTGTAAAACAGTTGGAAAGTTCCAGAACGGGCAATTCTCCGGCTAAGCGTTGCTTCCAGTAATCAAGCTGTTGAGTTAAAACGTCGCCGCTGAGCCATTGTTTTTGCCATTGAGCAAAATCAGCATATTGAATCGGCAGTGCAGGAAGCGAAATCGGAGTACCAGTTGTAAATGCAGTGTAGTAAGCATTGATTTCGCGCAGAATAATGTCGCCTGACCAACCATCTGAAGCAATGTGATGGAGCAATAAGAGTAAAGCTTGTTCACCATCGGGAAGACGAAATAGCGTAACTTTGAGCATCAAATCCTGACGCAGATCAAATGATTGCTGAGCCGCTCGAGTCAACGATCGCTGAAGTTCACTTTTCTGCTCCAAATCAATGACGGCGAGATTCACAGGACAAGGTGGCTGAATCACCTGAACAGGTTCATCTGCAATCACATCAAATGTGGTACGAAGAACTTCATGACGTTCCACGATCTCATTGAGAGCTTGCTGTAGGGCAGAAAGATTTAGCTCAGACGGAAAGTGAAGTGCGATCGGAATATTGTAAATCGCAGTATCCGGTTGCAGTTGCGCGAGAAACCAGAGTCGTTGTTGAGCAAAAGAAAGCGCACAGGGGGATTGCTGTGATCGCTTTGGAATTTGAGAAATGGCAGGTTTTTGCTGTTTTTTGAGAAGCTGTGCTTCAAGTAAGGCACGTTTTTCGGGCGAGAGTTGCGCCAATCGCTGGTTGAGTAAATCAGTTGACCGCATCAGATCCGTCCTCAAGTAGATTGAGCAGTTGAAGTAACTCTTCGTCCTCTAATGTTTCAAGCTGCTGTTGAGTGATGGCGATCGCTAACTCTGCGATCGTCGGTGATTCAAACAAGCAACGGAGCGGCAAATTGATGTGCAACTCAGCATCAATGCGGGTGATGATTCGAGTCGCCATTAAGGAGTGTCCTCCTAACTCAAAGAAATTATCATTGACGCTGATTTCTTTGAGACCAAGTACCTGTTGCCAGATCTCTGCAAGCTTTGCTTCGATAGGCGTGCGTGGTAAAGCGGCATCACTCTCTAGCTGCTTCGTTGGAGCCGGAAGCGATCGCCGATCAATTTTCCCCGTTGGTGTGAGCGGCAAGGTGTCGAGAACCACGATCGCGTTCGGGATCATGTAATCCGGTAACTTTGATTTCAGAAACGATCGCAACTCAGCGACATCCACAGGTTGAGCGAGTACGACATAGGCGACAAGCGTTTTTTCGTTAGATTGGTCTTCTCGTACGATTGCGACAGCGATTTGTACTGCTTTTTGCTCCATGAGTACGGATTCAATCTCACCTAGCTCAATCCGAAATCCGCGAATTTTCACCTGATGATCGATCCGACCTAAGTACTCAACATTGCCGTCTGGGAGATATCGCACTAGATCGCCCGTTTTGTACAATCGGGTTCCTTTGGCAATGTCTTGCAAACTGGGTGGAATAGGAATAAACCGTTCTGTGGTGAGATCTGGACGATTAAGATAAGCGATCGCTAAGCCATCCCCACCAATGTGCAGTTCACCAGGAACGCCAATCGGCAACGGTTGTAAATGTCGATCAAGAACATAGAGCTGCGTATTCGCGATCGGGCGACCAATTGCAGGTGATTTTTCAGCCGTTCTCACTCGATAGAGGGTCGAATAGATGGTGGTTTCGGTGGGTCCGTAAAGATTCCAAACGCAATTACTCTGAGCGAGAAGACGACTCGCGAGATCTTTAGATAAGGCTTCTCCACCACAGAGGATTTTCAAGTGAGGCTGGCTCTGCCATTGAGATCCAAGTAAAATTTGCCAGGTTGCAGGCGTAAAATTTGCGATCGTTGCCCCGCTCGACTGCATTAACGCAGCAAGACGCTTGCCGTCGCGCACGACTTCTTGTGGAGCAATGACGAGTTTTGCTCCTGCAATTAAAGGCGAGTACAGTTCAAAAGCAGCCACATCGAAGCAAAAAGACGCAACTGCAACCCAAGTATCGTTGGCATTGAGTGAAAAAAATCTCTGTCCTGCCCACACTGCATTGACCAGAGATTGATGAGCAATGATCACTCCTTTAGGCTTTCCGGTTGAGCCAGATGTGTAGAGGAGGTAGGCTCGATCAGATAGGGTTGTCGTGAGTGTCGGATTTTCTGAATTCAGAATCTCACTGTGTTGATCGAGGACAATGAGATGGACAGGATGAGCATCAAAAGCATCAACATGCCAAGATTGAGTGACTAAAATCGAGAGTTCTGCGTCTTCTAACATTAAAGCTAGGCGCGATCTCGGATAAGTTGGATCAAGCGGCACATAAGCCCCACCTGCTTTGAGAATTCCTAGCATTCCAACAATCATGTCGAGTGAGCGATCGACACACAATCCGACAAATTGGTTCGGAACAACTCCCAATCGTTGCAAGTGATGAGCAAGTTGATTTGCGCGTTGATTCAGTTCTCGATAGGTCAGGGATGCTGCTGAAAATTCAACAGCGATCGCATCGGGTGTTTTCTCAACTTGAGCTTCAAATAACTGATGAATGCAACAATCTGGATAATCGTGCTCAGTATTATTCCATTCGACTAAAGACTGATATTGTTCGGCTTCTGTGAGTAAAGGAAGTTCTGATAATGTGCGATCGCAATTCTGTACAATCCCGGAAAGTAACGTGAGTAAATGCCCACTCATGCGCTCGATCGTTTCTGGCTCAAATAAGTCTGTGTTGTACTCAAACCTTGCTTGTAGCTGTCGATCAACTTGACTCATTTCCAACGTCAGATCAAACTTAGCAATCTCTCTGTCTAGAGACATAGGGTGCAATTCCAGCCCAGAAAGAGTTTGCACTTTTTCTGGTAGGTTTCGCAGTGCAAACATCGTTTGGAACAGAGGATTTTGACTCAGACTGCGCTCAGGCTGCAAAGCTTGTACTAGTTTCTCAAACGGAAAACTCTGGTGGCTGTAGGCATCTAATGCCATTTCTCGCACGCGTTTTACCAAAGTGCGAAACGTCGGTTGCCCACTCAGATCTGATCTCAGCACGAGCGTATTGGCAAAAAAACCAATCAAGGGTTCAGTCTCGATCCGATTTCGATTCGCGATCGGAGTTCCAATCCAAAGGTCTTCTTGCTGCGTATAGCGATAGAGTAAGGTGTTAAACGCTGCCAGAAGTACCATAAACAAAGTAGCTTGTTCTTGCTGCGCGAGTTGAATCAACGCTGTGGTTAATGCTTCCGGCACTGTGAAACGGTAGTGTGCGCCTGTGAAGGTTTGCACGGCTGGACGGGCGTGATCTGTGGGTAGCTCCAACATTGGAATTGTTCCACCCAATTGCTTTGTCCAATACTCAAACTGCGATCGCAATTTTCCCGTTTCAAATTGCTGGTGTTGCCAGAGTGCAAAATCTCCATACTGAATTGGTAATTCAGAAAGCGATGAGGGGTGTTGCTTCAAAGCTGCTTCGTAGAGTTCACCTAACTCTTGCCAGAAAATCCCGACTGACCAACCATCAGAAATCAAATGATGCTGAACGAGTAAAAGCACAGATTCAGCGTGATCAAGCTGCAGTAAAGTCATTCGCCATAAGGGGTTTTCAGCCAGATCAAACGGTTGGCAGATCACTTGCTGAATGTGCTGTTGGCAGATAATTTCCCGCTCAGACTCAAGCTGAGATCGCAAATCAATTTCGGCAAACTCGATCGCAGGGTCGCCTATAATCTGCACAGGTTCGCCATTGCTCAGTCCAATCGTGGTTCGCAGGATTTCGTGTCGTTGAGCGATCGCGCTTAATGCCTGTTGCAACACCTCAACGTTCAACTGTCCCTGCACTCGCACCGCATCAGCAATGTTATATACCGGACTCTCTGGCTCTAACTGTGCCAAGAACCACAATCGCTGCTGTGTGAACGAAAGTGGAATGGGCTGTGCTGGATCGCGATGGGGAATAGTTGCAGGTTTAGCGCTCTGTTCCTGCTGCTGAAGTTTTTGTTGTAGGAGCGTGCGCTGTGCGGGAGATAGGTTGGCAAGGCGTTGGGCAAGATCTTTCATAGGTCTGGGGACTTTTACAACGATAGGTTTTCGATGAGTGCTAGGCGTTCCGCTTCTGGTCGATCCTGCAATTGATTGAACAGCGACATTAGCGTGCTAGACTCCGCACATAAGGCATCAATTCTTTCTGCTTGCTCCATGAGAGTTGGAGATTGAAATAAGGCGACCAATGGCATCTCAATCTCGAAGATCTGAGTAATCCGCACGATGATTTGAGTTGCTTTGAGTGAATCTCCTCCTAAGGCAAAGAAATTGTCGTGTCGTCCGATGTTGCAGTCCGTTCCTAAAACTTCAGCCCAAATAGCAGCAAGTTTCTGTTCCGACTCAGTTCGAGGAACAACAAACTCAGGTTTCAATTGATCAACGAGCTTTTCAAACAAACCAATCCGTTGTAGCTTTCCAGTTGCGCCCGTGGGAATGGCATCGACCATCACGACTTGACTGGGCACTTTGAAATCTGCCATCTTTTGGAACAAGATCTGGCGAATTTTTATTGCACTCAAATTAGCTCCCGGATGTAGGACAACTGCGGCTGCAACATCTTCGCCCAGAGTCGGATGCGGGACTGCAAATGTCACCGCTTGAAAGACTTCTGGGATGTCCATCAGTACGGCATCAACTTCTAAAGGTGCAATCTTTTCTCCACCCCGATTGATGATTTCTTTTAATCGCCCTTGCAAGAATAGAAAGCCATCGGCATCGAAATAGCCTTGATCTCCGGTTCTAAACCAACCTTGAGTCAATGCTTTTGCTGTCGCTTCCGGATTCTGTTCATATCCAGATGTGACATTTGCACCTCGAATCACAACTTCCCCGATCGCACTCGGTTGAAGCAATTGTCCTGTTTCATCCATGATCGCAACCTCTAGCCCGATCGCTTTTCCGACTGAGCCAGCTTTACGATCGCTAGGTGACAGCAGATTACTGGTCATTTGATGGGCTGCTTCGGTCATGCCATAAGCTTCGATGACAGGAACCTGAAAGGTTGTTTCTAGTAAATTTTTGACCTGAGTGGGGAGTGCAGCAGAAGAAGAACGAATCAAACGCAGAACCGAATGCTCAAGTCGATCGCGCTGTTGTTCGGCTTGAGTCAAAATGGCTTGATGAATAGTAGGAACTGCACTGTACCAAGTCGGCTGAAAAGTTTCAAACCAGTCGAAAAATCGAGTGGCTTGAAATCCCGGTGTACAAATCACTTGCCCACCTGCTGCGATCGACGCAAGTAATACGCCGACCAATCCATGAATGTGAAACAGGGGCATTAAACTCAGACAGCGATCACTTGGCGTTAATTCCAAAGTTGTCGCCACATTGTTGGCAGAAGTCCATAGGTTGCGATGGGTGAGAGGAACCATTTTTGGACGAGAGGTTGTGCCTGAGGTGTGCAGGATCAGTGCGACATCATCAGGTTTTGCAAACTCAGGATGTCCATCACACACTGCGTGACCTTCTAGCTCAAATTGTCCTGCTGAGGTTGGAATAAGGTCGAGAATTGGAATGTTGCGAGCCTGGGCGCTCGAACGTGCGGGTGAGGGTTGTCCGGCGAGAATGATCAGTGCTTTTGCTTGCAAGTCGTCTAAATAGAAATCAAATTCTGCACGTTGATAATTTGGATTCAGCGGCGCACAGGTAGCACAACTCGCGATCGCGAGAAAAACAACTGCCATTTCCGTCCCATTGGGGAGCACAACTGCAATCCGATCGTTGGGCTGAATCCCGTGGGCTGTCAGGATGCGGGTAACTTTTGTAATCTGACTGTGGAGGGCTTCATAGGTTAAGCCAGATTGCGGAGGTTCGTAGACAGATCGAAGCGCGATTGAGCTAGGCTGACATTCTGCTTGAACTGCAACGAGATGATGAAGGGTGAGATTCGCATCGCTGTGTCTCAATAGAAACCTCCATAACAGAAGTTAAAATGACAACATATTATACTGACGGACTCTCAGATGACCCGGAAATTGCGATCGGCGAATCTGAATGCCAAATCATGTCTTAATTGCGACGCATGATCCCTTGGCATTCAAAAATTTCAGATATACAGATAAACCAGACTAAACAGAGATTTGAGCGATCCAGTCTTTTCCAAAAGGCTCCGCACGGTTAGCCCTAGAATCCCATTCCGGTATGGGTGAATGGGTCTCAACGATTACCTGCAAAATATTCTCTAAGCCTTCTTACCAAACTTCGACTTTAAATCATCTAACGACGCTGGCTTTTGCTGCGATTTCGATTTTTCTGGGGTTCTTCGTTCGGGTTGTTTCTGTCCTGAGGTCTTCACTGCTTGAGAGCCTGTTGAACCCGATTGTTCTCCTGACTTCATTGATAAACTGATTCGTTTCAGTGCTTCATTCACTTCTAAAACGCGCACTTTTACAACCTGTCCAACTTTCACAATTTGATTCGGATCGCTGACAAAGCGATCGCTCATTTGCGACACGTGAATCAAGCCGTCCTGATGCACACCAATATCAACAAATGCTCCAAAATTTGCCACATTGGTGACAATTCCTTCGAGTTCCATGGCGACTCGGAGATCTGAAATTTCTTTGATGCCTTCTTTGAAGGTTGCGTACTTAAATTCAGCACGCGGATCACGTCCAGGTTTTTCTAGTTCTGCAACGATGTCGCGCAGTGTCGGTTCTCCGATCGCGTCTGTCACATACTTCTTTAAATTCGTTTTAAGTTGCGCTGCGATCTGAGCCGTTTGGGTCAGAGGGACGTTGAGATCTTTAGCGATCGCTTCTAAAATTGCGTAGCTTTCTGGGTGAACGGCAGTATTGTCTAATGGATTTTTACCGTCGCGAATTCTCAGAAAACCCGCAGCTTGTTCAAAGGTTTTTGCACCCAATTTTGGGACTTTGAGCAATGATTTACGATCTTTGAACGCACCATTCTGATTGCGATAGTTCACAATGTTATTCGCAACCGTTGAACTCACACCAGAAACAAACATTAATAGCTCTTTCGATGCTGTATTGAGGTCAACTCCGACATAGTTTACGCAACTTTCAACCGTTTCATCTAGCTTTTTCTTCAGGAGCTTTTGATCCACATCATGTTGATACTGTCCGACTCCGATCGATTTTGGATCAATCTTGACTAATTCTGCTAACGGATCTTGTAAACGCCGTCCAATGCTAATTGCGCCTCTGACGGTGATATCAAGTTCGGGAAACTCTGCGATCGCAACTGGACTTGCTGAATAAATTGAAGCACCGGATTCATTCACAATCACTTTAATCGGCTTGCGTTCTAAAGTCGTTAAAACTTCTGCGACAAATTCATCAGTTTCGCGGCTCGCAGTTCCATTTCCGATCGCAATGAGTTCAATTTGATATTGCTCAATCAACTTCTTCAAAGACACGGCTGCTTGCTTGCGCTTCTCAGCCCCAGTGTGTGGAAAGATTGCTTCGTATTTGAGAAATTGACCCGTTTGATCCAGGACTGAAACTTTGCAGCCTGTTCGGAAACCCGGATCGACGGCGAGCGTTGGCTTCATTCCAGCCGGAGCCGAAAGCAGTAACTCGCGCAAATTAGTTTCAAAGGTTTTAATCGATTCGATATCGGCTTCTTGTTTTTTCTGCGATCGTACTTCTGAAATGATCGAAGTTTTCATCAAGCGATTGAACGCATCTTTGAGCATCGATTGATAAAATTCTCGAACAGGTTTTGCCTTTGTCCGAATCGTTTCTGACTCTAGATACTGCTGTACCGAATCCTCATCAAAGCTGAGATCAAAGCTCAGAATTCCTTCTGCCTCTCCACGGTATAGAGCGAGTAGGTTATGAGGTGCAATCTTAGTAATCTTCGCTTGATAGTTGCGGTACATTTCAAACTTTGTACTGCCCTCAGGATAGTCATCTTTGATCCGCGACACAAAGATTCCAGACTCCAAGAAAAACTCGCGCAGATGCGCCCGAAATTCAGCCTTCTCGGCAACTTCTTCCGCCAAGATATCCGAAGCTCCTTGCAAAGCTTCCTCGATGGTTTTAACGCCTTTTTCTTCAGATAAATACCGCTTTGCTTCGTCTTCTAAGGATGCGACAGATGCGTTGGGCTGATTCAAAGCAGCGATAAAAACAGCCAACTCACCTAAGCCTTTCTCGCGTGCGATCGTCGCTCTGGTTCTGCGCTTCGGACGATATGGCAGGTACAAATCTTCTAGTTCATTCTTCTGCAAACACGCTTCGATCTTGAGCTTCAACTCTTCCGTGAGTTTGCCTTGAGACTCGATCGATTCGAGAATGGTTTTCTTGCGTTCTTCTAATTCGGTCAGATAAGTAAAGCGATCGAACAAATCCCGCAACTGCACCTCGTCCATTTCGCCAGTTCGCTCTTTGCGATACCGTGCAATAAATGGAACCGTTGCCCCTTCTGCAAACAGTTCGAGTGCATTGCTGATCTGAAACGATCGCAGTGAGAGTTCTTCTGCCAGAAGTTGAGGGATATTCATGATCTCGGAACCCACGCTAAAAATTCTGCTGAGTTCCGAGTGTACCTTAGAATCGCTGAGGTGTCACAGTTCCCGGAGTTGTTGCGGGTGGAGCAGGCGTACTGCCGCCAGGAGAGGGCTGCACCGGAGAGGGAGTAACGGGTGCAGGTAATGTGACTGGCGAAGTATTCGTTGCACCGGGTAAAACGGTCGGCTGCAAATCGCGGGTAATATCACTCGCGCTGATGCAAGCCGAGATCGATTGCTCGGTGGTCAATTTCAAGTCCCGACTCAAATCGACGACACAATTAGAAAACCGAGCAGGGAGCAAACTTTGACGGCAGCCATTTAAGACATTGACCAAAGCAGTTTGCGGCGCGCGACGACGAATATCGACAACACAGGTCGAAGCTTCTACTGGGCGGCGGACTTGCCGACAGACTGAGAGTGCATCCTCGGCGGACACTTCATTGCGGGTAATACGATCGACACAAATCCCCAAATCTTTGGGACGGATCGCTTTTGCACAGGCATCCGCAGCAATTTGAGCTTCGACTTTTCCACGCGTTAAATCCCGCGCACAAGCTCCAAAATCGGCTTCATCAACACCGGGACGAATAAATACGTCATCCAGCACGCCTGCTTTGACAGGTGATGCTAATGCGATTAAAGTTCCAATCACTGTCGATGTAAGCAGCGATCGAGTGATTTTAGACTGCATCATTTTTGAGATCGACATCCTAAGAGTCCTCGCCCCACAGGTATACAGGAGAATTGTGGCACATTGCTGCTGAGTAGCGGCTATCAAATTAGTTTGTTCACTAAATGTTAAAAGCTAAAGTGCAATTACAAGGCTAGATTTTGCGTACGATCGCAAAAATGCAATAGAAAACTTTAAGATGACTGCCCCGACAATTCCGACAAAAAACGCTCTACGTTTACAAGAACCTCCGGCAAGACCGTATTCATAATGTCCCACAGAATTTCATGATCAACCTGTTCGTAGTGATGAGCAATAATATTCCGTAATCCGATCATATTCCCCCAATCTACGTCAGGATGTGCCCGTTGAAACTCAGTTGAAACCCGACGAGCCGCCTCACCTAAAATCTCAAAATTGCGCTCGACTACACGACGTAACCATAGTGTCTCTAGATATTCCATCTCAGAGACTCCAGCCATAAACTGTTGAATCTCTCGAATTGCTTCAGCTATATCCCAAAGTGCCGCAGCATCACGATCATGACTTTGCATAAATGATCTGACAGGTGCGTAAAATTTCTGCTCGACGATAAGGATTTGTCAAAAGCTCTTTTCGGACTAAATCCACTTTCCGCCCAAACAACTGCTCCAACTCAGTTTGCAAATTCTGCCAAGCTCTCCAAGACAGCCGATAACCTCTTTCAAACACCACTAAAACATCGACATCACTCGGATCGTTGCCTGTCACTCGAAAGTCATCTCGCAGTACCGATCCAAACACCCCAAATTCTGCAATGCGGTGACGATCGCACAATGCTTTAATCTCTGACACCTCTACTCTCAGACGCGCTTGCAACAGTTCCGCAATGGGTTGTGTCTGCAAAGCGATTGGTGCTGTTGTAACTGGCTCCATCGTCATGACGTGAAATACCACTCCTGTGTTCTACAGATCATAGCTAGCTTTGGAAAGAGTCAGTGAAAGTCTCACGACCCTGATTTTTGAGTAATGTGCAGCATTGTTATCGTGGCATCTTGTTTCTCAACAAACTCACCGAATTTCTGAAGTGCGAAAATGCTTCAATAGCCGCTATTCCAACGCATTGAAGCGATCGACGATGAGGTGAGATGGGAATAGTCTGAGGTTTTCGTTTCATCGTCGATCGCTTTCACGACTCGTCGATACAAATCCTCTGCCTGCTGCGGAGAATTGCCAATGCTGGTCAACCCCAATTTCCCAAATTCAGACAGACATCCCATCAGGTGAAACACTGTTCCCGTTTCTGTACTCGTATCGAAGTGCAATTCGTGATACGCAATGATATCCATCAAATCATTGGGTAATAATCCCCGGTATTGCGATTTCTGTAAATTATCCGTTGCCATATAGTATTTGGGTCGTCCCTGTTGGCTATAAAATAAGCCACTTGAAAGGTCATAACGCCCGTTGGTCAAAAATTTCAGCGTCATGAATGGGTGAGTTGTACCGCCTTTTCGGAGATTGATCTCGATCGCATAAACTTTCCATCCTTCTTCCTCGCGTACTGCGACAAAATCCACGCCGAATCGCTCCAGTGCTCCTTTTGCGGCTAACGTCCGCCCCACGTGCAAGCTCAAATCCTGAATGCTCATTCGGTACGCTTCATCTGCCGGAAAACGACAGCCGAGATAGATTTGTCCATTCAAAATCTGGTCGTGAGTCGAGAGGATTTCGATTTCTCCATCGGGTGTGACGCGACCCTGCACACTTGGCGAAAACTTATGGTCTCCTTCGATAAAGGCTTCTGCGATCGCGCCCAATTCTGAAATTCGACCCCCATAATTTTCCCAGGTTTCCGACTTTGCCTCGAATTTGAGATGAGCAAAGTGATCGTAAATCTTTGCCACTCGCTGCTGATGCGAAATGGTTCCAGGCTTCACTTCTCCTAATTGTCGCAGATCTAAAATTGCATTTCCTTCTCCTGAAAATCCTTCATTCAGCTTAATCACGACTCGTTTTAATTCGGGATTGCGTTCCCATAACTCAGCGGTGGCAACCGCTAGATCTTTTGCATTCCAAACTAAATCACTGCCGTCTGGAAAAGGAATGCCACTTTCGGCAAAAATCTGCCGACTGCCGCTCTTGGTTCCCCAGTGCAGAAGGGTCGGATCAAGTGCATACAATGGAATGCCTAACTGTACCGATAGATCTCGCTCACACGCTGTCGAGTTGTAGCAAATCATGTATGCCCGCTCTGGGTTTACTGCTTGTCGAATCCGATCGAGTAAACGCGGTCGATCCAGAATTTTCTCAGTCAGAGGTTTCGTTGATGAATCATAAGTCGAAAGCAACAGCAAGCGATCGCGCGCATGGGAAAATGGAATACCAGGTAATAGCTGAAGATAATAATCAACGACACTCGGATGAATCGGTTGCGAAGTCACATAAACCAACCGAGTCCGAGGATTTCGCAATCGAATCAGCGAAAAGAGCAGTCGTTCTTCATAATGCAAAAAACCTTCAATTTTGAGCAGTTCATGCTGATCAATACTTAGCGACGGAATGACGATGATATCCGCATCACTCGTGTCAAACTCAACTACATTGCGCCAGCGATCGCGCAACTGATTCTGTAACTTCTGAAACTCAAGGGTTGGGTCAAGCATGTTCATGGCGCACAATTCGCGATCAAGCTGATACTCGCGATCATATCTACTGAGATTAAGGCACAGTGAAAATAGCAAGAAAGCGTAAAAATGAATAAATCAGACTTAAGAAAAATCTATCTTCAGAAGCGTCTTTCTCTCTCTCAAGTGGAGTGGAAATCAAAAAGTCACGCGATCGTTGAACATCTCAAAATTTCAGAGCTAGTGCGATCGAGCCAAACGATTCTCTCGTATTGCAGCTTCCGCCAAGAACCTGATTTAAGCGAACTGCTGACGCTGCCGAAAATTTGGGGACTCCCGCGCTGTGTGGGTCAGTCGCTCTCTTGGCATGTTGCTGGCAATCTACGATCGGGCAAGTTTGGCATTCAGGAACCTGATCCCGATAGTCCTCAAATTAATGTTTCAGAAGTAGATTTAATCCTTGTCCCTTGTGTGATGTGCGATCGAAAGGGCTACCGATTGGGATATGGTGGGGGATTTTACGATCGCCTATTCAGTCAACCGGAATGGCGCGAGAAAAAGGCGATCGGCATTCTATTTGATTTTGCAGTTGTGGATGAGTTCGCGATCGATGAGTGGGATCAGCCGTTAAATGCAATTTGTACAGAATCCGGACTCTACAGCCAATTGAATCATTAGAATGAGGGCATCAGATCGCTTCGGAGTGAATTTTCTGATGGAAAGCAACACTTCCCCACACCCGCACCAGGAATGGTTCGATCGAGGCAAAGAAGATGCTTGGTCAGGTCGCTCAAAGCAACCCCCTGAGCATGATCCACAGGCTGCTAGTTTTTACGACTTGGGCTATAGCGAAGGCGAAATCGAACGCCCAAAAACAGACTCACTACTCTAGATCGCTTTCGTTGCTTTCAGCATGTGATACACAATCAACAACTGTGTCATAGCTAACGGGTAGCTCTGAATCATCTCCCCTGTTGTTCCTGAAACTTTTCCTAATTCCGTATCGCTTGTCGGATTACAAACATTCGATAATGCTGGCAGCTCATCACAGATAAAGCGCTCTAAATGCACAACTTGATCCTTCGTGGCGTGTCCATCGATTTCTAGCACATCGACAGGCTTACCCATATCTCGATCGAGTCCCAACCGAATCGCCGATTGCGTGGGCGAATCTTCTCCAACGACCCGCGTTAACTCAGGATGAGGGATCGTCGGACGCAGCACTAATTTCACATCCAATTGTCCATTTGAATCCGTTGTCGATGGGCAAAAACTCACGACTAAATCTGACCAGCTTCGCTGCGGACGAATGTAAGCTTCTGAATCTGGCTCTCGCTTTTGTAACTCTTCTAAAACCTGTTCTTCTGTGTAGCCCCGCTTTTGCGTATCTCGCTTCACCTTCCACTGTGCCCGCAACGACTCTGGTGGAGCAAGATAAACTTTCACGTCGTAAGCGTCTCGTGCTACACGAGTTGAATAGCCAAGCAGTCCTTCTACAATGACAAACTTGCTCGGCTTGATATAAGTCGGGGCTTCAAAGGTTCCCGTCTTATGGCTGTAATTCGGCTTCAGAATCGGCTGCCCCGATCGCAGCAGCGATAAATGCTGCTGCATGATATCCAAGTGATTACAGTCAGGATGCAAGGCTGTAATTCCAATCTGAGCACGTTGGGTACGATCGTACTTGTGATAGTCGTCTGTACAAATTGTCGTTACATTTTCTTCACCCAACACCTGAGCAATCCCGCGTGTCAGTGTGGTTTTGCCTGCTGCACTATCTCCCACAATGCCGAGAATGATTGGACGCGACATGATTTCTCCTAGGACTTCACAAGGGCAATCTATCCTTGTAAGGAAAGCACTAATCTCCCTAAATGGAAAGTGACGTGAATCAAATCTTTAAGAAGATTCAGTCTCCAGTGACAATCTTTGGCACTTTGAAGAAATCGCCGTCGCGATCGGGTGCACCTTCGAGAATGGTTTCGCGATCAGTATAGGGTTGAAGCCGATCGACTCGAACGACATTCGAGACATCGATCGCGCGTGTGGTGGGTGGTACATCACTGACATCCAACTCACTCAACTGCTCAAAGTAGTCGAGAATATCGTTCAACTGGGTTGTAAATTTCCCCTCTTCTTCAGGAGTCAATTCTAGGCGAGCTAAGTGCGCGACTTTCTGAACCTGTTCGCGATCGATCATACAAACTCTCTCAAACTAAATCGCTTAGAAGTATACATCCATCCCCGATCGACCGGTTGTTTTTAGCCAGTTCTGAGCTTCGATATAGTTGTTCGGAGCTTGTAGAATTGCCCGCTTCCAGTAGTCTGCGGCTTGATCAAAGAATTTGTCGCCTTCGTCGTCGTTGCCTTCTTCTTTGGCTTTCTCGCCCAAATAGTGATAAATCACTGCAATGTTATTCAAAGCTTGAGGCAGGCGAGGATTTTCATCAATCGCTTCGTGGTATAGGGTCAAAGCTCTGTCGTGATCCCCATTGCTGGCGTAGATCAAGCCCATGTTGTAGAGAATGTAGCTACGATCGTTAGAATCTTCTTCGAGTTTCAGTGCTTCTTCATAGTTTTCAAGGGCTTCTGCATATTCCCCATCAGCCTGTGCAGACATGCCATCTCGATAATAAGCAAAAGCTTCTTTTTCTTTGCGACTCGCCGGAAAGACCTTCAAGATCAAATCCGCCATGACGGTGAAGCTTTTATCGATGAAGTTGTCGTTACGTTGAGATCTAGGCATAAACGTTTGTTAAATCGTGAGACTGTCTTTCAGTTTAGCGCCTTAATGAACCAGCCCAAGCAATCGATCCGCTCATCATGATGTCATGGAACAGTAGAAAGTCCGGTATCAGGTTCTGCTTCTGTCCCAAAATTGGGTTGAGGAGAGAGCGGAGAGCATGGAACGCTGATGGACTGTCCACCGTCACCGCGTGAATCCATTCGGACGAATAAATAGGCAAGATTGAGATCGTGTAAAGTGCCCGTGACAAACTCAATATTGTTCAACGACCAATATTGTAGAACTTTCAAATCATCAACTGCACTTTCGTAAAATGCCGTAACGGCGGAAGTTGGATAATTGAGTATCGCTTTTGCAAGAAAACTTTTAGGTTGAAGCTTGGTCTGAATCACTTGTTCTTGCATCTGATGAATCACCTGCCTGCGTAACTCTTCTTCCGCAAGTGAGCGAAATGCTTGTTTAACAAGATCTAAGTTCTGCGTAGCAAATTCTAGTGCTTGTGATTGACTGCAAGAAATCCTCTGCTCTAATAACTCTGTCACAGCGCAGTATCGATCGAAAACTTCTGCATAAGGAGCTGTAATCGGAACACCCAGAATTGCAAACGCATCTGACTGCATTATTTTTCACAAAACTCTTTCGTCGATTATAGCGACCTTGAAATTTATAAAAAGGCACATCCCTGATTACAGCAGGGATGTGCCTCTAGTGGAAGTCTAAAATTTCTGAGCAAATCTTACGATCGTACTTGGACTGGCATGACCAAATACGTCATCTTCAAGCTACCCAGTGGCGATAAAATTACTGGACTTGTTGACGTGTTCAATTGCATTTGCACTTCTGCGGTATTGATCGCCTTCAATCCGTCTAACAGATAGCGAACATTAAATGCAATCTCCATGCCTTCGCCCGAAATCTGAGCCGGGATCGCTTCTCGTCCACTTCCGACATCTTGAGCATCTACCGACAAAGTAAGCTGTTGCGCGGCAGGATCAAGATGGACTTTCACAATATTATTCTTCTGATCTGCGAGTACCGAAATCCGCTCTAAAGAACTCAAAAACAATCTGCGATCGATCGTCAATTGATGCGTAAACTGACGTGGCACAAGCTGCCGATAATTCGGATATTGACCTTCTAGCAGTCGGCTCGTCAGACGCTGATCCGCCCACTCAAACACCACTTGACCTTGATCAAAACGGACATCTACCGCATTGCCATTTTGACGATCGAGCATTTTCATCAATTCCTGCAACGCCTTCGCAGGAACTGTCACATCTAATTGCGGCTCTGATTCAGACTTAGCATCTTCTTCGATCGTTTTCACCACAGCAAGTCTATGTCCATCGGTTGCTGCAAACTCCAACCCGTCTGGCTGTAAGCTCACATGAACGCCTGTCAAAACTTGCTTCGTCTCATCCGCACTTGCCGCAAACAGCGATCCCCGCAGTCCATCCACCAAAGCATCGGCAACAAGATGCGTCTGCTCACCTTCTTCGATCTTCGGTAACTCAGGAAACTCCTCAGCCCCCATCCCTCGAACTTGATAGCGTCCCGAAGCAGAAGTCAAAGTTGTAACATGATTGCCTTCAGCGTCGCTCTCGATCGTCACATCGCCATCCGGCAAACGCGAGATAATATCGCTCAACAATTTCGCAGGCAGAGTTAACACTCCACTCTCTTCGACCTGTGCCGGAAAGCTTGTTTGAATTCCTAAACTGAGATCAAATGCGCTCAAAATCACACGCTGTGTCGACTGATCCGCTTTCAACAATACATTTGCCAAAACCGGATGAGTCGGGCGCGAAGAAACGGCGCGACTGACAAGAGACAGATGAGAATTAAGATGGGTTTGGGCGCAGACCAGTTTCATGGCAGTAGTCAGGATATAGGACGAAGAGAAAGGCTGTGGAAAAAGTAGTAATAACTCTATATCAAGGGAAGACGTGAATCTTTAGATCTACATCTAGCGTTTTCATGTGATGCTTGAGCATCGTAACACTAGATAGCCAGATTGATCAAAGATCAAATTTCTAGGCAAATCAGATGCTTTTTCAGTACTATTGTACGACCTGTGGAAAATGTGGAAAACTCAGCGATCGACGATTTTTTCACAACAAATACGATCGCAGCCTGTGGAAAAACTTTCCCAGTCTCACATCTCAAGCTAAAATTTCCGCAGATTTAGCCCAATTTCCCACAAGTTTTTCCACAGAAAACTGCAAGTTTTCCACAGAAGCCGTTGATTAATAAGGAAAAACTATAAATTTCAGTAGTTAGATTAGTGTTGATTTGCCATAAAGTACCCTACGCTGAAGGAACGCTCAGGCTTACCCAGCAGTCATACGATCAACTTCTAACGGTTTTCCTCGTATGACAGTTCACACTGATCGCCCTCTTCGCCTTAATCTGCCGACTCTCTGCCCTATGGCTTCGATCGCCCGCAAAAATCTATTTGAAGATATTCCCCGTTTTCTCGTTGCTCAAGCCGGCATTATTTTCGCGGTCAGCCTAGTCACGATCCAGATTGGAATTCTTCGCGGTTTCAGTCGTTCCACCGCTCGCATCATTGATCAGTCCAGCGCTGATCTCTGGGTTGCCTCGAAAGATATTGTCCATCTCGAATTGTCTTCTCCCATGCCTGCTCAGCGCGTTGAAGAAGCGCAGAAAGTTGCAGGAGTTGAGCGTGCAGAAGCGTTAATGATTCGATCGAGTATTTGGCGCGATAGCCAAGGGCGAATTACGCCAATTCGGATTTATGGCTTTGATCCCAATAGTCGGCTGTTTGCAGGTTGGCAAGTGACTCAGGGTAAGCTCGAAGCCTTGAATCAGCCCTACACCGTCATTGTCGATTACAACAGCTTAAAAAATTTGGGACTCCAGGAATTAAACGAGCGCGGCGCAATCGGCGCATTCCGAGCATTACCTGCTCAATATGTAGGCTTGACCCAAGATACGCAGTCGATCGCATCTAGCGCTTTTATCTATACGTCTTTAGAGAATGCAAATGCTTATGGGTTAGGCGGCACAGACACAGGCGTAACCTGCACCCGGCAATCGAACGGCGAAATAGCTTGTACCAGTCAAAATTCTTCTTTCACATCTCCTGACCCAAATCCTGCTGCACCTCGTCGCGTCAATGTCCAAGATCCAATTTCCTTTGTGCTGATTCGGGCGCAGCCCGGACAAGACCTCCAGCAGCTAAAACAGCGATTAGAATCTGCCCTACCGGACACTCGCGCCTATACTCAGTCTGAAATCGCAGAACTGACCCGCTCTTATTGGACGAATCGGACTGGAGTTGGTTTTGTCTTGGGATTAGGTGCAACAGTAGGATTTATCGTCGGCATGGTGATTGTCGGACAGATTTTATATTCATCTGTTTCCGACCATATTCGCGAGTTTGGAACTCTCAAAGCAATGGGCGCGTCAAACTGGATAATCTACAGCGTGATTTTAGAACAAGCGCTTTGGATGGCAGTCTTGGGCTACATTCCCAGTATTGCGTTCTGTCTCGGTTTGGGTATGTGGACACAGGCGGCTCAAGGCATCATGATTTTAATTACTCCCGCCACAGGCGTTGGCATTTTTGTGCTGACGGTTGTGATGTGTGTCGGTTCAGCAATGTTTGCGGTGCAAAAAGTGACCCGAGTCGATCCCGCGATCGTCTTCAAGGCATGAACTCTATGGAATTTCCCTGAAATTGCGAAGATTCAGCGTAGAATCTTGAATAATCATTACGCATCTATACATAGAATGATATCTCTCGCAATCTGGAATGACGCTAATTATTCACATAGCTGTCACATGAATTCATCCCGTAGCATAATTTGACCTCATACAATAGAGCAATAGAGTTTCTCCTTTTTGAAGGTGATGGATCTGCTCAAATTGTTTAACGTTTTGTTGAACTTTGGTACAGACTCGACCCTTTATCTGGAGTTTGGCTCGATCTGCCTGAAGTCATGATCGGAAAAGACTGTTTCGACACTCCTCCACACACCCTCTCCTTATAAACTGTTTTCCTACCGTTTGTTAAACGAATGACTGCAACCCCGATTGATTTGAGTTATCAGACTGAGAGCCGGGTGATTGAACCTTGTTCTAACAGTTTGGATGGAGCAGATAACGCAATTTCTGCCTGTGGAGTAGAAATGGTCTATCAGACTGGTGGCGATCGCTATCATGCTCTGCGCCATGTGGATTTGACAGTGCGATATGGCGATATTCAGCTTCTGATGGGTCCTTCAGGATCAGGAAAGACCACACTATTGTCAATTTTGGCAGGAATTCTGACTCCCACTGCGGGCAGTGTGCGCTTGCTGGGACAAGAAATCACAAAACTGTCAAGCTCCAAGTTAGCCCAATTTCGCCTCGAAAATATTGGCTTTATCTTTCAAGGCTTTAACTTGTTTCCAGCGCTGAGCGCGATCGAGAATATTGAAGTCGCGCTTAATCTCAAGGGGATTCGGGGATCAGCAGCGCGTCAGCAAGCGATGCAACTGTTAGATCAAGTTGGACTTGCCGATCGAGCAAAATTGCATCCTCAAGATCTCTCTGGTGGTCAGAAACAAAGAGTTGCGATCGCACGTGCCCTAGCTGGAAATCCAACGTTGATCATGGCGGACGAACCGACTGCGGCATTAGATTCGCACAACGGTCATGCCGTAATTGAATTGCTGCGAACTCTGGCAAAAGAAAGAGGTCGGACGGTTTTGATCGTGACGCACGATCCCCGGATTGCGGATGTCGCCGATCACATTGCCTACCTCGAAGATGGGATTTTGACGAATGGCGAGCGATCGGAGATCAGTCGGATGCGAGAGTCTCTGATTGCGAATAACCTATCTTGAGGTGGATCGATTTAACAGGTGAAACCGGATACTTTATTCATGTGAGCAAAACGAGTTGAATAACTACCTAGTTCACAAAGTTGTACCGTTAATTTCTCGCTATACAGAACCCATTAATTAGTTTCAAAAACGCTATATCTAAACCCCAAAGCGCCGTCTTGTATGATGGCGCTTTTTAACGTTTTCTTGCCTGAATGACCTGAAGACTTCCACCTGCATAAAGCTGTTGGGTTTGAATTTCAAATCCAATTTCTTCTAGTAATTCGATCAGATTAGTTTGAATCAATTGCCAAGCGGTTTCTGTCTCAAATAGCCAGAAAAATATCGCCAACCCAGGTACAAAAATAGGGTTGGTTGGGGCATGAAAATCGACCATTGTAAACACACCATTCGGTTTCAAAACTCGATGCACTTGTTGCAAAATTTGCCGTAATTGTTGAGGCTGCATTTCATGCATTGCCGCACTGGTATGCACTACATCAAAAGATTGATCCGGTAACGGATTCTGCTCGGCAAATGCCTCAAGATATTCTGCTTCTGGAACATTCTTTTTCGCGCGTTGAATCGATAAAGGAGAGGCATCTAAGCCTGTCACATTGCACGATCGCTGCACCAAAAATTGCGTAGTCTGCCCACTGCCACAGCAGAGATCCAGCACTTTCGTCTCTGGCTCGATCGTCAATCCCTGTAAGGCTAATTGTCGAAATCGGGCTTCTCCGCCCACACTCAATGCTGCAATCCTCGAAATCCCGTCATACAGCCATTGATACTGATAACTCCAATCTCTCAAAATCGTTGCCATCATTCACCTCGCATTCGCTTCAATGCATGATCAACTGCCATTTGCTGATCCCGTTGCGTTATCCATTGATGATAAGTCCGCGTGTGAACCAGTACCGAATGCCCCATCATTTTTGCTGCTACCGTATCCGACAGCCCAAAATGAATCGTTCTGACTGCCCAAGCATGACGTAAATCGTAAGGAGAAAAGGGCACACCATACCGCCGAAATTGTGCCGTGACCCGTTGCCCAACTTGTCGCAACGTGGTCTTATTTAAGTCTGTTTCAACAGGTGGGAGTTGAATCTCTCTTAAATTAAAAGTTTCAATCCACTCTGGATAAAACGCCCAAACCTGATGGCTTCCCGTTTTTGTTGTGGGCAGAACTTCGATCGAGGTTTCCCCGCGCTTTAACCCATTCAAATTGCAGTAAAACACCTCATGATTTCTCAATCCAAACGTTGCCATCATTCCATACACAAATTGCCAACCTGGATTCGGGATCTTTTCCCAGGCGCTCAAAATTTCCTGATCAGAGGGCAACGTGCGGGCTTGAGTTTTGCTCGCGCCATATCCGCCGGATAGCTTTTTCAGATCTTTGGGCAGCGTCAGGTTGAGAAATTCGGCAAATGCGCTGAATGTGGTGCAGCAGAGTTGGCGACTTCGGGAATTGAGGGGGATAGATTCAACGGTTTTGTAAATCGCTTCGATCAGCGTAAGAGTGGGAGACTCAGCCGCGATCGCGCTTAACTTCCGTAGATACGGGGCATAAGCGCTAGACCAAGTGGTTTTCGTCGCAGCAGGATTGATGGCTCGCTCAGGCTGATTTAAAAAGTCTTGCTCAAAGGCGGCAATCTGCTGGCTCAGATCTTGCTGGCTCAATCGCTTTCCGTCTGTGAAGCTCAGGTACTCTCGCCAATCGAATTGATTTTGAATTAACTGGGCAGCAACAATTTTTGCTTCTTGCTCGATTTGCTTCAATCCTGCTGCTGTCGCTGGAATTCCTAAGCTCAAACGCTGTTGATACGGGCGTAATTTAGAACTTCCAGGACGCGGGGGTAAGGTTCCTCGCAGCGCGAGTTTTACGCCACGCCGCTCGATCTGAAGTCCGAGTTGGGCTGCTTTGAGACGTTGATTCGTCTGAACAATTCGAGCATCTAAATCTGCCATATGCGATCGCAAAAAGCCTGAAACACCAAAACGATAGAGCATTCAAATCAAGAATCTGTGCTGTTGTCTAACCTATTCCAGTTCAAATCTAGATTCTAAAAGCGACCCTTTTGTCAAGGATTTCATTCTAATGGGGGTTGAGCAAATGTTAACCCCAGTTGATATTTGTTCAGAATGTTCAATATGATCGAATTTTTCGCTGAGATTTAGTTAATTTGCTTCGGTGTAGCTCAGATTTTATTGTTAAAATCGGTAACGAAGCTGAGAATAAACAAGGATTTAATATCGCTATGGGTCGAGTAGGGGTCTTATTACTGAATCTTGGGGGACCGGATAAGATCGAAGATGTCCGCCCCTTTCTGTACAACTTATTTGCTGACCCGGAAATCATTCGTCTGCCGTTCCCGTGGTTGCAGAGTCCATTAGCCTGGTTGATTTCGACCCTACGCGCAAAGCGATCGCAAGAAAATTATATGCAGATTGGTGGCGGTTCTCCGCTGCGTCGCATTACCGAAGAACAAGCACAAGCCCTTCAAGACCAACTGCGCCAGCGCGGACAAGACGTGAGCGTTTATATCGGAATGCGCTATTGGCATCCGTTTACCGAGGAAGCCATTTCTCGGATCAAGCGCGACCAAATTGAGAAATTAGTGATTTTGCCGCTCTATCCACAGTTTTCGATTAGTACCAGCGGTTCCAGCTTCCGACTTCTAGAACAGCTTTGGGAACAAGACCCGGTGCTTCAGAAGATCGACTACACCGTGATTCCAACTTGGTACGATCGACCTGGCTATCTCGCTGCCATGGCAGACTTGATTGCCCAAGAGATTGACCAATTTGAGAAACCTGAAGATGTGCATGTCTTCTTTAGCGCACATGGCGTTCCGGTGAGCTATGTCGAAGAAGCAGGCGATCCCTATCAGCGCGAAATCGAAGAATGCACGTCGCTGATCATGAAGACGCTCAATCGATCGAATCCGTATACCTTGGCATATCAAAGTCGAGTCGGTCCGGTTGAATGGCTGCAACCTTATACCGAAGAAGCGTTAGAAGAGTTAGCGGCTGAAGGGGTCAAGAACTTAGCCGTGGTTCCGATTAGCTTTGTCTCTGAGCATATTGAGACGCTGCAAGAAATCGATATGGAATATCGTGAGATCGCTGAAGAAGCTGGAATTGAGAAATTTGGACGGGTTCCTGCTTTGAATACGCATCCCATCTTTATTCAAGAATTAGCAACCATGGTGACGGATGCGTTAAATGCGCCGTCTGTCCATTTTTCAGAAGTGGCTCATCCTCAGAAGCGAGTCAAGATGTATCCCCAAGAAGGTTGGGAATGGGGCATGACGACTTCAGCCGAGGTCTGGAATGGGCGAGTTGCGATGATCGGGTTAATTGCTTTGGCGATCGAGATGCTCTTAGGGCGCGGTCCACTGCACGCTTTCGGGTTACTCGGCTAAGACAGGAAGCTTGATCGTGAATTCTGTTCCGACAGCGGGAGTAGATTCACAGATCAGCTTTCCTTGATGTTTTTCCACAATAATCTGGTGAGCGATCGCCAGCCCTAAACCTGTCCCTTTGCCGACAGGTTTTGTTGTAAATGAGGGTTTGAAAATATCTTGCTGAGTGGCTTCGCTCATGCCAATGCCGTTATCTCGAATGCGGACGATCGCAGTACTGTCTTGAAGTTCAGTGATGACATGAATCTGGTTCGGATTCGCGGCAATCTCCTTGTAAGAACGACCTTGATTTGCTTCTTCGATCGCATCGATTGCGTTGGCTAAGAGATTCATAAACACCTGATTGAGTTGCCCTGGATAGCACAGTACAGGTGGAAGATCTGCATAGTCTCGGGTAATTTGAATCGCAGGACGCTCGGGAGTGGGATTGAGTCGATGTTGTAACAACAGCAGCGTACTGTCTAATCCGTCTTGCAGATTTAGCTCGATCGTATTGTCGTTGTCGCTGCGAGAAAAGGTTCGGAGTGCTCGACTGATATGATTCATCCGCTCGGTTGCAACTCCTAGTGTACTGAGCAATCGAGGCAAATCCTGCATCAGAAAAGGGAGATCAATCTCTTCAGCATTGTGAACGATCGCTTCGGCAGGATTGGGATAGTGCTGTTCATAGAGATGCAGATGGTGGATTAGACGTCGGAGATAGCGCTCTGCATGTCTGAGATTACCCGTCATTGAGTTGAGGGGATTGTTGATTTCATGTCCGATGCCAGAGACAAGTTGCCCGAGCATCGACATTTTTTCTTGCTGAACCAGTTGGAGTTGAGCCTGTTGCAGATCGTTGAGCGATCGCGAAAGTTGATGCGTTCGTTCTGCGACCCGCTGTTCTAATTGCTCATTCAGGTCTTTGAGTTGCTGAGTTTGGCGGCGGAGTTTGATATGGGTTTTCACGCGCGCCAGTACTTCGACTTGTTGAAATGGTTTCGTAATGTAGTCGATCGCACCCAAGTGAAGTCCTTTGACTTTATCCTCGGCATTTGCCAGTGCAGTCATGAAGATAATCGGAATTTCTTGGGTGAGGGGATTGGATTTGATGCGATCGCAGGTGGCAAATCCGTCAATGCCCGGTAGGAGTACATCTAACACAATCAAATCTGGCAAGATAGTTTCGAGTTGCTGTAAAGCATCTTCGCCGCTTTTAGCCGACAAGACAGAGAATCCTGCTGTTTCAAGCACATCTGCTAAGATACGCACATTCGTTGTGCTATCGTCCACGATTAAGACTAAATTTTGGTCAGACATTTCAACAGCTTCCTACCTCTGCATTACGATATCCGCGTTCGTCTATTTTGGCTGAGTTATTTCGTAAGAAATTGACTCAGATCATCGAGAAATTGGCTCAGATCATCTGGTATCGCATTCCAGGCACTTGCGTAATTAAGCCGAGCAATTCTAGATGCATTAATGAGCTAGAGACGGATGCTGTTGGCATTTCCGCAGTTTGGACAATCAAATCAAAAGAAACAGCCGCGTGCTCAGAGCGTTGTGCGATCGTGTGAATGGTCTGCAACACTTTTGCAAGGCTGGGATCTAAATTCGCCAGCGTCAGTTCGATATCCGGATTTTGCGGCTGATCGAGGGCTGGAATCGTGCCAATCATTTCTAAAAATTGTGATGTCCCTAAAATGATTTGTGCGCCTTTGCTGATCAGGGTCAGACAGCCGATCGCATTCGGGTTATCCAAGCTGCCCGGCAGTGCGTACACATCTCGTCCATAATCATTGGCAAGATTTGCGGTGATCAGTGCGCCTGATTTTTCTGGGGCTTCAGTCACGATCAGGGCGCGGGATAATCCGGCAACGATGCGATTACGCTGAGGGAAATGTCTGCGATCGGGCTGAGTTCCGGCGGGATATTCGCTTAACGCTAATCCGGTTTTGAGTAACTGATGGTAGAGTTGGCGATTTTTGTAGGGATAAACGACATCTACGCCTGTTCCCAGAATTGCCACTGTTTTGCCCCCGGCTTCTAAGCAACTCTGATGTGCCTCGGTATCGACTCCCGCTGCCAGCCCGGAGATCACGATAAACCCGTTATTGGCTAAAGTTGCGCTGAGTTTTCGTGTCCAACGTTTGCCATATTCGGAAGGTTGGCGAGTTCCAACGAGAGCGATCGCGCTTTGGCGATCGAATTCTCGAATTAGCTCGATTTGCCCTCGATAATATAAAACCGGAGGCGGGTCAGGGATTTCAAAGAGTAATCGAGGATAGTCCGGATCGGCGGGAGTGAGAAAATTTTGGGATTGATCTAGGCGATCGACTGAAATTTGATCGCGACTTGTACAAATTGCGATCGCGCTTTGCGCTCCGATGCCCTCGACTTGAAGCAATTCTTCAGGTTTGGCTGTCCAAGCCGTTTTCAAACTGCCAAATTGAAGGTAAATGCGTTTTTGCAAGATGGGACCAACTCCTGCAACTCGCGACCAGGCTAACCAAAACGCACGTTCCTCACTCAAGCATCGATCCTCAAATCATGAAATCAGTGTTCCCGCACTGATCCCCAAGGTCAAAATTCGTTTTTGAGATCGTAAGTTTTCCGACGGCAAAAGCTGGCATTTTAGAAGCAAGCTGTTTTGCGATCGTCAGGCTTGCTTATGCTTGAGGTATTCAAATACGCTTTTATCTCCGATATCGGGAGGGATGGGTTGAATCAGTTTTCGGATTGCAAATATAGCAAATAAGACTGCCCAACCGCCCAGTAAAACTTGCTCCCAGACCAAGGGCAATATGCCACTTAAATGCCCAAGCAGTAATGAGGGCACGATCGGAGTCAGAAATTTGGTCTCAAAACGATTAAAACAGAATGCTTCTTTAAAGAAAATTCCAGTCAAAGCAGCGAAGGTAAACCCGATGCCAAAAATGGTGATCGGATGCTGATACACATACAGTGCGAGCGGTTCAGAACTCAGCAAGAGCATTCCAATCGAAGCCACTCCGCCAATTGCCCAGAATGCCTGAAGTGCGAGGTGCAACGGTTTCAGGTAAATATGAATCGTGAATAGGCTCACGCCTAACGCCGTCCAAAATACAAAGTAAAGCGGCGTTATCCAGGCAAAGTTTTGCGAGAATGCTAGTCCAACCGCGATCGCAAAACTCAAAGCAGCGATCGCTAATCCGCTGCGATAAAGGATCACGCCCTGGCGATCGTGATCATCAATGCTAAATTCTCCGAACTGTCCTTGGTATACGATCGGCTCTTGAGTTTGCATAGGACATTCATAACTCGATTTGCTCTATGCTACTGCGATTCTGCCTGTTCGTCCTCAAGCGCCTGAATGGCTAGCAATAATTCTTCTTCTTGTGCTTCAAAGTCTGCTTCAGAAATCTCGCCCATATCAAACGCGAGCTGTAATGCCAGAAGTCGCTTACTGAGATTTTCGGTTTGATCGAGTTCTGTATCGACTCGTTCTTGAATCTGTTCTGCAATCCAACCAATCCCAGTCACAGGCGCAAATAAAAGGCGTAAAACCATAGAATTTACTCCCGCTCGAATTGAGCAAAGTTATACGGTGCAGTGAAATCGTTGTATCGAATTTTCAAGCGCCCGTCGAATTGTTGATCTAGTCTTTCCACGGCTTGACTAAATTCTGATTCGGATTCCCACGGAATCAGGTAGGCAGCGTTGTAAATCATCGCTTCAGTCAGGACATCGTTCTCAACAACCTCGATCGCCATTGCATTCAAAGTGGTTTGAAACTCAGTAATAATGGCTTCGCGTCGATCGCTCATCGCATGTTCGATCGCTTGCCCGATGCGGACAATTTCATCCATGCTCAGCGATTTTCCTTCTAAGCTATCGCGCTGCTCTCGAAGTTCAGCATTCTCTGCCATCAACGCTTGTAATTCTTCGGCACTGTCCCAAAACAGTTTGATACTAACTTCGCGCCGTCCATCTAGCTTTTCAAATAGAGTTTTTAAATGCTCAAAATGCGGAGCAGTAAGTTGATCGGAGACGGTTTCCCAAGTCTCAATCGTTAATCCAAACTGAAGCGGTAAAAGTGTCCGATAGCCTGCCTGCATTGCTTGCTCTAACACTTTTTCATGCCCAAGCAGGTTCCGACGACTCGCGAGATAGCGTTGCTGCTGTGCTTCCGAGTAGAGGAACGCAAACCCATCTACAATCTGAGTCTGTACAGGTTTTTGATCGAGTCCTTGCAGGTCGAGATCTTGAGGACCGGGAGCGGGGAAAATGCCGTACAAATATAAATTGCTCATCGTTTCAACCGGGGCTAAATGGGCTTTGCAGTCAGAACTAGCTGGAGTTTTGCGTGAATCAGATCGATTTGAGCGAGACCGAGATCAACATTGCCTTCGAGAACGACACCTGTGTTGAGTAAGCGATCGAGCAACTCTAAAATCGTTGGACTAGTTGATCGCTCTCCAGGATAGTACCCGCCATTTTTCGGAAGCAATGTGCCAACTTCACCGAGATCAATGTTTAAATCAGCCGGATCAATCTCAAAGACATCGCACAATCGTATGACTTGTGCTTCAAGTTGACGAAGACTATCTGCGGCACGATCGAGATCCTCATCACTGAGTTCTCCGCTATCCATCCGACGAATCACTTGTGCTTCCATCAATTGTCGAATCAGTTCGACCACGGTGAGAAGCAAGGGAGCAAGACCTGCATCGGGCTTAGCTTTCGGGGCAAGAGAAGACATAGCTTACAGATCTTGGAGCAGTGATTTCAAGGTTTCGGCTGGGGTCGCAGGTGGTTTGGGCAGAGATGGCGAAACTGCTGGACGCAAAGCTTTTAGCTCTGTTTCTAGCGATTCTACTCGCTCCATCAGTGCGCGATTCGCTTCGAGAAGCTCTCTCGATTGAGCACTGTAATGGGGATTGTTCTCCCACCAGTTGATTCCCATCTCACGTGCCTTATCGACTGAAGAAATCAACAATCGAATCCGAATCGTCAATAATTCAGTCGTCGCAACGGAAACTGAAATGTCTCCAGCAATCACAATTCCTTTGTCTAAAACACGCTCTAATACATCTGCCAAGGTGGAACCTTGGGTGGCCGTGGGCATCGGTCTCTGAATGCTCTTCGTCGGGGTCGTCACACTTAGCTCTCCAATGCAGGCTCGACAGCAAAGAAACGTCGATCGCGGTGAATGACTAAACCTTGAATGGTCAAAGCTCGAATCGATTCGAGTAGTTCAGTTCGGACGAGACTGAATTCACTTTCAAGGTCTGAGAGTCCTGCACCTTTCGATCGAAGTAAATAGCGATAAATTTGCTGCTCTTGAGAAATCTCATCGGCAATCTCATTCATCGTACTCGCTTCTTCCAGTTCTGGCAGATCACTTAAGAGCGCTTCGACTTGTTGGTTGAGAGGAGCCACTTCGAGTGGCTCTTGAAGTGCTAATTCTGCACGTTCTTCTGCATCTAAAAAGGGTGCTTGCACGGGTTGAGCACTTGCAATTTGCTCAACTGCTGCTTGTATCGTTGAAATTACAGGGATTTCAATTGCTTCAGTTTGCTCATTGAGGGATGCTTGAACGGTTTGAGCAATTTGCTCAACGGTTGCTTGTGGGGTTGAAATGACGGGGATTTCAATTGCTCCAATTTGCTCATTGAGAAGTGCCCACAAAATTTTGGTTGCATCTTCAAGCGCGATGCCAATGCGTGAGAGCAAGACATCTGAGCAGATATCCCGAAATTCTGCGTCTTCAGGGAGGACAGCAATGTGATGTTCTTGGCAGACTTTTGCAATCATCAAGCACGATCTCAAGCCAGAAGCTTTCTCTGCGCCTGTTTTTTGTCGAAACGCTCGCACAAATCGCACAATAAATGCAGCACTCGATCGCTCAATTTCTGTCTTCTGAATCAGAATTTCTTGCTGCGTCAGTTCATCTGGCTCAGGCATATTGATGGTGACCAAGCGATCCATCAAAGCGTCCTGGGTCGAATGCACGCCACAATATTCTTCTGGATTCGAGGTAAGAATCGCTCGAAAATGCGGATTGACTCGAATGTATTCGGTCTGATTGCTCGTCGGAGGTAAGACGAGTAGCTTTTCTTCTAAGGCTGAGAGCAGCACATTATTGACTTCAGGACGCGATCGATTAAATTCGTCATAGACGAGTGTGAATCCTTCTCGGCAAGCTAATGTCAATCGAGAATCTACCCAAGTGTGTTTCATCTCGTCTTCAACCTTCATCACGCTATGAATGAAGTTATCGACGACTTTCTTACGGGTGTAGCCTGCTTGCGCGCCAATCATGTCTGAACTTTTCGAGTCGTCATCGCCATACATCAGCATGATGGGACGAGCTAGCAAATCAGCTAAGTGCAGGGCTAGGGTCGTTTTACCGACCCCTGCACAGCCGCGCAAGTGAACTGAAAAACCAGACTGCAAATAACGTAGCGCGCGCATTGTAATGCGATCGAGCGCGGGCGTACTGACAAAGTGGCGGGGGCTAGCTCTTAATACAGTCGTCACAGGGCGTGTCCTTTCCTTATTGATGGATTAAATAAACGCGATCTTTTTGAGTAATTTTGCCTTGCTGAATGAGCGATCGCAGTCCTTCTACAGCCTGAAGTCGAGTGATGCCGAGTGCGGATTCAATTTCAGTTAATCGCGCACCTTGCATGTCTGCGATGTAGTCATAAATTCTCTGCTCATCTGAGGAGAGTGTAGGAGCTTCCTCTACCTTGATTGCAGGTTTGGGAGAAGCTGATGTTGCTGATGTTGCAACTTGGAACCCTCGCCCTCTCTTTTCGGGCTTTTTCAAGACAATAATCGGCTTAGCAGCAGGTTTTACGAGAGGTTCTACAGATTCTACAACTGCTACAGGCTTCGGTGTAGCGGGTTGGGCGGGTTGAGACGCTGGCTCAGAAAGGTCTCCCCAAACGCTATGGGAAAGTTCAGTGCGATACTGTTGTAGCTGTGCTCGAAATTCAGCAAATTTCTTGAACAGTGCGGCTAATTCAGTTTCGCGGTCGAGTTGAGCTTGTGCTGCTTTTTCCTGGCGCTCTAAGGCACAATCTGCGAGAAATGCGTCAACAGTTGTGTGAAGTTGCTCAACAAAGATGCGTAGGTTTCGCGAGTGTCGAACCTGATTTTTGATTCTCTGCTGGCGTGCGTCATCTAGCTGCGCTTGAACTTCAATCTGCAGGATCTGAAGATCGGCTTGAATTTCTCGCCGGAGTGATTCTACAGTTTGCTTGAGTGTGGTTCGAAATGCACTGAGGTCATGTCTCAACTGTTGTGAAATGAGACTGCGCTCAGCTTGGGCGACCGCTAAAAATTCTTGAGTCTGTTCTTGGAGCGTTTCACAGAACTGATGCAAATTTTGACGGCGCAAGCTGGTGTCGTAAGCGAAGGTTTCGCGAAATAAACTCAGATCACTTCGGAGTTGAGACGCATTCAGTTGACGTTGTTCATGCGTTGCTTGGAGGAGCGCAGAAACGGCTTGACGACGCTGTGCTACCTGTTGCAGTCTTACTTGTCGTTGCTGTTGCCAGGAATCTTTGAAAGCCATTGCTGTAAGTACTTGAGTTTAAAATTCAAAAAACAGAGGAGATCTCGATCTCCTCTGTTTCGTAAAACTATGCAGCAGGAACTGCAGCTTGAGCCGTCAAGCCGACAGCTTCAGCATATTTCAAGTAGGTTTCTACAGATGCGATGACGACGCGAGCTTCAATTGCTAACAATTCAATCCCTACGAGCGAAACACGTACCCAAGCATCAACAACAATACCTTTGTCGAGAATGCGATCCACAACTTCTGCCAAGCTCGAAGAAGAGTTTACTTTTTCAACAGCCATGATGGTTTGTAATTCCGTGATTAAGAGTAGTTGAATGTGGAAGTGTTCCGGCTCAGATTCTGATGGATTAGTCTTCCACACTTAACATGGACAGATTCTGATTTAAGACTATCGAGAACAATCACGTAATCTTTATATTTCAAGTCTTTCAGTCCCGCAGTTTCACGGATTGTGCTGCTATTCGATAGCAGCACACTTCTACCGACGTTGGCTTAGGAGTGCTTGATACGCGATCGCGAAGTCTTCCCCGTTAATTGCTAGATTTTCTGGTTCAGTCATTCCTTGAGCACGATAGCGTCGAATCGCTTGCAGTGCTGCTTGATTGCTTAAAAGTGCTAAGTCCGCCCCGTTCCAGCCTTCGGTCTCGGCTGCGATCGCGGCTAAGTCAACTTCGGATAAAGGTCGATCGAGATTGTGAACTCGCAAAATTTCTAAACGACTCGCTTCATCGGGTAAATTGACTTGAATTTGCAAGTCCAAACGTCCTGCACGTAGTAACGCAGGATCAACCTCATCCGGGCGATTGGTCGCTGCAATTAAAAGAATCGCACCACAGTCTTGTAACCCATCAAGTTCAGTTAGCAATTGACCGACGACGCGATCGCTGACTCCCGAATCGCCGTTAAATTTGCCGCGCACAGGAGCGAGCGTATCAATCTCATCAATGAACACAACACAAGGGGAAGCCTGACGTGCTTTGTTAAACAGATCTCGAACTTCTTGTTCTGCTGCTCCAACCCAACGGCTCATCAATTCTGCACCGTTCACCGAGATAAAATTCGCTCTTGCTTGAGAAGCGACCGCTTTCGCGAGTAAAGTTTTCCCGGTTCCAGGTAATCCCCACAGGAGAATTCCTCGCGGTGCTTTGGCTCCTGTTTGTTGATAGAGTTCAGGATAAAGCATTGCACCTTCTGCTGCTTCTTGTAAGGTGCGTTTTGTGGCTTCTAATCCACCGATTTGATCCCAATTGACCTGCGGTGATTCGACTTCAACCGATCGCAGAACAGACGGTTTTACTTCTTTCAAGGCTTGTAGAAAATCGGATTGGTCGATCGTTAATTCATCGGGAACTGCATTTAATGAGGGAACTTGCCGTCGCAAGGCTGTATAAGCTGCTTTTTGACAGACTGCTTTGAGGTCTGCGCCGACCATGCCAATCGTGAGATCGGCAACCGAGTCGAGATTGACAGATTTGAGAGGCATCGATCGCGTCAGAATTTTGAGAATTTCTAAGCGTCCATCGCGATCGGGGACGCGGAACTGAATTTCTCGATCGAATCTTCCCGGTCTTCGTAAAGCTGGATCAAGATGATCCGGACGATTCGTTGCTGCGAGAACAATGACACCTTTTGTCTGTGCAAATCCATCCATTAAGGTGAGTAATTGGGCGACGACTCGCTTTTCGACTTCGCCTTCGACTTTGGCACGATCAGGCGCTAAGCTGTCGATTTCGTCGATAAAAATAATGCAAGGAGCCGACGCTGCCGCTTTCTCAAAAATACTGCGAAGTCGCCCTTCTGCTTCACCGTAGTATTTGCCCATTACCTCAGGAGCAGCGATCGCGATGTAATTGACACCCAACTCTTCCGCTAGTGCCCGTGCAGTCAAAGTTTTTCCGGTTCCTGGCGATCCGGCTAGCAATACACCTCGAATCGGTTCAAGTCCCAATTTTGCGAGAACTTCTGGACGTTTGAGGGGCAATTCAACTAATTCTCTGAGTTCTTTAAGAACTTCACCCAGTCCGCCCACATCCTGAAGTGAAGCAGTCGAATTGGCAGGCGGTGGAGTCACGATTACATCTTGAGTCGGAGCTTGAGGAGAACGATTCGCGCCCATGCTACTCACGCCGATGCCGCCTGTGTTGCGGGGAATGCTGCTAAAAGCGGCACGATTGACTTGAATATTGGCTTTGAGTTCACCTTTTTCGGCTTTTTCTTCTAGCACTTTGGCAAGTTCTAAAAGTTGCTCAAATCCTTTAAATAGCTCACTCATTGGGTGGTACTGGGTGGGAAGACTACAAATACTGATTGGATCGGGGTGGCGATGGGTTTTGAGCTTCTTCAGTTTCTGCACTGAAGCGAATCTCCCAAGAATTTGCACCAAACTCGAATTCATTCAGTACAAGGATTGTGCCCAAACTCGATCGCAGAACTATGTTGAATTCGTTTGATTCTCTCCATCTGGCAATGTTTAGCGGTAAAGGCGGTGTTGGGAAATCGACACTATCAAGCGCATTTGCTTGTCGCTGGGCAAAACAGTTTCCTAACGATCGTATTTTGCTGCTTTCCACTGATCCGGCTCACTCTTTAGGTGATGTTTTGCAGATGGAAGTTAGCAATACGGCTCAAACCATCGAGAGCTTGCCGAATTTAAGCGTCAGGGCATTGGATGCTGAATTGCTGCTAAAAGACTTCAAAGCGGAATATGGGGAGATTCTAGAGCGATTAGTCGAGCGAGGCAGCTTTGTTGGGCAAGGTGATTTAGCGTCAGTTTGGGAATTGGGCTGGTCGGGCTTAGATGAATTGATGGGGATTCTTGAAATTCAGCGATTATTGCGCGATCGCGTTGTGGATCGGATCGTAGTGGATATGGCTCCAAGCGGTCATACGCTGGCACTGTTTAATCTGATGGAGTTTCTCGAAGAGTTTTTATCGGCTCTCGAACTCTTTCAGCTCAAGCATCGAACAATGAGCGAGGCTTTTACAGGTCGCTACACACCGGATGAAGTCGATCTCTTTCTAGAATCGATGCGCCGAGATTTAACCGACGGTCGCCAATTACTTCAAGATTCAGCAAGATCTGCTTGTTTTGTTGTCGCGATCGCAGAATGGCTCAGTTTGCTGGAATCTCAGAGATTAATCAAAGCTCTAGAAGCGCTTAAAATTCCTTTTGGCGGAGTGTTCCTCAATCAAGTTCACGCTGAACGGGAGGAATTGGTTCGCAAGTTTCAAGAGATTGCAGATCCGGTGCTGACATTCTCACAACAGTCTCAGGAACCGATTGGAATTGCAGCCCTCGATCGCTTAATTACAAATCATTCAGAATTCGTCCCTTCAGCGATTCCAATTGCACCGTCTCAGTCTCTTCCCGATTTCATCCTAGAACAGCGTAAGTTAATTCTGGTCGGCGGAAAAGGAGGGGTGGGCAAAACGACAGTTGCAGCCGCGATCGCGCTCAATCTTTCTCGGCAGCATCCGGATCGAAAAATTCGAGTCATCTCGATCGATCCGGCTCATTCCTTGGGCGATGCTTTTGGGACTCAGCTTGGACATGAGCCAACTGACATTCTTCCCAACCTCAGCGCTCAAGAAGTCGATGCTCGAACCTTACTCGATCGCTTTCGGGAAGAGTATCTTTGGGAATTAGCGGACATGATGAGTGGCAAAACTCAAGATGAATCGCTGCAAATTGCTTACACGCCAGAAGCATGGCGCAAAATCATGGCTCAAGCGCTTCCGGGCATTGATGAAATGCTCGCGCTCCTCGAAGTTATGGAACTGCTGGAATCGAATGCACAAGATCTGATCATTCTCGATACAGCTCCAACTGGGCATCTCTTGCGCTTTCTCGAAATGCCGTCTGTGTTAACGGATTGGCTCACCTGGATTTTTAAGCTCTGGCTGAAATATCAGAACGTCGCGGGACATACTGAACTGATGAGCCGCTTACGCACGTTAAGACTGCGAATTATCAAGACTCACAAACAGCTTCAAAACGCTGAGCATACCGAATTTATTGGCGTGGTTCAGGCACGATCGACGATTTTTGCCGAAACCGAGCGCTTAGTGCGATCGCTCGAACCATTGCAGATTCATCAGCGGTTTATCGTCAATAATCGCGCAACTCAAAGATTAGAAGAATTCGCTGGTAAAACAGTTGTGAATCTTCCCAACGCGCCCAGTGATCTTGCTCCAATGGCTCAAATCGAAAAGATTTCAGAATGGCTGATCGCGCCCAACTCTATTGCTTCACTCGTTTCTTTCAATCCACAATCCCAAATCTAAAATCCAAAACGCCGATGAAAGTCGTATCCTAAGAATAGTGTGAAGTTTTTTAAACTGAACGCTTAACCCTTTCTCCAAGACTCTATGAAATGTATTATCGATCGCCGTGCCCAATTTTCGGCAAGTCATCGGTACTATCTGCCGGAACTCAGCGAAGCGGAGAATATTGAACGCTTTGGGGCATGTACTCGGTTTCCCGGACATGGACACAACTATGTGCTGTATGTCTCCATGTTGGGAGATTTAGACGAATACGGCATGGTTCTAAACTTGTCTGATGTGAAGCATGTGATCCGGCGAGAAGTGACCAGTCAGCTTGACTTCTCTTACTTAAATGACACTTGGGCAGAGTTTCAACAGACTCTTCCCACCACCGAAAATATTGCTCGATCGATTTGGAAAAGGCTGGAATCGCATTTACCGATCGTCAATATCCGGCTCTACGAACATCCTGAACTCTGGGCAGATTATCTAGGAAACAATATGGAAGCCTATCTCACCATTAGCACTCACTTTAGTGCGGCTCATCGTCTCGCTCGTCCTGATCTAAGTTTTGAGCAAAACTGCGAAATCTACGGCAAGTGCGCTCGTCCGAATGGTCATGGTCATAACTATCATTTAGAAGTCACGATCAAAGGCGAAATCGACCCCCGCACCGGAATGATTGCTGATCTCGTCGCCTTTCAGAAAGCAGTAGATGACTATGTTGTTGAGCCATTTGATCATACGTTTCTGAACAAAGATATTCCTTACTTTGAGAAAGTTGTGCCGACTGCGGAAAATATTGCCGTGCATATTCGCGACTTACTAGAAGATCCCATTCAGCAAATTGGGGCACGCCTCTATAAAGTGAAGCTGATTGAAAGCCCGAATAATTCTTGTGAAGTGTTCGGTGCTTCTGTCAGTGATGTGATGCCCCTGTTAATGCGCGAACCTGCATTTGCAGGTGCATAATCTCACACAATTTGTTCTCAGCAAAAACAGCCGATCGTGGTTTCAACGATCGGCTGTTTCCGTATAAATTCTATGTCTTAAAAATTAGTCGTGCCATTTTTCAAATCGCGTGTAGTATGCACAAATAGGTGTCTCTAATCATACAGAGGAGGTCTAAGTATCGACGCTGAACTGATTGAAACAACACCTTTTTAGGATTGCGAAATGCGATCTCTCATGTGCGCGAAAAGCAACGAAACAATTACATCAAACTGATCAAATTAGAGTAGTTTCTTATCTAAAACTGCTCCATTTTCATTGCTTAAAAGTACCGTAAATACTGGGCTTTCAGGATTTTTAACTTTTTGGATTGAGATGTTTATTCTTGTAAAAACCTGGGCAGTCTAAATTCGTTACACCAGATGTTTGTCGAACTCAATCATTCATAAAATAGCAGATTTTTCCTGTTGTTTTCCGTATGATTACCCAGAATTTTCTGAGTCGAGTTCAGCACCCAAACAGCAGCAAACTTGCAATATTTTTATTGCGAAACCTGTCACTCATTCACTCAATAGCGGGCTAACAAAACTGTGGTTAACGGTATCAAGAGTTTATTCTCAAAACAGTCAAAGGGGGTTGGCATTGAGTTAGCCGCCGATCGCCTCAACATTGCGGTACTTCGCAAGCAGGGGCAAGGATTTCGGCTTGGCACTTATGCAACCGTTCCCATTCCTGAAGGTGTCTTTCATGAAGGACAAATCACCGATCCGCCTGCCATGGCAGAGATCATTCAGTCTGCGTTAGCCGAACACAAAATTAAAGTGAAACAGGTGGCAACTGCGGTAGCTGGTGGACGTGATACGGTGACTCGAATTATCCCCGTTCCAGCAGAACTCGACGATCGAGAACTGCGCGAAATGGTGCTGAATCAAGAAGCGGGTCTATATCTTCCATTCCCTCGGGAAGAAGCGGACGTAGACTATCAGAAATTAGGGCTATTTATCGATGAAGATGGGATCGAGAAAGTCCAAGTCTTACTGGTTGCAACTCGGAAAGAGGTAACGGATTCGTATATCAATACGTTCCAGCAAGCAGGGCTGAAAATAGATGTCTTAGAAGTTAGCAGTTTCTCACTGATTCGTACGATTCGCGAACAATTACGGCAGTTTGCTCCTCAAGAAGCTGTTGCGATCGTCGATATCGAATTCGAGAGCACTGAAATCTCAATCACAGTAGATGGTGTGCCTCAATTCTCGCGAACGGTTCCGATCGGAACTTATCAAATTCAATCTGCACTCTCTCGTGCGATGAATTTACCGCCTTCGCGCAACATTGACCTGCTGCAAGGTATGACGATTCCAACGGCTGATTCTAATCGTCCAGGTGGCAATCCGGGTGCAGCAGCCATGCTGCGAGTGTTGGGCGAGCTAGGAGATGAACTGCGGCGATCGATTGATTTTTACCTGAATCAAGGCGAGAACTTAGAAATTGCTCAATTGATGTTAGCAGGACCTGGAGCCGCAATCGGACAGATTGACGAGTTCTTTACCCAGCGATTGAGCTTGCCTTGTAACTTAATCGATCCGATCTCAGCCCTATCGATCAGTGGGGAGGATATTCCAGTCAATCTCCGTCCAGGTCTGGGTGTCGTGCTGGGTTTAGGACTGCGGGAGGCGTGGTAAATGTACAGTTTAGATGTCAATTTTCTCAACGATAGACCGGATATTAAGCCCGATAAGCGACGGAGTGTCGGTCGTCCAAAACCGACAGGTTCACCTGAAGAAAAGCGTCCTTTATATTTTGGGTTTGCGGCACTGATCTTTTTCCCAGTGCTTGCAGGTGTCCTCTTCGGGATTCTCACCTTGCGCAATGGCGACTTAGAACGTCAGCAAGCGGATCTCGATACTCAACTCGGTAATTTAGAAACTGAGAAGAAGAATCTCTCATCGATTCAAGCGGAGACGAAACAGGTCGAAGAAGAAGCACAGGCACTCGCATCGGTCTTTAACCAAATCAAGCCTTGGTCAGCGATGACCCAGGATATTCGCGATCGCTTGCCTTCGAGTATTCAACTGGCATCGATTACTCAGCAGAAAGTCGAGATCAATCAGGCTCAACCTGCTCCAGCCGCCCCAGCAGCAGGAACTCCGGCAGCAGCAGCAAAACCTCCAGTTTCTGGGCAGATCGAAATCAGAGGGCTGGCGAATTCGATGAATGATGTCAATGATTTCTTGTTGACGTTACAACAGTCGAACTTCTTGAAAGCAGAAGCAACTAAAGTTGTCAGTGCGGAGTTGGGTGAGGAGAAAACGCTGCAATTACCCGATTTTCCTGGGCTGAAGCGCGAAGGTGAGATTAAGCCGCCCCGCTTGCCGAGAAAAGTGCAATTTGTCATTTCAGCCGCGATTAACGATGTGCCTGCTTCGGAACTGATTCGAGAACTCGATCGTAAAGGGGCAGTGGGTCTTGTGACTCGGATTGAATCTTTGAAAGAACGCGGTGTGATTTCGACGACCCCCAAAGCACCTGCTAAACCTGATGCGACTGAAAAGAATGGAGCGAAGAAGCCATGACGACTGATTTTATGACGGAATCGGAGTTGGAGAATTCTCCAAGCTATCCGACTGCGTTTGGAGTTACTTTTACTCCAGCAATTGGCGGAGTGTTGTTAGGAGTGCTCGGGCTTGTTGCAGCAGGTGGCATCGTCTCTTATCTGGTCATGCCTGCTTGGGAGACGAATCAATCCTTAAATAGCAGCGTTAGAGAGAAGACCGAACAGCTTGAACAGCAAGGAGAAATCCGGAAACAGATTCAGAATGCAAAGGATCAATTAGCAAAAGCCAAGCAAAAGCGCGATCAGGTCTATGGCTTGTTTGCGAGTGAAAAAACGTTGAATACCTTGCTGCTCGATCTCAATCAACTGATTGAAAGAAATAATGCAGGTTTACTAGCTGCGACAAATACCAAGCTCAATGCTTGCCCAGTGTATGTGCAGCAGTTGTTTGCGACTCCGGGTGGTGCTCAAGAGTTTAAAGATAAGTTTGGAGATTTAGTCGCTGAAGCCAAACTCAAGCGGTTTAAGCCGGATGAGAAAGGTGCTGTGGTGATTAGCGATGGTTCACTCGGCACACCGATTAACGGGAAGTTAAAGCGGCAATCGATCAGTATTGATATCCGAGGTAACTTTAATCAGACTCAATCGATTTTTAGAACGATCGAGCGACTTCAGCCGTTACTGCTGATTCGCAATCTCGATGTCAAAGTGATCGATAACAAGATTTCCGAAGGGTTGTATGAGATTCAGCCGGATGGCACGATTCGCTACTTGACGAACTGCCAACCGGACAACCAGATTGCAACCACATTCGAGATGGATGCGCTGTTGCCGTTGACCGATGCTGATCGTAAGGCACTGCAAGCTGTTCCGCCTTTAACTCCGGCGAAATAGCTAAAGATTGAACCTTTATTTCCTATTTACCCCCAAGAGGAGTGTTAACTCGTGAAAGAGCTTCGAGCAATCAGTCTAGCAACTGCCGCGACCGTTGCCTTATTCAGTGGTCAAGCTGCATCTGCGAATCCGACGCAAGTCACTAATGTTCGCATCAATCCGAATGGTGCTGGCTTTGATGTGATCCTAGAAACCCAAGGTGGAAAAGCGCCTCAAGTTTTCAATGTCAATCAAGGCAATACTTGGAATGCTTACGTTTTTAATGCTCAAATTAGCCAACCCTTCCGTCAGGCAAATCCTGCGCCTGGAATTGCTCAAGTTTCTGTAGTTCCTTCGGGTGCGAATGGGGTGCAGGTAACGGTTGTGGGAACAACAACTGCACCGATCGGGCAAATTGCGAGCCGCAATGCTCAAGGTGTGATCTTGAATGTGTCGGGTGCGGGGGGTGGCAGTGCGCCGGATGCTCCTGCGAGTGTTCCAGCGAATGCTCCGACTGCTGCGGTTCCGTTGAATGTTCCGCCTGCTCCGATGGCTCAAGCAGCGCCTTCGACATCGTTACCCGGAACTGCGATCGCGCAAGCAAGACCGACTTCGACGACTCCGGTGACTCCATTTGTGCCGAGCGCGCAAGTTCCGAGTCAAGCTCAGCCAACGGTTCCAGTTGCCCCGACTCCACCTCTGATGAGACGAGCAGTTGCTCCTCCTGTCGGCGATCAAGCGGTGTCACAAATTGATGCGTCTCCGACGACCATTGACCTGGGAACGAATGAACGAATTCCACGATTGGTCTTGAGAGATGCACCCGTTCGGGAAGTGCTTTCTTTGCTAGCACGGGCAGCGAATCTGAACTTGGCTTATAGCGAATCTGGTGCAGGAGCAGCGGCAGGAGCAGCAGGAGCAGGACAGGCTGCAAGACCCAATGGACCTACGATTTCTTTGGATATCCAGAACGAAGCGGTTCAGGATGTGTTCAACTATGTGTTGCGAGTCGCTTGTATTCCGGTTGCAAATGCAGGACCAGCAGCAGGCGCAAATGGTGGTGGTGCATGTGCAGCACTCGATGTGAATCGAGTAGGACGAACCATCTTTGTTGGTCCTCGCTTGCCGGATGATGCGCGCAATATCATTACTCGCACGATTCGTCTCAACCAGGTTTCAGTTGCAGATGCTTCAGCCTTTTTAACGACACAAGGGGCAGAAACACAGCGTCCTTTTGAGCAGGTGCAAATTCAGACGATCGGAGAAGGTGCAGCAGCACGAACGATCGAAACTCGCACTCCTACGATTTTGTCTCTCAGAGCAACAGAAGGCAGCGCACCACTCGTATTACGCGGACTCGCTGTTTCCTCGAACGATCGATTAAATTCGATTACGTTGACGGGTTCACCTCGTAAAGTTGAAGTTGCAACTCGCCTTTTGGGTCAACTTGATGCCCGTAAGCGCCAGGTTGCACTGAATGTGAAAATTGTAGATGTTAACTTGCTGAAGACCGAAGACTTCAACACGAGTTTCTCGTTTGGGATTGGCAACAATTTCTTTAACGTCGATCGAGGAGCAGCCGTCTTTAACTTCGGCTCGACGCGACCAGCAACGAATGCAGAAGCAGCAGGTAGTTTGACAGGTCGTCCGACGATCGATAATCCTTATTCAGGTGCTAACATCTTCTATGATCTGAATGGTCAACCTGTTACTATTGCGAACACCGCCCCAGGCACAAGAATCATCAATGGAGATCAGGTTACTGAGAATCCACCGCCTCTCAGCATTCGAGATGGAAACTGGTACAGTCAGCGCGCTGGGATTTCGTCTGATCCATTTCAAGCAGGGATCACTGAAGCAACCACAGCAACACCAACTGTAATTACTAGAACTCCTGGGACAAATGGTTCCCCTCCGACTGTAACCGTTACACCGGGAGCATTTGGAACGGTTACTGGTGCTCTACCATCTTTATTTCAGTTTCCAACCCAATTCTTAGCTCGCTTGCAATCTCAGGTTACAAGTGGTAACGCAAAGATTCTTGCTTCTCCAACGGTTGTTGTTCAAGATGGAGAGCGCTCGACGGTTCGGCTGACGCAAGAAGTCTTCAGCGGATTTAGAAGAAATTCTCAGGTGAATGGAACGCAGAGTACTGAAACGAATGAGCCAATCATCCGGGAAGCAGGTTTGATTCTGAATCTGATTGTCGATCGTATTGATGACAATGGTTTCGTTACGTTGCGCGTGAACCCTGTCATTTCTGCGCCGTCTAACGCAGTCAATTCGCCTCAAGGTCCGATTACGCTGATCAGCGGTCGGAGTGTTGAGTCGGGTGCGATTCGAGTCCGCGATGGACAAACGCTGATTCTTTCTGGAATCATTCAAGAGACCGATCGAGCTTCTGTCACGAAGGTTCCTATCCTAGGAGATCTGCCGTTACTCGGAGCATTGTTTAGAAGCACGAACCGCAACAACACTCGTCAGGAAGTTGTGGTGATGGTCACTCCACAAGTCATTGATGATGGCGATCAGGCTTCTTTCGGTTATGGTTATGTTCCAGGTAGAGAAGTGCGTCAGTTCTTGCAACAGCAAGAAAGTCGCTAATCAGATGGTGCGATACGTAATCTGATCTCACTGAAAATGTTCACTCAATACCAGAGTTCAGTAAAGACTGAACTCTGGTTTTTTTATGCGATCGTTTGCGGATGAACAATGCGGAGATTTGCGATCGCTGTGAAATCATTCGGATTGAAGGTTAGTCAATGATCAACACTATGCACTAGCATCACAGCAACTAGGCAAATATTATGCGATCGCTTTCCCATCACGCAATTTGAGTTGATCAAAAAAGCCTCCAGAGTATCCTGGAGGCTCAGTTCTATCTATCAATACTCAAGCTAAGATTCTTTCTTTGTCTCAGAGAACAGACACTTATCAGAATCACATCCTGCTGGGCCTGCTTCAATCAAGTCACCACCATCATGTCGTACCAAAGCTGCATAGAAGTCATCGGTCGATCGACGTTCTAACACTTCAGCCTGCAATTTCTGATAGGTCGCTTGATCGATTTTCTCAAACGGCAGGCGAGGGAAAGGAGCATCAAAGCGCGCTAGTAACGCTGCACTAATGTAGCCTTCATCGTTTTCGATCGCTTGATGAATCCGATGTGCTAACCCTTCTACTTCATCTTCTCGAAGCTCGATCGTAGCGCTGGTATTGTGAGCAGTATAGTATTTCTGAACTTGGAGATAGAAGTCCATTTGAGCGAGAGCCGAGAACTTCTCAATCTCAATCTGGTCGGCTCCTGGAATGTTTGCCCAAGGCACTTCCACGGGAATCTCAACTAGCCATTCTGTACACCGTGGATCAAATGGATCATTCAACAAATTGCCGTTTTCATCCTTATCGGACTGAGACGGAACAATGCTGTATCCATAATCCAAACACGCCAGTGCAACCGGATCATTCTTCCGGAAAGTAATGCGTCGAATAAAGCGCTGAGCTTTGGGCGGATGCCAACCTGAACTCGCACCTGTTAACAACGATTTTGTTCCAGCAGGCTGAACCGTGGTACAACGATTCGGGCGACGAATCCCTTGGCGATCGCAGTACTCACCGACTACTCGATGCACAATCTCTTTCCAGCGCGATAGATATTCTTTTTCGCGCTCTTTGAACTGCATTCCAGTCAAAGTATCGGGTCTACCTGCTTCCCACCAGCGCAACCACTCTGTTCCGAATGCATTCACAAAGAAGTCAAACAGTCCGGTGAAGGAAACTCCAACGATCGGATCTACTTCTCGCGAATACTGATAGCGAGGCTCAGCAAATCGGTGATTGAGCAAAGCTGCAACTGAAAGTGCGCCTGCTGTAAATGCCTGCTCTTGAGCTTCGTAGTCCAGCGGATCAATCTGATTGAGGTGAACCTCAGACAAGTTACAGTGGAAGTCTTCACCAAGAATTTCTCCACATGGATTCAGCCCGTACCGTCCCAACCGATGCTCAAGTTCCTTGAGCGGCATGTTTGGATGTTTGGCTTGAATCCATTGCTGCCCATTGCCTGCTTCATACGCCCGAAGAAACTCGGATTTTAATTCGGGAGTAGTCAGAATATCAGCATTCGATCGAGCAATTGCTTCTGGAGCATACTGAATCGCACCTTCGCCCGAATAGAACTGCTTGCGAACTGCTTCTACACATTCTTCTAAGGTTGGCTTGTGGTGATAAACCCGAGTGTGATTTGCCATGCGGAGCACGTCACGATCGGGATCAATTCGCCAGTTTCCTTGCTCATCTTGCTGCCAGAGGTTGTCTTTTGCACCAGCAAACTCAGCATCTTCACTGCTGCCTTGACGCATCCCGGCAGATCGTCGAATGTTACCAGCAACAACACAAGCGGCAGCTTCATCAATCAGTAAGCAGCATTCAATTGGGCTAAGCTTGCGACCGAGTGCGCGATTGAGAACTTTGGCACAACGTGCATAGAGTTCAGGTAATTTGATCGGATTCGCAACGCCCCCAAATCCTTTCAATCTTTCACCTGCGGGACGGACGTGACCTAAATCGATCGAGACTTCGACATCGCCTGTAAACCGCTCATCGGTTGAGAGTTCTAGCAAACTCTGATAGGACTTCACCCAACCTTGACGACTATCACCCACTTGAATCGTGACTTGATTGCCGTTGATCTCAAGCTCGGTTGCTTCTTCTCTTAAAAAGTCCGCTACTTCGCCAATTTCGCGGGTTACAGTCACATTCAAGCGATTGCGAATGGTAGGTAAACGATCGGTATATTTCGGTTCTAATATTGCCCCTGTTCCACTGCCCATCATGGCAAGATCCATCATCAGACCAAAGGCGCGCCAGTCGATCAGATTCGTACTCGTACAGTTGTACGATCCTGAGAAATTTTCTGGTTTGGCAATCCAATTTGTTCCACCGACCCAGAGCCACCGACCCGACGGCAAACAGTGCAGCGATCGCTGCATCTGTTCGATCAATTCTTGCTCTTCTGGGGTAAAATTGCCAAGGTCAGCGAGTCCTTGGATCGTCCGCTGGCTGACTTGTGCCCAAGACTCGCGACGAGTTTCGCTCAGCTTGCGGCTATAGGTTCGGTAAAAAACCGGATTTGCGGCAGGAGCCGAAGCCGGAAATTGACTGTTCTTTGAGTCAAACTCTGGCAAATCAGAGCCAGACGACCCTATTGGGCGTGCGATATCTTGAACCATGCGAAACTCCCTTTGTCTAGGTCTAGCGTCCTGAATTGAATTTAAAGAGATGAGCAACGCCATATATAGCGTTTTGTCTAATAGCGATCTACTCTACACCATCTTTCTCGAAAGTGGATCATTTTTTCTTAGTTCGAGCGTACTAAATTAGCGTAGCAGGAATTTCCTCGATCGTATATTTGTTCTATACAATCGGATGCGACCTTGCTTCCGTCTAAGGTTTTGTCTATGATTTGGCGTTAAACAATCCTGGTCAAATCATTAATCTGTTGTAAAAGAGAATAGTTTTCGTTTCCATTTCACGAACCTGACACTCGATTGTTCGATCGCTGTCCTAAAATGCTGAGATAGTCCCACATGCTCGATCGCTGAACCCCGACTGCATATGATGTCTTCTTCTGCCTTCTCCAACTTTCTCCGCGACCTCCCCGAAACCCTGCAGCAACCTGCGGCGTTGGCGATGCTCGGCTCTGTGGGCGCACATCTGATCCTGTTTGCGACTCTTCCTGCTTTTACTTCCTCCCCAGACCCCGCGCAGTCCGAGATTCGCCGCGTCCGTCTGCTCGAACCTCCTCAGAGCAGCAGCGCTCCTCAAGCTTCAACGTCCCGTCTTGGACTTCCTCCTATCCCGAACACTGCTAACAGCAAAATTCAACTTCCTCAAACTGGACAGACGATTCCCCCAGTTCCAAATCCCCTCTACACGCTTCCTGATCTCACGCCGCTGCCGATTCCTTCTTCTCCGCTTCCGCAGCGGCGCAACCTGGGTAGAAGTCTCACGCAAGCAGAGATTGATGCGATTCGAGAACGCATCAGAAAATTTCAAGCGCTTCAACAGCCTCCAACTCCTCCTCAAACCAAGCCCACAACTCCTCCCGAAACTCCTGCCCCAACGAACCCACAATCTCCTTCAGGGCTAACTGAGGCGAATCCGGCTGAAGTGGCACGAGGTACGACTCCAGTTCCGCCTGGAACCCCCAATCAGTCTGAGCAACCGCAACCTTCTACACCGCCTACACCCGTTCCGCAAACCCGTACCGATCAACTTCTCGCACTGACGCGCTACAATCCTCAAGGCACGACAAACCAAGACATTGCTGTCAATTCCCAAAACTTTACGCAATCTCTGAAAGACAAAGGATTGGTGTGGGAGCGGATTCTGCTGAGAAAGCCTGACGATCCGATTCAAGAAGTTCCTTTTCCTGATGGTTTTGTGCTGCAAAATTATCAAGAACGTCAACATCCTGCTGCGATCGCGGTACTTGTGGACAAAGACGGCAAACTGTTAGACAAGCCTCAGCTTCTTGCAAGTACTGGCTATGGGCTTTTGAATCAGAAGGCAGAAGAAATTGTTCGAGCCAATGCAACTCCAGAGAAAGTCGTCGATCTGATCCAGAAATACGAAGCGGCAAAAGCAGAGAACGATAGAAATAAAGCTCAAGCCTATCTTCTGGTGTATGAGCTTAAGTTTAAAGTTCCTGAGAGATCAACTGCTTCGGTCACACCTCCTGCCAATTAGATTTTTAGGATCACCCTGAAATTGCCGCGATCGCATGTCTCAATGATGCTGATCCGAAACTGCTGATGAATTCTCATCACCTAGAAGTCGAATCGTCAAACCGCGATCGCGATCGCAATTGCTGAGCTTCCTTGAGGTTTAAGCTCGCACAAGTCGCTGAAGTTGGCGGCTCTCTAGCTCTAAAATGCGTCGAGCAAAATCAGGATCACGATCGAGTAAATCATCGATCGCATCGATTGGAATAGCAAGGATGCGGGTCACTTCGCTTTCTGCAACGATCGTATTTTCGGAATTGCTATGCGTCAGCACCTCTAGCTCATCTAAAATCTGCCCAGGATGCAAATGCTCAACCCGAACTCCGTTCTCGGATGAGTAGTGAATTCCTGCTGCACCTTCTAGCAGTAGAAGCAATTCGCGGCAAGTATCGCCTGTCTCTGTGATCACCTCTCCTTTTGAATACGGCTTGACTTGGGAGCGTTGCTCAATCTCGATTAAAGTTTGAGACTGAATTCGGTGGAAGAAATCACTGTTTGATAAATAAACTAACTTTTCAAGCGTCGGGAGCTTTCTGAGATCTGAAGATGGGAGTTGTTTCGCAGTGTCTTGAACAAGAGGATGATCAGGAAGCTTGTGCGCCAACGATTGCACGCGATCACCATTCAATTGAGCGATCGCAAAAAGGGTGGCTGCTTGAACAATTGGATTGTAATGTGAAAGCAATAGCTCTAAGTAGCTGATCGTATCTTGAGTTGAGATTTCTGCTGAATTCGGTTGTACTGAAGTCGCATCTGAATTCTGCTTCCTTAACTCTACGACGATTAACTCCTGTTTGCGCTGAACCGTGTCTTTGAGGACTTTGAGCACTGCTGCCTGACTTTGAAGCATCGGATGATTCAAAGCTCGATCGCATTCGATCCATTCGGACAATCGCGCCTGCAAACCTGCTAGTTTCTGATCTGCTTCTGGAGAAAGACCGCTCTGAATCCAATCTTCCTCTTGTTGGCTAATTGAGTATTGTTGATTGAGTGTGCGAATTGTTGCACCATCTTGCTGTTGAAGCCGCATCAAGCGTTCAAGCGATTTTTGATAGCCTGTTAATCGGATTTGGTTTTCGAGCGATCGCTGACGATTTGGATTTAAAATCTCTGGATCTTCAATTCCCAATTCTTCTAGCACTTCACGGTGTTCATCATCGGAAACGCCCAACTCTTGCCGCATTTGCTTTAAGACTTCTAAGCTACTAGAGTAGTTCACATACCCTTCTTCTAATGCCTCTTTCACGACACCTTTGTAAGCTTCATGGCGTTTCTCACGGGTGAAACCGGGCAGAATTTTCGCAAGAACATACACTTCGTTAGTATGCAGATCATCGAGCGATCGTCCCTCTAGATACTGCGAAACATCAATCTGTAATTTTGCTAACTGCTTGCGGAAGCGACTCGCTAAATTCTCACGTGAATAGAGATCAGAACTCCGTCGCCAAGCCTGTTGTAACCACAGTGTACTGAGAAAGACGATCGCAATATCAAAACTCGCTTGCACCCAGTATGGCATCAGTCGCAGTAAAGGACGACCCGCAAAAAAGAAGAAAAAGTTAAAAACACCGAATGTACAAATTACAAAAATGCGATGCTGAATGATATCAGGATGCAGCTTGAGTTGAGATTTGAGACGGTGCTCGATCAATCGTCCTATGAAATAAGCGATCGTAGTCGATGCACCTAAGACGAGAGGAACTGCCAAAATCTTAGGGATTGGAAGGGGTTGCCCGTTCAAGTACAGCCCAGGACTCATCAAAGATGCAAGCTGATCAGCATCACGATTCCATGCTCCAGAAAAGTAATAGTCCCAATTACCCGCATAGAGATAGTAGTAAACAAAGTAACCGATCACTAAGCCAACATAGCCATATCGAATCAATGATTCTTCCGGCTTATTCAAGCCATCCCAGTAAGTTCGCTCAGAGTCAATGTCAAGACAAGGGCTTTGACAGGCAACACACGCACTTTTTTCTTTGCCATCGGTCTCGACTGTCCGACACATCGATTGCGTAATTTGGCTATCACTCATGTGCGCTTTGCTGCCAAGTAGTCCTCTCGGCTCACTAAAAACAGTCTGTACCGGAGCCATCGGACAAAAGTACTGACACCAAGATTTGCCGCTATAGAAATAGCCAACTGCGATCGCAGCAATGATGGTAAAGACCAGCCATAAGCCCAAAACGAAGCGATCGGCATTAAAGAACAGAATTCGTCCACACAGTCCTACAAACAGCCAGCCAAACTGTACATAAAGATAGTTCCGACCGAGCCACGAATCAGAATTGACCTTTGCTAACTCATAGCGGACTTTCCCTGTTTTCTGATTTTCCCGTTTGAACTGACGCTGCCAACCGAGGGCGCGTGGAATTTGAGAGAGAAAACTCAGCGGACAGATGCGCCGCCAGAGTTCGTGTCCAAACACAAGCAGGATAAAAATTCCAGCAGGAACGATCGCCCCCCAAAATAAGATAGCTCCGATCGCGTAAGGCGCTTCAGCAATACAGGTTCCTTGAACTTGCACACATTCTCCAGTCAGGCGCAATGGACTCCAAGGATGACTTTGTTCTGTCAATGCTGGAGTCCAAGGGTCATAAAACAGAGAGGCAATAACAAGAAGCCACCCGATCGTAAGAACCCATCGAATGACGTGCATTTGACGTTCTGGCAGTTGTGCAAACATTAGGTCGCTCCATTCAATAGAGAACTGTTGATAGCTTTCTTCAGAAGGACTCAGTGTTCAGCCCTTCTTAAATCACGTTGGGAATTTTCCCAAACGATTACGAATCCGAATGAATGGATTTCAGCATCATAACTTTGTACTGCTCTCGTTGTATGGCTTAAGTTCTCCAGATGACTCATAGAGTAGAATCACTCCTCTCAAGGTGGATTCACTCTGGAACTTCCATGCTTCAAGTTGAGCGTGAGCTAAGCCTCAAGAGCGATACGAATCGCTTCGCATTTTCATATTCTATGCTGAGAGCGATTTCGCCCTTGTGGCATTCTACTTTAGCGCAGAGGATACATGAAAGGATTAGCAGGCAAGACGGTTTTAGTGACGGGAGCAAGTTCTGGAATTGGTCAAGCGATCGCGATTCGTTTTGCTCAAGAGGGCTGCAATGTCGTCCTGAACTATCGAAGTGATTCTGAAGAAGCAGAACAGACCGCAGCGATCGCGCAACAGAGCGCAACCGAAGCGGGACATTCTGTGCAAACGCTTTTAGCTCAAGGTGATGTTGCTCAAGAAGCTGATATTCTGCGGATGGTGCATTCTACAATCGAACAGTTTGGAGGCTTTGATATTCTGGTGAATAATGCTGGCATTCAATCAGAATTCGCGTCTCACGAGTTGCCCACTGAGAAGTTTGATCAAGTGATCAATGTCAATTTGCGAGGAGCCTTTCTCTGTGCGCGCGAGTCGATCAAGCATTTCCTAGCACAACACCGTTCTGGTGTGATTCTGAATGTTTCTAGCGTTCATGAGATCATTCCCCGTCCGATGTATTTGAGCTATTCCATCAGTAAGGGTGGAATGGGAAACTTGACGAAAACCCTAGCGCTGGAATACGCTAGTCGCGGAATTCGCGTGAATGCGATCGCACCTGGAGCAACGATCACTCCGATCAATGAGAGTTGGGTCGAAGATCCGCAGCAAAAAGCGATCGTCGAAAGTCATATCCCGATGGCGCGAGCGGGATATCCTGAAGAGATGGCGGCTTCGGCTGCATTTCTTGCATCTGAGGAAGCGGCCTATATTACTGGGCAAACACTATTTATTGATGGGGGGCTGACGCTGTATGCAGATTTCCGAGAATCCTGGTCAGCCTAGTCCAGTTGTTGCGGCACGTGCCCGTTTGGGCGAATGTCCAGTGTGGGATACCGAGCGACGAGTCTTATTTTGGGTCGATGCTTACAATCATCGAGTGCATCAATTTGATCCAGCAACTCGGAGAAATCGCTATTTGGAAACGGGCGATATCGTCAGTGCAATCGTGCTAGCGGGTCAAGATCGCTTACTCATCGCATTACGCGATCGGCTTGCTTTTCTCGATGTAAACACAGGCGCGATCGAGGTTGTGTATCCAATAAAATTCCCTTGCCCGAACACTCGCTTCAATGATGGCAAGTGCGATTCTCAAGGGCGATTTTGGATTGGTGCGGTGAGTGATGCGCCAGAGCAAGCAGAACTTTATCGCTATGATCCTGATGGTTCGATGCATGTGATGGAAACGGGACTGACGATCTCAAATGGATTGGGGTGGAGTCCGGATGATGCAACGTTCTATTTGACCGATTCGGCTAAGCACTTAATCTATGCTTATGACTTTGATGCGAAAAGTGGCGCGATCGCGAATCGTCGTGTCCTGATCGATTTGAGCAGGGAGAGTGTCGATGGTGTCGTAGTTGAACCAGATGGCATGACGATCGACCAAGCTGGAAATCTCTGGATAGCCCTCTGGAATGGTTGGCGAGTCGCTTGCTTTAATCCGAACGGTGAAGAGATTCACAGCATTCAATTACCTGTTCAGCGACCAACGAGTGTTACCTTCGGCGGGGCTGAACTCAGAGATTTGTATATTACCAGTGCTTCAGTGGGATTGAGCCAGAAAGAAATTCAAAAAGGATTTAACGCAGGAGATCTGTTTTGTGCTGCGGGTCAAACCGCGATCGCAAAGCCAAACTTTAGATTCGGACACGATCCCTTGTAATCACTCCCCACTCCCCAAAGTAAATGCCCTCAATAGCAACCCAATCACTCGATCGCTCTCCCCTGCCGACTGCCAAACAGATGAGCATACACATAAGTAAACACACATCCAAAGAGCACAATCTGAAACGTCAGAAAAATCCACAGCATCAAAATCATCACACTGCCAATCACACCATAAGATAGAAAAGCAGCCCCAAGCGAGATCACACTATTACTGACTAACTGTTGTAATCCGATTAATCCAGCAGTCGTCAGTAATGCTCCTAACCACACATCTTGCCAAGCCACCCGCACCGAGGGCAAAATCTTGAACAATACACAAGTTGCTAATGCCAGAATAAAAAATGCTGATCCAGTTTGCAGCCCTTGGCTCAATTGTGATTCGTCGATCTGGAGAAAAGCAAAGGTCGCTTGAAACGTAGACACAAGTTGCAGAATTGCTTTAATCGCAATGCTAGTTATCAGCGAGGAGAGCAGCAATAAACCTGCTCCCATCATCAATAAAAACGAAAACAATTTGTTCACAATAAAGAAAAGCACGATCTTTGGAACTGAGCTACTTTCAGGCGATCGATTGGACGATCGCCAAATCTTATTCACTGAAGCTCTCAAAATCTCAAACACCGAGCTAGCTGTCCACAACAGCACTCCAAACCCAATAATTCCAGCGCCAGCACTATTTCTGTATAGTGCAAGCAGTGTGTTTCTGACTAAGCCATGAACTTCAGGGGGTAGAAAACGCTGTCCTGCTGCTTGAATTTGTTGAAATGCTTCTGTTCCAGGTTGAACCCATGAGCCAATCACGCTCAAAAGCACGAGAAGCATAGGGAACAGAGAAAATAGTGCAAAATAAGACAGAGAAGCTGCCATTCCAGGGCAATTATCGTGATTCCACTTCATTCCTGTCCGAATCAGCAATTGGGCAGGCTTGGAAGGCAGAATATTCGATCGTAGATAGTGCAGCATTCTAGAGCGCCATCAGTGAGATAGGTTCAATGTCTGGATCATAGCTCATCAGATCGGGTGCTCTTTGAGCGATTGTCGCGCTGTGATCGGAATTGACTTTCAGAGTGGAGTAGACATCGGAATTGCCTGAGATTCATCAAATTCAGGTAGCGTTGCTAGCTTACGAATCGAAACATGAACATCCATATTCAAGTAATCGCCAGTTTCGCCAAACCATGATCCCGACAAAGGAATCACCTGCCCTGGATGCCGCGCGATCGCCACTCGAATCAAATCATATCCTGCTGTAATTCGGTTCGTGGGATCATACGCTCGCCATCCCGCACCGGGTAAGTAAACCTGCACCCAAGCATGAGTCGCTCCTGAACCTGTCATTCCAACTTCACCGCCATCTAAAGCAGAATCATAGAGATAGCCACTGACAAATCGACAAGCAAGCCCCAATCGCCGCAATGCTTCAATCATGAGCCAAGCATAATCCCGGCAAGTTCCCGACTTTAAGCGCAAGGTTTCTGCTGGACTCTGAGTTCCTTCGACTTCGCGCCCTTGATAAGTCAACGTCTGGTTAATGGCATCCATCATCCGGTGCAAGACATCCAAGGTATTGTCTTGATCCCCTGCGACAAAATGTTTTGTCCATGCAGCGAGATGACCTTCGGGATCTTCAGTGTGGGGACGAATGAAACTCGATAAATCATTCCATTCGTCTGGTGTGTATTGAACGGGGATCTCTTCTGCACGGTGATCGAGGGGAAAATCCGCGATCGCTGGAATCCCAAAATGCTCGCCTCGCATTCGGTAGGTCACGATCAATTCCTTGGCAGGCTGGCTAAATGTTAGTAACGTCACATTATTCGAGAGCGTATCCATCATCCAGCGCATCTCACAGGGAATATTGGTCTCAAGCGAATAGCTGAGGATGCGCCCACCAAATCCCATATTGGGCAGAAAAATCGCCCGGTGCTCCCCAAATGTGACCGGGTTTTGATACCGATACGTGGTGATATGTTCGAGATCGTAAATAACACTCATAGCATTTCATCAAAATTTACTAGTAACTGAAGTCTGTTCTGCCCGGCTTGATGAGCGTTCTCTCAAAGACCATACGATACAGTAAAGCCTCAGCGATCGCGAAGTCCGCTGAGGCTCTGGGTTCAATGAAGCAGGCTAAATTTCTTCGTCTTTGCGTTCTTGGCTGAGGCGATTGATCAAATTCAGGACTTGATCGCCGCGCTCTAGGGATCGATCTTCGATAAAGATAACTTCTGGGGTGCGGCGCAGCCGAATCCGTTGTCCTAATTCACTCCGAACATAGCCTGTCGCAGATTTTAATCCTGCCATCGTTTCAGCTTTGGCTGTTTCGTCGCCATAGATGCTGACAAAAATCTTGGCATGTTGTAAATCGCCTGAGACATCGACATCAGTGACGCTCACCATACCCGTTCCGACGCGATCGTCTTTGATGCCATTTAACAACATTTGACTCACTTCGCGTCTGATCGATTCTGCGACACGAGCCATTCTTCGATCTGTCGCCATAACAATTCGTTCCTATGAGGTGCTTAAGGTTTTGATTCTAACATTTCCGATGTTCTACACAGGATTTAAGCCCAACATCGCCCGTAAGGTGAAAGAAAGAAAAGCAAAACTCGCGAGGAGGATGCCAACGGTCGCGATCGCGGTAACAGGGCGTTTGAATAGAGGTGCAAAGGGTGCAAGCACGTTGAGAATGACACCGAAAATGACACCAAAGATAAAACGTGGATACTTAGAAACAGTATTCCAAAGGTCTTGCATCATAACGTTAGGTTCCTAAACTATTCTCATCATATCGAGAAGACGATCAATTACGAAACCTGATCAAATTGCCGTCGCGATTTATAGAATTCTGATCAGATCAAATGTATTTTAGATGTTAAATAATAGTCATGATGACTCAAGTGAAAACCCCGGTTTCGCCGCGTCCTTTTATTAAGTGGGCAGGCGGAAAAACTCAACTAATTTCGCAGTACGCTGACTATTTTCCCGATCGCTATTTGAATTACTATGAGCCATTTGTCGGTGGCGGTGCGATCTTTTTTCACCTACAACCGACGAGCGCGGTATTGTTTGATATTAATCTCGAATTGGTGAATGTGTATCGCTGTGTGCGCGATCGCCTGGAGGAATTAGTCGATCGCTTAGAAGAACATCACGAACAGCATAGTTCTGAACATTACTATGCCGTGCGTGCTGCTATGCAAATCTCAAAATCCGAAGATTGGTTTGCTCAAGGCTCGAATGTTGATCGAGCAGCACGATTTATTTATCTCAATAAAACTTGCTTCAATGGGTTGTATCGCGAAAATTCTAAAGGGCATTTCAATGTGCCGTTAGGCAGTTATAAGAATCCCGCGATTTATGACCCAGAGATTTTGCGAGCAGATTCGATCGCGCTTCAGTCGGCTGAGATTCAACCGGGATCGTTTGATCAAGTGCTGCAATATGCCCACACATCGGATGATTTTGTCTATTTCGATCCGCCTTACTACCCGATTAGCCCGACGAGCAATTTTACAGCTTACAATCGCTATGCCTTTGGCGAAGAAAAGCAGATCCAGTTGCGCGATGTGGTGAAAGAATTAAGCGATCGTGGCGTGAAGGTGATGTTATCGAATTCTGACTGTGAGTTTGTGCGCGACTTGTACCAGGATTTTAATATTCATACAATTCACGCAACTCGCAATATCAACTGCAATGCTGAAAAACGTGGCAAAATTACCGAAGTCTTAGTGACCACCTATTAGTGCTGCGATCGAGTGTGGGGATTGATAGATTTGAATAACGCTGAGAGACGACTCTGGTAGAATTTAAAGCAAAATCTTACACATCCAAATGCTTCAGTCATGTCTGAAACCTTGACTTGGGAACAAATGACTCAAAAGTTTCAAGGGGAATGGCTTCTCATTGTAGAAGCCGAACTGGATGAACAGATGGGCATCATTCAAGGACAAGTTCTCGCTCACTCTCCCAATCAGGATGAGATTTACGATGCTCTCGCCCTTAGAAATGGGCGACCTGCCTCAATCGAATACGTTGGCGAAATCCCCGAAGATCTCGCATTCATCTTATGAGTTCGCGTGTAATTTACCCACTTCAGCGATCGGGAAATCTTCTCTTCTTGAGAGCTAGCATTCGTGGTCTGAATGGCGATTCTCTACGCGTACGCCTTCTACTGGATACAGGTTCTAGCTATACAACCCTTCCTTTCAAAGTTTTAGAAGATCTAGGGTATGAACCAAGCATTGCAACCCGACAAATTTCAATTATGACAGCTGGTGGCATGAGTCGCGCGCCCGTGCTTCCAATCTCGGCTTTCGACTGTCTTGGAAAAACGTTCACAAACTTCTCGATCGTTGCCCTCGATTTGCCCTTCAATCCGTTAATGAGTGGGCTACTTGGAATGGATTGCTTATCTCAAATTGGTGCAGTTATCGATGTTCAAAAAGCAGAGATCCTAATGCGATCGTAGTTTAATCCTGCAAATGTGAAAATTGATAGGCTCCAATGCCGGATAGCACGATCGCCATGACGAGCAGCACCGGAATCACAAACCAAGGAAATTGCTGAATCGGCAAGTAAGCTGCCGCCCGCATTCCCAAGGTTGTGTAAGTCAGTGGCAGTAAATAGACGATCGCTTTGAGTGCGATCGGTAAAGTGGAAGCATCGAAAAATGTTCCCCCTAGAAAAGACATGGGAACAATCACAAAATTGTTGTAAATCCCAACGCCTTCGAGCGATTTTACATTCAGCCCAACAATCACCCCTAATCCAGCAAACACAGCACAATTGAGGGTGAGTACCAGCAAAAATAGCGGATTCAGAAAGCTCCAAACTTTTCCTGTAAAGATGATAGCAACCAGAATCACTGAGCTAGCTGTGAGTAATCCCCGCAGAATTCCCGCCATCATTTTGCCCAGATGCACTGCTAACGGGTGAACGGGCATCAATAGCATCTCCTCAAACGTTTTCGTAAATAAGCGATCGCCGCAGATCGAAAACGTCGTTCCTCCAAAACTAATCACCATCGAAGACAGTGCAACCATTCCCGGCAGAATGAACTGCAAATAATTGTCCCCGGCACTCGGCTTCGTCACAGTATCTAAAGAACTGCCTAGACCTAATCCAAACGCCAAAATATAAATTAAGGGCGAAACCAGCCCCGAAGAGACAATCTGCACAATCCGCACCCGCAAATCCAGCCAATCGCCCCAAAAGACAGTCAAACTATCTTGCAGCAAGGTAGACAACGGAGAACGACGCAGTTGAGCAGAACGCATAAGTTGTGAATCTGTTGATAAATCTTTACGGTGAGGACATTTTCGCATTATTTGGGAGCGTTTCTGAATCAGTTCACCCCCACTCCCCACTCCCTATTCCCTACTCTCCACTCCGCAGGTAGCATAATCCCCTTCAAATTCGTCACAATAGGCAGAAGAAAGTTTGGAGATGCCTCGGTGAACTTGCTGCTTGTTCTACTTACAATAGGCGCGATCGCATATTTCTTTCTGTCTCACCACAATCGCCAAATTCAAACGGTTCGAGACAGTGATGTTGTCGTGGTCGAAGGCGCGATCGATCGCTATCCGAATTTGCCATTGGGAAATTTTGCCGTTCCGAATCGATTTCGCAGCCCTGATCGGGTTCAAGTCGTTTTCCCCATGCTCACCGATGCAGGCGACGTGGAATATCTCTACTCTTGGCACAGTCTGCGGGCAGTGACTCCGATGACGTTATCTCGTGACCATCGCCAAAACAAAGTGCGAGTCATGGCAGAACTTGCCCCCTTGATCAAAGAACATCTACGGCTCGAACTCGACCGGGTTGCGCTGGAAAACCAAATGACTAAAATTCAAAAACTTGCGGAATTAGTTGCAGTCTCTGACCTCTATGCATCGCAACTCGGAACTTATGAAAGAGCGATCGACGAAACCGAAAAACTGATCTGCAAAGTTGAAGAACTCAGCCGCATCTATGTCCGTATGGTCAAAGAAGCCTTAATTGGAACTCGAATTGCCGAATTTAATCCGGATCTGCTTTTGGATCTGCATGTTCCTTTAGACGAACAATACACTCGCGTCAAATCCGAATATCAATTCATGAAAGACTCAGCCCAAGCCTATTACGACCTGCTGAAAGAGAGCCAAGGCGCAACAGACTTGACTTCTTAGATAAAATAGAATCCACCCCTTCTCAATGACACCTATGAAGCGTAGACCTAGAGGCAACTCCTACAACGACGATCGCTACGACGATCGTTATGATGAATACCTACCCCCTAATCGAGGAACTCCTCCTGTGAACAAGACACCCTCTTGGTTCAATGCAACCGCGATCGCGGTGATTGCAGGTATTTTCATCTTAGGAATTGGTGTTGGGATTGCTTTTAGTGCTGCAACGCCGACGAATCCCACGAGCGTCGTCACGAACTTACAAATTGATCAACAAGCTCCTAATCCCGAACTTTGTATCCAAAACGGAGCCAGTGCGATTTCGGTGAATACGCGCCTGTATGTGACCCTGAACCCGTTCAAAGTGTTTGTGGCTCAAGCTGCAATGGAGCCGGCTTGTATTTTGAGACGCGCCAACTGGACAGTCTTAGAGCAGCGTAAATTGCTGACTTCTGATCAGACTCGCGAATGCCGTCAGAAGATGAACACCTTCGGCTATGTGGGCAATCTCGACAATAAAGATAAAGTCTCGATCGATTGCGTCTACCAAAGCGACAATGCCAAGAATCTCTTCCTTGGCGGCGCTTCAACGCCCACAATTGGCAACGACGATCAGTTCTAACGTCGTCTTCCTTACAACTTCAGAAAGCACTGCATATCGGCAGTGCTTTTTTCTTGCGGTGGCATCGGAACATGGCGCGATGTAGGGGAGATTGTATGTTTTTAGCGATCGCATAGATCAGAAAAATCGAGAGAAGAAAACAACGATATATGCAAGATTTCAATCTCTTATTTTCAATCTCTTATGCGTAGTATCTAAAACCGATTTTTTAACAAGTAATAGGCTAATTCCAATAGATAAATATTTGACGTGTTGTAAAACTTAATGGTTTTTTCAAAATCCCTTCAAATTTGGGGTTTAAGCTGCACAATATAACCTGAAAAAAACAGCTTGCAACTGTGGTTCTTCCCCTTTCGGGCAACACTTGATGACGCAGCCTGTTTGTGCAGTTTATGTTCAAAATGCTCCCACAATTTACCTTCTTTTTACAAAACCATTACAACTCAAAACCTTCAGTTGTGATGGTTTTAGAATGGCTGAGTTCTTCCATAACTCCTTCTCTCAGTAAAGTATCGTTCGGATGAGGAGCCTGTGTGAGAATCCTGTTGATTGAATCCGAATCCCAGACGACTGCTGCGATTACCACCGCTCTGAATGCTCAACAGTATGCGATCGATGCTGTCGATCAGGGTCAAGTCGCGATCGAAATGGTGCAAGCTTATGAATATGATCTGCTGATCATGACCGCTGGAGCAGAACTTGCGGAGATTCGTTGGTGTCGAACATTACGATCGCAAAATTACTCTGCGCCGATTCTGATGTTGATGACGACGAACAATAGTCGCGATCGTGTGCTCGCCCTCAATGCAGGAGCAGACGATTGTTTAGCCAAACCCTTTGATATTGCAGAACTTGTCGCACGAGTTCAATCCCTGCTCCGCCGTCGGCAAGCAGTCTTTACTTCAAGCCTAGACTGGGATGCGCTTAAACTTTATCCCGATAGCCGTCGGGTCACTTGGCAAGATAATCCCCTGAGCTTGACAGCGAAAGAATTTCGGCTGTTGCAGCTTTTTCTTGAAAACCCACTGCGAATTTTTAGCAAAGATGTCATTCTCGATCGCTTGTGGGACGCTTCAGAAGCACCGGGAGAAGGAACAGTCGCATCGCATATCAAAGGACTTCGACAAAAGCTCAAGGCAAGCGGGATCACCTATGAAGTGATTGAAACCATTTATGGACTGGGATATCGGCTCACGCCACCCCCGGATGCAAAAAATAAGTCTACTCTTTCATCTCCCGATCGCGCTGTCTTACAACAAGAAGTTTTAGCAGAAGTCGCTGCAATGCAAGCCGACTTGAGAGAAAGCTTGGATGAAGAAGTTGCCATCTTTGAGCAATTTGCAGCGCAATTAGTGGCTGGACAACTTAATCAGAGCTTGCTGTCGCAAGCCCAATATCAAGCTCATCAACTCATCGGTACGCTCGGCTCGTTAGGGCTTTCAGAAGGATCTCAAGTTGCCCAGCAAATCGATCAACTTCTCCAGACCTCGGGATCATTAGGACAAGCTGACGCAGAGCGTCTCTTACAACTAGTGGCGTCACTCTCGATCGCGATTGCAGCCGCACCCAGTATTGCCATTCCCGCTCTGAGTCCCAATGTGGATTCGATTCGACTCCTGATTATCGATGATGATACAACGCTGACCAAAGTGCTGAGACGAGCCGCGATCGCGACTGGATTTGAAGTAGAAGTCGCAACAACCTTAGAGCAAGGTCGCGCGGCATTACGTCGCTCCTATAGTGGAGAAATTCCGCCTCCTGATGTTGTCTTACTCGATTTGATTTTTGCAGATTCCGAGGAAGATGGATTGAGCCTACTATCAGAATTGGCTGCGCAAAATTCAACCATTCCAGTTGTGGCATTAACTGTGAGAAATAGTTTGCGCGATCGCATTACAGTCGCTCGTCTTGGTGGACAAGCTTTTCTGCATAAACCCATTTCACTCACGGAGGTGTTGCGAGTTGTGACCAAACTGCTAAACCCAGCTCCACCTTCAGAAGCAAAGGTGCTGGTTGTCGCTCATGAATCACAAATCCTCGAACAGATTATTGAACTCCTACCTCCGTGGGGGTTGCAAGTTACGACCTTAGCTGATCCCGAGCAATTTTGGGAAATCTTGACGGCAACGGTTCCTGACTTGCTGATTTTAGATGTCGAAATGCCAGAGTTTAGCGGCATTGAACTCTGTCAAGTGGTGCGTCAAGATCCGCAGTGGGCAGATTTGCCCATTTTATTGATGACGAGCTATGGCGATTCTGAGGTGATTCATCGTGTATTTGATGCAGGAGCAGATGACTTTGTCGGTAAACCGATTATTCCGCCAGAACTCATTGCTCGCATTACGCGCCGCTTGGAATGGACACGCCTACGCAAACGAAACCGATAATAAAACTTGGAGTGACCGACTATGACAGACGATTACCGAAAAATTCTGATCGTAGATGATTCGCTCATAGATCATGAAATCTATCGCCGCTATCTACAACAAGATGGTGGTCAGACTGATCAAATTTGGCAAGCAGAATCGGGAGCAACGGGATTGTTTCTTTATCAACAGGAGTCACCTGATGTCATTTTGCTAGATTTTTCGCTGCCCGATATGACAGGATTAGAGTTTTTACAGCAGTTACAGCCGCAGCAAGATCACCAGTTCACTCCTGTGATTCTGTTGACTGAACGCGGCGATGAGGAAATTGCAGTCGCTGCACTGAAAAGCGGGGCATCTGACTATTTAGCAAAAAATAAAACGACACCCGAGAAACTGAGACGAGCCGTAGATCAGGTCATTGAGAAAGCTGAATTGAAGCGGCAACTTGAGCGCAGTCAGCGCCGTTTTTATACGTCGATCGACAACATGCTAGAGTGTTGTGCAATTTATCAGAGTGTTCGAGACGCTCAAGGACAGATTGTTGATTTTGTCGTGGATTATGTGAATGCTGCAACCTGCGCTGCCAATCAAATGGAGGCGAGCGAACAAGTTGGGAAATCCCTGTCTGATTTTATTGCTGAAGACTATTATGCCAACATCTTTGCAGGCTGTTGCTCTGTCGTTGAAACTGGAAGACCGCAGAGACGTGAGTTAGTGTTTAGGAATCCCTCTTGTGATTCAGCGGCTCAAGCCTTTGAGGTCAGTGTCGCAAAACTTGAAGATGGATTTGTGGTATGTTGGCTTGATATTTCTGAAAAAAAGCGGCTCGAACTTGCATTACAGAAAGCAAACGAAGACTTAGAACAGCGCTTCCGAGATCACACAGCAGATCTTCTCAAAGCCAATCCCCAGTTTCAGCAGAACTTCCGAGAACGTCAACCTATAGAAGCTGAGTTTCGCGTTTTGAGTGAAGCTGCTCCGGTTGGCATTTTTCGCACGGATGCTCAAGGCGGCTGTATCTATGTCAACCCTCGTGCTCAAGCCATTTGTGGCTATACGTTTGAAGAAGCACTGGGTGATGGATGGCAGCAATTAATTCACCCGGATGATTATCAGCAAGTGCTACCGCACTGGATAGATTCGGCGAAAGCTCAAACTGAATTTTTAGAAGAGATCCGGTTTGTTCATCGCGACCATACCGTGCATCTTGTGCGGGCAACAACGGCTCCAATTTTGTCGGATACGGGTGAGCTGATTGGGCATGTTGGCACGATCGAAGATGTGACTGAACGCAATGTGATCGAGCGAATGAAACGTGAGTTTTTGTCGATCGTGTCGCATGAATTAAAAACGCCCCTGACTTCGATGCGAGGAGCGCTAGCACTTTTATCGAGCGGTCGTTTATTAGATGATCCCGAAACTGCTCAAGAAATGCTCGAAATTGCGAAAGTAGATACAGAACGGCTCGTGCGCTTGGTTGATGATCTGCTCGATCTAGAACGTTTAGAGGCCCATCAGCTAATTTTAACGAAACAATGGTGTGATACAGCGAGTTTAATGCGTCGATCGATTGAGAGTTTGCAACTCCTAGCAGAAGAGTCACAATTAACCCTAGTTTGCCAACCGTTAAACGTCGAAATTTTTGTCGATGGCGATCGCATTGTACAAACGCTGATTAATCTATTAGGGAATGCGATTAAATTCTCCTCTGAAGGCAGTGAGGTCTATTTGAAGGCAGAATTGGTCAACGGCGATCAGTGGGTACGTTTCCAAGTTAGAGATTGGGGCAGAGGAATTCCGCAAGATAAGCTTGACCTGATTTTTGAGCGATTTCAACAGGCGAATGCCACGGATGCGCGACAACATGGAGGGACTGGCTTGGGATTGGCAATCAGTCGCGATCTGGTGCAGCTGCACGGTGGGCAAATTTGGGTAGAGAGTACGCTAGGTGAGGGCAGCACCTTCTATTTTACTGTTCCGATTCGCTAACCTTGTTTCTTCCTCCTGCAAAAGACACATGCGACGAATTGCAATTCAGCAGATAATTGATCTGCGGTGGGGGAGAAAGATGTTATGAGCGGAGACGAACAGCCAAATTTGTCAAACTTAAATCCTTCGTCTCAGATCTCCCAAACGTTTGCAGCAACGATTGATCATCTGACAACAAGGGTGCTCGATCGGTTTGCTCAAGAAACAGCCGAGAAACAGCTTTTCTATCACAACCAAGACCATGTTCGAGATGTGCAGCGACGTTCGCAGCAGATTTTTGCTTTGATTGCTCCGACGCTTACTCCTGAAATTGATCGAGAGCGGACTCAATCGCTGCTCGATTTTTGTGCGATCGCGCATGATCTAGTGCAGCAGTTTGACCCGAATTCTCCACCTCATACGACTCGTCAGCGGCAGCCTGGTGTCAGTGAAAGAATGACGATCGAGCAACTCATGCGCCTGATTGATCAGCACAATCAACAGACTTCTGACCGTGCTGCACAACTGACTGAGACGGATATTGCAGTCATTCAACAAGCAATTACAGCCACGATTTGTACTTATAATTTACAAGAACAAGCCATCTATCAACCTTTACTGTATAGTGGCGAACCTTTGTCGATCGTCAGTCGAATTCTTGCTTTAGCAGACTTAGGAACTCTGGGAATTGATGGGATTGAAGTTTACAACCGAGAAGGTAGCTTACTCTTTCTAGAAGAAAATCCTGATGTTGTTTCTCTTGTGCAAAGTGGTGAAATCTATCAGCTTGTGGAAACTGACCCGACACTTGCTGAGAATATTCGTCAGCGTCTACTCAAGCGATGCCGTTTCCAGGTCAATTTTGCCAAGAGTCGTTTGTCTCACCTAGAACAAGAGCTTCAAGGTTTTCCCGCAGCGATACACCCTGTATTACTAACAAAGATATTTCGGCATCTATCTCCTGCAACAATTCAAACGCTCGAAGCGATCACACCGACTGAACCGGATACTGCTTTGAATGTTCTACTCAAGTTCTTTCAGTTTGAAAAATATGTGCCGCGATCAACGGAATAACGTACTTCTGAATCGATTCAACCTCAAATCCAACGATTTAGACGGATTCCAACAGGTGACTGAGTTCATTCTCCCGATGTTGGAGTCGCTCAGCGAGTAAAGCCACAATAAAACGGTGAATGTTCGATGCCAGCATTGGGTCAGAGGTTTCAATCCGCTCGAACGTTTCAGCCGACAAGAAATACAAGGTGCTCGGCTTATCAGCAACCACAGATGCCATGCGTGCTGTACGACGATAAAGCCCCATTTCCCCGATCGTGTTCCCGATGGTGTAGGTTCGGATGCGTTTGTTCTGTTCATCGCTGAAATTTAGCACCACACTGACTTGTCCCGACGCAACAAAATACAATCCATCAAACGGATCGCCTTGATGAAAAAGATATTCTCCTTCTGCTAAATGGCAAACTTCCAGGCAAGTCATTAAGCGATCGACTTGTTTTGGATCAGAAAAGTCAGCTTTGAGATGAGCCGCTAACGCCGCTTCGGGTGTCAGTCCTTGATCTTCACACAAGGGATGATATTGTTGCAGCACTTTGCCTTCGTACCATTCTAGCCCTCGGTCTAAATCTGCAAAAAGATGGCAGAACGGATCAGCTTCCTCGAGACATTCCCCCTGTTCCAATCGCCGTTTTGCTTGCGTAGACAGATGAGTGTAGACCAGATGAATCTGCTTTTGGGTTGCAACCTGCTTGAGTTTAGCAAAGCTCAGAACGGCTGAAGCATCGAGATCTCTCACCATCCGAAAATCTAAAATCACATAGCACACAGGCGGTAGCTGTTCGTCATGAATGCGATCGCGCACTTGATTCAGCAACTTGTTAGCTGTCCCAAAAAAGATCAAGCCCTGTAATTCGACGATATAAGCCTGGTTTCCTTGTGCTTCAAGGGTTTCTAGCTCATCAGAAGTCCACAACACATTACTGTGATGGTAGGCTCCATTGCTAATCCGACGAATCACCGTCAACCGACTGTAGCTAATCACAAACAGGACAATCGCCGCCACTAATCCTACGCCAATGGCTTGGAGAAAGCCAACCGTCACCGTCACAATCACGATCAGCAGAATGATCGCATAATCGGCACGAGCAAACTTAAACCAAGCCTCATAGAGCCATTCGTTAAAAAACTCGATCGTAATCAGCAGCGGCATCCCAATCAAAATAAACTTGGGAAAGAAAGAGAGCAATGATGCTCCGCCTAACAGCATTGCGAGACACAGTGCTGCCACGATCCATCCTACTAATCTGCCTCGCGCTCCTAACTGGTGAGACAAAGCATTCTCCCCGGCACTGGCAAATCCGCCGACTCCGCCTCCCAATCCTGCCAACAACGACGCAATTCCTGCGGCTTTCAATTCCTGATTGAGGTCGAGATCCCGCGATGCAACCAGTTCAACGCCATTACAGTGCAGCAGCAGCGCGATCGCGGAAACCAACCAAAGCGCTGCCAGCGTCGGAATCTGCTGAATAATTACATTCCAGTCTGCCTGCTGAATGGCTGCAAAACTAACAAAGCGATACAGCCCATCACTAGGAACATTGCCTAACAGCCAGCCTCGTTCTGTTGCGTCAGCGATCGAGGTTCCTGTGACTGCGAGAGCCGCATAAAACAGTGCCACTGTTCCGGCAATAATGCCGGGATAAACTAAGACATGCGTAATTCGCTGCGGTAACACAAACATCGCTACAGCAAACAATGCTCCTGGAAGCCATTGCAGCACCGCATTGGTTTGAAAGAAAGCTGCCAGCGAAAACGGCTCTAGATCTAACCCCGATACAGTCTGAAATGCAGCGACCAAAAGCAGCGCACCGATACCTGCGAGAAAGCCGCCCACAACTGGATAGGGAATAAATCGGACAAAACTGCCGAGTTTGAACCAGCCCAATCCCAGAAAAATGATTCCGGTCACTAAACTATTAATCGCTAACGTTGCGACAACGGTCATCAGCTTTTGCTCTACCGATGCATCTGGCATTGCCGTCACAATCTGGCGAGCAATCAGACCAAAGATCGGAACTGTCACTTCTGCGATCGTCGCCACGATCGCAGGATAGGAACTGAGGGCAGAAATCACAGCACTGATGATCACCGAGCTAAAAAGAAGTAGCCCGATTCCAAACGGCATATAGGGTTCTAGCTCTCCTGAGAAGATAAGCGCCCCAAACGATACTGCACTCGTCACGGTGAGCAGACCCATGATTGCGCCTGCAATACTATTTGAGATCATAAATCCTGTAGCTGCTGATTTGGACTCTGCGATAGGAATCACTGCGATTGAAGAATAAAAATAGAAACTTAATCTAGATGTGCTTATCCTATAGAACTTCGTACAAGTCTAGACTGTTCAACTTGTAATTTCCTACTTCGGACATATTTAGGATAAAACGGAAATTTCTGTTGAGATACAAATTTCCAACCTCAAGGAAGATGTAGGCAATACTCAGCTATGGATAGGATTACACAAGTTATCTTGACTCAGCAAAATTGAGAGGGCGTTTTAAACGTATAAAAAGACTCTGCGCTCCCAGTATCGTTCTAGGGAGGCGAATGTGTATCAGCAATAACTCTCAAAATGCTCTTTTAAGTTTTAATCTGACTAAATCTGTAAATTGTCTCTAAAGCAATGCTCCTGCTCCTGTTTCACATTGGAAACAATCTCTGTGCGATCGACACAAGTAAGATCGTTGAGATCCTACCCATGGTGATACTGAGAAGGATTCAACTCGATCGTAATTCTGTGGTCGGAGTTTTCAACTATCGTGGGCGAATGATTCCTGTCGTTGATCTGTGTCATCTGATCAGCGATCAGCCTAGCCAGATTTGCTATCGTACTCGAATTATTTTGGTACAAAGTACTTCTGCTGCAAGACCGATCGGTTTAATTGCAGCCCGAGTCACTGAAACCTTAAAAATCTCGATCGAAGACGCAGAAACAGCAGAGTTCATTACGGAATCCCCTGAACTGGGCAAACTCTTACTCACCGAACAGGGGATGGTTCAACTGATTCACTGGGAGCATCTTGTCTCAGATGTGCTTGCCGCACTCCCGAATGAAGCCAAGGAGGGCGAAGAGTGCAAGACTCGATTGAACTCATTCTGAAACAGAAGTTAGGACTCGATGCGAATAGTGTAGGTTCGCGAATCATTGCCCGTGCGATTGCACAACGACGGACTGCGTGCCAGATCGCGGATGATGCAGCTTATCTCGCCTTAGTTCAATCTTCGCCTCAAGAACTTAATCAATTGATCGAAGCCGTTGTGATTCCGGAAACCTGGTTTTTTCGAGACCAAGGAGCGTTTGCAGCGCTGCAAGAATATGCGGAAACGCAAAGAATTTGCCATCCTCAGCAGAGGATGAAACTGTTAAGTTTGCCCTGCTCGACTGGAGAAGAGCCTTATTCGATCGCGATAACACTGTTAAAAGCAGGATTCACTCCTGATCAATTTCAAATCGATGCGATCGATGTGAGTCAACATGCATTAGCGAAGGCAGAACGAGCAATTTACAGTCAAAAGTCATTTCGAGGCAACAGTCTTGCAGAGTGCGATCGCTATTTTCAGCAGACAAATGACAGTTATGCAGTGCGCGCAGAAATACGTAAAACCATCAATTTTATACATGGCAACATTTTGCAACCGCATTTCTTGATCGCAAAACAGTATCACGTTGTTTTTTGTCGCAATTTATTAATTTATCTCGACCGCTCTGCTCGCCTGCAATCGATTGATGCACTTGACCAAGTTCTTTTGCCTCTCGGGTTACTGTTTTTAGGAGCGGTCGAAACTCCCCAACTTGCTCATCGAGCTTATCAATTGATCCATTATCCTGCTGCATTTGCCTTTCAGAAGCAGTCTCCAGACAATCGGTTACTTACACCCGACTCTAAACTGATCAAGCAGAAACAACCTCATCAATCCTCAAATTCACCGAGTCTCATCAGACAGCGATCGAATTCGATCGCTCTGCCATCTCCGCAGTCTGCACCTACTTTATTAGAGACGGCTCAAGATCTCGCCGATCGCGGAAAACTCCTATCCGCTGCAGAACTCTGCGAATCCTATATTAGAACCTATCCAGGGCAAGCTCCTGCATACTTGCTCCTCGGACAGATTTATCAAGGACTCAATCGGCTTAAACAGGCAGAACAATCGTTTCAAAAAGCACTCTATCTGAACCCAGACACCTACGAAGCATTAATCTATCTTGCGCTGTTGAAAGAGCAGCAAGGCAATAACATAGAATCACAGCGGTTTAGAAAGCGAGCAGCGCGGCTGATCAATTCAGGATATTCGTCTTCATCAGGTAGTTAACAATGATTCGATCCATGTGGAACAACAGCACAAATCGCATTTTACTCGGTTATTCTATCCCGCTTCTCGCTTTGTTGGGATTGAGTGCGATCGTGTATGGCTCAACCACACGCACTTTTCAACTTCAGCAGGAAAGCAATCGCATCGAGCGGCAAATCCGCAACGTCAACGGCTTAGTCGATGGGCTGAATCGGATGATTGGTCATGCTCGCGCTTATGTGATTTTTCCGGGCGATCAGACTGCGACCAATGCTTATGAGGATGCGCGTCGATCGTTTGCAGAAAATGCCAGAAATGCAGCCACGGTCGCAGATGCTCAAACCCGACCCGACGTCATCAGCTTGACTCAATCAGGTGAGAACTATGATCGAGCCTTACAAACGGTGTTTCAGCTTGTGGATGAAAAACAGATCCCCCAAGCAAGAGCAGCAGTCCGAAAATCTCGAATTGTCGATGCAGTTGCTCAGCGCGATCGCGTTGTGCAAGAACTCCAAACTCAACTCGATCGCAACAATCAAGCAGTTCAAGATGCACAAAATGGTCTCCTTAGGTTGATTGTGATTGGAACTGGACTGACCTTTTTAGCAACTTTAGTGGCTGCCTTAGCAACAACGTTACCCTTGCGGCGACAGCTTCCTCCCGTTGTCGATGCAGCGACTGCGATCGCGCAAGGTGATCTGACTCAATCGATTCCCCACAGCACCGACTCAACTGAAATTGGACGATTGCTGAGAGCCTTTGAGGGCATGACCAAAAGCCTCAATAGTCTGATTAGACAATCCCAGCGATCGGGAATTCAAATCAGTACTTCGACGACACAAATCGCAGCAGCAGGCAGACAGCTTGAAGCGACAGTCAATGAACAAGTTGCCTCAATGCATGAAGTCAAAGCAACGTCTCGTCAGATTGCAGCGACCAGTGGAGAACTCGCAAAAGCGATGAATGATGTCGAAGACATTGCTCAAGCGACTACTCAAGCTGCCTCAAGTAGCCAGGACAATCTCAACAAAATTCAAACAGCGATGCAAGGCTTAGTCAGTGCCACGCAGTCGATCGCGTCCAAACTCAAAGTGATGGATGAAAAAGCAAACAGTATTAACAATGTCGTCACCACGATTACAAAAGTCGCGGATCAGACGAATTTACTCTCGCTGAATGCAGCGATCGAAGCGGAAAAAGCAGGAGAATACGGAGCAGGATTTGCGGTCGTGGCGAGAGAGATTCGTCGTTTGGCGGATCAATCTGCTTTAGCAACCTTAGAAATTGAGCAGATGGTCAAAGGGATGCAAACGTCTGTGTCTTCGGGAGTGATGGAAATGGATCGATTTAGCCGCGAGGTGACGCAGTATGTCTATGAAGTCGGAGACATTAGCCACCAGATTGCGAGCTTTATTCAAGAAGTCCAAGGACTTGCGCCCCAGTTTGCAACGATTACTCAGCGTATGGATGAGCAGTATCATGGTGCCGAGCAAATTAGTATCGCGATCGCTCAATTGAGTGATGCTCACTTGCAAACAATGCAATCCCTTCAAGAGACGAATAATGCGCTGACTCAGCTTGATGATGCAGCGCAGGGACTACAACGAGAAATTTCTCAATTCAAAGTGTAATGACGATCGAGAACTGCTGGAATCAGATTGGTGTTGAAGGCGATCGCTCTTGTGAACGCCTAGAGAACGTGCAGCATTGTCGAAACTGTCCGATGTACAGCGCAGGCGGACGTAGCTTACTCGATCGTGAAATTCCATTCGATTACCTGCAAGAATGGACACAAACGCTGGCACAGCCGCTCGAATCGCAGCTTTCCAGATCACAATCCGATCTGCTTGAAATCAGCCAGGTTCGACAAACTCTATCTGCGATGATTTTTCGTCTTGGGAGTGAGCGTTTTGCCTTACCTGTGTGTCTTTTACAAGAGGTTATTCGTCCTATCCCCATTCACACGCTGCCGCATCGCAGCAATGACCTATTTCTGGGATTAGTCAATTGTCGAGGCGAAATTTTGCCCTGTGTCTCATTAAGTCAGTTTCTCCAAGTTGAAATGCCGATTGATCCAACTTATAGTCGTTTGAATTTAAAGCGAATGATGGTCGTCGGGCAGCACAGACCGCTTTGGGTCTTTCCAGTAGACGAAGTGTATTGTGTGCATCGATTTGATCCATCTGAACTGCGAGATCCACCTGTTGTGATTGCCAAAGCAAGCCAAGCCTATACCGCAGGGATGATTGACTGGACTAACGGAAAGGTCAATTATCTGGAGATTGATTCTCTGCTCGATACTCTTGATCGTCGGTTACTCTAAACCTATGTCCGACTACTCGATGCTAGAACTATTTCGCCAAGAAGTGAAGGTTCAGGTCACTCGCCTGAAGCAGAATTTTATGCTGTTTGAGCATCAGTCTCCGTCTGCAAATGAGATCCAAGATGCACTTCATGCTTTAGAAACGGTGCATGGGTTAGCGCAGATTGTCGAAGTAGAAGCAGCTGTTACGCTCTCTGAAGCGATGCAGAGCCGATTGAAAATCATTCAGCCTGAAAAGCGTTTGGACAGTATAGAGTGCGATCGCTTGATTCAATCAGCAGATTGGCTACTTGAAATGAGCTTATTAGAGGACTCAGAGCGTCACAATTGGATTGCAAATCACCAGCAAGCGATCGTAGAAATTCAGGCAAGTCCGACAACAGATTCCTTAACTCTTACTCCAGATTCCCGGACTCGAAGCAATGTTTCTCTTGCTCTGATTGATTCCCAGATGATGGATCTGTTTCGTTTAGAGGTTGAAGAACAAGCCAAAACCCTCAATCAAGAGTTACTGACCTTAGAAGCAAATCCGACAGTGACCCAACCTTTAGAAGCATTAATGCGTGCGGCTCACTCGATTAAGGGTGCAGCGCGCATTGTCGGCATTGATGCGGCAGTCGGTTTAGCTCATACGATGGAAGATTGCTTTGTCGCGGCTCAGAATCGTAGCTTAATCCTGACTGCTGAACTAGTTGATTCATTGTTGAGTGGTGTTGATCTCTTGCAGTATCTTAGCCAAGTCAGTGATCAGGACTTACCGAACTGGATCGAGCACCACCAAGCCGCGATCGCGGCTGTACAATCGAGCATTCAAACCCTACGACAATCCCCCGCACAAGTCTCTGATGTTGCCTTACTCCCGATAGCATCGCCGCCGCAGAGTCTCAACCTGAATCAGCTTTCTCCGATTCAAAATGGCAAAGAACTGAACTCGTCTGACTCATCAACTCAGGATAGTGCTCCCTCTTCTCAGCGAGTTGTGCGGGTGAGTGCAGATAATCTGACTCGTATGATGGGACTGGCAGGAGAATCGCTGATTGAGGCAAATGCTTTACCTGCTTTTGCGGATAGCTTGAGGCAGGTACGATCGCGACAAATTGAACTCTCAACGACTCTAGAAACCTTAGAGCCGCATGTAAATGCGATGTCGGATAAAGTGACTCAAGCGTTATTTGAAACAGTTCGCCAGCAGGAGCAGCAATGCCGAAATCTCCTCAGCGATCGCTTATCAGAACTCGAAGACTTTATTCGTCGTACCACCAATTTATCCGAGCGTCTTTACCAGGAAGTCATTACTTCTCATATGCGACCCTTTGAAGAAGGAATGCAAAACTTTCCGCGGATGGTACGTGACCTAGCTCGTAGTCTCAATAAACAGGTCAAACTAGAAATTATCGGTCAAACAACTTCGGTCGATCGTGATATTCTCGCCAGACTAGAAGCCCCGATCACGCACATCTTACGCAATGCGATCGATCATGGAATTGAGTCCCCTGAAACGCGCGTTGCAGCAGGCAAATCTGCTGAAGGAACGATCCAGATCGAAGCCGCTCATCGGGGTGGAATGCTCGCGATCGCAATTACGGATGATGGAATAGGAATTGATACTCAGAAATTGCGGCAAGCAATCATTGCCCGACAGCTTGTAGCTCCAGAGATAGCCGCAAAACTGAGTCACAGCGAATTGATGGAATTCCTATTTCTACCTGGGTTCTCTCTATCAGAACAAGTGACTGAACTATCCGGTCGAGGCGTTGGACTCGATATTGTTAAAAGTATGGCGCAGGAAGTCGGCGGAACAGTGCGGGTGACTTCTCAGCCAGGCAAAGGAACAGGGTTTTACTTTCAGTTGCCGCTGACCCTCTCAGTTGTCCGAACTTTACTCGTCGATGTCGCAGGAGAAGTCTATGCATTTCCATTGTCGCGCATTGATCAGATTGTCACAGTAGAACAGTCTGAGATCTTTACGGCTGAAAATCGTCAATACTTCACCTTTGATCAGAATAATATTGGACTAATTCCGCTCTACCAGGTACTAGATTTATCTCGTCCAACGGGCACTTCTGAACGCTATTGGGTGGTGATGCTCAGTGATCAATCTGCTACTTATGGTTTGATCGTCGATCGCTGTTTGGGAGAGAAAGAACTGGTTGTGCGTCCGCTTGATCCGCGACTCGGAAAAGTTCAGGATGTGAGTGCAGCAGCATTGATGAATGATGGTTCTCTTGTGCTGATTCTAGATGTGTCTGACCTCATTCGCTCCACCAATCGACTCTTACAAAATACGCGCCTTGCAAAAGTCAGCGAACCCCGATCGCTGCAACATCAGCAGAATGCAAAACGAGTCTTAGTCGTTGATGATTCGATCACCGTGCGAGAACTCGAACGGAAGCTACTTCAAAATCATGGCTATGTCGTCGATATTGCAGTCGATGGTATGGAAGGATGGAATGCGGTCAGGTCTTACCCTTATGATCTCGTGATTAGTGATATTGATATGCCGCGAATGAATGGCATTGAGTTGATCAAAGCGATTAAACAACATTCCCGGTTTCACGCAATTCCGGTGATTGTTGTGTCTTATCGAGATCGCGAAGACGATCGAATTCAAGGATTAGAAGCAGGGGCAGATTACTATCTGACTAAAAATAGCTTTCATGACGATACGTTGATTCGAGCGGTTACTGACCTAATTGGCGAGTAGAAGAGATGAGAATTGCAATTGTAAACGATATGGTGATTGCGATTGAGGCGATGCGGCGAGTTCTACTCTCTGTCGCGGACTATCAAGTCGTTTGGATTGCAAAGAATGGGGCAGAAGCGATCGCGAAATGTATTCAGGACACCCCTGACCTGATTTTAATGGATTTGTTCATGCCTGTGATGGATGGCGTTGAAGCAACTCAGCAGATCATGCAGAAAGCTCCCTGTGCGATTTTGGTTGTGACTGCCGACATGAAACAGAGCGCAGCAAAAGTATTTGAGGCGATGAGTTATGGTGCGCTAGATGTCGTGAATACGCCGATTCTCGGCAGTTCCGGCGATCCCGAAATGACGCAAGCCCTGCTTCGGAAAATTTCAACGATCGAGAAACTGATCTGCAAATCTGCTCACCCTTCTACTATGATTCGCACAACTCCGACTCGGTCTTTTATGCCGTCTGTTTCTACTGCGCCTGATCTAATAGCGATCGGTGCATCGACAGGTGGTCCTAAAGCTCTAGCAACGATTCTGGCTCCCCTACCCGCTAGCTTTGATGCAGCCATTCTGATTGTTCAGCATATTGATGCACAGTTTGCCGAAGGCTTGATCGATTGGCTGAATGATCAAACAGCACTGACGGTAAAAAAAGCTATGACCGGAGATCGATTGACGAGCGCCACAGCCTTTGTTGCTTGTACGGATGATCATTTAGCGATGCAGTCAAATCGCACTTTAGCTTATGTGAAAGAACCGCTTTACTATCCTTACCGTCCCTCTGTGAATGTTCTGTTTAAGAGTTTGGCACAGTACTGGCGACCGCCTGGAACCGCAATTCTATTGACTGGAATGGGGCGTGATGGAGCCGAGGGATTAAGCCTGCTTCAGCAACAAGGTTGGTACACGATCGCTCAAGATGAAGCGAGTAGCGTTGTGTATGGGATGCCAAAAGCGGCGATCGAGCTACATGCCGCATCAGAAGTTTGGACTCCAACAGAAATTGCTCGCCACTTAACTGCAAAACATTCGTGATGTCCTATGAACGAGCCGATTACAGTCTTACTCATTGACGACCAAACCATCATCGCAGAAGCAGTGCAGCAGATGCTTGCTTCAGAACCCGATATCAGCTTTCACTACTGCAATAATCCACTGCAAACATTAAAAGTGGTGCAAACTTGCCGTCCGACTGTGATTCTCCAAGATCTCGTCATGCCCCAAATAGAAGGGCTGTTGCTCGTTCGACTTTTACGATCGTCAGATGCACCGACTCATCAGATTCCCTTAATTGTTTTATCGAGCAAGGAAGATCCTGTGATTAAAGCTCAAGCTTTTGAGTACGGGGCAAACGATTATCTGGTTAAATTGCCCGATCGCGTTGAACTTCTGGCTCGAATCCGCTATCACTCTAGAGCTTACACCAACTTGCTCAAACGCGAAGAGGCAGAGGCGCTACTCCGCCAGGAAAATGAGGAACAGGCACTTTATATTGAACAAGTGAATAAAATTACGGACGCAGCTTTTGCTGTGGAGCAAAATCAGTTCGAGGCAAAGCAGTTAGATGAAGTAGTCGATCGACAAGATGAGCTAGGACAACTGGCACGCGTTTTCACCCAGATGGTCAAAACGGTGAAAGTTCGAGAGGCTGAACTGGAGCGATTAAAGGATTCTCTAGCTCGATTTTTTCCAGAGGAGTATCTACAATTTCTGCGAAAAGATAGTGTGATTGATGTTCAGTTGGGCGACTTTGTCAGTAAAACAATGGCAGTGATGTTTAGTGACATTCGTTCTTTTACGACGATTTCTGAGAACATGTCTCCCCGCGAAAACTTTGACTTTATCAATGCTTACCTCAAACGAGTCAGCCCTGAAATTCGCAATCACTATGGCATTATCGTCAAGTTCTTAGGCGATGGCATGATGGCAGTTTTTCCGGATGGAGCCGATGATGCGATCGCTGCTGGAATTGCCAAGCATCAGCGCGTTTGGGAATATAACCAACAGCGTTTAGCAAGAGGCGATCGCCCTATCCGGATTGGCATTGGAATTCACGTTGGGCATATGATGCTCGGTATGGTTGGGGAAAGTAACCGCATTCAAGGAGATGCTTTCTCTGACAATGTTAATCTCACGTCTCGATTAGAAGGTCTGACGAAAGTTTATGGCAGTGCTCTCCTAATCACTGGGCAAACGCTCGAACAATTGAGCAATCCTGAAGCGTATGACGTTCGCTTTCTAGCCAATACGATCGTGAAAGGACGGACTGAGCCGATTTCTGTGTATGAGATCTTGAATGCTGAAGTCGAAGCAATGCGAACGCTAAAACTCCGGACTTTACCTCAGTTTCAGCAGGGGATTGCTTACTACCAAGATCGCGCCTTGACAGAAGCTAAAACTTGTTTCGAGCAGGTGCTTAGCATTCATCCTGACGATCGTATGGCTCAGCTTTACTGCGATCGCGTTGACGCTTTACTATCACAAGGGATTCCTGAAGACTGGCAGAACGTTGGGTCTTTTGAATCATTCTGATTGCGAACCACAAAGCCCAGAACTGACGATTCTATGAACGAATTGCGATCGCACTGGCATGTCTAGATTTATTGACATTGCAGCATTCGGAGAAACGGGAAGAAGGCGATCGTTAACCTGGCTGCCAGTTTCCCTAGATTGCTAATCAAGTCAATCAACCTGCGGCAAGATAAGATAAATATCGCACTTATCAATTTTTTGGACTTCAATGGCTACTCCTCTCAGCGGCGCTCAAATTCGGCAAACATTTCTTGATTTCTTTGCACAGCGCGGACATCAACCGTTGCCTAGTGCGTCGCTTGTGCCTGAAGATCCAACCGTTCTGTTAACGATCGCGGGAATGCTTCCCTTCAAACCGATTTTTCTGGGTCAGCAAAAATCGGAATTTCCGCGGGCAACGACCTCTCAAAAGTGTATTCGGACAAATGATATTGAGAATGTCGGACGGACGGCTCGACATCACACCTTCTTTGAGATGTTGGGAAACTTTAGCTTTGGAGATTACTTCAAGTCGCAAGCGATCGCTTGGGCATGGGAGTTATCAACGAAAACGTTCGGCTTGCCTCCGGAGCGGATTGTCGTCAGCGTGTTTGAGGAAGACGACGAAGCCTTTGCAATCTGGCGAGATGAAGTCGGAATTCCCGCTCACCGGATTCAGCGCATGGGTGCGAAAGATAATTTCTGGAATTCAGGACCCACAGGACCCTGTGGTCCTTGCTCAGAGTTATATTACGACTTTCATCCAGAATTGGGAGACGACCACATCGATCTCGAAGACGACTCTCGATTTATTGAGTATTACAACCTGGTTTTCATGCAATATAACCAGGACATTGATGGAAACTTAACGCCACTCCAGCATAAGAACATTGATACTGGAATGGGCTTAGAGCGGATGGCACAGATTTTGCAGAAAGTGCCGAACAACTACGAAACGGATTTGATTTTCCCGATCGTTCAAACTGCCGCAAAGATCGCTGGCATTGACTACTCAACCGCAGATGAATCAACAAAAGTCTCGCTCAAAGTCATTGGGGATCACATTCGAGCAGTCGTGCATATGATTGCAGACGGCATCACGGCATCGAATGAAGGGCGGGGCTATGTGCTGCGGCGATTAATCCGGCGGGTCGTTCGACAAGGGCGATTGATCGGCATTGATCGAGATTTTACAACTGATGTTGCCGAAACTGCGATCGCGCTTTCTGAATCGGCTTATCCGAATGTCCGGATGAAAGAAACGGTTGTGAAATCGGAACTCAAGATCGAAGAAGAACGGTTCCGTAAAACGCTCGATCGCGGCGAAAAACTACTCGAAGAAATTCTGAACCGAGAAACCAAGCAAATCTCTGGCAAAGATGCGTTTGAGCTATACGATACTTACGGCTTCCCGGTGGAACTCACAGAAGAAGTCGCGATCGAGAAAGGCTTAACGGTCGATATGAAAGGCTTTGAAGCTGAAATGCAAGCCCAACGCCAACGCGGTCGCGATGCTCACAAAACCATTGATTTAACCGTTCAAGGAACCTTAGATACCTTAGCTGAAAACTTACAAGGCACTGAGTTTCTAGGCTACAAGCAACCTTCTACTCAAGCTGAAATTCAACTCTTGTTAGTCAATGGTGAACCTGTTGATCGAGTCGAAGCGGGTACAGACGTTCAGGTGATCTTAAATCAGACTCCGTTCTATGCAGAATCGGGCGGACAGATTGGCGATCGCGGTTATCTCTCTGGCGAGGATCTGGTGATTCGAGTCGAAGATGTGAAAAAAGAATCGGCTTTCTTTGTTCACTTTGGACGAGTCGAGCGTGGCACAGTTCGATCTGGCGATAAAGTCACGGCGCAAATTGATCTCTCGTGTCGTCGTCGAGCGGCTGCAAATCACTCTGCAACGCACCTACTTCAAGCGGCACTGCGGAAGATTGTCGATGAAGGCATTTCTCAAGCTGGATCGCTAGTAGACTTCGATCGCTTAAGATTCGATTTCAACTATTCCAAGCCACTCACCTCAGAGCAAATTCAGCAAATTGAAGAACAGATCAATACCTGGATTGCAGAAGGTCATCAAGCTGAGATTGCAGTCATGCCGATTGCCGATGCTAAAGCAAAAGGTGCGATCGCAATGTTTGGTGAAAAGTATGGCGATGAAGTTCGTGTCATCGATTTTCCTGGCGTTTCAATGGAACTTTGTGGCGGAACTCACGTTGCGAACACCGCTGAAATTGGACTCTTCAAAGTCGTGTCTGAAACAGGCGTTGCAGCGGGGATTCGTCGAATTGAAGCAATCTCTGGAGCATCGGTACTGGAATATTTGAATGTTCGAGACAGTGTGGTCAAAGATTTGAGCGATCGCTTTAAGTCGAAGCCTGAAGAGATTCCCGATCGCATTACTGCCTTACAAACCGAGCTTAAAAACACTCAGAAGCAACTCGAAGCTGTCAAGGGACAATTAGCGATCGCCAAAGCTGATCAACTTCTGGCTGAAGTTGAAACGGTTGGTGACTTTAAAGTGCTCGTTTCTCAGTTAGAAGCTGTTGATCCCGCTTCTTTACAAAAAGCAGCCGAGCAATTGTTGCAGAAGATGGGTGAAGGAGCAGTCGTTTTAGGATCTGTCCCAGAAGCCGGAAAAGTCAGCTTTGTGGCTGCCTTTAGTCCGGCTGTTGTCAAGCAGGGAATGCAAGCTGGAAAATTAGTCGGCGCGATCGCGAAAATCTGCGGTGGCGGTGGCGGCGGTCGTCCAAATCTTGCACAAGCAGGTGGACGAGATGCAAGTAAGTTATCCGAAGCTTTGACAGAAGCAAAGAATCAACTGAAAGCTGGATTAGTCAAGTAGAGTAACATTGGTTTTTCACGAGGGAAACGATTGAGTCATTGCATTTCGACTTTGCTCAACGCTCAAAATCCGAGGGATGTGTGAGTTGAGTGAAGTCGAAATCCAGACCCAACCAAGGAACACAACTCAATCACTATGCTCCTGAAGGGGAAGCGTTCAAGGTACAATTTAACCCCAATAGTTCAAGCAGGTAGAACATGAACCAGCCTACATCAATGCATCAAGTTCTGAACTACTGGTTTGAATACTGTCCCTCGAATGCCGTTCTTGCTCAGTTACCGAATCTAAACGACTCCTTCGATCGTTGGTTTGGGGGCAAAGAAGACGATATACAGCAATCCCTGTGGGATTCAGTATCGCCGGAGACAGAAACCTGGACGGATACACTTGAGGGACAACTCGCCAGAGTAATCCTCTACGATCAAATTACTAGAGGTTGCTTTCGGCGAACTGCAAAAGCATTTGCTTTTGATGAGCAAGCACTTTTTTGGGCGAATCGTTTTCTCGAATCTACCCCTCTGGGTGACATGGGCTTAGCTTCTCCGATTTGTCTGAGTCATCAATTTATGGTTCTCATTTGCCTGAGCCATTCAGAAAACAAAGAAACTCAGGAACGCTCTCTGCACTTAAGTCAGCAGTTTGCCCAAGAAGTACTGACTCAGAACTGGTTGAGTGAGAAGGTCAAGCAGCAACTCGCTCAAGTTAATCCTGAAGCACAACAACACCATAAAGTCATTCAGCACTTCGGCAGATTTCCACATCGTAATCGCGCATTAAATCGACAATCAACCCCCGAAGAAGAGCAGTTTTTACAAGGTAATTTACCCCAGTGGATGTATAGTCAACAACAGTCACTATAATTGCTGATTTTCTGCCGAAATAATTGTTTCTTTTCTTACAAAAACGAATCAGTATTCTCCTCGATTTGTACCATTGTTTAATAGCTTGCGTCTTTAATTTAACCTTTTAGAGAAACATTTTTTGCCTCTTCAAGGGCAAGCCTGATGTGATTGTTATTATTCTACTTTGCGGTATCACATACTAAGTGTCCTAATAGTCTTCAGGCTTTACAAAGTCTGAAGACTAATGCTAGAAAGTTTCTATAACTACATAGTGTATCTACCTAAATCAAGCCTATTCGATAGCTCACTTCGTTCAAGTGAGTATAGGGGGCTTAAATAGCAATTTTCTACCGTCATTTTCTACTGCTGCTCTAGAGGCTAAAGCACTCAGGCTATAGTTTCGTTGCAACGTGAAGCGATCTCTAACGTCAGAAGCAATGGAAGCAGTTCGATCGATTGGATTGCTTCAACAGTCTTATCCCTAACGACACGACAGCACTTATGGAAGTAAAGGATTTAACACAATGTCCTGTCAAGGACATTGTGAATGTGTATCTGTCTAAATCTGCGATGAATCGATCGAAAGATCCTCGGCAAAATCGCCTTTTCTATTCCATGTCTCCCGTTGGTCATCGTTTTCTAGAAAACATTGATTCAGAAGATCCTCAGTTTGAAGCGATTTCTTCGCTAGCAAAACAGGTTTCTAAAGTCCTTGAGAGCAACTGTAAACAGGGGTTTGAAAATCGCCTCAAAGCTTACTGGGCATCGAATCCACCAGCTTATCCTGTTTGCTCGATTCGAGATTCTGCTTTTGGTGCGGTCTTGGATGAAGTTTGGTTTGCGTTTTTTGCTAGAGCCTGCCCTAACCCCGATCTTGTAGTCAAAGCGGCTCATAACATCTTGATGGTCGTCAAGAACAGGGAAACAGTTGATATAAAATCTAGGCGAAATGCGATCGCATTAGTGGCTGATGCTGTGAAGCTAGGACTCAACCCTCAATTAGAGTTGCAGGAAATAGAGTTGCAGGAAACTTTTACTAACATTCATGAGGTGATCTTTGCACTCATTGTTTCGAGTGTGGATGAACTGAGCGAGGGCTTTGCACATACGGTGATTGCTCTCGCAAAACATGCCTCAATGCCGACTGATCTGGACGAGTTTGCACTTGCTTTTTATGAGGCATTGCGTCTATATCCGTTATTCACGCGATCGACAAGACCTAGCAATGATAGTACCTGTCTATACAGCCTCAATTACGTAAACTATCACCGTCGAACTGATATCTTTGGCAAAGATGCGCTTCAATACAATTGGCAGCGCTGGCAAGCTAAAAACTGGCTTGGACAAACGTTTATTTTTGGTGTTGCCAGCAATCGATCCTGTCCGGGACGCGGCAGCGCGATCGAGATGGTTCCAAGAATGGTTCAAGTTTGGATGCAGACTTACCAAACGCAGAGCTACATTCGCCACACCAGAAATTTACCCTGTGGCGGGCTTGCGATCGTAACTCCAATCGGTAAACGTGTGCCTTGGTTCTTATCCTGGCTGCATTTTGGGGCATGGATTTATTCACATGCAAGCTTTTGCTTGATTCAAAGAGCTTGGGTTAACCATCAAAATGCTAAAGCTTCCAACAAACGCCGTGAAGCCGATCGCTATTATGCATCGCTCAAGGCTTTGCGAATTCCAGCAGCAGCTTCACACGGTTCGGTTCAACCCTCTCGTTTATCCGCAAAGAGCTAGGTCTTTTGCACGAGGTTATTGTCAAACTGAACATTATTTAGGTGCCGTCGAACCATGCAAGTCACTGTAGCAACCAATCAAGGTGTATCAGAAACTCTAGCGAGCCTCTCTCAATTCAATACAAAGTGGGGAGAGCATTGGCCTTTTATTGCAGAGCATCGCCTGATTTCAGCCTGCGATCGCCAATTTGTCAGAGATCAACTGCCGCAAATTTTAGCCGCAGAGGCAGATCCAAGAGCCGCGATCAATTCGTTCTTGCAAGACTTTCATCCTGACATCACGGATAATCCCAACCAATTAGCGGCTTATCTTGCCCTGCTGACCTATTTAGCATTAGGATTTCGTCGCCCTTATATCGAAAAAGATCCTGAAAAGCTAGCAGCCACCCCAATCGTCAGTGAGCAGTCAATTCAATTTCCAGAAAAGCTATCGACGCTCTGGACAGTCGTCGCAAATCGCTTGGGAATTGAAGCATCTACCTCGCTCACCGCGCTGGTTTACTGCAACTTTTCCTGTAACCTATCCGATCTGCCGATTTATACCGATCCGTTGGAGGAACTTCACAATATCGATCGCTTAATTCTGCATCAGCGAACTCGGTTAGCACAATCTGCGATGCAGTTTTGCAATCACGAGAATGTTCAGCATCGACAGATGTATTGCGAATTTCTCAAGATATTTCTGTACTCTGAAATTGTGGGTCGGCGAATTTGTGCCTGGGCTGAAGCAGCCCTGAACGCTTTCGTCACACATCAATCTCCTGAAAGAGTGGCAGATTGTTTAGCGGTGATGATTCGATGGTCGATCGAAGCGTTGACGCAGCACTTAGAAGCAAACCAAGACATCCCTAAAGAAGCACTCGCGATCGCTCAATTTACTCCTGCAATTAAGCTTTCAGAACGTAAAAGCACGCCTGGTGTCACAGGATTTTTGGTTCCTTTTCTGGATGAGTTTTTCGGCTTTACGTCTGAGTCAAGCCCGTACCTGGAGAAAGTAAGAGCATCCCGCTCTTTTCTCCTACCGGAACTGGCTGCAATCTTAGAGTCTTGTCAGACACATGCTCCATTTGACACAATTTGTGCTCAAATGCCGCCTGCACAAAAAGCGCAACTCGAATCCCTAAAACTTACCTTATGGGAAGTGATGAAGGAATGGCGCATTTTTCATCGCAATCAAGTGGGTCGATTTCTAGCAAAAGGTGTGGAATCTCAACACACTACACCCAGACTCAAGACCTTTCTCCGCAATTTTATTCAAAACATGAATGAACGGATGCGAGCATTCGAGGCAGAGCAAAAATCCGAAGCCTATTCTCTGAACTATGGCAGTCAGGGCAAAGCTCATGAGGCAGACCATTTGTGAATCGTTTTCTGAATCTGCGAACAAAATCGCTCAACTTTTTCTTGAGTCAGCGACTCGGCTTCGTAGCAGGTCAACATTCCAAACCGACACCTAGGAGCACACATGCCCAAAATTGCCATCTTGAGCACCCGTTTCACAGGTTGCCACAACAGGAGGTAATCAACCCACCAAGGCGAATTGAGCGATGTAATCGCAAGCGCTCTCTGAAGGTTGTGAAGTTTTGGCTGGAGTAAACCACCCGGCTGAGGCGCATGGTCGAAAGCAAGACCCGGTGACCACACTCGATCAAACCAACCTTTGAGAATGGCAGGTAGACTAAACCACCAGGTTGGAAAGACAAGCACAACTGCTTCAGCAGCAAGCAACCGTTCAACCTGTGGCTGAACAGTCGTTGCATCGAACGGAGGCTGAAAATAGCTTTGACGTTCACTGCTCGTGATCACTGGAGAGAAGCTGTTTTGATAGAGATCCTCGATTTCGACTTCGTGACCTGCGGCAGTGAGTGCCGCGATCGCAGAATGTGCCATGGTGTAGCACAAGCTATCTGGAAGCGGATGAGCAATGACAACAAGACATTTCATAGCAAAGTTAATTGATAGAACTTGGAGTTTGCATCGTACGCTGATGAAGAAAATCTCAGCAGCTTCTTCACTTCAATGTCATCACCCTACTTGGGCGCATCCAATCTACTGTTGAGGGCGGATTTGGTGGATCGGAATCTGAATCACAAATTCAGTCCCGTGATCAGGAGTAGAGTGACAAATGATCTGCCCACGATGCTTTTCAGTCACAATTTGATAACTAATCGACATGCCCATCCCTGTTCCTTGACCGATCGGTTTAGTTGTAAAAAATGGGTCAAAAATTTGTGCCTGAATCGATTCTGGAATTCCAATCCCATTATCTGCAAAGCGGATAATCGCTTGCTGATCCTCGGTGACTGCCGTAGTAATCTGAATGGTCGCAGGATGAGATGGAATTCGCGATCGCTTCTCTTCCACAGCATCGATCGCATTGGTGAGAATATTCATAAACACTTGGTTGAGTTGTCCAGCAAAGCATTCAATGAGGGGAAGTGCCCCATAATTTTTGATGACTTCAATTTCAGAGTCACTTTGCCTTGATTTGAGACGATTTTGTAGAATCATCAACGTACTCTCAATCCCATCATGAAGATTGACAGGCTTAAATTCGGACTCGTCCAACCGAGAAAACAAACGCAGTGATTTCACAATTTCTCGAATTCGCTCAGTGCCAACCTGCATCGAGTCTAAAAGCTTAGGTAAATCGTGGCGAACAAAATCGAGATCTAGGTCTTCGATTTTCTCTGAGATTGCATCCGTCGATTCGGGGTAGCTTTGCTGATAGAGCGTCACAAGCTCTAATAAACCGCGAGCGTATTCATCCACATAATTCACATTGCCATGAATGAAGTTGACCGGATTATTGATCTCATGAGCAATTCCTGCGACCAACTGCCCCAAACTCGACATTTTTTCACTCTGAATCATCTGGGCTTGAGTTTGCCGTAGCTCTTTCAAGGTTGCTTGGAGTGTCTTGCTCTTGCTCCGACTTTGCTCATAGAGATCGGCTTGATTAATTGCGATCGCGAGTTGATCGGCAACTGCCTGAACTAGCTCAACTTCTCGATCTGTCCAGGTATGCTGCTGTTGCTGATGGTCACAGAGAATCATGCCGATCTGTTCCCGTTGAGTTTGAATGGGAACACAGAGCCGTGACTGAACTCCCGATGCCATCAGAGAGGCTCGATGGCTCGGTTCTTGATAGCTCTCGGCTTGATCAATGCGAATTGTATCTAGGTGGGGGATAATTTCATCCGTTGAGCCAATGAGATCAGGTGAACAGGAACCCACCAAACTCGATTGATGATGAGATTGATCAGCGACAACCTTCCAAACCGCAGGCGTTACGCTTGGATCGTACCAAGTAAAGGCGCACCAATCGACTTGGAGTAATGTGTAAAGCTCCTGAATCGTAGTTTCGAGAATACTGTTCACATCGAGTGAATTCCGGATCTGATTCGTTAACCGATTGATCAAGGCTTGACGTTCCGCATACTCTCTGAGTGCAGCTTCGGCAGTATTCCGCTCCATTTCTACGCCAACTCTTGCCGCAAAAAGTTGCAAAATAGATTGAGCGGTTTCCACATTCTCGGCGAAATGTCGCGTATCGATGACCCCGATCGTGCCGATCGCTTGACCTTGAGAATCGGTAATCGCTGCACCGAGATAGCTTTCAGCCTGTAAAGTCGCGAGATTGGGGTCATCTGGAAATTGAGTTTGCAGCGATTCTAGAAAGAGACCCACTTTGTTCTGCAACACATATTCGCAAGGTGTTTTTGCCAGGTTAAAAGTATAAGGCTCTGCAAAGACTTGCCCTGTCCAGAACACCAGCATGTCACACTGAGAATAAGTTTGATCAGTACACTGAGTAATAAAAGCGTACTGCGTTTGAAAAATCTCACTCAGCGATCGCACACAACTGCGAAAGAACTCGTCTCCCGTTTTTGACACGGTTTCTTCCACAATAAAGCGAAGTGCCGCTTGCTGCTGTTTGGAGGCATGAATATCTCGGATAATGCCTTGCACAGACGTGATTTTTCCGTCTGCATCTTGAATCGGAACCATGTTGATCGATGACCATAGCCAGTTCCCTTGTTGGTACTGTCGCCGAAACTCAATACCTGAATGTTTTTTGCCTGTTTCAACCGCTTGTTGACTTGCCATGAGACATCCAGGCAGATCGTCAGGATGAGCAAGTGGAGCAAACGATCGACCCACCCACTTGTCTGGCGAATGACCGTACAGGGTATAGAAACCGGGAGAGAGGTAAGTAATCGTACCGTCTAGAGTCCAGGTTGTGATTAAATCATTCGCATTTTCAACTAAATGACGGAATTTTGCTTCACTTTTTGCCAGAGTGGCATAAGCTTGCTGTTGTTCCATGTCTGTTTGGATGCGATCGCTGATGTCGATAGCACTGATCAGGACTTGATCAATCTGTTCGTCTTGATTTTTCAGGGGATTGATCGTGATCTGCCACCAACTTTTCTGTCCATTGCGATCGAAGCTTTGTTCAAAAGTAATCGGCTGATTTGAGTGAATACACTGCCAACAACAGTCGTGATAGATTCGGGTAGTTTCTGTTGGTAGAGCTTCGTTGAGAGTTTGACCAATTAAATGCTCGATGTCAACCGAACTCATCGCAGCAAATTTTGAATTTGCTGCGACGTAGCGAAATGTTTGTTCTTGCTTTAAGACTTCTAGCAGAGCAAGCCCATAACTTACTCCTTCCCAAAGATGGTTTAGAAGTTGAAGTGGATTTTGTTTCAGACCGATGGGAAAACGATGTAACTCCAAGAGCCTGTAATTGACATCTGCCATAAGTAAGAGAAAGGAAGTTTCACCCAGAATTCCCTTCTTGAGAAAAGAGTTGAACTTTTCTCAAGAATTCTTGTCCGGGGGGAGAACTTAAGTCATGCTCTTACATCAAGTAATGTTTTTAACTCAGTACGAATCTTGGTAATTTGTGAGATGAACTGAGTCATCTCACAAATTACGATCGCTTAACTCATCACCCAATCAACGAGCAATCTCACTCCATATCCAGTCGCGCCTGCTCCGTTGTAGCCATTCTCTTTATCTGCCCAAACGGGACCTGCTACATCTAAATGCGCCCAAGGCGTATCTTTGACAAATTGCTTCAGAAAGATTGCGGCGGAGATAGCACCACCAGCACGCGCACCCGTGTTTTTCATATCTGCAATGCCCGACTTCATACTCTCGAAGTACTTCTCTTCCATCGGCATCCGCCACAGTTTTTCACCGGACTCTCCACTGGCTTTGAGCAGCTGATCTGCGAGTTCATCGTTCGGACTCCACAAGCCCGCAATGTTATCACCCAAAGCAATCACACAAGCTCCGGTCAACGTTGCGAGATCGACGATCGCGTCTACTTCCAGTTTCTCGGTATATACCAATGCGTCTGCAAGGGTTAATCGTCCTTCTGCGTCGGTGTTATTGATCTCGATCGTTTTGCCATTTGAGGCGGTGAGAATGTCGCCTGGGTGAATGGCTCGCCCGCTGATCATATTTTCAGTGACGGCAGTAATAAAATGCACTTCGACATCGGGTTTGAGTTGAGCGATCGCTTTTGCGGCTCCTAAGGTTGCGCCTGCTCCTCCCATATCGGTTTTCATCATTTCGATGCCGCTGCCAGCCCCTTTAATATTCAAACCGCCCGAATCGAAGGTCAGTCCTTTACCGATAATTGCCAGTTTTCGTCTCGGTGTACCTTGCGGCTTATAGGTCAGATGGATAAATTTGGGTGGCAAATCAGAAGCTTGAGCAACGCCAAGAAATGCGCCCATGCCGAGTTTTTCACAATCCTCTTTTTCGAGAATTTGAATTTCTAAACCATGCTCATTCGCGATCGCTAACGCCGTTTCTGCCATCGTGATCGGCGTAACGTAATTTGCAGGAGCCGCAACGAGTTCACGGGCTAGGAATACACCCGAACAGATTTGGCGAGCTGTTTGAATCGCTGCTTCTTGACCTACCAAACCGAGCAGTTCGACGGATTCGATTTTGCCATTTTGATCCGGCTCTGATTTGAAGCGCACATCTTTATACAGCGCAAGTTCGAGTCCTTCTACGATCGCTTGCGTCGTCGCTGCTGCATCCTCAACGGTCGGGAAACTGAGTGCAAGCGTTTTACACCGTTCGCGCTTTGCCAATTTTGCAACCGATGCAGCCGCTTGGCGGAGCTTTTCTAATTTCAGATCGTCAGGGTTGCCGAGTCCAACTAATAGAATCTTACGGATAGACCTGCCTGCGATACGAGTTGAGGCAGTATTGCCTGATTTTCCCTTAAATTCTACCTCTGCGATTAATTCTGCGATCGCACCGGACAATTTTTGATCGAGCGCAGCGACATCGCCAGATAATTCTGCGCCTTCAAATAACGCGATCGCTAGACCATCTCCTGACCAATCGAGGAGCGACGTTCCCGTGACTGTTACGTTCATATCTATCCCTAAACTGTGGGTTCTTAATGTCTGATATTCAGTATCGATCAAAACGCTCGAAACCGTCGCGAAATGTCATACGTAATACTTTCATGGAATGTGCTGATTTATTCCTCATCTTCGGTGAATCTTTGCTATAACTGCTTAGAGTTCTGCGTAGATCTGCCCCCTTTTCCAGGAAGAGTTTGAATGCTGAAGCAACTGTTGAAAGAGCGGCGTTTTTGGTTGATGTTAGCGGGTGGCGCGGGTGCGATCGGGTTGATTGCAGGAGCGTTATTACCCGTTGAGAAACTCAAAGAAGCGTCTCAAGCACCGAATGGCTTGATGGGATCGCTCCAGTCGTTTCAGGGACAATCTGAGGGGAGCGGAATCGGCACACCGAGCCAAGTCATCAGTCCTTTGGTGACAAAGCCCGCAGGAGAACGGACAGACGCTTTAAAGTTTGCTGCCGATCGGTCGAGCACGATGCTAGAGCGCAATCGCGCCCGCTATTTGTTAGCAACAGATTTTATTTCACAAAAGCAAGGCGATAAAGCGCTAGAGCAGTTAAAAGATTTAGAGCAAAATTATCCAGTTTTGGCAGCGCAGATTGGGGTGAAACGTGCTCAGGCATATGAAGTCGCAGGCAAACGCCAAGAAGCGGCTCAGGCATGGCAAGCAGTCGTGAAAAAATACCCGAAAGAGCCTGCCACGGTAGAAGCTCTCTTTGAGTTAGGCAAAAAAGATCCTCAATATTGGAATCAAGCGATCGCTCAATTTCCCTCTCATCCGAGAACCGTTGAGATTGCTAAAACGCTTTTGAAGAAAAATCCGAAACAGCTTCCATTGCTGATGCTGGTTGCGAAATATGGCATCACCAGCGACGGGTATACGGCATTAATGGATAAATTGGTTGCCGAGTTTGGTAGCCAGTTAAAGCCTGAAGATTGGGACGCGATCGCATTTGGATACTGGGAAAATCAAGTGTATGACAAAGGTGCGATCGCGTATTCGCGCGCGCCTCAAACTCCCTTAACGGCTTATCGATCTGCGAGAGGATTACATCTCAGCGGCAAGCCGGGGGGAGAGCAACGCTACCGCCAAATGATTCAACAATTTCCGCAGTCGGATGAAGCTGGATTAGCCTTGACTCGGTTGGCTCAGTTAGCAGAAACGCCGCAAACCGCAATCGCTTATTTGGATCAAATTGCTCAGAATTTTCCCGATCGTGCGCCGACTGCCTTAGTTGAGAAGTCAAAACTCCTCGACAAAATGAAAAGCGAAAAGACAGCTGCTCAAGTTCGTCAGTTGGTTTTGACTCAATATGCTCAATCCGATGCTGCCGCAGAAATGCGCTGGACTTATGCTCAGCAAGCTGCCAAAGCAGGCAATATCAAACTGGCAAAACAGTGGGCAGAGCCAGTTCTGACGAACAATCCGACCAGTGAAGTTGCCGCTGAAGCTGGATTCTGGGCGGGTAAATGGGCACAAAAATTGGGCGACAATGATCAAGCAGCCCAACTGTTTCAGAAAGTGCTCAGTGAGCATTATGAGTCTTATTATGCTTGGCGATCGGCTGCAATTTTGGGCTGGAATGTCGGCGACTTCAATACGGTACGATCGCTGAATCCAAAAGTAGAAAAACCTAGTCTCCGAGCCGAATTACCAGCCGGATCTCCAGCGCTAAAAGAACTTTATCAGTTAGGTCAAGAACGCGATGCTTGGTCGCATTGGCAGATTGAATTTCGGAATCGAGTTCAACCTTCGATCGCCGAACAGTTTACCGATGGTGTGATGCGATTGGGTGTGGGCGAAAATCTAGACGGACTGTATATGATTGGGAGTCTGCGCGATCGCGAAAAAGCAGAAGAAAAAGCTCAGTATGAACAATTGAGAAAACAGCCTGCGTATTGGCAAGCACTGTATCCTTTTCCGTTTGTGAATTACATTGAAAACTGGTCACAGCAACGGCAAATGAATCCGATGCTCGTGACAGCTTTGATTCGGCAAGAGTCCCGATTTGAGCCAGATATCAAATCGAGTGTGGGTGCTGTGGGATTGATGCAGGTGATGCCTGAGACGGGAGCTTTCATTGCAAATAATATCAAGGTGAAAGAGTACAAACTCAGTGATCCTGAAACGAGTATTCAGTTTGGAACCTGGTATTTGGATCATACGCATTTGGAGTACAACAACAATTCGATGCTAGCCGTAGCAAGCTATAATGCTGGGCCTGGTGCAGTTGCAGGCTGGCTTGGCAAAGCAAAATCGCAAGATCCAGATGAGTTTGTTGAAGCGATTCCTTATCCTGAAACCTATGGATATGTGAAAGCAGTGCTCGGTAACTATTGGAACTATTTGCGGCTGTACAATCCTGAAATTTCTCAGAAAGTTGCTCAGGTAAAACGCGATCGATAGAAATAGATTTGCTTTGGTTAAAGTCTACTCCAGTGATCCCGTTCAGTCTCCCGAATCAGTCCGCTTGACTTGATTCGGGATCAAATTTGATCGGCATCAAAAGTTGACTGCAAGCACGTTAGAAATCCGAAAGGCTGAGCTTTTCACAAACATTACTGACAATAATTATTAATACACTTGATTCTAGATCCAGAATAATTGATAATTTTGAGCGACGAAGTTTGAGCGATCGACTTCTCGTTTATTCTCAAAATCTGCGATGCCAGCTTCTAATCTTTTTCAACATTTAAGCCGACGACAATTGATCCAATTAGGGCTGTTATCCGGTGTAGGACTCGCTGGCTCAGCTTTTGGAATCAACCTGCTCGCTCAGTCAAAAAACCGTCAAAACGTGATTGTTCCACCGTTTGACATTCCTCAAACTAAAGATGCAGCGAATCCGGCGGCTGTTCTGCGCGATTTTGATTACGGCACAGTCACTCAGGAAAATGGGCGAACGGTTAGAGAATTTCGAGTCGAAGCCCGCACCTCGGCGCTGCAACTCAATCAATCCACGTCTTTTGTCACTTGGAATCTGAATGGACGAGTTCCAGGCCCAACCTTTCGGGCAACGCAAGGCGATCGCATTCGCGTGATTTTCTACAACAAAGCCGGGCACTCGCATTCACTTCACTTTCACGGAGTCCACTCGGCTGAGATGGATGGTGTAAAACCTGTCAAACACAATGCTGTTCAGATCTACGAATTTGACGCAGAGCCATTTGGCGTGCATCTTTATCACTGTCATATCGAGCCAATCTCGCGACATGTAGGCAAAGGTCTATACGGCATGTTCATTGTTGATCCTCCGACTCCGCGACCGCCTGCCGATGAAATCGTGTTGATCATGGCAGGCTATGACGTCAATGACGATCGTAAAAACGAGCTTTTTGCTTTCAATGGCTTGCCGGATTACTACATGAAACATCCAATTCCTATCCAGCAAGATCAACTGATTCGGCTCTATGTCTTGAATCTCATCGAATTCGATCCAGTTGCAACGTTTCATCTCCATGCCAATATGTTCCGGGTCTATCGCACAGGACGCACCTTAGAACCGAGTGAAGAAACCGATGTGATTACGATGGGAACCGCAGAACGGCACATTTTAGAGTTTAGTTTTCATCACACGGGCAAATTTATGTTCCATCCGCATCAAGACTACATCGCGGAATCTGGCTGCATGGGCGCGTTTGAGGTGATTGCGAATTCAAAAGCTTAGCTGAACTTAATAATCACATTATTGACAAAGATTCTACTTAAGCTACACAATGACTAAATTCAATCCCTGAGATAGGTTTTTTCCTATAAAACGATCTCTTTCTGTCTTCATCAACACCATCATGCTGAAACAACTTAAATTCCTTGCTTATTTCCTATGCGCTCTAGGATTGAGTGTGCTCATCGCCTGTAGTTCTCAGACTGCGAACAATACAAGCTCTGCTCCTACAACAACGACAACCGCGAGCCAGCCTGCACATGGCGGCAGAAAGATTAACATTAACAGTGCGATCTTGTCCGAGCTAGATAAGCTAGAAGCAAAGCTCGGTGTTCCTGCGCTTTCTAATAAAATCCAAGCAAGTCGTCCCTATGGAAAAACGGAAGAGTTAGTTGCTAAAAATGTGATCAATCAAGCTCAGTTTGATCAAATCAAAGACATGGTGACGATCGAGGATATTAAACTCGAAGGTGAAGCCAGAGATGTTGATTACATGACGAAGCTCGGTTTGATGAAAGGGCATCTCTATGTTGCAAAAGAGCTACTTGACCTGCAAAAGCCGGATCAAGCAGAACCTCATATTGGGCATCCTGTCGAAGAGATTTATGCCGATGTGGAAGAGCAATTGAACGATCGCAAAGTTCCAGAATTCAAAGATCCGCTGATTGCACTGCAAGATGAAGTCAAGGCAGGTGCAAAAAATGCGAGTAAAGTTGCTTCTGGCTATGATACTTCGATCAAGGCAATTGATACCGCCATCAATGCGTTACCCGAATCGCAACGTCAAAATCCTGCCTTTGTCTTGCAAGTGATCAATGGATTATTAGATACTGCAAACTCAGAGTATGGAGCCGCGATCGCAAACAATAAAATTACTCAAGTGATTGAATACCAGGATTCGCGCGGCTTTGTGCTTTATGCAAATGAACTCTATAAGGGCATTTCTGATGCAATGCTGAAGACGCAGCCGGACGCTCATCAAGTCATTTCAACGAAAATGGCTGAACTGACCACAACCTGGGCAGCAGTTACACCTCCTGCAACTCCTGCTAAAACCAGTGATCAGGTTTCAGCGCTCGTCAAAGAGATTGAGGGCAACACTCAAAAGGTAGCCAAGGCTTCTTAAAAGCTAAATTCTATATGTGGCAAGGAGTCAGAGTTCTTGTAAAACTCTGACTCCTAAGGATTGAATGTTATTTGGAGTGATTATGGATCTGAGTTCTGCAATCCCTACCTTTGTGATTACCCTACGTGAAGGTGTTGAAGCTGCTTTAATTGTTGGCATTGTTTTGGCATACCTGAATAAAGCGAATCGACGGAATTTGAAAGGTTGGGTTTGGGCTGGCGTTGGTGTTGGGCTGGCTGCAAGTGGAATGATTGGAGTGTTATTTGGATGGATTGTAGAACAGGCAGGCACAGCAGGAGTTTCGATCGAGCAATTTTTAGAAGCCAGTTTTAGTGTGCTTGCGATCGCTTGTTTGAGTTGGATGCTGATTTGGATGACTCGGAATGCCCGATCGCTGAAGCAGGATGTGGAAGGTGCGATCGCATCAACCATCAAACAAGATGCTCAAGCAGGTTGGGGGATCTTTGGACTGATCTTTTTTGCCGTTGTGCGAGAAGGATTTGAAACCGTTTTATTTATTGCAGGGAAGTTTCAGCAGGGAGTCGTTCCAACTCTAGGAGCATTGGCTGGTATCGGGTTTGCCACTGGTATTGGAGCACTGCTGTTTCGATATGGAGTTCGGTTAGATGTCCGCAAGTTCTTTATGGTTATGGGCATCTTACTGTTGATGATTGTCTCTGGCTTAGTTGTCACAGCACTGGGACATTTTGATGCTGGCATGAACGCATTAGCTCAAGTCGATCGCAAATCGGCTTCGCTTTGTTTTTACTATGAACGATTTGCGAAACCTCAAGATCGAGATTGTGTTTTAGGTCCAATGGTGTGGAATTTCAGCAAGATCATGCCTGCTGAACAGTTTCCAGGCTCAATTTTGAGCGCATTGTTGGGGTATACCGATCGCTTGTATTTGGTTCAAGCGATCGCATATTTCGTCTTTTTAATTACAGTTGGCGGAGCCTATTTTCAATCGCTGTTAGGACGATCGCTGTTTCCTCTACGCCGTAAACCTACTAATTCATCCCAATAAATCTGATAGAGAGAACCCACCTCCAACTTGCTCTCCACTCCCCACACTCAATACACGTAACGACTAGACCCCGAAAATTTCGCTGCCTACAGAATGCTACACAGTCTCTGAATGTCATCTTGATGCTCTTTGAGCAAGGTAGCAGCTTCAGCTTTCAGGGCTGCCATGTTTTCATCGCTCACATTATCCATCTCATCTACTGCCTTATCAAGCCAGGTTTGCAGGCGGTAATAATTTCCTTCTAGTAGTAGGCTCATTTGATAGTTGGCTGCATCGCAGACTCCATCAAACACACAACTCAGCAAGGGGTTGAGCCACTCGACGATTCCCCAATCTTTTGCTTGATGGTACGGAATCGGTCGATTTAGCTCACCTGTTCCCAAAGAAACGACTAGAAAATCTTTCTCATCTGGGAAAATCCTTAAAGCTTCAACATATGCAGACACCGACGGCGTATTGATGAAAATGCCGCCATCAATCAGCACTCTATCTTTGTTTTCGATAGACATGTTCACAGGCGCAAAATAAGTCGGAGCCGCCGAAGTTGCACGTGCAGCATCAACCGATTTAATGGATTGATGTCCGGGTCGCCAGCTTTTTAGAAAGAGGGGTTCACGATTTTGAATATCATATGCAGTGACTACCGTTTTGGTCAGACATGAGCCGAGCCGAGCCGAGCCAAAGTAGTTTGCCAGGACTGTATCAATGCCTTCTCTGGGATATTTTTCGTCTGCTAGACCACACAGGGTAGAAACATCTTGCCACACTGATTTAGGGAAAATGTTTTTTCCTTCTTGCTCGTAGAGCTGGATCAGATCTTTGGCGGAATACTGAGGATTTCCCTGTCCGTCGTCTTGGCTCAATGCTAGAGCTAAAATTCCACCAGTTGAAGTGCCAGCAATTAAGTCAAAAATTTCTGAAGTCGGCTTGCCAATTTTTTGCTCTAATTCTGCGAGAACCAGCGCAGGAATAATTCCCCGGATTCCACCACCATCAATGCTCAGAATTTTTTTCATCTGTCCCCTGAAATCGCTGAGTTCGATTATCTAAACAATTAAGTTCAGCGTTCCCCGGTTGTATGGTTCGATCGTCAGCAGATTTTTGATTTTGAGCAGAAATGGATTTGTGTCGGTTACATAGCGACTTGAAGTAATGGTTTTGTCTTGGGTAACGATAACTCATTGCAACGCATTGCAATGAGTTTTAAGTGAGACATTGCTACTGAGTAAAAGAATTACAATTCAGCTTGTTGTTAGGTATGGGAATGAAAATCCAATTGTTTCGCACTGCCATCTTCTGAAATCGATTGTTCGCCCACTCCGACCATTTCGACCAGCATTGTGCGATCGCGAACGGCGTGACTCGGCTGAATTTTGACGATCGTATCGTTCACCTGAAAAGTAGTCGTTCGATAGTCTGGATTCAGCGATCGACCATCATCTTCGTACAGCGTAAACTCTCCTACACCTGGATAAATCCGGACTTTCAGTTGAGCGATCGGATGTTCATCCACATACTGCATCACTGGTTGCATGGGAATAATTGCTCCTGCTTTGACATACATCGGCATCCTTTCTAGTGGAGCATGAGCCAAGATATGTTGGTTGCCCTCATACTTTTCACCTGTCCACCAATCAAACCAAGTTCCTTCGGGTAAGTAAACTGCTCGATACTCCACGCCAGGACGATAAACGGGAGCCGCCATGAGATGCGAACCGAGGAGTAATTGATCATGCAGATGGTAGGTTTTTGAATCATTCGGATATTCATAAAGCAGAGGTCGAAGGATCGGTGCGCCTGTCTGAGAAGATTGCCAAAACAAGGTATAGAGGTAAGGTAGCAATTGATAACGGAGTTCGATATATTCGCGGCAAATGGCTTCAACTCGTTCTCCAAATACCCACGGTTCGTGTTGTGCAGTAGTTAGCGAAGAATGCCCGCGCATCAATGGATAAAACATTCCGATTTGCATCCACCGGGCAAAAAGTTCTCCGGTTGCATTGCCAGCAAATCCCCCAATATCCGAACCCACAAAGCTCACGCCAGAGAGTCCCAAATTCATCAGCATCGGCAATGACATTTCGAGGTGTTCCCACAGCGATTGATTGTCTCCTGTCCATACAGCCGACCAGCGCTGAATTCCAGCAAAACCAGAGCGAGTTAGCACAAACGATCGCTGATCTCGAAGCTGTCTTAATCCTTCTGCTGAAGCTCTTGCCATGTTATAGCCATACAGATTATGCGTTTCTGCGTGAGTTCCCCCTTCTCCAGGATTGCCTTGAGGCGCATCCATGGGAAAAGGAATATGGACTCCTTCATCACCGAAAGGTCGATCGGTGAGCGCAGGTTCATTCATATCATTCCAAATGCCTTCGACTCCGACCTCTGTGAGAGTACGCTGCCATTCTCCCCACCATTGCCTGACTTCAGCCCGTAAGAAATCCGGAAAGACAGCTTTATCAGGCCATACATACCCATACACTAAGCTGCCATCTGCATTTCTAACAAAGCAATCTTTTGCTAAGCCTTCGTGATAGGGAAGATAGTCTCCATCTGGTTCATACTTCACGCCTGGATCAACGATCGTGACGGTTTTAAAGCCTTCTTGTTTAAGCTGTTGGATCAACTTGGCTGGATCAGGAAACCGCTTTGGACTCCAAGTAAACACTCGATATCCATTCATATAATCGATATCGAAATGAATCACATCACAGGGGATTTTGCGCGATCGAAATTCATGCGCGATTTGCTGCACAACTTCAGCCGTTTCATAGCTCCATCGACATTGATGATAGCCAAGTGCCCATTTTGGCGGCAAAGGCATCCGTCCGGTTAAAGCGGTATACGTTTCTAAAATTTGGGCTGGAGCATCACCGTGAATCACGTAGTAGTCTAATTCTTGACTTTGAGCTTGCATTCGCCATATTCCTGGCTCAGACGCACCTAAATCAAATTGGCTGAGGTGTGTAATGTTGAGAAAGATGCCATAGGTAAGCTGCGGACGGAGTGCGATGAAGAATGGAATAGCTTGGTACATTTCATCGTCGATCGCGTCGTAATCTAGCGCATCTTTTGTCCAATTGGTCTTGACTTCAGATCGCTTATCTAACAGTCCCGCTCTCTCTCCGAATCCATAGAAATGCTCTTCTGTTTCAATCCGCTTCCAGCAGGCAATTTGACCCATTCGCCAGCCCATGTCTGTATCATGCGCGAAGGGTTGCCCAGATTGATCAAACCATTGAATCCGACAGGGCGATCGCTGAATCACGACTCGAATTTGAGAGGTTCTAATCTCGTTTTCTTCTAGCTCAAATGGTACTTGCTCCCATTCTTCATCGGGTCGATTGACTGCCCACGATCGCCTTGGAAGAAATTCACCTTGGGGTGCAAGTTGAACTCGAACGAGGTTAGCAGCTAGAATTGTGAGCCTTAGCTTTGCTGTGCCACAAGTGAGAATCACTCCGCGATCGTGCTTTTCAATGTGATCGACGTTTCCTAAGGAAATCCAAGGCTGTCGGGTGGTCGGGAGCTTTCCAAAAACTTGAGGCATAAGTCGAAAGGCTGAAACATCGCTTTCTACAGTGCTGAGGATTCCGGGATCATGCCTCTGTCTCCAGTTAGGTTAAAACGTCTGTCTCGCGCAAGTCGAGCGAGTTTGTTCGCTTTGTTACGGTTTTGAGGTCGAATGAGAATTATTTTATGTCTTACGTGACTTCAAACACTGCTAGTGATTTAGTCGAAGCATTTCAGGGCTTAGATGCGGATACACAGCTTGCATTGTTCTATTTTATCTACAAGGAAATGGGCGGAGCGGTTACGCCTGCTGCTCCTGGAGCAAGTACTGTTTCTCCCGCGATCGCAGAAGGATTGTTTAATCAAGTCAAAGACCTGCCTCGTGAAGAACAATTAAACGTCCAGCGTGATCTGATCGCTCGTCGAAATACTCAACTGACTCGGGAATACGGTGCAGTGGGAGATACAACAAAATTGCTGTTCTGGTATCTCTTAGCGCAGGGAATGGACAATGGAACAATCATTTCGATGCCAGCAGATTATCAGCTTGCTCAAGAAGCACAGCAATTGCTCGATCGCGTAAAAGCAATGGAATTCGAGCAGCAAATTACTTTCTTCCGGAACTATGTTGCACCGATGGGCGTTGACCCGAATGCTGTTGAACACGATTCTGAAACCGGATTGTAACTAGCTGCATTTCGACTTCGCTTCGCCCTTCAAATGGGGTGAGCGGAGTCGAAATCCAAATCCTACAAGAGATTGAGATTAATCAATTTCTATCGGCAAAATCACCGTAAATGTCGAGCCTTCGTCGAGTTGTGATGAAAGATAAATCTGACCCTGCAATAGTTCTACTAGCCGAGCTACGATCGCTAATCCTAACCCCGTACTATCCGGCGACTTGAATGACCCAACCTGTTCAAATGGGACAAACAGACGTAACTGATCTTCTGGTGCAATGCCAATTCCAGTATCCGCAATAGAAATCGACCATCGATTATGACTGAGTTCTTGGCAGGTTAGCGTGATCGCCCCTGTCTCTGTATAGCGGACTGCATTACTCAACAGATTGGTCAGAACTTGCTGCAATCGTAGCGGATCGCTAATGACTTGTTTCGGTGCAAACTCAAGGTTGACCTTTAGCTGCAACTTGCGATTATCAACTAAAGGCTGAATCACTTTCACCACTGCTTGCATCAACTCTGATACTTCGATCGCTTCTGGAATGACCTGCTTTTTCCCCGCTTCGTATCGCGATAGCTCCAGCGCATCATTGATTAATCGGAGTAGTCTTCGCCCACCTTGTAGAACTTGCTCAATGTGATCTAAGCTCGAAAGCGAATCACGGTCACGTTTGCGGATGCCAGAGGTATCATGCTCCTGTTTCGATTGTCTTAAAAACAGGTCGGCATATCCAATAATCGAGGTCAGCGGCGTTTTCAGTTCATGTGCCAAAGTCGCGAGGCTATTTTCATTCGATCGAGCTAATCGCTTCAATTCTGAAACCGTCAACGAAAGCTGACTTTGAACTTGCTCAAGTTCCTGTAATCGCTCATTCACATAGCTTTTAAAACACTGTGAGATCGCAGAATCAATGACAGAATCAATCACATTGACCGCTCGAAATAATTCTTCAGCCGTTCCTTTGAGCAATTCAGATCGGATACTCTCAAAAATGACTTTTCGCAGCAAATGATATTCTTGGGCGATTTCTGTCGGATCAAATCCCTGATTCGCCCGCAGCACCCCATGAGAAATACTAGCTGCCTCAACTGCTGCGGTATCATCTTCTTCAATCTGGGACAATGCTTGTGACATTGCGACTAAGACTAAATCAATGTGATCTTCGATCGCAGTTTGACTCAGACTTTCTGCGCTGGGAATTTGGCGATCGTGAGCGACAGCATCTGCCCAGTCATGCCGAATTGAATCCACTTTGTCTTTGAGTAACTGACTAAAATCCTGCATGCGAAGATTGTAGGTGAGTCGAAAAAATCCAGAGCCTATCTAGCGAAAGATTAATCTTCGGGAGGCATTTCTAATGCGATCGCGCCTAAATTGCCTTTGCGAAAATCCGTCAAAATCTGCCGCGCTGTCCGCTCTGCATCATTTTTATAGTTCGCCTCTGCCAAAACTTTGAGATAACTTTCTCCGGTTAAATCTCCAAGTTCCAATCCATATCGGGTCTCCAATGCCGAAGACGATCTGATCAGTTCAATCAACTCTGAAGCAACTCGCTGATTGTCATACGCTGCCTCTCCAATATCATCACAGATGGCTAACTTAATTGCTGCCTCCTGATTCGTCAATTTATTCGGCAAAACTCCCGGTGCATCCAGTAGCTCAATCTGATCGGAAATTCTCACCCATCGCAATTGCCGAGTCACGCCAGCGCGCCGAGCACTTTCGACCACTCGCTTTTTCAGCAACCGATTAATCAAAGCCGACTTACCGACATTCGGGAATCCAATCACCACTGCACGAACCGGACGAGTCAACATTCCTCGATCGAGCCGTCTTTGATTCATTTTCACCCCGGCTGCCTGAGCCGCTTTGGAGATCGCTTCAATTCCTTTGCCATGCTGAGCATCTGTGAATAAAGGCTCCTCTCCGCGATCGCGAAACCACTCTGTCCACTGCTCTTTAGCTTTCGGCGGGATCATATCCATCCGATTCATCACCAAAATCCGCCCTTTCTCTCCAATCCACTGATCGACCTGCGGATGATGCGTCGAAAGCGGAATCCGCGCGTCTCGAACTTCTAGCACGACATCCACGCGCTTCAACTGTTCGAGCAGCGCTTTTTCAGCTTTGGCAATATGACCGGGATACCATTGAATCGGCGGGGAAGACATAGCAAAGATCTAGAGTGACAATCCATGCTAGTACGATCGCGCTCTTATCGGTTAAACAAATGCTTCGACCTCAGCACGGATTGCGGAAATTGAGAGTGAAAATTGAGCGGAGACGATTGCCCGCTTTCCCTGCAATTGCCCGACTTTTTTTATCCGATTAAGGAACGACTAAAACAGGACAAGGAGAAAGACTGATCACCCGATTCGTAACGCTATCCGATGCGCCTTCGGTCGTCAGTCCCAATCCTCGACAGCCCATGATAATGAGATCCGCCCCTATCTCATCTGCAACATCGCAAATCGTAAAGGCAGGCTTGCCCTCACGCTCGATCGCTTCTGCTTCAATTCCACTCTGAGAAAATACCGATTTTGCATTTTGCAGCAAATTCGCTACCGCTTCTGCCGAAGCCATTGCATCGGGGTGATCAGAATTTGCTTCCACCACAGATAATAAAATCAGGCGACTCTGGTGAAATTTGACAAGCTCTACAACAGTCTCGACGGCTTGACGAGAATCGCGGCTTTCATCGATTGGAAACAACACAGTTTTAAACATAATGTCCAGAATTTCTCAACTTACTTATCAGCATCGCAGAATCTTCGATCGTAGGTGACGCGATTAATGGAAAAATAAGAAATAGGTAGAAAGACTCACTTAGGAGCCAGCACTGTGCCGAAGAAAACTATTAATGATTTATCGTCCGCCGATTTACAAGGCAAGCGTGTTTTGGTTCGCGCAGATTTTAACGTACCGTTAGATGAACAAGGCAATATCACTGACGATACGAGAATTCGTGCCGCGCTGCCCACGATCAACGCTTTAACTTCCAAAGGCGCAAAAGTGATTTTGTGCAGCCATTTTGGTCGTCCGAAAAACGGTCCCGAAGATAAATATCGTCTCACCCCCGTCGGCACTCGCCTGTCAGAACTTCTGGGTAAACCCGTCGTCAAAACCAATGATTGTATTGGCGACGAAGCAACGGCAGCCGTGAATGCAATGCAGCCCGGTGATGTCGTTCTGCTCGAAAACGTTCGGTTCTACAAAGAAGAAGAAAAGAACGATCCTGCATTTGCTGAGAAATTGGCATCTGTTGCTGATCTCTATGTTAACGATGCATTCGGAACTGCGCATCGGGCGCATGCTTCGACTGAAGGGGTCACGAAGTATCTGAAGCCTTCGGTTGCAGGTTTGTTGATCGAGAAAGAGCTAGAGTATTTGCAAAGCGCGATCGAGAACCCCAAACGCCCATTAGCTGCGATCGTCGGTGGCTCGAAAGTTTCGAGCAAAATCGGTGTCATCGAAACCCTGCTCGACAAAGTAGACAAACTGCTGATCGGTGGCGGTATGGTCTTCACCTTCTACAAAGCGCGCGGTTTGGCAGTCGGTAAGTCTTTGGTTGAAGAAGACAAATTGGAATTGGCAAAAGCCTTAGAAGCGAAAGCCAAAGAAAAAGGAGTAGATTTACTCCTCCCAACCGATGTTGTGGTTGCCGACAATTTCGCGCCTGATGCGAATACCCAAACCGTCAGCGTTGACAACATTCCCGACGGCTGGATGGGCTTAGACATTGGTCCCGATTCTGTGAAAACCTTCCAAGCCGCTTTGGAACAGTGCAAGAGCGTGATCTGGAACGGGCCGATGGGCGTATTTGAAATGGACAAATTCGCGAAAGGCACCGAAGCGATCGCACATACCCTAGCAGAATTAACTCCCAAAGGAACCTCCACGATCATCGGTGGTGGCGACTCTGTTGCAGCCGTTGAGAAAGTTGGCTTAGCGGATCAAATGAGCCACATTTCTACAGGTGGTGGTGCAAGTTTGGAACTGCTCGAAGGTAAAGAGCTTCCAGGAATTGCAGCGCTAGACGAAGCGTAAGTTTGTTGGGGAGTAGGGAGTGGGGAGATAGTATTCTAGATTCTTGCCCCCCACTCCCTACTTTCTGTCATGCTCACCAGTCTCCAAAATCCATTAGTTAAGCAACTCCGAAAGCTGCATCGCGCCAAAGAACGGCGAGAACAGCAGCTTTTTTTATTGGAAGGAACGCATTTAATTGAAGAAGCCTGTGCAGTTGGGGTGGCGCTGAATACGGTTTGCTACACCGAGCATTGGCAGCAAAATCATGAATCGCTATGGCAAAAGATTCAAGCTCGATCGAGCCGCATCGAACTGGTTTCACCTGAAGTTTTAAAAGCGATCGCAACCACCGTTGAACCCGATGGAATTGTCGCAACTGTCGATCGCTTTCACACTCAGCCCGTTCAGTTTACAAAACTCGGTCTAGTGCTCGAAACGATTCAAGACCCTGGCAATCTCGGCACAATTATTCGCACCGCAGCAGCAGCGGGAGTAGAAGGACTTTGGCTAAGTGCTGATTGTGTGGATTTAGAAAGCCCGAAAGTTTTACGATCGTCTTCTGGGCAATGGTTCCGCCTACCGATGTCTACTTCAGATCTTAGAACCGACATTCTGAAAGCAAAACAACAGGGAATGCAAGTCATTGCAACCGTTCCAACTGCAACTCAAACGTACTGGGAAATTGATTTTACTCAGCCGAGTTTAGTCTTGATGGGAAATGAGGGAGCAGGATTGTCCGACGAATTGATTGAACTTGCAGATATTCAAGTCACAATTCCATTAGCTCCAGGAGTAGAGTCTTTGAATGTTGCGATCGCGACTGCTTTGATCCTGTACGAAGCCCGAAGACAGCAAGAAAAGATATGATATCGATCGGGAATAGAGGCAGCTTTCTATGGCATATACACCGCTCAGACTGCTCAGTTTCGAGGAATTCATTCAACAGTACGGCGATCAGTCTCGCTACGAACTGGCGAACGGAGAAATCATTGATATGGAACCAACCGGGCCTCACGAAGCTGTTGCGGGAAAAGTTGCCAGCAAAGTGAGCTTAGAAATCGATCGACAAAACTTACCGTTCTTGATCCCAAAAAGCTGTATCTTGCGTCCTTCGGGAGACGAGGCAACTGCCCGCCGTCCAGATGTGATTGTGCTAGACGAAGCTGCATTAATCAATGAACCCTACTGGCAACAAGAACCCGTGATTGTGCGAGGTGAATCGGTCAAAATGGTTGTTGAAGTTGTCAGTACCAATTGGGAAAATGACTACGCGCGAAAAGTTGAAGAATACGCGCTGATGGGCATTGCTGAATACTGGATTATCGACTTTCGTGGGCTTGGAGGCATCCGATTCATCGGTGATCCAAAACAACCTACTTTTACGGTCAATCAGCGAGTTGGGAAGCTCTACGAACCGCAGCAATTTCGCTTAGGTGAAAATATTATCTCTCCTTTGTTTCCTCATATCAATTTAAGACTGGACGATGTGTTACCTCGCTAATCAAGATCACAAAAAAGGAGGTCAATCGACCTCCTCATTCCCTTAGTTCATCCTAGATTTCTGAACGTTTCGATTAGCGTTGCGGTGTGTACCATTGAATCAAGTTGTTGACTTGACCAGAGCGACGTTGAGCATTAAACAAATCAACTGCCGTTTTGTTGTTATCAGAGTTGATCTTCACTTGAGCATCGATTCCATACTTGTTCACATCAGCATTGATGTTTGCGATATCTTTTGCAGTCCGGTTTGTATCAACTGTCGTAATAATTGCAGCAGCAGCAGCGTTGTTAGAATCGCAATCTTTCACTTGCCCAACTGCTACGGTAGAAGTACTACGATCGCTGTAAGAAGAATTGCTAGAGCGGCTGGAGTTTTGAGCAGCATTGTTCCGACCGTAAGCGCTGGAACTGCTCGACTTGCTCTCTTGGCTGCCTTGTGAACCACCTGATCCACCCACGCTGAACAATCCAAGCACACTCACCGATCCGCCACCGCCATCGTTATGCGTTTTCTTGCCCGATTGGCTGTTCGAGGCATTGCCCCAAGCCGAATTGCTGTTAGAAGCCGCAGATTGACGAGAAGAACTGTTGCGTTGAATGTTATTGCGAGTATTGTTACCGAGCGCAACATCCGCTGTACTGCACTGAATCTTGTCTGCCAATTTCCCGAACAAATCATCATTTGCACGAGCCTGCATGGGAAGTAAACCAGTAAAGAGAGTCGAAGCAAGAACCAAAGCGCTGGAGAATTGAATGAGTTTCATGATTGTTTCCTCTGATTGAGTGTGTGTTTAAGGTGTTTCATCCTCTACACTCACTCAGTAGGGACAGCGATCGAGCCTTATGCAGATTTGGCAAAAAATTATTTCCAATCGTCGGTCTTTTTTGCTCAATCGAGCCTGACTTCCTCTAAACAAGCTGCTACGATCGCTCTGTGCTGCACTGGTAAACTCCAATCATGACAACCCTGCCTAAGCCCTCTACCTTGCTTCCAAAAGGATTACAGATTCAGCAGATCAATCACCTCACTTTGTTTAAATTTACGGATGAGTTGAGCGATCGCCTACAAACTCTTCTGGATAAGAAAAAAGCCGACACCCTGAGTTCAGAAGAAATATTAGAACTAGAGGCGATCTCAGAACTCGACGAAATTTTTAGCTACATCAACGCCGTAATTGCTGCTAGGGTAAGCGAGCGTTTCTGAATCTACTTATCTATTTCCAATCGTCGATCGTGTCTTCTCGATCGAGCAAAACTTCCTCATACTCTGGCATTCTCAACTCTTCGAGCGGTTCTTCTCTGATCTCAAGCTGTAAAGGTCGAACCACTCGCATCACCGCCTCTTGCATAAAGGCTTTGATAAATTCATCGCGCCGATTTAACTGAAACTGTCGCTGCACCACTTCTGTTACACCGCCATCTCCCCAATCTTGATCATTGCGGAAGTACTCAATAAAAGCTCTGCCTGCAATTCGCGTCAAGTAAGCCGCACTCACCCCTTGAATCGCTCGACCGAGTAAAAATCCGCCGACGCTTACTTGCAATGCTGTACTTACAAGCTCGATCGCACCTTTTACAATCCCCAATCCGACCATCGTTTTTGCTAACGACAACGCCATCTCTTTCGCCTGCTCTGTCGAAATCTCACAGCCATAAATTCGACCAATCTCAACAATCATTTGAGCATTGACTGCGGCGGTTGCTAGTAAATCCACACCGGGAATCGCAGTAACAGCAATCACCCCTGCTCCAATCCATTGATATCGATCGACCAGTTTTTCTGCCTGTCTGCGCCGCTGCTGATCAATTAATCGCCGCGCCTCTTCTCCCAAGCGCTGAGATTGAATCAAGATATTTTCGGCAAGTAAATCCTCACCTTCGGTTCGTAAAATCTCCGCGACTCGCTCAATCAACATCATGACTTCTGGATCAGGCTGTAACCATTCGCCCTCTTCAGTTTGCATCATCGGCGGATTCGCTGCGATCGCCACAACATCTTCAACCCTTACAACGCCCCGAACCCGCTCTCTTAACCGAGCTAAAATCGCGTCTAAATCCTCTTGCGTGTATAAATCTGCTTTGTTGAGAACCACGATCGATCGCTTGCCAATTTCTGCTAAGCCTTTCAATGGGTCATACTCCGACTGGCGCAAATCATTATCCAGCACAAATAGTAAAAGATCCGCCTCAGTTGCATAACGCCGTGCCAAAGTTTCGCGATCAGTTCCCGCAACTCCAGCTTCGAGAATTCCAGGAGTGTCAATGAGAATCACTTCTCGATCGACTCCCTTTACCTTTAATCGATACGTTGCACTCACATCGGTTGTCCCCATCGGTGCGCCGACTTCACCCACAATTTGCCCCATCAATGCATTGACGAGTGAAGTTTTACCTGACGAACCTGTACCAAACACAACCACCTTCAATTCGCCTCGCGCTAAATTCCGCTCGATCTCTTTTGATCGCAGAATCAATTCACGCCGCGCCACTTCATCTTGAATCTGCGCCATCTGCTGTCGCACAGCCTGTAGATTCTCCTGCGCCGCCTCGGATTTGACCGCTGAAACTCTCGGCAGCGATCGCCGTTGTTTTTTCCGCTTTGCCTGCTTTGGCAACCAGAAAAAATAATACGCAAACGCTGCAATCAGCCCAACCAGCAAAATCATCACCAACCCGATCAGCGCATTTGCCAGCAACGGATTCCCGATCGCCCAAGTTAACTGAGTCAGCGAACTGACAAGCCAAATGATCAATCCCAAAATGACAGAAACGCCGACAATCAGTGTTACCAGTCGAGATAAAGGCATAGCGTTGGTCAAAACGTGAGGGGCAACCTTTATTCTGACGAATATTCTGATGAATTTTGCCAATTCAATGATTCTGAAGCAATCCTAACGATACAGAACCACCTCTTGATTTCCTCAGACAAATTTTTTATCGTCAAAAAGTTCGTGCGCTTTCAAAATAGAAACGCTTCAAGGAAAACTTTATGAGTCTATTTGATCAAATCATCAGTGCAGTTGCGAATCCGCAACAACAAGGTTCAACCGACCAGCTTGGCAATATTCTAGGCATTGCTCAGCAAGTGGCTGGCAGTCAAGGTATCGATTCTGGCGCGACTCAAGCGGTCATGTCACTCCTCGGCGGACATGTTCGTTCCTCGTTACGAAACCAAGGAAACGACCAAGCTTACTCGCTGGTCAACCAATTTGCTGGACTCGGCAACAATCCCCAAGCTGTGAACGCGCTCTTTCCTGGCTCTATGCAGCAGCAAGTCGCCGAAAGCATCTCACAACATACAGGCATCGACTCCAACTTGATAATGTCGATGCTGCCTGTACTGGTGCCGCTCGTTCTCAATATGCTAAAAAGCGGAGCGCCCGCGCAACAGCAGAGCGCTCAGTCGGGTAATCCCGTCCTGAATGCTTTTCTCGATGCCGATCGCGATGGTGATGTCGATATTGGCGACATGATGGGGATGGCTGGTCAATTTCTCAACCAACGCGGGTAGAAACGCGAAAGCGGACTGCATCACGTGAATTCAGTCCGCTTTGGGTCTCAAGATTAATAATTATTTCTAGCGCCGCGTGGACCGCCTCCAGCCGCACCTGCACGAGGCTCACGCGGTTTTGCTTTATTGACTTTTAGCTCGCGACCTAACCACTCTGCGCCGTCTAGTTCAGCGATCGCGGCATCCTCTTGAGCATCATCTGCCATCTCGACAAAGGCAAATCCACGTTTTCTACCTGTCTCGCGGTCTGTCGGAAGGCTAACTCGGCTGACTTCGCCGTATTCTGCAAACACTTCCTTCAGATCTTCTTCAGTTGCCTGAAAAGACAAGTTTCCAATGTAAATAGTCACGTTACTCTCCAAACCATTCGTGTGAGGGGCAAAGTCGGTGATTGTCAATTCAGCAGGAATCGATATCCTCTCCCCCAAATCGCGATCGCCAAACTTTCGTTGTTAGAGTATTATACCTGACCCTCTCTAGAATGAGAAGCACAAGAACTGCCATTCGTCTACCTGTAAAAATAGGAATTTTTATCAAGTCGATAAACAGAGTCGTTAATTCTTATGCTAGAGAAGGCAACGAACTATTTCTAGATGTAATTTGCTCTGAGAAACTTGTCTCAGAAAGTTGACAAAACGTTACAATATTAGAGAACCTTGAAAAAGAGTCAGTGCTAGTTCGCTGAATCTAGAGTGATCGAGTTTATATGTTGTGGTGAATCTTAGCGATCCTTTGCAAGAAGAGCCACTTCTGTCTGTAACGCAGGCAACATAAGATTGGTTTAAGAGTAGAAAATTTCTGCCCTTAATCTTGTCTTAAATCTATAGGTGTACTCTGTGGGAGATACCTATAAATCATGTTGCCCTGCGTTTTATTTATGGCATTTTCTCACCGAAAACTTCATTTGGGAGTGTCGATGACCTCCCTCGCTGCTCTGATCATGGGACTCGCGGCATGTGCGCCTCAGACAGCGAATACTCCTCCTCAAGGTGCAACAGGCAATGCTCCGGCTGCACCCGCCGCTGCTCCGGGAGGTGCAACTTCAATTAATGGTGCTGGCGCGAGTGCGCCCAGCTTGCTCTACCAGCGTTGGTTCCAAGAGTACAACAAGAAAAATCCAGGCGTTCAGATTAGCTACGATTCGGTCGGAAGTGGTGCAGGGGTGAAACGCTTCATTGATCAAACGGTCGATTTTGGCGCTTCGGATGATCCACTCAAAGACGAAGATCGCTCGAAAGTTCCTAGCGATCGGGGTAAAGCGGTACAAGTTCCATCGACGGGTCTGTTTATTGTGATGGGCTACAATGCACCGGGTTTGACCGATCTAAAACTGACTCGTGAAGCTCTGTGTGGCATTGTCGATGGTTCGATCAAATCCTGGGATGACCCCAAGATCAAGGCAAACAATCCATCCGCACCAAGCCAGCCTTTGACCTTTGTTCACCGTTCTGATGGCAGTGGAACGACCGCAATTTTTACCAATCACATTAAAGCAGCTTGCCCTAACTGGAAAGCAGGAGCAGGCAAATCTGTAGAGTGGCCGACTGGAACGGGCGGGAAAGGAAACGAGGGAGTCACGGCTCAAATTCAGCAAACCGCAGGAGCGATCGGCTATATCGAGTATTCCTTTGCTAAGGAAAATAACATTGCGACTGCAAGCTTACAGAATAAAGCAGGTGAATTTATTGCTCCAACCCCTGAATCGGCAGCGAAAGCGTTCGTTGGGGCTACAGTTCCCGCTGATTTTGCGATGAAGGTTCCTGATCCAGAGGGCAAAGAGGCTTACCCGATCGCAGGCTTGACTTACTTGCTGTTGTACGAAAATCCCAAGGATCCAGCGAAAGCGAAAGCATTCAATGAATTCGTTAAATGGGCGTACAGCGATGGCAAAGCATTTGCAACAGAGCTAGGATTCATTCCTCTGCCAGAGGATTTATCGACAAAAGCTGCGGCTGCATTAGAGACAGTGAAGGTCGCAGGGAAATAAGATGAAGTTAGGGGAGCATATAGAAAAATTGCTCCCCGGCTGATTCCCGTCCCAATCCCGTGATATTGTTGCATCACTTTTTGTTGTATTACTTTCTCTGAATAGGTTTTTTATGGCTTCGCCTGCTGATCGATCTTCGCGCATGTCTTGGAAACGCTCAGATGCGTCCCGATGGATTGACGATGGCTTTGTTTGGTTGACGGCTGCTTTTGCGCTCGGGATTGGCATCCTGCTGTTGACGATCGCAGGTCGAGTCGGAACGGATGCATTTCCAGCCATTCAGAAATTTGGATTCGGGTTTCTCACGACTAGTCGTTGGAGCGTGAATGATGAAGTGTTTGGAGCGCTAACTCAAATTTATGGAACGCTAATCACCTCGTTTCTAGCGCTGCTCCTAGCGGTTCCGGTGGGAATTGGAGTCGCGTTATTTCTGAGTGAAGACTTTTTGCCGCCGCGGGTCAAACAACCGATCGTGTTTATGGTGGAATTGCTGGCGGCGATTCCCAGTGTGGTGTACGGATTGTGGGGTATCTTCGTGTTGATCCCCGTTCTGCGCCCGTTTGGAATTTGGTTAAATGCAGCTTTTGGTTGGATTCCCATTTTTAGTACAGCTCCTGCGGGACCTGGAATTTATGCAGCAGGCATTATTTTGGCAATTATGATTTTGCCGATTATTGCTGCGATTTCCCGAGATGCCTTGGTCGCCGTTCCGTCTGAATTACGCCAAGCTGCGTATGGATTAGGAGCAACTCGATGGGAGACAATATTCAGGGTTTTACTGCCAGCTGCCTTTTCGGGCATTGTGGGTGGAATTATGCTGGCGCTGGGTCGTGCCATGGGCGAGACAATGGCAGTCACCATGGTGATCGGAAACGTCGATTCGATCCGAACTTTCTCGATTTTGTCGCAAGGCTCAACGGTTGCTTCTTTGCTCGCGAACCAGTTTGCTGAGGCAAGTGGACTGCAGGTTGCCTCGCTGATGTATGCGGCACTGATTCTCTTTATCTTGACGCTGATTGTGAACGTGCTAGCCGAGTGGATTGTTCGCCGCTTTAGCATGAAGCTCTAGGCAGATTTAGGACTCTCACTATATGACTTCTCCAGAATTTTCAACTTCATCTGCCGCAAGAAGCTTAAAGCGATCGCCAACTTCCCCGCGAACGCTATTTTCTTCAGGAATGACCGTTCTCGCCTTTGCGTGTGCCGGACTTGCCTTGATTCCGCTAGCAGCGGTCATGATTTATGTCTTGGCAAATGGTTTGTCGCGACTCACGCCTTCTGTCTTTCTGGAGCTTCCCCCTGCACCAGGGCTAGCTGGCGGTGGATTTGGGAATGCGTTTGTCGGCACTTTGTTGACGGTCGGCATTGCCTCATTGATGGCAATTCCATTTGGGATTATTGGTGCAATTTATCTTTCGGAATTTGGGCGGGATACGAAGTTTGCAGAAACAGTCAGCTTCTTGACCAACGTTTTGAGTGGAGTGCCCTCGATCGTGATTGGGGCATTTGCTTATGCGCTTGTGGTGCTGCGAACTGGAACCTTTTCTGCTGTCGCTGGCGGCTTTGCGTTAGCGGTGTTGATGCTGCCGACCATTGTCCGAACATCGACTGAAGCCTTAGAAGCGGTTCCAAATGAATACCGTCAGGCTGCAATTGGGTTAGGATCGACAAAGATGCAGACAACGCTCAAAATTGTTTTACCTGCTGCAATTCCAGCGATCGTGACTGGGATTATGCTTGCGGTAGCGCGTGCCGCAGGAGAAACGGCTCCAGTGCTGTTTACGGCTTCCTTTAATCGATTTTGGAATACAACCTTGTGGCAGCCGACAGCAACGATGTCGCGTTTGGTGTTTGACTTTGCCACATCGCCTTTCAAGGCTCAACAAGAGCTAGCTTGGGCAGGTTCTCTCGTCTTGGTGGCACTCGTGTTAATCACGAGTATCCTGTCTCGGATGGTAATCAAACGTCGCTAAGTGCCGATTTGCAACGCATTCAACTTTACTTCCTTACATAAACGGTATGACTTCCAGAACTCAAGACGCTCGCACAACCGAATCAGTCTTTCGCACGCAAGATGTGAACATCTATTATGGGAATTTCTTGGCGGTGCGCGATGTGTCGATCGAGATTGCCAAAAACGCAGTCACTGCGTTTATCGGTCCTTCGGGATGCGGTAAAAGTACGGTACTGCGTTGCTTCAATCGCCTGAACGATTTGATCAAGTCATTCCATCTGGATGGCAAGATGTACTACCACGACCAAGATCTGTATGCGAAGGATATTGATCCGGTCGAGGTGCGCCGACGGATTGGGATGGTGTTCCAGAAGCCGAATCCATTTCCGAAGTCGATTTATGACAACGTTGCGTTTGGACCTCGCTTGTTAGGCTTCAAAGGCGATATGGATGAGTTGGTCGAGCGATCGCTCAAGCAGGCTGCACTCTGGGACGATGTGAAAGATAAGCTAAAAGCGTACGGAACCGATCTGTCTGGTGGTCAACAACAGCGGCTTTGTATCGCGCGTGCGGTTGCTGTGCAGCCGGATGTCATTCTGATGGATGAACCCTGTTCGGCACTTGACCCAATTTCGACGCTGAAGGTTGAGGATCTGCTGCAAGAGTTGAAAGAGAAATATACGATCGTGATCGTGACTCATAACATGCAGCAGGCTTCTCGTGCGTCAGACTACACGGCATTTTTCAATGTGGAAGCGAATGCGAAGGGGCATAGAACAGGCTACATTGTGGAATACGATCGCACAGAAAGAATCTTCCAAAACCCCCAAGAACAAGCAACCCAAGCTTATGTAAGCGGTCGTTTCGGTTAATCCTTCGTCTAGCCGTCAAACTCAAAAAGAACTCCAAGTTGTTAGAAAACCTGGAGTTCTTTTTGATTTAAAGCTCAACTGCTGAGTGGCTAGAAGATGAAAGCAGTATGTCTCAAGCTCTTGCGGGATCGCTAAATCGAATTTTGAGATAGTCCTCTTCCATTTTTGCTCCAGACGGTTGTAACGCTGCTAACGCCTGCGGCAACACCAAATTGCGTCGATGATTGCCGATGCGCACATTCAGTTCATCGCCTGTCTTGCTCAATTCAATCTGAGATTTCTCAATCCCAGGCAAATACAGCTCTAAGCTGTACTGATTTTGCTCTTGAACAACTCGCAAGGTCGTTTCTTTGTAGTAAACCTGTGACGGATCTTCGTTGTTGGGATACAGCGTTTCTTTTAAGCGATCGAGCGCCTCTAATCCACACATTTCCTGCGAATATAACGGGACTTCCTTAATTGGCAAGGGCGTAAAATTCGAGTGAATCTCTTCGCGATATTGTTTTTGGTTCTCTTTCCACTGTTGGAAAAAGGGATCAGTCACTGATTCAGGAATAATCCGGTTTGCCACGACTAAATCTGTCGCAACGTTATACAAACTCAAATAGGCATGAGCACGCAGCGATTCTTTAATCACCATTTTTTCGGGATTCATCACTAATCGCACAGTGGTCTGAGTGGGATCAGTGAGCACTTTTTCTAACGCTTCAATCTGCTCGTAAAACTCGTAAGGTGCATCCATCACCTCTTTGTCCGGCAAGGAAAAGCCAGCGATCGGGCGAAAAATCGGCTCAACCAGAGGACGTAACGCGACCGAAATGCCCTGAAACGGTTTGTAAAACTTCCGCATATACCAACCGCCAACTTCCGGCAAACTCAGCAATCGCAATGCTGTTCCCGTCGGAGCCGAGTCAATAATCAGCACATCAAATTCGCCTTCGTCATAGTGCCGCTTCATCCGCACTAATCCAAAGATCTCATCCATTCCCGGCAAAATCGCCAACTCTTCTGCCTGAACGCCTTCTAAACCGCGCGCCTGCAAGACTTGGGTGATATAGCGTTTGACCGCTCCCCAATTGCCCTCTAATTCCATCAGCGCGTCGAGTTCTGCTCCCCAGAGATTTGGGCGAACTTGTTTTGGCTCATGTCCCAACTCCAGATCAAAGCTATCGGCGAGAGAGTGTGCTGGATCAGTACTCAATACTAAAGTCCGGTATCCCAATTCGGCACAGCGAAGTCCTGTTGCTGCTGCGACCGAAGTTTTACCGACTCCGCCCTTCCCTGTCATCAGAATTACGCGCATTTAATCGAGTCCTGTCTGAGAATTTCTTTACATTCTTTTACTTAATTCTAGCGTCGATCGACAGTTTCTCCGAACTAAAAACCCCCGATCAAATAATTGATCGAGGGCAAATTCAAGGCAGTTCTTTGAGGGGTGGCGTAGAAGTTCCCGCAAAAACCTTATGTACGTGATTATACAGTGGCATTAGCGCAAATACGTAACCGTATTTACAGAAACTACACATTAAATCGGAACAGCATCACATCGCCTTCTTGGACGGTGTATTCCTTGCCCTCGCTACGAACTAGCCCTTTCTCTTTAGCAGCATTCATCGAACCGAGTTCGACTAAATCTTTATATGCCACTGTTTCTGCTCGAATAAATCCCCGTTCAAAGTCAGTATGAATTACACCTGCGGCTTGGGGAGCGAGCATACCAGCACGAATTGTCCAAGCGCGGGTCTCTTTAGGACCCGTTGTAAAGTAAGTCTGTAGTCCAAGCAATGCATAAGTTGCGCGGATTAACGATTTCAATCCGCCTTCTTCAACGCCTAACGAGGCAAGAAAGTCAGCGCGATCTTCTTCAGGCAGTTCGATGAGTTCAGATTCGACTTGTGCCGAAATGACAACGACTTGAGCATTCTCTTGGGCTGCAAGTTTCCGCACTTGTTCAACCCATTCATTTCCGGTGGCTAAATCATCTTCCGAAACGTTACAGGCATAGATGACAGGCTTACGCGAGAGCAATCCTAGCGGTTTGATAATTAGTTCTTCTTCCTCATTCAGAACCACTTGACGAGCCGATTTTCCCTCGTTCAAGGCAGCACTTAGCCGTTCTAGAATTTCGACTTCTTGTTGGGCTTCTTTACTGGTACGAGCTTGTTTGCGACTGCGCTCGATTCTACGATCGATTTGATCTAAATCCGCTAGTCCCAATTCTAAGTTGATCACTTCGACATCTCGTGCTGGATCAACTGAGCCAGAGACGTGAATAATGTCATCGTCATCGAAACAGCGGACGACATGCACGATCGCATCGACTTCACGGATATTTGCCAAAAACTTATTTCCCAAGCCTTCACCCTGAGATGCACCTTTGACGAGTCCCGCAATGTCTACAAACTCAACGCGGGCTGGAATAATTTCTTCTGATTTTGAGATGTCAGAGAGAACTTTCAAGCGATCGTCTGGCACAGCGACCGTCCCGACATTGGGTTCGATCGTACAAAAGGGATAGTTGGCGGCTTGGGCTTTTGCATTGGCAACGACCGCATTAAATAAGGTTGATTTTCCAACGTTGGGCAATCCAACAATCCCGGCTCTTAACATGTTTGTGTGTGAAATAAAAGGATAGATCGGTTACGACGGAGTCGGAACAGGGTCAGGCATCGGCTCCGGTTCAGTTCCAGGAACAGGTTCCGGAGTCGGATCAGGTATCGGTGCGGGGATCGGACTCGGTTCTGGAGTCGGATTTGGCAACGGCGATGGAACCGGATTCGGCGGCGAATAAACCATAAGATATCCTAACGATAATTTGGCTTCTCTAACCTAGAAAGTCAGAAATCAAGATTCATCTGTCATTCGGTCAGCGTTTGAGGGTGGAGTCAGATCACGATCGATTGGTGAACAGATTTATAATGTCCAGTGTCCTTCTTCATGAAGCGCAGTGCAGCAGTCTCAAACCGAAACGCAGCTAAACATTCAGGTTCCTGAGAAAATTCGGCAGGCGCTAGAAGCCTATGCGACTGCAAATCAATTTCCGATCGAACTCGTCATTGAGATGGCGTTAGCTCAATTCCTGGATATTGATGCGGTGACGTTTGACGATTGCAATCCCGTCATGAGTCCTGGACAACTGCGCGAAGAACTTGAAATGCTCAAGCGTCACAAGAATGCAGTTTGATCGACTCCCATTACTCGAAATCTTGGCAGAGTGTGCTGAAAGCCAAAATGCTGCGTTTCATACACCGGGGCATAAGCGTGGTCAGGGGAGTTTCAAGGCATTTCAGCAACTCGTTGGCGATCGCACATTACAAGCCGATTTGCCCGAATTGCCGGAACTCGATAATTTATTTGCGCCTCAAGGTGCGATCGCGCAAGCTCAAACTTTAGCTGCCCAAACTTTTGGGGCTGGGCAAACCTGGTTTCTTGCCAATGGCTCAACTGCGGGCATCATTGCGGCGATTCTGGCAACCTGCAATCCAGGCGATAAAATTCTTCTGCCTCGAAATGTGCATCAGTCGGCAATTTCTGGCTTGATCTTGTCGGGTGCGATGCCGATTTTTTTACAGCCTGAATATGATGCAAATCTAGACATCGCGCACAGTGTTACACCTGAAACAGTTGCGATCGCACTTCAAACTCATCCTGATGTCAAAGCGATTCTTATCGTTTATCCAACCTATTACGGGGTCTGTGCGGAGATTCAAGCGATCGCAAATCTTGCCCATGCTGCGGGAATTCCGCTTTTAGTTGATGAAGCACATGGCGCACATTTCGCCTTTCATCCTGATTTGCCTATTTCAGCCCTATCAGCAGGCGCAGATCTAACAGTGCAATCAACGCATAAAACGCTCTCTGCACTCACTCAAGCCTCGATGCTGCATGTTCAGGGAGAGCGCATTGATCGAGATCGGATTGCTCGATCAATGCAACTCGTTCAATCCACGAGTCCAAATTATTTACTCTTAGCTTCTCTGGATGCGGCACGGGCACAGATGGCAATTGAAGGAAAAGAGTTGATGGCAAGAACTTTAGAGCTTGCCGATCAAGCTCGATCGAGTATTGCAGAAATTCCAAATCTTTCAGTTTTTCAGCCCCCAGAACCATTTCAATTCGATCGAACTCGTCTGACTGTTACCGTTTCTCAACTCGGAATCGATGGATTTACAGCAGACGAAATCCTCCACCAAAATCTGGGTGTAACGGCTGAATTACCCTCGCTTCAGCATTTGACTTTTATCATCAGTTTAGGAAATACAGAAACGGACATCGATCAATTAGTGCAAGCCTTGAAACAGCTTCCTTCTGGGTCATTTTCGCCGATGCAAATTTCTGAATTTGATTTGCCTGAAACCGTCATGTCACCGCGAGAAGCATTCTTTGCTGAATCAGAAACGATTGAAACTCGTCTGGCAGTCGATCGCGTAAGTGCTGAATTGATTTGTCCTTACCCACCTGGGATTCCGGTATTGCTGCCGGGGGAGCGAATTACAGAAAGTGCGATCGCGTCTCTCAAAGCAGTCCTTGCAGCAGGCGGATTTATTAGCGGCTGTAGCGATTCCTCTCTCAATACCTTAAAAGTCTTACGCTAGATTTCGATTCCTGAATCACAATTCCTGAATCACAATAGGGTTAAGCCTCTTGCCTCGCGTTTATTATGTCTTCTCCTCTCTGGTCTTATGTGACTCCCGGTATTCCTGATGAGCTATTTGAAAACCTACCTGGAATTCCCATGAGCCAGCGTGAAATTCGACTGCTCATGCTGTGTCAGCTTCGGCTCAAATCAAATTCAGTCTTGTGGGACATTGGAGCCGGAACCGGAACCATCCCTGTCGAAGCGGGATTACTTTGTCCTCAAGGGCAAATTATCGCGATCGAGCGCGATGAAGATGTTGCTAATCTCATCCAGCGCAACTGCGATCGCTTCGGAGTGAAAAACGTCAAAGTCGTTGAAGGCAGTGCGCCTGACTGTTTGAAAACGCTGAAGCAAATGCCCGATCGAGTCTGTATTGAAGGCACAAAATCCATCAAAGAAACCCTCAGCGCAGTCTGGCAACACCTCAAACCTCAAGGTCGAATCGTCGCCACTGCTGCAAACTTAGAAAATCTCTATAAAATTTCAGAAAGTTTCGCTGAGCTTCACGCCCGCAATATTGAAGTTGTCCAATCCGCAATCAATCGCTTGGAAACCCGTGGTACAAGCCAATCTTTCGTCGGAGTTGATCCAATTTTTGTATTGAGCGGCGAAAAACTTGAATAAAAAATTCCACATCCTGGACACGTCACTCTGATAAAGTGATCCAAATGACTCTTAACCTTCTTAACCAAAATCTTATCCAGTCCCAGATTCAGGAGTGTGCCAGATCAGTTGACTTAAGAAGGGACAGTTAGACCAAGTTCTTGTCGTGAACGCTAAACAGTCTTATGCCTTGGTCTCGCATCTTTAGTGGAATTGTAGCGATCGTGATCGCGTTGGTGATGTTTCTGCTGGGCGGCTGGTATTTCACCGCTTTTTTTGGCGTAATCATTTACCTGGGGCAGCTAGAATACTTCGAGCTTGTCCGCGCCAAAGGCATCGCTCCTGCTGGAAAAACAACACTCGTTGTCACTCAGATCCTATTGTTCATCTCAAATCTCAATCCTTCGCTTGCCGATGCCATTTTTCCGGTAGCCGGAACGTTGATTTGCTTCTACCTGCTATTTCAGCCAAAATTCGCCACGATCGCGGATATCTCCGCTTCGATCATGGGACTCTTCTACGTAGGATATCTGCCCAGTTTTTGGATTCGACTGCGATCACTTGGACAAGCCGATCTCAGCAATCTTCCACTGGACGGGTTCTGGATTTTGTCCTGGCAGGGGTTTGAGAACTTACCTCAAGGCTTAACCCACACCCTACTCGCTTTCGTTTGTATGTGGGCAGCAGATATCGGAGCCTACACCGTGGGTCGTTGGATTGGTAGAACTCGCTTATCGGATATCAGCCCGAAGAAAACGGTTGAAGGCGCAGTGTTTGGAGTTTCTGCCAGTGTTGCTGTAGCAGTTATTGGCTCTTGGTATCTCGATTGGTCAGGATGGCCAATTACCGGAGTTATTTTCGGCTTGTTGATTGGAATCGCTAGTCTACTCGGAGATTTAACCGAGTCGATGATGAAACGCGATGCAGGCGTAAAAGATTCAGGGCAACTGATTCCAGGACATGGCGGAATTCTCGATCGCGCAGATAGCTACGTCTTTACAGCACCGCTCGTCTATTATTTCGTCACCTTAGTTTTGCCGCTGCTTCCTAAGACTTGATGCTCAATCGTGCTCAGCCCTGTCGTTCATCACAATCAGTCTGATAGGGGGATAGGGAGAAATTCAAGATTTCTGCTCCCTATCTCCCCACTTCCCACTCCCCAAATGGCTAGGGAAGCACCATTAATTTACCAATACAAGTCACTTTGTCAGGCTCGATCGTCAATTCGTGAATCTCCGTCTCGCTGCCTAAATTAAAGGTATACCCGTCTAGATCTGAAAGCGGTAAGCCTCGTTTGGCAGCTGCATGAGGTAGCCATTGCGGATTGACCAATTTCAATAAATTGGGTGCAGCTAAATCAAAACCTGTCCGAATTGCGATCGGCGTTGCATTTCCACTATCTGAGATCAAATCTGCCCCTAACACCACGAGATTGGAGCGCAATTGAATCGTGAGATTCTGCAAATTCAATTCGCGATTGCTGCTGACTCCTGCGGCACCCGATCTCAGAAGAGTCTGTAAAAATTCAATCACGCCTGTTCTTAGTAAAGGCGCATTCAGAGACGAACTCAGATCAGTCGCTTCTAATAAAACTGATCCCTGAACAGAGATCGGCTCAAGCAGTCGTAACGGCTTGCCTCGGACAATTTGACCAGCGTTGACGCGAATATTTTGCCCTGTCAGTTGAATCTGGCTGAATGCAAGACCTTGATAAATCGCATTTCTCGCGGTCAGCGCAAGCTGAGGAATACAGCCTGAGAGAATTTGCCGATCTCCTGATTCAATCTGAACTTGTAACTCCTCAACTTGCTCGACTTGAGATCTCAACCAGAGTCGGACAGCCGGAGCCAAAACTTTACTGATTAATCGAGTTCCTGTTGCAGCAGTCTCAATTTCATTCGTATCGCGATCGCTCAAAGTCATATGTCATTCAGTAAAGAGGCTTTAGAGCAGTGTACAGGAAAGCCCCTGCGAACTGCATTTGTCATGAAATATTGACATTTTGCGATCCCAGAACGCTAAAGTGATCCCAAATTGTTATGATTTGATGACATTACGATCCCTGAATTGCCTGAAAAATCGTAAAAGCCTGATCAATCAAGCGCTTTCACCCCTTGATCCTGGGAGAAGATTCCGGCACTATGTAAGGCATCTTGCGATCCCCAAAGATTAAGAGAAATTAAGTTGGGTGATCCCCCGACCGCTTGAGATAAGGACAATCAACACAATCACGGAGAAGTGATATGGCTACAGAACGTCCCCCTCTCACTGAAATGACCTTGCGGCAATTGCGTCGAGTTGCTAGCGAATATGGCGTATCTCGCTATAGCCGAATGCGAAAAGACCAGCTTCTCGCATCGATTCAGGAGATTGAACGGACACGATTTTCGACCCCTACCCCGTCCCCCCGTACCATAGAGGCACAAGAAGCTGTGGAAGCAACTAAATTCGATGTTGGACAAGACGACGCTCAATCCTTCACGGCAACGACTTTAGCAACGGTTGATGCCGATTTAATGGATCTTCCAGAAGGATATGGAGAAAGCCGCATTGTATTGATGCCCCGCGATCCTCAATGGGCATATACATACTGGGATATCCCCAATGAGCACAAGCAAGACCTACGTCGCCAAGGTGGACAGCAATTAGCACTGCGTGTGTACGATGTCACTGACGTAAATTTGGATTACCAAAGCCCGCACAGCGTTCAAGAATATCCCTGTGATGAGATGGCGCGGGAATGGTATTTGCCTGTTCCGGTCAGCGATCGCGATTATGCGATTGAAATTGGCTACCGGGCGGGAGATGGTCGCTGGTTAGTTCTGGCACGCTCCGCATCGGTGCGCGTTCCTCCGGTTTACCCGTCTGACTGGATCGAAGATCATTTCATCACCTTGGCTTGGGATGAAGATCTGCGCGGCAAGACGCTTCTGGAATTGGTTCCGCCGACTAAGAAGCAAGCAATGGGCACAGGCGTTGGCGGTGCTCAAAGCAATCCGATTTACGACGAAATCTTTGGCATGGCGCAAACGACCGAAGCAATGCGAATTGCGGGATCGCTCTACGGTTCGATGCAGCACTCTGCTTCTGTCTCGCATCTAGACACGATCAGTTCTTACGTCTTCCCATCGGGTGTAGGCATGTGGGCATTGCCGACTGCTTCGGGAGTCAATATGTCGGGTGTTGGGTTCTCAGCGTCTGCTCCGCCAATTCGTCCCCGGAAATTCTGGTTGATTGCGGATGCGGAATTGATTGTGTACGGTGCAACTGAGCCAGATGCAACTGTGACGATCGGCGGTCGCCCCATCACGCTGAATCCCGATGGTACGTTCCGATTCCAAATGTCCTTCCAGGACGGTTTGATCGACTTCCCGATCATGGCGGTTGCCGCAGATGGCGAACAAAATCGCGAGATTCATATGAAGTTCGAGCGTGAAACGCCTGCGCGTCGTACGAATACGAAAGAAGAAGCGATCGAAGAATGGCTCGTTTAATGTAATGCCAAGAGGTGAACAGCGCTTCGGCTCACCTCGTTCTCAGTTCTCCCTTCCAATCGATCGAGTACTCGATCGATTTTTTTTATGGGCAGAATCCTGATTACATTAGAGGGATGAGACACGACGCTAAGTGGTTAGTGTTCTGCATTCTCTAGTTATCTGTGCTCTATTGATGAATTTGATGAATTATGACGTTAGATGAATTGTCTTCGACGTTGACTGTTCTGTTTGGGGATCAAGTCCAGGCGTTGGCTCCAGGTTCATTTCAAGTTGAAACTCCCCAGTTTCGATTATTGATATTACTTTCAGAAGATGAGTCTTGGGTCAGGGCATTGCTCCCGATCGCACCTGCTCAAGATGCGGAACCTTATTTAGAACAGCTACTCGAATCGAATTTTGATGTCACGCAAGAGGTGCGCTATGGGTTGCATCAAGGCGTACTTTGGGGAGTGTTTCAACATGCGATCGCGGGATTGACGACCAGAGATTTCCAAGCTGCACTTGAACGAATGATCGCGTTACAGCAGGCAGGATTAACAGATCTGTTCAATGCCTTTGTGGAGAAGCAGATCCGACAAATTGTGCAGGCAGCGAAGCTCCAGGGGCAATCCTTGGAGGCAACGATTCAGATGCTCGATCGCTTTTATCAAGAAGGAATGATGGGTGATTTGGCGATGGGAGCGCAGTCGAGAGAACAAACCATGGACGCTTGGCAGCGTCAACTGCGACGACTCTGGGATGAGGGAGAAGACGTATGAATTTGGTGAAAGTGTTGCGCGAAGATTATGCGAGATTTCCAGCTAACCAAACGTACAGCATTTATGCACCGGATGTTTGGTTCAAAGATCCGATGAATGAGTTTCGTGGCATTGATCGCTATCAAAAAATGATCCGGTTTATCGAGACTTGGTTTGTGGATGTCCAGATGGATTTGATCTCGATCGTACAAACCGAGAATGAAATCAAGACGCGATGGATTTTGAGTTGGAATGCGCCTCTACCCTGGAAGCCCCGGATGAGGATTCCAGGATGGAGTGAGTTGCACGTGAACTCAGACGGTCTGATTTCAGAACACGTGGATTATTGGGAGTGTTCTCGCCTAGAGGTGCTGAAACAGGTGTTCCGCAGTTAATCTTCTAGTTAATCCTCTGGGGGCGGTTGCGTATTCAGCGCTTCTTCTGCGGTTTGTGCAGGCAGCCCAGAGGATTGACCAGAAGCGTCTGTGGAGGTTTCTGGTGGCTTGGATTCAGAGATCATTGGTGCTGTGGAGGCTAGGGATGGTGTGCCTGCATTCGTTGCGATCGCGGCTGGTTTGGGATCGCTGACCTTGATGATGCGCTGCCAGTTAATCGCACCAGAAGGTTGAACCGTGACTTGAATTGTTTCCTTGGGTTGATCGGGTTGCTTTGCCGGTTTGTCTTCTGGTTGATTGGAACGAACAGTTTTTTCAGATTTCTCTTCATGCTTGAGGAGCTGACATTCAAAAGTTTCGCCAGGTTTGACGGGTCGATAAAGATTTGTTCCCCCACAATCGATCGCAGCTCGACCCATTTCTTTTTGCAGCCCTTGCTCAAATTCGGTTTTCAGTTGTGCCATATTGAGCAAGCCTTTGACACTGGTTGCGTCCCAAGTGATACTGCCTTGGTCGTCTCGCTGTTGAACAGAAATCGCAAATCCAACCTTTTCGTCGAGGACACCGACACATTCAAAGGTGCTCGCTGCTTTTGGTTTGATATTGGCAGGACAAATGACGGATTTTACAGCGCTTCCACCTTGTTTTGTGATGCCAGATTTGATGATTTCTTCGATTTTTTCAGTATCTAAAGTTTTTTCACAACCTGCCAGACTCACAAAGAGAGCTACAAAAGGAATGAGTTTGAGAACGCGAAAGTGATTCATAGTCTAACGTTTGGGTAAACCGATACGAGAATCTAAATTGAGCGATCGAGCTAGTCTGAGTAAGATAATTTCCGTATTGTCGATATAGGGAGGACGAGCCATTGTGAATGGGTAATTATTGTCATTTGCAACCAGAATGGTGTTGGCATCAAGCACAAGCAGATTTTCGATCGTGACGAATGGAAACTGAAACTGTTTGTTTTTATCTCGATTCAGATCATTTGGATCTTCAATATTTAATAAGTCAGCAATCTCTTGTTTTTCAAAATACTGATTTTTATCTTTTTTGGTTAAATCAATTTTGTATATTTTTTTGAATTTCGCTTCTTTTCCTTGTTTTGCGTCTCGTTCGATGACTAAATATTCATTTTCATTGATGACAGTCATATCACCCGGTGCATGTTCTGAATTTTCGAGCTTGTAATAACCAGCTAATCCGTTAAATTTCCCCGTTTGTGCATCCACTTGATAAATTCTCAACACGCCTTCTGGATCACCTTTTACAGTTCCTTCGAGCATCGGATACAATTTGGTACGATCGGGATTGGTTGCCATCGCTTCAAATCCCTTTGATGCAGCGAGGTTGGGCTTGTCCGAACTTTGAGGCGATCGTACCCATCCTCCTTTGAGATCGGGAGTCGAAATCGGTGGAGCTAGAAGCTTGCCGTATTGATCAAAATGCAATAAATAAGGACCGAATTCATCCCCGATCCAAACTGAGCGATCGCTGGCAATTACCAAGGATTCAGGATCGAAATCTGCACCCGTGAGCATACGGCTCTCTTCGTTGACCAACTTAAAGGGCACTTTGCGATCGTGATCGATCAGTTGAAAAAATTTGAGTGGTTTCACTTCTCCGTTTCCGCCTCTGCCTCGGAAATTCGGTGTGACTTGGTAGAGTCTGAGTAAGAAGTCTGAGCTGTTCTCTTTTGATCCAAATCCGTTGTCTGTCAAGAACCAGAAAGAATCGCGATCGGCAAATTGCACCGCGCTCAATCCTTGAATCGGTTGTCCATTAAAACTGCCCGTCCGCCCGTTTGCTGAGATTTTTGCACCTGAATTTGCACCCGGAACAAATACATCCGCAGGCAAGGCAGCAAATCCAACTAAGGTCGTCAGATTTTGAGCGGTTACAGCAGATCTGAGAAAAAGAATGAGCAATACGATTGCTAAGAACGGTGCAATCCAGCTTTTGTGAAACAGTTTTCTCATAAGCAGTAGCATTTCATAGCAACATTAAGAAGTGAGTATGAAAAGAACAACGATCGGTTAAATCGATCGCTGTTTTCAAAGGAGGCTTTAGAAGTATAAAAAGTCTCTTTGCTCACCTTGCCATCTCACCCTGGAATGAAATTCGGGGCTAGTGAAGTGAAGTCTGTGCAACTTTCTAATACAAAGGTTTGAGCAATCCAGTTCTCGTCAAAGGACTTCGCACTGCTAACCTGGAATGGAATTTCAGGGCAGGTGAATGCGTCTCAATGATTACTTTCAAAACATTCTCACACCCCCCCTGATTAGGTTTGATTCGTCAGAAATTGATTCAACGCTTCCAGCATTTCCACGAGTTGCATGATGAGCAGGGGGGCTTGTGTTAAATCATTTTGCAATGCCTGAACTTCTAGCATTGATGCAACTGATTGCATTTCATATAAACCCACATTTGCACTTGCCCCTTTAATGTGATGCGCTGCACGAGAAAGGTCGATCGCGTTTTCGCTGGCCAATGCAGTTTTTGCAGCATTGAGATGCTGATGCGAATCTTCTGCAAAAATTTGCAATAATTCTCTCTCAAACGCTTCATTCTCGTCTGAGATTTGATGGAGATGCTCCCAATCGATCGCTAAAGTCATAGTCTGTTTTACTACTTGTTGTTCTAAAAACTCACCCCAGTAGGTCAGCTTTTCGCTTAGCTTCTCTTTGGAAATTGGCTTACTCAAATAGTCATCCATTCCTGATGCTAAGCAGAGATCGCGATCTTCAAGCATGGCATTTGCTGTGAGCGCAATAATCACAATGCGACGCGAGGATTGCTGAGATCGGATCAAGCGGGTCGCTTCGTAGCCATCGACAATTGGCATCTGACAATCCATCAATACAAGGTTGTATGGAATTTGATGCAGGATGTCGATCGCTTCTTTTCCGTTTGCCGCAACGTCAGCAGTGTAGCCTAAATGTTTCAGTTGATTCAAAGTTACTTTCTGATTGACAATATTGTCTTCAACCAAGAGAATTTTGAGCTTTGAGTTTGTTTTTTCAGACAACACCGGAATTGCTGTGTTTTTCTCGATCGCGTCCACGTTCTGCATCGTATTCATCATGCAGTCAAGCAACCGGGATTGTTTGACTGGTTTGATCAGATATGCGGAAAATCCAAGCTCTTTCATACGTTTCGCACCGCCCCAGCGATGGGCAGAGGTGAGCATAATTAACCGGGTATGTGCGAGTGTTGGATCGGCTTTAATCTGTGCGCCTAACATTTCGCCATCAATCTTAGGCATTTGCATATCAAGAATCGCAAGATCGTAAGGCATTCCAGCATGAGCGCGATCGCGTAATTTTTGCAGAGCGATCGTTGCATTCTCCGCCTCTTCGACCTCAAGCCCCCACGCCGAAACTTGAGAGCGAACAATCGTTCGATTCGTTTCGTGATCATCGACAACCAGCAATCGCAAATTGGCTAAATCTGGAATTTGGGTCAGAGCATTGTCATCACTATCTTGTGCAACAAGCGGTTGAGATTGCTTTGCAAACGTCAAGGAAAACCAGAATTTGGAGCCAGCGTTTGGCGCGCTTTCAACCGAGATCGAACCACCCATCAATTCGACGAGTTGCCGCGAGATTGCTAATCCTAGCCCGGTTCCCCCATATTGCCGAGTCATTGATGCATCAACTTGAGCAAAGGGTTGAAAAAGCCGTGCTTGAGCCTCTTGAGGAATTCCAATTCCCGTATCGCTGACACAAAAGAGAATCGTTGCTTCGCTAGCGGTTTGAGAGTCTAAAATCGCTTCGATCAGGACTTCACCCCGTTTGGTGAATTTAATCGCGTTCCCAACGAGATTCGTGAGAATTTGGCGTAATCGGCTAACATCGCCGCGCAGCGCGATCGGTAAATCATGATGAATCAATGTTGCAATCTCTAATTCCTTCGCAAAAGCAGCAGGTGCAAACAGATCAGCGACTTCTTCAATACAAGTCGTGAGATTAAAATCGAGCGTTTCTAGCTCCATTTCTCCCGCTTCTAGCTTCGAGAAATCGAGAATCTGATTCATCAGGGTCAGTAAGTTATCGCCGCTCGCCCGAATGGTTCCGACAAAATCTCGCTGAGTCGGATTCAGGTCTGTATCTAAGAGCAATCCAGTCATCCCGAGTACGGCATTCATGGGTGTCCGAATCTCATGGCTGATGGTGGCAAGAAACGTACTTTTCATCTGGGAAACTCGTTCTGCTGCTGCTCTCGCTTGCTCTAAGGCTAAATTTTGCTCGGTTAAGCGCGATCGCTGCTGTTGCTCTTGATCGAGCAGTCTTGCCTGCATTAAAGCGATTGCCACTTGATTCGCGAGCTGAACTAAAAACTCGACTTCAAACGCTTGCCATTGACGCGTGCTTTCGCACTGATGCGCAATTAACAACCCCCATAATTGCGGTTCTACTGCATCGTCTTGATGCTGCAAAATTGGAACGACTAAGGTCGCCTTGACTTCAAGCTGTTGGAGTAATCGCAGCTGATACGGCATCAGGTCAGCAAGTTCAGTATCATCGACCACGATCGTTCCGCCCTGCTGATACCATTTCCAAGGTCCCTCTCTGAAGCAGGCTTCCTCAAAGTGTGCACCCAGTGCCGAACTCCAGCCCGCACGAACGGATTCAACGACCACTGTTCCTGATAGCTCTCGCTCAAATCGATAAATGATCACTCGATCAGTTTGCAAAAACTGCCGCACTTCTGCCACAGTCGTTTCTAGAATTTCATTCAGATGCAACGATTGCCGAATCTTCAACGTAATGGCTGCGAGTAATTGCGATCGCGCATTTTGCCGTTGCGCTTCTTCTTCGGCTTGTTTGCGCTCAATAAATTGTCCAACTTGTGCCGCGATTGCCACCATCATCGCGGTCATCATTTCTGCATCCGGCGGGCGTACCCGATGACTAAACAGTGCGATGACACCAACCGTCTGCTCTCGGCTCAGAATCGGACAGCCCATTGCTGCGTGCAATCCGACTCGAGCTGCAATATGCGATCGTAAAAACATTTTGTCATAGACCACATCGCTCATCCAAAGCGGTTGCCCACTGCTCCAAACTCGTCCGGGCAACCCATAACCCGGTGCAAATACCCACGATTCCGAGGAATTTGAAAACTCATGAAACTGAGCGGCTAATCGACTCCAATGTGCCTGACAGCGAATCACGTTGGCAGTACGATCGGCAATCCACAACTCCCCAAAATCCCAATTGGTATGTTCACAGATTGTCTGCAGCAATCGTGGTGTTGCTTCATTTAACGATGGCGCTTCCGCGAGAACGCGTGTCACAAGATGCTGAAGCTGGAGCTGAAGCTGCATTCCTGTGGATCGCCCTTGTGCAGCCCTTTGCTCTAGTTCAAAGATTTTTCGTTGCTGCTCTAGTAATGTCACAGCTTGTTGAGCCAGCGATCGCAACGCCGTTTTCTGCTGCGCATCTAAACTCTGGGGCACATAATCCATCACGCAAAGCGTCCCCAACGCGTACCCCTCTGCATCAATTAATGGCATTCCTGCATAAAATCGAATGGGGGGAGTAGCCGACGATCCTAAAGGATGACAAATAAACCGTTCATCTCCAGACGCATCCACGACGACGACGACATCCGATTTCGTCAATGTATGGTTACACATGGATTTACGGCGGGGCATTTCGGTCGCATCGATTCCGACACTGGACTTAAAGACTAAGCGATCGGTATCCATCAACCCTAACAGTGCGATCGGAACGTCACAAATCTGTGCTGCCAAGTGGGTTAGGCTATCAAACAGTTCCCGACAGGACTGGTCTAGAATGCCGTACCCGTAGAGGGTGATGAGTCTCGCCGCTTCTTGCTCCGGGGATGCGATCATAATTTTCTTCGCGGACAACTGGCGGTTTTTTTATACCAGGTCAAACAGTGCGCAACTGTATTAATCGCTATTAATCGCTGCGATACGGATATGAGAGCCGCACTAAAAAATGGTCAATCTTTCAGGAGCCAAGTCAATCCACTGAGTATGGTAAACCAGAAGACCCAAACGGGAACCTGGAAATATGTGAGGACTTCTGAAGGAAATAAGATTACTTTAACCACGCTAAGCCCTAGAAATGGTAGCACAGCCAAAATGAAAAATGGCATGACTCTCCTGACTCTGAATGTATCAATCAATGCTGATTTATATGGCGCTACAGGACGCTTGCCAACGGCAGTCTGAAAAGCGAACACTCACTGACGATCGCCCCTCTCTTCGGTTCTAGAATACAAATTAGATGCGGTTAAGAAACGATTATTCACACTTCACGCAGGGAATTTTACAATGATCAGGCGACTTTTGAGCGGAGTGCTAGTGAGTGCGATCACTCTTACTCTGCCTGCACTGGCACAACCCAATAACTTTAAAACTTTGACCATCGACGATCAAACTTCATCGGGAATGATGATGGGATCGACTGGAGGAACAACTTCCCTACCTGCCGTTGTCAGCAACAGCGATCGATCCGAACGCAAATGTCTTGGCTTTGGCGATCCGAATCCCGATCATACGATCGTGCTGAAAAAACCAGTCTCTACTCTGACGCTTCGGGTCGATAGCGGCGGCAGCGACACCACTTTACTGATGTCAGGACCGGGTGGAGTACGCTGTGCCGATGCTGGCTCTAAAAAAGATGCTCGCTTACGAGAGAAAGACTTGCAACCCGGCACTTACCAAGTCTGGGTGGGAACCGTAACTCCAAACACCAATCGAGAGTATCGTTTAATCGTACGGACGGGCAATTAAGATTTATCGGGCGTTTGTTACAAAACTTATACCGTCTCTCATCAGCGCACCCGCTATCTTTTATGATGAGAAGTCGATTCAGCAGCGATCGAGTTCTACACACTTTTTAATAATTCAAGTGTAGGAACCCGAATCGTTTTAATCTTAAAAATGAACTGGTTGACCCTGGGCGGTGTTTGACTTCTGATTTTGGATTTTAGATCTTGGATTTTGAATTTTTGTTCAGAACCCGATCCCTAAATTCCATCAGCCTCAGCATGTGGATGAAATCATATATAGTCAATCCAAAATCGCCAATCCAAAATCTAAATTGGCTGTTCCAGGTGAAGCTCTGGTCAGATTTAACACAGTAACGATCCGTAAATGGGAGCTTTAGAAATCCAATGAGTGTTAAGGCAAGTGGTGGAAGCTCGGTTGCGCGCCCGCAACTATACCAAACAGTACCAGTTGCAACGATTTCACAGGCAGAGCAACAAGACCGCTTTTTAGGGCGGGGCGAACTCGATGAACTCGTGCAGTATTTCAAATCTGGGCAAAAACGTCTAGAAATCGCTGAAATTCTGACACGAAACTCTGAACTGATCGTCTCGCGATCGGCAAACCGCATTTTTACAGGCGGCTCTCCGATGGCATTCCTTGAAAAGCCCAATGTTGACGCAGAACCTGTGAAAACGGTGGCAGGCACAACCCTGAATACCGAAGAAGGGATGAAACTGGGAACTGTCACTTATGCGGAAGGCTCCGGCGGCGGATTATTTGGCGGCATTCGGAACTTCTTCCTAACGCCGAGCGCAGGTGCAATCCCTCCAGGGTTCCGTCCAATTAACGTGGCACGCTATGGCCCGAGCAATATGGCGAAGTCGCTCCGCGACTTAAGCTGGTTCTTACGCTATACGACCTATGCGATCGTGGCAGGCGATCCGAGCATCATCTCAGTCAATACTCGCGGGTTGCGCGAAATTATTGAACGAGCATGTTCCGGTGAAGCAACCATCGTGGCACTGCAAGAAATGAAAGTCGCAGCCGGAATTTATTTCCGGGGGGATGCAGATGCAAAAGCGATCGTCGATCAGTACTTCGATGTTCTGATCACTGAATTTAAAGCGCCCACACCTTCAACCAAACTGCGTCAACGTCCTTCTCCCGACCAACAGGGCTTACAACTGCCGCAAATCTACTTCAATGCAGCAGAACGCCGTCCGAAGTTTGTGATGAAACCAGGACTGTCGGCAAGCGAGAAAAACGAAGCAGTCAAGGCAGCTTACCGCCAGGTATTTGAGCGGGACATCACTCGCGCTTACTCATTGAGCATCTCTGACCTCGAATCGAAGGTGAAAAACAGCGAAATCTCGATGAAGGAATTCATCCGTCGCTTGGCAAAATCACCCTTGTACCGCAAGAACTTCTTCGAGCCGTACATCAATAGCCGCGCTCTTGAATTGGCATTCCGTCACATTCTCGGTCGGGGTCCTTCTTCGCGTGAAGAGGTGCAGAAATATTTCTCGATCGTATCGAGCGGTGGGTTGAATGCCCTCGTCGATGCTTTGGTCGATTCGCAAGAGTACAGCGACTACTTCGGAGAAGAAACCGTTCCGTACCTGCGTGGCTTAGGTCAAGAAGCTCAAGAATGTCGCAACTGGGGTCCGCAACAAAACCTGTTTAACTACAGTGCACCCTTCCGCAAGATTCCGCAGTTTCTCACCACGTTTGCCTCTTACGATCAGCCGTTGCCGGATCAACACGTTTACGGTTCTGGAAACGATCCACTAGAAATCCAATTTGGTGCGATCTTCCCGAAAGAAACTCGTACTCCTAGCGCAAGCCCTGCTCCATTCGGCAAAGATACACGTCGAATCTTGATCAATCGCGGACCTGGCATCAACAACCAGCTCAGCAATCCAAGCGCGCGCGGTGTTGCTCCTGGCACGCTTGGTCCAAAAGTCTTCAAATACGACCAAAGTCCTAGCTTTACCAAGTCATTTGGAAAGCGGTCTACTGGCACAAAAGGCATTAGTACCAAATTCTCAGAAAGCTCCACCCAAGCGGTGATCAAAGCGGCTTATCTGCAAGTTTTCGGGCGCGATGTCTATGAAGGACAACGCCTCAAAGTCGATGAAATCAAGCTGGAAAACGGCGAAATCACCATTAAAGAATTCGTCCGTCGCTTGGCGAAGTCACCGCTATTCCGCAGTCTGTACTGGGAAAAACTGTATGTGATGAAAGCGGTGGAATACATTCACCGTCGCCTGTTGGGTCGTCCAACCTACGGTCGCCAAGAAACCAACAAGTACTTTGATATCAGTGCGAAGAAAGGCGTTTACGCGTTAGTCGATGCGATTCTTGACACGGAAGAGTACAACGTAACCTTTGGCGAAGATACCGTTCCTTATGAGCGCTATCTCACCCCCGCAGGTGTTTCTCTGAGAATGAACCGCGTCGGTTCGATTCAAGACAAAGGCACCAAGATTACGAAAGAGGAAACGCCTCTGTTCGTTCAATTGGGAACTTCGACTGGTCTACGGACTCAACCCGATGTAGACTTCCGGATCAACCAAGGGGTCAGCAAGAAGCGCGAACAAACGAAAGTCTTCAAGCTTACCCAACTCAACGACAAGGCGAACCTCAAGACTGTAATCGGTGCGGCTTATCGTCAAGTCTTCGAGCGCGACATTGCTCCGTATGTGATCCAAAACGAATTCTCGGTCTTGGAAACTCAACTCAGCAATGGCGATATCACCTTGAAAGAGTTTATTGCAGGGCTTGGTTCTTCCAGTCTGTATGTCAAGGAGTTCTACACGCCTTACCCGAACACGAAAGTGATCGAGCTAGGAACGAAGCATTTCTTAGGACGTGCTCCTCTGGATCAAGCTGAAATCCGCAAGTACAACAAGATCTTGGCGACTCAAGGCTTGAAGGCGTTTATCACCGAGATGGTCAACACCGTCGAGTACAACGAAGCGTTTGGTGAAGATGTGGTTCCATACAACCGTTTCTTAACCTTGCCGGCTGCGAACTTCCCGAACTCTCAAACCTTGTACAACAAGCTGACGAAGCAAAACGATAAGGTTGAAGTTCCGAGCTTTTCGCCCACGAATTCGCGCGTGGATATTGCGACGATGCCATTGACTTCTGGCGCGATCGCGGCAAATGGCAAAGATGTAGCTCAAGTGGGTCGTTCTTCGACTCCCTTTGTCCCGGCAGAGTTGGACATGCGCCGTAAGCCTGCTCGCATCTACCGGATGAATCCTGGCATGATGCAGCACGAGAGTGAGATGGTGATCAATGCCATTTATGCTCAAGTGATGAATGTACCAGCGGATCAAGTTCCGGTTGAGTTTAAGCGATCGGATCTCGAAGCTCAGTTGCAGCAGGGCGAAATTTCAGTGCGGGAGTTTGTTCGCGCATTGGCAAGTTCACCGAGCTATAGCCAGCGCTTCTATACTCCCTATCCGAATGCAAAAGCGATCGAGCTATTGTTCCGTCATTTGCTAGGTCGGGCGCCGATCAGTCAGGAAGAGCTGCACGAATACAATCAGATCTTATCGGGTCAAGGGTTGAGTGCTGTTGTACATGCGATCGTCGATGGAACTGAGTATGCTCGCTTCTTTGGCGAAGATGTCGTTCCCTACAAGCGCAATCTAGACGCAACTTCGATCTAATTTGCTCTAACTAAAGTCGGTTGAATGATAAAGCCCTCGATTGTTCTGCAATCGAGGGCTTCCTTTTGTGAGCAGCTTGTTTATCTACGATCGCGCTTCTACATCAAACTTTTCTTGACTGAAACGATCGCGACACATCCTGCATTTCTGCGCTCAGACTGGTACGATAGACAATCAAGCTAGGGGTGCCCGACTGGGCTGAGAACAAACCCTTAGAACCTGAGACTGGGTAATGCCAGCGAAGGGAAGCTCATTAATCAGAGGAAAAACTAATGCGGACAGAATGGATCGCAAAACGCCGAGGACAGAAGAATGTTTCTCAAATGCACTACGCTCGCAACGGAGTCATTACCGAAGAAATGCACTATGTCGCTCAGCGGGAAAATCTTCCTGTTGAATTGATTCGCGATGAAGTCGCACGCGGTCGGATGATCATTCCGGCGAATATCAATCACCCCAATTTGGAGCCGATGGCGATCGGGATTGCTTCAAAATGTAAGGTGAACGCGAACATTGGGGCATCGCCCAATTCCTCGAACATTGATGAAGAAGTAGACAAACTCAAACTCGCGGTCAAGTACGGTGCTGATACCGTGATGGATTTGTCAACCGGGGGCGGAAACTTAGATGAGATTCGGACTGCGATCATCAATGCTTCTCCTGTGCCGATCGGAACTGTGCCGATTTATCAGGTTCTCGAAAGTGTGCATGGCGATCTCGATCGCTTAACCCCAGATGATTTTCTACATGTGATTGAAAAACACGCTCAACAAGGCGTGGATTACATGACCATTCATGCGGGATTGTTGATCGAATACTTGCCGCTCGTGAAATCTCGAATTACTGGGATTGTTTCTCGCGGTGGTGGAATTATTGCGCGCTGGATGTTGCAGCATCACAAGCAGAATCCGCTCTACACCCACTTTGATGACATTATCGAAATTTTCAAGAAGTACGATGTGTCGTTTAGTTTAGGAGATTCACTGCGTCCGGGTTGTACTCACGACGCGTCGGATGAAGCTCAGCTTTCGGAACTCAAAACACTCGGACAGCTGACTCGCAAAGCTTGGGAACATGATATTCAAGTCATGGTTGAAGGACCAGGACATGTGCCGATGGATCAGATCGAGTTCAATGTTCGCAAGCAAATGGAAGAGTGTTCAGAAGCACCTTTCTATGTTTTGGGTCCATTAGTCACTGATATTGCTCCAGGCTATGACCATATTACTTCCGCGATCGGCGCTGCGATGGCAGGTTGGTATGGGACTGCTATGCTGTGTTACGTGACTCCGAAAGAGCATTTAGGCTTGCCGAATGCGGAAGATGTTCGTAATGGGTTGATTGCTTATAAGATTGCGGCACATGCGGCAGATATTGCACGGCATCGACCGGGAGCGCGCGATCGCGATGATGAGCTTTCGGCTGCACGGTATAACTTTGACTGGAATCGGCAATTTGAACTTTCGCTGGATCCAGAGCGAGCCAAGGAATACCACGATGAAACATTACCAGCAGACATTTATAAGACTGCTGAGTTCTGCTCGATGTGTGGACCGAAGTTCTGCCCCATGCAAACGAAAGTAGACGCTGATGCGCTAACTGAACTTGAAAAGTTCTTGGCACGGGAAAAACAGCCCGTTCGCTAATTGCTTGTTGCTCAGTCTTGCTCTCTAACCTCACAAATCTTAGGAATTTAGAGGGCAAGCTTGCTTTTTAAGCGATCGCGGCAGGTTGTAGTAGCCGATGCGAAGGTTGGCGAGTTCGGGTCAGACTTTCATTTCTAATCGTATTCATTGCATGTATCCGTTGGTGAAATGAAGCCGGAAAGTATTCACGACAGCGGCTACAATACCAATTCTTCTCTCCATGCAGTACATGGGAGAGTAAAGTATGAGAGCAAATAAAACATTGATTTGAAGCGTTCATGCTAAGCCAAACCCAACTCGTTGCTAATGCTATGGGTAGCTTACTAGGTCAAGAGTTCATCACAAATCTTCCACGCGATAGAACAGGCTTTTAAGAAAAGCTTAAATTTACTATGGCAGTCCTGTCTGCTGCGCGGAAGTGGAATTGAGCGTTGCCGTACCAGTCTTATAAATGTGACCTGGTAGTTACCATGCCAAAATTTCTGCAATTTGTTCTGCTAAATTTAACGGCTCAAATGGTTTTGCAATCATTCCGGAAATCGGTAGGGGATTATTTGGATCAGCCGCGATCGCAGGTAGCTTGGCAGTCAAAAGAATAACTGGAATGGCTGCGGTGACTGGATGTTTCTTCAAGTGTCGTAAGAGCATGATTCCATCCATGTCCGGCATCATGATATCTAGTAAGATTGCATCTGGCTGTTCTGTTTCAGCCTTCGTCAATCCGTCTGCCCCTGATGTTGCAACGATCACTGTCCAACCTCCAAGTTTGCTCAGACAGGCTTGAATGACCCGAGCCAGTCTTCTTTCATCATCAATCAGCAGAATCCGCTTGGCTAACATAAACTCTAAGCCAGATTGAAGTGGATATTTCTCTCTTTGCGAAGTATCTTCTCCATTATCTTTTACATCTTCCCTGTATCGGATATTTAGCTTCTTAAGTATGGAGCAATACAAAGCTGTCGAGAACATAGAACCGTTGCTATCGAAAGTCTTGCTGTCACTAAGACTTCTTATAGATAATTTACCCCTAATGGAACTGTACGATTGCATCGTTTCATGCGGATCATAAATTCATCTTCAAAATTCACCCTCATGTTCTGAACGTTGTGCGGCATCGTGATCGTTTACCCTCGTTCACTCACATCTTCAGCTTGGGACAACCTTGTAATGAAGCAACTTGTCATCTGTGTTGAAATATCTTGGCTAGAAAGATTGGCAAGAGCCTTAACAGAATAATTCGCGTTCATGATCAATTCTAAAAAGCCTTTTATTGTACTTTTTAAATTTGAAGAAATTTTGGAGAAATCCTGAGTTTATTTGTAGACGCAATTCGTCTGGAAAATGATAATCTTATTCCTATTTAGAAAAACGATTTAGAGCCAGCAGAATTACTTTAGGAAATCGATCATCTGCCTAGAATTATCAATTCAATTACTCACCAGCCTAAATCGTCTGAGTTTGCTCTCATCCAAGGATTTCTTCTTTCCAAATCGCAGCAAAAAAACCGGGCGTTTTGTTCCCCTCTTCGAGGCTGAGAGGGAATCTAGAGACAGCAACGCATTCGGGAAATTCTCGGTGAATCAACGCTCATTCCTTTTTGAAATTGATACTCTTATCACTTCACAGATTAACTTAAACCCCTCTGTAGATAGATATGATTTTTGCTTAATCACGAGAGATTTTGATATGCATTCTTACGTTGCTGTTAATTGTATGACTGAGATCAAGCTCAGATCGAACGCATCTTAGAGGAAAGAGAGTGCTGAATCAATTTATCTTTGCTGAACTGGCATTCAAACTTTGATATAAGCCTAGAAAGTATGTCCTGTTTTCATTCGTTTCCTTGTTGATGAGCACAATGACGCAAAGCCAACAGACGGTTCTAATTGTTGATGACTTTTTTCAAGATCGGCAAATGTATCGCCGTTACTTAACGAATGATCCAGGAATAACCTACACAATTTTAGAGGCAGAATCAGCTTTCGATGGGTTGAAGGTATGCGAGTTGCAGCAAATCGATGGAATTTTGCTTGACTTTCGGCTGCCAGATTTAGATGGGCTTCAGTTTTTGGCAAAGTTGAAAGCTCAAGGGGGCAAAACTTTTCCGCCGATCGTGATGATGATCGAGCAAGAAGATGAATCTATCGCAGATCAGGCGATGAAAAGCGGTGCAGAAGATTATTTAGTCAAAAGTCAGATTACGCCAAACCGCTTGAGATTGACCCTTCAAACTGCGATCGAACATACTGCACTGAGACGAGCACTCCAGCAAACACAACAGGCTTTGCGAGACAGCGAGGAACGCTATCAGGCGATCGTGCAAGATCAAGCCGTTTTGATTTGCCACTTTCTTCCCGATGGAACACTGACTTTTGTCAATCCTGCTTACTGTCGCTACTTTGGGACGACTGCCGAAACCTTGCTCGGACAGAATTTTTTGCACCTGATCCCCGAAGGTGCTCGTGAGCAGATTCAGCAACAGATTGATGTACTCAATACATTAACTCCAGATCGTCCGACTCTGATTCAAGAACATTTAGTTTGCAGATCGAACGGGGAGATAGGCTGGCAGCAGTGGACAAATCGCGCCATTTTCAATTCAGCAGATCAAATCATCGAATTTCAAGCCGCAGGACGAGACATCAGCGAGCAAAAAGCGACTGAATTGTCCTTGCAGCAAGCAACCGAACGCTTTGAGCTTGCCGTCATGGCGACCAATGGTTTGATTTACGATTGGAATTTCAAAAATAATACCGTTTACCGTTCACGAGGCTTGATGGATCTGTGTGGCTATTGTCCTGAAGAAGTCGATCCTTCGCTGCAATGGTGGTGGCAACAAATCCATCCTGAAGACCTGGCTCGATTTGATTTCAGTAACTTAAATGAGCACTTAGAAAGCCTCGATCGCTATTGTGTAGAATATCGAGTGCGCCATCGCAACGGGCATTATCTGTGGGTTGAAGATCGGGGTTTAGTCGTCAAAGACATCACAGGTCAACCGATCCGCATTGTAGGAAGTACGATTGATATTAGTAATCGTAAGCAAACCGAAGCAGACTTGCGAGAGAGCGAAGCTCGGCTCAAACGATTGGTTGATTTGAATCTAATCGGCATTGAATTCTGGGATGCAGATGGAACAGTTTTAGATGCGAATGATGCTTTTCTCAATTTAGTTGGCTACACGCGTGAAGACTTACATGATGGGAAAGTAAACTGGAGAGCTTTGACCCCGCCAGAACAGATCCAGCTTAGCGATGCGTCGATCGAGAAAATGCGCCAGCAAACCTCGGACACCTTAGAGAAAGAATACATTCGCAAAGATGGTAGCCGCATTAGTGTGCTTTTGGGGGGGGTGATGTTTGAAGGATCACACCATCGCGGCATTAGCTTTGTGGTCGATTTAACCGAACAAAAACAGCTCCAGCGCGAGCGAGAAATGTTACTTGCCGAAGCTCAGAACGCTCGTGCTGCGGCTGAACTGGCAAATCGAACCAAAGATGAGTTTCTCGCGATCGTCTCTCACGAACTGCGATCGCCCCTGAATGCGATTCTGGGCTGGACAAAACTGCTGCGTTCTCGTCAGTTTGATTCTGCGAGAGTTGAACAAGCGTTAGAAACGATCGAGCGCAATACGCAAGCTCAAGTCAAGTTAATCGAAGATTTGCTCGATGTGTCTCGCATTCTGCGCGGTCAACTCCGCTTAGATTGTGTGCCCATACATTTAGCCCCAATTATTACAGTTGTCGTTGCAAACGGACAGCTTGCAGCAACCGCAAAGCAAATTCGACTCTGTTCGACCATTGAGCCAGAAGTCGGACGGATTTTAGGAGATGCCAATCGGCTGCAGCAAATCCTGACGAATATCGTCACGAATGCAATTAAATTTACCCCCAACGGCGGACATGTTACCGTCTCGTTAGAACAGGTCGGCAATGATGCTGCCGTCAGTGTAACCGACACAGGACAAGGCATCAGTGCTGATTTTTTGCCGTATATCTTTGAGCGATTTCGACAAGTGGAAAATAGCACCACCCGATCGAAAGATGGATTAGGGCTAGGACTTGCAATTGTGCGGCATTTAGTTGAATTGCATGGCGGAACCGTTCAGGTTGAGAGTCCGGGGCTAAATCAAGGTGCAACGTTTACAGTCAGGTTTCCACTGATTGATCAGGTTGCTCAACCGACCTCGATTGAGCCGAATCCTACGATCGCAGACTTGAGCAAGGTCAAGATCCTCATTGTCGATGATGTCCTTGATACTTGTGACTATCTTCAGTTTGTCCTGAGCGATTTTGGAGCAACCGTTGCCATCGCTCATTCTGCGGCACAAGCGTATGGGATATTTCAACAGTTTGTGCCAGATGTACTGCTGAGTGATATTGGTATGCCAGAAGAAGATGGGTATTCGTTGTTGCAACGAATTCGACAATTACCACAAGGTCAATCTGTCAAAGCGATTGCGCTGACTGCTTTTGCTAAGCCCGAAGACTGCGATCGCGCCTTGGGGTCTGGATTCCAAGCCCATTTAGCGAAGCCTGTAGAACCCGATGACTTGATTAATGCGATCGTGAAGGTATTCAATCATGCCTGAGTCGTTGCAAGTTGGTTGACGGTTTGAATCAGTTCGTCAGGATTTAGAGGCTTGACTAAATGCCGTTGAAATCCAGCCAGAATCGCTTGTTGCTGAGTCGCTTCAGAGGCATAAGCCGTCAGTGCGATCGCGGGAATCAATCGCGCGGCATCCGAGCGCGATCGTACCGATTCAATCAATTCAAATCCATCCGCACTCGGCATACTGAGATCTGTCACAATCAAGTCGAATCGAGCACGATTCAGTGCAGTCATTGCCTCTGACACAGAATCGACAGCCGTGACGGTCGCACCACAACTTTCCAAGAGAAACTTTAGGAAATCCAGCCCATCCTGCTCATCATCCACAGCTAAAATATGCAGTCCAGCCAAGCTAGGTAACTCATCACCTTTGAAGTCGGTTGGGTGTAAATGAGCCTGAAATCGAGGCTCAGCGATCGGCAGCTTGATAATAAACACTGAGCCTTGCCCCGCCCCGCCACTGTGCACTTCAATCGTTCCGCCATGCAGTTCAACTAAATGCCGAGTAATTGCTAATCCGAGTCCTAGCCCGCCAATTTTGCGCGTACTAGAAGCATCTTCTTGCCGAAACGACTCGAACACATAAGGCAGAAAATCTGAGGTGATGCCTCTGCCCGTATCTTGAACAGATAAAACTGCAAAATTTTCTGCATCGCTTAAGGAAATCTCAATCTGTCCTGCTTCAGGTGTAAATTTAATCGCGTTCGTGAGCAAATTCCACACGACTTGCTGCAAGCGAGTCGCATCACCCCGAATCATTATCGAAGCCTCAGCATCAAACTGCAGTTTAATTCTTTTGTTATCTGCCATCAAACGAACCGTATCGAGCGCAGAATGCACCACAGCGATGAGATCAATGATCCCCCACTTGAGGCTTAATTTGCCGCGCAGAATGCGAGACACATCGAGCAAATCATCGATCAATTGCACTTGCAACGCTGCATTTCTAAAGATCGTATTGAGCGCGCGTTGAGCGACCTCGCCTGAAAGCTTGCCTTCACAGAGCAGTTTCGACCAGCCTAAAATCGGGTTAAGCGGGGTACGGAGTTCATGAGAGACGATCGCCAGAAACTCGTCTTTAACGCGATTAGCAACTTCAGCGCTTTCTTGAGCGAGTTTGCGGTTCTCAGCTTCAGCTAAAGCGCGATCGCGCATTTGACGATACTCTTGCACCTGAAAGGTCAAATCGGTGACATCTTGAATCGACAGCATTGCATAAAATCCGTCTCCTTGAGTCGCGGGAATCGAAGTCACGGTGGTATGTTGAATCCGCTGTCTGCCATCCGAGAACGCAGTTGGAATGATGTATTTGTGAAGCTGTGAGGAGAAAATTGTCGGTGGTCCTCCCTCAAAAATCGGAGCGAGGCGATTGGTATAAAGCGATTGACGAAAGTGAGGAAAAAAGTCACAAATCGCTTGCCCCTCAATCCGCTTGCGCCCAATCTGCGTCCATTCTTCTAGCGCACTGTTCCAAAATACGACTTGATAGTCCGATCGGAGCACACAAATCCCGAGTGGCATTTGATCGAGCAGACTAAAGCGATCGTCGAGGTAGGACATGAGATCAAACGGCTCCTTTTTCTGAAGATTGCGAGATTAGCGCAAGTTCGCGATCGATACACGCTAGTAACTCACTAAAAGAAGTCATCTCAAAAATTAAAATAATCTCACCCACAATTTCAAGCTGTTTAATCTCAAATCGAGCCTGTGCAAGCAAAAAAATGGTATCAACTTTGAAGAGATGGTTCGACAGTAACAAGTGCTCCATCGTGTCTTCATGGTAAGACGGGAGAGCATAGCTCATATGCTCACTGAGTAAGTTACTAATCGATCCGAGAATGCCATTGATGACGATATTGCCTACTTCGGTCAGAGTGCCAATCTTGACACCATCGAGGTCTGGAGAATCTCGGTCTTCGCCAGTCAGGAGTGCGACCAGTGCTGAAGCACTTTCGGTCGGAAAGAGCAGTTCGGCACTCCCACTAAAGCTACCACTAAAGCCTAATCTCACTGCAGAAAAGTGATGCGGATCGAGTCGTTGGGCGAGCTTTTGCTTAAGAGCTGCACCCTCAAACATCTGGAGCATCGGAACACAGAGCTGAATCGGAGTATCCAGCATTTCATTGAGCATTCCAGCCGCCCGCCCGATGCCAATATTAATGAATTCTTGCAAAGCATCTAACTGCTTCTCAGTGATTAAAGTCATTCATTGCTCCTCAGCACTGCAAAAGTTGTTGAACCGTCTGGCGAACTTCAGCTTCTTTTGCGGGTTTATTCAGAAAGGCTGCGGCTCCAAGTTCGAGTCCACGCTGCCGAGAAGAATCTTGAATGTCTGCACTGACGATCGCGACCGGAATCGCACAGCCCTCTTCCCGAAGCTTCTGTAAAAATTGAAACCCATCAATGTTGGGCATCAGTAAATCGACGAAAATACAGTCCGGTTGATGCTGACTCACCATCTCTAGTGCTTCTTGTCCATTGGTTGCTTCTAGAACCGTGCAACCTTCTGCCTCGACGTATTTCCGCAGCATTCGGCGCGAAAAGGCTGCATCATCCACAATTAACACTGATACCAAATTCGATGTATCCACAGTCTACTTATGCCTCTTGGAAGGAGATAATTCAGCAAATATTTACAATTCTAATTTTTCTATAGAATGCTGCTCTGCACAGAGAAGCTCTAAGACGTCAACATCTGTTTCACGCAGCCATGACAAAATCGTTGTGTGGTGAATGTTCGTAACTTGTTCAATGCTACGAGCACTCATGCCCTGAAAATACATTCGAATGCAAAAGTGCTTCACCTCCTCTGAGTATCGCATCTGCTTGTAAGTCTCAAGAAATTGCCGTCCACAGTCCTTGCATTTGTAGCACTGGATCTGACTGCGGTATCCATTGCGCTGTAACTGATGCGAACCACAGTTTGGGCATTCCATGGCGATGCTTTCAAATGAAAATATCATTAGTGTTCAGCGTTGTCTACTGCTTAAACATCTATCTTAAGATAGATCCTGACAGATAAGGATGCTGCTTAGGATGTTGAAGGATAAAGCTGGAGTACGCTTGAAAATATGGAGTCTCTACATGAAATCGATGCAGAGGATTTAGCAGCTTTTCTGGTTGAGAGTTACGAGATTTTGAACCAGTTTGAGCAAGATGTTTTGGACTTAGAACGGCATGCGCTTGATCCGGATCGCCTCAATCGGCTCTATCGTGCCCTCCATACAATTAAAGGCAATTGTGGTTTTTTGCCTTTACCGACGCTTGCCGCGATCGCTCATGCTGGAGAAACGCTTTTAGAAGGAATTCGCACCGCCGAGTTTAAAATGACACCTGGTGTAGCAACCGTTTTACTTGACTTAACCGATACCATTCGGCAACTGCTTAAAACGATTGAAACAACTAAAACCGAAGGAACCGCAGACTATTCGCGTTTCATCACCAAGCTGACAGTACTCTATAGCTCAGAGCACCAGGCTGCAACTCGTTCAGGAGTGCTAGAAGATTCGGACTCAACAAGCTTAACTACTCTTGATTCAACGATTCGCGTGCAGGTTGACTTGCTGGATCAGGTCATGAATCTCGTTGGGGAACTCGTTATTGCCCGGAATCGAGTGCTACAGCTGACTACGGATAGCAGTGATGTAGCCTTGATGGCTACGTGCCGACAGATTGATTTGATTACCAATGAACTGCAAGATAGTATCATGCGGGCGCGAATGCAGCCAATTAATACGCTTTGGCGCAATTTACCTCGATTAGTGCGAGAGCTAGAGATCGCCTGTGGTAAAGAAATTGCGCTCGAACTCGAAGGCAGTGAAACTGAACTCGATCGCAATATCATTGCCGCGATTAAAGATCCACTGATGCATCTCGTTCGCAATTGTATTGATCATGGGATTGAGCCACCGGAGGTGAGAGTTGCAGCCGGGAAATCAGCTCAAGGATCGTTAAAGCTGAGAGCTTCGCAAGAAAATGGGAAAGTGATCCTAGAAATTCGAGAGGATGGGGCTGGAATTGATCCGGCTCAACTGAAAGCGCGATCGCAGCAGCTTGGACTGATTAGTGCAGCGCAAGCCGAATCGATGCGCGATCGCGAAGCGCTCGATCTGATTTTTATTCCTGGATTCTCGACCCTCAATGAAGCGACTCATCTTTCAGGTCGTGGCGTTGGTATGGATGTTGTGCGGCGGAACATTGAATCCGTCAATGGTTCGATTGAAGTTGAAAGCCAGGTCGGGCAAGGAACTACCTTTCGCCTGAACATTCCGCTTACTCTAGCGATCATTCCGACCTTGCTTGTGAAAAGTGGCGGGGAACGATTTGCAATTCCTCAGTCGAGTGTCCAAGAACTGATTCGGATCGAAGGACGCGATCGCATCGATCAGCAGATTGAAACCTTATTCGATGCGCCCGTTTATCGACTACGAGGACACATTCTTCCCTTGGTCAATCTGGCTACTGTGCTCCAGCTTCCGATGTCTTCGAGTGATCTGCTTTACTTTGTTGTCATTGACGCAGAGAGCTATCGATTTGGGCTGATTGTCGATCAAATCGAAGATACCCAAGAGATTGTTGTAAAGCCACTGAGCAAACAGATAAAGTCGCTAGAAGTATTTGCAGGTGCGACAGTGTTAGGAGATGGCAGTGCAGCATTGATTCTGGATGCAGTCGGAGTGGCACGATATGCAGGAATTCAGCCCTCATTCAACCAGATCATTGCTGCTGAACCAACCCCGGAAAATCGGCAATTGATCTTGATTGTTCTAGGGCATCACAATACTCGGATGGGCATTGTTCTCACTCAGTCAACTCGGCTTGAAATGATTGCTAGCCAAAAGATCGAAAAAGTCGGAGAACAATATTTGATGCAGTATCGAGATCGCGTTGTAGCGCTCATTGATCTGCAAGCTGTGTTGAGCCGAATTCCTCGATCGAGCTATGAATTCGAGGAATCTATTGCGGTCGTTGTCATCGAGCGTGAACACAATCAGGTGATTGGATTGATTGTGGATCAGATTCTCGACATTGTAGAAGAATCGCTCACGGTGACTGGAGCAGCGATTCGTCCGGGTTCGTCCTGCTATGCCAGTGTGCAAGGTCAAATTACTGAGATGTTAGATTTAGATGCGATCGTCAAGCTAGCAAATCCCTACCTCTTCTCTGACGAGAGCTGGAGGTAAACTGTAGTGACTCAACAGATCTGCACCTTCTATCTCAATGGTTCTTACTTTGGCATTGAAATTGAGGATGTTCAAGAAATTATTTGTCAACCCTCACTCACCCGAATTCCCCTCGCACCGCCGGAGATTTGCGGATTGATGAATCTCCGTGGGCAAATCATCCCAGTCGTCGATTTAGCTTGTCGTTTAGCCCTGAGATCGACACCCTGCGTCAGAAGCGATGAAACCATCTACAACATCATTGTTCATACGATCGAGGATACGGTCAGTTTCGTTGTGGATGACATTGGAGATGTGCTGCACTGTTCGAGCAGCACATTTGATCCACCTCCGAGTAATTTGAATCCTCAGATGCGAACTTTTCTAAAAGGAGCATACAAACTTGAGCAAGATTTTTTACTCGTTCTCAATACTGCAAAGATTTTAGATTAGGAGAGAGCAATGGTTTCTAACTCATCACAAAAGCAAGATTCGATAGTTGCAATGAAAGCAACACTGCTCGCAGCAATGCAGGCAGTCAATGCAGGCGATCTTTCAGTCCGGCTTGATGAAAGTAACGGACTTGAGGAGATTGCTCAAGAATTTAATCAATGGGTCAGCCATCATCAGCACTCTGCTCAAGGCATGAGTGAAGTAGAACGAGTCCTCAGCGCGATCGCACAAGGAAACCTGAATGCAAGAATTGCGCTAGAAATTGAGGAGCAACCACTTGCAGGCGAAGTGCTGCAAGTGGCAACACAGGTCAATGCCATAGCAGATCAACTCCAGTTAGTCGCAAGTGAAGTCACCCGTGTTACCCGCGAAATTGGAACACAAGGCAAGCTCGACTCAGTTGCAACCGTCAAAGATGTATCCGGAGACTGGCAAGCCCTGATTGAGAGCGTCAATCAGATGTCGAGTCAAGTCAACGAGCAGATTCGCAGTATTGCTCACATTTCGCGTGCAGTTGCTCAAGGAGACTTCGCAAACCAAATTACAGCAGAAAATGTCGGAGAGTTTCGGGTGCTCACTGATGATATCAATCAAATGATTCAGAACCTGCGGGACTCATTAGGTGAAATTGGAGAAATTTCGGCAACCGTTGCAAGCGCATCAGAAGAATTAACAGCCGTGAGCCGAGAAATGACAAGTAACGCCGGACAAACTTCTGAACAAGCGACTTCTGCGTCTGTCTCAGCAGAACAAGTCAGCCAGAACGCTGCCACCGTTGCGACCGCGATCGAAGAAATGAACCTGAGCATTCGCGAAATTGCTAAAAATGCAGCAGCAGGAGCACAGGTGGCGATGGATGCAGTAAAAACCTCGGATCAGACGAATGCCACGATTACGAAACTCGGTCAAAGCAGTGTTGAAATTGGTAAGGTGATCAAAGTCATTACCTCGATCGCTCAGCAAACAAATCTCCTCGCCTTGAATGCCACAATTGAAGCAGCACGAGCAGGCGATGCAGGTCGAGGATTTGCCGTTGTTGCCAGCGAAGTGAAAGAATTAGCGAAACAAACTGCTCATGCAACAGAAGATATCAGCCAGCGAATTGAAGCGATTCAGACCGATACAAAAGGTGCAGTCGAAGCAATTACTCAGATTACCGCAGTCATTAATCAAATTAATGATATTCAAAATACGATCGCGAGTTCTGTAGAAGAACAAACAGCAACGACGAATGAAATTGCTCGTAATGTTACAGAAGCCGCACAGGGAAGCTCTGATATTGCGAAAAATATTGGGGTTTTGGCAGACAATGCTCAAATGACAACCACTGGAGCAGACAACACAGCCCAAGCAGCAACGGAACTAGCACGAATGGCAGTCAACCTGCAAAACATTGTTCAGCAGTTTCGAGGTCTAAGCAGTTGAACATTTCTAGGGAAGAGAATTTGCGACAATACAGGCTCACTCAACTGTCAGTTGTGCTCTTAGAAAGCATCTGAGAACAGGTTATAGTCAACATCAAATCGGCACTGCCCTTTATCCTGTGAGCATGATGCAAAAAATTCGAGTTTTGATTGTGGATGATGCGGTCATGGTGCGAAGCCGTTTGAGTAAAATCTTAGCGACCGATCCGCACATCGAAGTCGTAGGAGTTGCAGCAACAGGACGAATTGCTCTTGCAAAACTGCCACAGCTTAAGCCCGACGTGATCATTCTCGATATAGAAATGCCTGATCTCAACGGGCTACAAACTTTAAGTCATATCCGCGACCTTGACCCAAAGCTCCCTGTGATTATGTTTAGTGCAATGACTCTCAAAGGAGCATCTATTACGTTAGACGCACTCGCTTTGGGAGCCTCAGACTATGTGACAAAGCCAGACCACATGCTCAATACAGGAGATGTCACTCAATATCTAGAAGCGACTCTAATTCCAAAAATCAAAGTCTTAAGCCGCAGAGAAAGCACAAAACCTCCGATCGCATCTTCCCTACCTGCGGTTTCTACAACCTCAACTAGAACTAATGCCCTCGCTGAGGTTGTCGCGATCGGAGTTTCAACGGGCGGACCGAATGCACTCGCTCGGATACTTTCAACCTTACCTGCTGATTTTCCAGTTCCCATCCTGATTGTGCAACATATGCCACCCATGTTTACAAAGCTACTCGCCGAACGACTGACGGCAAAATGCCCTTTGTCTGTGCGCGAAGCAACGATGGGCGCATGTTTGAAGCCCGGCACGATTTGGATTGCACCCGGAGATTATCATCTGAGCGTGCAACACACTCGATCAGGGGTGCAGCTTGTATTGGATCAAACTCCGCCTCGCAATTCTTGCCGTCCGTCGGTCGATGTTTTATTTGCATCCGTCGCAGAGACTTATGGCGATCGTGCTTTAGGTGTCGTTTTAACAGGCATGGGACAAGATGGGCTACAAGGTTGCTACAAAATTCGCGCATCGCATGGGCAAATCTTGGCTCAAGATGAAGCGAGCAGTGTGGTTTGGGGAATGCCGAAATTTGTAGTGAATGCAGGACTTGCAGATGCAGTGTTCGCGATCGATGACATGATGCCCGAGATTTTACGCCGGGTCAGTCGCGCGTCCAACTCGATGCGGAGCACCACCTAATGCCCAATTCTTCGTTTGATTTTGAGTATCTTCGTCATTTGGTGCGAGAGCAGTCTGGAGTTGTGCTAGAGCCACACAAAGACTATCTCGCGACCTTATATCTGAGTGAACTTGCGACTCAAGCTGGATTTGCATCTCTCGCGCCATTCGTTGAATATCTGAAGACAAGTCCTTTGAGTCATGTGCATCATCAAGCTATCGAAGCTTTAGTGATCCATGAAACGTCTTTTTTTCGCGATCGCTATCCTTTTGAAGCACTGCAATCTTGTGTGCTTCCGGCACTGATTGCAGCGCGAGCCATGCAGAAAACAATTCATATTTGGTGCGCAGCTTGCTCAACCGGGCAGGAACCCTATAGCGTTGCGATGTTGATTCGAGAAAATTTTCCAGAACTTTCTACTTGGACAGTTCGGATTATTGCGAGTGATTTTTCTCAGCAGGCTTTGGATCGAGCCGAGCAGGGACGGTATAGCAGTTTAGAGGTCGAGCGAGGATTAACGCCTAAGTTGCGCGATCGCTATTTCTATAAGACTGAGCAATCTTGGCAAATCATTCATGAAATTCAACAGATGGTTGAGTTTCGACCCCTGAACCTGATTCAATCTTGGAGCGTCCTGCCAAAAATGGATGTTATTTTTCTCAGAAATGTTCTGATTTACTTTGATGTTGAGACCAAGCGATCGATTTTGAACAAAGTTCAGACCTATTTACAGCAGGATGGCTACTTGTTTCTAGGCGGCGGCGAAACTACTTTTCACTTGGATTCTCGATTTGAAGCAGTTCAAGGTAAAACGAGTCTGTACCATCGTCTCCGAAGTGCATGAGCAGTACTCTGCTTTTATCTTTTCTGTCTATCTGTGATCCAACAAAGCAGCACGGGGACTGTATCTTGGTAAACGTACTGTAACAGTTGCTCCTTGCCCAATGCCAGGGCTTTCTATCGTAACCGTGCCGTGATGTAATTCAACGAGATTTTTGACGATCGCTAGTCCCAAGCCTAAACCATCTTTCGACCCCATATTCTGCTGACCTTGCTTAAAGCGCTCAAAAATTTGCGGCAAGATCTCAGGCGCAATGCCCTTTCCCGTATCCTGAACTTGCAGCATCACTTCAGACTCGATCGCAGATAGAGAAATCTCGACTCGTCCCCCCGCAGGTGTGAATTTAATTGCATTTGTCATCAAGTTAACGACAATCTGCTGAAGACGATGAAAGTCCCCTGCAATGTGTGGTACAGCAGCGAAGTGCATTTCGATCTGAATCGGCTTAGCCTCGGTCATGGGGCGAACGACATCTAAAGCCGATTCAATCACTTCGATCAAATTCACAGCCGCAATTTGCAGATGCAATGTTCCTCGAACCATGCGAGAAATATCGAGCAAATCTTCGACGAGTTGCACTTGTGCTTGAGTATTGCGCCAGATTGTATCAAGCGCTTTTGCCATTGTTGCTTCATCGAGCTTGCGAGTTTGTAAAAGCTTTGCCCAGCCTGCGATCGAGTTAAGAGGCGATCGTAGTTCATGCGCGACGACAGCGACAAACTCATCTTTACTGCGATTCGCTGCTTCAGCTTCTTCCCGCGCGGCTTGCGCTTCCATCAACAGTCGAGTTCGATCTGCCTCAATCTGCTTGAGGTCATGAATATCGGTTGCTGTTCCGAACCATTTTACGATTTGCCCCTGAGCATTTTTCAACGGTGTCGCTTGATGCAAATGCCAGCGATAAATGCCGTCTGCTCGTTGTATCCGCCCTTCGGCTTGATAAGAGTTGCCTTCTTGCTGTGCCTGCTGCCAGGCTTGCGTGAGAATGGGAACATCTTCAGGATGAACAATCTGTTGCCAGCCATCGGTTTGAGCTTGCTGTAGCGTCAATCCAGTGAACTCCGTCCAGCGTTGATTCACATCGAGCATCACGCCCTCCGCAGTTGCAATCCAAACTAACTGCGGAATCAGACCGGATAGATACCGATAGCGTTCTTCGCTTTGGCGTAGTGTTTCTTCAACTTGTTGGCGTTCGGCTTGGTGCTGTTTCGCTTGAGTCACATCGATCGCTGCCAAAATTGCATAATCTGGGCGAGGCGTTTGACCCGAACGATCGAAGAAGATTTGTTTTCGCACACTTAGCCAACGCACCGCGCCATCTCGCCCCCGAATCCGATATTCATGAGCAAACCAACCAGCTCCAGCGGGATGCATCGCTTGTGCAATCAGGCGAGCCAGTTCATCGCGATCGTCAGGATGAACGTTCGCGTGAAAGCGATCGCGGGTGACGGTTAAATCTGTAATCTCAATTCCATAGAGAACTGCCGCTTCGGGAGAAAGCGTGACTGTATTCGAGACATAATCAAATCGAGCCAAGGCAACGCCCGCGACTTTGATACCGAGTTGTAATTGTTGCTCTGATTCTTGAAGCTGGTGCTGATGATATTTGAGATCGTTTTCGTACCGCAGTTGCTCAGATTCCGCCTGTTGCAGTTGTAATCGTAATCGAGCACTCTCGATCGCGCTTCGTATCGTCACCTGCAAGAGTTCTGGTGTGAGATAATGTTTTACTAGGTAATCTTCTGCTCCTCGCTTCATCGCTTGTACTGCAAGTCTTTCATCTCCTCCATCTGTAATCATCACCATCGGTGGGCTTCCATCCTTACTCTGCGCGTGCAGTGCTTGAATCATCTCAAGACCATTCCCATCGGGTAGCACATACTCTAAGAGAATCACATCGATCGCTTGGGTTCGACATATTTCTAATGCCTCTATGATCGATTCAGCTTCCAACAAGCGATAGGCGTACTCCGAATCCGACATCAAATACTGCCGATATCTCTCTCGATCCGGCAGGCAATCTCCAATGAGAAGCAGCGTTTGAGTAGAACAGGTCATACGATCGATAAAATTGACAATGCGACGATAATCTGGGTTATCAATGCTACTCAGGCTCAGAGTGATGCGTTGAGGTAGGACTGATTGTCTTCACACAAACTCTCTAGAGAATGACCACTCCTCTTAACGATGAGAATACTCCTGAAGGGAGAGAAGTGAGAAATGTCAAAGGAATGTTCAAAAGATTGGTTTGAGAAGTAATAGAGTTTATCCGTTATTTTTGATTTTTGAAAGCCCAAACACATTTGTATCGCATCAGTGCGAAGTTCTATCGTAGGAATGAAGGCGATTTGACGACAACCTCTACGCTGTGAATAGGCTAATTTTTAGTTAAAATTTTCCGATCTAAACATAAGGGAACAATTATGCATAAACCATTTCAGTGGGGTTGGCTCAGTAGCGCGATCGTATGGATTGGACTGCTATGGCTCAGCTTCCCAGCACAAGCAGCTCCCTTCGGAAATTTAGATGACAACTTTGTGATGAATGCTGTCGATCGTGCGGAGAATGCGGTCGTGCAGGTCAATGTCTCTCGAACTTTAGGGGGTGAAGTTCCCACAGCATTACGTCCATTTTTAGGAAATCCGCAAGCAGCGCCAGGTCGGGTATTGCGCGGGTTAGGTTCGGGATTTGTGATCAACAAAGTCGGGCAAATCCTTACCAATGCCCATGTTGTAGATAGCGCAGATACCGTCACCGTAACATTTCAAGATGGGCGTGTTTTAGAAGGCAAAGTGCTCGGAAAAGACCCCGTCACAGATGTCGCTGTGATCAAAGTAGAGACTGATAATTTGCCCACAGTGACATTAGGTGATTCGGATCAAGTTCGGCAAGGACAGTGGGCGATCGCGATTGGGAATCCGCTCGGGCTCCAAGAAACCGTGACCGTCGGTGTGATTAGTGGAACAGAGCGATCGAGTGTCGATATTGGTGTTCCAGATAAACGTGTCGGCTTTTTGCAAACAGATGCAGCCATCAATCCGGGTAATTCTGGCGGCCCATTGCTCAATGCTCAAGGCGAAGTTATTGGGATCAATACAGCTATCATTCAGGGCACACAAGGATTAGGCTTTGCGATCCCAATTAACACAGCCAAAACAATTGCAGAACAATTAATCGCAACAGGAGCAGCAACGCATCCTTACATCGGAGTGCAATTAGTCGCGCTAGATCCGAATGTCAAGAACTATGTCAATCAGTTACCGAATAGCCGTCTAAAAGTTGAGCAAGATCAAGGGATCTTAGTCGTGCAAGTTGGTCAAGGAACACCTGCTGCAAAAGCTGGACTCCGTGCCGGAGACGTGATTGAAATGATTAACGATCAGCCTGTTCAACAAGTCAAAATGATTCAACAACAGGTCGATGAAGCCGGAATTCATGGCAGATTAAATGTCCAAGTCAGACGAAAAGATCGCACCGTTGCGATCGCGATCTCACCTGAACAAATGCCAACGATGGAACCTCGGTAATCGGTTTTATCGCAGTCCTCAAAGGGTTGCAAGTTGGGAGAATGGGGGCAACAGAAGTTTGCTGTTAAATTCTTCATATTCAGTAATAATTGGTTCATAATAGAAGAACTTCGCTCCCGTTCTTTTTTCTTGCTTACCATAAGCTAGGAGTTCCGTTGTGAGTCTGAAACCGCTGATGAAACCTGGTGGTGCGCGCGTGGTGTTGATTGGGTCTGCGATCGCACTCGCTTTAACTGGCTTTGGCATTTTCTCTTATTCAATTTTTCGTCCCACATCGCAATCGTCTGCTAGCCCATCCCAGCAAGAACAATCTTTTCAACCCGATGCAGTCAGCGCACTAGGACGATTAGAACCAGAAGGCGGTGTGATTAAAGTTTCGGCTCCGAGTGCGTCTGCTGCGGGCGGATTTGGCGGATCGCGAATTGAACGAGTTTTAGTCAAAGAAGGCGCAAACGTTAAAGCAAATCAGCCCTTAGCTGTTCTCGATACTTACCAATCGCTGTTAGCCACTGCCATGCAGGCAGAAGCACAAGTCAAAGAAGCTGAATCGAGATTGGCACAAGTGCAAGCCGGAGCAAAACGAGGCGATATCAACGCTCAACGGGCAACTGTACTGCGCGCACAGGCAGAATTGCCGAAAGCAGAAGCAGAGTATGCGCGAGTCGATGCAGAATTTCAGAAAGCAAAGTGGGATTACGATCGCTTTTCGACACTCTTCAAAGAAGGAGCCGTGAACGAATCAGAGGTGAGAAATCGTAAGCTGGCTCTGGACACCACAGAAAAACAGCGACAACAAGCTTCGGCAGCGGTCGCACAAGCACAGCTTGAGTTTGAAGGGGCAAAGCAAACGTTAGAAAGTGTTGCCGAAGTGCGCCCAACCGATGTACAGCAAGCAGCAGCAGGCGTACAGGTTGCGATGGCAAACTTTCAGCGAGCAAAAGCAGATTTAGATAAAGCGATCGTCCGTGCTCCTGTTGAGGGTCAAGTCTTGAAAATTCATAGCGATCCGGGTGAAGTCGTTGGCAATGAAGGCGTCATGGATCTCGGTCGCACGAATCAGATGTATGTTGTTGCTGAAATCGATGAGAATTTTATTCGTCGGGTAAAAGCAGGACAACGTGCGAAAATTACAGGGTTTGCTTTTCCGGGAGAACTCACCGGAACCGTCGATCGTGTTGGCTTACAAGTGCGTAAGAACGAAGTTTTGAACACTGATCCGATTGATAAAACCGATACGCGAGTCGTAGAAGTCAAAATTCGCCTAGACAACAGTGAACCCGTTGCAGGATTGACGAACTTGCAAGTGAAAGTTGTGATCGAACCATAGGGGGAGCGGTTAATGTTTGCAATTCCTCTAGCTTGGTTACAACTTAAGCGCGAGAAAATTCGGTTGCTTGTTGCATTAGCTGGAATTGGCTTTGCCGTCATTCTGATGTTTCTGCAATTGGGATTTCAGGATGCCTTATTTGATAGCGCTGTCACACTACATCAGAACATTGAAGGCGATATTTTCTTGGTCAGTCCACAATCGACTTCCTTGATTGCCATGAAAAGCTTTCCAGAGCGGCGGCTCTATCAGTCGTTAGGCTTTGCCGGAGTGAAGTCGATTAGTCCGATTTACATTGGGTTTGGAATTTGGAAGAATCCGTATTGGCAGGGTCTACCGACCCCTCAGACGCGCAGTATTTTGGTGCTTGGAACGAATCCAGGAGATACGTTATTTTCAGTTCCAGGCGTAGAAGAGAATCGATCGAAGATTCGTCTGACTGATGTCGTGCTATTTGATAGTGCGTCTCGTCCTGAGTTTGGGCCGATTCCAGAAAAACTTCAGGCGCTCAGCCCATCTGATCCACCGATTCGGACTGAAGTTGAAAGTCGGCAGATTGAGATTGGAGGCTTATTTCGACTGGGGGCTTCCTTTGGCGCAGATGGCAACTTAATGACAAGCGATCTCACTTTCCATCGCATTTTTCCGAGCCGTGATCCGAGGCAGATTGATATCGGGGTAATTAAGCTCGAACCAGGAGCAGACTTGTATGCAAGTTTAGAACGGTTCAAGAATTTGCCAGGAGAACGCCGAATTGACCCGAAAAAACAAGACAATCGCGAGGATTTTGTCATTGGTGATGTGCGTGTGATGTCGAAAGCAGCATTTATCGCTTTTGAGATGAACTACTGGAAAGACAGTACTGCGATCGGGTTTATTTTTACCTTGGGAACTGCGATCGGATTTATTGTCGGAACAGTGATTGTTTACCAAATTCTCTATACGGATGTCGCAGATCATTTAGCTGAATATGCCACGCTCAAAGCAATGGGCTATAAGAATCGCTATCTGTTATCTGTTGTGTTTCAAGAAGCAATCATCTTATCAGTCATGGGATATATCCCTGGCTATGTTCTCTGCATTGGCTTATACCATTTAACTCGCAATGCAACTTCATTACCGCTTGCGATGACGCTCTCAAGAGGAATCTTTGTCTTGTGTCTGACCATCTTAATGTGTGTGATCTCTGGCGCGATCGCGGTTCGTAAAGTCCAACAAGCTGATCCGGCTGACATTTTTTAACCTGATATTTTCCAACTATGGCAAGCGATTCCATCATCAAGATTCAAAACGTCAATCACTACTATGGTTCTGGACGATTACGGAAGCAGGTTTTATTTGATGTCACAGCCTCGATCGAGCCTGGCGAAGTTGTAATTATGACCGGGCCATCTGGTTCTGGAAAGACAACGCTTCTCACTTTAATTGGAGCATTACGATCGACTCAAGAAGGCAGTATGCAAGTCTTAGGAGAAGAATTGAGAGATGCACCTGAAAGTAAACTGGTTGAGCTACGGCGCAACATTGGCTATATCTTTCAAGCCCACAATTTGCTGAATTCTTTGACCGCTCGACAGAATGTCCAGATGTCGATCGAGCTGCATACGGATATTCCAAAAGTCAAAGCCTATTCGATGGCAGAGTCGATGTTAGCGGCAGTTGGACTTGGAGAGTGGATCAATCAATATCCTCATGAGCTTTCGGGAGGACAAAAGCAAAGAGTTGCGATCGCTAGAGCTTTAGTGTGTAATCCAAAAATTGTTCTAGCAGACGAACCCACTGCGGCACTCGATAAAAAATCAGGTCGAGATGTAGTCGAGATTATGCAAAATCTAGCAAAGCAGCAGGGCGCAGCAATTTTGCTAGTGACGCATGATAATCGAATTTTAGATATTGCCGATCGCATTATCAATATGGAAGATGGCCAGCTTTCCTCGATCTCAGTTGCGCCAGTCTGACTGCCCTAAAAATTGTCCAGCGCTCAAAGATAAATTTAAGGATTTCGTCGGTTTTGCTACGATACTTCGCCAGAATCTGAAGTAAACATAATGAAAATGCTATCGTAGTCTCAATTCGATATAAAGCGCTTGTTCTTACAAAATGCCGATAAATCCTCCCCTTAATCATCGCCAGCAGCAAGTTCTCTGGGCAACGGTCAGGCATTATATTGCCACTGCCGAACCTGTTGGATCAGGCGCATTAGTCAAAGAGTTTAATCTCAGCGTCAGTTCTGCGACAATTCGCAATGCGATGGGACACCTGGAAAAAGTTGGGCTATTGTTTCAGCCGCATACTTCAGCAGGTCGTGTTCCCTCAGATTCAGGCTATCGAATTTATGTAGATCAATTGATTCAGCCCTCGCCAGGCATCTCGGTGCAATTAGAGCAGATGTTGAGCGATCGCTTAAATTGGGACAAATGGAGCTTTGAGTCTGTTTTAAAAGGGGCAGCACAAATTCTATCAACGCTGAGTGGATACATCGCGATCGTCACGATGCCGATGACGCATACGACGCAACTCCGCCATTTACAACTGGTTCCCATTGATGCAAGTCGCGTCATGCTGATTGTAGTCACCGACACGTATGAAACCCAGTCTGTCTTGATGGAACTGCCACCGTCTGAAGATGATCCAGAAGTCATCGATCGCGAACTCAAAATTCTCTCGAACTTTTTGTCTGAGCAATTGCGCGGTCGCTCTTTGACCGAGTTACAAACCTTAGACTGGGGTGAGTTGGGGCGAGAGTTCGATCGCTATAGTTCCTTACTCACGTCTGTTCTGACAGATTTACTCAATCGTCTCGCTCAATCGGCGCTGCCCTCTCAATTGATGATTAGCGGAGTGGCTGAAGTATTGCGCCAGCCTGAATTCTCAGAACTCAATCAAGTGCAAATGATCCTGCATTTGCTGGAAGAAGAACAGGATCAGCTTGTGCCGTTGATTTTTGATCAACCGGATTCAGAAGGTCGGCGCGTCTCGATCCGAATTGGTTCTGAAAATCCACTGGAACCGATCCGCGCTTGTTCGCTGATTTCATCGACTTACAATCGCGGCACGGTTCCAGTCGGAAGTATCGGTGTTTTGGGGCCAACTCGAATGCTGTATGAAGATACGATCGCCTTGGTTGAGGCGACCGCTGACTATCTTTCGGATAGACTCAGTTAACATTTTCTTCAGAGGTTTGAGCTTATGAGAACACAGCGAGTTTCAGACATGACGATCGAAGAACTTAAAACATTCGTGACTCAAATTGTGGATGAAAAACTGCATCGCGCCCCGGAAGACGATCGTACTATAGAAGAAGTTTTGGCAGCAATGGATCAGATCCGCTGGACTCCGCCACCCGATGCAAAAACGACTTCAGAGATGATTCGTGAGGATCGAGATCAATAATGTCTGCTTACGTCGTCGATGCTAGTGTTTTGATTCAGTATGCAATCACACAAGAATACACACCAGCAGTAAGAGTTTTGATTGCGCGGATGTATCAGGGAGATCGTCTATATGTGCCCGAGTTTTGTCTTCTAGAGTGTACAAACGTGATTTGGAAGGCTGTTCGGTTTAATGATCTAGCACCCTCGATCGCATCTCAAATTATCACAGAGTTACAACGTTTACCATTGCAAATCGAGCCAGTCATCTCGCTATTGCCCAATGCACTGCAAATTGGGTTAACGTATCAACTTGCAATTTATGACTCGCTCTACATCGCGCTTGCTGAGCAATTAGATCTTCCCCTCATTTCGCTAGATGAGCGTCAGGTGAGAGCTGCAGCTGCAAAGGGGCTTATAATTCAACCCCTTGCAGATTTCTCGTCCATTTAAGAAAAATGGATAGCGCAAATATATAAGCACAGTTCAGTAGAAAGATTTGACACAATCGAAAATCGATCAGAAATCTTGAACTCTAAAACTCCACATTCTGAGGTGTGCGCGGGAATGGAATCACATCGCGAATGTTTGCCATTCCAGTCATAAATTGCACCAATCGCTCAAATCCCAATCCAAACCCAGCATGGGGCACAGTTCCATACCGACGCAGATCTAGATACCACCAGTAGGTTGCCGGATCTAAGCCTTGCTGAATAATTCGCCGTTCCAACACATCTAACCGTTCTTCGCGCTGCGATCCGCCGATGATTTCGCCGATCTTCGGCGCGAGAATGTCCATTGCTCGAACAGTCTTGCCATCATCACTCAGCCGCATGTAGAACGCTTTAATCTCAGTCGGATAATCGGTGACGATCGTTGGCTTCTTAAACAAATCCTCTGCTAAATAGCGCTCATGCTCGGATTGCAGATCTAAGCCCCATTCAACCGGATACTCAAATTTCTTGTCGGCTTTTTCTAAAAGCTCGATCGCTTTGGTATAAGTAATCCGCTCAAACTGATTGTTGATAATATTTTCAGCCGTTGACAACACTGACTGATCAATCAGCTTATTGAAAAACTCCATATCTTCAGGACAATGCTCCATCACATAGCTGAAGATGTATTTCAAAAAGGCTTCGGCTAAATCCATATCTCCGTCGAGATCGCAGAATGCCATCTCAGGTTCAACCATCCAGAATTCTGCTAAATGTCGCGAAGTATTCGAGTTTTCTGCCCGGAAGGTTGGCCCAAATGTATAGACATTGCTGAATGCCATTGCCATGATCTCAGCTTCGAGTTGTCCACTCACCGTCAGATAAGCAGGCTTGCCAAAGAAATCCTGACTGTAATCAATCTCTTTTTGATCATTCAGCGGAGGCTGTTTCAGATTCAAGCTCGTCACAGCGAACATTTCACCTGCACCTTCACAGTCACTCGCCGTAATCACAGGAGTATGAACCCACAAAAATCCGCGCTCTTGGAAAAACTGATGAATAGCAGTCGCGCAGGCATTCCGCACTCGGAACACCGCACCTAAAGTATTGGTGCGCGATCGTAAATGTCCAATCTCTCTTAAAAACTCAAACGAATGCCGCTTCTTCTGCAACGGATAAGTTTCAGGATCAGCCTCGCCATAGACTTTGACCGACTCAGCTTTTAATTCAATCCGCTGACCTTTGCCAGGAGACGGAACCAGCACGCCCGACACTTCCACCGAAGCTCCGGTACTGATGCGTTTGAGACTTGCCTCATAATCGGACACGTCTTGATTAATCACAACTTGCAGCCCAGCCATTGAAGAGCCATCATTCACTTCAATAAATGAGAAACCTTTTTGCTCACGCTTTGTTCTCACCCAACCTTGAATCGTTACAGTTTCGTCAGGTTGACCAGCGCGGAGAAGTTCTGCAATACGTCGAGTCATAAATCACTTGGGGCTAGACAAACTAGAAGGAGTCGAAGAAGAATTTGGCGTTGGATTTTTCAGAGTGACGAAGGCAAGCGACCAACCGATCGCAATTCCCAGTCCTCCGAATCGCACCGCCAACCAGAATATTTCTGTCAAGCCAGACCACGAAAACAATCGGCTTTCCAGATTTAATTCTAGTTCTTCTAATTGTTGCTCAATTTCCCGTAATTCGGTTTTCAATTTTGCCGATTCTTTCTGAGTTTCTAGCTCAGCTTTTCGCTGTTGATCTTGCTGAACTTGAGCATAGCGATCTTTGAGGGCATTGAGCGATCGCTCAACATTTTCCAAATTTTGCTCAAAATTGGTTTCTTCTGATTCTGATTGCGAAGCCGACATGCGCCAAAATAAAGGAAGAACGCTTCATTTTACTCACATCTCATCATGTCAGAAACTCTTTCTTCTCCAGCCTCTCTCTCTGAAGCAACCACCCTCGAACTGGCTCAAGCCCTAGTCGAACGCTTAAGCATTACCAATCAAGATTGGCATCGCCTCAAATCGAATCGCAAAGCCAGAGCACTCGAACAATCAGCAGTTGCATTAGTCTACCTGCTCAAAGAAAATCCAGAAGAAGCCCTCCCTCGCTTGCAGCAAGCAGTCGGCTGGCTCGATCGTTCGATTTCTGCACCGCCTTGTCCGTCTCATGGAAATCGGCATTAGCGCAACTCAGGCACGATCGCATTTCCGCTTTCTTGATCAAACAAATGAATTTTGTCGATCGGCAACGCTAGCCGTAGCGCTTCACCCAGTTTTACCGCCCGATCAGGCGTAATTCGGACTTGCATCGTGTCAGAGTTGTCTGCCAAGCGCACCGATAAAACAGTTTCGTGCCCCAATGCTTCGATCAAATCCACTGCAACTAAAAGGGTCTGATCGGTGGAGTCACTCAAACTGAGATGCTCAGGACGAATGCCAAGCGAGATCATTTGCGCGTCATAGCGATTTAGCACAGATGCCCACTGCTCCGGCAAAGTCAGTTGAAATAACGCATGATGCAGCGTGAGGGGTGCGCGAACTTGCACTGGAATAAAGTTCATTGGCGGCGAACCGATGAATTCAGCTACAAAGCGATTGGCGGGAGTGTTGTAAAGTTCCAGCGGGGTTGCCAGTTGTTGAATTTGTCCGGCATTCATGACAGCAATGCGATCGCCCATCGTCATCGCTTCAGTTTGATCGTGCGTGACGTAAATTGTCGTTGTGCCTAGCTGTCGCTGGAGTTTGACAATCTGAGCGCGGGTTTCGGCTCTCAGTTTTGCATCTAAGTTTGAGAGCGGTTCATCCATCAAAAAGACTTGCGGATTTCTTGCCATCGCACGACCCAGGGCAACTCGCTGTTTTTGCCCACCTGAGAGTTGTTTCGGAAGACGATTCAGTAACGGCTCAATTTGTAACATCCGAGCCACGAGTTTAACTCGTTCTTGGACGGCTTGTTCTCGATCGCTGACATAGCGCATTCCGCTCGGTAATTTGCGCGTCACACCGACTGCAAGATTCTCTGTCCATTTCGATCTCTTGCCATCGAGCTTCGTGCGACGCAATCCAAACGCGAGGTTGTCATAAACGCTCATATGCGGATAGAGCGCGTAATTTTGAAACACCATCGCGATGTCGCGCTCTTTGGGAGGCAAATCGTTGACAATGCGATCGCCGACGCGAATTTGTCCGGCGGTCAGTTCTTCGAGTCCTGCAATCAGTCTCAGCAACGTGCTTTTGCCACAGCCAGACGGCCCGACGAGCACCATAAACTCGCCGTCTTCGATGCGGAGATTAATCGATCTCAAGACCGCATTTTTTTCGCTCTGATCGCCCTTCTGATAGGACTTATAGATGTTTTCGAGAACAACTTGAGCCACGATCGTTTGCCCTAATTTCGTAGATGCAAGTGTAGCGTATTCCAGAGAGCGAGAAAGTTACAAAATCGAATATTGCTCTGCTCATGTCATGAGGAGTAAGAGGAGGTTTGAAACGTATCGTTCATCGCATTCACCCGCCCCGGAATGGAATTCCAGGGCTAACGGTGCGAAGTCCTTAAAAGGACTGCATCGCTCAAACCTCTGTGTAGTCCAGTTTAGTGGACTTCGTTTTACTAGCCCTGGAATTCCATTCCGGGGCGGGAGGACAACGTGAGCGAAGAGTCTTTTTATACTTTTAAAACGTCCTCTCAGCGTTGAGCAAAGTTATACATCACTTACATTTCAATTTCATCGAATTAATCTGAAATTGAATCGTTGAAATTCGATGTTTTCCAGATAATTCCTGCGCTCCAAACAGATAGCCTTCCTCTTTCAACTCATCCACCGTTCGCCAAAAAATTTGATTATTTCGAGAAGAATTACTTCCAAACAAATCCAAATTCTTAAACAAATACTGCTTAGAAATTGAAATGAATTGTCCGTCTGTGAGCGTATCCCATTTCATGCGGCTCGCCAGATAGATTAGAAGCTTTGTTTTATAGTCGCATTTTGCATTACTTCCAAGTCGCTGAGTAATGTCAAACTGGTTTGGAAATAAGACACAATCTCCGTTTCTTGTGCCATCAAAAAATTCCAAAGAGATCGTGTAAGAATCAGCCAATTCATACGTATAATCAGCTGCTTTTGTAATATCAAAGTCTCTAGGAGCATGATCCACCTCGTAATCTTTAATTCTCAGAATGCTTTTAATCATGACTTTTGCGCCACGATTCAGACTTGTCTTCTTGAAAGATTGAGCTAATACCAATTCAGTTCGATGCAGCGCAACCAAATCGCGATTTAACTGCGATCGCAATTTCGATGCAAACCCGCCATCTTTCGTCCGCGTATATCCCAAAATCTCCAATAAATCGTTCGATCGAAATTTAACTGTCCCGTTATTTCCCTGCTCGGCTGCCAATTTATAAAGGTAAAGAATGATCGAGATTTGGCGTGGATTTAGGAACGTCATCAACGCCATGAACATTCTTTGAATTCGGCGATCGTGGATTTTTTCTAATCCATTACTCACGCCTTTATTCACACAAGCCGACCAATCTAGATTGGCATATTCTGCTTTCAGATCCGCTAATTCTTCATCTGACAAATTCTCTAAAGGAACGCGCCGAATCACCGAAAACTCGCTGTCATCTTGAGCATCCTCCTCGACCCGCATTTCCAAATAATAGCCATCGACATCCGATCGCAAAATTGGTAAGCGCACATCTGGATTTCGCACAGATGCCCCTGCTCTAGGCAAGACCATCAAAAGTTGACTATCGACTGGAAAGGCTGCTTCTAGTTGTTTCATCGCTCGTGAGAATGAGAACCCCACATATAGTGCCTCACCCTCTGAATTTTGTCTAGTGGTAAAACGCTATATCTGGGGTCTTACCGACCAATGATCCACGATGACCCCCACCAGTAGTAGTGTTTTTGCGGAGTCCTATAACACCTGCGTCTGATTTCGCGCGCCGTCTCTGCAACTCCCGCGTCCAAAATCCGACCCCCGAACCCCAAAATTCTACCGCTTCAATTCTACGCGATCTCCCCGAATTTCAAACCTCCCCACTCCCCACTTCCCACTCCCTATCTCCCTAACTCCCCCGTACATTCTCTCTATAACTCCCCCGTCCTTCTGATCCACCCCCTCTTGAGCGGATCAAAAATCGGTGTTAATCTCTTCCTCACGTCAGCGATGTCTACCACCATCCAACTGACCGACCTTGTTTGTCTGGAGTTAAGAAAAAAGATTGTGCGATTCGAGTGTCTACCACCACTCCGCCAAGCTTTGATTCTCTAAAAAAACACAAAAGCAAAACCCCCAAAGCCTTCCTACCACAGTCAGCTTAAGGGGTTGATAACCTTGTTTGCCCAAAAAAGATTGGGCTGATTTCTATGTCTGAACATCGTATCATGTGCAGTCGTTCTGCGCTACTTTTCCGTGCATTTTGTTTGAACCCGTTCGCAACTCAGGAGCAAAACTGATGGTGACTTACCTCAGAATTGCTCCTTCAGGAGCAGCGGCACAGTTGGCTGGCGACCTTCATCCGGATCATGAACAGGAATGGTTAGCAAGCGGAGTCGATCGAGAAATTATTCGCCGCAATGTGCGATCGCTCGAAGATACCGAATGCAATCCCTTTACTCGTGAGGCAGAATACCCGATCGCGGAATTGCTGAATTGGCGGGTGACTCGGTTTGGTAAACAGACACGCGCTTCGATGCGCGGCTGGTGGGTGAGTGGAGTTGATCCGCTCAATCATTGGCAGCGAATGGATTGGGGACGGTTTAAGCCAGACGCGGATACGCCAGTTCTCGACCAGAAAAAAGGCAAACCTGCAAAATATCTCAGTCCAAGTTTGGGCAAAGGCTCTAGCCGATTAGTTCTGCTGGATGTTCCGCCACAGATTTGGCAGAAGATTTCACAGCGGTTTAATGTGCCGATCGCAGATTCGACGAATTTCTGGGAATGGGTCTGGCAAAATAATTTACCGATCGTGCTCACAGAAGGTGAGAAGAAAGCAGGATGTGTGTTGACACTGGGTTATCCCGCGATCGCATTGCCCGGAATTTTTAGTGGCTATCGTCGGGAAACTCGGCAGCTCATTGCAGAACTCGCATACTTTGCTAGCAAAGAGCGGTCTGTTCACATCTGTTTTGACTACGAAACGAAACCCAAAACATTACAAAATATTTTTCTTGCAACTTCTCGACTAGGACAACTTTTAACCAATGCTGGCTGTCAAGTTAAAGTTATTACACTGCCAGGCGCTGAAAAAGGCGTTGATGATTTCGTTGTCGCTCGTGGTGCTGATGCATTTACAAACTTATATGAATCAGCGATCGAGCTTGAATTCTGGCAAGCATCCAAACTATGGTCATTAACTTATTCTGCTTCGCTAAAATTAAATCAGCCGTTTTTGGGTGATTTGCCTTACCCAGAGTCAGGTTTAGCTTGTATTAAAAGTGCTAAAGGAACGGGCAAAACGACGGCTCTACAGGCATTAATTAAAAAATCAGCCGGAAGAAAAGTTTTAGTCATTACTCACCGGATTCAACTCGGAAAAGCAATTTGTCAAAGTATTGGCATCGATTGGATTGATGATGCTTTGAAATCTGAAAATCAACATAGCTATGGTTTGTGTGTTGATTCATTGCATCCGAATTCGAGAGCACGGTTTAATCCGGCGGATTGGGAAGGCGCGATCGTCATTCTCGATGAAGTCGAGCAAGTGCTTTGGCATGCTTTGAATAGTGCAACTTGCTATCAACAGCGCGTCAGAATTTTAGAAACACTGCGCGAACTCGTTGCAGTTGTGCTCGAAACGGGTGGATTGTTAATTGCTCAAGATGCAGATTTATCTGACGTGAGTATCGATTACCTGCGAGGCTTAGCTGAAAGTGCGATTCAGCCTTGGGTCGTTGTGAATGAGTGGAAGCCTGAACTTGCTTGGAATGTTTCACTCTACGATACAAAAAATCCTGCACCACTGCTCGATCGCTTAGGCACTGTTCTGCAAGAAGAAGGAGCTGTGTTTGTCTGTCTCGATTCTCAAAAAGTTCGCGGGCGCTGGAGTTCTAGAAACTTAGAAACCTATTTGCGCTTACAATTTCCCCAAAAGCGAGTTCTCCGAATCGATAGCGAAACCGTTTCTGATCCAGATCATGCTGCTTATCACATTGCTGAGCGGATTAACGATGTCGTCGGTGATTACGATGTTGTTTTAGCAACTCCAACGATCGGAACTGGCGTATCGATCGACATTCGCAATCATTTCAAAGCGGTGTTTGGTATTTTCCAAGGCGTTACACCTGATTCTGAGTCGCGTCAGGCTTTAGCAAGAATTCGTGAATCTGTTCCTCGTTATATTTGGGCAGCTCATTTTGGACCGGGAAAAATTGGCAATGGTAGCTGTAACTATCGAGATGTTGCACAATCTTTGACCAAATCAGTTCAGTACAACATTGCATTGCTCAAAGATATTGATTTCGATCTCGATGAGCAAAGTGATCCGATCGCACTTCGGACTTGGGCAAAGATGGCAGCACGAGTCAATGCGTCTTTGTGGCGCTATCGTCGAGAGTTTCGCAACGGTTTACTGCTGGAAGGTCATCAAGTCACAACCGTCACAGATGATTTGGAGAAAATCTTCGGACAGTATAACGATCAAATGTCAGGTGAATTACTCGCTGGAACCTTAAAAGTTCCAGGGTTTGAATATCTCCCAGTTCGACATGATGCCCAAGAGTGCGATCGCATTGCTCAAGTCATGTCCGCAATTCGCACACGCAATCAAACCGCAGAAGCGATCGCGGTTTCTGATTCTCCCGAAATTACCGCAGAAGAATACTACGAACTCAAAGAGCAGGCAAATCAAACCGTTCAGAAGCGTCATAGCAGACGCAAACACGAACTACAACGCAAGTACAACGTTGAAACGATCACTCCTGAAATCAAACTCAAAGATGATGATGGATGGTATACCCAATTGCGGTTGTATTACTACCTCACTCACAATCCTGAATATGTGCGTTTACATGATATGCAGGAACTTGAAGATCATCTCGAACGCGGTTACGGAAAGATTTCGATTCAGGATGTCAAACTTTTAACCGCGCAAGTTGAAGCACTACGATCGCTGAGAATTCTCGAATTTCTCAAGCCCGAAGAGAAGATTCTCGCAACAGATGACTTAGTGCAATTTGTGGCGAAGACTGCACTAGAGTGCCGTGAAGACATGAAGGCATTGTTTAAGTTCACCGTCACCGAGAAACTTGCGCCGATTGCAATTGTTCAAACCTTGCTTGGCAAAATCGGAGTAAAGCTGACTTGTACAGGTCGAGCCGTTGCACCCGATGGACGACGAGGCGGTTTGCGAATCTACAAGTATTTTCCACCGCAAGACGATCGAGCTTCGATCTTAGCAGAGTGGGAAAAACGAGATATCTCGATGCTGCAAACGTTGATGGAAATTACAGGATGTAATGACTTCTCAGAAGTCGAGGATTGGATTGGGCAGTCGGCTTAAGAAGGATAGGGAGATAGGAGAGATAGGGAGAAAATCAGACATAATGCTTACTCCCCACTCCCCACCCTTTCCACCTACTAGCAAGACAACCAAATACAGGGTATAGTATGTGTGTATCAACTCACTCTCGTCTTCTATGGACAGCAATCAACTTCTGCAAGCGATTCTTGACGAACTGCGCTCCTCTAAACAAAATTTAGGCTTTAGTCATCCTCCAAAGCCGCGCTATATCTACGCGAATCGCCAATACAGTGATTGTCTGTGGTACTTCTGGAACGGTGCAAAATCTGAACACGAACCGATCGAACATCACGCCCTTACCGGAATCATCGAAAAACTTGAAGTCGAAGAGAAAGAATTTCGCGGCAAACCTGATTATAAAGTAAATTTGCATATGCGCGCCGATCGCGCTTATGTCATCCAATCTGGGTATGACACCCTGTTCGCCCGTGGCCTAGTGTTTATGCTGTCTAAACTTCCGGTCGAAGCCTTTCGGCAACCGATTACGATCGCGGTTGAAGCTGGAGATACAGAACAAGTTCTATTCTGTCGCATCTACAATCCTGTAACCGGGCAAGCCGTATTTGCACCTTATCCAGAACAAGTCGATTGGAATGCCACGACCCAACGCGCAATTACAAAAATCCGTGAAGCCCACAGCAAAATTAGTGAAGCAGTCTATAAAAACTAGATGAATTCAATATCGAGTCTTAATAAAGTTTGAGTAATTTCCACAAGGTGCTAAAACCCCCTTGTTAGAATTGCGGGTACTTAACCGATCAGGGAATTCGGCGCAGGCTACCACTTGTTCTTTCGCGTCGCAGTCCTCTTTATGGCTCTTACTTCCAAGAAAATCGTGGGTTCCTCGTTGATTGATTCGCCTCGTGCTAAAAAACTTTGTCGGATTGTTGGTCTTGCTTGTCTCATCGCATTTGCAGTCGATTTTTTCGTCATTGTCCTGCCGCCGAATTTTGGGTTATCGCAGTGGCGATTAGGAACGCTTCAGCAAATTGGCGATCGCAGTATTGTGATTTTGTTCGGAGTCGCATTGCTCATGTATGGTGCTGAGCAGCGGAAAAGGTTGCGATCGCTCGCGTTACTCTGTTTTACGATCGGCATTCTCTTTTTGCTGTCTTGTGCAGTCGTTGCCCAAGATAGTCTAGCGCTACAGCGACAAGCGAATGAGCGAATCAGTGCCCAAGTTTCACAACTCAATTCTAGAATTCAATCCATTCAAGCCAATCCAGAAGCAGCAGCAAAAGTGACTCCTGGACAACTAGAGCAAGCTGCCCAGCGTATCAGTGCTCAAGCAGAATCTGTGAAACAAACTGCAAATAATAGCATTCTGAAAAGCGGGATTCTCAGTATCGGTAATTTAGCTGTGATTGGAACGGCACTCCTCGTTCTCGGACGATATGGGTTGTACCTCTTTAGAAGCTGAGAATGCGCCGAGAATTCTCTCTCTTCAAATCGAGTCTGCGATCGATTCATAACTGGATTCTGCTCGCTGGTGCAACTTTTGGGTTGGGAGTGTATTTTCCAACCTGGCTTTATGGGTGTGCCACAGTCGTGTTGAGCGGAATGCCACACTTAATTCTCAATGTCTTGCTCATTGGTCTTGCAGTTCAGCAACTCAGGCGATCGCGCTCCCCTGTTCTGGACATTCCAATTGAAGATCGTTGGCTTGGAAGTAGCTTAATCTTGGGGGCATTAGGGATTTTCTATTTGTACTATCCCGCGCTGACTCCACAATCTCTAAGCTGCATGATCATCTTAATCGGTGGAGTTTTGAGCTATCAGGGCTGGCAATTTCTCCGAAAGCAGTGGTTGGCGATCGCGCTCTTAATCGCAAGCTTGCACCCGAATCTAATCCGAATCGCGCGGCATCTTTGGCATTTCGCTTTTTCTCCCGAAGCCCTATCGAAATGGATGGCTTGGGGGGGAGGTGGACTACTCAAAGCGATCGGGCAGCCTGTGTCAGTTGAAGAACAATATGTGGTCTTGCCTGCGGGGGTGGTTGAGGTTGCCCAAGGTTGTGATGGCTTTGAGATGGCATTTGTGATGCTGCTAACAGCAATCATTCTCGGCATTGCATTTCGAGTGCGATCGCGGCAAATGACTGCGTTGATTGTGATCGGCATTACTTTAGCCTTAGTTCTGAATGTGTGCAGAATTGCTGTCATGGTTTTAGCTGCGGTGTATTGGGGCAAAGATGCGTTTGAGTTTTGGCATGGTACGGTGGGGGGACAAATTTTTTCAGGAATTTTGTTCACGATCTATTACTATGCAACTCAACCACTGTTGAATGCTCAAAAATCCCAATCATGCTGAAACAGACTGTTTCAATGTATACGCGCGATCGCGTGCGCTTAGACGCGGATGTGTACTATCCCGATGCAGAGGGAGAGTTTCCGGTTCTATTAATGCGACAACCCTATGGACGCGCAATCGCTTCAACAGTTGTGTATGCTCATCCCAGTTGGTATGCGGCTCAGGGTTACATTGTGGTAATTCAGGATGTACGAGGACGCGGAACTTCAGAGGGAGAATTTAAGCTATTTGAGCATGAGATCGAAGATGGATTTGATACAGTCAATTGGGCAGCGAATTTGCCTCGGAGTAATGGCAAGGTTGGGATGTATGGATTTTCTTATCAAGGCATGACTCAGTTGTATGCTGCCTTGAACTGTCCAGAACCCCTGAAAACCATCTGTCCGGCAATGTTAGCGCCTAATTTACAGCACGACTGGGCGTATGAGAATGGGGCATTTTGTTTATTCGCGAATCTGGGATGGGCGATTCAATTAGCAGCAGAAACGGCTCGATTGAAAGGCGATGAGGTTGCTTTTCTAGAACTATCTCAAGCAGCAAAAAACATGCCTTTGAGCGATCGCATTCCAGCTTATCCAGATGTGATGCAGAAATACGCACAGTATGATGCTTACTATCAAGATTGGCTCAATTCAGAAGAGGCGTACTGGCAGAAATTGACCCCCGATGTCAGTTCGATCGAGCTACCCATGTTGCATATTGGAGGCTGGTTTGATACTTATATGCGGGGCACATTGCGATCGTATCAAGCTAGCTCTAAAAAGTATGCACAGCATTTGATTGTTGGGGTTTGGGCACATTTGCCTTGGGGGCGGAAAGTTGGCGCGATCGATTATGGAGCCGATGCGATCAGTTTTTGCGATCGCGCTCAGATTCGCTGGTTTGATCACTTTCTCAAAGGAGCAGAGCTAACTGATCCAGCAGTGCAATTGTTTGAGATGGGAAGTAATCAATGGCGGTCGTTCTCTGAATTTCCGCATAGTTCAGAACAATTGCTTTTCCTCAACAGTAGCGGTCTAGCAGGCATGGACGATCGAGAAGGCAAGTTAACTACGGAACAATCAAATTCAGCGATCGATGTGATTGTGCATGATCCCTGGCGACCTGTTCCAGCTTTGGGAGGGCATGTTGCTTATCCTTGTGGATCGTTTGAGCGTAGCGCGATCGATGCGCGGAGCGATGTTTTAACTTACACGACTGATCCACTGGAAACGGATTTGCACATCGCTGGAGAGGTTGTCATTGAGCTTGATGCTAGTTCAGATGCAGAGAGCTTTGATCTGTGTGCAGTGCTATCAGAGGTACAGTCGAATGGCAGTGTGATGAACTTTTCCCAGGGATATTTACGCAGTGAACATTCTGAGCGAACTGCTTATCGAATCGTACTGCAACCGACTTGTATTCGGATTCGTCGAGGTAGTGCGATTCGGTTGAGTCTAAGTGGGGCTTGTTTTCCAGCTTATGCTGTCAATGCTGGAACTGGGAAAAAGCCGAAAGATGCAAGAGCGATCGAGTTTCAGATCATCACGATCGAGCTTTATTCAGGAGAATCTTCTCAGATCCGTTTGCCGATTCTGCCTGAATAAATTGAGTCTCATCCTTTGAATCGCTGAATCAAATGATCTCCTACTCGCAACGCATTTGCAATGACGGTAAGACCTGGGCTAACGCTGGAGCTAGACGGGAAGAAACTACTATCGACTACGTACAGATTATTAACCTCATGAGCGCGGCAATTCAAATCCAACACAGACTGAGTTGGATCAGACCCAAACCGACAGGTTCCCGCCTGATGAGCCACAACAGAAATGGGCATATCACTGCGGGGATGAGCATTACGGCTAAAGATTGAAGGTCGTGCTGCTTCCACGTTTTTCAAGACATCGATCCAGCGATAAACTAAGCGATCGTGTGCTTCAAAGTTATTCACCTTGTACTCGACACGCAGTTTATCTCCGACAAATCGCACCCGATTGTCTGGATCAGGTAAGTCTTCGGTTTGCAACCACCACCCGATCGAACGGGTTGCTAACTGTCGCAATCCAAAATTAGGTAACAGACTTTTAATCGCAGACAAAATCGGCGGTGCCTCAGAAAAGAGAACATCTCGCAGAATGCCGCCTGAGTTTTGGATATGCCCCATCGGATACGCGAAATCTTTGTCGCCCCAGTAAAAATCATTCACCCCAAGCGTTCTTGGAAATAGCCCAGAGTTCTGTGAAGCCATTAATTGTACAACAACGGATAATTGCTGCTTCATCAAATTACGTCCGACCATGCCGGAGCCATTTGCAATGCCATTCGGATGCTTCTCGTTTGCAGACTTTAAAAGTAATGCAGCAGAGTTAATTGCACCACAAGCGACGACAACAATGTGGCTGAGAAACAGATAGTACTGATCCCCAACTTTCGCCTGCACCCCTTTAATTTCGCTTCCCGATGGATTGGTATGCAGCCAAAGCACTTGCGCCGAAGTCTTCAGCGTCACATTTTCGTATTTCAGAGCAGGAGTGACTCCACTATCTTCGGAATCAGTTCTACCTTGATCGCCCAATCCGAGCGGCAAATAAAAGGGATGCAAGTTTTGCTCAGCAAGCGTTTCGGAAATGCTTTGAATCGGAAAAGGCTCGTGGGCAATTTCTGGAAATGGATAGTCTTCGCGATGAGACGGTTCTGTTGGGTCGTCGCCTGTTTTACCATGCACCTGATAAAGCTTTTCTGCTTCGGTGTAGTAAGGTTCAAAGTCAGCAGCTTTGAGTTCCCACTCAGGAGAAATGCCATTTTGGTGCTGAACTGCTTCAAAATCGCGATCGCGCATTCGCATCAACACACCATACCAAGTCTTCGTATTTCCCCCAACTCCGTAATTGGTTTGCGGATAAAACGGTTCTCCTGCTTCATCTGTCCAGGATTCAGGCGCATGATATTGCTCGCGTTTGAAGACTTCAAGATCGACTAACTCTGAACTTTCTTTCTCTTGAAAGTCTCCTCGATCGAGAACAAGAATCTTCAGTCCCGTGGGAGCGAGCTTCCGCACTAAGGTTCCGCCACCTGCACCTGTGCCGATAATAATCACATCATAAAGCTGATCATCAATAATCATGGAAATTCCCTCTTATTGCCAAACGTAGATCAGAATGAACAGCACAATCCAAATGACATCGACAAAATGCCAAAACAGCGAGGTTGCTTCGACTCCAAACGAGCCATTGTCATAGTTACCGGGAATAAACGATCGACCGAGCATGAGCGTCTGTAACAACAGCCCGGTCAACACATGAAGTCCGTGAAATCCAGTCAGCAAGTAAAACGTGCCGCCAAACAAACCATCGGTCAGCCCAAACGATAAGCTACTCCATTCCACAGCTTGCCCGTACAGAAAGTAGGCTCCCATTGCCATCGTTGCGATCAGAAATAGGCGAAAGCCCCACAGTTTTTTATCATGCAAGTATCGCTCAGCCACATAGATGACAAAGCTACTCGACACCAGCACGATCGTGTTAATTCGAGGAGCATCCACATCTAACCCTGTGACTCCCGGCGGATACCAATCTAAAGTCTGGGTTTTGTAAATAATGTAGCCCGCAAAAAAGCTGAGAAAAATTACACTTTCCGACAGTAAGAACACAATAAAGCCAAATTTACTATTTCCCGCTTCATCGTGTTCTTGATGCGATCGCACTTGAGCTTCAACATCTTGGGCAATGGCTCTTTCTGTCATAGCCTTACTCCTGTTCTGTAGAAGATTCAACCAAACCCGGCATCGGATTGATTGAATCTGGATTTGGATTGTTGGCGACTAAAGGTTCAGTCCTACCATAGCCATAAGGGCCTGCAATCACGATCGGGGTTTCTTCAAAGTTCTCAACCGCTGGAGGCGAAGTCGTCAACCACTCTAACCCGTAAGCTCTCCAAGGATTGTCCCCCGCTTTTTCACCCCGAATCCACCCACTGACCATATTGAGAATAAACGGCACAACAGACACACCGAGTAAAAAGCTGCCCAAGCTTGCAATCACATTCCAGTAAGCAAACTCTAGATCATAGGAAGCCACTCGACGCGGCATTCCCATAAATCCAAGCGGATGCATTGGAATAAACGTCAGCGCAATTCCGAGATAGGTCAGAACAAAATGTAGTTTGCCTAAGCCTTCGTAGTACATTCGCCCCGTCATCTTCGGGAACCAGTGATAAAACCCAGCATAGATGCCCATGCCAATCGCCCCATACAACACATAATGGAAGTGGCCCACCACAAAGTAAGTATTGTTGAGGTGAATATCTAAAGGCACTGAACCTAAGAAAATGCCCGTAATTCCGGCAAACACCCAGTTACTAATTCCGCCTAGAGCGAATAGCATCGGTGTCGTGAAGCGGATTTTACCTCCCCAAATAGTGGCAACCCAGCCAAACACTTTAATGCCAGAGGGCACAGCAACCAGCATCGTGGTTACCATGAAAAACATGCGCATCCAGCCTGGAGTCGCACTCGCAAACATATGATGCACCCAGACGAATGCGCTGATAACGGTGATCAAAACCGAGGATGCAGCAATCACGCGATAGCCAAACAATGGCTTACGCGCGTGAACCGGCAGCACTTCTGAGAAGATCCCAAACACAGGAAGTACCATCACATACACCGCAGGATGAGAATAGAACCAGAAGAAATGCTGGTACAAAATCGGATTTCCACCACGTTCAGGAGCAAAAAAGCTCGTCCCTACCGTTAGATCCAGCAGCAACATAATTGCGCCGCCTGTCAGTGCCGGGAGTCCATAAAGCTGAATCAATTGCGCAGCTAAAACCGCCCACACAAATGCAGGGGTTTTAAACCAAGTCATTCCGGGAGCACGCATTCTGAAAATCGTCGTCACGAAGTTCACGGCTCCCATAATCGAGGAAACCCCAGAAATCGCAACCGCCAAAAGCCAAAGAAATTGCCCGTTAATCAGATTTCCGGTTGGATTTTGCAAGCTGACGGGCGGATATGCCCACCAACCGGACTGAGACGGTCCTCCTGGAATGAGAAAGCTGACCATCATCAGCACCCCTACGATCGGGATCATCCAAAATGAAACTGCATTCAATCGCGGGAATGCCATATCTCGCGCGCCAATCATCAGAGGCACGAGATAATTTCCTAACCCGACGAGCACTGGAAATGTCCACAAAAACAGCATGACCGAACCATGCATCGTGAACAGTGCATTGTAGACCGTACGATCGACTAAATCTGCTTCTGGGGTAATCAATTCACCCCGCATCACCATTGCGAACAGCCCACCGACTAAGAAAAAGAAGAATGAAGTCGCAATGTACTGAATCCCAATCACTTTGTGATCGGTACTAAACGTAAAAAATCGCTTCCAGTTATCCGGTGCGCCTGGATAAGGTTGTCCACGGACGACTTGGGGAGTGTCGATCGAGATATTTGCCATAATTCAATAATCCTCATCAAGTCGCTGGGCTAGTCGGTTCATGCTGGGGTGAATAGTTCACAATCGGTGGCGGTGCAGGCGGTAACGTTGCCCAACCCCGAACAGCAGTTTTGTCTTTGGTTTTCCGTCCTTGGGCTTGTGCGCGTGCATATTCGTCTGCGGCTGGATTAAACGCAGGAGCGGGAGTGCGAGTTGCCGCATCAGCTAGCCATTGCTCATAATCCGCTTGAGACTGAACAACCACATCAGCCTGATTCGCAGCAAAGTAAGTTCCACTTAACATCGAATCGCGTAAGCGATATTGTCCAGCTCGCACTGGAGTCAATTCAAAGTCAATGTCATGATTTGGAACGACATCTTGCTTAAGCCGAAAGGCAGGAATGTAGAAGCCATGCAGTACGTCGTCAGAATGCAGCGTGAATTTCACTCGTCGATCGATGGGCAAATGCAATTCAGTACTCGTCACATTCTGCTCTGGATATCGAAAGATCCAAGCCCATTGCTTCGCTGTCACATCAATATGCTCGACCGGAGCCGTTTGCAGAGCATTCTGGATCTCTTTTTGAGGCGTATCATCAAATGGCTCGGCATATGCAGCTTCTACAACCTTCGGCATGTGCAGATGCACGAGTTCCATCGGGCCTCGAACCGCCATCTTTTCATATGTTTGATAGCTCGCAAAGGCAAGGCTCAGCACTAAGACCAACGGCACGGCTGTCCAGATGATTTCTAGCCAAGTATTGCCTTCGATCGGAGGCGCATCGCTGAGATCATATTTTGCCGCTCGATGAAAGATCAAAGAATAGACAAAAGGTCCCATCACACCGAGATAGATAAACGTGCCTAAGCCAGTAAACAAGCTAAATAAATCATCAAAGAGCTTCGATTCAGCCGCCGCTTCTGGCGGAAACCAAGAGTAAGACTGTTTTGCGGCCCACAAACTTATGAATGCGATCGCCACAGCATAAATCGTCAGGATAAGGATTGCGCGAAGTTTCATCGTCAGTTTCCTAAGTACTATTGCAAAACCTGATTCGGATTTTCGCCTAGATGGAGTAGTTGATCAGCCGTGACATGAATGCCAAACTCTCCGCCTAAATGCGCACCGAGTGTGCCTTGCAAAAACATCAGCAGAAAGATACCAAGCCCTGCAATTAGATAGCTCCACTGCACCTGCCGCGCCATATCTTTACGCCAGAGAAATCGTTGGTATCCTCTCCAAACCGTCATCCCGACAATGAGCGTCAAGATCAAAATGCCTCCCACACCGTGGAGCACCATTGTTTTTAAAGCCTGCAAACCCCAAGCACTTTTGACATCCGCCAAAGGAACAGCCAATGAAATTTCAAAGTAGCCCGCTACAACCGTAAAAAATGTCACTACAGCGGCTGCAAGCATGTTGTACCAGCCGACATCAAACAGCCCAGAGCGAGTGGCAGGAATCGCTAAGAATTTGAAGATGGACTTCTCAACTGGATAAAACGCGCCAACAATATCAAATGCGATCGCGGCAATAAACAATCCCAAAGTCAGATGCACAAACAGGGGATGAATCGGCACAACATAGGGCAATCCATTTGCACCGAGCCGACCGAATTGCTCAATTAAGTCTGGATTCATTACAATCCTCCTTCTCGAATTGCATCGACGACCGGAATGCTGTGCAATCCATAGATCCAGACAAGCGCTGTACCTAAATAAGTCTGAATGCAAACGATTAAAAGCGTGAGGACGCTCACGACCATATAAGCCGTTGGCAATTGCTCTTTTTCACGCAATCGAATCACATACCGCCATCCTGTGACTCCCGCTAAAATTCCCGCGAGCGACCATCCCAGCAAGGTATGTAAATTGAGTGTATCTGCGGCGGCTTGATAAGGTTCTGCAAGACCCGCTTCAATTTGACCGAAAATAATTGCAATAAAAATAGAAACAGTTGCAAAAGCGAGATTCCACCAGGAGACCTCATACAATCGTGTATTTTTTGTAAAATATCCCACAATGTCGCAGAAGAATGCGAAGAAGATCATTGCAAGAACAAAATGAATCACAATCGGGTGAATGGTATCTGGATAAGGTAAATTGTGTTCGTTAAGAGGCGGAAGATATTGAAACACAGATTTTCTAGCTAATAATGAACAGAATCGTCATCGGAGAAATACACCTAGAAAGATAGCGTGACCCGCAATGGGCACGTCTCTGTCGAAAGGAGTAGTCCTAAAGACATAATCACGCTGAATTGAGATCGGGGATTCATCACGCTTTATACTAAGAGAGGACTTTACATTCGTTCACCTTGGGAATTGATCTTCGTAGCTACGTTTATATCGATCGCTTACAGCCGCAACATGCCGCGTATTTAGGAACGGAGTCTTTGGGCTTCTTACCTTTGCCGGGTGATGCATCGCTTTGGATTGAAATTTCGCCGGGGATCGAGATTAACCGGATTATGGATGTCGCGCTGAAAGCGGCTGTTGTCCGTCCTGGGGTGCAAGTCGTAGAGCGGTTGTATGGATTAATGGAAATTCATGCCAGCAATCAAGGCGAAGTCAATGCAGCAGGACGAGCCATTTTAGCGGCATTAGATGTGCGTAAGCAGGATTGCCTAAAACCCCGCGTGATCTCAAGCCAGATTATTCGCAATATTGACGCGCATCATACGCAGTTGATTAACCGGACTCGGCGCGGCAATATGATTCTGGCAGGGCAAACCTTGTATGTGTTTGAAGTTGAACCTGCGGCGTATGCGTCGCTGGCGGCAAATGAGGCAGAAAAAGCGGCACTGATTAACATTTTGCAGATCTCAGCCGTGGGAAGTTTTGGACGGCTATATCTGGGCGGTGAAGAACGCGATATTATCGCAGCCTCGAAAGCGGTGATTGAGACGATGGAAAATCTGCCCGGTCGCGAATATTACGACGATCGTAAGGAGTAAGCGATCGTGGCGGTGATGACGCAGGTGATGACATTGCAGAGAGGCGCGATCGCGTGGTCAAATTGGCGATCGCGTTATCCAACGCTACAGCCAGATTTAAGTGATGCAGAGTTATCAGGACTAGATTTGCAAAGCGCAGATCTGCGTGGAGTTGATTTCTGTCGTGCCAATTTGACTGAGGCAATTCTCAATCAGTCGGATCTGAGTGGATCTAAGTTCAATAAAGCCCATTTGCATCAAGCGAAATTGATCGGTGCAAAACTGCGACAGGCTGAATTTATTGATGCGAATTTGGTTGAAGTCGATTTTCGGGCAGCGGATTTGACTGAGGTAAATTTAATTGGCTCTGATCTGAAGGGCGCAAATTTGAGTGATACCGATTTGATTCGTGCAAATTTGATTGGCACTGAATTAAGAGGCGCGAGATTGAAGCAGGCGGATCTGATGCAAGCCGAATTGTGTCGAGCCGATCTGAGCAATGCCATTTTACTGGGCGCAAATTTAGCCGATGTGAATTTTGCAGGGGCAAATTTGTTTGAGGCGGAGTTGAGCGGAACGCATTTGTATCGAGCGAATTTTCGGCAGGCAAAATTAGTGCGATCGCATCTGATTGGAGCCTATCTATTTGGGGCGGATTTCACGGATGCAGACTTATCGGGGGCAGATTTGTCTTGGGCAAATCTGAGTAAGGCGAACTTTGCAGGAGCGAATTTGACGCATACAAATCTTCGGGGCGCAATTCTAACGGGCGCGATTTTACCTTAATCGCTTCAATTTTTGTTGCAACAACAGCCAAAAGAAAGGCAAATCATCGACGAGATATCGTTTCCAAAGCCGTTTCGGCTCAGACATTAAGCGGTAAAACCACTCTAAACCGCGATCGCTGACCCATTCCGGCGCTCTGGGTTTAACGCCTGCCTCAAAATCAATGGAAGCCCCAACCGCCATAAAAATATCAATGTTCGGCAGTTGATCCTTATATTTCGCGATCCAAATCTCTTGTTTCGGTGCGCCGACTCCAATCACCAGCACAGTCGCAGCAGAACGATTGATCAACTCCACGATCGCTTGACATTCCACCTCATCTTTCTCAAACCCAAAAGAAGGCGAATGTGCCGCCACAATAATGTCTCGTCCAATCTTTGCATTGATTCTGACTTGAGCTTGTTTCGCGACACCCTCGGCACCCCCAAGCAGAAAAATGGTGATGTTCGGGTTGTCTTTATGGTGTTCACAGAAAGTCGGGAACAGTTCAGAACCAGAAATCTTTGCCTGCAAAGGTGAGCCTAAGAATTTTGAAGCATATAACACAATCTGACTGTCACAGATTTTGTAATCTGCAACCTCATAGGCTTGTTTGAATTCTGGATCTGTTTGCAGTTTCATTAAATGATCGACGTTCGGCGTGAAGATCACGCCTCTCGTTAATCGATTCAACAATTCAGCTTTTGAGATATTGTCGATTTCTACGTCTAAAATCTCAACTTTCTGCCGAATCTGAGCGCGATTTTCGCGGGTGATTTGCTGGGCAGTAGAAATCAGTACCGACTTACGAAAATCACGATAAAGTTTCTGAACTTCATCGCGACTCACACCTTTCGGATTGGTTTGAGTCATATAAAACAGACGAACGACTTGCTAATTTAATTATTCGCGTCTGCTTTTGTAGCTGAGGACACTACATCAGATTTTTAGATAGAAATCATACAAGCTACACAAATGAACTACAGACGGGCACGGTTTCCGTTCCGGTTTGGCAAACGGGTATACATTTCCCCATAATCGAGGCTTAGCCCTTCCTGTGACAGATTCCACCTAGACCTGTTTAAACGAGCCGCTTGCTTGACGCGACATCTTCTCATTTGCGTCTTCTGAAAACGCGGATTTCCCGTCTACTTCGTTCAGCAATGCTTGAGCAGTGGCGATCTGTTCTGCACTGAATCCAGCTTCGGCAAGGAATTTTAGGAAAGCACGATCGCGATACCGAGCATCCATATTCATTGCTTGCAGATAAATCTGCTGAGCGGAAACGCGATCGCCTTGACCCCGATACGCAATCGCTAAAGCAACCCAGGGATGCGGATTATTCGGTTCTAATTCAGCGGCGCGCTTCGCAGATTCGATCGCCCAGTCGTACATTGCGAGCCGTTCGTAAGACAGGCTGAGATTGTAGAACGGAATTTCGTTGTTCGGATCGAGCATAGTTGCCCAAGTATGGGCTGCCACAGCTTGAGTCAAATCGCCATTCACCAAGTAAGCAATGCCGAGCGCATTAAAGGTTTCAATGTTGAATGGATTGTAGAGAATCGCACTTTGCAGCATGTCGATCGCTTCTGTGCGCCGATTCGCGAGATGCAATGTCCAACCGAGTCCAATTCGACCCGCGAGATTTTTTTGATCGAGTTCGACTGCTTTTTGAAAAGACTCGATCGCTTGCGGAAATTGTTCTTGAGTCCGGTACTGAATGCCTCGCTGTCGATAATCTGCCGCTGACTGTGCCCAGGTAGCAGGCGCAGTGAGAACTACGGCAATCAGACTGAGTAAGAAAATACGCATAGAGTTTAACGCGCGATCGCGGCTTCGATTTGAGCAGGAATTGACCGACTGTCTGTGGGCAATTCTGCCACGATTAAGTACCCAGTTGGTTTTGCTCCCAATAAATTCAGTAACCGTGGGACATCGCTGGTTTTGAGTCGTCCTTGCTCGTCGTAGAGTTCAAGTGCAGAAAGACACCCGATCGCAGGATTCCAGCCTGCGCTGTCAGGATAGCGCTGATTGTTGGTAAAGAATCCTGGATCTTCACCGCTGCCATGAATTCTAAATTCACTGCGTCCAGCCAGTCCAGCCCAGTAGCTTCCTTGAATCGGAAAATAGTTGCGCCAACTCGGGGGAAGGAGTGCGTTGTAGCCTGGAAGTTTTCCAGCCAAAGTTCCTTTGCGTCCGGGAATAAATTCTCTGACTCCTGGTTCAAACGGTGCGAATAGTTTTACTAACGGGAAAAAACCATAAGCACGAAAGAAATCAGTATCAGGTTGGGGAATCGTTCCTTCAATACGATAAATTCCTTGAGGCGTATAACCGCGTGAAAAGTTCCAAGAAAGATTGTGCAGCGATCGCGTTAACAAAGGAATCGACCACAATCGACCATTTTCTCGGACAAATTGCCCGCGTCTGTCTTTGAGAAACGCTGAACAGAGTTGAGCGCGATCGCGACTACAAAAGACATAAAGCTGCTGCTGATTTGGTGCGATCGACCAGTTCAGTAAATCTCTAACGGGAGGTGTTCGATTCGGTGCTGCTAAATCCTGAAAGGTTGTGTAGAGACTGACATTCTCAGACCAGCGGGGAAAGCGTTGGGCAATTTGATTGATCCATTGTTGCTGCTCTTGAACCGTTGCGCCGCCTTTGACTAATGCAGAGAGAGAAAGTGCGACCCATCTGGGATTTGAACTTTGCGCGATCGTTTGAGTGAATCGTTCTCTTAAAGTCGAAGTGGGATTGGTTGAGTAGAGTTGAGTTCCAACCTGGAGCGCCATTTCGACGATGCGAGTTTGGGGAGGATTGAGTTTTTGCGAGGTAAGGGTGAGAATTTGAGCGATCGTGTCTTGCACATACGCATCTTGAGGTTCGATCACCGCCGTTGCCCAAAGCAGTTGCCGCCAGCGTCTTTCGGTCTGCGCGTTAATGGGATTTCGAGTGAGATCGTAGGCAGCAGGCGAAATCAAATTGAGTTGGTCTTGGCGCTGCCGGATTCGGGCTTCGGCAGTCGCGAGGGGAACCGTTTGACTTTGAGCGGGGAGAGCATTGCCAAGCAAGAGGGTGAAAGCAACGATGAAAAGGGAATTGCGAGAATTCATAGGGAAGATCGAACTATGGTAATAGACCTGTTAGGAAATAGTGGTAAAAATCGCTGAAATGCTGATACAGCGGGGATTTCAAGAATTTTGCATTGAAATCGCTGAAATGTTTACCACAAAAGGGCTTCAAGGATTTTTGAGCTTATTAATCAAGACCTCCACTGTCTTCCACCATTTGTACCCACTCCAAGTGCATCACTCCCTTCTGGAAGTAGAGTATCTGGAGAGACAGTACCTAAAAACTCAATAATCTAGGCTCTCTTCACGCTACTTCTGCTTTGAAGAAATTTCTGGATGTGTCTCGTACCATTTGATGCAATCCAGGATAAAGTTTTGGAGATTATTATGCAATCCCCAGGTAAAGCCATCCCCTTCAGAATAAATGTGAATAGGTGGATCATCACCTTCATCAACTTGAACAAAAATAAAATAGTATCCTTGTGATCCCCAAAAGAGCACAAGCGCGTCATTAGGCAGGATTTCTGAATGTTCTTGCACCAATTCTTCAGCAAATTCTTGGATGTTCAGTAAACTGTGAAGATGAAAAACGAAATGACTGATAAAGTCACCAGCACCATTGCCCATCCACAAGAGAAACTCCTTGTAAGCAGCAGGAAATGAGATACTGAGTCGCTTCTCAAACTCCATTATTTCATTTTCATTCACAGGATTAGGAACAAAGCTTGTTCCATGAAAAACTTCCGAGAAACGAGATTTAGCATTGTCTAAACACATAGTCGGTTATGCCTAGAGTAGAGTTGGCGCACTATTGTTTCCATCCTATCGATACACAGGTCTTCGATCGTTGGGAACCAGTTCCATGTGATGACTGATTCTCCATTTGCTTCCATTCCACCAAAGTAATGAACAGGTGGGTTATCTCCCTCAAAAGCCCGGATAAATGCAAACTCGGTAACTTCATCAAAGATGAAGGCAACAATGGCATCATCGGGCAGTGTGTCTGTTGCCTCATTCATCTTCAGAATCCTGAGAGCATCTTTACGAAGATCCGCTTTTTCAGAGGAATAGAAAGGCATTCCAATCTCGTCCATGAAGTAGCATTCTTCTCCCACCCATAGTAGAAACTCTCGATAGGCAACAGGGAGCGGCAACCCTATAAATTGCTCAATCTGCTCAACGGTTTCCTCGGTACATGGTTCATATTGTTGCGTTATCCCTTTCTCTTGCATCAATTGAATGAATCGTGGCAGTAGTTTCTTTGCTTTATCTAAGTACACTGGTGTATCCTCTCCAGTAAAATAGTAGCAAGGGCTATTCGACCAGTTTAGGAGGATTATTTGTGAAATAGACTTGAGCTACTATATCTTCCATACGCTCAATACACAATTCTTCGATCGATGCCGCCCAGTTCCACTTAATGACTGACTCTCCATTTGCTCTCATTCCACCAAAATAATGAACGGGTGGATTATCCCCTTCAGAAGTTCGGATAAATGCAAACGCAGCAGTTTCATCAAAAATGGATATGATAATTGCATCGTCTGGCAAGATGTCTGTTGCTTCGTTCATCTCTAAAATTTCGAGAGCAATTTTGCGAAGATCTGTTTTCTCAGAGGAGTAAAAGGGTAGTCCCATCTCATCCATGAAATAGCACTGTTTTCCTGACCATAGTAAGAACTCTCGATAGGCAGCAGGTAACGGCAATCCCAAAAAATGCTCAATTTGTTCAATCTCTTCTTCTGTACAGGGTTCATACTGCTGAAATTCCGCTTTCGACTGCATGAGTTGAATGAATCGTGGCAGTAGTTTCTTTGCTTTATCTAAGTACACTGGTGTATCCTCTACCGTAAAACATCGAAGGTTCTTAAACCTGGCTTTCGGTGCAGACTAATCAAAGAGTTGCTGATTGACTGACCAATCTCTTCGCGATCGTATGACCTGCCCGGAGGTTTTAGCTCCAAGCGAGATGCGGTCGCAATTTATCCTGAGGTTGAGTAACCTGATTCATAGGGATTTTGTGGTTTAAGAATGTGGTAACTCTCATGAAACCCCTTCCTATGAATTATTTGCAAGCTTTTGTCCCGTACTTAGCACTCAGTCATATAATTCACTTCCTTCTAGCAGTGGCGTATCTGAGAAGACCGGGCAGAATTAGTTGGGTCAGGGTGCTGGATATCTTCGTTCTATACAAGCTTCGATCCAAGACAGGCAGAGTTTATCTAATGTTGAGCACCAGTTCCATTGCACACTTGGATGATTTTGATATTGACCATTTGCATCTCGTTGTAAGCCTGAGAAGTAGTGAATTGGCGGATCATCTCCTTCTGATGCTCGAATGAAAGCAAAGGAATAAGCTTCATCAAAAATCCAAAAGACGATCGCATCAGTAGGAAGTGTTTCAGACGCTCCGTTTTCCTGCATGATTTCAAGCCCTAACTCTTGTAGATTAGCGCCATCGTTTGAGGAGAAATGTCCTCCATGTGAGTCTAAAACTTCGCATCCGTGTCCTATCCACAGCAGAAGTTCTTCATAAGCCTTGGGTATGGGTAGATTTAGAAAGTTCTTCAACTCATCAATTTCCGCTATAGTACAAGGCTGAAACCACAAAGGCTTGTCTATTAACTTATGAAGTTGGCGAAATTTCGCCTTTGATTCACGTAAATACATTAGCAACAATAAGCCCTCAATAGAACAAATAGACTCCCTTTGTTTTCAACTAATTCGGATAACTAGTCTCTCTTTTGTTACTCCGTAGAAATAGAGACAGGTACGGGGGTTAAGCTACTGACGTGACAGTAGTTTTCAGGCTTTATGTAATAGATGTAAAATTTGCGATGTAATTATCAATCCAAGGCAAGCAAAACTCATCCAAGTTAGGGGAAAAGTTCCACTCGAAATGTGGATGACTTCTAAATTGACCGTTCTGATCTGGCTCTATCTCGGAGAAAAAATGAACTGGCGGATTGTCGCCTTCCGAGGCTCTTATAAATGCAAAAGAGAAATCTTGATCAAGAATCCAAAATACGATCGCGTCCTCCGGAAGAGTATCTGAAAACTCACTCTCCTGCATCATTTCGAGTGCTAGATCTTGTAGGTTTACCCCATCACTTGAAGAAAAGTGACCTCTGTACGATTCAAATACTTCACATCCATGTCCCACCCATAGAAGGAGTTCCTCATACGCTTTAGAAAGAGGGAGTGTGAGAAATTTTGTTAGTTCATCGATTTCACTTGGGGTGCAAGGTTGAAACCACAAAGGTTTCTCTGCTCTCTCAAGAAGTTGCTGAAATCTTTCTTTTGATCGATCGAGGTACATCAGCTAGTTCATCCTCGAATAAAGACGGATTGTACCTTCAATGCGTTGCAGAAGATAGTCCTCGATCGTCTCTGCGTAGTTCCACTCAATTTGTCCTCCATCTAGCTCTTGGAAGAAGATATGTACAGGTGGGTTACCTCCTTCAGAAGCTCGAATGAAGCCGAATTTATCAGCTTCTTGAGGCATGAAAAAGACGATCGCATCATCAGGCAGTTCTCCCCGAAAACCAAATTCTTGCATGATTTCTTGGGCTGTTTTCCGTCCATCCCAAACATCACTCAACCGACAATTATCAGAGTCGAAGTAACGTGCACCTTGTCCTATCCAAAGTAGGAATTCTTGAAGGGCTGTCGGAACTGTCAAGCCGAGATGCTGCTCCAGTCGGTTGATATCATCGATTGAGCAGGGTTGTGCATCTTCTTTGAAATTTAGTAATCGACATAAGAACTGATAACGTTCTTTAACATGCTTTAAGTACATCAGCGCCTAAGTTCTCTTAGCTTAGTTAATCATGATTCAGATAAATTAGGGTAACTTGATTGAATTATCCCTGCCAAACAATGGGTGAATTTGAGGATTTTAATCGCTCTTCATACCACTCGATACCATTTAAGAGTAGGGCTTCAATGTTCTCGAATTGATTCCATGTGAACCCTTCTCCTTCATAGAATTCATGGACTCTTGGATTGTCTCCATCGGAGGCACAAATGAATTTGAAGTAATAGCCCTGATTTCCCCAAAATAGGACGATCGCATCTTCAGGTAACGTTTCTGAAGTATCATCTTCTACTAATTCTCTCGCATCTATTTGATTTAATGGAAGCCGAGAAATAGAAAAAACAAAATGATCGAGAAAATGATGACCTCCGTTTCCCATCCAAAGCAAAAATTCACGATATGCAATGGGAAAACGAATACGCAGTTGCTGCTCAGCATTTTGAATCTCAGCTTCGCTTGCAGGTCTAGCTTCAAAGGGAATGCGTTCATTTTGACAGAGTTGCTCGAATTGGGCTTTGGCATCATCTAAATACATAATTCAGCGTTCTGTTCATGCAGTTAGTTCTTTTGGTTTGGCAAGAACTCCGGATGTTCCACGCACCATTTAATTCCATCTAAGACAAGACTCTGTAGATCTGGATACTGTCTCCAGGTAAATCCGTCTCCCTCATAGAAGTCGTGTATTGGTGGATTGTCTCCCTCACTGGCTCGAATAAATTTAAAATAGCCGCCTTGTGATCCTCCAAAAATTACAATGGCATCCTCTGATAGTTTTTCGAGTTCGTCTTCTAGTAATTCATCGGCATCCTCTCGGATACCATACAAACTGCGGGTATGAAAAATAAAGTTACCGAGGAAGCCTCCAGCACCGTTGCCCATCCATAGGAGAAATTCACGATAAGCTTCAGGAAAAGAGGTATTTAGCCTGCCTTCCATCTCTGATATCTCTGACTCACTTGAAGAAGTTGGAACAAAACTTGTTCTACGGAAAATCTCTGAAAATCGGGTTTTAGCCTGGTCTAAATACATAAGCATATGCCTTGCCAGCAATAGATGATGAAGCATTCAAGTTTTTCAAGTTTAGAATCCCTCTCTCAGTCCATCTAAAAGCCAAGGTTGTCTCTCATAACCGTTAATGCACTCTAAAAGAAAGCTCTGAAGATCTGCATGAGTTTCCCAAAAGATTCCATCTCCTTCAGAATACTCATGAACTCGTGGATTCTCGCTTTCAAAAGCCTGAATGAATTTGAAGCAGTCTCCTTGTGAACCCCAACAGAAGATGATTGAGTCATCAGGGAGAGTGACTAAAGCATCCTTTTCCACTAATGCTTTGGCATCTTCTAAGTTAAGCGGTAAGCTATGGGTACGGTAGGCAAAGTGACCAATAAAGCCGCGTGTACCATTTCCCATCCACAAAAGAAATTCTTTGTAAGCAGCAGGGAAGGAAAGATTTAAGTCCTTTTCCATTTCTCGTATTTCAGCCTCAGTAGAAGGCTTCGCTTCGCAATTTGTCCCCTGAAAAACTTCTGCAAATTTGACTTTAGCTTCATCTAAGTACACCATGAGATCTGCTATCATCACAACTAGACATTGATTTGGTTCGTTAGAATTTAATCAGTAATAACTGTATCTAGGAACATCTGTCAAAATTGCTGGGCACTAGTATTCGTATCCCGCTCTCAGTCTCGCCAGAAGTTCTGGACGCTCGTCATACCATTTGATGCAATTTAAGATGAAGTTCTGAAGATCAGGACGATGTTCCCATAGGAAACCTTCTCCTTCGTGGTAATCATGCACCTTCGGATTGTCTCCGTCATGCGCTTGAATGAACTTGAAGTAATAGCCTTGGTTTCCCCAGCAGAACACGATCGCATCATCGGGAAGAATGAGTCCTTCATCTTCAATCAGTTCTCTAGCACTCTCCTGATTACGCGGTAAGCGATGGATATTAAAGATGAAATGACTAGCGAAACCGCCAGCACCATGCCCCATCCATAACAGGAATTCTCGATATGCTGGAGGAAAGGTGAGATGGAGTTCCTGTTCCATCTCTTGAATCTCACCTTCAGAAGCGGGTTTAGGGACAAAATTTGTTCCTTGAAATACTTCTGAGAACTTTGCTTTAGCAGTATCTAGGTACATATATCAAATCTTCGGTTGAGGACTCAGTTTCTCACTTTACAAATCCATAGCATCAGGTCCATGTATTACTCTAATCTCAATGTTTTTGAAGAGTTGATTCCATGTACCACCTGGTGCGAGGAGGGGAGCGCACGCTAGACAAGGTTTCCTTTCAGTAAATAGCGTGATTGTGCCATGTATGCCATCTCTAATTTCAATCCATCCAAAATTCTCGCACCTTCTTGCGGTGAGACTTCTGCCAACCTTCCTATCCAAGCCTCTAGATTCTCTCCTAATCCCTTACTCCCTCCATTCAATCCAATGCTTAAGCTTCTGGGATTACCCCGCCTCATCAAAATCTCAAGTGCATCTGTACCAAACCCTAAGAAAGTTTCAGTCACTTTTCCTGCTGCTCCTGATTGACGAGCATTCACCGCCTTCATCGCTTCAATGATGCGTGGGTAATTCTCGATCGCTTGAGATAGTTCCTCCAAACGCCGATAATTGCCCGCTGACTTGAATCGTTTCAGCAATCCTGCCGCTGCTTCAACACCGAGAACATCAACTAACTTCGTCGCGCCTGAGATTCCTTGTCCACCAACTTTCAGCATCCCACCCTTGAATACTTTCAACGCATCCAAGAGCTTGCCCATATTGCCTGCTCCATAGGATGCCAGCAACACACCCAAAGCAACAGCAGCCTCATTCAATTTGTCTTCTCGATTCTTCTCTTTTGCCTCAAATAACGCCTGAAAGAACTTCGCGAGTTCTTGTGCATCTCCAACAAAACCGACGACTGCTAGAATTGCCCCAAATATCAATCCGCCAAAAATCGTGCCCACAATCAGTACTAGCAGCATGATGCCTAGAACGGCTGGGTTGCTTAGAATCTCTTTGACTTGCTGTCGCAGTTCTTTCCCCACTTGGCAGGGAACTCGGCTCAGTACCTCAAGCAGAACCTCCAACTCATCCATGTCAGAAATGGGTTTAGAGAGCGCTCTAGGTTTGCAAGCATTTGGGTCGTTGTCGCCATCCGGTAAAAAATTGGGAGGCGCACCGTCGTAACGAGTTGGGTCAACCTCTTCAAACGGTGCAATGCCTCCACTCGGCAAGTCACGAGTTTTGTCCCCAGGGGAAATGGGATCACCCGGAACTAAACCAATGGGTAAATTGAGCGGTGGCGAAACAGGTGGATTCGACGGCATTTGTGGAATCGGACGGAATGGATCAGGCAATCCATCTTTTGCCGTGGGTAACGGTCTTCCACCATTTGCGCCCAACCCCATTGCATCACTCCCTTCTGGCAGTGGTGTATCTGAGAAGACCGGGCAGAATTAGTTGGGTCAGGGTGCTGGATATCTTCGTTCTATACAAGCTTCGATCCAAGACAGGCAGAGTTTATCTAATGTTGAGCACCAGTTCCATTGCACACTTGGATGATTTTGATATTGACCATTTGCATCTCGTTGTAAGCCCGAGAAGTAGTGAATTGGCGGATCATCTCCTTCTGATGCTCGAATGAAAGCAAAGGAATAAGCTTCATCAAAAATCCAAAAGACGATCGCGTCATCTGGAAGAGTTTCTAAGGCTTCATTGTCTTCCATAATCCCAAATGCTAATTCTTGCAAATTAACACCATTGCTTGAAGAAAAGTGCCCCCCATGTGAGTCTAAAATTTCACATCCATGCCCTACCCACAGAAGAAATTCTTCATATGCCTCCGGAAGTGAAAGCTGAAGAAATCCTCTCAACTCATCAACTTCCTCTAGAGTGCAAGGTTGAAACCAAAGGGGCTTCTCTACTACTTCAAGAAGCTGGTGAAATTTTTTCTTTGATTTTTCTAGATGCATTAATTGAAGGTGTCATTTCAAAAAATCAGCACCCCAAAAATGAGATGCTGAAGAAACTATGTAACTTAAAATACTGTCCCTAATCAGGTAATCACGGTTGGTTTGTCCATGCCCGTTAACGATTTAATCTGAGCAATTGTATCCGCGATCGCAATTAATTCACCCAATGCGACTTGAGGATCATCATTGTGTTTCGTCGGATCAGCCTCATACCGTTCCACATACAGTCGCAAAGTTGCGCCTTGTGTTCCCGTTCCCGATAGTCTGAACACAATCCGCGAACCATCTGTAAAGCCAATCCGCACACCTTGTTTCTGGCTGACACTGCCATCGATCGGGTCGGTATAGCTAAAGTCGTCACTGTATTCGACTTCGTAACTGCCGAATTTCTGACCCTTGAGCGTCGGCAATTTGTCGCGCAGTTGAGTGATCAGTGTGTTTGCTCGATCGCTGTCGATCGCTTCATAATCGTGCCGCGAATAGTAATTCCGTCCGTAAGTCTGCCAATGCTCTTTCATCAGTTCTTCAACTGATTTTCCGGTCACTGCCAGAATGTTTAACCAGAACAAGACCGCCCACAGTCCATCTTTCTCACGAATGTGATTTGATCCGGTTCCAAAGCTCTCTTCACCGCACAGAGTTGCTTTCCCTGCATCGAGCAGATTGCCGAAGAATTTCCACCCGGTCGGGGTTTCATAGCAATCAATTCCAAGCTTCGCAGCAACACGATCGGGAGCTTGAGAAGTCGGCATCGATCGTGCAATTCCCGCCAGTCCGTTGCGATATCCGGGAACTAACGTTGCATTCGCAGCAAGCACTGCCAAACTATCACTGGGAGTCACAAAGAAATTGCGACCGAGAATCATATTACGATCGCCATCGCCATCCGATGCGGCTCCAAAATCCGGTGCGTTCTCACCAAACATGACTTCGACTAAATCATGTGCATAGACCAAATTTGGATCAGGGTGTCCACCGCCAAAATCTTCGAGCGGAACGCCATTTTGAACCGTTCCTTTCGGTGCGCCTAAGCGTTGTTCAAAAATCGCATGAGCATACGATCCGGTCACGGCATGAAGTGAATCCATGCACATGCGGAACTTGCCCGTTGTGAACAATTGACGAATTCGATCAAAATCAAACAGCGATTCCATCAATGCAGCGTAATCAATCACCGAGTCAATCACTTCAACGGTCATGCCTTCAAGCGTTGAAGTGCCGAGAATATCGAGATTGATATCCGGAGCATCGACAATTTTGTATTCGGTGATCGTCTTACTGCGATCGTAAATTGCGTCCGTGACTTTTTCCGGTGCAGGGCCGCCATTGTCGATGTTGTATTTGATGCCAAAATCGCCATCTGGGCCACCCGGATTGTGGCTGGCGGATAGGATAATGCCACCAAACGCGTTGTATTTGCGAATCACAGCCGAGGTCGCAGGCGTTGAAAGAATTCCGCCTTGACCGACTTTCACCCGACCGAAACCATTCGCCGCCGCCATTTTCAAAATAATTTGCGTCGCCTGACGATTGTAAAATCGACCATCACCGCCGACAACTAAAGTCTGTCCTTTGAAATCACCAATGCTATCGAAAATCGCTTGGACAAAATTCTCTAAATAGTGGGGCTGTTGAAAGACTGAAACGAGTTTCCGTAAACCTGATGTTCCAGGCTTTTGATCGGAAAACGGTTGCGTTGCTACGGTTTTACAGGTCATTCCAGAACTTCCTTCCTTTTTTCGCTGGCATGTCTGATTGTGCATCAATTCTGCACCAACACAAAACTATCCGGAGGTAGCCACTCTCTTCAGCCGGATGATGAGCGAAATTTCAGCGATCGACGCTCCGCATTTTTCACAATTATTTATTAATCTGAGGTGATTTTTCTTGCTACCTTATCAGCACATCCGTTCTGCGGTCATGTTATGCAAACTGAAGATATTCAAATCAGAATTGAAGACGATCGGACTGGCTTAGAGATTGAAACCCTAAAACGTGCGATTTTAGATAACCTCTTCTATATTCAAGGCAAGTTTCCAGAGATTGCCACACTGAATGATTACTACATGGCACTGGCATATACGGTGCGCGATCGCTTAATTCACCGTTGGCTAATTAGTTCTCAAACTTATACGAAAGTTCAGCCTCGCGAAGTGTGCTATCTCTCGGCTGAGTTTCTCATGGGACCGCATTTAGGCAACAACTTGATCAATTTGGGTATCTACGATCGGATGCGGCAAGCGGTTCAAGAACTCGGGTTGAATTTTGAGGCATTGCTCGAACAAGAAGAAGAACCGGGACTCGGCAATGGCGGTTTAGGACGGCTCGCAGCGTGCTATCTCGATTCGATGGCGACGTTGGATATTCCGTCAGTTGGGTATGGCATTCGCTATGAATTTGGCATTTTTGATCAAGATATTCACGACGGATGGCAAGTCGAAATTACAGATAAATGGCTAAAAAATGGCAATCCCTGGGAAATTGCCCGTCCAGAATGGGCATTCGAGGTCAAATTTGGGGGACGAACCGAGCGTTACACCGATGAAAAAGGGCGGAGTCGGGTGAAATGGATTCCCGATCGTATGGTGCAAGGTGTGCCTTACGATACGCCGATTTTAGGCTATGACACGAGTAGTACGAATACCCTGCGGCTTTGGTCAGCCCAAGCAGTCGAATCGTTTGATTTCCGAGCCTTTAATGCAGGCGATTACTATGGTGCAGTTGGTAACAAAGTCTTTTCTGAAAACCTCTCTAAGGTTCTTTATCCGAATGATGAGCAGATCCAGGGTAAGCAGTTGCGCTTAGAGCAGCAGTATTTCTTTGTGTCTTGTTCGCTGCAAGATATGATTCGGACGCATTGCGATCGCCGAGGATTACCGATCTCGATATTCCACGAGAAATTTACGGTGCAACTGAATGATACGCATCCCGCGATCGCAGTTGCAGAATTAATGCGATTGCTGCTCGATGAACATGACATCGAGTGGGATCAGGCGTGGCACATTACACAAAATACAATGGCGTATACGAATCATACGCTGTTACCTGAAGCGTTGGAGCGCTGGGCAGTTGGGCTGTTTGGGTCTTTACTGCCTCGGCATTTGGAAATTATTTATGAGATTAACGGGCGATTTCTCAATGAAGTGCGATTGAGATATCCGAAAGATGACGAGCGCATTCGGCGCATGTCGATCATTGATGAAAGTGGCGATCGCTATGTGAGAATGGCGCATTTAGCAACGTTGGGCAGTTATTCGATCAATGGAGTTGCTGAACTGCATACTCAATTGCTCAAGCAAGATGTCTTGCACGATTTTGCTGAGATGTATCCAGAGCGCTTCAACAATAAAACCAACGGGGTAACACCGCGCCGATTTATGGTGCTGAGTAATCCGAGATTAACAAAACTGATTACTAGTAAAATCGGCGATCACTGGATTAGAAATCTACAAGAACTCCGCAAACTCGAATCCTTTGTCGAAAATCCAGAATTTAGAAGTGAATGGAGACAGATCAAGCTAGCGATCAAACGAGATCTCGCAAACTATATTCAAAAACAAAATGGAATTGAAGTGAATGTTGATTCAATTTTTGACATTCAAGCGAAGCGATTTCATGAATACAAGCGTCAGCACTTGAATGTATTGCACATTATCACGCTTTACAATCGTCTCAAAGCGAATCCTAATCTAGACATTACGCCCCGCACCTTTATCTTTGGTGGCAAAGCTGCACCTGGCTATCAGATGGCGAAATTAATCATTAAATTGATTAATTCGGTTGCAGATGTCGTGAATTCTGATCCGGATGTTCGAGATCGCATTAAGGTCGTTTTCCTCAAAGATTACAACGTCAAATTTGCACAGCGCGTTTATCCGGCTGCTGATTTGTCTGAGCAGATTTCAACTGCTGGAAAAGAAGCTTCTGGCACAGGCAACATGAAATTCTCGATGAATGGAGCCTTAACGATCGGAACTCTCGACGGCGCGAACATTGAAATTCGTGAGGAAGTCGGAGCCGAGAATTTCTTTTTGTTTGGGCTAACGGCTTCAGAAGTTTCCCAAATCAAAGCGAAAGGCTACGATCCGATGCAGTACTACATCGCCAATTCAGAATTGAAAGCTGCCATCGATCGCATTAATTCTGGCTTTTTCTCCAAAGGTGATACAGCACTTTTCAAACCGTTGGTCGGTTCATTGATGTATCAAGATCCCTATCTGCTCTTTGCGGATTATCAATCTTATATTGACGTTCAAACGCAAGTGGGCGAGGCTTATCGCGACCAAGACCACTGGACGCGCATGTCCATTTTAAATACAGCGCGGATGGGGAAATTTTCCAGCGATCGCTCGATTCGCGAATATGTGAAAGAAGTCTGGAAGATCGACCCACTGAAGATCTGTCCTCCGAATGAACCCTGTTCGATTCATTGTCCTGATACTTTGATGTAAAAGTTATTCTCTGAATCATGGCATTAACGCTCTACTTCATCCGCCACGGCGAAACGATCTATAGTCGCACTGGCGGATTCTGCGGTTCGCTCGATCCCGACCTCACTCCTGAAGGACTCGAAATGGCAGAAGCCTTTGCCGCAGCCTATTCTCATCTCGATTGGACAGCCGCCTATGTCAGCCCGATGAAACGCACGATCGCAACTGCAAAACCGCTCTGCGACGCAGTTGGACTAGAAATGCAATTACGAGACGGATTAAAAGAACTTCAATTTGGTGAATGGGAAGGCAAAACTCAAGACGAGGTTCGGAAAAATGATTCAGAGAACTATATAGACTGGATGACAGAACCCGCCTGGAATCCTCCCCCTGGCGGAGAAACAGCAGTTCAGATTGATAGCCGATCAGAACTCGTCATTTCTGAAATTACCGCAACTCATAAATCAGGCAATGTCTTAGTTGTCTCACATAAATCCACGTTGCGGATTGTGCTGTGTGGATTGCTCGGCATTGATTTAGGGCGATATCGCGATCGTATTGACATGCCTGCGGCTTCGGTCAGCGTAGTGGAATTCGGCAAATATGGGCCGCAATTGAAACGACTGGGCGATCGCTCTTTTATGAGTGAAACTTTACGATCGCGCCCAGGAACATGAATAAGCAAGCATAAAACGATGCTTGCTCATTTCCTTTCATTCAAAAGTTTAATCATGTCCAAGGGTTCGCAATGCCAAACTGTGGCTAAACTTGAAAATCGTAGGCTTCAGAACCCACATTATGCTGCACGAACTCATGCACGATACAGACAATAATGGATACAAATCCTTCGAGCTACCCGGCGCACGTCCGCACTACAATCCCGATCGCCCTGGACAAGTTGAGCATATTGCGCTCGATTTGATTTTCGACATCCCGAATCAAAGCTATCGAGGCACTTGCAAGATTCGGTTGAACCCAGTTCGCAACCAGATCGATCGATTAACGTTAGATGCAGTCAATCTCAATATTGAAAAGATTACGATCGACAACGTTTCACAGCCGTTTGACTATGACGGAGAGCTATTAAACATTCAGCTAAAACAGCCGACTAAAATTGCAGAAAGAATCGAGTTAGTCATTGCCTACTACGTCGAAAAACCTCAACGTGGTATCTACTTCATTGCTCCAGACGAACATTATCCGAATAAGCCGACTCAAGTTTGGACGCAAGGCGAAGATGAAGATTCGCGGTTTTGGTTTCCCTGCTTTGACTATCCTGGACAGCTTGCTACTTCTGAAATTCGCGTCGAGATTCCAAAACCTTTTATCGCTGTTTCAAACGGTGATCTGATTGCTACTGAAGACAAAGGTGACACCCAAATCTTCCATTGGTATCAGCGAGAAATTCATCCGACTTATCTGATGACGTTAGCGATCGGAGATTTTGCCGAACTACGCGATGAATGGAACGGCAAACCTGTCACTTACTATGTCGAGAAAGGACGAGAAGATCAAGCTCGTCTGAGCATGAGTAAAACGCCTCGCATGATTGAGTTTTATAGTCAAAAGTATGGCTACTCTTATGCTTTTCCCAAATATGCTCAAGTCTGCGTCGATGACTTCATTTTTGGAGGGATGGAGAATACCTCGACAACATTACTCACCGATCGCTGTTTACTCGACGAACGTGCCGCGATCGACAATCGCAGTACCGAATCTTTAGTTGCTCACGAACTTGCGCATCAGTGGTTTGGCGATTTGATCGTGATCAAGCACTGGTCACATGCGTGGATCAAAGAAGGTATGGCTTCTTATGCAGAAGTCATGTGGTTCGAGGAAGAATACGGGCGAGAAGAAGCACTGTATTACTTACTCGGTCAAGCGAGACAGTATTTAGATGAAGACTCCTCGCGCTATCGGCGGTCGCTCGTAACTCATGTGTATCGAGAAGCGATCGAGCTTTACGATCGACATATCTATGAAAAAGGGTCGTGTGTCTATCACATGATTCGAGCAGAACTTGGTGATGAACTGTTTTACAGCGCGATCGCAACTTTTCTCAAAGACAATGCTCATCGCACCGTAGAAACGATCGATTTACTCAGAGCGATCGAGAAAACAACCGGGCGCAATCTTACCTTCTTGTTTGATCAATATGTCTATCGCGGTGGACATCCCGATTTCAAACTCGGCTACAGCTATGACGCAGATAGTAACCTAGCAAAGATTACGGTGACTCAGACTCAACCCGACTTATTTGATCTGAGAATCCCAATCGCGCTACGCTACATCGACGGTGACTCGAAACTCTTGAAAGTTCGAGTGCATGAAAAAGAGCAAAGCTTTTACTTCCCCTGCGATCGCAAGCCTGATTTCATTAGCTTTGATGTCGATAACTATCATCTTAAAACAGTAGCTCTAGAGTATCCGCTGCCAGAACTCAAAGCACAATTGCAGCATGACCCTGATCCTGTTTCCAGAATTTATGCAGCACAAGCGATCGCGAAAAAAGGCGGACTCGAAGCAGTCAAAGCACTTTCTGAGGCTTTGCAAAACGATCCATTCTGGGGAGTTCGTGCTGAAGTCGCAGAAAGCCTAGCAACGATCAAACTCGATCAAGCCGTTGAAGCTGTGATTGCTGGATTGAGCGATCCTGAAGCACGAGTGAGAAAATCGATCGTCACAAGCCTCGCTCAAATTGCAACGCCTGAAAGCTACAAAGCACTTGCCACGATCGTTGAGAAAGGCGATGCAAGTTACTACACCGAAGCTGCCGCACTTCGGAGTTTCGGAAAAGTAGCTGCATCAGGTCTGAGCGATTCTTCAGAAGCAGACACGTTAAGCTTGATCGACTCCGTTCTCAAGCAGCGTCAAGGTTGGAATGAAATTGTTCGAGCAGGCGCAATCGGAGCACTGAGCCAACTCAAAACGTCTGAATCTGCCCTGAATCTCATTCTGGACTACACGCAACCTGGCGTACCTCAACCTCTGCGTCTTGCTGCAATTCGAGCACTTGGCGCAATCTCAACCGGACAAGACAAGCTCAACTTAGAGCGCATTCTCGATCGACTGAAAGTTCTCTCGCGTGAGACATTCTTTCTAACTCAAGTCGCGGTTGCAGTCGCCTTAGGACAAATGGAAACAACAAAAGCGATCGCAGTTCTGCAATCGCTTGCGGATCAAACTCCTGATGGTCGCGTTCGCCGCATTGCCGAAGAATCGATTCAAACCGTGCAAAAGAACGCAGGTTCTGACAAAGCTCTCAAACAGCTTCGAGAAGAACTCGATCAACTCAAGCAAGAAAACCAGGATCTCAAGAGTCGCCTAGAAAATCTAGAAGCCAAGGCAAAGTAGCAACATCAGAAAAGCCCTTCTCGGGCTTTTCTAATTTCGATCGAGTTGATTTCTAAATCCCGAAAAAGTGCCAACTTGCTAGAACTTGACTAACGTGAATTCGGAATAAGGGATTTCGCTCTTGTGCCGATGCGAATTCCATTCGCCAGTCGCCCAAACGTTAACCCGAACTGACGTTGACTACGTTTAACGCCCCAACTCTCTAGATCGTCATAGACTGACTCGGAACTCCAAAATCGATATAAAGATGTGAAGTGCTTAATAGGACACCCCCCGGTACTTGCGCATCGGAGGTTGTTGCGGAGAAGGCACGTCAGATGCAGATGAATCCGGAACTTCAATCACCGGAGAAGCATAGGGGACTCCTCGATACTTGCGTATCGGAGGTTGTTGCGGAGAAGGCACGTCGGCTGCGGGTGACTCCGGAACCTCGAGTGTCGATGGCTCTACCGGAATCGCCTCAGCCTGCTCCAACTCTGCCAACTCAGGTTGCACCACTTGTGTCGCTTGATCGGGATCGAGAATACTCGTCTCGGTCACTGGCAGTATGCTAACCGTGTCTTGGGGTGGTTGATTGAGCGCGATCACTTCGGTAACATGTGCTGCCATTGGAGCAGGGGAAGGCTTCACTTCTCGCCAGGTCATATAGCCTGTTTCCATCTCAACCACGAGGCAGAAGGTTGTCTCGTCATCTTGCTGCCGCAACTGCTCAATGACACGCTGATAGACACGTTGGGACACATTGAAATCTTCAACAAACGTTCTGCCTTGAAAGAGCAGCCGATTATCTTCTGTCTTAGGCAACGCTTCTAACTCATGTGGACTGAATTGAAATACTTTCATAAGCAGCTACTTACAAGCGATTCAAGGTACTTGTGACCATCCGAAGCTAACACTATCTTCGGTTGTGCTGATGCTGACCCTGGAGCTAGGCTTCCAAAATACGATTGCAAGGCTTAAATTCAATGCCTATTACGATGCTGTATTCATTAGCGTATCACATGAAAAATGGTATGTATATCGGACTCTTCCCAAGTTTGAGTGAAGGTGGCAACCCATGCAAGTTGAAACCTTAACCCATTCATCACTTGTTCTCGTTGTACTCACCCATAAGCGATGAATTTACATTCTCCCGTCTCCTCCCCACTCCGCAAAATGAATGCCATCAACTAGCATCCGAAACTTAACCCCAAGGAGGGATAGCCGACAGCGCAATTTTGTGTGTGCAAAGCCTGACATCCCCATGCCATATCCGTACGCCACGTTACATATCCGCGAAAGAATGTTTGATACCATACATCCTTGGTGAATTTCATTTGGTGTGAGGAAAAATGGCAAATTCTATTCGACACTGGAAGCTGTGGTTAGCAGCTCCAGTCGCGTTATGTTGGATGCAATCTGCTCAAGCGTCAGAAAAAGTCCAAGTTTCTAATTCAGCGATCAAGGCAGCGAATTTACACGCGATCGTCGATAAAGCAAAATCCGATGTAAAAGATGCAACTCCGGGTTTTGAGCGTGTTCTAAGCGTTTCCGAACTCAATGCGCCTGATACTCAAACTCCAGCTGAGATGGCTCAAGTCACCTCAGTATCTCAACTGACCGATGTTCGCCCGACCGACTGGGCATTCCAAGCCTTGCAGTCTCTCGTCGAGCGCTACGGCTGTATTGCAGGCTATCCTGACCGAACGTATCGTGGCAATCGCGCGCTAACCCGCTATGAATTTGCAGCAGGTCTAAATGCTTGTCTCGATCGCGTCAACGAACTGATCGCCGCTTCAACTGCTGATCTGGTTAAAAAAGAAGACCTTGACGCACTACAAAAGCTGCAAGAACAATTTGCCGCCGAACTTGCAACCTTACGTGGTCGCGTGGACTCTCTCGAAGCCCGCACCACTACCCTTGAGAAACAGCAATTCTCAACTACGACAAAACTGTTCGGAAACGTCTGGTTCAATATCACAGGTGCAGGTGCAAACCGCGATGTCGTCTTTGAAGGTCCTGCAGGTAGCGGAAACAATACAGAAGGACGATTCTTTGCAACGCGAACGAATGGACAGCCGACTCGGGTTGTCGCTGAAGATCCAGAAATTACAGCAAGTTTCTTAGCTTGGTTAACGTTAGTCACGTCATTTAGCGGGAAAGATCAGTTAGTTACTCAGCTAGCATCCGGTAACGGTCGATCGCCCTACAACCAATACGCTTCAGCAGGCTTTTACAATGCCAGCGGCGTTCCTTTCTTCGATCAAACGGCTGGGACAACCAATGGAGTCAGCGACATCATTATCCGGGACTTGTTCTATAGCTTCCCACTCAATGATGCAATTAAAGTGACAGTCGGCCCTCGCATCAACTGGTATCGCCACTTTGATGGCAACCGCTTCTTGTCCATCTTTGGCTCTGGAGCAAGCTTTGATACCTCGAATAGTACTCAGTCGAATACAATCGATCGCGGTTCCGGTGCAGTTGTAGAATGGCAACTGAACAGGCAACTCAAGCTTGCGGTGGGCTATCTGGGTGAGAACACTGAATTTCTTCCTTCCCAATTTGGCTTCAATACCTCTAGCTCTCCCAGATTTGGACTCTTTGGCGGCACGAATACTGCATCTGCGGAACTCACCTATTCTCCGAGTAGTAATATTAACTTGAGCCTGCAATATAACTATTCGCGAATTCAAGCCTACGGTGGACAAGTGGGAGGCGCGATCGGTGAACCAATCCCTTATGGCTATCTGGATGCAGGTCCCGGTTTCTCAGAAGGTGGAATCGGAGGCGGTCTGCGCTATGCCACCGCCAGCATGTTCGGCGTGAATTTTGACTGGTTGATTACGCCTGGAATTGGACTGTTTGGACGCTATAGCTTTGCGAATCTCACCCTGAATCCGATCGATGCCAAAGTGAGAACACAATCGTTCCAAGTTGGGGCAGCTTTCCCAGATTTGGGTAAAAAAGGCGCGCAAGCAACAGTGGCATTTGTGATGCCGATGGACATCACGAGAGGTCGCCAATTCTTCGCTTCTGGGGGTGGAGACGGCGGAACGCAGTATGAGCTAGAAGCCTCATATTTCTACCCACTTTCGGAAAAAATCGCGATCGTGCCGACGTTCTATGCGATTTTCAATCCCAACAACTTTGAAAGCAACCCAACCGTGTTTGTCGGTAATATTCGCACCCAGTTCAGCTTCTAGAAGTCTCTAATGCAATGACTAAAATCCCCTCATTTATTGAGGGGATTTTTTTAGCCTAAGCGGTTCAAAACATAGCGCTAAGAATATGATTTCTCGTTGCTATCGGATACAGTGTCGATCGCGTGCCAGACCCATACGAGTAGTCCGCTGCATGAGTGGGAAGAACTCAGACTCAGATTGCTCCCTATCTCCCCATCTGATCAAAATAAACTCCTAGTCTTGCGGAACCCAAACAGAAACCGAACCTCCATTACAGCGGAATTCGCCCCAACCATGCTCGTTTGTCGTCACAGGCTCACCGACATGTTCAGTAATATCAATGTAAGTGCGATTGGGTTGTCCCACTTCCATATGCTTACTGCCACCTTCGCCATTACTCAGCAGAACTGCTACGCCACCCGGATACTCTTCATTACCCAAGCGCGTCCAACCGACTAAATTTGGATGATCAAAGTAATCATATTGGTCGCCATAAGCAAACTCTCGCCGCGCTACTAAGAACTTGTCAATCAGCCAGCGATGGCTATCCATCCAAATCTCATACTCATTCCCATCATTGCCTCTATCTTTGTAACAGGCTCCATAGTAATCAGGATAAAAGATACAAGGATAGCCCTGTGCTCTGAGTAAAATTAACGCATATGCTAATGGCTTAAACCAAGATTCAACCGGAGACTCCAGCGACTGTAACGACTGAGAATCATGGTTATCAACTAACGTTACTGCAAGTGCGGGTTGCTGCTGTACCAAAGTATTATCAAAAATTTGGCGCATATCATAACTATCTCCTGCTTGGCTCGCTGCATGGAAGTTATAGTGCAACGGCGCATCAAACAGTGCGACTCGACCATCCGTGACATCTAAGAAGTAGTGCAACGCATCGACTTCAGCAGACCAGTACTCACCAACTGAGAATAAATCCCTTTGAGCATAATGCCGCACATGCTCAAACCATTCTTTGAAAAACCCTGCTTTCACATGCTTCACTGCATCAAAGCGAAACCCATCGACACCCGTTGTATCGATATACCATTCTCCCCAACGCTTGAGTTCTTCGCGCACCTCAGGATTGTCCATATCCAGGTCACAACCCATGAGATAGTCGAAGCTACCTTTCTCAAGGTCAACATTCGCATCAAACTGCTTGCCTTTAAGCAGGTAGATTGCATTTTGGTCTGCTTCATCTGCATTGTAATCGATCGCATCAAAGTGCCACCAATGCCATTCCATATCCGAGTACTTGCCATTACGTCCTGGAAAGGTGAAATGTGTCCAAGCTCGAATTGGCTTATACTCCCCAATCACTTCTCCTCGATTGTCTGGATTGAACGGGGTTGCTTCTACTTCTTCTTCTGCATCTGCACCCATACGATGATTGAATACCACATCAGCATAGACCTGCAATCCCGCATCATGAGCTGCTTTAATTGCTTTTAAGTATTCATCTTTGGTTCCATACTTAGTCCGAACGCTGCCCTTTTGATCAAATTCACCCAGATCATAGAGGTCATACACGCCATACCCAACCTCGTATCCTCCACCCAACCCTTTGTAAGCAGGAGGCAACCAGAGCGACGTAATGCCAGCATTTGCTAGTTCTTCAGCATTCTCGGTCAATTCATTCCAGAAATTTCCATCCGGTGAATTATACCAATGGAAATATTGCATCATCACGCCATTTGGTTCAGACATAGATTTTTTTGTTGAATTGCTTATCATGTCTGCATTCTAGGCTGCGACTCTTCTGAAAGCTATCTATCCCAAGAGAAATTTATTTCGTTAATTCGTAGAGTTGCACTCTACCTAGGGTGAGATCTTTCAATCAAAAAAAGCGCGATCGCAGTGAGCGATCGCGCTTTTCTCCCTAAATTTGAACCTTAAACGTCGGAACCTGAACTACTTTGATTTGCGACAATCCCTAACACTGAAATTCGAGCGGTCTGCAAGGTATCTAGCATCTGCCGCAGATCTTCACGATCGGTTTTTCCTAATCTGGTTACGACTAACATACCATCAGTGTGATTTGCGAGCAGACTACTATCTGCAAAGTTCAACAATGGGGGAGCATCAAAAATCACGAGATCATACATCGCTTTGAAATAGTCATTCAGGCGCTGCATTTTCTGAGAAGACAGCAATCGTGTCGGATCAAGTGGTATTTTTCCACCAACAAGCACCGAGAAATTCGTTGGCTCTACTGCTGCACGATCGACATTGCCTGCCGTTGCCAAGGCATTGATCCGCTGTACGACATCTTGAGGATTTAGATTTCTCGCAATCAGTTCTGTTAACCCTTGCTCATTTGAAACTTCTAAGCGATCTGCAATTTGAGGACTCCGCAAATCCGTGTCCACGAGCAAGACTCTTTGACCCATCGCCGCCGCCGCCTGAGCGAGATAAAGTGCAACGGTAGTCTTGCCATCTCCCGCAGTTGGAGAACTGACCACGAGCGATCGCACAGGATGATCAGTATTGAGCAAACAAAGATTCGTGTAGAGCGATCGAAACGATTCTGTAAATTGTGAGTATTGGCTGAGATCGTACCTGGGGTGATCGCTCTGCATCGTTTGTAAAATCTGCGGCATCGCACCCCGTCCCAAAGGATTTGTTTCGTGCGGAACCACGCCCAAAACTGGCAGTTTCGAGAGCTTTTTCACATCAGTCACTGTCCGCAACCGCTTGTCAAAGCGTTCCGACATTAAAGCCGCCGCAACCCCTAACAGCAAGCCTGCGATCGCGCCCAAGATCAAATTGCGTTCCCTCGATTCCTTCGGCAAATCAGGACGTTCAGGGGGTGTAATTAATTGCCAGGGAATCTCTTTCTGTGCTGCCTCAATCTGCAATTTTTCACGAGTTTCAAGCAGACGATTTAAACTCTCAGTAGCAACGGTGCGTTCTCGATCGAGATCCGTAAACACGCGTGAGAGAACAGGGACTCGTTGAACCTCCCTGTTCCAGTAGGCTTCTGCTTGAGTCAGCACCTGCTGCTGAGTTGATAGCACTGACAACTCTGTTCCCAATTTTGCAAGTTCATTCCCTAAAACTCGCTGCGCTTCTTGGCGTAGAACGGGCAATAAACTGTCTCGCTGCTGTCGGAGGACGCGGATTTCATCATTCTCAGCTTGGAATCGAGTCCCCTCAACCGCTAGCTTACTTTCCAATTCACGGATCTTATTCAGAGTGCTTTGATAAGAAGCATCACCGGCTAGTGCTGCCAGTGCTCCATCACGCTCGTTTAGGCTGTTAAATCTCCGCTGCTTCTCTGCAATCTCTTTATCTGAATTTAGACGTTGCTGCGTCAGGCTTTGAATTTGACCCGTCACTTGTCCAGCGAGCGATTCTGGAGCGACAAAATTGTTCTGTTGGCGAAATGCCTGCATCTGTCGCTGTAGACTGTCTACCCGTTTGCGCGTATCGACAATCTGTCGATCGACAAAAGTAATCCCATAGCTGAGATTACTTTCGCGCTCTTTCTGACTGTATCTCAGATAGGCTTCTGCAACTTTATCCAGAACAAACTTAATTTGATCTGGCTCAGAGCTAGTGTAAGTGACTTGAATGAGCTTAGTACCGTCAGGATTCGCGATTGTGAGATATTGCGCGAGATCGGCATAAGAAAAATTCGGATAGCGTGTTCTAACTTGCTCCAAAATCGGTTGCATCAGTTTTGGACTCTTCAGCACTTCGATTTGAGTTGCATAGTCAACCTCGCCTTTGTCAGAGCCTTGTGAATTCTGGCTCAGGGGTTCACGAGCTTGCTGCGCCTGTGAGTTAACAGGTTCAATTAAGAGTTGAAGTCCACCTTCATAGACCGGAGGTTGATTCCAAGTAATTGCCCAAGTCGCAGCAGTGGTCGCTGCTGCTATCCCAGCAATGAGCGGCACTCTACGCCGTAGGGTGTCAAAAAGCTGTCCTGACTCCTCTTCAAGTTGGGAAAGTTCTGAGATCTGCAAATACTCCGGCAGGGCAGGTACTTTACCATTTTTGGAGATGTCTAATGAGGAGAGCTTGGTTTGGTTTTCCATTGGGACACCTAAAAGAAATCGAACGTTGAAGAGCGATGCAAAATGAATGAGCCTACAGGTGAAAGGAGAGCGAGGAATTACAATCCAAACAGAAAGCGGAAAGGTAAGACTTGGAATACGGGTCTGAGAATGTTTTCGAGCGTATCTCCTGCTTTAGCTGCTCCACTACGATCGACAACGAGCACATCGCCATTCTGTAACAGCGGATTGCCTTGCTCATCAATGCCGCGCGATAGATCGATCGAGACGTCACGACGTGTGACGCTGCCATTCGCATTCAAGCGCACTAACTCAACTCGACGGCGATTCGCTTGACGCGTAAATCCACCTGCGGTCAGCAAAGCTTGGTTGAGCGGCGTATTCATAGGTACTTCAATTTGCCCGGGTCGGGTGACTTCACCGACAACCGTAACCTTGACTAAGCCTGCAAAGCTCGCATCTCCGAGTTCTCTTGCCTGTTCAGGATTGATTGCGAGTGCAGTTGGAATGGTGATGGTATCGCCTTGCTGAAGAACGAGATCTTGATTTAAATCGCCGGACTTGAGCAATTGCCACAGGTCAACACTGATTGACTGGGGGGTGCCAGTGCGCGTAGTCCGACTGACTTTGACTTCTTTGAGGTTGGCTAACTGCTTGATGCCTCCCGCTTCTCGAATCGCGGCTGAGAGAGTCGGAGTTTTATCTTTTAGAGTGTAAGGTCCCGGACGCAACACTTCACCTACGATCGCAATACTGACAGGCTGAGTCGAACTGACGCTAAAGTTCGCATCTGCCATCTGAGTTGCTTCTGCTAAATTCACAGTATTGGAGGCGGGAATAAACACTGAATCGCCGTCTCGAAGGGTGAGATCTTGACGAATGTTGCCTGTGGTGAAGAGTTCCCACATATCCAAGCGAATTTGCTGGTCGGGACCGGATCGCTGAGGACGACGCACAATCACCTGCCGGGCATTTGCAGATCGATTCATCCCACCCGCTTCTCGAATCAATTTTGTGACCGTGGGAAACTTACCGTCGGTGGCGGTCAAAGAGTAGGTTCCAGGTTTGCTGACTTCACCTGCGATCGCGAGATTTAATGGGCGCGATGCCATTAGGCTGAGATCGACGACCGGACTTTTGAGCAAACGCGCATATCGAGCCGCGATCGCGCTTTGTGCTTGCCGCAGGGTTAAGCCGCTGACCGAAAGGCTGCCCGCGCGATGCAGCGTGAGTGTTCCATTCACGAGAACCGTATATTCTTTGCTGTACTCCGGGACATTAAAGATTTCAACGCGCACTCGATCGCCTGCACCCAACGTGTAGGAATCGGCATCGGCGGCATCGGCTGATGCAGTGTTCTGAACGGTTTCAAATGTGAAAGATGGAGAGGTTGTGGGAGGTAGAGGGCTGCTTTGAGCAAGTGCGGGAGGCAAGGGACTGCTTTGAGCAATCGGTGCGATTTCAGCACTGGCAAGTTTCGGCAGCGGGGTTGCAGTTTTGGCAATGAGAGCCTCTGACTCGATAGGATTAGTACGCTGCAACTGACGATGGATATAAGTTGCAGCATCAGCACGGCTCACAATATCGCGAGGGCGGCGCAGAGTCGCTAGAGACTTGGAGCGGTTCGAGGCTTGATTGACGACTGCCCTAAACTGCGCATCCGTAATCTTCTCATTTGGACGGAATGTGCCATCACTGTATCCCTTCATGATTCCTTGCTGCATCAGGGCTGTAATGTGGGCTTGGGCACGGTGTCCTTGAATGTCTTTTGCAACCTTATTATTTTGAGTATTTTGAGTATTGTTTGCCGCTGTAACTTTCTGAGGAGTAGGTTCTTCGTCTACACCGGAAGCCGCAGCGATTCGCGGTGGTGGGGGAGGCGCTGTGTTCGCGAGATTTAAGGTGGCATCGACGAGTGCATCGATCGGCAGTTGATTAACATCGACAACGCGCAGCCGATTCGGGGTGACACTCACTTGAGGAGGTTGCCGCAGAGTCGGAGTAGCAAAGTTCAGTTGAGGTGCCTCTTTCAGAGAGCTTTTGGGTGAGGACGAGGTGGCAGGATTCGGAACGAGGGGCGGGGTTTCAGCAGAAAACAAACTTTCTGGTTGCGAAAGTGCCATAGCACTGCTGGGTAGTGAAGCAGGCACAGCAGTAGGATTGCGCTTTGACTTGGCATTATTAGGAGTAGCGCTCGGTGTTTTTGCATCAGAACGCGTCAATTCTTGGGCAACAACTGCTGCGAAAGCCCCTAAAGCAAGGAGCGAAATACGAGTAGGGGTTAATTTCAACTTCATAAGCTCACGGGGTTGAACTTTGCTACACCAACATTGAGGAAATTGAGAGGGAGCCTTCAAAACGATCGCGACCTCTACAGATGCACACGACTACTGATACAGTGATTCTTCGGATAGATCAGGATAAATTTCTACTTGTTATAAAAACCACATAAATAGTTTTCCTGATGCTCCGTGTCTGTACGAGATTGATTTGGGTATATACCCGGTAAATTTGAGGAATAGAGCAGGAAAACCTGGATGATTCGGGAGCCAAAATTACTCAGTTTCAATCAGGGTAAGACAAATCAGCAGGTTCCGCCCGTGAATAAAAACACGGAGATTTCCGTAGAATCCTCCGTGTTTTTATTTATTGATGAACTTGAAATGCGTGAGCACAGCCAGGGGTTGGGGTTGCTCAATCAGGTGTAACTGCTGCCCGTAGCGATCGACAAAATTCCTCAATAGATTTCAATCCTTCTGCAGACGTTCCTTCCGAAAGTCTTTTCACAAAGGCACTGCCGACGATCGCAGCATCTGATCCCCAGTTCATCACCTGTTTGGCTTGTTCGGGCTGAGAAATTCCGAATCCGACTCCGATCGGTTTATCGGTGACTTGCCGCATTTCGGCAATCAGATCTTTGACGCGCGATTCCATTTGTGTTCGCATTCCGGTGACACCTGTGGTACTCACCAGATAAATGAATCCTTGAGACTGCGCGGCGATCGCCATAATCCGTTCTTTTGGACTCGTCGGTGCAACCAGCAACGTCAATTCAATGCCGTATTCTTTTGCAGGTTTCAAGAGCGTTTCAGCTTCTTCTAAGGGCAAATCGGGAACGACAAGACCTTTTGCTCCAACTTCTGCAATGTCTTTTAAAAATTTCTCAATTCCCCGGTTCAGAATCGGGTTGTAATACGTAAACAGAATAATCGGCGCACGCAGGTTCGGAGCCGATTGTTTGACCAGTTGTAGGACATCTTCTAGACGGGTTCCTTGGGCAAGCGATCGCGTTGCGGCAGCCTGAATCACCGGACCATCTGCCAAGGGATCGGAATAGGGTACGCCCAATTCAATTAAATCGGCTCCGCTGCGATCGAGAATTTCCAGCGCTTTGGCAGTGGTTTCTAAATCCGGATCTCCGGCAGTTAAAAAGGGAATCAACGCACACTGAGCTTGATTCCGAAGCCGCTCAAAGCATTCCGACACTGAAGACATCTCAACCCTCTAGATTTGACAACTTCAGTAGCGTACTGCAAATCTGGGTCGGAATTTCAAGACTTTTCTTGTTCGATTTCGGCTTGAAGTTTTTCTAATTCTTCAGGCGTTAATTCTTCGAGCCGTTTTTGCAGGACGGCTTCTTCATAGTCGCGCAGTTGCTGGTTATAGGTCATATTTTTCGACAGGACGCGGGTGAGATAGCTGATCAGCCATCCGATTAAGCCGCCGACGAGTAAAACCTGACTCCAAATTCCGGCGCTAAATTGATCCAGACCTACGCCCTGAAAAATCAGGTACGCAAGTCCGCCCGCAAGAAATACGCCAAATGTTATCCCGATCGCATCAATCCGCCGCATTCTACGCCTCGATTTGTCGCGCTTTCGGTCTGAAATTCAAAAATGGAGCAAGAACCAGCATTCCTGGGAAGAAAAAGAAGACTAAGAAATACATGAAGCCCCGCTCGATCGAGCTGGCAACGTACCATCTCGATTTGAGGTAGAAAAAGATCACTAAGGGCACAACGAGTAGATAAGCGCCACCGAGAGCGAGGTATAGAAGTGCTACGTCCATCTATTTCAACCGAATACTAACGTTTCTATCCTACCGCTTTTCTTCGATCGCGCCTCGTGATCCCAATAGTGAAATGTAAAGCGCGATCGTTTTACAAATTTCTATGCTAATTGTGCAATTCTAGTGATATCCTTGGAAAGCTTCCGATTTCGAGTTTGAAATTCAGGACGCAACTCTTGGGGGCGTGGCGGAATGGTAGACGCTACGGACTTAAAATCCGTTGACCGCAAGGTCGTAAGGGTTCAAGTCCCTTCGCCCCCATTTTTTCATGCTTGCAAATAGATATAGTGAAAACCCCTAAAAGTTCTATCCCGTAAAGACTTTTAGGGGTTTCTTCTATTTTCCCTATGGTTACTGACATAGCCAGAGAGGTAGAAAAAATCAAGTTTGAATCACATAACTATCACATAACTAGAAATCAGTCCTATCCTACGAATTGAGAGAGATGAGTAAGGCAAACCTTCTATTTCTAGAAAATGTGAATAGTTACCCTATTGCCTAGAACGTCTGATCCTTCCCTAATAAACTCTCATTAAACAGAAACAGGCTAAGAGAGTAAGGCAATACTCCCTCAGCCCTAACCCTGTCACTAACCAGAGCGAGTTTTGAGTATTGGGCGCTGAGCCTGTACCTCTTGGGAAAGTTAAACCGACTCTTAGGCAACCCATGACAGGTTCTCTTCTGGAAGAAATACTGAAGTTTTCAGTCTAATTATCCTGTCGAGAGGTAATATGCTGAGTCCGTGTCGGGCTAAGTAGCTCAATCCGAACTTAGGCAGAATTTTTCTGCCTAAGTTCCTTAAATTGGAATCTTAGACCGAAATTTTCAGTCTACATAATTGTTAGCTTGCTGAGTTACCAGCTTGCTCAGCATCATGAGTTTTATCTTGGGCATCCAATATTAAGCAACTGTTAACATATCTGTAGAGTAGGCTTCAGGATCTTAATTTAGGATGAGGTTCAGAAAAACGTTGGAGAAGAAGTGCACAGCTTCCTCACCACCGAAGCAAAATGCAAACAGCGAACAGAAGGTAAATTATCCGGATATAGTGACGGCAGGATAGAAATTGAAATAAAATAGTATTATCTCTAGTACTTGACAAAGTATCTTTGTTCTAAAGGCGATTTCATGGAACCGATCACTTGGACTGCTGCTACTATTACTGCTCTCATCATCGTAGGAGCTATTAATAAAGTTGGGGAATCCTTAGTAGAAGGTGCTTTTACTGGTTCTTCCCAACTAACTCAGTATGTCTACAAGAAGTTTGAGGAACGAGGAAAGCAATCTCTACTAGCTTCGCCTGAAAAACATCAAGAAGCAATCAATGCTGAATTAGTCGAGCAAATGCAAGAAGACTCAGAGCATCAAAAGCACTTAGAGCAGTTATTGAAGGCAACAGGAATTACTCGGCAAATCGTCCTAAGTAACCTTGAGGTAGGAGGAAGTCTCAAAGCAGGAAACATCAACCTTAGAGATTTTGGTAGCCGTCTACTAGAGCAAGTTGTAATAAGCAATGCAAAGATTACAAAAGATATTGAAGTTGGAGATGTCAGCTTAGAGTCAAAAAAAACTAAATAATAATGATCCTACATTAACCTTAGAGAATTCATCGAAGATATTATCAGATACAACAATTGGTCATGACTTAGTTATTTATGGAAACATTATTAATGTTACTAACTTATCTGGAGTTTCACAGCCAGAAAATTTAGTTGAAGAACATAAAGAGAATCAAGATAAAAAAGATTTCCCTGATATTGAACAGTTGGTTCAGCAGGTAAGAGAGTTTGCCTATGCTGACATTAAAAAGCGAGTGGGTACGATGAGAATGTTACGGGTCAACCAACCGATTCCTGTAACAGATATCTATGTTGATCTCAATATTTTCAAGAGAGTTAGTAGTGATTTTTCATTTTCAAATTGGCATGGAGAATCAGAAGATAATAAGCATAATGGGTATAGCTTCGATCGCTTAGGAGTAGAACAAGCTAAAAGGGAGAGAATTCCTGCCCAACAGGCAATACGTGAGTGCCGAAGACTAACTTTACTGGGTAAGCCAGGAGCAGGAAAAACGACCCTACTTAAGATGTTGGCTAATGCTTGTATTGAGGATAAGTTAGTATTAAATGAACCAAAGCACATTCCTGTATTCATTACTCTACAAGAAATAGCAAAAGAGGAAAGAAGTTTATGGGATGAAATTCAAAGCCAGTTCAGAGGCTGGGGTATTGCTGAAGCTGCCGAGCCAATCTTAAAGGAAGGTAGAGCTATAGTTTTACTGGATGGCTTGGATGAAGTGCCTATCTCGCAAAATAACTATATGACTCGACAGATACTACGATTCTGTCAGGAATACAGCAATAATCGTTTCGTTGTTACTTGCCGAACTCAAAGCTTAAGATCATCATTTGAAGACTTTACCGAAGCAGAGATTGCAGATTTTACACCAGAACAAGTCAGTCAATATGTGTTTAACTGGTCAAGTGTAGTTGTCGGGCATGCTGAAGCAACAAAAGTTTTAGACAGTGTTCTTCAAGACTCCTCCTGGGAAACAGTTTCAGAATTCAATCTAGAGCAAATCGCTCAAGCCAGTAAAAACTTATTTTCAAAGGTAACAAGTGATTCTGAAGCCGATAAAATCTCAAAAGAATTAGTTCAAAGATTATCTGAATACTCAGAGCTTTCCTTGGATTTAGAGTTAGTGAATGCAATCATTCAGCTTTGGCTTTTTGAATTAGTCAAAGGTAATATAGCAGCAAGATTTACAAATTCATTTATTTCACAACTTTCCCAAAATAAAGCTCTTGCTGAAATAGCTATAACACCGATCCTATTAAATCTAACCTGCTCTGTGTTTTTGGATGAGCAAGGCAGGCTTCCAAATAAAAGAGTAGACCTTTATCAGAAAGGAATTCGAGATTTATTAATAAAGTGGGATCAATTTAAGGGAATTCAACAACGCGATGGTTTTCGTTCAATATCTCTGGATGAGAAAGAGAATTTGCTAGCTTGGTTGGCATATACGTTATTTCAAGATAATGATTATTTTCCAGAACAGCGTAAGTTGATAAATTTGATCGCTAATCATTTTCAGATTCAACGCTTAGAAGCTGAACAAATTCTACGATCTCTAGAAGCACAGCATGGCTTAATCATTGAAAGATCCGAAGGATATTTTTCATTTTCTCACCTTACTTTTCAAGAATATTTTGCAGCCCTGTATATCGTTGACAATAAATCTTTGGGAATACTTCAAGCTTTGGCATCAAATATTGGATATTCTAATTGGAGAGAAGTCTTTTTAATCACCTTAGAAATGTTGTCTGATATAGATAGAGGTAATTTACTGTATCAAATGAAACAGCAAATCGATTTTCTTGTGGAACAAGATGGCAAACTAAAACAATTTCTCATTTGGGTAAATACAAAATCTCAGTCAGTTAAAGCAACATACAAGCCAGCTTCAGTCAGAATTTTCTATGCTGCTCATGCTCTTGCTTTATTTCCTGGAATTGCAAATGAATCTTCTCGACACCTTGCTCAAACCACTGAACTTGACTTTGTGCTTGTTGGAGATCCTGAATCGACATTAAAGTTTGGTCGTGCTCTAGCTAATTATCCGGACTTAAGATGTGATATTGCTCTTGATCTTTCCTTAGGTATTGCTGTTATTCGCGCTATTTACATTCTTCAAAAGCGTGAATCAATTGATCGGCAATATTATCAGGATCTCTTTCAGCAAACCGGAAATCCCATTCATAAAGCGTTGTCTTCTATAATTCCTGATATATTTTTATCTAACTACGATCTCCATTATGCTCTCCAACTTGCTTGTGCGCTCACTAATGACCTTAACTTATCCTCTGAGTTGAAGCTTAATCTGGAGAAGCTAAAGGAGAAATTATCACCTATAACTACTAATCATGCTTTTGGTGGAGAGCGTGAAGAAAGTCTTAAGCAGTTAGAAGAATGGTGGCAATGTCATGGAACAAAATGGCTTGAGCAACTTCGGGCAGTAATGGTTGAATATCGCAACATTGGTCATGATTGGCAATTTACTGAGGATCAGGAAGAACAGCTAAAACGATATTTCGATGCAAATAATCTCTTGATAAGCTGTTTAGGTAAAGGTTATGGCGTATATAAAAATTTAGGAGAGAAAATCAAGGAAACACTGTTGCTGCCGACTGCCGAGGAAGATTAAAGTATAAATGCCAGAACCAATATCTAGTGATGCGACGCAAACTAACATATTCCCTGAGCTTCTCTAAGTCAAGTAAGAATGTGAAAAAGTGCTTCTACCATCATTGTTAGATTCATTCTAGACATCACAATTCTATCGATTCTCAATCTGATAACTTCAGTCAGTTTAGAATCGAAAATCTAAATTACATTGAGTTTCATTCCTACATTCACACCATGACAAATGTCGCGTTCATGCTTGTGAAAGAATTTGCTGTGCTAAGGGTGACCCTTTTTGGTGCAATGCCAGGAGGTACTTGGCTTCATCATACGGAACTCGGTCTTGCCAGCAACGAAATAGAATCCGAATCCACTTAAACGCCAGTGCTCGAATTGCAGCTTGATGCGTCTTTCCAGCTTGTTTCTGAGCTTGATAAAATGCCTTTGCCCAGAGGGACGCTTTGCGCGATTCATTCGCCCACTCAATGAAGGTTTGGCGTAAGAATCTCGGCGCTCCCCAACGCCAATGTATCCAACACTTTTTCCCACTGCGTTCGGTTACCGGAGCAATGCCTGCATACTGCAACAAGTCTTGGGCAGTTTGATAACGAGTGCGATCTTCTCCAAACGCCAGCAGCAATCGTGGCGCGAGGTTGGTTCCAGTATGAGGGAGCGCCGCAAAGATCGCAGCATCAGGCAGTTGATTGAATTCGCGATCTATTTGGGCTTCAAACTGACGCACCGATGTGAGCAAGCTACGAAGTTGGCTGACCAAGGCTTGCACCATGAGTTGAGACGATTCGACGATCGCCGAATCTTGCGTGAGTGGAATACCGTTGCGTAAACACTCAATTCGACGAGCATTGCAGTCTTTGTAGCGAGAATGATGCTCACAGAAAAACTGCTGCAACTGTTCATCGCTGACTTGCTGCACCGCACTCAAAGTTGACCATTGTGTGAGAAAGTCACAGAACACCAGAGTATCGCGATGCTCGAAACAGTCAATCGCTTGAGGAAAGTATCCTTTGAGCACATCAACGAGACGATTGGTCGTGCGTCCAATATCTTCAATCAGCGTGCGTCGCCATTCGACGAGTGCTTGCAGCTTTCTGAGCATTGGACTGGCAGGTTGCCAAACCGTCAGTTTATCCCGGTGTTTCCGAAGAAGTTCAACCTGCAGTGCTGCATCGGTCGGATCATCTTTCGCCCGACTCGGAGTAAAGGCTTGACGATACTTAGAGACAGTTTGAGGATTGACGGGATAGAGGACAAGGAACTCGTACTTACACAACGCATAGATCAATGGTCCTCGTTTCTGTTCCAGGCAAACAGCAATCGGTTGTCCTCCATAGCGCACCCGCAGTTGCATTGCCCAGGCTTCAATCGCTTCCGGTCGAGCGCCAATCACACCATGCTCCTGAGTTTGAGTCGCACAATCATACAGACAGATGTCGTGCTTTTGGTCTGCCCAATCTAGACCAATCAAAGCTGCATAGGGAATATCAGTCATCTGAGTCCACCTCCGAAGGAATGTGTCATCATGAACTTGGTTTCAATCCCAGTCTTCAGGCGAAAGTATTATGGCAGACATAAAAATCTGTCCCTGAGGATTCGTTCATTGAGGACTAGGAAGCGAGGTCAGTGCGACAATATGTTAGAAGTCATCTGGCTGTCGCCCGTTGCATAGTCGTCACTGACCTTTCCTATTCTCAGGGCAATTCTGATCTCTTCGGTACTGCCCTTGTCTACCCATAAACCGGTTGGAGCGGACTGCCGAGAGATCTTGGTTTGGATAGAGAGGTTATTTGCAGCCGCTCAACCGGAACGTTGGGCTGCTTGTATTTTGGGTTGTGGCGGTAGCTTGAAAGTTATCTATTGAATGCAAGATCGGGTATTTCAAGGTTCTATAGTTGGTATTTAAGCTGGCGTTTATAAATTTTTCAAATCTCTTCTACCCCAAGGTTTAAGTACAGAAATAGCAATAATGCTTAAGAGGCAGATCGTTTGAATTGCTCCACCAAATGCGGCAGCTTTGAAATCAAACATGAATAATGGATTCGTCAACGCATTGAGACGTTCAGATTCGGCGATCGCGGTTGCCGCATTTGTCCAAGGACCCAGCCAAAATGTCCCAAAGGCGATTAATGTCACTGTTGCGACCCATTTCGTAATCACCCAGTAAAACTTCACAAAGCCCCAAATTGTCAGCCAAGACAATAGTCCACCTGTTAGTAGAGACAGGATTGCCGAGGGAATAATGACAAAATCATCCAATAACTTGAGAGTCGCGTTGATGGCATATAGCTCGCCGCCATTGGTGGAAGTAAGGTGATTGAAAGCAACTGTCACCATACAGATCGCAGTGCCAAACCACGCGCCCCCAAAAATAACATGGGCAGATACCAGCCAGTTTTTTTGTTTACCTGTCAATTGAGGCATATCGTTCCTTCCTTGTTTATTCTCGGCGGCTCGATCTTTAGGTTGAACCCTTAGCCTTGCCCTCTTTAATCTGCCCTGGATAAAGCCAAGGTCGAAAGAGGCGCGTTAGCTGTGGCATGATGCCCCAAGTCATTAATGGCATCATAATACTGATGCTCACCAAGGTGGCTAACCAGGTCGGCAAACTGCTAGTAATAGGACGCAGTAAGAGCGGTAAGACGGAAATGATCGGATAAAGTCCCACGGCACTAACGATCGCAGTTTTCCATTTTGGCGGCGGTGCAAGGTAGGGCACTTCGGGCAAAGAAAACCAAGCCTCTAAACTGTTGACACGACAAACTTTAGGGGGTTCGGTCAGAGCATCTGCACGAGCAATCCAGCCCTGGCAAATTGGAGAGGTTTCCCATTCCTGGAGATGGTTAGGGGTATCAAATCGCAGGATGAGTTGCCATTCTCCGCGACGAGTTTGAGGATAGAGAACTTCACTACCCAAATAGCCCGGAAAAGTACTGGCCGCTAATATCACCCCTCGCACTGCTGCCTCAAAATCATTTTCAAAGCCGGGTTTGACCCGACGAGCGATCGCGATGACCCCTGCTTGAAGGTGCATATTTTTCTCCTGAAAACTGTCATTACCGTTTGGCATAGGCAACCAAGGAAACTCCCAAAACAACGAATACAGCTCCAATAATGCGGGTTGGGCTAGCGGCGTACTTTGTCAGCCCAATTGCGCCATAATGATCCAGAAACAAGGCGGCAATCATTTGTCCGGCGATCGTCAGTGCTAGAGCCAACGCAGCTCCAATTTTAGGGGTTGCAAAAATCGTAGACCAAACATACAACGTTCCTAAACACCCTCCAATCCACATCCACCAAGAGGTTTGCGCTAGAGCCGTTGCTGTAGGCAAGGAATATCGCGCCAAGACACAAATCCCCAAGGAGGCGAAAGTTCCTGCCAAGTAGGAGATAAAGGTAACTTGCATGGGTTCGCCCACGTACCGTCGCAGTAGGGTATTAATGGCAACCTGAACGGGAAGAACAGACCCTCCCAGAAGTGCAGCTAAAAGGTAAATGGTTCGACTATCCATGCGGCATTGATTGATGAAACGTGAAAGGGTTAATTCGACTAGCTGGCAGTAGCAACCAGATCGCCATTGGCATAGACTGCATCAGTTGTAAGAATATCCGCTACAGTTCACGAGCTTTGGTATAAGCGGCTTCTCTAGCTTGCTCGCTTTGATTATCGACACTTTCTTGCACAAATTTGAGAGCCGTATTAAAACTGTCTTCAAGCGCTCGCATTTGGCCTTGATGCTCTGAATAAATTTTCAACAATCCTGCACCTTCTGGGGTGGCAAAGTCGTGCAACAATTCAGCGCCAAGTGGCGACCAAGTTGTGACGATCGCGCCCATCTGTGTCAAACGAGAAATTGCTGCCAGTTCTGAGCGGGTGTCTAACGCAGCGGAGGCATCTAGCACCACGTAAACATCGTAGCCGTCCGCGATCGCAGGTTCCGCCGTAAAAGTTACACATTGCTCAGTGGTGATGCCAGCCATAATCAATTTTTTGCGTCCCGTGCGTTGCACTGCCTCTCGATATTCAGGTACATCCCAAGCCCCAACTTTTGACCGTGGTACAAACTGCATATCGGGAACGATCTCCTCTAATTCCGACATTTCTGCACCGAGATAGCTGCGTCCCGATCGATCGCCCGTGCCGATAGTAGGCAGATTAAAGAGACGCGCAATTTTTGCTAACGCCATCGCATTGTTTTTGAGCAAGCCAGGATCGATAGAACGACAGGCACTCATTAAGCCATGCATATAGTCAATCGGCAAAAAGACGGAGTTTTGAGGAGTCAAGCGTTCAAGGATTCTTTTGGCTTCCTGCATAAACTGGCCTCATATGTAAGGGATGCGATAGAGGTTACAAAATATTACAGTGGTTTGTCTTGCTCATTATTGGGAATTTTGTGCTGAAATTGCGGAGTATCATAATTTCTGTTACTGTGTAGGAGCAAATATCGTGCTGGCTCTCCCGGATCTGCGGTTGAAACTGTACTTGCCGATACATTTTACTTTTTCTGCATTTGCTGAAAGCCTTGCTGTACCTGGATATCAGCTAGGCTTATCACCTTGAACCCGGAAGAGCCATCGTCATCGATCGCACGGCTCATAGAGTACTCATTGATTGAAATATTTGGCAATCATGACAGGTAACAATCCGCCCCAAGCTCATCACGCTGAGATCGACTACTTGGATTGGGCAGCAGAGCATTTGAAAGGTGAATGGCGCGTGTCAAAAAGTTCCCTTTACACAAGGTATGTTTCCACTGAGCATTTGATCACGCTTCCCAACACCCTTGAGTGTCCGCCTCTGATTGAAAACTTGATTGTCATGTCGCTGACAGAACAATCCAGACAAGTCAATCGCTTTGATGGCGGCGAGTATGACGGGGTAGAAAAACCTGGTGAATTCTGTCTCTTACCTTCAGGTCTATCAGGGACATATTACTGGGAAGCTCCCGCTGAGGCATTAGTGCTGACAATTCACCCCAAAGAGTTGCAGCGAGTTGCAGTTGAAACCGAGTGTCTCAATCCTGATAGAGTAGAACTTCGCAGTGTTTTGTTAGATCGCGATCCACAGATTGAAGCGATTGCCCGCTCCTTCTATTCTGAAATGAAGCAAACAGGCATCGGTGGGCAGCTTTACTCTGAGTCTCTGGCAAATATCTTAAATATCCACTTGCTGCGCCATTACTGCACCCAGCCGATCACCCTACGGAGATATGAAAGCGGGTTAAGTCAGCACAGTTTGCAGCAGGTGCTAGATTATATTCATTCGCATCTCGAGCGGGATTTGAGTCTAGATACGTTGTCAAACTTAGCGAACATGAGCAAGTACCATTTCATCTACTTGTTTAAACAATCGAAGGGAATGACACCCCATCAATATGTCATCCAACAGAGAATTCACAGGGCAAAAGAGATGTTAGGCGATCGAAAACTAGCAATATCTGGAATTGGTCTTGCCTGCGGTTTTGCGAATCAGAGCCATTTTACTCGGTTGTTCCGCAAGCATACGGGTGTGGCACCAAAAGCCTACCGCGATCGGTGATGATGCTTTGTGGCTGTAGCACTTGTGAGAACACAGCCCACCAATCCGTTTGCACACCGACCGTATCAAGATGGTCGATCGAGAAAGAAAGGCTACTAGCGGCGGGTGAAGCGGGTCGTTATACCGCAAAGATATCTGTGAGGCAGTAGTTGAGAATTTGTTTGTGTTCTATAGCTCGATCGTTGACGCGTCTCCAGTTCCGAAATCTGCGAGGCTATCCGCGTCGTTTCAATCTTCTCATCATCGCTCTGCCCTGTGAAAGCTTATGAATCGAATCCTTCGTTTTGCCATAATTGTTTCCATTACATTAGGTTGCATCACCTCCGACCTATTTCAGACAGCGCAATCTAAAGCAACAATACCAGCAGCTGTTGAGCCTCCAGATCCCCTAACCATTGCTCAGAATATTGACTTTTCACGCCACTTTCGAGATTTGGGAGTTGAGGGTTCAATTCTGATTTATGACTTGAGCAGTAATCGTGTTTTTCAACACAATCCAAAAAGGAATGAAACCGCTTTCCCCGCTGCATCAACATTCAAAATTCTCAACTCTCTAATTTCATTGGAAACAAAGGTCGTTACCGATGAAATTGCTGTTCTTACGTGGGATGGAATTCAAAGAGAGCTTCCTGAATGGAATCGAGACTTGAATATGAGAGAAGCATTCAAACTTTCTGCGGTCTGGTTTTACCAAGTTCTAGCCCGTCGAGTAGGATATGAGCGAATGCAACAATGGGTAGCTCAGGTAAAATACGGCAACCAAAACATTGGTGGAAAAGAAGATATTGACAAATTTTGGTTAAATGGATCACTAAAAGTCACACCCCAACAGCAAATTCAATTTCTCCGCAGCCTCTACAATAACGATTTACCATTTTCGGAGAGGACACTCTCTATCGTTAAGGACATTATGATTAATGAAAAAACTCCAGACTACACGATTAGAGGCAAGACCGGATGGTACGGTTTTGGAAGTAAAGTAACACCAAATATTGGATGGTATATCGGTTATTTGGAGAGAGGAAAGAATACTTATTTTTTTGCCACCAACATCGATATTCGTAACGAGAAAGATCCACCCCTTCGTGTGGAGTTAACACGTCGTTGCTTTAAAGATATTGCAGTGCTATGAGTTTGGATATCTATTGCTTAATGCTGCATAATTGGGTCGAGGAGAGCATTTAACTCTCCCCTCCCACACCACCTGCCATGCGGCTCCGCAGCAGGCGGTTCATGAAGACGCACAGACAACCCCTGATCACTTAAGCGTAACCCTGCACTTTCATCCGGATTTGGCGAATTCAACTAGCGTGCTGGGACAATGAATCATGAACTAGAATTTGTGCATTTTTCCAGTCAATATCTGCCCATTTAAGTGCAGCTAATTCACCTGATCGCATACCTACACGAAAACGGAAATCAGCAAAGTTAGCATAGAACGGAATTTTTTCTGTGAAGTAGGCAATAATTCTTTGAATTTCTTCAGTATCAAACGTTTTCTTTTTCAGGCTCTTCTTATTAATCTTGATTTCTAAGCCTCTATAGGGATTCTGGGAATATCCTTTTTTCTCTACCAACCAATTACCAAAAGCAGTAAAGCATGTAGCGAGATTCTTTTTCGCTTTATCTTCTAGCGGTTTTACTCTTCTTAAATCTCTTGCTTCATTTAGATATTTCTTAGCAAGTTCAGCATTATAAGGAAAGTTAGTTTTAAGCATTTCCTCTAAATCGGAAGCCTTAGATGTGTCACACATTGGCAGTGACTTCAAGCGATTAAGGAGAGTTCGATAACTTCCTGATGATGAGTATTGCAGTTCGTCATTTTTAAAGCTTACAAATTCCTCATAAAGCTCTAAGGACGCTCTGAATTGTGTGGCTTCTGCGTATTGCTTTTCTAGCCATTTACGATCGCTTTCCTCAGCCCTAGCACGAACTTCATTCCCTAAATACTTTTGACCGCTTGAATCTACACAGCCATTTACACAGTCTTGTTCAATCTGTGCCGCAAGTTTTTTAGCTTGCTCTGACATGGCAACCCAATCGAGCTTTTGCCCTTCATGGGTCAAATAGACCCTCCACACACCATTTTTGAAGCGAATATCTGGGGTGCATTGGCTCTTAATTTGTTCAGGGGTTAGATATTTCTTCAGAGTGTCGTCAAAGTTGCCCGTTTTGTAATCTTCATAGATTTTTTCTCCTAATTTTGCGGCGCGATCCACATCGTCGGAATTGTTCCACTTGCCAGGAGGAGACAGCGTGTAACGCCTGCCTGAGATTGTCCAGTCAAGAATGATAGCGTTAGAATCTCCGTTTTGTTTGGGTCTAGGTGCTCTTCGCATAAATATCACATAAATTTAAGACTATCGCCTGAAAGTACTATTTTTTCGTCATTTTTGAAGGGTTCAATCCCTTCGCCCCCATTCTTCAATTTTAGAAACTGAATAGAAAGCCGCAGGTTTTACGCACAGAACGATTAGACCTATCGATTTTGTCAGAGGCTCTAGACGGAGTTGCCTATATGATCTAAAGTCCATAGAAATTTGGAAATTCAGATCATGACAAAACTCAAGGTAGGATTGCTGTTCGGTGGGCGTTCTGGAGAACATGAAGTGTCGATCGCATCTGCTCGATCGATTGCCCAAGCCTTGAGTGATCCCGCTAATGTGGAGAAATATGATTTGATGCCGTTCTACATTCAGAAGGACGGGCAGTGGCGATCTCCGGATATTGCGCGATCGGTGCTGGAGTCTGGGGCGCTGGAGTGTGACGATCAGGCGACGAATCTCTGGAAGTTTCCTATTGAAACAGAACAGGTCGATGTTTGGTTCCCGATTTTGCACGGGCCAAATGGAGAAGATGGCACAATTCAAGGCTTATTGACGCTGATGCAAAAGCCGTTCGTCGGATCAGGGGTGATGGGATCTGCGGTTGGCATGGATAAGATCGCTATGAAAATGGCGTTCGCTGAGGTGGGACTGCCGCAGGTGAGATATTTGGCAGTGAGTCGAGCAGAGGTATATTCCAATCCTTGCGTCTTTCCTAAATTGTGCGATCGCATTGAATCGGAACTGGGCTATCCCTGTTTTGTCAAACCTGCGAATTTAGGGTCGTCGGTAGGCATCTCGAAAGTCCGGACGCGGGCGGAATTGGAAGCGGCTTTGGATAGTGCCGCGAGTTACGATCGACGAATCATCGTCGAAGCAGGCGTAGTTGCGCGAGAAGTGGAAGTGGCAGTACTCGGCAATGATCAAGCCAAAGCTTCTGTTGTGGGTGAGATTACGTTTGATAGTGATTTTTACGATTACGAAACAAAATACACAGCGGGTAAATCTTCGCATACAATTCCAGCGAATCTGCCCGATGAAGTCGTGAGTTTGATTCAGGAACGCGCTTTGCAGGCGTTTCATGCGATCGATTGTGCAGGACTCAGCCGGGTCGATTTCTTTTATGTCGAATCGACTGGAGAGGTCTTGATTAATGAAATCAATACTCTGCCTGGATTTACTGCAACCAGCATGTACCCAATGATGTGGGCTGCATCGGGAATTCCTTATCCAGAGCTAGTCGATCGCTTGATTCAGCTTGCATTGGAGCAATAAATACGCTGGAGGTGTGAATCCATGAAACGAAAATTTTTGGTCGTCATTCTTGTCCTTTTCGCTTGCATTGGAGGAACGATGTCCCACGCTGGAGCCACACCTTCAAATCAGCAAATTCTAGCCATTCTCAAACAACGAGTTGAACAGGAAAAACAAATGCCTGGAATCGTTGTTGGAATCATCGATCGCAAAGGTCGCCGTCTGATTCAGTACAGCCTTGCCGATTCAAAAGTAGACGGCGATACTCTCTTTGAGATTGGTTCGATTAGTAAGGTCTTTACAGCGATCGCGCTGACCCAGATGGCAGAGCGGGGAGAGCTAAAACTTGATGATCCGATTTCTAAGTTTCTCCCAGTCAAAACGCCAACTCGAAACGGTAAAACAATTTCGTTGTTGAATCTAGCAACGCATACGTCTGGTTTACCACGCTTACCGGATAATCTCGCTCCCAAAGATGAGAGCAATCCCTATGCAGATTACACTGTCGAGCAACTTTATACTTTTCTCCGAAACTATCAACTCACGCGAGATATCGGCACACAGTACGAGTACTCGAATCTAGGAGCAGGTTTACTCGGTCATATCTTGAGTTTGAAAGCAGGCGTGAACTATGAATCGCTGATCAAAACTCGGATTACTCAACCCTTGAAGATGAATGATACGACGATTCAACTGTCTCCAAAACAGCAAGCTCGTTTTACGAAAGGACATAATACCTTTGGTAAACCTGTTTCTTATTGGGATTTGCCAACCTTAGCAGGAGCGGGAGGATTGCGATCGACGACGAATGATCTTTTAAATTTCTTAGCTGTAAACCTACAATTACAACCCTCGGCGCTGAATGCCACTCTGCAAAAAACACATGTTCTTCAACATTCGACACCAACGCCAGAGATGCAAATCGCGATCGGGTGGCATGTTCTCAACCACAAAGGAACAGAAATCATCATGCATGATGGGGGGACAGGTGGATTTCGCAGCTTTATTGGCTTTGTGAAGAACAAAGGAATCGGTGTAGTCGTCCTCTCGAACTCTGAAAATGATATCAATGACATTGGATTGCATCTTTTAGATGAGCGCATTCCTTTAGCAAAGCGTGAAGCGCCAAAGCAACGAAAAGCGATCGCAATTAATCCCAAACTATTAGATGCTTATGTGGGTCGCTATCAATTGGCTCCGGATTTTGTGCTTGCGATTACGAAAGAGCAAAATCGCCTGTTTCTACAAGCAACAAAGCAACCCAAGGTTGAACTGTTTGCAGAAACAGAAACGCAGTTCTTCATTACAGAACTGGATGTTCAAGTTACGTTTGTTCGCAACCCACAAGGCAGTGTGAATCAACTGATTTTGCGCCAAAATGGGCAGAATCTTCCGGCGAAAAGACTAAATTAACAAGGATTGCGGTAGATTATTGCAGGTCAATCACCGGAAAACTTCGCTATGAATCGTGAAATGCAAGTCAAATTCTCCAAAGTTCTTCGGTACTTGCGCTATTACCCCCAAGATTTGTGGCGAGTTTTGCAATTTTGGGTTGTTCATCTTTTGAAAAAGCGAGATGAGAGCAACCACACCTATGTAAAGCATCTCTATCAGTATTTTTTGAAAAAGCGCGATCGCCAATCTGATATCGATTTCTACACAGCACAACTCGATCAAGGTAAAGTCTCGCGCTTAGGTCTGCTATTTTCTTTTTTGATGATTCCTGCGAGTTGGGAACAAAAGTTCTTTCACACCCAGGGGAACTATGCTCATCATCAAGCCCGACTCACACTGATTCAAACTGCGCTCCCTGCGGCTGAGAGAATTCTGGATCTGGGAGGAGCAGGTCTTGAGCCACAGGGAAGCTTACTGACAATGGGTTATCCGCATTGTCCTAAGCAAATTGATATTGTTGACTTACCGATCGAGCAACGGTTTTTTCAATCAGATACCCCTCTGATTCAGCAACATACAACCGAGCAAGGCACTCAGATTTACTATCACTACATCTCGATGACTGACCTCTCGACGTTTGCGGATCAAACGTTTGATTTAGTGTGGTCGGGACAGAGCATTGAGCATATTACGCAAGCAGAAGCAGATCGGGTGATTCAAGAAGTGTATCGAGTCCTCAAACCAGGCGGATACTTTTGTTTGGATACTCCAAATCGTCAGCTAACTATCTTGCAAGTTCGGCAAGGCTTTATTCATCCAGAACATAAGTTTGAGTATACGCCGAGTGAGTTAGCTGCAAAATTAAGTGATCGAGGATTTCATGTCATTGAGCAAAAAGCAGTTTCTCCGATGCCGATGAGCTACGAAACTGGTCGATTTAGCCGATTAGAGTTGATTCATGCAATTGGCTTGGGAGATTTGCCAGAGTTAGGATACTCGTTCTATCTCAGCAGCCGAAAATAGAATTCGCTATGATCGAAGATACTCTTTGAAAGGGTCAACTATGGCTCATTTAACAAATCGGCGATCGCAAAACGCTGCAGGCGATTTTTACGTTGATAGTTCGTGTATTGATTGTGATACTTGTCGCTGGATGTCACCGGAGATTTTTTCGCGTGAAGGCAGTCAATCGATCGTGTTTCATCAACCATTGAATGAAACGGAACGGCTCCACGCCATGCAAGCTTTACTCGCTTGTCCGACAGGTTCAATTGGAACGGTTGAGAAACCGACAGATATTAAATTTGCACAAGAAAGCTTCCCAATTTTAGTCGCTGAAAACGTCTATCATTGCGGCTATCATGCGGAGAATTCTTTCGGGGCTGCTAGCTATTTGATTCAGCGTCCTGAAGGGAATGTTTTAGTCGATTCTCCAAGGTTTTCGCCACCGCTAGTCAAGCGCATTGAAGCAATGGGTGGAGTGAAATATCTGTATTTGACGCATCGAGATGATGTAGCGGATCATCAGAAGTTTCGAGATCATTTTCAGTGCGATCGCATTCTTCACCGTGATGAAATCAATCCCGGTACTGAAAGTGTAGAAATTCAACTCACTGGAACAAACCCCTTTCAGCTTGATTCTGAACTGCTGATCATTCCCGTTCCAGGACATACTAAGGGACATACTGTTTTGCTGTACAAGAATCAGTTCTTGTTCTCTGGCGATCATTTAGCTTGGTCAGCAAAACTCAATCATTTGGTTGGTTTTCGAGATGTTTGTTGGTACTCTTGGGATGAGTTAAAGCGATCGATGCAAAAGCTCAGTGACTATGACTTTGAATGGGTACTGCCGGGACACGGTAGACGCTATCACGCCGATGTAGAAACCATGCACCAAGCGATGCAAACATGCTTGAATTGGATGGGATTGAATCAAGACACGGGGGACTGGGATGATTGAACAAGAGCGGATTGACGAGATGATTCAGACATTGAAACAAGACTTACCCACCTTGTTTGAGAAAGATATTACCTATGACATTTACAGTTCTGATATCTTTTTCAAAGATCCCGTCAATACGTTCAAATGGAAGTTTAATTACCGAATTATCTTCTGGACATTACGCTTTCACGGAAAGCTATTTTTTACAGAACTCTTCTTCGATCTACACAAGGTTTATCCAAAAGATGAATCAACGATTCTAGCAGAATGGACAGTTCGAGGAACTTTGAGAGTTCCCTGGAAAGCGCAATTGTTCTTTAATGGCACATCAACTTACAGTGTGAATTCTGAAGGGCTGATCAACAATCATTTAGATACTTGGGATCGCCCTCCAGGTGAAATTCTCAAACAGTTTTTTCAGCGAGGTGAATCATAACCTTGATGCACAAAGGGCTGCCCCAATCAAGCCTACCTGTGGATTGAGCACGATTTGAATCGGAACTTGTTCCATCAGCGATCGCATTCTTCCTTTCAGTTGGAACGATCGCACAAAGCTTCCTTCTTCCATCAAGGGCAACACTTTCGCAGCAATTCCACCTGCAATGTATAAGCCACCATAAGGAAGCAATTTCAAAGCCTGGTTGCCTGCCTCTGCACCATAGGCATCAATGAACATTTGCATGGTTTTTTCAGACAGATGATCGCGCTGTTCTAATGCGGCTTGAGAAATGGCAGCAGCCGGATCAACGGTTTTTTCTCGTCCGATTTCCGAATTCCAAGTATGCATAATCTCTGCAATCTCTGGAGATTCTTTAGCAAAATCGCGATCGCGCAAAAATTGATAAATGGCAATGATGCCTTGTCCCGAAACAATTCGTTCGACCGAGATGCGTTCAATATTTAACTTATCCAGTAAGTAGCGCGACATCTGAAATTCTAATTCCGTCCGAGGCGCAAAATCAGCATGTCCACCTTCAGATTCAAACACTTGATAAGCCGTGCCATCATGCACTAAATAGCCCTGTCCTAAGCCCGTTCCTGCCCCAATCACAGCAATCGGAGCGTTTTCCTTCGGCTGACCTTGCTGTAAGACATGCAGATCTGTCGGCTCTAAGGCGAGAATCCCATAACCGATCGCGGCAAAGTCATTAATCAGGGAAATTTTCGGAATCGAGAGTTGTTCAGATAAGCGATCGCCTTCTAACATCCAGCCAACATTCGTGACTTTACTGGTATTGTTCACAACTGGACCAGCAATTCCAAAACAAGCCTTTTCTGGCGCAAATGATTGTCCGGTTGACTGCTGTGCTTCTTGCAAGAATTTTTCCACCATCGGCACGAGATCAGGAAAGTCACGACTGACATAGCGTTGCTCAAACAAGCTATTTTTTGCGGTTTCCGTTTGATCTACTTGAGCTTCCACCAGTCGCAAAATTGTTTTCGTTCCACCAATATCGCCAGCTAATAACAGCGCCATTTTTACATTACTCTCCGATCGCAACCTTTTTAAGTTATGCCAGATCGATCGCTTTTTGTGATCTCCCAGGCGAATAGAATAGAAAATGGCGCATAAAAAATAAACGATGATGTCTTCGATTGCGGATCTCAGAAAGGATTACACCAGAGAAACCTTGAACGAAACGGATGTTGATCCGAATCCTTTTCAACAATTTCAACACTGGTTTGATCAAGCGGTGAAGGCAGAGTTGCCAGAACCGAATGCAATGACTTTGGCAACTGCCAGCAAAGATGGCATTCCTGCGGCTCGGATTGTGTTGTTGAAAGCCGTTGACGATCGAGGTTTTACTTTTTTCACGAACTACAACAGCAACAAAGGAAAAGAGTTAGAAGCGAATCCTCAAGCAGCTTTGGTGTTTTTGTGGACAGAGCTAGAACGCCAGGTGCGAATTGTCGGCAGCGTTGAAAAAGTGTCTGCTGAAGAATCGGATGGCTATTTTTTCAGTCGTCCGCACAACAGTCGTTTGGGAGCTTGGGCATCGGAGCAGAGCGAAATTATCCCGAATCGGGATGTTTTGGAGCAGAAATTAGCGGCGTTGAAAGTGGAATATGAAAGCCAGGAAGTACCGCGTCCGCCGCATTGGGGCGGATTTCGAGTGATTCCACGCGAGATTGAATTTTGGCAAGGCAGACCGAGTCGATTGCACGATCGCTTACTCTACCGTCGTCAAGAGAGAGAAGATTGGATTATTGAGCGTATGTCGCCCTAATTGACATTAGGGCACCTTTTGATCTTGTGTAGCTATTTGAGGTGCAATACATTCTTAAACCATCTTGAGGATTTCTCTTATCCATACGAAAATAAGTTACAACAGAAGCTAATCATACTGACCCTCGGTATTAGATATGGAAGCAGTTTATATTGCTCTCGCGATCGTATTTTGCGTGATTGTAGTCGTGTACATTTTGCGAGATCGGATTTCTTCAGGAAAGATACTGTGTTGAAAGTCAAGCGTCCGCTGCTCTGAAATTTGGGTTGAACGGTTGACCAGATTTCAGCACACCATAGACTAAATGCAGCAATTTTCGCATTGCGGCTCCAATCACCTGCTTTTTTGCTTTACCTTTTTCCAGCAAGCGTTCGCACAAAGGTGTAATCAGTGGATTGCAGCGTCGAGCCGCCATCGCAGGCATGTAGAGTGCTTTGCGTAAGCGTCGATTACCGACACGCGAAAGCCCTGGCTTGCCCCGAACGGAAGACCCACTGGAGCGCTCTCGTGGGGTCAATCCCGCATACGCTGCCAGTTGACGGGGCGACTCAAAGATACTCCAGTGCATAATTTCCGAGAGGATTGCAGCAGCGGTTTGTTCCCCAATCCCTGGAATTGAGACCAGCAGGTCGCGTTGCTGTTTTAATCCAGGATGTTGGTCAAAGTGGTCTTTGATCTGTTGCTTGATCTTTTCAATGTCTTGTTGTAGATAGTCAATATGTGACTGAATCGATTGGCGTAACGTTGCTGTTGTTGTTTCTAATCGATTCTGTTCTTGTACAATCATCTGTTGTAACGCTTCAAGTCGTCGCAATAACATCTGTAACTGCTTGACTTCAGGAGCGGGAGGCTGCCACGGCTCAGGACGCAATGCCATCAAAAATCTCAAGATGAGTTGAGCATCAGCTTTATCAGTTTTGGATCGCGATAGTTCGCTGACTGCAAACCCCTTGATTCGCGCAGGATTGACGATACTCACGGTGTGTCCCTGCTCGACTAAAAATTCAGCTACAGGTTCACCATAAGTACTGGTTGCCTCCAAACACACATGAACCTGTTCAACCCCTTGCTGCTGTAACCAGCGTTGCAATTGTTCAAAGCCTCCTAAATTGTTCGGAAATACTTTGATTTTTGGCTTGTTCTGACGCTTCTCCTCAGCTTGCAGAGCCACGTGAAACTTCACTTTGCTGATATCGATACCTAAACACGCTTGGGGCATTTTAAATTGGCACTCCTCATACAGACGATGATTGCCACAGGTTCTCGGTTATCCTTGTGAATGCAGGTTCTCGTTCGATGAACGGACCTCTGATACTGTCCAACCTCTTTAGAACACAGGGCAGACAATCCAGGATCTTATCTTTCCTACAGACTCTTGATGTCTCAGCTATCAGCAGATTCACCGGATTGCTTGAACTGTTTCCAGTCTATTCCCAACATACAAGATATCCAGTGGCACAGATGGGTTCAGTGGAGAATTCACTGCTGATTCTAAAGTGCAGAAAAACTTGCGGAAATCTATTCAGATTAAGAGAAATAGAGCCACTAACAAAAGTACGATTCGGGCACTTGGTGAAGATATCACTGTTACCCGTAATAATGTTGATAACAGCAAAATTGATGCTCGTGGAACAGGTATTGATATTGATGACAATGATGCTGTTGGACAAAGCGTGATTGAGGCAAGTTCTACTTCTGATGGTTCTATTCAACGTGATGAACTAGTGATTATCGATGCAGAAATCGAGTCTTCTTCACAACACGCCCTGCCGCAAGGAGAAGTACAAGCAATCGACTTAGAACAGTTGCCAGAAAAGGAAACGCTCGACCGTGACTAAATTCAATTCAAAACGGGCAATTGCGAATCGGACGAAAGAAATGGCTTTATTCCGCAGCATTATATACGGAGAGAATGAAACTCGAATCTTATTAATTCGAGCAGATTCTGGATTTGGTAAGACAAAACTAATCGATAAATTTTGGCGGTTCTGCCAAGAGAACGAAGCTGTAACACCTATAAAGATAGACTTTAAGTATTTGTTGACTGATCCGCTCAACTTCTTTGATGAAGTTTTAGATATATTGGGCGAAGAAAATTTTCCACGCTACAACTTAGAAATATCAAAATTGGAGAGTCCTCAAGGTATTGAGATCAGTGGTAACCAAACTGTAGGAAGATTGGATATCCAAGCAATTCAGATGTCTTTAGGGCAAGAAAGATCTACACGAGAGCGTCGCTTGAAACCCTGCCACACAGCTTTCTTTGATGACTTGCGCCATTTAGGAAAACGATTGAAACATAGACTCGTGTTTCTGCTTGATACCTTTGAAAAAGCTGAGAATTTCAGTGCATGGGTAGAAAAGAACCTGTTAAAAGAAATTAAAAACACTGAAAGTTGGTGTGCAGTAATTGCAGGTCAGAATGTTCCTTCAGACGACCACATTGTGTGGGGTAAGTGTGCCGATCTGATTGAGCTTGGGGCAATTGATGATGAGAATGATTGGCTAGAATTTTCTATTCAGGCAGGTTATAAC